>JADBXR010000009.1 GCA_020403425.1 Chitinophagaceae bacterium | reverse complement strand
GTTGCCAACCATCTCTGGTGTTAGCGGTACTCTGACGATCTGTTCTGGTCTGACCACTACATTGACCGCGAGCTCTGGTGCCACCAGTCCAACCTACAAATGGTATACAGCAGCCAGTGGTGGAACGCTTTTATATACGGGTGCTGCGTATACAACAGCAGCATTGACCACCACGACCAGCTTTTATGTGGATGTGACCAGTGATGCGGGTTGTGTGTCTGCCTCAAGGACCCAGGTGACCGTTACGGTGAATCCTACGCCTACTATCTCAGGTGTAAGCGGAACACTTACCATCTGTTCCGGTTTGACCACCACCTTAACGGCAAGCTCGTCTGCCAGTAGCCCTACGTACCAATGGTACACAGCAGCCAGTGGCGGAACTCTTTTATATGCCGGTGCTGCTTATACCACAGATGCCTTAACAACTACTACTGATTTTTATGTGGATGTGACCAGCGATGCGGGTTGCGTATCTGTTTCACGCACAGCGGTGACCGTTACGGTAAATCCATTACCGACCATCTCGGGTGTTACAGGTACTTTGACGATCTGTTCCGGTCTGACCACTACATTGACCGCCAGCTCTGGTGCTACCAGTCCTACGTACAAATGGTACACAGCAGCCAGCGGTGGTAGTTTACTGTATACCGGCGCAGCTTACACTACGGCAGCCCTTACCAACACAACCAATTTTTATGTAGAAGTGACCAGTGGGGCCGGTTGCGTTGCTGCGTCCCGGACCGAAGTAACGGTTACGGTGAATCCATTGCCAACCATCTCTGGTGTTACTGGTACTCTGACGATCTGTTCCGGCCTGACCACCACATTGACCGCCAGCTCTGGTGCTACGAGTCCAACGTACAAATGGTACACAGCAGCCAGTGGTGGCAGTCTCTTACATACCGGTGCTGCCTATACAACAGCAGCATTGACCACCACGACCAGCTTTTATGTGGATGTGACCAGTGATGCGGGTTGCGTGTCTGCCTCAAGAACAGAAGTAACCGTAACGGTGAATCCTACGCCGACGATCTCTGGTGTAACGGGTACCTTAACGATCTGTTCCGGTCTGACCACTACGTTAACGGCCAGTTCTGGTGCCACCAGTCCTACGTACAAATGGTACACAGCAGCCAGCGGTGGCAGTCTTTTACATACCGGTGCGGCCTATACTACAGCGGCATTGACCAATACCACCAGTTTTTACGTGGATGTGACCAGTGATGCCGGTTGTGTATCTGTGTCGCGTACTGCGGTGACAGTTACCGTGAATACTTTGCCTGAGATCACAGGAACGGTAACGGCCATCTGTATGTCCACTACTACCGACTTCACTGCCAGTGGCACTGCGGCTACCTCCAATCCATGGAGATCCTCTAATACAAATATTGCTGTCGTATCTGCTGGTCTGGTAACCGGGATCAGCGCCGGTACGGTCACCATCACTTATACCGATATCAACGGTTGTGAGGCCAACAGGAGCCTGGAGATATTAGCATTGCCTTCTACCAGCCTGATTACAGTATCTCCTTTGACGGAGACAGTTTGTACCAATACACCGATCACCTATACCATGCCGGCCTCTACCTATCCTAATCCATACGATTGGGAGGCTCCGGCCAACAGCACAGGATATGTTCTCAAGTCTGGTTCGATAACAGCAAGTAACCCTGAGATCACACTGGAATGGCCTACTACCGGAACCAAAACATTATACCTGCGATACAGAGGAGATAATGGTTGTTGGTCACCTGTAAAAACGGTTTCAAAGATCGTTGAACTGACACCTACGGCAACGGTAACCGCATCGGCCGCCTCTATCTGTTCGGGTTCCAATGCTGGTTTTGTGATCACTGGTTCGGCTGGTGCTGTAGTGACCTATCAACTGACGGGTATCAGCGGAACAGCTACCACCACTTTAACGGGCGGATCCTCTACCATTACGGTTACGGGTGCAGTTGCTTCCCAAACCATTACATTGGTGTCTGTATCACTGAATGATTGTACAGAGGCTTTAAGCAGTACTGCCTCTGTTATTGTGAATAAAGTGCCCGATCAGCCTTCGGCGATCGTTGGGGATATCACGGTTTGCGCGCAGGCCAGTGAGACCTATTCTGTAATAGATGAGCGCGTTAACGGGAAAGATGTGACTTCCTGGACCTGGCAGCTGCCGGCTGGCTGGACAGGCAGTTCCACCGACCATACCATCAATGTGGTAGCGTCTGCTGTGGCAGGATCCGGAACGATCACTGTTACCGCCAATAATGCCTGTGGAGCAAGTGTGCCCCGTACCATTGATGTTACCGTGGTGTCTTCCGGACAGCTATTGAGTCCATCCTTCACCATCAACGCGGTGGAACAATGTCTCAGTGTGAATGCCTTCATCTTCACCAATACCACCAGCGGTACAGCGGATAGTTACCTGTGGGACTTTAAAGATGGTTCTACCGCTACTACGAAAGATGCCACCCATCAGTACAGCAGTGCGGGTAACTTCGACGTTACACTGACCGTGAGCGGGGGAGGATGTTCTTCCACCATTTCGAAGAATGTAGTGGTTACGCCGCTGCCAACAGCTACCGTAACAGCAGCGAATGCTTCTGTTTGTTCCGGTGATAACGCGATATTCAACATAACTGGTACTACCGGATCGGTCGTAACTTACAAGATCAATGACGGCGCTGACCAGCAGGTGACCCTGGTGGCGGGTTCAGCCCAGATCAGTGTAACAGGTGCAGTTGCCTCGCAAAGCATTTCATTGGTATCTGTTGCCAATAGCGTTTGTACGGTAGCACTGACAGGGACGGCAGCTGTTACGGTTAACAGCAGGCCGGTAATTACCCTTACCGCCAATATTTCAGAGATCTGTGCAGACGGTGACCGTGATGAATCCAAACAAGTGACTTACACTACCGAATCGGGCATGACCAATTATACATGGACCGTATTAGGAGGTATACAACATACTACCATAGCGGGCGGAGGCTCACTCAGTTCTACCCTGATCCTGAACTGGGAACAGGCAGGAAGTCCAAGGGTAACCGTAAATTATACCAATGCGGCGGGATGTAGGGCGCTTACAGATGCCTCTGTTACGACCACAGTATTCCCTACCGCTACTTTGGGTACCGTAGGCCAGTTCACTTCAGTCTGCTCTGGTACCAATGCTACCATACAACTGACCGGCCTGATACCCAGTGCCAGCCAGACCATTACGTATGATATTGAAGGTAGTGACCAGCCAGGTGTCAGCGTAACTTCAGATGCATCCGGAAACGCCAGCTTCACTATCCCTGTTACTTATTCAGATAATGGGAAACGTTTGATGGTGAACGCGATCCAGCTTCAGTCAACTGGCTGTGAAGAGGAATTTGTAACGAATAACAGTTTCCTGTTACAGGTGAAACCTTTGCCTGTGATATCCGGAACCCTGACGGCGGCATATGGCACACCGATCACATTGTCGGGAGATCTGTCACCGGCAGCGGTCAATCCATGGGTATCTGCCAATACTTCGGTAGCCAATATCAATGATGGCGGCGTGGTGTCCATGGTATCTATTGGTACGTCTACCATTACCTATACCAGCAGTAATGGATGTAGCATTTCGGCCCTCCTGACCATCAATGCGGCTCCGCTGACCATTACGGCCAACGACCAGAGCAAATTATACGGTGTAACGGGTAGCCTGGGAACCACCGCCTTTACAGTGACCGGATTGGCAGCAGGTGAAAGCATCAACAGCGTATCGCTGAGCAGTACCGGAACTGTGGCAACTGCATCAGTGGGTACCTATAGCATCACCGGATCGGCGGCTACCGGAAACTTTACTGCCACTAACTACACCATCACGTATGTGCCTGCAACCTTAACAGTCACAACTGCATCATTGACCATCACCGCTCATGACCAGAGCAAAATATATGGCGTAAATGCTACACTCGATGCCAGTGCCTTCAGCGTGACCGGATTGGTTGCAGGAGAGAACATCAGCAGTGTTACCCTGAGTAGCCCTGGAACTTTGTCTACAGCAGCAGTGGGTACGTATAGTATCACGGCATCCAATGCAACCGGTAGTACCCTATCGAACTATGTGGTCAATTATGTGCCCGGAACCTTAACGGTAACGGCTGCACCATTGACCATTACAGCCAATGACCAGAGCAAAGTGTATGGCGTAACGGGTAACCTGGGTAGTACGGCATTCAGTGTGACCGGATTGGCAGCAGGAGAGAGCATCAGTAGTGTTACTTTGAGTAGCCCGGGTACTTTGTCAACGGCCGCTGTCGGCACCTATAGCATTACAGCTGCTAATGCGATCGGTTCTACGGTGTCTAACTATACGATCAATTATATATCAGGTACTTTGACCGTTACCGCTGCGCCATTGACGATCACAGCAGATGACCAGAGCAAAGTGTATGGCGTAACGGGTAACCTGGGTAGTACGGCTTTCAGTGTAACCGGATTGGCCGCTGGCGAGAGTATCAGCAGTGTTACCTTGAGTAGTCCTGGAACGGTATCAACGGCTTCAGTAGGAACATACAGTATCACAGCTTCTAACGCAACTGGTTCTACCGTGTCTAACTATGCGATCAGTTATGTATCTGGTACGCTGACCGTTACCGCTGCACCTTTGACCATTACGGCCAATGACCAGAGCAAAGTGTATGGTACCACCGGAACATTGGGCAGCGCTGCCTTCAGTGTAACCGGATTGGTGGCCGGCGAGAGCATCAGCAGTGTTACCCTGAGCAGCCCAGGTACTTTAGCTACGGCAGCTGTAGGAACTTATAGTATCACAGCCTCTAATGCGACCGGATCTACGGTATCGAACTATACGATCAGTTATGTAAGCGGAACTTTGACGGTTACCGCTGCACCATTAACGATCACTGCGGATAATCAGAGCAAAGTATACGGTACTACCGGAACCTTGGGCAGCAGTGCCTTCAGTGTGACCGGATTGGCATCAGGCGAGAGCATTAGTAGTGTTACCTTAAGCAGTCCGGGTACTGTAGCTACGGCTGCAGTGGGTATCTATAGTATCACAGCATCCAATGCGACCGGATCTACCGTATCTAACTATACCATCAGCTATATAACTGGTACGCTGACCGTTACCGCTGCGCCGTTGACCATCACAGCGAATGACCAGAGCAAAGTATATGGAACAACCGGATCATTGGGCAGCTCTGCTTTCAGTGTGACTGGATTGGCATCAGGCGAGAGCATCAGCAGCGTCTCTTTAAGTAGCCCTGGTACCGTATCTACGGCAGCTGTAGGAACTTATAGTATCACAGCCTCTAATGCGACCGGATCAACCGTATCGAACTATACGGTCAGTTATGTAAGCGGAACTTTGACCATTACCGCTGCACCGTTAACGATCACTGCAGATAATCAGAGCAAAGTATACGGTACTACCGGAACCTTGGGCAGCAGTGCCTTCAGTGTGACTGGTTTGGCATCAGGCGAGAGCATCAGCAGTGTTACCCTGAGCAGCCCAGGTACTGTAGCCACGGCAGCTGTGGGCACCTACAGCATCACAGCATCCAATGCGACCGGATCAACGGTATCGAACTATACGATCAGTTATATAACCGGAACTTTGACCGTTACCGCTGCACCATTAACGATCACTGCAGATGATCACAGTAAAGTATACGGTACTACCGGAACCTTGGGCAGCAGTGCCTTCAGTGTGACCGGATTGGCATCAGGCGAGAGCATCAGCAGCGTCACTTTAAGTAGTCCTGGTACCGTATCAACGGCTGCTGTGGGGACCTACAGTATCACTGCTTCGAATGCGACGGGCTCCACTGTTTCTAACTATACCATCACGTATGTATCCGGAACCTTAACGGTGACTTCTGCTCCATTGACCATTACGGCCAATGACCAGAGCAAAGTATATGGAATAACCGGAACATTGGGCAACTCTGCTTTCAGTGTAACTGGATTGGCCGCTGGCGAGAGTATCAGCAGTGTTACCTTAAGCAGTCCTGGAACCGTATCAACGGCTTCAGTAGGAACTTATAGTATCACAGCCTCTAATGCAACGGGTGCTACCGTATCTAACTATACCATCACGTATGTGCCAGGAACCTTAACGGTGACTTCTGCTCCATTGACCATTACGGCCAATGACCAGAGCAAAGTATATGGTACCACCGGCCCATTGGGCAGCGCTGCCTTCAGTGTGACTGGCTTGGCATCAGGTGAGAGCATCAGCAGTGTTACCTTGAGCAGTCCTGGAACCGTATCAACGGCTTCAGTAGGAACTTATAGTATCACAGCCTCTAATGCAACGGGCGCTACCGTATCTAACTATACCATCAATTATGTAACCGGCACTTTGACCGTGACTGAAGCACCGTTGACCATCACAGCGGATGCTCAGAGTAAAGTATATGGTACCACCGGAACATTGGGTAGCTCTGCCTTCAGTGTGACCGGATTGGTGGCCGGCGAGAGCATCAGCAGCGTCACTTTAAGCAGCCCTGGAACCCTATCAACGGCGGCCGTGGGAACCTACAGTATCACAGCTTCTAATGCAACTGGTTCTACGGTGTCTAACTATGCGATCAGTTATGTGACTGGTACGCTGACCGTGACGGCTGCACCGTTAACGATCACAGCGAATGACCAGAGCAAAGTGTACGGTACCACCGGAACATTGAGCAGCAGTGCCTTCAGTGTTACCGGATTAGCGGCCGGTGAAAATATCAACAGCGTCACTTTGAGCAGTGCCGGTACTGTATCAACGGCTGCAGTAGGAACGTATAGTATCACAGCCTCTAATGCAACTGGTTCTACTGTTTCTAACTATACCATCACGTATGTGTCCGGAACCTTAACGGTGACTTCTGCTCCATTGACCATTACGGCGAATGACCAGAGTAAAGTATATGGTAGCACCGGAACATTGGGCAGTTCTGCCTTTAGTGTGACTGGATTGGCAGCGGGAGAGAGTATCAGCAGTGTTAGTTTAAATAGTCCTGGTACCGTATCTACAGCTGCTGTGGGAACCTACAGTATTACAGCCTCTAGTGCGACGGGTTCTACGGTGTCTAACTATACCATCAGCTATGTAACTGGTACACTGACCGTAACCGCTGCACCGTTGACCATCACGGCAGATGCTCAGAGCAAAGTATATGGTACTACCGGAACATTGGGTAGTTCCGCCTTCAGTGTGACAGGATTGGCATCAGGTGAGAGTATCAGTAGCGTTACCTTGAGCAGTCCTGGAACCGTATCAACGGCTTCAGTGGGAACTTATAGTATCACAGCCTCTAATGCAACGGGCGCTACCATATCTAACTATACCATCAATTATGTAACCGGCACTTTGACCGTGACTGCTGCTCCATTGACCATTACGGCCAATGACCAGAGCAAAGTCTATGGAACCAACGGCACATTAGGCAGTTCTGCCTTCAGCGTGACTGGATTGATGGCTGGAGAGAGTGTCAGCAGTGTTACTTTGAGTAGCCTGGGTACTTTGTCAACTGCCGCTGTGGGAGCTTATAGTATCACCGCCTCTAATGCGACCGGTTCTACGATAGCTAACTATGCGATCAATTATGTATCCGGTACTTTGACCGTGACTTCTGCTCCATTGACCATTACGGCAAATGACCAGAATAAAGTATATGGTACTACCGGAACCTTGGGTAGCAGTGCCTTCAGTGTGACCGGATTGGCCGCTGGTGAGAGTATCAGCAGTGTCACTTTGAGCAGCCCTGGTGCCGTTTCAACGGCAGCCATGGGAACCTATAGCATCACTGCCTCCAACGCAACCGGTTCTACTGTATCTAACTATACGATCAGTTATATATCCGGTACTTTGACCGTGACTGCTGCTCCGTTGACCATCACTGCCAATGACCAGAGCAAAGTATATGGTGCTACCGGAACATTGGGTAGTACTGCTTTCAGTGCAACCGGTCTGGTGGCAGGAGATAACATTAGCAGTGTAACCCTGAGCAGTCCCGGAACACCATCTAACGCTTCTGCTGGAACCTATAGCATCACCATATCGAATCCAACGGGCATTACCCTTTCCAATTATGTGATCAACTATGTATCGGGTACTTTAACGGTGACTGCCGCTCCATTGACCATCACAGCGGATGCTCAGAGCAAAGTATATGGTACTACTGGAACGCTGGGCAGTTCTGCCTTTAGTGTGACCGGCCTGGTAGCAGGGGAGAGCATCAGCAGTGTTACCTTGAGTAGTCCGGGTGCCGTATCAACGGCTACAGTGGGCACTTATAGTATTACAGCTTCTAATGCGACCGGTACTACGGTAGCTAACTATACGATCAATTATGTGTCCGGTACTTTGACCGTGACGGCTGCACCATTGACCATTACGGCCAATGCTCAGAGCAAAGTCTATGGAACCAACGGCACATTGGGCAGCTCTGCCTTCAGTGTAACGGGTCTGGTGTCAGGAGATAGCATCAATGATGTTACCTTGAGTAGCCCGGGTACCTTATCAACAGCTGCTGCAGGAGCCTATAGTATCACAGCATCCAACGCTACCGGGGCTGCCGTATCAAACTATACGATCAGTTATGTGTCTGGTATCTTAACGGTAACTGCTGCTCCATTGACCATTACGGCCAATGATCAGCGTAAAGTATACGGTATTAACGGAACATTGGATGCAACAGCCTTCAGTGTGACCGGTTTGTTGGCAGGAGAGAGCATCAGCAGTGTTACGCTGAATAGCTTAGGAACACCATCTGCCGCATCTGCCGGTGCCTATACCATATCTGTATCAGGAGCTACCGGTAATTTTACTGCAGCTAATTATAACATCCGTTATGTGCCCGGTACGCTTACCGTACAGGCTGCCACAATTACCATCACAGCTACCGATCTTAGTAAGAAATATGGCGAAACCCTTACACTGCCTTCTTCATCGTTCAGTGTGACCGGAATGGCCAACGGTGATACCATCAGTTCAGTGACCCTCTCCAGCAATGGAGCTGTTGCTACTGCTCCTGCCGGTGTGTATAGCCTCACTGCTTCATCAGCATCAGGTAATTTCAATGCTGATAATTACATCATTGTTTACCAGGCAGGTTCACTGACCGTACAGAAAGCCTTGTTGACCATCATTGCTTCTGATGCCGCGAAGAATTACGGCCAACTGGTCACCCTTGCCGCCTATACGGCAAATGGGTTGGTGAATGGAGATGTCATCAGCAGTGTGGTACTTAGCAGTCCAGGTACCTCCGCTACTGCAGTGGCAGGTGTATACAGCATCACTGCTTCCGGTGCTACCGGTACTTCACTGAGCAATTACAACATTGTATATGCTCCGGGTACTTTAACAGTGAGTGGTCAGCAACTTCCGCTGTTAGCAGGAGCTATCGCCAGCAGCCAGACCATCTGTTCGGGCGTTGTTCCAGATGTATTGACCTCTGTTGCGGATGCTTCCGGTGGTGCCGGAACGATCCGGTATCAGTGGCAGCAGAGCCTTGACAGTATCCAGTTCACAGATATAACCGGCGCTAACTCAGCGGGTCTGACATTGGTTGCACATACTAAAAATATTTATTACCGGAGGATGGCGTATACAACGAATGATTCGTCTGTGTATTCGAATATCGTAAATATCACGATTCTGCCTGCACCTGTGATCAGCGGCGGTATAATAGGGGATTGTGCTGTTCTCGCAGATTCCGTTAAGACCTATTCGGTAAATCCGGCCACCAACGCAACTCGCTATGTATGGACCCTGCCAAATGGCTGGACGGGCAGTTCCGTTACCAACAGTATACAGGTAACGCCGTCTGCCAACAATGGTGTGATCACTGTGTTACCATACAATGGTGCCTGTGCCGGAACCGGTGTGAACATGAACGTGTCGGTCATTGACCTGGCCAAATCTACGCTTGTCGCCAATCCGCCTACCGCAACAGGTGATAACCTGAATACGAGCACCGTTACCCTGCAACTGATCGATGTTGCCGGTAATGCGATCACCTGCAGCGCACCTCAGATATCGTTCTGTGGTACCACAGGTACAGTGATCGGTTCGGTTACAGACAATAACAATGGCAGCTATTCAGCCAAAGTGAGATCCTATGCAGATACGATCGTGGTATGTGCGAGTGTTGGTAATACCAAATTCAAGCAGACCGCTACCATCGTCTTCAGCGGACCACAGGGTTCGATCTCTGGTAACGGCCCAATTTTTGCTACAGAAACGCCATACCTGACATTCAATATTACACAGGGTGTGGCCCCTTACACTGTTATTTACAAAGCAGCTAACCGTGCACAGAATGATACACTTACCAATGTAGTCAGCAATGTACCGATCGCTGTGGCCAACATCGCCGCTACGACCGGATATAAACTGGTATCCATCATTGGTGCAGACAATGGTCGCAGGAACAATGATTTCATTCGGGATACGGCAACGATCCAGGTGCTTGACCCCAAGATCCTTGTAACGCTCACTTCTGATCAGCCCGTATTGGTGAAAGACAGTACGTACGCTACCCGTCTGAAAATTGATGTAACCAATACTGGCGATGTGGACCTTCAGAGTGTGCAGGTGAGTGCCAACCTGGCTGATGTGTTCCCGACCCCGGTAGAGTTTGTATTGGATAGCGTGTCGTATAACGGAAACACGGTCAACCAGAATCCGAATTTCGATGGTAAAAATAACTTCAATCTTTTTGCCTGGACCCAGATGCCCGGTAAACGGATCTTTGACAATCCGTATCCGGAGTTAAGGCCAAGGACTGCGGAAGTGATGGCCATGACAACGGTTCCTGTTGCCATACCGGTCTACACCGGATTAGCTGAAGAGGGACTGACAGGTTCAGTGGAAATGGCCACACCGGTCACTTACCTCTCAGCCGAATTGCCAGAACCCACACCGGTGCCTGCAGAAGCTCCGGGCTTGCAGGATCCGCAGCTGGCAGCTGCTCCGGCCGCTCCTTATTTCTTCGGTACCTTGTCCCGTCTGAATATCGGGCAGGATGCCAGGATCTTCCTGTATGTGAGCATCAAACCGAACGGTTATAAAAAACCATTTGTGATGCAGGTAGCTGCTGTGGGTACCGGTACTACGCCGAACGGTACCGCATTGGCCAACAGCATCTCCAACGATAACGAAAGACAGGCCGTGCATCCTGAGCTGACCGGAAAAGGAGAACCATTACCTACGGTCATTTCAATACTTCCGGATCCCTCTATCGGTCTGGCCTTGAAAACAGGAACACCGGTGATGCAGGCGGATAGCAGTTATAACGTGGAACTCTCTTATGTGGTTGGTAACTACGGTAACGTGAACCTGCGTTCTGTAGCGTTGTACCAGAATCTGCTGCGTTCGATCGCTGCACCTGATGTGTTCAAAGTGCTGAGCGTGTCTACACCTACCGGAAGCCTTGTGGTCAACCCGGCTTATGATGGCCGAATTGATACCAACCTGCTATCTTCTGTAAGCACATTGCCATTCGACAGGCAGGGTGAGGTGAAGATGCTGATCAATATCAAGCCGAATTCCTATAGTTCGATCTATAAACTGCAGGCAAAAGCAAGTGGCTTCTCCGCAGAAACCCAGTCAGCCGTGTCAGACCTGTCTACCGATGGAACCAATCCGGATCCGAATGGTGATGGTCTGTCTGATGAGAAGTTGATCAGTTATATCGTGATCAATAAAACGATACCGGTACTGGAGAGTGGTAAAGTGGCAATTCGCAACCGCAGAGAAACGAATGGTTTCTGCGGGCCTACCGCCAATGTAGTTGTGGCAGAGTTAACTGCACCATCGGGTGGTGATGAGTCTTATAGTTTCCAATGGCAGAGATCCGCTGATAATATCAGTTATGCGAACATTGCAGGCGCTACAGAGAATAATTATATAACAGATTCGGTTACCACAAGTATCTACTTGCGCAGAAGGGTCATTTCCGGAAACCAGATGAAGTACAGTGAACCGGTGTATATCCAGATCAATACGGTGGTGAAGCCAGTGATCAATACCAATGGCTCCCTGTATCTCTCTGGCAATGATAGTGTACTGGTGGTTGCTTCTGATGGTATGGCTTATCAGTGGTCAAACGGTGCCAATACCCAGGCTGTGGTAGTGAAAACAGCGGGTAACTATTTTGTTACTGTTACCGACCAGAATGGTTGTCAGGCCAGCTCGGATGCCGTTACGGTATTACCAGCTCCGCCGGTAGTGCGTAATGCAACCTATATCATCGGATCGGTCTCTAATCCTGCTAACATCAGTGTCCAGGTTAGCGCTACGATTCCTGGTGCGGCCCTCAAGTACTACTTGTCACTCAATGCGCCAAATAGCGTCAGCGCACCAGGATTACCTGCTGTAGCTGGCAGCACAGTGTACTATGCAAGTCAGGTGGTCAATGGATTGGAAAGCAAACGGATACCGGTACAAGTGACCATGCTGAACCCACTTGCTGTGAGCAGGCTGGAAAAAGTAATGTCCAAACAGGCAGAGTTGCAGGCAGATGGTTCGTTCATCATCGGGTTCACTTTCCGCTTGTTCAACCTGAGGCCGGAACTGCTGGATAGCCTGCTGGTGAAGGATGACCTGACCAAAGTATTTCCATTCTCGGAGAAGCTGCAGGTATTGTCTCTGACCGCTTCCGGAAAACTGGTGGTGAATCCTTTCTATGATGGATTGTCGAAGATCGAGATGCTGTCTGATAAGAGCCAGTTGGCAGGACTGCAGCGTGATTCGATCAGTCTCCTGATCAAGGTATACCCAGGCGGATTTGCAGGTGCGCTGAACAATACGGCTTACCTGACCGCGGTATCGCCTTATGGCAAGTTCACGATCGCTTCTACCCAGATCATATCGACTGATCCGTCTTCAACCGGTGGTGCACCGGAAGATCCGCAGCCTACCCGGTTCCTGATCCCGGAAGTGAAGATCTTCATACCCGATGCGTTCTCACCGAACAGGGATGGCAAGAATGATACTTATGTGATCATCAGACCATATACCACCCAGATCAGTCTGGAGATCTATAACAGATGGGGTAACCTGGTTTACCGTGCCAATGATTACCGGAACGAATGGGATGGAAGAGGTAACCAGTCCTCCCTGTTCGGAACCGAACTGGCGGACGGAACCTATTATTATATCGTAACCGCAACCGATAAACTGACCGGCAAACTGGATCGCTTCAAAGGATATGTAGTGTTGAAACGCTAGGGTCGGTCTTCGGTGATACCAAAAAAATGAGTTGAATGAAACGTGTTCAGAAAAGATGGGGAGTGATGACTGTGTTTGCAGTGAGTATGTTGTTGGCTCTCTCAAGCCATGCACAACAACAGCCGATGTATTCGCAGTACATGTTCAATATGATGAACATCAATCCTGCTTATGCGGGCAGCAGGGGTGTTACCAGCATGACCGCTCTGTTTCGTGATCAGTGGGTGAATATGCCCGGATCGCCCAAAACAGCATCCGTATCTGTGGATATGGCCGTGAAACAGAAAAAGATCGGCCTGGGATTACAGTTGTATGATGACAGGCTGGGAGTGGAACGTACCATGGGATTGAACCTGGCATATGCGTTCCGCATACAGACCTCCGAAAAAGGAACATTGAGCCTGGGTCTTCAGGCGGGTATCCTGAATTATCGTGCCAATTATACAGAGCTGTCCACCTTCCAGTCCAATGATCCTGTTTTCAGTCAGAATGTGAATGGTATCCTGCCTGCGGCTGGTGCCGGTATCTATTATAACTCTGATAAGTTCTATATAGGTGCGTCCATGCCTGCATTGCTCAAGACCAAGATCAATAATAACAATGTGGCGGATGTGAGTTCAGCCAGCGGTCGCGACCTGCATTTTTTCGTCACATCGGGTTTTGTAACCGACATCAATGAAGACCTGGTATTGAAACCCTCTATCATGATCAAATCTGCCAGCGGTGCACCGGTGGAGTTGGACCTGAATATGAATCTATGGATCAAAAACACCATCGCCGTGGGTGGCTCATACCGTACCGGTGATGCCTATGTAGGTATGGTGGAATGGCAGATGAATCGCCAGTTGCGTTTTGGATATGCGTATGATAAGACCTTCTCGAACCTGGGTATCTACAACAACGGTACACATGAGTTGATGCTCAGGCTGGAAATAGGCCAGGAGGGCAGTAAAATGGTTTCACCAAGATATTTCTAATGACAGTTATGCAAAAGACGGTATTGCCTGTGATCCTTTACCTGATGATGTTGCCGGTTGCGGCTCTTTGCCAGACCGGCGGTCAGGATGCATTGCTGAAGAATGCAGAGCGTGAGTACCAGCGTCTCAGGTATAGCTATGCGATCCCTTTTTATGCTGCTCACCTGGTTCGCCAGCCGCAGGACACACTGGCTTTGCTGCACCTGGCCGATTCATACCGGTTATTGAAACAGAATGATTCGGCGGCCGTCTATTACCGTAGGTACCTTTCCCTGAAACCGGCGGATAAAAGTAACAGGCGTCGTTATGCAGAACTGGTCGCCAGTCTGGGTGATTATGCGGAAGCGATCAATGCCTATACATTCCTGAAACAGACCGGCTCCCAGAAAAAAGACTCATTGGCCGAGTTGGCCATACAGCGTACCAAAGGTTTTGCAGAAACAGATCTTTTTCTTCGCGACTCACTCGATTATCAGATCCGTTACCTGAAACTGAATACCGAGCAGCAGGACTTTTCGCCTTTCATGAGCGGACCTGCCATGGTATTCGTATCGAACCGTTACCGGAAAATAAATGAAGGGAAAGAATTTGGGTGGGATGGTCTTCCTTTTGCACAGTTCTACCAGGTGAATCAGCTGGATGATGCTATTGATGCGTTCATACCTGATCCGAAAAAAGCCATTGCGTACAACCGTGTCATCCGATCCAACCATGATTATACATCACGCACCAGCAATGATAATGATATGATCCAGTTGAACACGATCCCTGGATCTTATAAGGGCTTTTTCAAAGACCTTCCCGCATTTGCTGAGGCACTTTCAGGTAATTTCAACATGGGGCCTGCCTGCATTAACCAGGAAGGCAACCGCATCTATTATACCCGGAACAGTACATCACTTTACAGGAACAAATATCACCTGGAGATATGGGAAGCTGTGTATTCCCGCGGACAGTGGCAGCATCCCCGTAAACTCCCGTTTGTAAAAGAAGGGTATGATTTTTATCATCCGGCCATCAGTGCTGACGGTAAAACACTGTATTTCTGCAGCAACATGCCTGGCGGTTTCGGGGGCAGCGATGTATACGCGGTAAATACCACCAACTACGGTGCCAGGGAAATACCCCGGAACCTGGGTGACCGCGTCAATACGGCCGGTGATGAACTGTTTCCTGTTGTAAACAGGGATACTTTGTATTTCAGCTCAGATGGTCATCCTGGCCTGGGGGGGCTGGATATTTACAGGACCGTTCCTGCAACGGAATCACGCCACTGGTCGGAACCAGTAAATATGGGATATCCCGTGAATTCATCTGCAGATGATTTTGGTATGGTCTTCCGCAACAACCGGGAAGATGGGTTCCTAACCAGTAATCGGCAGGGGACAGATGATATTTTCTACTTTACCAGAAACGATTACCGCGTACAACTGTCAGGGACATTGCTGGATAGAACCAGCCAACGACGTTTGCCTGAGACAGTGATCACCATTCATAATTGGGAAAAGACCTTTGTGGATTCCCTGGTCACGGATATGACCGGTAATTACCGGTTTGGATTGAAGCCTGGTCAGTTGTATGTATTGCAGTTTCGGAAAGATGGATATATAACAGATTCGATCACCGTTGACCTGCGTAGTACTAAAGAAACAGCCCTTGAATTGTCGCCTGCTGTTCTCGCTTCTGTAAGTCCTGCCGTGGCAACAATGCCTGTTGCAACAGCAGTGACCGATACCGATGGTGACGGCGTTCCTGATAGGGCCGATAAATGTCCATCTGCCAAGGGTATCCCTAAATTGAAGGGTTGTCCGGACCTGTCAGAGCGGCTTTCCTTACTTGCCAAAAACATCTTTTTTGCCACAGCCAGCGCTGAGATCCGCGACAGTTCTTATCGCTCATTGAATGAGCTGGCTTCACTGCTGCTGCAGTTCCCGGATGTGACACTGGAGATCAATGGTTATACAGATAACAAGGGGTCGTTCCTGGCTAATATGCAATTGTCTAAACGAAGGGCGGATGCCATCAAGGATTTCCTGGTAAGCAAAGGGATCAGATCGGAATTGTTGCGTGCCAATGGATATGGACCAGCCAATCCGATCGCTTCCAATGCCCAGGAGTCGGGCCGGTTCAGGAACAGACGGGTAGAGATGAAAGCATTTTTTAAGACCTAATCAATATAATACTATATGCGTTTGATAAAACCATTTGTTCTGTTGCTGGCTTTGATGAGTATGGCTGTGGCGGGCAATTCGCAGAAATTTACCGTGGGGGAGAAAGTGATGGTGCAGCTGAATGGCAACTGGATGCCGGCCCTGATCGCAGATGCCGCTTCTGCCGATAAAAAAAGTTTCCGGGTGAAACTTCAGAATATCCGTGGTTCCAAGAATGCCGCCATGAATTCTTTTCTGACAGTGGCGATCCAGAACATAAAACCGGATAATACTGCGGTAACGAATACCGGTTCTGCTTTGCAGCAGAAAGCTACGGCGGAATTGAATCATGCCTTAACAGGACGTTACCAGATCTATACCGGTATACAGAAGAATTATATCGGTCATTTTTTCCTCAAAGCAGATGGTACTTACCGGGTGGCTCTCAGTAGCGATGAGGATACCTATGCCCAGGGTACCTACGAGTTATTACCCGATGAACAGGTGATAAAATGGTCAGGCGGCTTATTTTATCATAACCGATGGGGGGGCAAACTGGTCAAACAGGAAAACGGCAACTACCAGATCGTTTTTAATGGTAAGGCCATGGCTGAGAGATCTGGTAATTAATAGGCCACTCATTCAAGTAAACAAGTGTTTTCTTACTTGTCCTTTGCTTTTCAGGGATAAAACGTGCCAGTTCAGGAGTCTCTTAGGGACTGCTACATACCGTGTATGCAATAAAACCTGAAACCTTCCCGCCGAAGGCGGGATGCACTATTCAGTTGATATGAATAACTTTTGAAGGGAACTGCAACAAAAAAGTCCCACATTACTGTGAGACTTTTAGTGACCGCGTCAGGATTCAAACCTGAAACCTTCTGATCCGTAGTCAGATGCTCTATTCAGTTGAGCTACGCAGCCATTTCCCGTTTGGGGTTGCAAATATAAGACCTAAACAAGAATTGACAAAACCTAACACTTGATTCCTGTCAAATTATTTTATTTCATAGATGCCAGCAGCCGTTTTTTCCGTTAGCTGTTTGGGCAATAGCCATACCAGTGCAGCCCCCACTTTATTCAACCAACCTGTGATCAGTTCTGTTTTTCGGGCAAACATGGCTTTTACGGCCAGTCGGGCCACGGCTTCAGCGGTCATATTCAGTTTTTCACCGGCTTTAACGGCTTTTTCACTCAACTGGGCAGTACTGGCAAATTCGGTGGCAGTGCCTCCCGGACTGACCACCGTAACAGAAATGGTGGTTTTCCTTAATTCGTATTGCAAACCCCGGCTAAAACTCAATAAAAAGGACTTGGTGGCGGCATAAACGGCCAGACCCGGTACTGCCTGATAGGCGGCCGAACTGGCTATATTGAGGATATAGGCCCTGGGGTGCTTCTTTAACTCCGGAATCAGCAGGCTGCAGAGCTCTACGGGTACCAGCATATTTACCTGCATCATATCCCGGTTGGCCTCAACAGGGTGCTGCTCAAAAGAACCGCCCAGTCCAAAACCCGCATTGTTAACCAATATATGCACAGGATATCCCTGTTCGGTTACCCAGTGGCTAATGCGGGCAGAAGCATCCTGTTTTGCCAGGTCAATGGCCAGCCAGGCTGTTCGTATGCCAAAACCTGCCGATAATTCTGCCGCCAGTTCCTGCAATAGATGTTCACTTCGGGCTACCAGTAAGAGATCTGTCTTCTTTGCGGCCAGTTCTCTGGCAATGGCTTTGCCAATTCCTTTACTGGCACCTGTGATCAATGCGTAGGGCATAATGCGGTTGTTTTATCTGCAGCGGACCTATTACCGGTCACCTGCCATATGCAATAATAAAAGCAAAAAGCCAACAATGCGTTGGCTCTTGCAAATTCGTATTCAATGGATCAATGATGTACTTTCCCGGTAAAACGATGGTAAAAAGGCGTTTTACTGTTTTCGTCCTTGGGTTTGTATTTTCCGGTGACCATCGGAACATACATCACGCGGCGGCGGCTTTCTTCCCCGAATTTGGGTGATTGTTTTACACGGTGCCACAGGCGTCCGTCGTGAACGGACAGATCCCCCGAATGCATGTCAAAACCCACTTCACGCGGATCATCATTGTTGTCAATGAAATATTTTTTGCCGAACAGCAGTTTTAACATGTTCTGCTTGTGTGTACCGGGAATCACCCGCAGGCCACCATTCTCAAACGGACAGTCATCCAGGTGGATACCCACATTCAGCATCGGCATGATCTTTTGTCCCAGGAATAGGTCGCGGGGCGAATCGGTATGCCAGCCCATCTGTGTGAATGTGCTGTTGGGAGTGTTGATATAGTTATTGATGACCAGGCCATCTTTCTCGTTCTCTGCGATACGTCCTTCATAAGGTGAAAGGAAGGCCATCAGGGCCTTCAGCCTGGGCTCTTCCAGTAATTGGTGCAGGGGGTCACTGTAAAGGGAGCTGAAACAAAGGCGCTGAATGGTCCTGTTGCCCTGCTCATCCTTGCCGAACTTCAAAGGGATACCATTCACTTTATCACGGTTCTCTTCCAGCCAGAGTGTTTCCAGCCGTTTCAGTTCATTGATGTAAACGGCCACTTTTTCTCTGCTGATAAAATTCCTGAAAACAATGACGCCATGTTGGTCAAAGAAGTTCAATTGCTCCGCAGTTACCGTATCTCCCAGCTCAAAATGACTTTCCCATTTTTTCATTCCTGATCCTGTTGCGTTGTTGATGACTGTAATGTTAAATTAATATTACAAAATTGTTACCTGAAAACGTACAAAATGACAGCAAATCTAAGCATTTTATGAGGAGTTTTTCTCTTGTTAAAGTATAAGAGGTTAATTTACAGCTTTTATGAGACGTAAACGATCCCTGGTCCTGGTATATTCCGCGCTGTTTTTAGGCTGTTGGTTCCTATATCTGCCTGTTCATGCGCAAAAAGACAGCGTTAAACAGAAGAGCCTGCTTTTTTTCCCCGTGATAGCCCGTTCGATCGAGACAGGGTGGTCTTTTGGTTCCGTGGGATCACTTACTTTTCGTCCCAATCCTGCCGATACCGTTTCCAGGACCTCCAATATGCAGGTATTGTTGCTGTATTCCACCAAAAAACAACTGGTCACAGCCATCAATGGCTCCCAGTATTTCGATAAGGAAAAATACATACTGAACGAGCAGCTTTCCTTCAGCTCTTATCCGGATAAATTCTGGGGTTTGGGCAAGAATGCCCAGGATGCAGATGAGGAACCTTATAAGTTCAAACAGTATTATGTTTACCTGCACCTGTTGCGTAAAGTAGCCCCTCATTTCTTCGCCGGTGTATTGTTCGAGAAACAGAAAGTATGGGACATCACTTACCAGGCAGGTGGCAAGTTCGACCAGCAGCAGGTGGCGGGCAGGTACGACTATCATGTATCAGGCCTGGGAGGAAGCCTTACCTGGGACAAACGCAACAACGCTTTTGCGCCGGATCAGGGTTTTTTCTATCAGTTCTCACTGAATCATTTCAGTAAGTTCTGGGGTTCCGATTATGTGTACACCAATTTCGTGTTCGACCTGCGTAAATATGTGGCGGTGAAAAAGAATGTGTTGGCCTTCCAGTTATTCAGTTTCAACAATACGGGTGATGTACCCATCCGCAGTCTTGCCTCTTTCGGCGGTGCCAATCGTATGCGGGGCTACTATGATGGACGGTATAAGGATAAGAACCAGATCGTGTTCCAGGCAGAATACCGGTTTCCGCTGTACAAGCGTTTCAGCGCCGTACTGTTTGGCGGAACTGGAACGGTTGGCAGGAATTTCTCCGACTATGCGGTGAAGGATCTGAAATACTCGTATGGCGGAGGTCTCCGTTTTGCTGTGAACAAAAAGGAAAAACTCAATATCCGCATCGATTACGGTATTGGCCAGGGTAAGAACAATGGCTTTTATCTGCAGCTGGGCGAGGCTTTTTGATAGGCCTTACTGTTTGGCCAATCTCTTGCCGATCAGGTAAACAGGCCAGGGCAGCACAAAGGCAGCTGCCACATCAATGGTGTAATGCACATGTTGTATCAATACCAACGCACCCACGATAATGGAGGCCGCCAGCGCGATCTGCTTATCTCTTTTCTGCTTCAGACAAAGAAAAAACAGGAACTGTGTGGAGGTATGTCCTGAATAAAACAGGTCCTTAGTAATGAACACATCGGTGCCCCCATAAAACAGGCTAACGATGGGGTCTTTTAATGGGATCAGTCCCTCAGGCGGATTCAGCGGTACCAAGCTAATGCTGATCAGCCTGGAAATAAAAAGTACCACCATCGAACAGAGCGTCAGCAGGAACAGGGAAGGGGTCTGTAAGAGCCTTGTCCAAAGGAACAGCGTCATGGACCAGATCACCAGGAAAGTGGCCAGTGAGACATCCACACCCGGGATCAGATCCAGCAGCGGATCCTGTAACTGGATACCTTCTCTCTGTTCTATATAAGCAAAAAAATAAGGGAACACGCATAACAGGCCGATCAACAGGCCGCTGTATACAATGGTCTTCTTTTTGAAAATGGGATTCTTCCAGGCCTCACTCCATGCAATAGCAATCGCCTTCCTGGCTGTTCTCTTGTTTCGCATCCGGTAAAAATAAGCAGAACGAATGTAGGTAAAAGCTTTTGTGGGGTGGCCGTTAATAATGCCACCTCACAAAAGCTTCCATAGCGGCGTATTTGGTCATGCCCAATGCCGCATACAGATTGGCTGTATTGGAGTTCCTGTCTTCTGCACGCTGCCAGAATTCTCGACTGTCCGATCCCTGGAAGGGTACCATATCTTTTTGCGACTGGTGAATGAAAATGCCGAAACGTTTTTTCATGACCTGGTCAGGGCTCATCGGTATGGCCATTTCGATCTCGGCAATATCCCATTCCTGCCATGCACCTTTGTATAACCATACCCAGCAATCTTTGATCCATTCTTCACCGGCAGCTTTCAAGCGGCGCATGCTTTCGAATATGATCTCAAGACAAACCTTGTGTGTACCATGCGGATCGGCAAGGTCACCGGCGCAATAGATCTGGTGCGGTTTCAATTTGTTCAGCAATTCCATGGTCAGGCGCACATCTTCTTCTCCCATGGGGTTCTTATCGATGGTGCCGGTCTCATAGAAGGGCAGGTTCATGAAATGACAACGATCTTCGGTCAAGCCCACATAACGGCAGGTGGCTTTGGCCTCGCAGCGCCTGATCAGCCCTTTGATGGCACGGATCTCAGCCGTATCACTTTGGTTCTTTTCCTTGCTGGCAATATATTTTCTTGCATCCGACAGTATCTGCTGGCTTTTTTGGTTATCGATCCCGAACATGTCTTCAAAACCAACGGCGAAGTCGATGAAACGTGTTACGAACTCATCGGTAACAGCAATATTACCACTGGTCTGGTAGGCCACGTGCACTTCATGTCCCTGGTCGTGCAGGCGCATGAAGGTCCCGCCCATGCTGATGATGTCATCATCGGGGTGAGGGGAGAAGATCACACATCTTTTCGGATGCGGTTCGCTTCTTTCCGGATGTGCAGGAATATAAGCCCCGGGTTTGCCGCCGGGCCATCCTGTAATGCTGTCTCGCAGCAGGTAATATACCTGCAGGTTGATCTCATACGCATCACCTTTTTCTACCAGTAGGTCTGACAGACCGTTTTCGAGATAGTCGTTGGATGTCAGGCTCAGCACGGATTTGTCCAGCTTCAATGCCATATGTACCACGGCACGTTTGATCATTTGCGGCGTCCAAACGCAATCACCGGTGAGCCAGGGTGATTTTACACGGGTCAGTTCAGAAGCAGCAGCCTCATCTATCACAAATGTGCAATCGCCATGTTGCTGCAGGATGCTGGCCGGGATCTGTTCGGTCACATCCCCTTCAACAGACTTGGCAATGATGGCGGCTTTTTGTCCCCAACCCATCAGGATGATACGTTTGGCTTTCAGGATATTGCCGATGCCCATGGTAATGGCCAGGCGGGGCACTTTGGAAATATTCTCGAACTCGTAGGTGTTGGCGATACGTGTGGTATTCTGCAGGTTCACCAGCCTGGTTCTGGAATAGATGCTGGAACCGGGTTCATTGAAACCGATATGGCCATTCAGACCGATACCCAGGATCTGCAGGTCAACACCGCCGACCGCTTCCATTTTAGCCTCATACTCGGCACAATATTTCTTGATCTCCTCTTTGGGCCAGCTTCCGTTGGGAATATGGATGTTGGCCGGATCGATATCTACATGGTTGAACAAATGCCGATGCATGAAGCTCCAGTAACTCTGGAAAGCATTTTTCTCGATCGGGTAATATTCATCCAGGTTAAAGGTGATGACGTGTTTAAAGCTCAGTCCTTCCTCGCGGTGCATGCGCACCAGTTCTGCATACAGGTCAATCGGCGTTCCGCCAGTGGCCATACCCAGTACACAGGGTTGATTGGCAGCCGCTTTCTCGCGTATCAGTTTGGCGATCTCCTGGGCCACAAAGTAGGAACCTGAATGGGAGTCTTTAAAAATCTTAACCGGGATCTTTTCAAATGAGTCAACCATGATAGTCTATTTTGTTACTTGCTTTTCTTATTGATGTGACGTAAAATTCGCTATAAAAACGCAAAAACATGCAGCTTTTGCTTTAATTTCCGCAAGAACCTACATTATTTGTTAGCAGGATCCAGGTACTTTTTATTGTAACTGGCATTCCACAATTCATAACGTTTGGTCTGTTTTTCCATTCTTTTTTCAAAATCCGACCAGTTCCTGCTTTCTTTCCGGCTCCAAAGCACTTCACTTAGGGCGCTCATACGTGGGAATACCATGTATTCAACCTTAGCGGGTGTTTTCATGTATTCAGACCATACATTAGCCTGAGCACCCAGGATATACTTGGTGTCTTCTGCCGCCAGTGCCCCAGGTACGGGTTCATAATTGTAGACCTTCTGTACGGTCAGGTAGCCGCCGATCACCAATGAGTCTTCCTGTTTGTTCTGTGCATAATCGAAGTACACATAACTGTTGGGGGTCATGATCACATTGTGCTTCTGTTTGGCCGCTTCAATACCACCTTTTTCACCACGCCAGCTCATTACAGTGGCATTGGGCGCCAGTCCGCCTTCCAGTATCTCATCCCAGCCGATGATCTGACGGCCTTTGCTGTTGAGGTATTTCTCGATACGCTGGATGAAATAACTCTGCAGGTCATGTTCGTCTTTCAGTCCCTTTTCTTTGATGAGTTGCTGGCAGAATGCGGAACGTTTCCAGTTCTCTTTCGGGCACTCATCACCACCGATGTGGATATAGGTAGAAGGGAATAACGCCATCACTTCATCAAGTACATTCTCCAGGAATTTAAAAGTATATTCTGTTGGAGCAAATACATCCGGGTAAACTCCCCATGCCTGTTGTACCTGTTTGCCGGTGCTGTCGCCATACCAGCTCACTTTGGCCGGATGTTTGGTGGCTTCATCAGGAAAACAGCTCAGTTCCGGATAGGCGGCAATGGCTGCAGAAGCATGTCCGGGCATTTCGATCTCGGGGATCACGGTGATGAACCTGTCGCTGGCATATTTCACGATCTCTTTCACCTGCTCCTGGGTATAATATCCGCCATACTTTGTCTGGTCGTTACCGGTTCCGGGATGGTGCCCGATAATGGTACCGTTCCGGAAAGCACCTACCTGCGTCAGTTTGGGATATTTCTTGATCTCGATGCGCCAGCCCTGGTCCTCTGTCAAGTGCCAGTGGAAGGTATTCATTTTGTGCAGGGCGATATAGTCGATGAACTTCTTGATAAAATCGATGGGATAAAAATGTCTGCCCACATCCAGGTGCATACCACGGTAAGCAAAACGGGGCTGGTCTTCGATCTCCAGTGCCGGAACAGTGAGTTCCTTCTTTTTTTCAACGGGTAACAGTTGCACCAGCGACTGCACGCCATAAAAAGTACCGATGGCACCATCGCCTTTGATCTGTACACCTGTTCTGTTCACCTGCAGGTGATAGGCACCGGCTATCGCTGACTCCATTTTTTCGAGTCCCAGTGAGATACTGTTCCTGGATACGGCCGCTTTGGTTACGGCAAGTTTGAAACCATAGAATTTCTGCAGGTAATCGTTGAGGAACATCGCTGCTTTCTCAAGACCCGGCCCTTTCAGTACGATCTGGGTAGAAGGCGTGATGTTGAAATTTCCGTCCTGCATTTCCATACGGGATGGTTTGGGAATAATGGCAGGCTCCTGTGCGCTGACCATGACAGCTAAAAGGAGTGAGAAACAGAGCAATCTTTTTTTCATTTTGGGCATTGTTTATTAGGAGGTTTTGAAAACATTATTTCATGACTGGCAGAATGATGCTGGAAGCATTGTGGTATACCTTGATGCTGGCCTTCTGGAAATCAGCGTCTTTGGCATGGTAAATATCGGTGAATTTCTGGGGGTTCCTGTCTACCAGCGGGAACCAGCTGCTTTGCACCTGTACCATGATCCTGTGTCCTTTCTTGAACGTATGCGCCACATCCGGTAAAGTGAACTTCACCTGTGTGGGTTTGCCGGGAACAAATGCTTCCGGTTTCTCAAAACTGTTACGGAATTTGCCGCGCATGACCTCACCACGTACCAACATCTGGTAACCGCTCATCTCGTATTTGCTTTTGGCCTCATTGCCATAGGTGAAATCGTCAGGGTATACATCGATCAGTTTTACCACGAAATCGGCGTCAGTAGTAGAAAGGCTTACCAGCAGGTCGGCTGTAAGCGGCCCACCCAGGGTCAGGTCTTCCGTCAGGATATCTGTCTTGAATACCAGCACATCCGGCCTGCGCGCTGCGAAACGCTGGTCGTCTGTCATATACTCGCGGGTTCTTCCCAGGTGTACGTCTTCGGTATAGGGAACCGGTTTGGCCGGATCACTGATGTATTCTGAATAGGTATTACCCGTGGCTTTGGTGAAACTGAGCCCGCCATTGTTCTGCAGATACAGGGCCTTGGGTTGACTGTTCGCTGCAGGCCAGGTTGGGAACTGTTTCCATTCGTTCGCGCCGCTGAAAAAGATATTGGCCTCTTTGATCTGGTCAATGGAGCCTTTGCCCTTCAGGTAATAGTTGAAGAAAGGCAGTTCTATATTCTCCCGGTACCAGGCGCTGGTGTTGGATCCGAACTGCACATTACCGAGGTAACTGCCATCGTGTGCGCCCCATTGTCCGTGGAACCAGGGGCCCATCACGATCCGGTTATTGTTCTTTGTTTTTGCCTCAATGGCCTTGTACAGGTTCCAGGCTCCGTAAACGTCTTCTGCATCAAACAGACCGCCTACCACCAGTGTGGGGATATCGGCAGAGATATGCTGTACAAAATTCCGGGTATTCCTTGCCTGCCAGAACGCATCATAGGTAGGATGGCTCATCAGGTCCTTCCAGAATGCGATGCTGTCGCCCATCAGTTTGGTCAGATTGGGCAAAGCACCTGCACGCATATAGAATTCATAGTTGTCCTTTACCGGGATCGGATAACCGGAAGGCCCCTTGGTGGTAGGCGCGGGGCGGGGCTTGCCGAATCCAGAATAAAAGTTGAACGCGTCCATCATCATGAATGCACCGTTGTGGTGGAAATCATCTCCCAGGAACCACTCTGTTACAGGGGCCTGTGGACTCACCGCTTTCAGCGAAGGGTGGTTGCTCAGGGCCGACATAGTAGCATAAAAACCGGGATAAGATGTGCCGAATACGCCTACCTTGTTGTTATTGTTCTCCAGGTTCTTGGTGAGCCAGTCGATGGTGTCGTACGCATCGGTAGATTCATCGATATCTGTAGCAGTTTTTTTATCGGTCTTGTATGGACGCACATCCACAAACTGTCCTTCACTCATCCATCTGCCCCTTACATCCTGTATCACATAGTAATAATTCTCCTTCAGAAAATATTTCCGCGTGCTGTACCAAAGGGGAGGCATCTTGTCTTCTCCGTAGGGCGCACAGGAATAAGGCGTCCTGGTGAGTATGATGGGATGTTTTTCCTCCGTACTCTTGGGCGCGTACACAACAGTGAACAGTTTTACCCCGTCGCGCATGGGGATATACAGTTCTTTTTTGGTGTAGTTATTCATGATCCATACAGAGTCCGCATTCTGTGCCAACACTGCAAACGGGAGGATCATAACCAACAAGCTGAGGATCTTTTTCATAATCGGGGATTAAGGTCTCAAAATAAAAAAAGATTCCCGGTGAGCAGGAATCTTTTTTACACTTTTCAGCACATGTTATTAATTAACTTTTGTGAGTTTGATGATATTGGTTGGCAGGTGCAGGTCAACCGGCGTACTTCCGGTATTGATCACTACATCGCCTGAGTTGATGAAACCTCTTTCTTTCAGGATATCGATCTGGTCCTGTATGATATCGTCGAGACTTTCCTCTTCCGCATAGTAGAATGCCCTAACACCCCAGCTAAGGCTCAACTGGTTCACCAGTGACCTTTCTTTGGTGAAAATGTACAACGGCGATGAGGGGCGGTAGCTGCTCAGCATGAAAGCGGTGTATCCGCTCTGTGTCATTCCGATCAGTGCTTTGGCTTCCACATCATCGGAGATCTTACAGGCATTGTAACAGATCGCATCGCTGTGGAAGGAAGGGGAGTGGGGTTGGGGTTTCAGGTCCTCTTCCCGGTTATAACGGTATTCTTTTCTTTCTACTTCTGCAATGATCTTACGCATGGTCTGAACCACCAGTACGGGATGTTGACCTGCTGCGGTTTCTCCACTCAGCATCACGGCATCGGCACCTTCTAATACTGCGTTGGCCACGTCTGTGATCTCACTGCGGTTGGGTTTTACGCGGTCGATCATGCTTTCCATCATCTGGGTAGCCACGATAACGGGTTTGGCGCGGTGGATACACTTGCGGATCAGTTCTTTCTGGATCAGCGGGATCTGCTCTACCGGCAGTTCAACACCCAGGTCGCCACGGGCCACCATGATACCATCACTTTCCAGGATGATGTCGCGGATATTCACCAATGCTTCCGGTTTTTCTATCTTGGCAATGATCTTGGTCTTGCTTTTCTTTTCGTCCAGTTTGCTGCGCAGGATGATCAGGTCCTTCACGTCCCTCACAAAACTCAATGCCACCCAGTCGCACTGCTGTTCAATGATGAATTCGAGGTCGGCCAGGTCTTTCTCTGTCAGGGCCGGCAGCGAGATCTTCGTGTCCGGCAGGTTGATCCCTTTTTTGGAAGAAAGGATCCCGCCCAGGGTAACCGTTACTTTTACATCGCCGTTCTTTTCGATACCTGTTACTTTCACTTCCAGTTTGCCGTCATCGATCAGGATGATATTGCCCAGGGTAACATCGCCGGCCAGGTTAGGATACGATACATAGATCTTTTCCATGGTGCCGATGCATTTTTCGTTGGTGAAAGTGAGTACATCACCCACTTTTACCTCCAATGCATTGTTCGCGATCTCTCCAACACGGAGTTTAGGGCCCTGCAGGTCGGCCAGGATGGCAATATTATAAGGTTCCGTATTGTTGATGTTACGGATATGTTCAATAATGCTTAGCTTGTCTTCGTGACTTCCATGTGAAAAGTTCAGACGGAAAACGTTAACACCGGCTTTCACCAGTTCCAGCAGTTTTTCGTAGGTGTCGCAGGCCGGGCCTACGGTGGCTACGATCTTGGTTCGGTGGTCCACATGCGCAAGACCTGCTTTCTTGTCCATTTCTTTGTGCAGGTACTTCTCGAGGTTTTTAGACATGGTGTTTTTTTATTAGTGGTTGCTTGTAATGGTTGTGTTGTACAGTGGTCGATCCGGGTTTATCAGCTGGCCAGGATCTTGACGATCTTGAACCAGTCGTCAGATATCTTTTGTTTGGCTTTTACTGCGTTGTCCAGCGGTGTGTAGTGGAGTTTGTTGTTCAGGATACCCACCATAACATTGTGTCTGCCGTTGATCAGGCATTCCACTGCGTGGTAACCCATACGGCTGGCGATCAGCCTGTCCAGGCAACTGGGTGCGCCGCCACGCTGTATGTGACCGAGTATGCAGACACGGGTATCTGCGTTGGGCAATCTTTTTTTGATGATGGCCGCGATCTCATTACCGCCACCGAATTCATCCCCTTCGGCCACCACGATCAGGTTCACCAGTTTCCTGCGTTTCTCCTTTTCTGTGAGGGAAGCGATCAGTTCTTCGATATCGGTCTTGGTCTCGGGGATCAGGATATTCTCCGCACCGGTGGCAATACCACTGTGCAGGGCGATATAACCGGCATCGCGTCCCATCACTTCCACAATGAAGAGACGGTCGTGCGCATCGGCGGTATCGCGGATCTTATCAATGGCATCTACAGCGGTATTCACAGCAGTATCGAAGCCGATGGTAAAATCACTTCCGGCGATATCTTTATCAATGGTTCCGGGCAAGCCGATACAGGGGATATCGAATTCATTGCTGAATTTCTGTGCGCCACGGAAACTGCCATCGCCACCGATCACCACCAGTGAATCGATACCTCTTTTCTTAAGGTTGTCATATGCTCTCTTACGGCCCTCATACTCAAAAAACTCCTTACACCTCGCCGTTTTCAATATGGTGCCTCCACGCTGGATGATATTGGCGACGGAGCGTGAATTCATTTCGAAAATATCGTCTTCAACCATACCACTGTAGCCCCTCATGATACCATAGATCTCTAATCCGTGGTAAATTCCCGTTCTAACTACAGCCCTGATAGCGGCATTCATACCCGGGGCGTCGCCACCGGAGGTAAGTACGCCAATCTTAGTTACTTGTTTAGCAGACATTGTGATTTTGCAATTCTTCTTTAAAGCGGTGAAACATTAACGGCAATCATTCGTAAATGTGTGTGTATCAAATACACGGAGTTCCAAAAATACGCATTTGGTAATAAATGCCAAGTTCCTGATGGCCGTTAATGATGCAAACAGCTTTTCAGAAATCGATATTTTGTGAACAATTCTACAGGTTATTTTCCTCTTACAGCGCAGATTCTTTGCTGTAAAGGCTTTCCGCTGACTGTTTTTTCTCCAGAAAATCGGATCCGCCTGAATAAAAAGAAGATATATTTTTAATTTACAACTAACGTATGTTAGTAACAATCGTTTCCGGAAACCTTTAGTGATGGGCTTTTAGCGGAAGAAAAATTTCTGCCATCATACAGCGGGCACTGCCACCTCCATTGGCTTCAATGGTACCGATATCTGCATGAAGGATAGGATTGTGTTTTTCAATGGCCGCCACCTGCTCTTTCGACAGACTAACATATGCCTGGGTGGACATGACCAGATATACAGTGCCTTGGCGGTTGTGAACCTGAAGCATATTTCCCGCAAACTGGTTCATTTGTTCCAGACTGATGGTGATGACCTCTTTGTGGGTTTGCCGGAACGAATCCAGCAGTTCCTGTCTGTCGTCCGGATCCGGGATAGCGTCGAGGCAGATGATCGCATAACTGTCTGCCACACACATCATTACATTGGTATGGTAAATGGGTACCCCCGCCTGATCGACTGCCATAAAACTGAGTGGCTGGTAACCGGTCCTTTTACAGAATGCGGCCAACACAGTTTCATCCGTTCTGGGCGATATGCAGGCATACACGATCCTATGTTCCCGGTCCAGCACCATACTGCCCGTTCCTTCCAGGTACAAATGTTCCTTTTCAAAATGGGTGAGGTCGATCGTTTTACCGATCGTGAACCTTTCCTGCAGCCGGTCAAGCACCTGCTGTTTTCTTTCCAGTCTCCGGTTCTCTGCAAACATCGGGTAAAGCACCAGTGTGCCATCTTCGTGCATGGAGATCCAGTTGTTGGGAAATACAGAATCCGGTGTGTGGGGCTCAGGACTGTCTTCCACAACGGTCACATCTACACCATGCTGCTGAAGCAATGCCACAAAATGCGTGAACTCAGCCAGGGCTTTCTCCTGTTTGTTGGTATCACCAGACCTGGCCTGGAAACGGTTATTCACAGCAGTCTCGCTGTTGAAATCAAAGTTCACCGGCCGGATCATCAGTATATGTGATGTATGCTGCATGTTGTCGGGTTTCAAAAATTCAAGATACGGTTCACTTATCAGGGCTCAATGGCTCGCGCCATAACGGCATACTCATGCAGTGAAAACCACCCCGTGCCCTGGATAGTTCTGCCGATGGCATCAGTATCAGCGTATCGCTGATGGTATCCGTCTGTAGGGTACCTGCTTCCAGTTGCTCCAATAGGTCACTGGCATGGATCACCTGGAAACCGGCATTCCTGAATGCTTCCGTGGTCTTGTCGTTCCGGTCATATCCCAGTACCACACCTTCTTTCAGGGCCAGCAGGTTACAGGAGTCTGTCCATTGTTCCCTGGCACTGTACGGAAATTCATTATTGCCCGAATAGATAAAACGTATTTCGCCGCTGCAGTTCAGGTCCTTCCTGCTGATGTCGATCAACAGGTCTTCCAGGCTGTCGAACGAAACCGGGTTGTCGGGATGTTTCTTATGGAACTGCAGTATCTTGATCTTCTCTTCTTTTTTCACTTCCAGTATGCGCTCAATGGCATCTTCATCCTCGTGTTTAATGGCTTTGCGCGAGAAATTACCCAGCATCACCCAAACATCCCTTTTTACCTGCGTGAATACGGTGTCGATATGCATGTAATCGCGCTTCTTGGGTATTTTAACGATGGTGACCTTCTCCATCAGCCCTTTGGCAAACAGGGTATTGGTGATCTTCACGGCAGCTTCCGAGGATGTGCGTTCACTGACACCCACCAGCAGGTGCTGGTCACTGACCACCATGATATCGCCGCCTTCCAGTGTGATCTTTCGTTCATCATCGTCCTTGGGTACGAGAAAGCTGTGATTGGAATCGGCCAGCTCAATGATATTGTCGCGGTACCTGCTGAACATGGGGTGATGGAAGAAAATGTATTTGGCCAGCAAGGTCTCGCGGGTACGGGCTTTTTTGGCGGGTTTGTTCAACAACACATGGTCTTTGATGGTAATGCCGATATCGCGCGTAAAAATGAAATTGGGTATCGGGGCAAACAGCAATTGTTTGTTGCGCGAAGTGCCTGAAATGAATGTTTTGGCCAGCTCGGCAGGTGTATATCCTAGCAGGTCGTTCTGCACCCGGTACGTGCAACCCTCGATGGCACAGACCGAAGCTACCAGTTTGGTGAGGATATCTTTATCGCCCAGCACTTGTGCCAGCAACCATTCCAGCTCCACCACATTCTCCGATGCAAAAAAATCAGGATGTTCGGGTTTGTAAAAATTCCGGTTGGCTTCAGGGGCATCTATTTTGCTCAGGTGTCCCTTTATTTTTTCCGGATCGAGAAAATACAAGAGCAGTTTGGTGTAATAATCGTATTCGTTCCGGCGGATGGTGTCCAGGTGCACAATGTCTTCGAACAGCCAGTCCTGCGCTTTGGAAGGCACAACTTTACCCAGGCCGCTGTCCGGACTATGTACCAATAAACGTCGTAAGGTTCCTATTTCGGAGTTTACAGATAATGTCTTATCCATACAAAAGAATTAAGCTGGGATCAATGAAAAAAAGGTTGACAATAGGGGGGTATCTGTTGTTGTCAATGATCCGGCATAGCGTTCAGTCCGCGGTACATCCAGGCGAAATGGGCGGTCAGGAGTGATATGGTGCTACAGTGGTTCATAGGTTCTAGCAGCAAGTTACAACTTTCCCTGCAAAGGGTTATGGCCTTGCAGACTGCCTTTGGCAGAGAGGATCCGGAACCTTACGAACATGTCTTCGCTGTACCAGTCCTCTTTTCTCGTTTTACGGATCACTTCGGCATGTTCCTGCATCTGGTAGGCGAACTGTTTCATCTTTTCCCGGTTCTCCCATATACTGAAAGTGGCTTGTTTGATCCAGGGAACTTCACCAATGCCCAGGGACGTGATAAAACCATCGGCAGCCGTCATTTGGCTGGCTACGCCGTCAACATGTTTCCAGAAACTGCCCAGTTTACCGGGACGTATGGTGGCCCTTGTTAAGATACCGATCAGGCCCTCATGATCGGTTTGTTTGGGTAGGTCACCAAAGCAGCCCTTGCCGTCCCAGGTTCCATGTCCTTCAATGGGTTCCAGCAGTAGTTCCCATTTCTCACAGCCAAAGAATTGCCACCAGCTGTTGAATAAGCTTGGTTTTTTTCCTGCCATGTCTGCGCGTGAAGGGGCATCGCTGGTATCTGCTTGCTGCTGCCATACCAGTAAGACCGCCCACTGCCGCCAGTCCGGTGTTTTATCGAATGTGCCATTGCGGCCGCAACCCATCAGTTTCCAGAAGCTGATTTTTGGGGAAAGCCAGAGCGGTAAACGAAAGATGGCCATTGACAGGAATCCGGCCCAGCCCAGCCATTTAGGGTATCTAACCACGATGAGTTGACAGATCATATTTTAAAATAAAGCTTTATTGGGGATTCCTGAGTTTCTGGTTAATTTGCCTGTATGAACCTGCTGATCACCAACATCCGGCAACTGGTAAATGTTCGCGAGAGCCCCACGATATTGCGCGGAGCCGAATTGGCATACCTGCCGGTGATCGAAGATGCCTGGTTGCTGATCAGGGATGGCCGGATCCAGGGATACGGCAAGATGGCAACCCTGGCCAACCGAGAATTCCAGGAAGGGGAAGACCTGTACGATGCCCAGGGAGCCACTATTCTGCCTGCCTGGTGCGACAGTCATACCCATATTGTATTTGCCGCCAGCAGGGAAGAGGAGTTCGTTGATAAGATCAGGGGACTTTCCTATGCTGAGATCGCAGCAAAAGGTGGCGGCATCCTGAATTCTGCGCAGAAACTGAACGATACGCCGGAAGACATATTGTTTGACCAGGCATGGGAGCGGTTACAATCGCTCATGCGTTTGGGAACCGGCGCCATAGAGATCAAGAGTGGTTATGGACTTACCGTGGCCGGTGAATTAAAGATGCTGCGCGTCATCAAACGCCTGAAAGAAAAAGCCCCGATACCGGTGAAAGCCAGTTTCCTGGGGGCGCATACCTTTCCGCTTGCCTACCGGGAAGATCATGAAGGGTATATCCGGATGATCATTGATGATATGTTGCCTGCCATTGCGGCGGAGGGATTGGCAGATTATATCGATGTGTTTTGCGAACAGGGCTTTTTCAATCCGGAGGAAACGGAAAGGATCTGTCGTTCCGGTATGGCCATTGGTCTGAAACCCAAGATCCATGCCAACCAGTTGCATGTATCGGGCGGTACGGAAATAGGGATCAAGTTGGGCGCCCTATCTGTCGATCACCTGGAGACCATGGATGAACATGCCATGGAAACGCTGGCCGCATCAAACACGATCGGCACTTTGCTGCCTACTGCCGCTTTTTTCCTGCGTATGCCTTTTCAGCCTGCAAGGGCTTTGATCGAGAAAGGTTGCGCCATTGCGCTGGCTTCGGACTATAACCCCGGATCCAGTCCCAGCGGCAATATGAACCTGGTACTTTCCATGAGCTGTATCCAGATGAAACTGTTGCCGGAGGAAGCCATCAATGCTGCCACCATCAATGGGGCTTTTGCCATGGAACTAGGGCAAGAACTGGGCAGTATCACCCCGGGCAAAAGGGCCAACCTCATCATTACCCAGCCCATTCCTTCTTTGGCTTACCTGCCGTATGCTTTTGGCTCCAATCTGATCGATAAAGTATTGATCAACGGGTCGTTTATTTAAGTATATTTAGGATAGCTGTCGGCATCCTATTATCTTATCCGGGAAAACATTGTCATATGGGTCATTTCAGATTCTACAACAAACAGGATATACTTTCCCTCACGCGTATCCGTCGTTTTGAGACCAAACTGGGCGAGCGTTTGCAGGTACTGGCCGATCCCAACCAACTGGAAGCTTCTTTACAGCAGTCCAGTGCTTCGTTCGTGTTGCTGGGTATCCCGGAAGATATTGGTGTGAAAGCCAATATGGGCATTGGTGGAACCGATTCGGCCTGGCTGGCTTTCCTGAACGCATTCGCGAATATCCAGAGCAACGATTTCCTGGAAGGAAGTGATGTGCTGTTGCTGGGTCATTTTGATTTCTCGGATATGGAACGACTGATCGAACAGCATGCACATGATTACGAGGAACGACTGGCCGCTTACCGGCATGCGGTGAACGCGATCGATGACGAAGTGGAGCAACTGGTCCATATCATCACCCAGAACAAGAAGATCCCGATCGTGATCGGTGGGGGACATAACAATTCCTATCCCTGCATCAAAGGTGCCGCCAAAGGATTTTATAAAGCGGGTGTACTGCCCATTGCGCAGATCAATGCCATTAACCTGGATGCCCATGCTGACTTCAGACCCATGGAAGGACGACATAGCGGCAATGGTTTCAGTTATGCCGAAGCGGACGGGTACCTGGAAAAATATTTTGTCCTGTGTTTACACGAAAATTACCTGCCACAGAATGTGTGGATGGATGTGGTGAACAATCCGTTCGTGGACTGCATCACTTATGAAGACATTTTCATTCATGAGAAAAGAACATTCCTGCAAGCGATAGGTCATGCCACTAATTTTACGAATGATACCTTATGCGGACTGGAGCTTGACCTGGATTGTATTGAACATGCGTTGAGCAGTGCTACCAGCCCGGCGGGTGTTTCGCTCAACCATGCCAGACAGTTCCTGAATTTTGCAGCAGCCGACAGTAAAGTGGCATACCTGCATATCTGCGAGGGTGCAGTACAGTTGTCTGATGGAAGAACCAATCCTGCAACAGGCAAAATGATCAGTTATCTCGTCAGCGATTTTGTAAAGGCCATGTCCATCGCCTAAAGCTGCGATTCAAGTTCCAGCACTTTTTCAAAGGCTGTCTCGTATTCCTTTTCCAGTCTTTCCCGTTCTTTTTTCGCCTTGGTGTAATCAGCTTCTATCTGGACGAATTTGCCTTTATCGGCATAGTTGTCGGGATCGCCCAACGCCTGTTCAAAGCGGCTTTCTTCTTCTTTGGCCTTGGTGAGCTGTGTTTCCAGGTTGGTCAGGCGGCGCTGTTCCTTCTGCAGTTCTTTCTGCAGTTCGCGGTTGATTGGAGCAGGGGTTGTCTGTTTTTCCGCTACCACGGGTTTGGCCACCGGGGCCGGTTCGGGTTTACTGTCTGTTATGCCCTGTTTCTGTTTTTCTGCGTTGATCCTGGCCATTCGTTCGTTCCAGTCAACCCATTCCTGGTAGGTGCCTTTGAATTCCTTGATCTGGTGGTCAACGATCTCCCAGATCTTATTGGCGGTCTTGGAAATAAAATAACGGTCGTGGCTCACCAGGATATAACTGCCCTCATATTTATTCAGGGCCTCGGCCAGCAATTCTACCGAGTGCATGTCCAGGTGGTTGGTAGGTTCATCCAGCAGCAGGAAATTGGCCTTGCTCACAATGGTTTTGGCCAGTGCCACGCGGGCTTTTTCGCCTCCGCTGAGCACTTTGATCTTCTTGTCAACATCATCTCCGCTGAACAGGAAGGCCCCCAGCAGGGCGCGTAATTCCACATCTGTTTTTTTGCTGCCACATTGCTGCAGTTCTTCCAGCAGGTTATTGTTGAGCGTCAGGGCCTCCAGCTGGTGCTGCGCATAGAAGCTCTCTTCCACGTTATGGCCCCAAACGCGCTCGCCATCGAATTTCTCCGTGCCGGCGATCATGCGCAGCACAGTGGACTTACCCTTTCCGTTAGCACCGATCAAAGCGATCTTATCGCCTCTTTCTATCTCGGCACTGGTATGATCCACGATATTGAGCTTGCCGAAGCTCTTGCTCACATCTTTCAGGTGCACCAATATCTTTCCGGGAACTTTGTCCAGCTGGAAATTGATGCGCAGGTCGGGGCGTTCCAGTTTTACATCCTCGATCTTTTCGATCTTGTCAAGCCGTTTCTGCACGCTTTGTGCCTGTGCGGCCTTGCTGGCTTTGGCCTTGAAACGTTCGATAAAGCGTTCCTGCTGGCGGATATAATCCTGCTGGTTCTCGTAAGCCTTCTGTTGCATATCTATACGGATCATCTTCTCCTGCTCATAGAACTCGTAGTCGCCGGAATAGATATGTAACTGCTGCTGGTACAGTTCCACTATCTTGTTCACCATCCTGTTCAGGAAGAATTTATCGTGACTCACGATCACCACACTGCCTTTGTAATGCAGCAGGTATTTCTCCAGCCATTCAATGGAAGGGAGGTCCAAGTGGTTGGTCGGTTCGTCCATCAACAGCACATCTGGCTGCTGCAGGATCATTTTTGCCAGCAGCACGCGCATGCGCCAGCCTCCACTGAACTCTTTATAGGGTCGCACCAGGTCTTCATTGCTGAAGCCCAGGCCATGCAGTACCTCTTCGGCTTTGCGGTGAATATTATATCCGTCCAGCACATCCAGTTCGTGCAGGGCATCTGTATAGCGGATCAGCAATTCTTCGTTCTCGGAGTCTTTTTCCAGTGCATGCCCCAGTTGTTCGATCTCTTTCTCCAGTTCGCGAACACGCTCAAAAGCACTCAGGGCCACTTCGGTGATGTTGTCGTTGGTATCGAAACTCAGCAGGTCCTGGTGCAGGTAACCGATCGTGGTTTCCTTGCTTTTCTCCACGGTTCCTTTCGAAGGGGTGTATTCGCCCACGAGCACTTTCAGCAAAGTGGATTTGCCGGTACCATTATAACCGATCAGGCCAATACGGTCGCCGGGCTGTATATGCCAGGTGGCATCTTCTACAATTACCCTTGCCCCAAATTCAAACGTAACATTCTGGAATCCTATCAACATCTATTAACAAGTATTTAAGGCCGCAAAGGTAAATGCAAACAGCTCCCAATTCTATTTGCTTTATTTTTGTTATCTAAATTTTTTCCTATGCGGAAGTATTTGCTGTATGGTATCGCCGTTTTGCTTGCTTCCTGCCAGAACAGCGACCAGAAGACCACAGAACCGGTCTCTGCACACCAGCCGCCGGTAGCTCTGTCGCAAAGCGCTAATTCCGAAGCCTTTAACCTGTCTTTCGGGGATATGCTATCCCAGTATTATTCGCTTACGGACCATTTTATCTCGGAAAATGACACGGGTATCGCGGCAGCTTCCCAACGCCTGCTGCTGGCGGCCGACAGTCTGAAACTCGATGAACTGAAGGCCGATACGAATATAGTGGCCACCGCCCGCAGTTATGCGATAGGTATATCATCCGAACTCAAGGGTTTACTGGGCGAGACGGAACTGGAACCCAAAAGGAAATCGTACCAGCTGGTGAGCGACCAGTTGTACGACCTGATCCGTACCGTTCACTACGACCGGCAGATCATTTACCAGTTTTACTGCGCGGATGCGTTCAGTGACCAAGGGGGTACCTGGTTAAGTCATGGCAAGGAAATCCGGAATCCTTACCTGCCCAAAAAGAAGCTGGATTGTGGCGAATTAAGGGATTCCCTGGATTTCAGACATTACTAGTGACCAGAAGCCAACTTTCCTCATGTTGCATTGTTGGATATAGACGATTATGCAGAAACTATTGATTTGGGTATTGGCCTGTTTTACCCTGGCAAAGCTACAGGCCCAGGATAAGTTTACTTTTAACGGTTATATCAAGGATTCCCTTACTGGCGAAACGTTGATTGGCGCCAATCTCAGCTGCAGACCTGAAAACAAGACCGTTGTCAGCAACCAGTATGGTTTTTATTCCATCACCCTCAAAAAAGGTGTTTATACCATTACCTGCTCTTTTGTGGGGTATCAGACCCGTGAATTTGACCTGAACCTGAATGCCAATCTGCAACAGAATATTTTACTGTTGCCCAATTCTGCACAGATCAGTAATGTGACCGTTTATGGCAGAAAACGGGACAATAATGTCAAAACGGCCCAGATGGGCAAGTTTGAACTGAGTGTGAATACCGCCAGGGCATTACCTGCATTTTTAGGCGAAGTGGATATCCTGAAAACACTGCAGCTGCTGCCTGGCGTTCGGAATGCGGGAGAAGGCAATGCCGGGTTCTATGTACGCGGCGGTGGGCCTGACCAGAACCTGATCTTACTGGATGATGCGGTGGTATACAATACGGGTCACCTGTTCGGTTTTTTCTCGGTATTCAATTCCGATGCCATCAAAAATGTAACCCTGATCAAGGGCGGTATGCCTGCACAGTATGGCGGACGCATATCGTCCGTGGTGGATGTTGCCATGAAAGAGGGTAACCAACATACCACACAGGTGGATGCTGGCATCGGGCTCATTGCATCACGTTTTTCCATTCAGGGACCGATCAAAAAGAACAAAGCATCGTATATGATCTCTGCACGCAGGACCTATATCGATGCCCTGGCCAAACCCATGATCAGCAAGACCAGCGAATACTATGGCTCCGGTTATTATTTCTACGACCTGAACGCCAAAATGAATTACCAGTTCTCTGAAAAGGACAAGCTGTTCCTGAGTGGTTATTTTGGTAAGGATAAGTTCAATTTCAATAATTCCAAACGGTCTTTCAGTACTACCATACCCTGGGGTAATGCAACGGCCACCCTGCGCTGGAACCATATCTTCAATAAACAACTGTTTGCCAATACCACACTCGTATACAACGATTACCGTTTTTCACTGGATGGCAGGCAGAACGACCTGAACCTGCGCCTGTCATCGGGCATCCGTGACCTCACAGCCAAAACGGATGTGGATTTTTATCCGGTTCCCGAACATAAGATCCGGTTCGGTCTGCAGTATACCTATCATACATTTTTACCCAATATTCTCAGTGGTAACCAGGATAGTGTGGTGTTTGCGCCCAATAACTCTACCCGGAAATTCGCCAATGAAGTGGCTGTGTATGTGCAGGATGACTGGGAGATCAATCCCAGACTCAAACTGAACCTGGGCCTCCGGTACAGCCTGTTCCAACAGGTGGGACGTTTCACCAGGTACCAGCGGGATGCCAATGGTAATAAGACCGACAGTACAGTATATGGCCCCGGACAGAACGTGAAGACCTATGGCGGCCTCGAACCCCGCGCTACCTTACGTTTCAGTATCAATGAGAACGAGTCTATCAAAATAGCCGCCACTCGTAACCTCCAATACATACACCTGGTGACCAATGCGGGCTCCACTTTGCCCACTGATCTCTGGGTACCCAGCACCTTTCGCGTAAAACCCCAGATCAGCTGGCAGTATGCTTTGGGATATTTTAAGAATTTTGGAAATGGGATGTTCGAGACCTCTGTGGAAGCCTATTATAAGAACATGGAGAACCAGATCGAATACCGGGAAGGGTATACCCCGTCTCTCAAGGACCCGGAAGAAGAATTTGTGTTTGGCAGGGGGTGGAGTTATGGCGCTGAATTTTTCGTAAATAAGCTGAAGGGCAGATGGACAGGCTGGATCGGCTATACGCTTAGCTGGACCTGGCGCAGATTTCCCGACCTGAATGACGGTTTGAAATATCCAAGCCGGTATGACCGGCGGCATGATCTGTCCATTGTCAGCAGTTATGAACTGAACAGGAAATGGAAACTATCGTCCGTGTTCACCTATGGTACCGGGAATGCCACTTCTTTACCTGAACGTTTCTATTTTGTAGGAGGGGTGCTTACCCAGGAATACAGTCGCATCAACGCATATCGGATGAAAGCCTACCATCGTCTGGATGTTTCGGCCACCTATACGCCACAACCCAAAAAGCAGCGGAAGTACAGCAGTAACTGGGTATTCAGTATTTACAATCTGTACAGCCGCATGAATCCGTATTTCATATATTACGACCAGGAGGGTACGGCTACTGCCGGAACCTTGAAAGTAGTGGCCAAGCAGGTGTCACTGTTCCCGATACTGCCTTCAGTGACCTGGAACATACGTTTGTAAAAAAGTGATCGCTTATTCTTTGGGAACATAGTTGATGACCACTTTGGCATTGCGCTGTTCATCGGAAGCCAGGAATACTTCGTAACGTTCTTTGCCTGCCGTGATCACCATCATGGCAGAATTGGGCGGGATCTCGCCCAGGTTCTCGGCAACCATCACCAGCTCATGGCGGTTATCGGTCTTGCTGCACTTGATCTTCAGCGTAAGGGGCCTGATATCCAGTTTTGCATTGCTGATCACTAATGCATTATTGTGATACAATGAAATGGTATCATTGTCGATGGTGCCGTTGTCGAAGATATTGATCTGGATATTTTCTTCGGATGTGCTAATGGTTCTGACAAGTCTGTTCTCCCTTTCTATCAAAACACGTGGAATGGGTGCTTTGCGTTCCTGTTCTTCCTGTCTGGGCGTGGGAACCGCTTCTGCAGGTTTTGATTTCACCAGTTGCTCAGGTACCCGGTCGGTCGGCTTAGCAGAGGTAGCTGGACCTGGTTTGGCAGGACTGCTGTTCTGGGGCGCTGTTTTTTTAGTGATCGGCACAGGTGTTTTGACAAGCGGTTTCTGAACGGGTGCCGGAACAGGCGGTGTTTTAGGTTGTGGAACCTTGGCAGTTGTATTGTTTTTTGCGACAGGACCCTGTTTGCCCGTAACGGTCGTTTTTGCCGTATTGGGAGGAGTGGTCGATTTTTTATCGGTCAGTTTCGATAAGGTCTGGGTGCTCTTTTCCGGTTTTGTTTTCAGCAGAAAATCTTCCTTTTTGAAATCAGAGGTAGGCACTCTTTCCAGGTACACTTTCCCGCTGCCGCAATCGCCTTTGTCCTTTACATTGGTGGAAATGAACGTGCCTTCCAGTACTTCCAGTTTACCGATCTTGGTGTAATCCAGGTAACAGGTCATCAGGCAGGGCTCACTTTTGTCCCCGATCTTGAGGTCCACCAGTTTGATCTCTTTTATGATCAGGCTTTTGGAAGTAGGGGTATAGATCCCGTTCAGTTCCGCTTTGCCATAAAAAACGGTGCTTTTGTAGGAATAGGTCACCCCTTTGACACTGTTATTGGCCTGTTGATCCAGCTGGATCTCATATTTATAGGTCTCTTCCTTATATCCCTCCCGGTACAGGCCGGTCGATGAGCTGAAATACCCCCGCCAGATACCCGTTAACTGCTGGGCATTGGATGAAAAACTGATCAGTAAAAGAAAGAAAAGGGTCAAATTCAATCTCATAGGGCAAATCTACGCGTGCAATATAGTAAGCCTTACTAAAGAAGCGTTAAGGTTTTTCGGGCCAAAACCTGTCAGAAGCACGTTTTGGGTACCGTTTATTCTTTACTTTTGCAGTTCTAAAAAAGAGGTTGATTTACAAGAACATGATTAGTATCAGTTTCCCGGATGGCGCAGTAAGACAATATGAAAGTGGTGTTACTGCATTGGATATCGCTAAGTCCATCAGCGAAGGCCTTGCCAAGAAGGTGTTGGCCGCAAGTGTGAATGGTCAGGTATGGGATGCTACAAGACCCATTACCGGCGATGCTTCACTGAAATTACTTACCTGGAACGACCCGGAAGGACAGAATACTTTCTGGCATTCTTCTGCCCACCTGATGGCAGAAGCTGTGGAAAGCCTGTATCCCGGTGTGAAGTTTTGGGTGGGACCTGCTTTGGACAAAGGTTTTTATTACGATATGGACCTGGGCGACCGTAAGATGACGGAAGACGACCTGATGGCGCTGGAAAAGAAAATGAACGAGTTGGCTAAACAGGGTAACCGTTATATCCGTAAGGAAATACCGAAGGCTGAGGCCGTGGCCTATTTTGCAGAAAAAGGCGATGAATACAAACTGGACCTCTTGCAGAACCTGAATGACGGAGAGATCACATTCTATACACAGGGATCCTTCACAGACCTTTGCCGGGGACCGCATATTCCCGAGACCGGCCTGATCAAAGCCATCAAACTCACCAACGTATCCGGTGCTTACTGGAAGGGAGATGAGAAGAACAAGATGCTGACACGCGTGTACGGCGTTACCTTCCCCAATCAGAAAGAACTGGACGAATATATCGTGATGATGGAGGAAGCCAAGAAGCGCGATCACCGCAAACTGGGCAAGGAACTCAGCATCTTTACCATGGATGAGGACATCGGCCCTGGCCTGGTGCTCTGGATGCCGAACGGTAGCATCATCATTGAAGAACTGGAAAAGCTTGCCAAGGAAACCGAAGAGGAAGCCGGTTACAAACGTGTGGTCACGCCGCATATTGCCAAAGAGAATCTATACATTACGAGTGGACACCTGCCTTATTACCAGGACAGTATGTTCCCACCCATGGAACTGGACGGGAACAAATACTACCTGAAGGCGATGAACTGTCCGCACCACCATAAGATATTCGATGCCGAGCAGAAGAGCTATAAGGATCTTCCGTACCGTTTGGCCGAATACGGTACCTGTTACCGTTATGAGCAGAGCGGAGAGCTGTTCGGACTGATGCGCGTACGTTGTCTGCACATGAACGACGCCCATATCTATTGTACCAAGGAACAGTTTGCCCAGGAGTTCAAGGCGGTGAACGATATGTACCTCAAGTATTTTGAGATCTTCGGTATTGATAAATATGTGATGCGGTTGAGTTTGCACGAACCCTCCAAACTGGGACAGAAATACATCAATGAACCCGAACTCTGGTTAGAGACCGAACAGATGGTTCGCCAGGTGCTGATCGAAAGTGGTACCCCGTTCGTGGAAGTGCAGGATGAAGGCGCTTTCTACGGACCAAAGATCGACGTACAGATCTGGAGTGCCATCGGCCGCGAGTTCACACTGGCCACCAACCAGGTGGATTTTGCACAGGGCCGCCGGTTCAACCTTTCCTATACCAATAAGGATAATGCTCCTGAGGTTCCCCTGATCATTCACCGTGCACCATTGGGTACCCATGAGCGTTTCATCGGATTCCTGCTGGAGCACTATGCCGGTAAATTCCCGGTATGGCTGGCGCCGTTGCAGGTGAAAGTGCTGCCGATCAGCGATAAGTTCATGGATTATGCGCAGTTGGTGCAGAAAAAACTGAAAAAAGCAGGCGTAAGGGTGGAGATCGATGACAGGCAGGAGAAGATCGGGAAAAAGATCCGCGATACGGAGCTGCTGCGGGTACCTTATATGCTGGTAGTGGGAGAGAAGGAGATGAACGAGAACAAACTGTCTGTACGCCGCCAGGGTAAGGGCGATATGGGCAGCCAGGATATTGACGCTTTCATTGACATGATCTCCGATGAAATAGAACATCGTAAATCAGGCGAATAAAAGCCAATGACATATCTTTAACAACAAATCAATTATTCACTAAACAAGTTTTAATGGCATTACCACCAAGAGGGGGCGGAAGATTCAATCCCAGGTTTAACAGGCAACCCGAGCCTGAACATCGTATCAACGAAAGAATACGGGTACCACAGGTTCGACTGGTAGGCGATAATGTGACCGTTGGCGTATATTCCACGATGGAAGCGCTGAAGATCGCGCAGGAGCAGGAGCTGGACCTGGTAGAGATCTCTCCAACCGCCGATCCCCCTGTTTGTAAAGTGATCGATTATAAAAAGTTCCTCTACGAGAAGAAGAAGAAGGAAAAGGAAATGAAGGCCAATTCCAAGCAGAGTGAGGTGAAAGAGATCCGTTTCACACCGGGAACCGATGATCACGATTTCGATTTCAAAGCCAAACACGCAGAAAAATTCCTGAAAGACGGTAATAAGGTGAAAGCCTATGTTCAGTTCAAAGGACGTGCCATCATGTTCCAGGATCGCGGACAGCTGTTACTGCTGAAATTTGCAGAACGCCTGGCAGAATCCGGCGTACTGGAAAGTATGCCCAAACTGGAAGGTAAGCGTATGTTCGCCATCTTCACACCCAAGACAGGTAGTAAGAAAAAAGCCGCTGTGTAGCGGATAAGTAATTAATAATTAGTAGTTAGTAATATATTTTATAATATATAAAACTACTAATTATTAATTCATAATCAGGAATTCCGAATTTTCTCCCTTCTCTGCTTGAAATATAGCGATCTCTTCTTACTTTTGCAGCCCATTTTCCCGTATGGCCCAACAAGTTTCCTGCCTGTGCAGGAGCGCCAGCAGGGTGTAATCTTTTATAGATTATTTTTCTATGCCAAAGGTAAAAACCAACTCAAGCGCCAAGAAGCGCTTCAAGGTGACTGGAACCGGAGAGATCACTTTCCAGAAAGCTTTCAAACGTCACATCCTGACCAAAAAATCTAAAAAACGTAAAAGGGCTATGCGCCAGAAAGGCCTGGTAGGTTCTACCAATAAGGACTTCGTGCTGCGTCTGTTGCGTTTAAAAGGTTAATCCAGCGATCAGAGAGTCATCCACCCATTTAAAAATCAACCAGTCTGTTACTGACAGCCGGTTCCAAAAAATTATAGTATGCCACGTTCAAAAAATGCAGTAGCATCAAGAGCCAGGAGAAAAAGAATCCTGAAGCAAGCAAAGGGTTTCTACGGTAAACGTAAAAATGTATATACCGTAGCCAAGAATATCGTTGAAAAAGGTATGACCTACAGTTATGTAGGCCGCAAGCTGAAAAAGCGCGAATATCGCCAGCTGTGGATCGCACGTATCAACGCTGCGGTACGTGCCGAGGGTTTGACCTACAGCCAGTTCATCAACAAGCTGAGCACAAAGGGTATCGACCTGAACCGTAAAGTACTGGCCGACCTGGCCATGAACGAGCCAGCCAGCTTCAAAGCACTGGTAGATTCTGTGAAATAAGGTCGCCTGAAAATAGATCGAACCGGGGTGTTGAACGCCCCGGTTTTTTTTATGTGTAGAACTGAACAAACTGTTATTTTTGTACATAGTAATGTCTTCTGTTCACCGTATAATAGCTAACCCCTAAATGAACAACACCTATACTTCGCTGGTTAACCAGACTTTCCATTTTCCGCAAGAAGGGTTTGACCAGAATGATGATGGTTATCTCGAATTCAATGGACTGGATCTGAAAGCCCTGATCGACAAGTACGGAACACCGATGAAGCTGACCTATCTACCTAAGATCGGCATGCAGATCAACAAGGCCAAGAAGATGTTTGATGCGGCTTTCAAAAAGCACAAGTACGAAGGGGAGTATTTTTACTGCTATTGTACCAAAAGTTCCCATTTCTCTTTCATTGTAGAAGAGGCGCTGAAGCACAATATTCACCTGGAGACCTCTTACGCGTACGATATCGAGATCATCAATCGTTTGTACCAGCGCAGGAAGATCAACAAAGAGACTTATATCATCTGCAACGGCTACAAGCAGAAGAACTATACGTCACGTATCGCCAAACTGATCAATTCTGGTTTTAAGAACGTGGTGCCGATCCTGGATAATAAGGAAGAGCTGCAGGCTTATAAAAGAAGCGTCAAAGAGCCTTTCCGTTTGGGTATCCGTGTGGCCGCAGAAGAGGAACCCAATTTCCCTTTCTATACGTCACGCCTGGGTATCCGTGCAAAAGATATCCTGGAATTTTATGTGGATGAGATAGAGGGTTATGAAGATAAGTTCCAGCTGAAGATGCTGCATATTTTCCTGAACAAGGGTATCAAGGATGATATCTATTACTGGTCAGAACTGAACAAGATCATCAACCTGTACTGCCAGCTGAAGAAGATCTGCCCCGAACTGGATTCGATCAATATCGGCGGCGGTTTTCCCATCAAACATTCACTGGGCTTTGAGTATGACTACCAGTTCATGATCAACGAGATCGTGAGCAATATCAAAAAAGCCTGTAAGAAGGCCAAAGTTCCGATGCCGAATATCTATACCGAATTCGGCAGTTTCACCGTAGGGGAGAGCATGGCGCATATCTACAGCGTGATTGGTCAGAAGATCCAGAATGACCGTGAGTGCTGGTACATGATCGATTCTTCGTTTATCACCACTTTACCCGATACCTGGGGCATCGGTGAAAAGTTCCTGATGCTACCGGTAAACAAATGGAACAATGAATACCATCGGGTGGTATTGGGTGGCATTACCTGCGATAGTCATGATTACTACGATTCAGAGGAGCATATCAACGAAGTGTTCCTGCCGAAAATATCTTCGTCGGATCCCAAAGATGCCGCTGAAAACAAGGAGCCATTGTATGTTGGCTTTTTCCATACCGGCGCTTATCAGGACCAGATCAGTGGGTATGGCGGAATCAAACACTGCCTGATCCCTTCACCCAAACACGTGATCGTGGAATATGACAAGAATGGTAAACTGATCGATTGGGTGTATGCGAAGGAGCAATCCGCACAAAGCATGCTGAAAATATTGGGATACCTGCGATAAGGCTGTCCTGTAACGATCCTAAAACGGAGTGCTGCTAATAAGCGGTACTCCGTTTTGCTTTTTCCCAAACTCCGTTTTGTGGTTTGTGGTACAGGTACCGGTACAGCCCCGCCAGCAAGGCATAGTGCATGACACAGAAATAATAAGGTAGAAAGACCAGGTTATACCGGATTCTTGTATTCCGAAACAGATACCCCAGGAGGGCGGTTGCATAAAAAAACAATTGCAGGGTCATGAAGACACGGTAAAGGGCATCGCCAGATATGGCCAATACCAGGTTCAGCAGGAAAAGCAGGATCAGCAGAAAAGGGATGATGGCCCAGCGTAACACCCTGTGTGAAAAGTACTGAAAACAGAGCAGAGGTGTTTTACGGATACTGAGCCATTTGCCTAGCCGGAACAGTGCCTGCCAGCTGCCGGTGGCAATACGGATCTTTCTTTTCAATTCTTCCGCTACATTGGCGGAAGCGGTTTCTGTTGCATAGGCGTCGGGTTCATAGGCAATACGATAACCTGTTGACGCGATCAGCATCGACTGCATAAAATCATCCAGCAGGGTATCTTCCGGAAGTGGTTGATACAGGGAGGTACGGAGGGCCATCAGTTCGCCAGCAGCACCTACTGCGCTGTTGCAGTCGGCATCCAGTCGTTTCAGGATCGATTCGTATCGCCAGTACAGGTTTTCCCCAACAGCGCCTGCTGTATCGATCCGTTGTACGGATACCCTTTTCTCTCCGGCAACACAGCCGGTCTTTGGGTTGGCGAAATGTTTCACCAGGTTGCGGATGGCGTCGGGATTGAGCATGGCATTCGCATCGGAAAAGATCACCACCGGTGTTTGTACGAAAGCGATCGAACGGTTCTCTGCGGCGGTCTTTCCTTTACGCGTTGGTTCATGCAGGCATTGTATATCAGGATGCTTTTTCAGCAGGTCTGCTGTTTGGTCCGTAGATCCATCGGTGATGAAGATCAGTTGCAGTTTTTCTTTGGGATAACACAATGACCGGCAGTTGCTGATCTTCTGCTCCAGTATGTCCGCTTCATTATAACAGGGTACTATCAGGGTCACGGAGGGCTCATAGGAGGTATCGGTCATGTGTTTGTTGTAACCGAGTAGTTCTTTGCATACGGACCAGAACCATAACACCAGGCCATACCCGAAAAAACCATAGCAGAGGATTGCTGCGGATAACCAGAAGATGATTGCTGACAGGGACATATGCTGTGTTGACGATACTGACCAATTCAGCTACAATTTAGGGATATTCTGTTCTCCACTGCAGGCTTATCAGCTGCAGTAGCCCATCCATACAAAATAAATAACCGGTTCCTGAAATCGCCTTATTTTTAAGAAAAATCCGTTTATGCATAAGTTACTGTTACTTGTTTTCCTGTTTGCGATCAGCGTTCAGATAGGTCATGCCCAGTCAGCGGAAGACTCTGTAAAGGTCACGATCGGGAACCTCTTCAGTGCCATGCGGAATGCGGATGGTAAAGCGGTCATGTCTTGTTTTGCCGACAGTGCCATCATGCAGACCATTGCCCGCAACAAGGAAGGGGAGGCGGTGATCCGGAATGAGAGACCGGCCGATTTCGCTACAGTGGTGGGTTCTATGCCTAAAATGGCGGCCGATGAAAGGATCTCTTTTGAGGTGGTGAAAGTAGATGGGGCGCTCGCTATTGCCTGGACACCTTATCTCTTTTATTTTAACGGAAAATTCAGTCACTGCGGTGTGAACTCTTTCCAACTGGTTCGGCAGAACGGTTCCTGGAAAATACAGTACCTGATCGATACACGGAGAAAACAAGGCTGTACAGAATGATCAGTCCTGCTCCTCCAGTTCCCGGATACATTGTTTTAACTGCTCCACATAACGTCCGTACAATCTTTTCAGGTACCACCTGGTAAAATAATAGATGCCTGTAGCCAATGCGCCCGCGTATACAACGAGGAACAGTACCATCTGCCAGCTTGATTTGAAATAAGTACCGAAAATGGTGCCGGCATCCGGTATCGATCCGTGATCATGGTAGATCAGTAACAGCGCAAAAACACAACAAGCCGGCATCAATCCCATGGTGAACTGGAAATACCGTTTCATGAAGGTCTCAATGATGTTCACGATCGTTTGCAGGTTACTTTTTACCGGAAGGGCAGTAGCGCTCAGCTGCTGCGTTCTTTTGAGCAGGTAGATGACGATGACCAGGAAAATTGTTGTCAATACGGTAAAAGCAGAAAAATAGACCTGGTAGGCATGGTTGTCGCCTGCAAACCCGAAATAGGCGAACAGCAGGATGGCCCCGATACAGCAGAGGATCTCTATCCAGAGACTGCGTTTCAGTTTATCGATGACTGAAACGGTCTTGCGTGTAAGGATCTGAGCAATATCATCCCCCGACCTTCCTGCATGTGCAGTGGTCAGCTTCTGATTGATCAGCGATTTCAGTTCATCTAATTCCATCTTGTCTGATAATTATAATTCGCTTCATTTTTTTGTGTTTCCTCCTTCAACCGGGTCTTGATGCGGTTCATCTTCACGGCCACGTTGTTGGCCGTAATGCCCATCATTTCCCCGATCTCCTTATAATCATAGTCATCCAGGTATAACATCACGATCGCCTTATCGATCTTTGACAGGTTGCCAATAGCGGCGTACATGGCTTTTACCTGTTCCTCAATGGGATCGTGGGAGTTTTCGTGATTGTCCGGAACCTGGTCTGTCGCATAGATATCTGGTTGTCTTTTTTCCTTGCGGAAGAAAGTGATGGCCGTATTCAGCGCCACCCTGTACAGCCAGGTAGAAAACTTGGCATCGCCTCTGAAATTCCCATAGGCCTTCCATGCCTGCAAGGTGATCTCCTGAAAAAGGTCTTCCCGGTCTGCATGCTGATCCATATACAGGTTGCACACCTTGTATACGATCTTCTGGTGCTGGTTCAATAATGCAATGAATTCCTTTTCGTCGGGCATCCGGCTAAATTAAAACTTTAGAGGGGTTAACCGGTAACCCTGTTTCCGTAATAAAACGATCAGTCCTTCCGTGCCTCCCAGGTGTCCGGCGCCTACAGCAAAAAAACAGGGTTGGGCAAGCATGGCCTGCTGCATCAGGGGTATCCATTTCTCATTCCTTTGGGTGATCATATCGGTTTTAAAATCCTCGTCCATGCCAGCTTCCTTCATGAACCGATAGATCGAATCAATGTCGCGTAATTTGTATACGGCAACCAGCTTCGACATCACCTGCTGCACACTGTCGAAATTCTGCACCATTTTTACCAGGGAATGCAGTTGTGAGTCCTGCGGTTCCTTTTCGATGGCTTCTATCTGGTCGTTGATGGTCTCAAGTCCTTGTACCTTCATCCGGTATTGTTGTGCCAGTTTCATCAGCTCCGTTTCCGGCTGTACCTGGTCGGAACAGGCAATGGCTTTCTGGGCCAGCAGGCTCAGGTGTAAAAATGGTTTGAATTGGTTCAGCATGGCCATCGGCATGCCGGTGATGGATTGGAACTTCGGGCTGATCCTGTTATATTCTGTTTCGCCCACCAGTTGCGGGATGCTCTTTCCGGTCAATGTCATCTTTGACATCAACTGAAGCTGCAGGCCCGGCTCGTCCATTTTGATCTCCCCGTAAAAGCTGGTACAGGTCTTCAATGTATTTTCCAGTTCCGTGGAAATGGAGAAATCGGGTTTACAAAGGATGTGAAAAGTGCCGAACAGGTAGGAGGGTTGCTGCAGGCCGTTGCCGCTGACCTTCCACAAAAGCGAGGAGGACTGTTGGGCATAGAGGACAGGTGCCAGCAAAATTGCCAGCAGGCAGCCAGAGATCAACTTCATACAACCGGTTTTTGCATAGGTAGCTGTTTCACTGGAAATATTACTGTTCCTGCAGTTTTTTTCAAAAAAAAGCCCTGAGTGGAAACCCGGGGCGTAAACCAAAACCAACTGCTTGTGAAACAGTATGCTTATTATGTTGTGATCCGATTACTGGATAGAGATCTGCTTTGGTGTGGCAATGATCTCTTCTTTTTTGGGCAGATACAGTTTCAAAACACCATTTTCGTATTTGGCCTGTATGCCTGCAGTATCGATCTTGTCATCTACACTGAAACTTCTGGTAAAGCTCTGGTAGCTGAATTCCTTACGGATCGTCTTGTACTCTTTTTTCTCTGTTTCTTCTTTTTTCTCGAAACTGATGGTGAGTAGACCATCTTCCAGGTTGATCTGGAAATCTTCTTTATTCCGGCCCGGCGCATTCATTTCGATATGATACCCTTCTTTGGTCTCATGAATGTTCACGGGTACTGAACTGAGGGTCTGTACATCCTTGCCCCAACTGCTGGGGAACTGGTTGAAGAAATCATCGAACAGGTTGCCGAAATAAACCGGTTTTTGTTGTTTTACGAGTGTCATGGCTATTCGTTTTATGCGTTGATAAATAAGTTTGTATGAAGTATTGTCCAAAGCTTGTACCAGCCTGTTTTTTGTTATTTTTTGCGTACTTTTTGACATTTGTACATTTTGTAAAATGACATAATGTCTTAATTTGAATTAACAATATGACATAACGTCCATTTGTAAAGCTTCTCAGTGTTTCAACTTTTGTTGTAACTTTGTGTTATCATTAAAAGACGAACAATATGTATCCAGCAGAGATAGTTTTACCCATGAAAGCCGAGTTGACCGATAACGGCTTTGAAGAGATGGTTTCAGCCAGTGAAGTAGATAAGACCCTGGCCGAAAAAGGTACCACTTTGGTAGTGATTAATTCCGTATGTGGTTGTGCAGCAGGCAGTTGCAGGCCTGGTGTGGTCATGGCGGTACAGAACGCAACCAAACGCCCGGACCGTTTGACCACCAGTTTTGCAGGTTTTGATACCGAAGCCGTTAACCAGGTTAGGACCCATTTACTGCCTTATCCGCCCTCTTCACCTGCGATAGCCCTGTTCAAGGACGGTCAGCTGGTAAGTATGGTGGAAAGACACCAGATTGAGGGTCGTCCCGCACAGGTATTGGCCCAGCATTTAATTTCTGTGTTCGATGAGTTCTGTAATTGATTTTGACTTAGTTTTGTTATAGATGGGTTAGTAAGTACGGGCTCCACTAAAAAGTGGGGCCTTACTTTTTTAGGAAGCTTTTATACATTGTCAACATTAGCCACACATCAGTATCATTATTTCTGAGTAACATTGCAACGTTAATACGCTAACGATTTATTAAGACCTGATCCTACATGTATCCCAACTTATATTACGCTTTCAAAGACCTGTTCGGCATAGAGTTGTCCGGTCTGAAACTGGTGAACTCGTTCGGTTTTTTTGTGGCCCTCTCTTTCATCATTTGTGCCTGGGTGCTCACACTTGAATTAAGAAGAAAGCAACAGCAGGGCCTATTCATACATACAGAAGAGACCCTCACTATCGGTGCACCTGCCAGCATATCTGAATTACTGATCAATTTCCTGATAGGATTCATTTTCGGTTACAAGATCATTGGTGCTTTCACCATACCCGATGCACTCGGCGATCCGCAGGCTTTCATCCTATCCGCAAAAGGAAGTTTACCCGTGGGGCTGCTGGTGGGTCTGTTGTTCGCCGGAATGAAATGGTGGGAAAAGAACAAACAGAAATTGGCCAAACCTGAAAAAAGGACGATACGCATCTGGCCGCAGGACAGGGTAGGGGATATCGTGATCTATGCAGCCGCATTCGGTTTTTTAGGTGCCAAGATCTTTCACAACCTGGAGAACTGGAATGATTTTGTGGCCGATCCCGTAGGCTCGTTGGTCTCTTTCAGCGGACTCACTTTTTATGGTGGATTGATCTGTGCAGGTATTGCCATCATTCTGTATGCACGTAAGAAAAAGATCAGTGTGGTACATCTCTGCGATGCCATGGCACCAACCATGATGCTGGCTTATGGATTGGGCCGTATCGGTTGCCAGGTCAGCGGTGATGGCGACTGGGGTATTGTAAATCTGAACCCCAAACCCTTCAGCTGGCTGCCCGACTGGATGTGGGCCTATACCTATCCGCACAATGTGGTGGGAGAGGGTGTGCCTATTCCAGGTTGCACAGGCCCTTATTGTAATCAACTGCCGGCTCCTGTTTATCCAACTGCTTTATACGAGATCATCGCCTGTCTGATCCTGTTCGCTGTCTTGTGGTTCCTGCGTAAACGCATCAAGGTACCCGGAAGGATCTTCGGATTATATCTTGCCCTGAATGGACTGGAACGCTTCTTCATCGAGAAGATCCGTGTCAACACCAAGTATGAACAGCTTCCTTTCCAGCCAACACAGGCAGAGCTGATCTCCCTCGTGTTGGTCATTGCCGGGGTGGTATTGATGGTCCGTTCCGAAAAATGGTTCTCCAAAAAATCACATGAAGGGTAACTGACCCCAACAGTGGCTGTATAAACTTTCCCACATGAAGCAACTTGTCAAGTTCTGTAAAGATTTCCTTCTTTTCGTTCCAATTACATTTTTGTTCAAACCTTTTACCAAAGCATTCCTGTTCATTGCCTATTTCAATAAACTGGTAAGTTGGATCCGCAAACACAAGCACGAATTCGAATTCAACGACTATTATACGCCTGTGCGCGATTACAACAAGCGTTATCAGTTATATGAGTTTGTGCAGAAACGTAACGCTAAGGCCGATGAACCACTGATCTACCTGGAATATGGTGTGGCCGCAGGGGAATCCTTCCGCTGGTGGTTGCAACATAACCAACATACTGATTCCCGCTTTTTCGGTTTCGACACCTTTGAAGGACTTCCGGAAAAATGGGGAAGTTTTTATGATAAGGGATCCATGAAATTCTCGATGCCTGAGCAGACAGATACGCGGGGAACTTTTGTAAAAGGTCTTTTCCAGGATACGTTGCCGGGTTTTATCCGGGAAAATCGTGATCTCCTGTCTTCCCAGGCCCGTAAAGTGATCCTGCTAGACGCTGACCTATATTCCGCCACTATTTATACCCTGTCCCAATTGTACCCCACACTCCGCAAAGGCGATGTGATCCTTTTTGATGAGTTTTCTGTGGCCATGCACGAGTTCAAGGCATTTCTTGAGTTTACGGGTAATTTCTACATCCAGCTCAAGCCACTGGGGGCGGTCAACAACTTTTACCAGGTTGGTTTTGAGGTTGCCTGATATACATATGAGATAAAATAACACTATCTATAAATCGCCCACAAAAACCATATCAGGGCGAATTAAAAAAGGGAAAATCAACGATTTTCCCTTTTTTAATTGATTTACAGCCTATTCAATAGATTTATTTTATTTAATTCCAGTCTTGCTCCGCCCGCGTTTACCACTTATCCTGCCTAATTACCGTTGAATATAAAACTATGTACTATGCATTACATAGTTCATAGTTTTGGCCTGTAATCAGTAACAACTGGAACTAAATAAACAAGAATAAATCAATCTTATGAAAAAAATGCTAACCATGCTGACAGCTCTGGGGATCGCAGGTTTCTCCTTTGTTGGTCATGCCCAAACCAGTTTGGCTGGTAAAGTGAACGGATCTGTGCATTTTGCCCAGAAGGCCGTTGAATCCGCTTCCATCGGTCTCTTAAGGGCCAAAGACTCTTCTGTGGCAAAAATGTCTGTTTCCGATAAGAACGGTGCATTCGAGATCGAGAACATCAAAGCAGGTAAATACCTGGTGTCTGTGCAGGCGCTGGGGCATGCCAGATACTATAGCAGCAGTTTTGAGATCAGCGCCGATAGACCGGTGCATATGCTGAATTCGATCGAACTGACGCCGGCTACCGGTAACCTGGCGGCGGTGACCGTGGTCTCACAGAAACCCCTGGTAGAGCAAAAGATCGACCGTACCGTTGTGAATGTGGAAGCTTCTGTTACCAATACGGGCAGTACCGCACTGGAAGTACTGGAGAAATCGCCCGGTATCAGCGTCGATAAGGATGGCAATATCAGTTTAAAAGGAAAAACCGGTGTGCAGGTATTTGTAGATGGCCGTCCCACTTATCTTTCCGGCCAGGACCTGGCGAATATGCTGCGTAACATGCAGAGTGCACAGATGGACCAGATTGAGATCATGACCAATCCGTCCGCAAAATATGATGCGGCAGGTAACTCGGGTGTGATCAATATCAAGACCAAAAAGAACAAACAGGTAGGGTATAACGGTAGCATCACCGCCGGATATGGCCAGGGTGTGTATGGCAGGACCAATGCCAGTGCCAATATGAACTACCGCACAGGCAAAGTGAACCTGTTCGGGAACGCCAGTTATGCTTACCGCGAGAGGTTCAACGACCTGTTCATTCAGCGTAAATTCATGGATGCCAGTAAAGTGGTGAAATCGCATTTCTCACAGGAGAACAACCTGTTCAGCAGGGATGAGCCTTTGAACCTGAAACTGGGTATGGATTATTTTGTTTCGAAGAAAACTACGGTTGGTATTGTACTCAATGGCGGCGTAAGCGATCAGCAGTTCAGAAGTAAGGGCCTGATCAATATCGCCGATCCAAACAATGTGCTGCAGAGCCAGACAGTGGGACTTTCCGAGAACAGCCAGGACTGGAAGAACTTCAGCACCAACCTGAACCTTCGGCAGTTGCTCGATACGGCCGGTGCGGAGCTTACCGCCGACCTGGATTATATCAATTACAACTCCACGAACTACATCAACCTGTTCAATGCCTATTATAATGCGGGGGGCGCACCATTGCCAGGTTCAAAACCGGATTCCTTATTGGGCAGGTTACCACAGGATATCACCATTTACAGTGCAAAACTGGATTTCCTGAAGCCATTGAAAGAAGGCGCCCGAATTGAGGCCGGTGTTAAATCCAGTTTCATCCGTACAGATGCCAATGCTATCTACGACAGTGTGATCAATGGTACGGCTGTACGGGACCTGAACCGCAGCAACCATTTTGTGTACAGTGAGAACATCAATGCCGCCTATGTGAATTACAGCCGTCCGTTGAGCAAGAAACTGACCGCACAGCTGGGCCTTCGCCTGGAGCATACCCACTCAGACGGCAAACAACTGACCACCGGTGTGAATTTTATCAGGGACTATGTGCAATTGTTCCCCACTTTGTACCTGCAATACCAGCCCGACCAGAAGAACTCTTTCGTGCTGAATTACGGGAAAAGGATCGGCCGCCCGGACTATCAGAGCCTGAATCCATTCGTATACTTCCTGGATAAATACACTTACGAACAGGGTAATCCCAACCTGCGACCACAGTTCAGCCATAATATCGAATTGTCGCATACGTTCAACAATTTCCTGACAACTACCCTGAACTATACCAAGACCACGGATATCATGCAGCAGGTAATGGAACAGGATGCAGGACAGAACGAAACCGCACTCAAGCAGTCCAATATTGCCACCCAGCGTCAGTTCGGCCTGTCTGTGAATGCCATGGTATCGATCAAGAAATGGTGGACCTCGAATATCTATGCCAATGTGTATAACAACCGTTTCAGCGGGATCGTAAACGGAGAGATGAATACTTTCGGAACCACTACCGCCATGTTCAATGTGATGGAGCAGTTCAAACTGAACCAGGGCTGGGGACTGGAAGCCAGCGGGTTCTATCGTACTGCTGCCGTGGATGGCGTGATGGGCATCAATGGCCTTGGCGGTGTGAACCTGGGTGTGAGCAAACAGGTGATGAAGAACAAAGGTTCGCTGCGACTGAATATCCGTGATATCTTCTGGACACAGCGTGCCAGCGGAGGCAGCAAATTCGGCAATATCGATGCGCAGTTCCAGCAGCGGAATGACTCCCGTTTTGTCAACCTCTCATTCACGTACCGCTTCAGTAAAGGTAAACTGGGTAATGTGCAACGTAAGAGGGGCGGTGCCAGCGAAGAAGCCAGTCGTGTAAAAGGAGCAGAAAACCAATAATGAGAAAATGAGCAACAGCCGTTATTACAGCAACCGGCTGTTGCCATTGACATTTGTTTAACACCACTCATACCATATCGCTCGTACAATTGGTTTTGAGGAAGCAACTTTGGCGTATACAATTCTTTTTTCTCATGTGCATTATATAGATCCGGCCCCGATGTCTATCGGGGCCTTTGTATGTACCAGCTGTTGTACGGATATTCCCGCGGGATATATACCTTTGTAAAAATCCCTGTGTATGCCATCTTTTGATATTGCCAGCGAAGTAGATATCCAGTTACTGGATAATGCGGTGAATACCGTTAAGAAAGAGATCAGTACCCGTTTTGATTTTCGGGGTTCTCCGGTTACCGTTGAACTGAACAAAAAGGATTACCAGATCTTACTGGAAGTGGAAAGCGACATGAAAATGAAACAGCTGATTGATGTGCTGATCGGCCGTGCCATGAAACAGGGCATCGATGCCGGTGCATTCGATTTCAGCAAGGATGCCTATCCAAGTGGTAAAGTTGTGAAGAAGGAAGTGGGGGTTAGGAACGGCCTTAAACAGGAAGATGCCAAGAAGATCGTAAAGATGATCAAAGACAAGGGCTTCAAGGTTCAGGCTGCTATCATGGACGATATTGTGCGTGTAACCGCTAAAAAGATCGATGACCTGCAGGCCGTGATTGCCGAATGCCGGGCTGCCAATTTCGGTATCCCGCTCCAGTTCGTAAATATGAAGAATTAGTAATCGATTGATAATGAGGTGCTTGTGCTATTTTTGACCTGATTTATTTGGTCGTGAGCATAGAAGATCGTACCTTTGCAATCCTAAAATAATCGCACGGCCAAATCCGTGCCACCTAAAAAAGAAAATATGAAACAAGGTATCCACCCAGAAAATTATCGTTTTGTTGTGTTCAAGGACATGAGTAACGGACACACATTCCTGAGCCGCTCTACAGCCGCTACCAAAGAGACCATCCAATGGGAAGATGGTAATGAATATCCATTGATCAAATTGGAGATCTCCAATACCTCTCACCCTTTCTACACTGGTAAGAATGTACTGGTGGATACAGCGGGTCGTATCGACAAGTTCAACAAGCGTTACGCCAAGAAAGCCTAATCCCTTTCTTTACCATATCCGGGAACCCAACGTGCATAACGTTGGGTTCTTTTTTTTGCCGTCCATCATCAACCACACAAATATGCGATAGGCCTGCGGAACAGCTGCGGATATTTTTGATTTCTTTATTTATAGAAATCGAAATACTATGAAAAAACACCTTGCTGCGTGTATCTTTCTCCTGTTGTCATTAGTGATCACATCCTGCCGCAAATCGGCCAATAGAATACCGGACCCCGTTCCGGTAGTAGGCAAACTTTCCAAACTGGCGTATGGAAACGGCGGGTACGACTCCGTTTATTACCATACGGATGGTACCATCCGCAAGATCGTGTCGCATAACGTTCAGCCCTTTCCATACGATGAAGTGTATACATTCGACTACGATGCTGCCAAAAAAGTGACCCGTATCACCGATAATAACGGCGAGTATTATGACTACAGGTATATCAATGGAGAGTTGGTGGCTGTATTGCATTATGTGGGCGGTTCCAAGGAAGATTACAGGACCTATGTGTGGAACAATGGCAGGCTGGCTGAAGTGGAGGAACACTATCGCCCCGGAGTATCCGTACCCGGCCATCAGTTGATGACCCGTAGGGAATTCACGTATTATGCAGATGGCAACCTGGAGAAAGAGACTGTGTATAACTGGGATGCACAGACGCAGGCGCTGGTGAAGGATTATTCCAGGACCTTTTCAGATTATGACGCCCATTTTAACCCCGAGGAAAGCATCGGCCGTTTCCTGTATCTCTCGCAGGTAGTGCTGAGCAACAGGAATGCGCGGAAAATGATCAGCGTGGATGAGAGGACCGGTGTGACTACCGAGTTCAATTTCAGCTACACCTATAATGATTTTATGAACCCATCGTCGAAGAAAATGACCTATACCAGCGGTGGACAGCAGTTACAGGAAACCGTGACCTATCATTATTAAGATGACCTGATGGCGATAGGTCATCAGAAAAGCCGGAACCCGATGTTCCGTCTTTGCCATTGATAGAACCGCAGCAAACATTACCTTTGCCAACGATAAAAATTGACCATGAAACTTGACATATTAGCATTTGGCGTTCACCCGGATGATGTGGAACTGGGCTGTTCCGGTACTTTGCTGGCAGCGATAGCAGAAGGTAAGAAAGTAGGGGTGGTAGACCTGACCCGTGGCGAACTGGGCACCCGTGGTACCGTAGAGACCCGAAGGGAAGAAGCCGCCAGGGCAGCCGAAATTATGGGCATACAGGTGCGCGAGAACCTGGGCATGGCAGACGGTTTTTTTCAGAACGATGAGACCAACCTTCGGAAAGTGATCGAAATGATCCGTAAATACCAGCCCTCCGTGATCCTGGCCAATGCTTTTGAAGACAGGCACCCAGATCACGGAAGAAGCGCCAAATTGGTTGCCGATGCCGCGTTCCTGTCCGGATTACGCAAGATCGAAACCTATTCTGATGGTCAATTGCAGGAAGTCTGGAAGCCCGCTTACGTGTTCCATTACATACAGGACCGCTTCATCGCTCCGTCGTTTGTGGTGGATATCACCCCGTTCATGGACAAAAAAATGGAAGCGGTGCTGGCATACAGTACGCAGTTCTTTAATCCGGACCTGAATGAACCCCAAACCTATATCTCTTCTTCCCAATTCCTGGAAACCGTAAAAGCGAGGGCATTGATGATGGGCAAAAGGATAGGTGTAGGGTATGCGGAAGGTTTTTACACAGAAAAAACACCCGGGATCAGCAGTTTCGACGCGTTCATCCAGCAAACCACCTGATCATCCATTTACCAAACAATACAACCTCGTAATATGTCAATTGTAAAAACAGGCCTGGTGCAGATGAGCTGTTCGGCCGATCCGAAAGCCAACCTGGCCAAAGCCATACAAAAAGTGCGTGAAGCAGCCGACAAAGGTGCGCAGATCGTTTGTTTGCAGGAGCTGTTCACTTCGCTGTATTTCTGTGATGTGGAAGACTATGAGAATTTTAAACTGGCAGAAACGATCCCCGGCACCACCACCGATACGCTGGGTGCTTTGGCCAAGGAACTGAATGTGGTCATCATTGCTTCCCTGTTCGAGAAAAGGACGCAGGGCATCTACCACAATACCACGGCCGTGATCGATGCGGACGGAAGTTACCTGGGCAAGTACCGCAAAATGCATATTCCCGATGACCCGGCCTATTATGAGAAGTTCTATTTCACGCCCGGAGATCTTGGTTATAAAGTGTTCAAGACAAAATTCGCGACCCTGGGTGTGCTGATCTGTTGGGACCAGTGGTATCCGGAGGCGGCCCGTATCACCTCTTTGATGGGAGCGGAGATCTTGTTTTATCCGACCGCTATCGGTTGGGCGACCTCGCAGGACGAAGCCACCAATACCGAACAATACAATGCCTGGCAGACCATACAGCGAAGTCACGCCGTGGCCAACGGTGTGCACGTGGTAAGCGTGAACCGGGTTGGTTTTGAACAGGATGGTGCCATGAAGTTCTGGGGCGGATCCTTTGTGAGCAATCCTTTCGGAACCTTATTGTACAAAGCATCGCATGAGGAAGAGGAAGTGATAGTGGTGGAGATAGATACGGCAAAGACAGACCGCTACAGGACACACTGGCCGTTCATGCGCGACAGGAGGATCGATTCTTACCAGCCCATCACCAAAAGATTCATTGACGAAGACTGATCACCGCATAACGGGTAGATCCGGAGAAAAACAGCAGCATGAAAACACCCAAAGAAGCAGGTTATTATTTTCCCGCAGAATTTGCGCCGCATGAGGCAACCTGGTTAAGTTGGCCGCATAAGGAAGCCAGTTGGCCCGGTAAGATCGATGCGATCTATCCCAATTATAGTCGGTTCGTGAAATACCTCGCTGAGAGCGAAAAGGTGCGGATCAATATAGCCGATCCAGCCATGCAGGCTGCCGCAACCACACATCTGCTGAAAGCCGGCGTGGATCTTTCGCAGGTACAGTTCTTTGTACATCCCACCAACGATGCCTGGTGCCGCGACCATGGCCCGGCATTCCTGGTGAACCCGTCGGCAGCTGTGAAAAAAGTGATCGTTGACTGGGGCTATAATGCCTGGGGCAATAAATATCCCCCGTATGACCTTGACGATGTGATCCCGACACTGATCGGCAAACATTTTGGCATACCGGTATACTATCCCGGTATTGTCATGGAAGGTGGTTCCGTAGAATTCAACGGTAAGGGAACCCTGCTTACGTCAACTGCCTGTTTGTTGAATGAGAACCGTAACCCACATCTGAACCAGCAGCAGATAGAATCCTATCTATACCAATATTACGGCGTTGAACAGGTGTTATGGGTAGCAGAAGGAATTGTAGGGGATGATACCGATGGACATATTGATGACACCGTTCGTTTTGTGAATGAAGATACCGTGATCACCGTAGTAGAAGAGAATGTGCATGATGAGAACCATGCATTGTTACAGGCAAACCTGAAGCAATTGCAACAGATGCGTCTGTTGAACGGCAAACAGCTGAATATCGTTGAACTTCCCATGCCGGATGCGGTTGTTTATGAAGACCAGCGCTTACCCGCATCTTACGCTAATTTCTATATCAGCAACAAATACGTCATCGTACCCGTATTCAACTGTGCAAAGGACGAGAAAGCCCTGCAGATCATTGCAGGCTGTTTTCCTGAAAGGCAGGTAGTGGGTATCGATTCCACCGATATCATCTGGGGACTGGGAAGTTTCCATTGCCTGAGCCAGCAGGAACCCCTTGTGTGATCACAAGTGATCCCTGCCGGTATCAGAACAGGTATCGTTAACCGGTAACGGTAAGGGTATCCCCGGTAATGGAAACATTGTATTGTTTCAGGGCTTTGGCAGCGGGTCCCAGTGTAACGGCGCCGGAAGTGCTGAACGTACTTCCGTGGTTGGGGCATACGAACTGGTTGGATGAGGAATTGAAATTGATGGAAGTACCCTCATGCGTACAAGCCACCTGAACAGCTGTAAAGGATGCCGGTACATTGGAACTGGCAAGTCTTACAATGATCACCCCGTCCTGCACCACTGATGAGCCCACTGATAACAGGCTGGTAGCAAGGTTCACCGTAATGTTGGCATTGGTTGGTGGATTTACGCCACCTGTGTTGTTACTGGTAGTGGTTCCGCCTTTGCTGCAGGCACCCATACAGGCTGCGCAGGCCACCAGTACGGGCCCGGTAAGATTCCCAAGGAATTCTCTTCTTTCCATTGTCAGGATATTAAGGATGATGAATACAATGAAACACTTGCGTGTCCTCATTTTTGAGCCATGAGGAACAATTCATTGCCGGCACGCTCCGGAATGGAATTGTAACATGGCTCCAACCTTATCATACGGAAGATGGGAGAGAATAGTTGCCTGTACTCCCCGGTATTTCCGCCAAAAGGAGGTGACTGCTCAAAATCCCTGTTGAAGAGCAGACCAACCAGTTTGCCGTTGCCTGAGAGCAGCGAATGCATTTTGGTCACATATTTTTGACGCAGTACAGGATCCAGTGCGCAGAAAAAAGTCTGCTCCAGTATCAGGTCGTAATTGCCGGCATGGTCGAAGAAATCGCCGGTGACCAGTTTGATAGCGGGATGTTTGTCTCCCAGCTGTGCCTGTAACTGGCTGATGACAACCGCGGAGATATCGAGTACCGTGATATCGGTAAACCCTTTTTCTGAGAGGTAGCGGGCTTCATAGGCATTGCCTGCTCCAGGTATGAGTATGCGGATAGCCTTATCGGTCAGCTGATCGATATATTCTTTCAGGGGGGTGGATGCATCACCAATATCCCAGCCTGTCTGTTTCCGGTCATATCGCTCATCCCAATAGGAGGCAGATAGAAAGTCTGGGTTGTTTTCCATGGTCTGTATTTAGCTTACTGAAATGACCGTTGCCTGTCTGGGTATGATGAAAGCGATCAGATCGTCCAATGCGATACCTGCCCGTTCACAGGCATCCTGGATATCATCGCGGGAAACATTGGCGGCGAATGATTTTTCCTTGAGTCGTTTCTTCACGCCTTTCACATCCATGCCTTCGTATCCCCCCGGTCGCATCAGGGAGTATGCGTGTATCAGTCCAGACAGTTCATCGAATGCGTACAGCATCTTATCCATCTGGCTCACAGGCTCCACGCCAAAATGAAGATGTCCGTGCGAAGCGATGGCCCGGATGATCTCAGGGTCGATATTCCGTTGTTCCAGTTCCTCTATGATCTTCTTGCAATGCAGGTCGGGCCACTGATCCCAGTCGGCATCGTGTAGTAAACCTGCCATTTCCCATTTCCATTGTCCGGTTTCGTCCAGGTTCTCTTTTTCGGCGGCCCAGCATTTCATCAGGTGTCCCACCTGTTGCATATGGACCTGCAGTTTGGGATTCAATACCCAGCTATGAAACAGTTGCAGGGCTTCATCGCGGGTCAATACATTTCCTTTATTGGCCGGATCACCGAATTCGTTTCTGCCAAGATGTAGCGACATGGTAGTACTCTTTCTTTCAAAGATAGGAGGCTGTTTTTGATTTAGATGTAAGGCTGAGTAATATCTTTAGGCAAAATTCACGGTCCTTCTACACTACCAGACGGGCCAGCCAAATCAATCCCCGATATGAACCAGAAACGTTTAGTCTTCCCCGTAGTATTATTCCTTTTACTGGTACTGGATGCCTGTAGTCCCAAACCTTACAGCGCCACCAACAAAATGTACAGGAAACAGACCAAGGCCTTTGCCAAACAACTGATGCTGCAGCCGGAAAATCCTTTGAACGATACGATCCTACAACCGCCTTATTGGGTAGGTACCACCAATTTCGGCATCCGGAAGCCCAATTTTGTCATCATACACCATACCGCACAGAACTCCTGTGAACAGACCCTGAAGACCTTTACGCTTACCAGGACAGCCGTGAGTGCACATTATGTGATCTGTAAAGATGGTACGGTACATCATATGCTGAACGATTACCTGCGCGCCCAGCATGCCGGTGTGAGCCGCTGGGGTAACCTGATCGATATCAATTCCTCCTCCATCGGGATCGAACTGGATAACAATGGCTTTGAGCCTTTTGACAGCCTGCAGCTGAACAGCCTCTTGAGCGTGCTGGCCAGGTTGAAAAAGGACTACAATATCCCAACGGCCAATTTTATCGGCCACGGCGATATTGCCCCGACCCGTAAGAACGATCCGAATTTCCGTTTTCCCTGGAAGAAGTTGGCAGAAAAAGGATTTGGCTTATGGTTCGATGAGAACAGGGAATCAGTGCCCGCTGGTTTTAACCCAATCCAGGCATTACGCATTGTGGGCTATGATGTGAAGGATACCACTGCTGCCATACGTTCCTTTAAAAGACATTTCCTGCAGGACACCACCCGGCAGCTCAATGATATAGACAGGAGCGTGTTGTATAACTTACAGAAAAAATATATGTAGCGGTAAACGCTTCCTGGTAAGGATATGACAGAAAGAGGGCAGATGGTAAGATCATCTGCCCTCTTTTTATGTTGTGTATCGGGTAATGGTTACCAGAATTTTTTGAAACGTTCATAACAGGCCCTGGTCAGTTCCTCCCGGTCGTCAGGGTGGGCGATATCGATCAGTGCTTTGGCCCGCTGGCGGAGGTTCTTACCATAGAGATAGGCGATACCATATTCGGTGACCACATAGTGAATATGGCCGCGGGTAGTGACCACTCCGGCAAAATCCTTGAGATGCGGCACGATACGGGGTACCCCTTTATGCGTTCTGCTGGTCAGGGCAATGATAGGTTTTCCTCCCTCGCTGAGGGCGGCACCGCGCATGAAGTCCATCTGTCCACCAATACCGCTGTACTGAAGTGATCCGATGCTGTCGGAACATACCTGGCCGGTAAGGTCCACTTCAATGGCGCTGTTGATGGCCACCACATTGGGGTTACGACGGATCACGTGCGGGTTGTTCACATAATCGATGTCCAGGAAATTGATGGCCGGGTTGTCATCCACATAATCATACAAACGACGGGTTCCGGCAGCAAAACCGGTGACAGCTTTGTTGGGGTGGATCTTTTTTTTGCGGTTATTGATCACGCCAGACTCGAACAGGTCTATCACACCATCACTTAGCATCTCTGTGTGGATGCCGATATCCTTGTGCCCGGTGAGTGATTTGAGTACGGCATCCGGAATGGTACCGATGCCCATCTGCAAAGTGCTTCCATCTTCAATCATGCTGGCGATATGCTGACCAATGGCCACTTCATTATCGCTGGTATTGGCGCCATAATTCACTTCGGGAAGATCTTCTTCATGAAATACGGTATGGGTGAACCGCGACATGTGGATCAATCCGTCGCCATGTGTCCGTGGGATCTTAGGATTGATCTGTGCGATCACATGTGTGGCCATATTCACCGCGGAACGGGCAATATCCACCGAGGTGCCTAGAGAACAGTATCCGTGCGCATCAGGAGGCGATACCTGCACCAGCGCTACATCGATGGTGAGGATCTTTTTATTGAACAGGTCAGGAATATCGCTGAGGAATACCGGGATATAATCTGCCCTGCCATCATTCACCGCTTCCCGGATAGGGGCAGAAACAAACATGCAATTGATGTGAAAACTGCTTTGGTACTGGGGTTTCTGTACCTCAATATCGCCCAATACCGTGATGAATACCAGTTCCACATCCTTAAGCCTTGGTGCCTGCTCTGCCAGTTTCCGCATCAGGAAAAGTGGCGTACAGGCGCTGCCATGCACAAAGACCCTGTCATTACTCTTGATAATACTTAACGCTTGCTCAGCTGTTGAATAAGAAGCCATACTTGTGAGATTTTAATAATGCAAATTTCTATAGCGTACAATCAACAAAAAATGATTTTTGTAAGGTTTGCAGGTAAACTTTGTCAGGTTTTTATCTCGTTTTCTTCTTTCACGGGTTGAAAAAGAAAAGATAAAAAAAATCCTGTAACATGGTCACGGTTTCCCATCAGGTGGGTAATGGTCTGCAATAATGATCTGATCAGTCGAAAGCCCGACTGACGACTCACCACTGACCACTCACGCCTGCAACAGGTCTGCAATAATGATCTTGTTCATCTTCAACATTGCCTGCATGGCCCGGTCGGATCTCCCGGGTTCCTTGCTGGACAGCAATTCTCCCAGAATGGAAGGGATGATCTGCCAGGACAGGCCATATTTGTCTTTCAGCCAGCCGCATCTGTCCTGGCTGCCACCTTCGGACAGTTTTTCCCAGAGTTCATCTACTTCCTGCTGTGTGTTGCAATCCACAAAAAAGGAAATGGCAGGAGTGAACTGGAACATAGGGCCGCCATTCAGCGCATGGAACCGTTGGCCTTCCAGTTCAAAACTTACCGAGATGACCGGCCCATCGGTGCCCATTCGATTTACACTGATGACTTTGCCATTCTTAAAAATGCTCAGGTAAAAATGCATGGCTTCTTCCGCTTTACCGTCGTACCAGAGAAAAGGAGTGATCTTTTGCATGGTTATTGGGATTTTGTTTGTTTTTGAGAACTGATTAGCCAGCAGCCGGTTCTTGCGTAAAAGGGTGTACTGATTCCGTATCGTTTCATGAAAGGCTTGTTTGGCCGGAATGAAAATACAGATAAAGGCAGAATATACTAGGGGGTGTTTCTGTCTGTGGACGGGGTGAATGCGTCAAAGTCCAGTACAGGGTATAGAAAGAGGTTACTACATATTTCGGTGGTTTTTCATGATATAAATCATTCCAGGAACTGCTTACGGTCATTTTTTGCCCTACTCAGGCAGGTTACTTTTGGTGTATCGTACTGATCCAGATATCCGTCCACTTTTACCAGAATCATATCGACAAGATTTTCATAGTGCTTCTTTATCAATGAAGTGTAGGTTATTAAAGCAAGTGGTACAGTCACACTAAGGTGTGAGTAATGGTTGTAGTACAATAGACGCCCCGGTTCCCCGGGGCGTCTATTTATGTAAGATTATATTGGATCGAAGAAGTTTCTGCCTGGATCCTTTTGATTAGTACCTGTCAGCTTTCCAGCATTTTCCTGGCATAGGCCAAACAGATCGCGGTCTCTTTTATGGCGTTGGAGCCTGCAGGGATATCATATTCCAGTTCTATGGTGACAGGGATATTATATTTTTTTTCTTTCAGCAGGTTGAGGATCTCACGGATAGGCGTGTCCCCATTACCCCAGGCTACATTGGTACCACCATTGGCCTTGGTCTTCCTGTCTTTGAGGTGCATGCTGGTGATACGGTCGTGTTTGTCCTGGATCAGTTTCAGCAGGCTTTCCTTGGTATTGTTTCCGCCTGCAGCAATATAGTGTCCGCAATCCAGGTTCATGGAATTGTAGGGGGATTGTGCGAGGGCTTCATCCCAGGCAGTATCCGTGGCCTGTGTATGGGCATGATAACCTATATACACTTTTTCTTTTGCCGCCAGTTCTCCCAGTCTCTTGGAGTGTGCCGGGTCAGCGGGCAGTTCCACCGTAACCGACCTGGCGCCTAATGCTTTTGCCGCGCGTAAGGCATAAGTGATCTCTGCGTCGGTATTGTTGCTGTTAAGGGCGTTGGGTTTAAAAGCGTAAATGCTCACACCTCCGTTCTGGTACATTTTGCGGATCTTTTTGAACTTATCCATCGGGACAGAAGCGCGCCACTCGGCAACCTGCTGCTGATAGGCTGCCAGTTGGGCCTTTTGTTCATCACTCAGTTTCATCGGTTGCCCAGGCACCCTGGGAGGGAATTTTACGGGGTTGACGGGTTTGCCCGCATAGTCTTCGATCGCATCACCCATCAGTTCAATATCAGTGATACCAGCCTCCTGGCAATATTTCAGGATCTGCTCGGCACTGCCCGGCAAACTACGGAACGAATAGGTAATGACACCTACCTGCACACCTTGTATACTGCCGGGAGTAAGGGGTGACAGGATGTTTCCCCAAGCACTCCGGCCCACGAGCATGCCCATGGTGGCAAGGGCGGACTGTTGCAGGAAACGGCGGCGGGGATGGGATGTGGAAGAAGAGAATGGCATAAATGGCAATTTATCGAATGAATGAATAAGGTTGCAGTGTTCAGGCTTCCATGGCATCGTACACAATGACTTTGGCCCATAGATGTCCGTAGTTCTTGACGAAAGCAAGGTGTATGGGGTGCGATTGATAGGCAGCCTGCCCGGCAAGGTCATCAAAGAACATGAGTTCGGAAAACTGCCAGCTGGTGTCTACCACATCCCGTTTTTCTGTGCTGGCCAATACACCTATATGCAGTTTCCGAATGGTCTCGATCTTGGACAGTGTCTGTAAACCTTCTACCAGTTTATCCCGGTCTTCCTTGGAATCGGGATTCTTTAACCAGAAAAATACGTGATGAATTAGTTGCTTTTTTTCTGGTGCAGGAACCGGTAAAGCGGATGCTGCCAGGCCGGTGCCCAACAGGGTAGTGGTGGCCAAAAATTTTCTTCTGCTTGCTTTCATTGAAGTCATTTATATGCCTAATATACAAACCGGCGGGGAGCCGACCGAATTTTCACCCTTTATATCCGGAAGAAAATATTTTTCCGGTACAGGAAATAACAGAGTCCCCATTCCAGAGAGAATACGCAGAGCGCTGAAAGAATATGGCTCAACGATTCCGGTGTCTGTATCCACGACAATACCCCATTACTGATAGTGCTGATATATTCTGTGAACCATCGGTTCCCCACGATCTCGATAAAAAGGTAAATGAACAGGGAATTCATGCCGACAATGGTAAAAAATAAGAGGTATTTGCGATTCGATCGGATATCGATCCACCAGTAACAAGCTGCCAGGCCGGCCAGGCACCAGCCCAGCGATGCCAGTACAAAAGAACTGGTGGCAATCCGTTTGATGATGGGGGTTATGTCCATTAGGTCCAATGCATATCCCGCTAACAGGCAGATCAATGCCCAGCTCACCAGGTTCCGGATGATGCTATTGCCGCCACGCAGCAGCATTTTTCCTGCCAGGGCGCCTGCAATGGTATGTACGGCAGTTGGTATACAATTGATGGCTACCCATCCGCCTTTGTTGATCTTGTGCATGAGTAGCCAGTCCACATAATTACCAAAATTATGCTGGTCGGTAAAAGGCTGGTCAAAGCCCGGGATATGGGTGAACCGGTATAATACCTCTGTCAGCAGCAGCAACCCGATGCATACCAGTATCTGGATCCGGGTGCTGAACCCAAAGATCAGGAACGCTACCAGGGTGGTGAACGATAATTGTGTCAGCACGTCCCATAACTCGAACGAGAGCCCCGTTTTTCGCACAGCATAATCCAGTACACCCCAGAAGAACAACCAGGCACAGCGTTGTAAGGTCTTACGGAATCGTTGCAGCCAGTCATGACCGGCCTCTTGCTGGCGGGTAAGCGAATAGGCCATGGAAACACCGGCCATGAACATGAATGCGGGCTGAACCAGGTCCCAGAAACGAAGCCCGTTCCAGGGATGGTGAAAAAATTGCTGCACCCACCCGTTCATAAACTGATTTTCTGTGGCGGTGTTGAGGCTTTCATATAGTCCCGCACTTTCCAGTACCAGCAGCACCATAATGAGTCCCCGCATGAAATCGAGCGATAACAATCGTTTCAATGTGATCGATTTGAAGGTGAATGGTTATTGCTATGAATATACAAATAACTGGCGGGGAGCAATACACATGGGTAAGATTTTGCAGGAATCAAAACTTTGGATAGTTTTAGCCAGATTATGACCAGGCTCCGGAGGATCTCCATTATCTTACTTACCATATCCAGTTTCATCGGTGTTTTCAGAGGCGCCCGACTGATCAATGATGCTTGGTTTCCGGAAGTTCTTTTTCCCTTTCCTGAAGAAAAAATTGCTGACTCGCTTTTTTCCAATTATACCATACTGGGCTGGATCCTGCTGAGTCTGGTGGGCCTTTTCGGTCTTGTGACTTTATTCTGTACACTATTCCGTAAAAAAATATATCCCTATCTGATCATCATACAGGGGATATTCATTTCATTTCTTTCTTTAACGCACTTGTTGTATTCCAGTTTCAGTCCCATTCATTTATTCTCCATTCCGATTGGCGTTTCTACCATCGTGATAGGGGTGATGCAGACTCCTCGTGAATTCTGATTGTCCTGACAGGTCGTCTTTCGATATCGTACTAAAAAATAAACCCCATCTTAACGGAGATCTCCGGGTTCACCACTGGTAGTGTAAAGTGATCAGGACCCACTGCAGTGTTCTTATTTCCTGCGATCCGGAAACTCAGACCGGCCCAGGGAGAAAAATAGAATCTCTTTTTAATGGGGAAATGATGTCCCACACTGCCATTCCATAACCAGTTATGGAAACCGGCTTCTGCGCCACTGCTTTTGCTGATGATACTGCTTTGCCAGAAAACGGGGCCGGTTCCTACCCACCAACCTTTCCAGCCTGGTTTCAGAAAATAATCGGCTACCAAAGCATATGCATAGATATGGTGATGGGTGAATGCACGGTCGGTGGTGATATCCGGTTTGTGAACATTGGCGGTAAGTACACGTAATCGGAACCGGTCTTTGCCGATCCAACTGGCACCGAAATAACCTCCCAGGGCAAAGGGGAGTACATCCAATTCCACGCCTGCCTGCCATTCAGCGGTAGTGCTGTCCTCCCGATTTTGGGCGAGAGTGGGTATGGAATAACATAATAGGGCCAGCAGGATCCATTTTTTCATAACGGAAAATTACTATAGCTATCCCAGACAGAATATGATATTGATCAGACAGCATAAAAAACTCCGCAGCTCCGTTCCTGAATGAACCACGCTGCGGAGTGTTCCGAAAACTGTCAGTGGGCTATTTGGGCAGATGGGCCACCAGTTCCACTTCTATCTTGGCATCTTCCGTGAATAACCGGGCTATCTGCACCCAGGTAGCTGCCGGATAATCGCCTTTGTAAAATGTCTTTCTTACCGGGTTGAGTTCCTTTACAGCTTCCAGATCGGTAGTGTAGAGGTTCTCCTTTACCACGTTCTGGAACCCGGCGCCGAATTTCGATAAGGTCTTTTCCAATTCCTTATACAAACGGGTCATGCCTGTTGCTGACAAGTCCCTGGCAACAATTCCGGAAATGTACAGGACATTGTCCACTTTTACCACCTGGGCATAACCGATGGTCGTATCCTGGCGGGTAGCCCTGTCCCAATGCCATTTTTCCTTGGTGATCGTTGATTCCTGTGCCTGTGCGGAAAGGGCTAATAGACAAAAAAGTAATAGGGATGTCGTTTTCATAGGATTGGTTCTTAAGATAGGATTAATGCAAAGAGGTATTGCTTTAATATTTATAGCCGATGCCTTTTTTAATGGATTGTACACCGCCCCAGCTGCGACTTCCATTGGCTTGCAGGCCTGCATCCTTATCGCTCGTCATGATCACGAACTGACAGCCCTGTTTGGCGGCTTCCTTCTTCAGTTTTTCTTCGGCTTTCTTATCGCTGCCAGCGGCTGTTCGGTAGTTGATCAGGCTGGTTTTGCCACGGATCTCGCCAACTTTGGTCAGCCCCGCAGATGCGGTATTGTCTTCCAGGATCATCACATTGGCCCAGTCGTCCTCTGAATTGATCAGGATCTTCGGGCTGACGGTTTCGGTTCTACCGCTTTTGCCGTATACGATCTTGTCCACGGCATATTTACTCACGGTCTGCTCGGCATCTTCGTTCACGTATTTGTAGATCACGGTGAACTCGGTGTTTCTGACAACACTGCCTTCAACTGTTTTCCCATTGTGTAGATAGATCTTGTCTGCCTGCGAAAAAGCCAGGCTGCTGATGCATAAGCCGAGGGCGAGGAAAAATGTTTTCATTGAATACTAGTTTGGGTTAAAAAATCGCTGTCGCGTACACAAATGTATTGCTGCAGGGATCGCTACAACCCAATACAGTATTGATTTCACATAAGTTTTGCTAATGACAGAATGGGCTCACATGTTTATGTGATATCGTTTGCCGCTGGTAAGGGATTATCGCCATTTATGTAACCTGGCGTATCGGCCTTACCTGCTGATCTTTGCTTCCAACACCTGCAATTGTGTCTCAAGCTGGGCGATACGCTGCTGGTTGCTGTGCGAACGGCGCGCGATACGATACATCCAGATGACCATCAATACAGGTATCAACATACAGAAAAGAGAAACAAACAAAAGGAGCAATTCCTGGTAGGCAAGGTTTCCCATGGTGTCGGTTTAGGTTTGTTAGAAGAATCAGGGTCTCAGAAGTGTATAATTCTTGATTTTTAGTGCTGGCATCAGCAACAGGATATCTGAAAGGTTTTGGTAGTCGATACCGGGTGCTACGATGATCCTGAACCTGGATCGGTTCAGGCGGGCTGTGTCGCGGATCAGTTTCTCCCGGGCCTGGGCATAGGTAAGGCTTTGTTTTTGTCCTTCATACATTCGTATAATGCCTTTTTTCTCCAGCAGGATGCAATTCTCATAATCGGCCGTTTCAGCTTTCTGTGCATCGCTCAGGTTTTCAGATAAAGCAGAGGATTTGGATGATCTGACGGTATTGTAAAAGAAATAAGTTCCCCCCACCATCACCATAAAAATGATCACCAGTATAATGAGTATGGCTTTAACCAGGTGGTGAGGCTCCATAGAATACTGTATTGGAAGGTTAATAATAGCGTGTGATCACCTCATTAACCAAACAAAGCTATTTAAATAATTAAACTGGCGTAAGGGGAAAATTCCCGTATTTATAGGCCATAAAGGGCGGACTACCGTGTGCTGCTAAACTTCGGGCAATTCAATCATGCCTGTTTGTTTTTTATAAACATCACTTTTTTGTGTCGGTCATAAAAAAATTGACTCGATTGCAAATCCTAACAGTTGTTAGTGTAAATTTGCATCACAAAAATCTTTTACCGATGCATTTTGAACTGTCCGAAGAACAATTGATGATCCAGAAAGCGGCCCGCGATTTTGCCCGTAATGAATGTTTACCCGGTGTGATCGAACGCGATGAGCACCAGAAATTCCCCCGTGAACAGGTACTGAAACTGGCCGAGCTGGGATTCATGGGTATGATGGTTAGTCCCGCTTATGGTGGTTCCGGCATGGATACCCTCAGTTATGTGCTGGCCATGGAGGAGATCAGCAAGATCGACGCCAGTACCAGCGTTAGCATGAGTGTGAACAATAGCCTGGTCTGCTGGGGACTGGAAGCTTATGGTTCCGAGGAGCAGAAACAGAAATACCTGACCCCGCTGGCCCAGGGTCGGAAAGACGGGGAATTGTATATCGGCGCCTTCCTGTTAAGTGAGCCGGAAGCGGGTAGTGATGCCACCAGTCAACGTACCACTGCTGAGGATAAAGGCGATCATTACCTGATCAATGGGACCAAGAACTGGATCACCAATGGATCTTCCGCATCGGTATACCTGGTGATCGCGCAAACGGATCCCGCGAAGGGAAGCCATGGCATCAACGCCTTCATTGTTGAGAAGAATACACCCGGTATTGTGGTGGCCGCCAAAGAGAACAAACTGGGTATTCGTGGCAGTGATACGCACAGCATTATGTTCACCGATGTGAAAGTTCCCAAAGAGAACCGGATCGGTGAGGACGGTTTCGGTTTCAAGTTTGCCATGAAAACGCTGGCAGGAGGCCGTATCGGTATCGCCTCACAGGCATTGGGTATTGCCAGTGGCGCGTATGAGCTGGCATTGGCCTACAGCAAACAGCGTAAGGCTTTTGGGAAAGAGATCATGCATCACCAGGCCATCCAGTTCAAACTGGCCGATATGGCCACCAAAATAGAAGCGGCCCGCCTGCTTTGTTTAAAAGCCGCCTGGGAAAAGGACCATGGACACGATTATACCCTCAGTTCTTCTATGGCAAAGGTCTTTGCCTCTGAAACGGCCATGTGGGTGACCACCGAAGCAGTGCAGATCCACGGCGGTTATGGTTTCGTGAAGGAATACCATGTTGAACGGTTGATGCGTGATGCTAAGATCACCCAGATCTATGAAGGAACCAGTGAAGTGCAGCGGATCGTGATCTCGAGGAGTATACTTAAATAAGGATTAATGAAATAGCGGAAGGTGGATTTGCGGATGGTGTGCAAATGTTGTTTTGTATAACGTATAAGCGCTGGTTGCTGTTTTTGTAAAATAGGGCCAGCGTTTTTTTATCCGTTAATCCGTTGATTCGTAATCCGCCAATCCGCTAATTTTGCAATATGACGATGTTCAGATTGATGGTATTCCTTTCTGTTTTGCTGTTGTCGGATAATATTGTGGCACAGGATAGTGTGCTGATGACACAATTGCTTCAACGGATGGAACAGTTACAGGCAAAGGAGAGCAGCGTCTTTCCCAAAGGAATGTTCCCTTCCTATCGCATGTATGCATTGAATAAAGACCGCGATAAGGCCGATGTCAACAATTTCTTTACCGGACTGATCGGCTTCACTTTGCGTGACCTGCGACCTTCATTCAACGCTTACCAGCAGGTGATCGCTGACAGGATCGTGAACAATAGTTTGCCCGTATATCCCAAATTTGAGAACCGTAAGGGCAGGAATACGTATAATTTCTGGCCAACAGATACTCCACGCATATTCCCCAATGGAGGTTGGTTGAACCTGTTTGATAAACCACAATCCTTGCCGGACGACCTGGATGATACCGTGATCATGCTGCTGGCCCAACAAGCACCGGATTCTGTTGCCCGTAAAGTGCATGCGCTGATGCAGGCTTTCACCAACAATGGCGTTAAATCGGTGAAGAATACATTTAAGGATTATCGGAATATTGGTGCTTACTCCACCTGGTTCGGCAAAAAAATGCCCGTCGACTTTGATGTATGCGTACTGGCCAATGTGCTGTATTTTGTTCAGAAATATCAACTGGAATGGACAGCTGCGGACAGTGCCAGCCTGCAGTTGATTGAAAAAGTGCTTAGTGACAAAAAACACCTCACTGACGCCGCCTACATATCGCCGCATTATGGTAAGCTGCCCATAATATTATATCACTTGTCAAGGCTGATGACAGTAAAGCCGATACCTGGACTCGAACAATACCGGACCACACTGATCGCTCAAACAAGGGAAGTTTTGACCAGTACGAATGATTTTATGGAGCAGGTCATCCTTTGTACGTCCCTGTTACGATGGGGTGTGCAGCCGCCGTCAATCAAAGTGCAACAGGCAGATAGTCTTAGGGGGCTGGTCGAGGACGGACCTTTTTCATTTTTTATAGCCAATATGGCTTCTATGTTGCCTGATCCCCTTAAACAATGGGTGAGTGGAACCGGGGTCGGTAAATTTTATTACGATTGTGATGCGTATAATAATCTTTTGTTGCTGGAATACCTGGTGCTGAAAAATACATTATCGGATCTGCAGGTAGGGGAGTGATAGGGTGGAGTTAATTGATCACATGCCTGTCTATCATACATCTGTCGGTCCTTCATGCTAAAATATTCTGTATGGCAGTGAACATTGAAAAATACAACGGGATCAGAAAGGAACTCGGTAGAGTGACCCTGGTCGCTGTAAGTAAAACCAAACCCAACGAAGATATTCAGGCATTATATGAGCTGGGTCAGCGTGATTTTGGAGAAAATTATGTGCAGGAACTGGTGGATAAACAGGCGGTTTTACCGAAAGATATCCGTTGGCATTTTATCGGTCATCTGCAGAGCAATAAAGTAAAATACATAGCACCATTTGTGCACCTGATCCATGGAGTGGACAGTTTCAAACTTTTGCAGGAGATCCATAAACAGGCGGCCAAACATGACCGTATCATTGATTGTCTGTTACAGGTACATATTGCGCAGGAAGAAACCAAATTCGGAATGGATGAAAATGAACTGGAAGAAGCACTTGCCGGCGCTTCAGGGTTACCTCATGTGCGCGTTTGTGGTTTGATGGGGATGGCTTCTTTTACAGATGACCAGGCCAAAGTACGTAATGAATTCAGGTTGCTGAAAACCCTGTTCGATAAGATTGGCGAGTGGCCGGTAGTGAACGGAGAATGGACACAGCTAAGTATGGGAATGAGTGGCGATTATGCCTTAGCCATAGAAGAAGGAAGCACTATGGTGCGTATAGGCAGCTTGCTGTTCGGTGCAAGAACGTATCCTGATAAGGGAATTTGAAGATTTGAGAATGTACTAATTTGAAAATGGATGAGTGTCCCTGATTTCCCAATTAGCACATTCTCAAATTCTCAAATTATTTCAAGGTTTCATCCAGCCATTTATAGAACTCACGCTGCCATACCAATGCATTCTGGGCACTTAATACCCAGTGATTCTCGTCGGGTATGTACAGGAACCGGCTTTTGATACCTTTCAGTTGTGCTGCCTGGAATGCCTGCTGACCTTGTTCTATCGGAACGCGATAATCGCGTCCACCCTGGATGATGAGGATCGGCGTATTCCATTTCTCTACAAAATTGCTGGGCGACTGACCAAAAGAACGCTGTGCAACTGCATTGTTCTTATCCCAGTAAGCGCCGCCTTTTTCCCAGTTCTCAAAAAATAGCTCATCGGTAGTGCCGTACATGCTCTTGAAATCAAATACACCATCGTGTGAGATAAAGGTCTTGAAGCGTCCTTCGTGCTGACTGGCCAATGCAAATACAGAGAAGCCGCCAAAGCTGGCGCCTACGGCACCCAAACGACTTTTGTCCACAAAAGATTCTTTGGCAACGGCATCAATGGCGCTCAGGTAGTCCTGGATCACCTGGCCGCCCCAGTCCTTACTTACTTCTTCGTTCCATGCGGTACCGAACCCGGGCATACCACGACGTGCCGGCGCCACAATGATGTATCCCTGTGATGCCATCAGCTGAAAGTTCCAGCGGAACGAATAGGACTGTGTTAAAGGGGATTGCGGACCTCCCTGGCAATACAGCAGGGTAGGATATTTTTTGGCAGGATCAAACCCAGGTGGATACACTACCCATACCAGCATCTGTTTGTTATCGGTGGTGGTCACGAAACGACGCTCTGTTCTTACCTTATTGATCTTGGCATAAGCTGCATTGTTCACATTGGAGAACTGGGTCAGTTTGCCGTTAGCCAGGTTCAGTTTGTAGATTTCTGAAGCCCGGTTCATATCGTTTCGGGCCACGAACAACATATTGTCGGCTTCGCCAATAATGGCGCTGATATCGAAATCCCCATTGGTCAGCTGGGTTATCACAGGCGTACTGTTGGTAGCCAGTGCATCGTTCACACGGAACAATTGCAGGGTACCGTTGATCGGAGCAATGAAATAGATACTGTCTCCTTGGCGGCTCCAGAGGAAACTCTCCACATGAATATCGTCCCTGTGCGCTGTAAGGTTCAGTTTTATCTTGCCATTGCTGACGATGATGTCCTGTTTGTCGGCCTCATATCCGTCTCTTTTCATCTGCAGCCAGGCCAACTGTCCCTTGCTGTTGAAAGCCGGGTTCACATCATAACCTTTGTTCTCTTCGGTCAGGTTCCGGGTCTTACCGGTCTCGGCATCATATTCATACAGGTCGGTATTGGTGCTGATCGCATATTCTGTTCCGAATTTTTTCTTGGCAACATATACCAGGTGCCTTCCATCGGGATTCCATACAAAATCCTCATCGCCGCCAAATGGTTTGGTGGGACAATCAAAGGGCTCGTTGAACTGAATATCATTGGCCTTCAATTTATCCGGTTTGCCATTCACGACCGGCCCAACGAATACGTGGTCGAACTTCCCGTCTTCCCAGGTATCCCAATGCCGGTAGTTCAGTGAGTTATAGATGTATACATTCGATTTCTTGAGGTCCTGGTATACGGCAGCACCGGTCACTTTCATCACTTCCACGTTCCGTGTCTCTGCAAAGAACCTGTTGTTGGATGATATCTTGGTGTTGACGAGGAAACTGTCCGTATTTGGTATCTCGAATGCCTCACCGCCACTGGTGGCCATGGCGTAGAATTTACGCGAGCTCTTGTTCTCAGCAGCATTTGGGGTGCTTACCTGGTATACCAGATACTGGTTGTTTTTAGAGATGCCCAGTCCGGTTACCCTTCCGAATTTCCAGAGTTGTTCGGGGGTGAGATTGGTCTGAGCGAACGACAGTGTCACTATCGTGCTCAGGATGGTTAATGAGACTATTCGTTTCATGGGGCAATATTTAATGAGTGCATGCGTGAATGAGTGGATGAGTGAATGTTTTATTTGGATTTGGCGTAGTCGAAGACGAGCTGGCAGAAGGTTTTTACGCCTACGTCCAGTTTGCTGTCGTCGATCACAAAATCAGGGGTGTGGTGACCGGGAGCATTTTCTTTGGTGTATCTGGCATCTCGGGCGCCCAGATAAAAGAAGAACGAGGGAGCTTTGGTACCATAAAAGGAGAAATCTTCCGCACCGGTATCCCAGTGATGTAACACCACGTTACCATCGCCGGCAGCTTTCTGCAGTGAAGGCAGGCTTTGTGCCACCAGTTTGGGATCGTTATACGTGACCAGTGTTTTGGTATCGATGGTCACTTCTGCAGTGGCGCCATAGGCTTCTGCTATCGATTTGGCCATTTTCCGGATACGCTCGTGCACGTCTTTCTGCATACTGCCATCCAGCGTGCGGATGGTTCCTTCCATGACGGCCTCTTCGGGAATGATATTGGGACGGACACCGGATTGTATCTTACCCACGGTGAGGATCACAGGCGCTTGGGTGATCTGCGACTGGCGGCTTACGATGGTCTGCAGGTTCTGTACGATGGCGGAGCTGACCACGATCGGGTCAACACCCAGCCAGGGAGAAGCGCCATGCGTCTGACGGCCCTTTACCTTGATGACGAACCAGTCAGAAGAAGCCATGAAAGCTTCGGGTTTATAATAGATCTTACCGGGATCCAGACTTGCCTGAATATGTATGCCAAAGACCGCATCTACTTTCGGATTGTCGAGCGCACCTTGTTTGATCATCAGCGGTGCTCCACCTTCCTCGGTTCCGGGAGGACCTTCTTCTGCAGGCTGGAAGAGAAATACGACCGTTCCGGGAACATCCTTTTTCATTTTGGACAATACTTCGGCTGCACCCAACAACATGGCAATATGTGAATCATGCCCGCAGGCGTGCATAACACCAACGGTCTGGCCATTGTATTCAGAGGTTGCGGTTGACTTGAATGCGAGGGCGTTCCTTTCGGTAACCGGTAAGCCGTCAATATCGGCGCGAAGGGCTACCACCGGACCCGGTTTGCCGCCTTTCAGTACGCCCACAACACCGCTACCTGCAATGCTCCTGGTTTCGATGCCGAACTGCTTAAGGGTGGCTTCGATCTTTTTGGCGGTATTGTACTCGCGGTTCGATAATTCCGGGTACTGGTGATAGTACCGGCGCCATTCAATTACTTTGGCATTTTCATCTTTTACCAGCTGCTCGTAACCTGCAGGCAGGTTCTGGGCCGAAGCGGCTACACTGAACAGTAAACAGAAAGGGATTAATTTTCTCATGTGCTAAATGGATATAAAAGGTAACTGATTTATTTTTTTGTGAAAAGATAGGAGTCGAACTCCACAAAATCACTGGCTTTGATATCGACCGATTGGACCTTGCCATGGTCGATCCTGAATTTTATAGGAAAGATGCCGAATGCAGGGTTGCTGTATTCCAGTAACCATTCATCTTTGTCCATGTACTGTAAGATGGCTGTCAGGTTATTATGACCGTTGAATTGGATCAACAGATCGTTACTCTTGGGTTTGATGCGGATGGTTCCGTATACATCATTGCCATATTCACCGGTATAGGCCGATATGGGTAAAGCGGCAGCATTACCTTTCACTCGTCCTTTTAGTGTGATGAGGTCTTTTACCGCCTGCTCAGTTTCTTTCTGGTGACCAGGTAACTGCTGTTTGCTCCTGTTCACATATCCTACGCCCAGATAGGCATCCAGTATCTGGTATCGAAGCGCTTCAAAGAAGTTCTGATTGTCGTTGTTGGTAAGAATGGTGATCCCCAGCTTTTCTTCGGGTACAAAACAGGTGTTGGTCACGAAACCAAATGCGCCACCTGTATGCCAGAACACCTGTTTCCCGTTATAATCTGTCATGAATACACCCAGGCCATAACCGGTGTAATGACTGGGGTATAAGCTGCTTTTACGACTGGATATGGTCGTTACCATATCCCTTGTTCTGCGGATCACCTGCCAAGGAAGTATGCGCTGGCCTTCATAACGGCCGCTGTCGAGCTGCAGCAGCAGCCATTTTGCCATATCTTTCACATTGCTGACCATACTGCCCGCCGGACCAAGATTGTCAACCTGGTCATAAGGGAGCTCGTGTAACTGCCCGGTGAAAGAAGTGGAGTAGGGGCGGGATACATTGGGCCTTTGTGAGATACCGGTGGTGAGCATATGGGTATTTTTCATGCCCAGTGGCATCAGGATGCTGTCGTACACATATACTTCCCAGGGTTTGCCACTTACTTTGGGGATAATCTCTCCAGCCGTTAAGAAACAACTGTTGCAATACCCGAAATCCTGTCGGAACTGTCCCTCCGGTCTCAGTGTGCGCATCCGCTGGATGATCTGGCTTCTGCTAAGGTTCCCATCCCAGAATGTAAAATCACCCTGGAAGGTCTTGGTGCCAAGATGATGTGTGAGCATATCTTTGATGGTCACCATTTCCGTGGCATTATTGTCATACAACCGGAAATCGGGGAAATACCGGGTGACCTTATCATTGAGGGATAATTTTTTGTTGTATTCCAACTGTGCTAGCGAGGTTCCGGTGAATAGTTTACTGTTGCTGGCGATCATGAACAATGTGTTCTCGTCCACTTTTTCGTGTGTAGCGATATTACTTTCCCCATAACCTTTCATGTATATCACTTTGCCGTCTTTCACGATGGCAATGGCCAGTCCGGGTATCTGCCAGTCCTTCATGCCCCTGCTGATATATGTCTCCAGGCTGTCAGCGATAAAACTTGGCTGCTGCGCACTACCGGCTGTAGCAAGAGCGAATAAGATCCATAACAATAGAACCGGCTTTTTCATGACGATCATTTAGATAGGGAAGGTACAAATTTGCAGGGTTCAACGATACAGGGGATCCTTTATTTATGTGCCGTTCTCTTAAGGCCATAATGTGCAGATGTGGATTAGTCGGATGCAGGGATCCCCATTTATTTGCTACTTTACGCCCGATTATTGTACGCATCATTACAAATCCTTACTTATGAAAAAACTGACACTGTTACTCTGTTCTCTAACCCTGTTTGCTTCTGTTAACCTGTCCACTGCCAGCACCGGAACAGCACCGGTAAAAACAGGGAAAAATGAAACCTTACCCGGTACGGAAGTGGTATTGGATGACGTGGTGGCCACGGATGCCATGCGCGAGTTCCGCAGCCTTTCCCGGGTTGACCGTAAAATGCGTCTTCGTGAAGCAAAGACCAAACTAAAGGAATTAAAGGCGATGAAAGCAGCTGGAGAAGATGTTAGCACCAACACCGTACTGCTGGCCATCCTTGCTGTATTACTGCCTCCATTGGCGGTCGGACTGCATGAACATGACCTGAACGGAAAGTTCTGGTTAAGCGTGCTGCTTACCCTGCTGTTCTGGTTACCGGGTGTGATCTATGCGCTGATCGTAGTGCTGAGCTGAAGAAAAAAGTAAAAATTCAAAATTCAAAAGTCAAAATTCAGATGAAGGAGTTGTGTTACAACACTATTCGTGTTTTTGAATTTTGACTTTTGACTTTTGAATTTTGGTCTTTGAATTTGTCACCCTTTGTATTCTCCAAAAACACCCCTTAACACGCCGGCAATCTCACCTAGTGTGCAAAGGTTTTCTGCGGCTTCGATCACGTGGGGCATCAGGTTGGAGCCTTCTTTTGCTGCAACAACGATCTGGTTCAGACAACGGTCTACGTTCTTTGCTGATCGTTTGGACCTTAGTTTTTGCAGTTTCTCCGCCTGAAGGGTGCGGATACTGTCATCGATCTTGAAACCGGGTATGGGGTTCTCTTTGTCGATGGTGAATTTGTTCACACCAACGATGATCTTATCGCCACTTTCAATGTTACGCTGGTATTCATAGGCGCTCCTGGCGATCTCGTCCTGCATGAAACCGGACTCAATGGCGCTTACACTGCCGCCCATGGCATCGATCCTGTTGATCAGTTCCCAGGCTTTCTGCTCTACTTCATCGGTCATTGATTCAACAAAATAGCTGCCGGCCAGCGGATCCACTGTATCGGGGGCTCCGCTTTCAAAAGCTACGATCTGCTGTGTGCGTAGCGCAATACGGGCAGCTTCTTCGGTGGGTAGGCTCAGGGCTTCGTCGTAACCATTGGTGTGCAGGCTCTGCGTGCCTCCCAATACGGCTGCCAGGGTCTGAATGGTCACACGGGAAATATTGTTCAGGGGTTGTTGGGCCGTTAATGTGGCGCCTCCTGTTTGTGTGTGGAAACGAAGCATCATGGCTTTTTCATCGGTAGCCCCCAGGTTCTTCATAATGGTAGCCCACATACGCCTGGCCGAACGGAATTTGGCCACTTCCTCGAACAGATTGTTGTGTGCGTTGAAAAAGAAGGACAGTCGTTTACCAAAAACATTGATGTCCATGCCTTTGGCTTGTGCTGCTTCCACATAGGCCTTACCATTGCTCAAGGTAAACGCGATCTCCTGTACGGCTGTGCTGCCCGCTTCGCGGATATGGTAACCGGAAATAGAGATCGTATTCCACTTTGGCAATTCACTGCTGCACCATTCAAAAATATCAGTAATGATGCGCATGGAAGGTTTGGGCGGATAGATATAAGTGCCCCGTGCGGCATATTCTTTCAGGATGTCATTCTGGATGGTTCCATTGATCTTCGACAGGTCTGCTCCCTGTTTTTTGGCAAGGGCCACATAAAAAGCCAGTAGTATGAAACCTGTGGCATTGATGGTCATGGAAGTACTTACCTGCTCCAGGGTAATGTCCTTGAACAGCAGTTCCATATCTTCCAGGCTGTCGATGGCGACGCCTACCTTGCCCACTTCGCCTTCGGCCAGTTCGTGGTCACTGTCGTACCCGATCTGTGTGGGCAGGTCAAATGCCACACTGAGTCCCATCACGCCCTGCGACAAAAGATAGTGGTATCGTTTGTTGCTTTCCTCTGCGGTAGAGAACCCGGCATACTGGCGCATGGTCCAGAGTTTACCCCGGTACATATCCGGTTGTACGCCCCTGGTATAGGGAAATTGACCTGGCTGTTCTGTTGGCTGGTTGGTGCTGTCGGGGGTAGGGTAGTAAACCTTTCGGATCTCTATCCCGCTGTCGGTAAATATTTTTTTCTCACTCATGTGGCAATCGTTACAATAAAATATACCTGTTCTGTTTGTTTGTGGTTACAATAATTTTTTGGCCTCAAAACTCAGTGCTTCACTTACCAGTTCGTGCAGGTTGGCTTTATCGTCCTGCACCAGGTATTCGAGCAGGGCCCTGTTCAGGTCCAGTCCGCTGGCGTCAGCCGGCAATAAAGCAGCCACCTGGTTGATGATGAGCAGGTTCTTTTCCTTAAGGCTTCTGACGGCATTCCAGGTTTCAGGGGTTACATAGATCTGCTGGGTGATATTGTAGTCAAACTCATCCCGTATGGAACGGGTGAGTACCAGCTGCATTTCACGGGCTGTCAGACCCTCGTAACTGATCCTGCTGATAAGATGGTTAATGGTGATCCGATCAACCAGTAATATCAAACGTTCATATGCCTGTAACTGTAATGCCAGTGAACCTTTATCGGCTGCAGGTCTCTCTGCCTGTGTAGGATCATTTTTGGGACGTAAAAAGAAGTAATATGAAATGAAACCCACCAGGACCACACCGGCCAGTATCAGGTATTTAGAGTCCATCATGCCAATTTTGAACAAAAATAAGGTAAACCGGGGGTGAACCAGTCGCTTTATCAACAAACTGTAACAGGGCCGATCTCTGGAATCCGGTGCAGGGGAAAAGGATTGGCAGGCAAATTTTCCTGTATCGAAAATCCGGAATTACCGGGTACCTGTATTTCTTCGTAAATTTGCAGTGTTAAAGTAGAGAATATGGATACTATGACCCAAACTGTACCGGTTACACTTACCGCCGGTGCCATTACAGAGATCAGGCGTTTGATGAATGAAGATGGTTTCGATACCACCCAACACCTACGTATCGGCGTAAAGGGGGGAGGTTGCAGTGGCATGACCTATGTGCTGGGTTTCGATAAGGCCGAAGCAGAGGATGAGCGATTTACCATTGAAGGGATCCCCTGTGTGATGAATAAAAGTCACCAGTTGTACCTATACGGTATGGAAATTGACTGGCAGGGTGGACTGAACAGTCGTGGCTTCACTTTCAGCAATCCCAATGCCAGCAAGACCTGTGGTTGCGGTACCAGTTTCGCAGTTTGATTCTTCTATCTCCAGATAATTGGCCCCGCAACGGCGGGGCTTTTTGTTTGCAGAGAATCCCAAAAAAAGGCAGGGCTAAAAAGCCCCGCCCCTCATGGTTGTAACGTACAACTGGTGTACTGCTACCTGTGTAGCTTCTTATAGGAATGCGTGTAACCGGAACGCAACGATGTGCACCGGCCCGCGATCCCTGTTATACCCCGGATGCGATACGAACTGGTAATCCGGACTCAGGTATACCTGCCGGGAAAGATGCATTGAATAATAGGCTTCCAGGATATCCTCTCTTCCATAATGCAGTTGGCCATCACCGACCAGGAAACCATACCCTCCCTTTGCGAGATAGTTCCTGTGATCCTGTGACAGGCCGTTGCTCACGAAGGCAAGGGCAAAATGATCCTGGTTGCGTTTCCACCGGCTTCCCTTGAGCTGTATGCCGGTAGCGATACTTCTGTCTATTTCAGTGAAGGCCCAGGTCTCGTTTTTCCCGTCATTCCAGCTTAACCTAAAAAAATGATTGAACCAGCCAAAATGGTTATCTGTGCTGAAATAGTAACCCCACTTGGTCCTTCCATATGAACGGCTAGCGGTGATATCGGGTACCGCTGTCCCACCGTTAAGCGCCAACCGGTAATTGCCCATATTGGCCTGATTCATGAATATGCCGGCATGTAAGGTGGTAAACCTTTCTTCGTTCTGTTGAAACAGGTGTGTCTTTTCCAGTTCCCATACCATACCCATGGCTTTGTTGAATCGGAACTGCAGTTCCGGGCCGTTCGCTTCGATCGGTACCGTGGTCAGTGCCGTTCTGAACGCCCAGTCATGGTAGAGGGCCTGCACGACCGCTCCCATGGTGTAACCACGTGTATTGGCGGGATAATCCCATCCCCCGCTTCCCATGAGACTCCAGTTCATGAATAGTGTGCGGGCATCATGACTGATGGTTGAATTATCGAAAAAGTCGGTTAGTGCGAATTTGCCTGCCAACAGAGATAAATAATCTGCCTGTGCTGTTTCGGCAACCTGGTTCAGGCCATCTGTCAGTCTTTCTTTTCTGGAGCTGAGCGGAAAACGGTATTCCGCGTACAGTCGTCCGATAAAAGGATGTGGAACCGGATCTCCAACACGATATACTTCGCCATTAGGGAACCCGGCTATGCCCAGGGTCTTGCTTAATCCTTTGCCTCCTGCGGCTTCGGGGTTGAATACCAGGTACAGATTGTGAGTAGGTTTGTAAGCGAGGTAGATTGTGGCAGACACGGATGCGCGAACCACTTCGCTGGTCAAAAGACTGTTGGCACCGGTATAAGCGGCAGGGAAATCGAAATGGTACTGTGGAATGAAAGTTGACTGGAAATGCAGGGAATAATGTTTATCCCTGTTTGCCGCAGTATCTGTTTGTGCCCACAGCGGAAAGCCGATGGCGCATAGTATCCATGTGAACCAATATTGCATAGTTGTTCGTTGAAAGACTTGCGCAGGATCTTATCCTGCGCAGGTCTGTATTTTTATACGGCTCCCATTTTCTTCAGGAGTTTCATATTCTGTCTTTTGTGCAGGAACACGTGCACAAGGCTGTAAATGATCGGCAGGATCAGCAGGGTCAGTATGGTTGATGTGACCAACCCGCCGATGACCACGATGGCCAGTGGTTTCTGCGTTTCGCTGCCAATGCCGGTGCTAATGGCTGCAGGCAGTAAACCGATGGCAGCCATCAGGGCCGTCATCACAACAGGTCTTACCCTCGAGATGACACCGTCCAGAATCGCTTTGTGCAATGGCATATGTTGTTCAAGATTTTTTCGGAACACGCTGATCAGGATCACACCATTCTGAATACAGACACCAAACAAGGCAATGAAACCGATACCTGCGCTGATGCTGAAATTCATACCCGTGATGTGCAGTGCCAGGATACCACCGATCAAGGCAAATGGAACATTGAGTATGGTAAGCACTGCATCTTTCACGTTGCCGAATGTCATGAACAGGATCAAAAAGATGCCCAGTAAACAAAGCGGCACCACATTGGCCAGTGTTTGAGAGGCACGCTGCTGGTTTTCAAACTCGCCATTCCAGGTCATCCGGTAATTCTTGGGCAATGAGACCACTTTGTTCACCTTTTCCTGCGCTTCCTTGATGGTGCTTCCCAGGTCTCTTCCCCGAACAGAGAACTTTACGGGAATATAACGACGGTTATTATCCCGGTAAATGAATGCCGGACCCGTAAGTGTCCGTATCGTTGCGATCTCCTTGATGGGTATCTTGCTTCCATCCTGCGAAGGGACCATCAGTTGTTCTATCTTCTCTTGTGTGTCACGGAATTCTTTCTGGTAGCGGATACGGATATCAAATTTTCGCTCTCCTTCATATAACTGGGTGGCTGCTTTCCCTCCCAGATCCATCTCGATCACCGCATTGGCGTCCACCGTTGCAATACCGTACAGCGCCATCTTTGCCTGATCCAGCTCAATTCGGAATTCGGGTTGGCCCAGGTTGCGAAGTACACCAAGGTCTTCTACGCCTTTTACGGTGGACAGAACCGATTGAACCTGGTTGGCCAATGAATCCAGTTTGAGAAAATCGGGTCCGGAAATCTTCACTGCCAGTGAGGCGGGCACACCAGCTACGGCCTCCTCCACATTGTCCCTGATAGGCTGGGAATAGTTCAGTAGTAGGCCGGGTATCTTACTCAGTTGTCGATCGAGACTGTCGATCAGGGTTTCTGTGGACACCCCTTTGCGCCATTCATCTTTGGGATAGAGGTCTACGGCTATTTCCACATTGAAAAAGCCCTTTGGATCGGTACCGTCATTGGTTCTTCCGATCTGGGCAAGTGTATGCCGCACTTCCGGATATTTGCGGATGATGGCGGTCATTTTATCTGAGATCTCTTTGGACTGGCTTAGGGAGGCACTCATGGGCAGCTGGGCTTTGACCCATAGCGCCCCTTCGTCCAGTTCTGGCAGGAATTCGCTTCCCAGGAAACGGGCAGAGAAGAAAGTAAGGGCCATCACCGAAAATGCGATCACCAGACTTGCTTTGGGAAACCGGTAGGCTTTCTGGAACAATGTTTTGATTCCATTTTCAAAAAACTGAACCACGGGATTATGTTTCTCCCGTACATTCTTGCGGAGAAGGATACTAGATAGGGCAGGAACCAGGGTAAGCGTATAGATCAACGCCCCAAGTAAAGCAAATCCCAGTGTATATGCCAGCGGAGAGAACATCTTACCCTCCACTTTCTGAAAGGCAAAAATGGGGATCAGACAAGTCAGAATGATCAGCTTTGAAAAGAAGATGGCCTTGCCCATTTCTGTTCCTACCTGTTTGAACAATCCGAGTTTGGCCAGTTTGTTGAACTTGTCCATGCCCACTTCCTTTGCCCGGTGATCCAATGCCACAAACAAACCTTCCACCATCACCACGGCCCCGTCAATGATGATACCAAAATCCACGGCACCCATCGATAACAGGTTGGCCGTCATATGCATCATACGCATACACATGAAGGCAAACAGCAGAGCCAGCGGTATGATGATACTAACGGTTACGGTGGTTCGCCAGTCGGCCATGAACAGCATAACGATACAGGTCACCAACACAATACCTTCTATCAGGTTATGGATCACCGTATGCGTGGCATAATCCATCAACACCGTACGGTCGTAAAACGTATCGATCTTCACATCGCTGGGTAATATGTTCTCATTCAGATCTTTTACCTTTTCATGCAGTTTTTCCAGGATCTCTGTCGGGTTAGCGCCTTTTACCATTACGACAATACCTTCCAGTACATCACTCGTGGTATCTTTAGAAACCTGTCCCAGTCTTGGTTTACCGGCTTCTTTTACCTGCGCCAGATTTTTTACCAGTATGGGTACACCGTTGATCTTGGTGACAATGATGTTCTCGATCTCGCTGATATTGTTCAACAGGCCAATGCCTCGTACCACATATGCCTGCCCATTCCTTTCGATCACGTCCCCACCAACGTTCAGGTTGCTTTTGCCAACTGCATTGTACACATCCAACGAGGTAAGACCATACTTTGTGAGGTTGTTCGGATTGACACTGATCTCAAAACTTTTTTCTTCCCCGCCAAAACTGTTCACGTCGGCCACACCCGGTACACGTTTGAATTCCTTGTCCAATACCCAGTCCTGTAAGGTATACAGTTCACGTATGCTTCTGGTCTTGCTTTTTAACGTATAGCGGAATATTTCGCCTGTAGGGCCATAAGGGGGCTGCACGTCCGGTTTAATGCCTTCCGGAAGATCTACATTACCGATCCGGCTAAGCACTTGCTGACGTGCAAACTCATCGGTCACATCGTCGTCGAAGATCAATCGTACATAGGATAGGCCAAATGACGAAGTGGTGCGGAGATTGGTTTTACGCTGAACGGAATTCAATACTGTCTCGAGTGGTATCGTAACAAATTTCTCCACTTCCTCTGCACTGCGTCCCGGCCATTGCGTAATGATGATGATCTGTGTATTGGTCACGTCCGGAAAGGTCTCGATCGGCGTGTTGCGGTAACTGATGAAGCCGATCGTTGCCAGTATGGCTGTCAGGAAAAACACAAAATACCTGTGCCGGAGTGAAAAATGTATGATGGATTTAATAAACTTTACCATAGTGGTAGCATATTACAAATGAGAATAATGAAAAGGCATGCGCCATTTCGGGTTATTGGTTGAGTAACTGCTGGAATACCAACAGCTGGTTCTTTGTTATGATCCTGTCGCCCGGAGCCACACCGCTTAGGAGATAGGTCTTGTTTTCATTTGATTTCAGGATGTTAACTTCGGCTATCTGCATGTCGGAAGCTGACCTGTACACCACTACAAAATCTTTTCCGTTCAACGAGATCAAAGCCGTGGTAGGGATACAGATGGCTTGTTTGTTCTCCTGATTGGACACGATCACGCGGGCAAACATTTCCGGACGTAACAGCAGGTCTTTGTTCTCCAGTTTGATCCTTACCCGCATGGTTTTGGTGACGGGATCCAGCACCTGGCTCAGTTTGTCGATGGTCCCTTTCATCCGGATATCAGGGTAGGCAAGTGTGGTCACTTCTACAGGGTATCCTTCCTTCACTTTGGGAATGTCGGCTTCAAATACATTTGCGTTCACCCATACATTTTTCAGATCAGAAATGGTAAAAAGATAATCACCCATATCTGTACGGATAAAATTGCCCGTGTTCACTTTTTTCTCAACGATATAACCGCTGATAGGGGACACAAGCGTATAAGTACCACCAGCATTGCTGCCTTTGCCGCCATTGATGCTGATCAACGATTGTATTTTCGACTTAGCGGATAAGGTTTTTGCATAATTCTGTTTGGCCTCCGTATATTCTTTTTCACTGGATATGCCGTTCCTGTATAATTGCTCAGCGTTGTCCAATTGCCTTTTGGCAATGGTCACATCCGCTTCAGCGCTACTCAGGTCGGCATAATTCCCCGCTACGTCCGCGCTGCGCAATACGGCCAGTACCTGGCCTGCCTCAACCTTATCACCCAGGGTAACTTTACAGTCGATCACCTGTCCGCTGCTACGTGGATACACTTTACTGATATTGTTCTCATTGTAGCTGACCTCTCCCGTCAGTGTTGTTTCATTGTCAATGTAACAACGAGATACAGAGTCGATAGTGATCATCTTGGACATGGTGTCGCTCAATACAAATTTTACGGGCTTGTCATCCGTGTTTTTTTTCTCCTTACAGGAAATGAATCCGGTCATCATCAATATGGTCGAAAGGAGTAAGGTCTTATTCATATATCAATTGTATAATGGGTAATAAAATCTTTATTTGATCAGGTCTGTTCCGAGCTGGTAATTCAATGCTTCTTTTGCCAGCTGCAGAGAAAGCTGCTGTTGTAATAACCGTTGCTGCGCTGCTGTGTAGTCATTGAAAAAATCAATGAATTCCAGCAGACTGATCTGTTTTTGTTGGTAGCTCTGCACCACGTTCCTATACATGGCATGGTATTTTTCATAAAACGCCGGCTGGCTGCCACTGTTCTGCTTTACAGATAGCAGGAGTTTGGTATAAGCATTGGTTATATTGTTGCGTAATTCTGTTTCTGCGTTGGCGGTAACGGACTGCTGCTGTTTTACCGTGTAAGCTGCCGACCGGATATTACCCTGGTTTTTGTTCAGTATAGGCAGGGGAAGTGAAATGCCCAGACCCACATAATTGGGTGTATAATTCGAGTTGCGGTCAAAATTAGGTCCGAGTGTGATGTTGGGTATCCGTAAAGCTTTCTGGTAATCCAGGTTTTGCTGCTGATACAAGGTCTGTGTTACCTGCAACTGGTAATACGGATTGTTTTTCTTTGCACTTTCATATAACAGGTCCTGGTCTGAAACCAAAGAGGCATCCGTATCGGTTTTTACCAGAAACCGGTCACCGGGTTTGATAAACACGTCTTCCTTGATGCCTAGCAGGGTTTTGAGGTCCGCTTCGGTATCGGCCAAAGAGCGGTTCAGTTCTGTCAGGTCCTGCTCCAGCGAGATAACGAGGTTCTGGATCCGCAGAAAGTCTTTCTGTGCGATATTTCCCGCGTTCAGTTGTGCCTGCATACCATTGAGAAGTTTTTGCAGTTGTGCCAGCTGGCTTGTATAGATCTTCTCTGTTTCCAGCTGCTGCAATAGGGTAAAGTAGTCGATGCGTAACTGGTAACGCAGATTGCGTAAGACATCCTGCAGCTGCCATTCACTTAATTTGACATTGGTATTGGCCAGGCTGATCAGCTTGTTTCTTTTGCCAGCGGTTCTGATCAGTTGCTGTACCTGTGCATAATACTGTCCGCTGAATGATCCGTCCGCATTTTTGCCGTATGGAAAAAACCTGCCGCTGGCGGCGACCACCTGATCTGTATTCAGAACAGGGTTGTCCCAGAGCCTGGCCTGTTGCACCAGGGCTTTCTGGGCATCTACGTTAAAATGGGCCGCTAATAGTAACAGGTTACTGTCCAGGAATCTTTTTTCGATCTCAGGTAAACGAAGGGTGAGGGTGTCATTGCTAAAAGCCTGTGCATGGGCCTTTGTCTGTGCAGTGCCCCAAAATAAGGTGGTCAGCAATAATGCCGAACACATACGTGTGCATAATGATAAACGCATAATAAGAATTAGGATGTCCAAATCAATACCGGCAGCCGGAAATAGCTGTCAGCATGTTAACAGAAAATAGAAGGGGAACCGCAGGCTTTGGGAGGGGGAGGATTGATCTCCTGCAGGAACAAGTAGTTGTAGGTTTCCTGCAGGGGGATAGCCGTTTTGCCGGACTTCACCTGTAGCGAGGATGATTCGTAAAACAGAGGGGTACACTCCGTTTTAAAAGAGACCTGTTTATGAAAATCCAGGTCTTTATGATGTTGTACCTGTTCGGGGATCGCATTTTTGATACCCATGATCACTTCCACTACGTATTCAACCGCAGTTTCCGTGATATTGGTGGGGGCTTGCTCACTGACAGGTGAAGATAGCTGTTTGAAATCAGGGGCATTGATACTCAGGTTCAATACCTGCAACGCAAGTAAGAACACAATGACACGGGTAATATGGTTCCTTGAATTCTGCACAACCTAACATATCAAAGTTACATCTGATGTGAACAGAAATGATGTTAATGAATGATTAAAGGGAAAATCATTAATTGAATTTTAAGCTGTTGCTTGTGTCGGTCAGCAATAAAAAAGCCCGTAGCAATGACTACGGGCTTTGGTTATCAGACGATTATATTATTTCTTGGCTTCAATGGAAGACTTTCTTCCCAGAGGGCGGTGTTTGGCAAAATCTACCAGAACAGGTGCCGCTACAAAGATAGAAGAGTAGGTACCGGTAACCACACCGATCAGCATAGCGAATGCGAAACCACGGGTAACTTCTCCACCGAAGATGAAGAGGATCAGGATGGTCAGGAACACGGTCAGTGAGGTCATGATCGTGCGGCTCAGTGTTTCGTTGATCGCACGGTTGATCACAGCGGCATTGTCGGAACCTTTCATCAGTGAACTGTCTTCACGGATCCTGTCGTATACGATCACCGTATCGTTCATCGAGAAACCGATCACCGTCAGGATCGCAGCAATGAAGTGCTGGTCGATCTCAAGCGGGAAAGGAACGATCTCGCGGGCATAACTGAATATGATCAATGTTACGAACACGTCGTGTAACAGGGAGAAGATCGTACCCAGTGAATAACGCCAGTCGCGGAATCGGATGAAGATATACAGACAGATCATAATCAGACCAAAGATCACCGCCTTGGTAGCACCTTTTTTCAGGTCATCTGAAATGGTCGGTAATACGGTCTGTGAACTTTGTTTGTACACTTTCTCAAAATCGTTGAAGGTGGTATTGGCAGGCAGGTGGTTCTTCAGGCCGGCAAAGAGTTTCTTCTCTACCAGTGAATCAATATTGCTGCCGGTTTCCTTGATCTTATAGGAGGTGGTGATATTGATCTGATTCTTCACATCCACGGTCTTGATGATCACAGACTCCCCGAATTCGGCTTTCAGCTCGTCGCGGATCTGGTCTTCATTCACCGGTTTGTCGAATTTGATGGTATAGCTGCGTCCACCGGAGAACTCAACGCCCTCGTCAAAAGCATCCTTACGTACCAGGGTGCTCAGTCCCAACAGAAAGATCACGATAGAGATACCATACGCGATCTTGCGGTACTCGATGAATTTGAATGAAGCGTGTTTGAAGATCTTTTTAGACAGCCCGGTGAAATATTCGAAGTGACGGTTCTTGCCCATATAGATATCTGTGATCAGCCTGGATACCAGGATACCGCAGAACAGAGACAACAGGATACCGATGATCTGTGTGGTGGCAAAACCCAGCACCGGACCCAATCCGAAATAAGCCAGGATGATAGCGGTCAGCAGGGTGGTAACGTGGGCATCCAGTACGGGAGCCAGTGAGCGCCTGTAACCATCATTTACGGCATTCTGGTAACTCTTTCCTTTGGTCAGCTCTTCCTTGATACGTTCAAAGATGATTACGTTGGTATCCACTGCCAGACCTACGGTAAGTACCAGACCCGCAATACCAGGAGCCGTCAGCGTAAAGCCCAGGGCACTCAGGATACCGATGGTAAACAGCAGGTTCAGGATCAGGGCGATATTGGCCACCCATCCGCCGGTGTTATAGTACAGCAGCATCAGGGCAAAGATGACAATGAAGGAAACCAGGAACGACATGGCGCCGCCTTTGATGGAAGCTTTACCCAGGGTAGGGCCCACTTGCTGTTCCTGTATGATCTTGGCCGGAGCAGGCAGTTTACCGCTCTCCAGGATCTCTGCCAGGTCCTGCGCTTCCTTAATGGTATAGCTGCCGGAGATCTGTGAGTTACCGGTAGTGATCGGCTCGTTTACATTTGGAGCGGAGTACACGAAATTATCCAGTACCACGGCAATGGGTTTGCCCACGTTACGGGTGGTCATTCTGGCCCAGCCGGCAGTGCCTGCCTTGTCCATATTCATTTTGATAGCGATACGGCCACGCTCATCATAGTCCTGAGAAGCGCTGATGCCTTCGCCACCCAGTTCGGCCTGACCGTTATCCAGGGTCTTGATGGCATACAGGGTCAGGATGTCTTTCAGCTTGGGATCATCGCCCTCTGCTTTACCATACATGAATACCAGGTTGGATGGGAACTTGTTCTTCACCACATCCAGACGCAGGTAATCGTTCAGGGTACCGGTATCTTTTGAAGGAATATAACCGATGGCAGCCGGGAATACGGTTTTACCGTCCTGGCCTGCATAAGGCTGGCTGAACTGGATCAGTCGGCCGATCGGGTTCTTGTTGGCATTGGCTTTGGCAGAGTCGGCTTTCACCGCAGCTTTGGTGTTACCGGCAATGGCAGACAGGGTAGCTGTTTTACCGCTATCCTTTTGGGTGGCAGCAGTGGCAGTTTTGGCAACGGTATCCACACTTGCCTTTTTGGTGGTGTCTGCTGTTTTTACCCCATTCAGGTAATCTTCTACTGCTTTATCGGCTTCAAGGATACCGTTCTGTAATTCCTTGCTCTCAAAAGTGTACACTTCAAAGAACTGGAGGTTGGCGGTAGACTGGAGGAAGGCGCGAACCCTTTCCTTATCATTGATGCCTGCCAGTTCAATATTGATATATCCTTTAACAGGGTCGGGGTTGATATTGGGGGATGCCACACCAAAACGGTCGATCCTGGTGCGCAGGATACGGTAAGTGGTGTTGAACGCGATGTTCGCCTGGTCTCTCAGGTAAGAAGCTACCTTATCATCACTATCGTCGATCTTTACTTTGGGTGGGTTACCGCTACGAGCTGCAAAGAAAGGTGCCAGTTTGGTGCCGGGGCTCACTTTGGCCAGCTCCTCACGGAACAGGGAAATGAGGTCGGCACTGGTATTGGCCTTACGGGCAACCGCCTGCTCCAGCGCTTTGTTGAAGTTGGCATCCTTAGTATAGTTGGCCAGGGATTTGAGCAGGCCATCCAGGCCTACTTCCATGGTCACGCTCATACCACCCTGCAGGTCAAGACCCAGCATCAGTTCCTTTTCTTTGGCGCTGCGGTAAGTGGTCAGGCCAAAAGCCAGCTTCGCGTCCTTGGTGCTGTCGAGAAGGCGCTTCAGTCTTTCTTTTTTCAGATCGCCCAGGCTATCTGCATAAGCAGCCTGTAATTCTTTGTTTCCGGGGTATTTGGCCTCGGGAGTGGGGAAAGTTTTCAGCCAGGTATCGGCCTTTTTTTCCATTTCACTTTCATGGTTCTTCACAAACCAGGTGAATGACAATTGATACAGGCAGATGAGTATCAAGGCAATCGCAAAAAATCGCACTAAACCTTTCAGTTGCATATTAGTAACGGTTTACAAATTTTTTTAGAGCGGCAAAGATAGGGGAATGGTAATGAAATCCGATATCCCCGGCCAGATTGGTTTTTCATGTAAAAAGGGCCGGTAGATTGGTTACCGGCCCTTTTTTGGATAAAGTAGCCTGTTTTATCTCACATCCTGCAGGGTCACGTCGAAAAACAGGGGAGAGTTGGGTGGGATACTGGTTCCCGCCCCGGTACAGCTATAAGCCAGTGCAGAAGGAATGACCAGTTTGATCCTGCCACCTTTTTTGATCAGGGGCAGACCTATTTTCCAGCCATCGATCACACTGCTGAGCGATAAGCTGATGGGGTTGGCGGTGGCATCGAAAGTGGTGCCATTGAGCAATTTACCGGTATATACCACCGAAACAACGGAAGTGCTTACCGGGGCTAGCCCGCCACCCGGCGCGATGATCTCGTATAAGAGTCCGCTGCTGCTTTCTGTATAATTGATGCCATTGGCGGTGCAATAGGCCACCAACTGGGCTTTTTCAGATGCAATACTGGCCGGCTGACATCCGCTTGTATCATTCTTGCCACAGGAGATATTTAATAGAACCATTGAGAGAACCAGAACCGAGAGAACGAATTTTTTCATGCAGTTTTTTAGATTTATAGACTATGTTTTGAGTACTAAGGCTGCTTGGGCAGCTTGTTTTCCGATTTATTTTTCAGGATCAACAATTCCTGGTAACGCTGTTCCTGCATTTCCCACCGGAATTTCCGGTAAACAAATGCCATAAAAACAGATACGATCATCAATGCCAGCACAAATATCACAGAGCTCAGACGGGAATTGGCCACCATATTGGCCCGCTCGTACCAGCCCGATTCCAGTATCAGGATTACCCCGATACCAATGGAAAAACCGAAAGAGAGGCCGATCAGAAAGGGTCTCAGGCTGCTTTTTTCCCGGATCCTGTTCTCGGCCCACCATTGCAGAAATGACTCGTTCTCCTGGCTCAACATGCGGCAAAAGTAATCCTTCCCCAATAATATAGGTCATGCCGATGGTAATAAATGCCCCATCTCCAGCGTTTTGGTTCAGGAACGTTCCATTGATCACCCAATCCTCTTTTTTATGCAACTGCTCAAAAAATACGGTACGGTCCTGTTCCTTACCATCCTGCTACTGCATTGTGGATCCATTTACCTGGAAATGAGTTCTTTCAGGGTGTTAACGAAACTTTTATTGTTACCTGTGCTGATGGGCCATCTCTATGCGTCAGAAGGCAAGAGCAGCCCGGTACTTTACCTGGGATTGTTCTGTTCCTTCCTGGGCGACCTGTTACTGACCCGTTCGGGGGAACTATTCTTCCTGCTGGGTATGCTGGCATTCATCGGTACGCATCTCTGTAATAGCTGGTTCTTTTACCGGCTGCAAAAAGGGCATCCCGGTAAGCCCCGCAACCTGGCATTGGCCGTTATTGTGTTACTCCTGATCTCAGGGCAGATCTTCTATTACCTGAACGATCAGTTGGGAACTTTCCGGGTACCCATACTCGTATACATGGTCATCATCTGCACCATGGCGGTCATGGCCACACAGACCTTGTTGAACCCGGCGGTACAAAAGATAGCGGTCACCTGTTTTATACCCGGTGCAGCTTTGTTCGTTCTGTCAGACGGTCTACTCGCCATCAATAAATTTACATGGCATAACCGATGGGCGGATATAGGAGTGATGCTTACTTACGGGTTGGCGCAATATTGCCTGGTACAGGGTTACTCGGCTTATGCCAGGTCGGGAACCCAGCAACTGCAAACGGATTGACGGTCGGATGTATTCCCGGTTTTGTTCGGTAAGATTCCTGCCAATTATCAATAACGTATCAGTAGTTTTGCGCAGAACAAATACATAGTTCCTGAAACAGCATCTGTCAACTCCTTCCTTGCGAAAACAACTGCAACCGATCACGCTGATCCTGTATTGGCTGGTGGCGCTGCTGGATGTCGTTTTCCTCTATTTCGATCTTCCTTATGTTACCGTAACGGCAACCTTGCTGATACCGCTGTTATTATTGTATATCCTGCTGAACGATGATAATATCGCCAACCCGCCCGGCCAAACTCTTCTTTTACGGAGGTCTCTTCCTTGCGTTCCTGGGCGATGTGTGCCAGCTGGTCATTCAGAACCAACTCTTTTTTATCAGCAGCCTCGTTGCATTCATGCTGATGAATATCTGCTATAGTATTGCATTCTATAACCTGAACAGAAAAGGATTGAAAAGGCCGTTCCCATTCCTGCTCACCTCTTTACTGCTGTTGATCATGGCGTATGTGTTCTTACAGATACTGGGCGATCGTGTGGCGGGTGGATACAGGTTTCCGCTGATCATGTATATGTCAACACTGATCGCGATGACGGCATTGGTGATCAATGCGGTCAACAGTGAGGAAAATTACGAGGTAGTGGTCCGTTACCTGCTGCCGGGCGTACTCATGTTCATCATCCAGAACGTCATATTTGCCTGGAATCTTTTCGGGGAAGGCGGCCAATCGCAGGGATTCGTGTATAGTATCATACCGTATTCCATAGCACAGTTCCTGCTGGCAAAGGGTATCCTGAAATTATACCTGAAGAAAAACAAATAGGCGCATACAACGCTGGTCATAAAAAATCCCCGCTCTTTTGCAAGAGGCGGGGATTTTTGTTGGTAGGATGGGAGGGATTAGTATCCGCCCATTCCACCCATATCAGGTGCACCAGCGTGTGCGTGCGGAGCTTCCGGTTTTGGCTTATCAGCGATCACACACTCAGTTGTCAACAACATGGCGGCGATAGATGCTGCATTCTCCAATGCTACACGGCTCACTTTGGTTGGGTCAATAACACCAGCTTTGAACAGGTTCTCGTACACTTCTGTGCGGGCGTTGAAACCGAAGTCAGCTTTACCTTCCTTGATCTTCTGTACCACGATGGATCCTTCGATACCGCTGTTCACCACGATCTGGCGCAGAGGCTCTTCGATCGCTCTTTTCACGATCTGGATACCGGTAGCTTCGTCTTCGTTGGCACCTTTCAGTTTCTCCAGGCTTTCAACGGCACGGATATATGCTACACCACCGCCGGGAACGATACCTTCTTCCACAGCAGCCCTTGTTGCGTGCAGGGCATCGTCAACGCGGTCTTTTTTCTCTTTCATTTCCACTTCTGTAGCGGCACCTACGTACAGTACAGCCACACCACCGCTTAATTTAGCGAGACGCTCCTGTAATTTTTCGCGGTCGTAATCAGAAGTAGTGTTCTCGATCTGGGCCTTGATCTGGTTAACACGTGCAACGATATCGGCTTTCTTGCCTTTACCGCCTACCACGATGGTGTTATCCTTGTCAATGGTCACAGAAGCGGCCTGTCCTAAGTAAGTCAGGTCAGCATTCTCCAGTTTGAAGCCCTGCTCTTCGCTTACCACGGTACCTGCTGTCAGGATCGCGATATCGGTCAGCATTTCTTTTCTGCGGTCGCCGAAACCAGGTGCTTTTACAGCAGCTACTTTCAGGGTGCCACGTAATTTGTTCACTACCAGTGTTGCCAGTGCTTCACCTTCCAGGTCTTCCGCAATGATCAACAGCGGACGTCCGCTCTGGGCAACTTTCTCCAGGATATGGAGGATATCTTTCATAGCGCTGATCTTCTTGTCGTAGATCAGGATATAAGGGTTCTGCAGTTCCACTTCCATTTTCTCGCTGTTGGTAACGAAGTATGGAGAGATATAACCGCGGTCGAACTGCATACCTTCCACCACATCAACAGTGGTATCGGTACCTTTTGCTTCTTCTACGGTGATCACACCTTCTTTACCCACTTTGCTCATGGCAGTAGCGATCAGTTTACCGATCTCGCTATCGCTGTTGGCAGAGATAGTAGCTACCTGCTCGATCTTCTTCGTATCGTTACCTACGGTCTGAGACTGGGCCTTCAGGCTTTCGATGATCTTGTCAACGGCCTTGTCGATACCACGCTTCAGGTCCATCGGGTTGGCACCTGCAGCTACGTTCTTCAGACCTTCGCCAATGATGGCCTGGGCCAGAACGGTAGCGGTAGTGGTACCGTCACCGGCGATATCAGCAGTCTTGGAAGCCACTTCCTTCACCATCTGGGCACCCATGTTCTCGATAGGATCTTCCAGTTCGATCTCTTTAGCCACGGTCACACCATCCTTGGTTACCTGGGGTGCACCGAATTTCTTTTCGATGACCACGTTACGGCCTTTAGGTCCGAGGGTCACTTTTACTGCGTTGGCAAGTGTGTCAACGCCTTTTTTCATCTTATTTCTTGCATCAATGTCAAAGAAAATCTGCTTTGCCATATTTGTTTAATTTGAGAACCTGCCAGCCGGCAGGCGGGTTTGAAAATTTGAGAATTTGGGAAATTGAAAACCTGACACCTGCAGCGATCTGAAAAGAGGACCTTTTCAAATTACCACATGTTCAAATTTTCAAATTTTACACGATCGCGAGGATATCGCTCTCACGCATGATCAGCAGATCCTGACCTTCGATCTGGATCTCGGTTCCTGCATATTTACCATACAGAACGGTATCGCCAACTTTTACAGTTACAGGCTCATCTTTTTTACCAGCGCCGGCAGCTACGATGGTGCCACGTTGTGGTTTTTCTTTTGCAGTATCAGGGATAATGATTCCGCCTGCGGTCTTTTCTTCAGCAGCGGCAGGCTTAACAATTACTCTGTCATGCAGAGGAGTAACGTTGAGTTTTTTTGCCATACGTTATGGGTTTTTAATGAATTGAGTAATAATACCGTCCTGGTTACCATTTTTGTGCCACCCGGGTGATTCAGGTCAAATTTTCAGAATCCCTTTCCAAATCGGCCCTGTAGCTGTATAGTCTGTCAGAAACGGGGGCAAAGATGGGGTAAGTTTCTGACAACCTGTGTCAAAATTTCATAACCTTCCCGGTTGGTCCGGATGGGGTGAACCGGTCAGTGTATCCCCAAAATGCCCATTGTCACCGGGACCTGCCATTATCAGCTCGTTTTTACGTTGTTTCCGGTAACAAATACCCCCAGAAAAGCCCACTGGATCCCTTGCAACCAGCTGTGTCTGCACGGATAACAGGCGTTATTTACATTTTGCACCAGAATCTGAAACCAATATCTTTGCATCCCTCAAACTAAGTTCTTACAGATGATCAGTAGAAGAAATATTCGTGTGAAAGTGATGCAGTTGCTGTACATGATTGAAGCGGCAGATAACCCGGTCGCTTTTAAAAAACCCGTTGACGAATTACAGAAACAATTGGATAAAAGCAGGGAACTGTTCGTGTACCTGTTATATTTTCTGACCGAAGTGGCCCGTTACGCGGAGACCAACGCACAAAAAAGAGCTTCCCGGAACCTCCCAACGGAGGAGGACCTGAATGTGAACATCAAGATCGCCGGTAATGAGTTCCTCTGGCAGATACTGGAGAACGAATCCTTCAAAAAGGCCGTGGAGACCGATTTGCCTTCCAAACTGCTGGACAAGGACCTGGTAAAGAAGATCTATGAGGATCTTACCAATACGGAAAAGTACAAGGAATACATCAGCCAGGAAGGCAGGGAAAAAGCCAAGGAAAAGGAGATCATCAAACTGATCTTCACCCAGCTTATGCTGCCCAATGAACTGTTCATCGCCCACCTGGAAGAACTCTTCAATAACTGGGACGATGATGCCGATATGATGGACCAGTTGATGCAGAACTATATCCAGAAACCATCCAGTTATAACCTGCAGGAAATGTTAAGTCCGGAAAAATGGGGTTTTGCCAAATCGCTGCTCACCACCACGCTGGAGAAGAAGGATTACTGCATGGAACTCATCAAACCCAAACTGAAGAACTGGGATTCGGAGCGTATCGCCCAGCTGGATATGGTGCTGATGCGTATGGGAGTTTGTGAACTGCTGTATTTCGAGACCATACCCACCAAGGTCACCATCAACGAATACATCGATCTGGCAAAGGATTACAGTACCCCGCAAAGCGGACAGTTCGTGAATGGGATCCTCGACAATATCCATAAAGAAATGCTGGAAGCCGGCAAGATCCATAAGGTAAGTTTCAAGAAATAGAGAGGTAGCAGGAATTTACCTTTTTGTTACCAGAAATTAGCTCCGCCGAAAGGCGCATACGCTTATCTTTACGGCCCTTGATCCATGATCGGGAAAGGTCAAAGGTTTCGTTCAATCATTAAAAACAACTATAATGACTAATTTAAATTTTGTTTTACTGCAGGCTGCCGGATCCGGTGGCGGTATGGTGCAGCTGGTTCTGATGGGAGGTATCATCCTCGTTTTCTGGTTATTCATGATTCGTCCGCAGGCCAAGAAAGCCAAGGAACAGAAGAAGTTTGTTGACAATATGCAGAAGGGCGACAAAGTGGTGACCATTGCAGGTATCCATGGAACCATCAACAAGATCAATGAAGACAATACTTTACAGCTGGAAGTGAGCCCGGGCAGTTACCTGAAGATCGAAAAATCATCGATCAGCATGGAATGGTCACAGGCCATCAATAAATAGCTGTAACAAAAAAGAATACCGCTTTATCTGAAACAGGGCCGGATGATCTTCATCCGGCTTTTTATGGTTATAGGGTAAGCCCGGCTGGTAAGCAACAAATACCGGGCAGCAGGTTACCGGTAATCCGTGAGAAATAATATCTTTCCAACAGAATTCCTACCCATGGCACTGCGCATTGGTCTAACAGGTGGTATCGGCAGCGGCAAGTCAACCGTATCGGGCATTTTTAAAGTGCTCGGTATCCCTGTATTCGATGCCGACACTGCTGCAAAGGAGGTCATGCAGACCAATCCCGCGCTCAGGCAGGCCATCATGGATACGTTCGGGGAAGCCGTGTACACAGATGGCCAGTTGAACCGGAAACAGCTGGCTGCTCTCGTTTTCAGCGACCCTTTTCAACTGGAGACCCTGAATGCACTGGTGCACCCATACACCATTGCCGCGGCAGAGGAATGGGCAGCGCTGCAGACCACCCCTTATACCGTTAAGGAAGCAGCCCTTTTTTTTGAGGCCGGTTCTGCCATCGGGTTTGATTATATGATCGGTGTATATGCACCCCAACATCTGCGCATCAAACGTGTGATGGACAGGGACCAGGTGAGCAGGGAAGAAGTGCTCAGCCGGATGAAACGGCAGATCCAGGAAGAGATCAAAATGCGGTTATGCGATTTTGTGGTGCTCAACGATGATCAGCATTTGCTGATACCGCAGGTGCTGAAATTACACGAACAGTTTCTGAACGAAACAGGAAATACCTATCATGAATAAAGTAAGCCTGGCAGACAAATTTTCGCAGATCACTGATCACTGGAACCCCCATATCGTGGGCGAACTGAACGGGCAACAGGTGAAACTGGCCAAATTCAAAGGGCCCTTTACCTGGCATCATCATGCACAGGAAGATGAATTCTTTTTTGTGGTGAAAGGGTCTTTTGTAATGGAGCTCCGCGACAAAAACATTGAATTACAGGAAGGTGATTTCCTGGTGGTACCCCGGGGAGTGGAGCATCGGCCCAACGCCGAGGAAGAGGTCTGGGTCATGTTATTCGAGCCGGCTTCAACCCTGAATACAGGAAATACGGAGAACGAATTCACCCAAAAGCAATTGAACCGCATCTGATCCGCATGTCAGGGATCTCTCCGGAAAGGGAAAAACAACCGTATAATGAACCGATTATTTAGTTGGCGTCTTTTCTGAATAAGTTAATTTCTATTAAATGCCCATCATACCGCAATTATACGATCCCATCATCCGGTCTGCCCTTAAAAGAACGACCCTGATCCTGGTGCTCTGTTTATTGGCGCTGGCAGGGCTGCAGTACCTGGTGTTGGGCTTTGTGGTTCCCAGAACAGCAGGTTTTGCCACCCCCATGAAATGGCGCAACCTGCCGCTCCGTGAAAAAAGGGATATCATGCAGGCTTATCTGGGAACACCCGCCGCATCTTCCACCGATTCGGACCAATGGGTATCCGGCAGCAATGGCAAGAGATACCTGTTGCAAATACACTACGCCACCGACAGCACTGCCACCGCCTATGTGATACGTTACCAGTTTGAGAAATGGTTATGGAAAAGGGACTACAGTATTGATAGCATTTCAGTAAAATAATGAATGAATGAGTGGATGAGTGAATGAGTGAATAATAAGGGAAATGTTCTACACCATTCACTCATTCACTCATCCACTCATTCATTCATTACTTATTTCCTCCCCCTATAACACCAGCGTTTCAATTTGCCTTCAAAATCGAAAGGTGTGGTGGCTTTGGTGATGTCTTTGATCTCGGAAGCATGGATCTTTTCGGGTTCCAGTACGAATCTGGTGAAGTTGGTGCTGAAGTAAATGATGCCTTCTGGTGTGGTGGCCGCCAGCACATCGTTCAACAGTTCCACATGGTCGCGCTGGATATCGAGAAAGTCCTTCATACGCTTGCTGTTGCTGAATGTGGGTGGGTCCATGATCACCAGGTCAAAACTGTTGGGTTCTAGTGTTTTCAGGTATTGTTTCACATCTGCGTGGATGAACCGGTATTTGGCCGCATCCTTGAAATGGTTGATCACCATATTATCCTCTGCCCAGGCCAGGTAGGTTTTGGATAGGTCTACGGAAGTGACCGTAGCTGCGCCGCCGGCTGCTGCATACACAGAAAAAGAACCTGTGTAACAGAAAAGGTTCAGTACACGTTTATCCTTGCTCTGTTCCCGCACCATTTGCCGGGTGATGCGATGGTCAAGGAACAGGCCGGTATCAAGATAATCGGTCAGGTTCACCTGGAATTTCAGGCCATTCTCCAATACGGTGAAGAACTCCTGTTTGGTATCCATCTTCTCATATTGGTCCTCGCCGCGGTGCGACATTCGCTTGCGCTGCCTCACAAACATCTGCTCCTGTGGTATACCGGTTATTTCGGTTATTACTGAAAGGCAGTCGTTCAGCCATATCTCATGCTCTTCGTCCGTCATGCCATGGCGGCGGAGGTATTCTGCCAGGTAGATCTTGTCCTCATAGATCTCTATGCAAAGCGGGAACTCCGGCAGGTCATGGTCGTACACACGGTAACAGGACACCGATTGCCTTTTGGCCAGTTTGCTTTTGTGTTTGTACACTTTTGCCAAACGGTTACGGAACATCTCTGTTTTTGCGTGGTCACTCATGGGTGCAAAATACGGATAAGCGGGGCATAAAAAACGTGGTGAAGTGTTCCCTCACCACGTTCCTTTCGTAAACGGTAAACGAATACAGTGTTTATTTCAATTTGGCCAGTGCCTCTTTGATCCTAGCCCAGGCAGTTTCAATGTTTTCCATGCTGGCAGCAAAAGAAAAACGGACACAGTTGGGTTCTCCGAACGCATCTCCCATGACACAGGAAACATGCGCATTGTTCAGGATATACATACTCAGGTCGGCTGAATTGTGGATGGTTTCCTGTCCATCGGATTTTCCATAATACGTACTTACATCAGGGAACACATAAAAAGCGCCTTCGGGTGCAAAACATTTGAAACCCGGGATCTCTTTGATCAACTCCAGGGTACGGGCGCGACGGCGGGTAAACTCAGCGGTCATTTCCTGTGAAGGACGAAGGTCGCCGGTCAAAGCGGCCACAGCGGCCTTCTGTGTGATGGAAGTTGCGCCGCTGGTGAATTGTCCCTGTAATTTTTCACAGGCTTTGGCAATGGTGGTATTGGCAGCAATATACCCCAGACGCCATCCGGTCATGGCAAAACCTTTACTCAGACCGTTGATCAGAACCACGCGGTCCTTCAGGTCAGCGAACTGTGCAATGCTTTCGTGTTTGCCAACAAAATTGATGTATTCATAGATCTCATCAGACAGGATAATGATGTTCGGATGTTTCCTGAACACGGCCGCCAGTGCTTCCAGCTCAGTCTTGCTGTACACGGCACCGGACGGGTTACAGGGTGAAGAGAACATGAAAACGCGGGTCTTATCGGTAATGGCAGCTTCAAGTTCTGCAGCAGTGGCCTTAAAACCGTTCTCCACTTTGGTCCTGATCTCTACCACTTTTCCACGTGCAATTTTCACCAGTTCAGAATAGGTTACCCAATAGGGGGTGGGAATGACCACTTCATCGCCTTCATCCACCAATGCCAGGATCGCATTGGCCAGACTCTGTTTGGCACCGGTGGAGGTCACAATGTTCTCAGGTGCATAATCGAGATGATTATCACGTTTCAGTTTGGTGCAAACCGCTTCACGCAGGTCCATATAACCGGGAACGGGAGAATAGTGGCTCCAGTTATCGTTGATCGCTTTGATGGCAGCGTCTTTGATATGCTGCGGTGTGTCGAAATCCGGTTCACCAAGACTCAGATTGATCACATTATGACCTTTAGCTGCCAATTCACGGCCCAGTTTGGCCATTTTCAGAGTTTCGGGTTCGGCAAACCTGTCTAAAAGGGAGGAAAGTTGCATACGGAATTACATTAAAAAAATTAACTAGGTATTAGTTTTGCGGTGGAAAGTTCGGAAAAACAATCCAAACGCTTGTAAGTTTTACCTGCCTGCCGTTAAGTACCTTTGAACAGAAAAGAAATACAGATTGCCATGCCTTACGAATCGATCTCGGTTTTTGATATGTTTAAAATAGGTGTGGGGCCATCAAGCTCGCACACATTGGGTCCATGGAAAGCCGCCCAACGTTGCCTGGATACGATCCGGCAAAAAAGCAGTCTCGGTCATGTGGCTTCTGTAACGGTATTGCTTTATGGATCACTCGCCAAAACCGGTAAGGGGCATGGAACCGATATTGCTGTGATCCTGGGTTTGTGCGGGGAGGATCCTGTAACGATCGATGTCAACAGTATCACCCCCAGTATCCAGAAGATCACGGCCGATCAGCAATTGCTCCTGGGCGGCGAAGTGATGATCCCTTTTCACGTAACGGAGAATATTCATTTTCTGTTCAATGAAACATTGCCATACCATCCCAATGGCCTATCCTTCCTGGTCACACTGAAGAATGGCGATAACTGGAGTGAGACATTCTTTTCCATTGGAGGTGGGTTCGTGGTAAAAGAAGGGGAGGCCCATGGCGGTAAACCCGTGGTGCAACTGCCTTTCCCGATAGATACGGCCAATGACCTGCTGCATTCCTGCATGAAGGGCATGGCCATACACGAAGTGGTGATGGAGAATGAAAGCGCCTGGCGTTCAGAAGCCGAGACCAGAAAAGGGGTATTACAGATCTGGGACGCCATGAAACAATGCATGTATCGGGGCTGTCATGCACAGGGACAATTACCCGGCGGATTACATGTGCGCCGAAGGGCATTTGACCTGAATAAAAAACTGATGAAAGGGCAGACCTACTCGGAGTATGACAGCTGGATAGCCTGCATAAAAAAGGGTGGTAACGATTTCAAATATATATTGGACTGGGTTAGTTGTTTTGCACTGGCCGTGAATGAGGAAAACGCTTCTTTTGGCAGGGTCGTGACCGCCCCCACCAATGGCGCTGCGGGTGTGATACCGGCCGTGTTGCAGTATTATATCACCTTTTGTGATGGAGATAGTGAAGACAAGATCATCCGTTTTCTGCTGGTGGCTTCAGAGATCGGTAGTATCTTTAAGAAAGGGGCCACCATTTCTGCCGCCATGGGTGGTTGCCAGGCCGAGATCGGCGTATCATCTGCCATGGCAGCGGCAGCACTCACGGAATGTATGGGAGGCACCCAGCGCCAGGCACTGATGGCCGCCGAAATTGCCATGGAACACCATCTGGGACTGACCTGTGATCCGATCGGCGGACTGGTGCAGATCCCCTGTATCGAACGAAACACCATGGGTGCCATCAAGGCCATCACAGCCTCACAATTGGCGCTGCAAAGTTCCCCGGACTATGCCATCGTGAGCCTGGATAAGGTCATCAGGACCATGTGGGATACAGCGCTGGATATGAGCAGTAAGTACAAAGAAACAGCCGATGGGGGATTAGCGATACATATACCGATCAGCTTGCCGGAATGTTAGTGTAGTGAGTGGTCAGTGGTTAGTAGTGAGTGTTATCAAAACATTCACTCATTCATTCATCCACTCATTCACTCATTCTGTTTTCTGCAAATGGCTCATCATAAATCCTATGAAATATGTCTACCTCCAAAAAGCATATTGTGATACTTGGTGCGGGGTTTGCCGGGTTGCAACTGGCACGGAGGATCAGTGAGAGTGATTATGAGATCACCTTGATCGACCAATACAATTTTCACCAGTTCCAGCCCCTGATGTACCAGGTAGCAACGGCCAGGCTTGAGCCCAGCTCCATTTCCTTTCCGCTAAGAAAGGTATTTCAGAAAAAAAAGAATGTGCATGTTCGACTGACCGCAGTAAAAGAGGTAGATACCCATGCACAGCGGGTGATCAGTTCTGCGGGCATTTTTACGTACGATTACCTGGTGATCGCTACAGGCTGCACCACTAACTATTTCGGCAACCGGGATATTGAGCGTTTCGCTTTTCCCATGAAATCCACCGTGGAATCCATCACACTCCGTAACAGGATATTGTTGAATTTTGAGGAAGCTTTGTCTGCACATGCGGAAGCATTACCTGCTATCATGAATATTGTGGTAGTGGGCGGTGGTCCAACCGGGGTTGAATTATCGGGTTCACTGGCTGAATTGAAGACCCATGTACTTCCCAAAGATTATCCGGATATGGATTTTTCAAGGTTGAATGTGTACCTGCTGGAGGCAGGACCCGCCACTTTGGGTGCCATGAGTAAGGCCTCTCAGCAGCGATCGCAGCAATACCTGGAACAGATGGGGGTGAATGTATTGACGTGGTCGCAGGTGAGCACATATGATGGTAAAACAGTTACCCTGACAGATGGAAGAAGCATTCCAACACATACACTTATCTGGTCCGCAGGGCTTACGGGCAATGTGCCATCAGGTATTTCAGCGCAGCAACTGGTTCGGGGCAACCGGATAAAAGTGGACGGTTGTAACAGGTTGGAGGGATCGGAGAATGTATATGTGATAGGCGACATCGCCTATATGGAGAACCCGGATTTCCCGAAAGGACATCCGCAATTGGCCAATGTGGCGATCGCACAGGCAAAAAACCTGGCACATAATTTCAGGAACCTGCTTAGGGGTAAGCCCCTTCGTGCTTTTGTTTACAGAAATCCCGGCACCATGGCCACCATCGGCAAAAGGAAAGCGGTTGTTGACCTGCCCTTCATCAGCTTCCAGGGACGGCTGGCCTGGTATGTATGGATGTTCCTGCACCTCATGCTGATCGTAAGTGTGAAGAACCGGTTGTTCATCTTTATCAATTGGACCATCAGCTATTTCACCAACGATACAACTTTGCGTTTGATTTTGATGCCTGCCGGTGACCAGCCCGTACCAAACGAAAAGACGCCATAGTTGTGTATTCCTATGACGTCTTTTGCATTATTGGATCGCTAAAAGCTATAGTGTGGCATTTAGCTCAGGTTCGTCAACATTCACATGGGTATAGTCCCTGATCTCGTTGTACAGAGTGCCCCTTTCAATGGGCTGCCGTTTTACTTGTTTGATCAGGCGGACCAGGTCCGCAGTACTCATGGCAGGGGTCTGTTCTTCACTGCCGGCCATGGCGTAGATCTTGGTGGAATCGTCGATGGTACCATCGATATCGTTCACGCCGAAAGAAAGCGTTAACTGCGCATTCTGCCTGCCCAGCATCGGCCAGTAGGCTTTGATATGCGGGAAGTTGTCCATATACAGACGGGATACCGCATACATGCGCATATCTTCTATCACGGATGACTCTGCAATATGGCTCATATCGTTATCCTTGTTACGGAACTTGAGTGGGATGAACGTGTTGAAACCACCGGTCTCGTCCTGCAGGCTGCGCAGACGTTCCATATGGTCGATCCGGTGCCAGAATTTTTCGATATGTCCGTACAGCAGTGTTGCATTGCTATGCATACCCAGCTGATGAGCGGCTTTGTGAATATGTAACCAGCCATCCGCATCTACTTTATCCTCGCAGATCTGTTTGCGGATCTCCGGATGGAATATCTCCGCGCCACCACCTGGCAGTGAATCCAGTCCGGCTTCGTGGGCCAGGCGCATACCTTCTTCTATGCTTACTTTGGCTTTACGGAACATATAGTCCAGTTCCACCGGCGTAAAGGCCTTGATATGCAGGTCCGGTCGGTGCGCTTTGATGCTGCGCAGCAGTTCGATAAAAAAGTCAAGGTCCATTTTAGGGTGAACGCCGCCTACGATATGCACTTCAGTGACCGGCTGACCATCATAGCTTTTTACAATATCGAGCATCTGCTGGATGCTCAGTTCCCAACCTTCTTCTCGGTGGGCATATAAGCGGGAATAAGAACAGAATTTACAGGAGAACACACATACGTTGGTGGGCTCAATATGGAAATTCCGGTTAAAATAGGTCTTGTTGCCATGCTTCTGTTCGCGCACCCAGTTGGCCAGTGCGCCAAGATAGGCCAGGGAACCTTTTTCGAAAAGGGTTACACCCTCATCGAAGAGGATCCTTTCCTTGTTCAGTATTTTTTCGCCGATCTGTTTGAGTTGTGCATCCTGTGTGTTGGCTACCAGGCTAAAAGGGTCTGATACTGCAGAGATCATAGTCACATATTTGAGGCACGAAATTAATCAGTAATTGGTAATCAGAAATTAATAATTGTCATTGGCAGATTGGGAAAAACCCCTTACATCAGCACCTGCACATGGGCTTATTTTTAATGACCAGTTGATTACTGTTTAACGTTTTCCAGTGTGTGCCTGTCGTGTTTATAACGGAATACGATCGGGAATACAATACCGAGGATCAGTGCATATCCTGCAAAGCTGAGCCAGATATGCTGCCAGTTCTTGACACCATCCACCGTAAAATAATCCACTACCCAGCCGCTGATGGTTCCTCCAAGATAGGCCCCGATACCATTGGTCATCAGCATGAACAACCCTTGTGCGCTGGCGCGGATCTTGATATCAGCTTCTTTTTCCACAAAGAGAGACCCGGAAATATTGAAGAAGTCGAATGCCATACCATAAATGATCATGGAGAGTACCAGCAGGTAGAGTCCGGGACCCGGATCGCCAATGGCAAACAGGCCAAAACGGAATACCCAGGCAAAAATGCTCAGCAGCATTACGTTCTTGATACCGAAACGTTTCAGGAAGAACGGGATGGTCAGGATGAACAGGGTCTCAGAGATCTGTGAAATGGAGATCAGCAGATTGGGATGCTGTACCCCGAATGAATCAGGGAACTTATCCTTGAAATCGTCCAGGAAAGGAGATCCGAAGGCGTTGGTGATCTGCAGGGCAGCACCCAGTAACATGGCGAACAGGAAGAAAATGATCATCTTTTTCCTGCGGAACAATACAAAAGCATCCAGTCCCAACGCCGATACCAGGCTGCGTTTGGCCTCCACCGCTACCCGGGTACAGGCGGGCATGGTAAATGCATATAGTCCCAGCAACAGGCCCGATCCGGCACTGACGTATAATTGAAGTGGACTTTTGGTCCAGCCGAAGATATCCACCATCCACATGGCCACGATGAAACCTACGGTTCCCCATACGCGGATGGGAGGGAAGTCTTTTACGATATCATATCCCTTCTTTTCCAGCACGATATAAGAAACAGTATTGTTCAATGCAATGGTGGGCATGAAGGCCATGGAGTTCAATAACATGATCAGGTAAAAAGTGCGGTAATCGGAGACCGTGGAGGCCCAGATCAACAATAAAGCCCCGATGATATGTAATGAACCCAATACTTTTTCGGCATTGATCCAGCGGTCGGCCACGATCCCCATCAGGGCAGGCATGAACAGCGAAGCAATACCCATTGTGGCATACACAGCGCCCACTTCGCCACCGGTGAATTTGAGTGTAACGATCATATAGCCACCCAGAGAGATCAGCCAGGAACCCCAGACAAAGAATTCCAGGAAATTCATCAGTATCAACCGCGCCTTAATGTTCATAGAAGCATCGTTTTGGTTCAGAAATCAGCGTGAAAGATAGGGAATATTGAATAATGAACAGATGAACAAGGAATGATGAATGATGAATGTCAAAGACCAATGGAACAGAAGAACAGATGAACAAGGAACAGAGGAAGGGAATATTGAATAATGAACAGATGAACAAGGAATGTTGAATGCCAAAGACCAAATCGTAGCGAAGCGAAGATCCCGCTGAAAACGGGAGACCAATGCGCTAATACGCCAATACGCCAATGCGCCAATGGAACAGAGGAACAAGGAACAGAGGAGGGAAATCATGAATAATGAACAGATGAACAAGGAATGATGAATTCCCTAACGGCAAACGCTTCAAAATGTGCATGCCAAAGACCAATACGCCAATCCGCTAATGCGCAATGGAACAGAAGAGCAGATGAACAAGGAATGATGAATGCCAAAGACCAAATCGTAGCGAAGCGAAGATCCCGCTGAAAGCGGGAGACCAAAGACCAATACGCCAATGCGCTAATACGCCAATGCGCCAACGGAACAGAGGAACAAGGAACCGAAGAATGTTGAGGCTGCACTAAAAGAACAGGATTCATCATTCATCATTCATCATTCCTTGTTCAATATTCAATATTCCCTTGCTCTGTTCAAAAAAAAAGAGCCCGGTCTCCGGGCTCTTGTCTAAATATGTCTGTACCTCTTAAATATGCGCCTGGATCTTCTTGTCCAATACGGATTTCGGTACGGCACCGATCTGTTTGTCTACGATCTGGCCACCTTTGATGAACAGGATGGCTGGGATGGAAGTGATGCCATAATTCACACTCAGGTTAGGATTATGGTCAACGTTCACTTTGCCTACATTGATCTTACCATCATATTCTTTGGCCAGTTCTTCAATAACGGGTCCGATGGCACGACAGGGGCCACACCATTCTGCCCAGAAATCCACCACGGTCAGTTTATCGCTGTCCAGCACTTTTGACTGGAAATTTGCGTCTGTTAATTCTAAAGCCATTTTTTACGGTTTAAGTTGTTTATGAGTTATCTCTAATGATAGAAGGATGTCAAATATAAATCCAAACCCTGGTTTATGCAGTTTTGACTTTTCCACCATTGTGATTAATGACGTTGCAACAGTAAAAACCTGACAAGGGGGCAGTTATTTCTTTTGGAGCGGGTACCATTTCAGGAAAGTGGCCGAGCGCCAGAGCCATTCCACCGGCCCGTACTGGAACCTTTTCAGCCACCAGTTGCCCACAATGATCTGCAGAACAAAGAAGCCCAAAGCGATCAGCCAGTTCAACCAGGGCGGCGTCTGGCCTACCAGGCCCAGTCCAACGCCGTAAAAGAGTCCAAGCCCCAACAAGGTCTGCGTCAGGTAACAGGTAAGCGCCAGTTTGCCTACGGTGGCCAGCGGATACAGTCTTATTTGCCACCTGGGCCTGAACAACAAGAGGCTGAGGCCGGTAATGTACCAGCAGACCAGGGACGCATTCATCACATCGAAGAATATGCTGAAAATGAAACCGGCCAGGGGTTTCTGTTCCCAGCCAAGATGAAAGAGGCTATTGGCGCCAAAAATGCTCAGGCCACAGAGAAAACAAACCAGTATCAGCCAGCCGCTCTTTCGGAATATCTTCCGGAAAACGGGGCGTGAGCCCTCGCCCTGGTGGAACCAGTTCTTTCGACCGCTGTACATGCCCAGCAGGAAAAAGCCGAATGTGACAAAAATGCGTCCACTATCCAGCTGAAAACGGAATTTTTCGGAAAAAGCGATCAGATTGGCCTTCCACAAAGGCAACCAGTGAGGTTGCTTTATCAGCGCCAGGAATGCTTTACCTGCCGCTTCAAAATCCTGGGGTGGGCCATTTTGGGGTTGTGGCTGGGCCATACTCAATAACCTGGTCAATTCGATCAGTTTCCCGGGCATATTAATGGCAAAGAGGATACCCAGTATCAGGATCACCCGGTTGCTCCAATTCCGCATGGGTAATAACAGGAATCCCAGCGGCGCATAGATCGATAGGATATCTCCCCGCCAGAAAGCATGGTGTATCACGCCGATGATGCCGAGCAAGGCAATGCGCCAGGCATAACGAAGCACAAAATTGTCCTGTCGCTTCTCCAGGCTCTGCATCTGCAGGTAAAAACTCAGTCCGAATAGGAAAGAAAAGAAAGCGAAGAATTTCCCGGCGATCAGCAACTCATTCAGTACGGGAAGTACCTGCGAGGCAATGTCTTGGTATTTATTGAACAGTTCTCCGGGCAGGGGACCGGCATTGTACCAGAAGATCATATGTGCCAGAAGGATACCGAAAAGTGCGAAACCACGAAGTATATCAACCGTGATGATCCTTTGGGAAGGAAGAGGTGTTTGCATGCGGGTTTTGATTTGATGACCTTGTAAATAGTGCAATAATCATCTCATAACCCTATAAAAAAGGATGAACAGCTGTATAGGCGGGTGAGTAGCAGCGTACCACATGAATATGTGATAAATATCTATTCGGTAAAAAGCTGCGCGATCTTCCCGAAAGCCCTTGCATTATGTGATACTTTGTCAAATACAGGTATCCGCTCACCCCGCAACGCCCACATGGATATCCACATCCGGGTTGTTCATCAGGAACTCGGCCATTTCTTCGTTCATCTGGAAACCCCTGTCGAAACTGCTCAGCGTGATCTTCAGGTTGTCCTTCGGTTCAAAGATATTGAACTTCAGGGTGGCTTTGCCGGGGTTACTGCGGACATTCTTATCAACGAAACTCACAAAATCAGGGGTTACGGAAGCCGGATGCATGCTGATCTCGATACTACGGGTCAGGTTCTGCTTCACGGTTTCCAGTAAGGACATGATATTGATCTTAAATTCAAAATTATTAGGCTGATTGAACCGGTTACGGAAAAAGCCGGTCAGCAGGATGTTCTGTCCCTTTTCCAGGTAGTTCTGGAATTTGATATAATCTTCGCTCCACAGCACAAATTCGGTTTTGCCTGTGAAATCCTCGATCACGAAGGATCCGAAATTCTTGCCGGTCTTGGTCACCCTGTGCTGCACATCGATCACCAGTCCTGCCACGCGCAGGCTCTTTCCCAGGCCCGACTGTGTGCTGAGAGAATCCTTGATCTCATTGAAATCGCTGATCCTGGTAATACCGTAATGTTTCAGTTCGAACTTGAAATGGTCCAGTGGATGGCCGCTCATGAACATACCGGTCACTTCTTTTTCATGATCCAGCAGTTCGGTCAAGGTCCAGGGTTCGCAATTGGGTATCTTGGGTACCTGCACCTGCATGGCATCCGAAAGATCGCCGAACAGGGTATTGGCGGTTCCGGCGGCGCTTTGTTGTGCCTGTCCATAGGCAATGATACGTTCCAGTCCGCTCTGACGTTCGTTATCCGGAGTATAGAAATACTGCGCGCGGTGATAGGCCGTAAAACAATCGAAAGCGCCGGAATAGGCGAGACTTTCCAGTGATTTTTTGTTCACGTTCTTCTGCAGCACGCGTTTGATGAAATCAAAAATGTCTTTATACGGGCCGTTCTTTTCCCTTTCTGCGATCACCGTATCCACGGCCGCATCACCCACACCTTTCAACCCGCCCAGTCCAAAACGGATCTCACCCCGCTGGTTCACGGCAAAACCTTTCAGCGATTCGTTGATGTCCGGACCGAGTACTTTGATGCCCATGCGTTTACACTCTTCCATGAAGAAAGTGATCTTTTCAATGGCTCCGGCATGGTTCAGCACCGCAGACATATATTCTCCCGGATAATGGGCTTTCAGGTAAGCTGTCTGGTAGGCCACGAACGCATAACAGGTAGAATGCGATTTATTGAATGCATACTGGGCAAACGCTTCCCAGTCGGTCCAGATCTTTTCCAGTTTGTCTGCCGGGTGTCCTTTGGCCGTGGCCCCTGAAATGAACTGGGCCTTCATCTTATCCAGTACGGCCTTCTGTTTTTTACCCATGGCCTTCCGCAACACGTCCGCATCGCCCTTGGTAAAACCGCCGATACTCTGGCTCAACAGCATCACCTGCTCCTGGTACACTGTGATACCGTAGGTATCTTCCAGGTATTCCTTCATATCGTCCAGGTCGTAGCTGATGGCTTCGCGGCCATGTTTCCGGTCGATGAATTTGGGGATATAGGCGATTGGGCCCGGACGGTACAGGGCGTTCATGGCGATCAGGTCGTCGAACTTATCCGGTTTCAGTTCGCGCAGGTATTTCTGCATACCCACACTTTCAAACTGGAACGTGGCATTGGTCTCGCCTTTCTGGTATAACTGGAAGGTCTTTTCATCATCCAGCGGAATATTGTCCAGGTCAATGTCTACATTATGGTTCTGCTTGATCAGTTCCAGCGCCGTTTTTAAAATGGAGAGGGTCTTCAAACCCAGGAAGTCCATTTTAATAACGCCTGCATCTTCGATCACGCTTCCTTCGATCTGGGTGACCCAGAGGTCGGAGTCCTTGGCGGTGGCAACGGGCAATAGTTCGGTCAGGTCTTTGGGGGCAATGATGATACCGGCCGCATGTATACCGGTGTTGCGAACGGATCCCTCCAGTCGCTCGGCCTCTTTCAATACCTGTGCCCGTATATCCGTACCGTTATAGATCTCGCGGATCTTCTTTACGTTCTCGATATCATCCTGCTGATAGGCCTCTTTTTCTTCCAGCGATTTCTCACCTTCTTTGGCAGTGAGCGGCGCGTGTAACACACGTCGTAATTCCGTACCCGGTTTATCCGGTACCAGTTTGGCCAGCATATTGCTTTCGGCCAATGGCAGGTCCAGTACGCGGGCCACATCCTTGATACTCATTTTGGCCGCCATGGTACCATAGGTAATGATCTGGGCCACCTGGTTCTTGCCATATTTGTCCACCACATAATCGATCACTTTCTGACGGCCCTCATCATCAAAGTCGGTATCGATATCGGGCATGCTCTTACGGTCCGGGTTCAGGAAACGCTCGAACAGCAGGTTGTATTTGATGGGGTCGATATTGGTGATGCCGATGCAATACGCTACCACACTGCCGGCAGCGGATCCACGACCCGGGCCCACGAATACACCCATATCCCTGCCCGCTTTGATGAAGTCGCTAACGATCAGGAAGTAACCGGCAAAACCCATGGTCTTGATGGTGAACAATTCAAAATCGATCCGCTCCTGTATCTCCGGCGTCAGATCGGAATAGCGTTGTTTGGCACCCTCGTAGGTCAGGTGCTTCAGGAACTCCCATTGATTCAGGTTGGCATCTGCATGCACCTGGAAATCTTTGGGAATAGGAAAGGCAGGGAGCAGGATATCTTTTTTAAGATTCAGGATCTCCACTTTGTCCACAATGGCCTGGGTATTTTCCAGCGACTCCGGGATATCGCTGAACAGCTTCGACATCTCATCCGTGGTCTTGAAATAGAACTGGTCATTGGGGAACTTGAAACGGCGGTTCTTCAGCTGCACATCATCGTTCACAAAATCATCAAAACCCGGTGTACTCTGCTTTTCGCCGGTATTGATGCAGAGTAGGATATCGTGTGCATTGGAATCGTCCTTGTCTACATAGTGACTGTCATTGGTGGCGATCACCGGTACCTGGTATTTCTTCGAGAACTTCAGCAAGGTTTGGTTGATGAGTTCCTGTTCCTTCATGTTATGCCGCTGCAGTTCGATGTAATAGTCCTCACCGAACAGGTCCAGCCACCATTTGAATTCCTGTTCCGCTTTTTCTTCTCCATCGTGCAGGATGGTCTGTGGTACATAGGCGCCTATGCAGCAGGTGGTGGCGATCAGACCCTCATGGTATTTCTCGATCAGCTCCTTGTCTATACGCGGATACTTGCTGTACATACCCTCAATAAAACCCAGCGAGGTCAGTTTCACCAGGTTCTGGTACCCGATCTTGTTCTTGGCCAGCAATACCTGGTGGTAACGTTCATCCTTCAGTTCCTTGGTGAAGGTCTTGACGTGCCTGTCCTTCACCACATAGAACTCACAGCCCACGATCGGTTTAACCGTAGGTTCCAGTATGTCCTTCCCGTTGGCATCTTTGCCCACCACTTTGGTGTTCTTCCAGGCCTGGCTCACAAAATTGAAAGCACCGAACATATTACCGTGGTCGGTGATGGCCAGCGCCGGCATACCATCTTTCATGGCTTTTTTATACAGGCTGTCGATCGGTGCGGCACCATCGAGCAACGAGTATTGGGTATGCACGTGTAAATGTGAGAACTGGGGCATGGAGCGGTCGGGAGTTTGGGGTTTGGGGTTTGGCGTTTGGGGTTTTTAAGTGAATTCCGGACAGGCGACAAATATCGTTCATCTGACCCCCGGAAAGAAGCCAATTTTTTCCACAACTGGCCTTACAGCAGGCCCTCCGCGGGCCGGGTGACTTATCCACATACTGCAGCGCTGTTCCCGAAAAGGCAAAAGTTATTCCCCTTGCCCTTTTTTCAGCCTGTTGGCACTTATCTTGCAAGTATTGGTATATGAAAAAAATACAGGTTCCATATCTGCTTTTGTTTGCCATGCTCGTACTGTCGGGCTGTAGTTCTATTCGCAAGATCTCTACGAAAGATAGTGCCGCTTCTGCTACTTCTCTGAAGAAAGTACGCTCCACTGCCAATCGGGAATTCATCAATGGGATAGAGGTGACACCGGGTTACCTGGTCACTTCCAGCCAGAAAACAGGTTCGGGCATTAGCAAAAAAGGAGGGAAAGAGGAAGCTGCCGGTTATGGTAAGGCGGAGAACCGGCTCATGTCGTTCGGCATTGAGAATGCCAGTATGTTACAACTGAAATATGCCATTGCCACCGATGCTTCGGTAGAGAAACTGACCAATATCCCTTTATTGGAAGTGATCGATAAATGGTGGGGGACCAAGTACTGTATGGGTGGCAGTACCGATAACTGTATCGACTGTTCTGCGTTCACCCAGGTGATCATGCGTGATGTATACCAGGTTGCCCTGCCACGTACCTCGCAGGAACAATACAATTTTGCGGAAAAGATCGAACTGGAGGACCTACGCGAAGGAGACCTCGTATTCTTTAACACCAGCGGACGGGATATTTCGCATGTGGGTGTTTACCTGCTCAATAACAAATTCGTACACGCGGCCACCAGCGGCGGGGTCATGATCAGCGACCTGAACGAAAAATACTGGCAGCCTAAGTTTCGTGGAGCGGGAAGGGTGACGAAGTAATGATCAATTAGTAATTAACGTGTTGTGCTATTAGATGATTTAAAATCTCTTCGGTTAGAAAAATAAAAACATATCATTCAGGGTGTTCGGTAAAATGAATCTAATCAGTCCCTGTGTACGGGCCTCTTTTTGTTCGGTGCTAAGCGAAGGCGAAGGCAGACAAAATGATGCGAAGCACATTTTGGCAGAAGAAAAAGCAGCCCGGTAACAGGGACGGGGCCCAGCGGCCATGAGCGACAAGGGTTTTTGAATTACAAGATGTTTGAATTTTAATGGCACAACGTGTTAGCAATGATTTGTTCCAAACCTCTCTGCGAAACCTTCTGACCTGAGACGCGATTCTTAATGAATCATCATCAACTGTTCTTGCCTCTGAACGAATTGACCCTTTTTAGTAGAACAGCATATAACTGTCCCGCATCAGGCGTTAACTGGAAATAGAAGATCCCGCCGATCATGATGGCTGAGAAACTGATGCCCCGGAGGAACAACCCTGTCCAGCCATGTATGTCCTTCATCAGCCAATAACAGAACCCATAAGCGGCTATCGCCAATAAAAGTGAATAGAGGGTTTTCAGGGTAAAGGGCTGCATATTGAATTTCCTTCTCAGGAACTCGAAGCGGATGAAATTGTATACTGAATAGGCCGCCAGCTCTGCAAAAGCCGATCCGATGATGCCATAGTTCTTGATCAGGAAATACGTAAGTGGCAACCGGAAGGCCAGCAATACCACACCGCTGTAGAAATCGAAGCGCCAGAAAGTGGAAGTATTGATCACCATCGCGTTCAGCCCGGTGCCGGCATCAATGATGCGGACCATGCCCAGGATGAACAGTACACCCAGCCCGTCCGCATAATCTTTCTGGATATTCAGTACCTGCATGCCATCCACCACGTTCAGCCAGATATTTCCGAAAATGAAGAGGGACAGCAACAACAGGTTGATGCAGGAGCGTTGGTAGATACGGTGGATCTCTTTGTAATCCTTGTCCTTCCAGGCACGTGACAGGATACCCGCCGAAATGGATTGGATACTTCTCTGCGGCACCTGGATCAAATTGGCGGCATACTGGGCAAACACAAAGATACCGGTGGCGGTCAGTCCTTTTAAACTGGCGATGATGAGGCTGTCGATGGTGGCAGCCACTGCAGCGATCAGCGTACCGCCGAAGATCAGCGCCTGCATGCTCAGGATCTTTTTCCAGAACTTACGCGTTACCCGGCTGATCCGGAACGTGAGGTACAAATGACCGGTGCGATACAGGTAAACCAATAACACCAGGAACACCACCAGGTACTGGAAAGCGAACAGGTAAATGAAGTATTCGAAACTCAGTACCTTAAAGTAGAACAGCAGGATCAGTATACTCGTGAGGATGCGTAGACCGGTCTCTTTCAGAAAATTGGACAGCACCGATTTGTGCACGGCCCAGCAAAAGCTCTCGATCACCGAAAAGAACAGCATACCCATGGCAAAGGGGAACAACCAGAAATAGTAGTCCACCACCAATGCCGATTTCTCCGTGAATTTCCGGATGAACAGGGGCTCAAAATACCAGCCGCCCCAAAGCACCAGGATAAAGCCGATAAAAGAGGCCAGCAATGCCCAGGAAAGCAGGTCGATCTTTTTTTCGGGCAGGTTGTCCTTGTAGTACGGATAGAATTTATAGATCACCGGGATCACCCCCAGAGCTCCGAAAGCAAACATGATCTGGCCAAAATCAAAGAAGATACGCGTCAGCGCATATTGGCTGGGGGTAAACACATTCCCTGATTCATAAAAGAAGAAAGGGGTGGAGGTCGTATAGAAATAATTGTTCACAAAACCGATCAGGAACCCGATATACACCAGTATACTGGAAATGATGGTCTGTTTACGTATACTCCCCATGTTGGCTAATTGATAATTGGCAGTTGACCATCACCATAGATGGCTATGCGCGAATATGAAAGAATTTACTGATAATACAAGTACTAACGGTTGATTATTCTTTAGGTATCAAAGGCTGCCTTGTTTCACCACCACGTAATAGTTCTTCTCGATCTCTTTGATGGGGAAGGCTGCCCAGTCTCCCGGCTTCAGTTCCTTGGTGTTCCATTTGTTGGATTCCGGCCCCAGTAACAGACCGCCTTTGGGCGTATTCAGGAAGATGGGAAGATTGAAGCCATCAACGCAGTTGGTATAGCGGTATGACAGGGTTCTCTGATCGGCCGAAACCGAATATTCAAACACGGGCACCTGCGTGGTGCGCAGGTACTGGTCGAATATCTTGGTAACGCTGCTGCCAAAATACTGGCTCACCACTTCCTGGATATCTTCGGTGGTAACCGTTTGGTGGTAGAATTTTCTGCCCAGATAGCGGAGCATGTCCCGGAACTTCTCATCATCGTTCATGGCATGGCGGATACTGTGCAGCATATTGCCCGATTTGGGATACATATCTCCGCTGCCCTCCTTGTTCACGCCATAGGGGCCGATGATGGGTTTATCGTTCTGGATGCCCCTGCGGGTGCCGTAATTGTATTCATTACCGGCCTGTTTTCCGTAAACGTACTCTGTGAACAGGGTCTCAGAATAATTGGTGAAGCCCTCATGTATCCACATATCGGCCAGGTCCTTACTGGTAATGCTGTTGGCGAACCATTCATGGCCGCTTTCGTGAACGATGATGAAATCCCATTTCAGTCCCCAGCCGCTGCCGCTCAGATCGCGGCCCAGGTAACCGTTCTGGTATTTGTTACCGTAAGCCACCGCACTCTGGTGTTCCATGCCCAGGTGTGGGGATTCTACCAGTTTGTAACCGTCCTCATAAAAAGGGTAGGGCCCCATCCAGTATTCAAAGGCACGCAACATGGTCTTGGCCTGTTTGAACTGTTCTTTGGCTTTGTCGAGATTATAATCCAATACCCAATAACTCAGGTCCAGTTTGCCTTTTTCACCCATCAGGGTATCCGTAAAATTCACGTATTTACCGATATAGGGGACCAGGTTGTAATTATTGATCGGGTTCTTCACCTCCCAGCGCCAGGTCAGGTTGCCCGGGCTGTAACTTTTACGGCTGATCAGCCGTCCATTGGCCACGGCGATCAGGGTATCCGGAACCGTGATGAGCATAGTGGCGCCATTGTCCGGTTCATCGCTCTGGTGATCCTTGCAGGGATACCAGACACTGGCGCCCAGGCCCTGGCAGGCCACCGTCATCCAGGGACGCCCTTTCTCATCTTTCTGGAAGATCCAGCCGCCATCCCAGGGTGCCCGTTTCGCTATTTTAGGAGATCCCTCATAGGCCAGGGCCAGTTTCTGCGTACTGCCTTTTACCAGGTTCATGGGAATATCGATCCAGTAAACATTTCCTTCACGTTGATACGTCAGTTTGGTGTCACCCAGGTAAGCTTTGGTCAACTGCAACGGCTCCTGCAGGTCTATCTGCATGGTCTTACCCGGACGCAATACCTTGAAAGAAATATCCACTTTGCCCTTGATCGTTCTTTGGGTAAAATCAGGTGTTACGCCAATGCTGTAGTACAGCACATCCCACCAGGTACGGTTCTCATTCAGACTGCCCCGGAGCGTATCCGCTTTGGTGAAAACTTCTTTTTCTACACCCAATTGCGCCTGTGCCATACCCCAGCTGCACATGACAGCCAGCAACAGGAATCTGATTTTTGTATTCATTGTTTAAAATTATGATATTCGGGGGGCATGAATGTGAATAATAAGATAATTGTCCCTCCCGTTTTCCAACATACCATAGGTCTCCGTTATTTTTTATGGCTGCTGCCGGCTTTTATCACCATGGCTTGTCAGCAGGTCCGGACAGAAAAACGCCAGGTGTTTAATTATAACGAATCCACAGGGATCGCCACGCTTGACCCGGCCTTTGCCAAGAACCAATCGATCATGTGGCCGGTTCACCAGATCTATAATACACTGGTGGAAATAGACAGCGGACTGAACCTGGTACCCTCGGTTGCCCGTAGTTGGAACATCAGCGAAGACAGGCTCACTTATACCTTCCATCTCAGGAACGATGTGTATTTCCACGACAACGAGGCTTTCACGGGCGGGAAAGGAAGAAGGATGACAGCAGCGGATGTGGCATACAGCCTGCAGCGCATCATCGATAAGCATACCGCCAGCAGCGGCGCCTGGATCTTCAATGACCGGGTGGATACCACAGAAGGATTTACCGCACCGAACGATTCTACTTTTCAGTTGAAACTATTGCGACCCTTTCATCCCATACTGGGCATTCTGAGCATGCAATACTGCAGCATTGTACCGCGGGAAGTGGTGGAAAAATATGGGAAGGATTTCCGCAGGCATCCCTGTGGCACCGGGCCGTTCCGGTTCGCTTCCTGGGATGAGGGAGAGGCCCTGATACTGCATAAGAACCCTAAGTACTGGGAGCGTGACAGCAGTGGCCGGTCATTACCCTACCTCGATGCGGTAAAGATCAGTTTCTTCGACAATAAAGCCACGGAGTTCCTCCAGTTCCGCCAGGGTGGATTGAGTTTTGTGAACGACCTGGACCCTTCTTTCAAAGATGAAGTGCTGACCAAGAAGGGTGAACTGCGAAAACAGTGGGAGGGAAAGATACTGCTGAAAAAACATCCATACCTGAACACAGAATATTTTGGCATACTGGTGGATGAGAATAATCCGCTGGTACAGAACAGCGCCAATGGCAACCGGCTGGTGCGGCAGGCCATGAACCATGCCATCAATCGCCGGCAGCTCATGATGTACATGCGCAACTCCATCGGCATACCGGCCGAAGCGGGTTTTGTACCGGGAGGTCTGCCATCGCGTAATACGGAAATGGTCAAAGGCTATCCCTATGATCCAGCCAGGGCCAAACAGTTATTGAAACAGGCCGGTTTCCCGGATGGCAGGGGATTACCCACGGTAAAACTGCTCACCATCAATATCTATGCGGACATTGCCAGTTTCGTAGCCCGGCAGTTGGAAGAAGTGGGCATACCGGTACAGGTGGAAGTGATACAGAAAAGTTTACTGCTGGAGCAGACAGCCAAATCGCAGGCCCAGTTCTTTCGCGGCAGCTGGATCGCCGATTATCCCGATGCAGAGAATTATATGGCCATGTTTTACAGTAAGAACCCGGCGCCCCCCAACTATACCCGCTACAAGAATCCTGCATTCGACCAGCTGTATGAGAAAGCATTGCTTGAGAACAACGACTCGGTCCGTTACCAGCTTTACCGTGAAATGGACCAGCTTGTGATCAACGATGCCCCTGTGATACCCATCTGGTACGATATGGCATTTCACCTGGTGCAGCCCAATATCACCGGCTTTTATCCGAATGCGTTGAACCTGCTGGAATTGAGGAGAGCGAGATTGGTGAATTGACGGATCAACGAATTAGCGGATTTGCGGATTGGGGATGACTGTTTTTTTGCACGGATTAAGCATCCGCCAATCGAACCGGCTATCCTTTTTGAGTTTGTGTTTGAACAGTTTCTCAAATTTTTCCAGCTTGGGAGCGACCACAAAACGACGTCACTATAAGCGGCCGGAGAGAAGGTAAGGCATGGAACCCAGTCCCCCCCCCCAATTGATTCCGCTACCCGGCCGCCGCCCTTACATAAGCCTCAAGTGCCCTTCAAATGCCCTTCAAGTGCCCTTCAAATCCGCTTTTGGTTCAATCTTTGTCTTATACTTGTCCTATGCTGGTTCAATTATGGCTCATAGTTTGTCTACCCTTTCTTCGGCGGCCAAGCGAAGAAAGGGCGAAGAAAGAACGGACGAAACAAAGGGGAAATACGAGGAGAACCTTTTACAATGCGTTCTCCCGCCGTTGTTGTTCGCCTGACCAACAACAGTGAAACAAACCGTTCAGTATGCAGATCGATCATCCGCCAATCGGCCCCGCTATCCTTTTTTAAGCTTGTGTTTGAACACTTTCTCAAACTTCTCCAGCTTGGGCGCAATTACAAAACGGCAATAGCCCTGGTTCTGGTTGCTGTTGTAATAGTTCTGGTGATAGTTCTCTGCCGGATAAAAATTCTTGAAGGGTTCAATATCCGTAACGATCGGTCTGCTCCAGGCCCCGCTTTTGTCCAGTTCCGCCTTGTATTGTTCGGCTTTTTTCCGCTGTTCTTCATTGTGGTAGTAGATCACACTGCGGTATTGCGGCCCGATATCGTTGCCTTGCTGGTCGCGGGTGGTGGGGTCATGCGTTTTCCAGAATACCTCGAGCAGTTCGTCATAACTGATCTTGGCGGGGTCGTATACAATGCGGGCCAGTTCCACATGGCCGGTATTCTTATCACATACCTGCTCGTAAGTGGGATTCTCCACAAAACCACCGCCATAACCACTTACCACTTCGTAAACACCTTCCAGGCGTTGAAAAAAAGCTTCGGTACACCAGAAACAGCCCTCACCAAAAGTGGCCGTATCCGTTGTAACCCCTTGGGGGATCGATTGGCTATGCATAGTTGTCAATTTCTTATCGGTTCTGGGCTGAGCACAGGCCAGAAAGCCGGGCACCAGCCATAAAATGAATAACCAGGTACGCATCATGTTCCTTTTTTTAAATGTACGACTAAACATCAGTAACAATTGGACGGTACAATGGTTCAGGTCTTACAAGACGATCCAGTTTTAACAATTCCTGTGAAATCTAAGGAAGGGCACTCCTGCGCAGCAGGTACCAGATGGTAATAGGTTTTCACGGAGATACCCGCTACAACATTACCTTTGCAGCACTTAAAACTGTAAGGATCTCTATGCGTCTATACCCGGAATCGGCCCTCACTCAACTGGAATTCGACAAGGTCAAGGTTTTGCTGAAAGAGCATGCCCGGACCGAATATGCCAAAACAAAGGCCGAGAACCTGCGGATCCATACACGCAAGGAATACATCGAGACGGAACTCAAACAAAGTCATGAGTACAAACTGATCCTGCAGCAGACCCAGTATTTTCCCAATGATTTTACCCATAATATTGCCCGCGATATCAAATTGTTATCCATACCTGGCGCCCTGTTGACCGGCGAACAATGGATGCCCATCCGCAAACTGGCGGAGAATATCAGCAATATCTTCCGCTGGTTCGATACGGAACGCAGGCAGGCATTTCCGGCATTGGCAAAAGTGATCTCGGGCAGTTACTACGAGAAGCTGATCATTGAGATGATCGATGAGGTACTGGATGAGAACGGGAACGTGAAGGACAATGCTTCGGAAGACCTGCAGAAGATCCGCATGAGCCTGTTCCGCAAGCGCAATGAACTGCGAAGGGTGTTTGAGAAAGTAGTGGCCAAACTGGCCAAAGCAGGCTACAGTGCCGATATTGATGAAAGCTTCAGTAATGGCAGAAGGGTAGTGGCTGTGTTCTCAGAACACAAACGCCAGGTGAAAGGTATCCTGCACGGGGAGAGTGATAGCCGCAAGACCGCATTCATCGAACCCGAAGAGACCATCGAACTCAATAACGACGTATTTGCCCTGGAACACGAAGAAGGTCGCGAAGTGCAGCGTATCCTGCGGGAGCTCACATCGCGTTTATCCATATATGCATCTCTTTTACAACAGTACCTGGAGATCACTGGCGAGTACGATTTCATCCACGCCAAAGCAAGGCTGGCGCTGGATATGAACGGACAGTTTCCCGAGCTGGCCGATAAAGCGCATGTACACCTGATCGATGCCTACCATCCGCTGTTATACCTCTATAACAAGGCCTCAGGTAAAAAAACGATACCGGTAACATTGACCCTCGACGACAAAAGCCGGATCCTGGTGATCAGCGGCCCCAATGCAGGCGGTAAGACCGTGACCATGAAGACCATTGGCCTGAACCAAATGATGCTGCAGAGCGGATTGCTGGTGCCGGTGAGTCCCATGTCGCAGATGGGCATTTTCAAACAACTCTTCATCCATATCGGTGATACGCAGAACCTGGAGTTTGAACTGAGTACCTATTCCAGTCACCTGCTGCACATGAAATATTTCATTGAAACGGCCAACGGTAAGACCCTGTTCTTCATTGATGAGCTGGGTAGCGGTAGTGATCCCAATCTGGGGGGGGCTTTTGCGGAAGTGATCATGGAGGAATTGTCGCGACGCCATTCCTTCGGCATTGTTACCACGCACTACCTGAACCTGAAAGTGATGGCCAACCATACCCAGGGCATCATTAACGGCGCCATGCAGTTCGATGAGGTGCACCTGCAACCCATGTATAAACTCATTGTGGGCAAACCCGGCAGTTCCTATACGTTCGCTATTGCTGAGCGGATCGGTCTGCCACAGCACCTCATCAACCGCGCCAGGAAACTGGTAGATGAGGACCATTTTAAACTGGACAGATTGCTGAACAGCACCGAGCAGGACCTGCAGCAACTGCAGAAAGAGAAAAAGGAACTGGCCCGACTGGTAAAAGAGAACGAGAAACTGAAGAAGGAAATGGAACAGGTGATGAACAAGGAACGCCACCGCCAGCAGGTAGAACTCCTGAAACAACAGAACCGGATAGCTGAAGACCGGCTTGTCTACCTGAAGGATATGGAACGGAAACTGAAACAGATCGTGCTGGACTGGAAAAAATCCGAAGACAAGAACCAGGTGGTCAGGAACCTGCAGAACCTGCTCTTCAAACGCAAGGAAGAGATCGTGGTGAACAAATTGGCCAAAAAAGTGGACCAGAAATACAAGGAACTGAACCAGAATATCACCGTGGGTTCGCTGGTGAAACTGAAAAAGAACTACCAGGTGGGTGAGGTGAAAGAGATCAGGGGCAAAAGGGCCATTGTACAGATCGGAGTTTTGCCGATGAATGTGGACCTGGCCGATCTGATCACCGTAGAGAAAGTGGAAGAGAAAGTTGAGAAATAGAACACTTCAGATTTTATAAAAGAAAAAGCCTCTAAATAATTGATTTAGAGGCTTTTTTGTGATTCAGCGGAGAGAGAGGGATTCGAACCCCCGGACCTTTGACAGTCAACGGTTTTCAAGACCGCCGCATTCGACCGCTCTGCCATCTCTCCGGGTGCAAAATAATAGTGTGGCGATCGATCTACCAAAAAAAGAATGGGTTTTGTCAAAAACATCTTGTCAGTCAATACATTGGCTTTTCATAACTTACAAGTATCCTAACCTGTCTGTCATGAAAAAGATCCTTCGTACACTGGCGATCCTGCTGGTCATTTTTATTGCCTTGTTCTTTATCTATGGACCATCCTATATTGATCGCTCAAAAAACAAAGTGACCCTTACCGGGCCCTTTCCCAAACAAAGCTGGTACGATTCCATTCCCTTTATTGCCGACCTGCACTGCGATGCCCTGTTATGGAACCGCGACCTGACCCGGTTTCACGAGTATGGTCATGTGGACCTGCCCCGGATGCAGCAGGCCAATATGGCCTTACAGGTATTTACCATTGTGAGTAAGGTGCCGGTAGGCATCAATATTGAACAGAACCCGTCCAACTCGGACCAGATCGGGCTGCTCAATTTTGCACAATTGCAAACACCCGGTAACTGGTTCAGCATCAAAACAAGGGCGCTGCGCCAGTGCCATGACCTTGACCGGCTGGCCAGGAATTCAAAAGGATCTTTCCGGGTGGTCACCAATAAAAGAGAGTTGTCTCAATTCATAGCCGACAGGGCCTCCAACCCCAAACTGACGGCCGGTATGCTGGGACTGGAAGGTGCGCAACCGCTGGAGAATGACCTTGGTAACCTCGATGTTTTTTACCGGGCAGGTGTACGGTATATCGGCCTGGCGCATTTCTTCGACAACGAATGGGCGGGATCTGCGCATGGGATGAACAAAACTGGGCTTACTCCCAAAGGAATTGAACTAGTAAAGAAAATGGACAGTCTCCATATCACCATTGATCTGGCCCACAGCTCGCAGGCCACCATCAGCGATGTGTTCAAATACCATACCGGGCCATTACTGGTATCGCATACCGGCGTAAGGGCCTTGTGCGATAACCAGCGCAATTTATCAGATGCGCAGATTGATGAGATCGGCAAACGTGGCGGACTGATAGGAGTAGGATTATGGGAGACCGCGGTTTGTGGCAAGGATGCTGCGGCAACGGCCCGTACCATACAATATGTGGCCAACAGGATCGGGGTGGATAAAGTGGCGCTAGGATCCGACTGGGATGGCGCTTTTGAAATGCATTTTGACGTCACCGGCGCACCGCTGATCGTTACGGAACTGGTGAAGCTGGGATTCGACAGACTTGCCATTGAAAAGATCATGGGTGGTAATATCCGCGATTTCTTTTTGCGGAACTTACCGGAATAAGCGACCGCGTTTATCCCAGGTTCTTTGATATTTTTCTGGCGGCTTCCAGGCCCAGTTTGATCATACGGTTCCGGATCTTGTCGGTACAGCGGAAGGCGGGCATATAGATGCTGAGACTGGCCACCATGGTCTCGTTCCGGTATACCGGCACGGCAAGACCGATGATCTGTACACTGTCCTCGATCAGCGCATAACCTTTGTCGCGGATCTGTTCCACCTGCTGGTAGAATTTGCGCTGTGTGTTGGCATCGTGCCATAACTGGGAGGGGGGCAGGCCAAAACGGGCAATGAATTTCTCCAGTTCCTCATCCGGCAACAGGGCAATGAGCAAACGGCCGGTGGAGGAATCATAGGCCTTTTTCTCATCCGGTGTATGTGCCTGTACCAGCTGGTTGCTCTGTTTTCGGTGGATCACCACCCGGTTCTCGCCATTCAATACGGCCAGTAAGGTATTCTCGTTCAATTTGGCGGTCAGGATCTCCATCTCCAGGTCGGCCGCTTCTATCAGGTCCTTCTTATAACCGGTATTGCCAAGTAGGGTATACAGCTGTTTTCCGGGCAGGTAGCCTTTCTGGGCATCCAGTTTTTCCAGGTAACCACGAAGGGTAAGGGTCTTTACAATATTGGCACAGGTGCCGGGTTTCAGGTTGATGCCGGCAGAGATCTCACCCAACAATTTGGGTCTTTCAGGGTCGCGTGCTACAAACTCAAGGATATCGATCGCCCGGTGAATTACCTGTATCATGGTCTCATATTTTTTGTAAAAAACAAGACAAAAATATGGAATGATACAGAGAAAACCTTAGTTTCAATCCATATAAAAGAATATAGTTCCATTAGATGGAACAAATGAACGACCGCTATGAGATCAGCCCAGCCGCAACAGCGTAAGATGCTGTACCCGTTTATCCTGGTGACATCGCTTTTCTTCCTATGGGGTTTTGTGCATAACCTGGACCCTATCCTGATACCACACCTGAAAAAATCGTTCAGTCTGAATACGCTCCAGTCCTCGCTGGTAGACTCAGCCGTATTCATCGCCTATTTCGTGATGGCTTTGCCGGCCGGTTTCATCATGCGCAGGTATGGCTACAAAGCAGGCATCATTGCGGGATTGCTTCTTTTTGCGATAGGATCGTTCCTGTTCATTCCGGCGGCCAATACACAACAATACCTGTTCTTCCTGCTGGCGCTGTTCATCATTGCCTGCGGGTTGACCATACTGGAGACCGCCGCCAATCCCTATGCGTCGCTGCTGGGCGATCCGGCCACGGCCACACAGCGGTTGAATTTTGCTCAGTCCTTTAACGGACTGGCAGTTACCCTGGCGCCCATCATCGGCGCCCGGATCATCCTTACCAAAGGCTTCTCCGATGAAGAGCTGAATGCCATGACGGAAACTGCACGTAAACTGGCGCTGGCATCCGAAGCGTCCAGTGTCAAAACGCCGTACCTGGTATTGGGCAGTATCATCCTGGTGGTGGCCATCCTGTTCGCCCTGATCAGGTTACCCGAGATCCATGATAACGATGAACAGACCGTTGGCAAGAACCTGTTCCATAGCCTGCGGCACAGTCACCTGCGTTGGGCGGTGATCGCACAATTCTTTTATGTGGGCGCACAGGTATGTGTGTTCAGTTTCTTTATCCTGTTCGCCGTTGATGCGGCCGGTATCGACCGGGTGAAAGCAGCTGATTACCTTGGCTGGGGATGCGGTATGGCATTCATGATCGGCCGTTTTGCGGGCACTTTTTTTATGAGGTTCCTACAACCTGCCCGGCTGCTGGCTATCTATGCCCTGCTCAGTACCGTGTTAAGCGGAGTGGCCATGTTCGCACAGGGTATGGTTGCCGTTTATGCCGTGATCGCCATTGCCTTTTTCATGTCGATCATGTTTCCCACTATTTTTTCACTCGGTATCCGTGAACTGGGTGGGGATGCTAAATTTGGCAGCAGTTTGATCGTAATGGCCATCGTGGGTGGCGCCATCCTGCCCCCGGTAATGGCACAGATCAGTGATATGACAGGCAATATCCAGTTGGGATATATCGTACCACTCTTTTGTTTTGCCGTAGTAGGCTATTTTGGATGGAAGGGACAGCGGATCCGTAAAAACGCCATAGATGAATAGGTATTGTTTCGCACTTGACCTGGTGGATGAACCGGCGAGTATCGCGGCTTATGACGACTGGCACCGCAAAGTATGGCCGGAGATCATTGGCAGTATTACCGCCTCCGGTATCACGCAGATGCAGATCTACCGGGTGGCCAACCGGCTGTTCATGATCATGGAAGTGAACGACGGTTTCCGTTTTGAAGAGAAATCCCGCGCCGATGCCGGCAATCCGAAAGTGCAGGAATGGGAACAGTTGATGTGGCAGTTTCAGCAAGCCCTACCATTTGCCCAACCGGGTGAGAAATGGGTGCTGATGAACAAGATATTTGACCTGGAACAAGATTATACACAACTCTAAGAACCGTAGCATGATGTTCTCTTTACAACAACAACAGGCCGTGATCACCGGTGCCGGAAGTGGAATAGGAAAAGCCATTGCAGAGACCTTTGCCCGGCAGGGCGCTGTAATACATGTTGTGGAGATCAACGAGGAACATGCGAAACAGACCGTCGAAAGCATTGAGGCCGATGGGGGCAAAGCCGTATACCATATTTGTGATGTGAGTGACCAGGACCAGGTGGCGGCTGTCTTTGGCCAGATCGGACATATCGATATCCTGGTGAACAGTGCCGGTGTGGCGCATGTGGGCACTGCGGCCAATACCTCTGCGGAGGATTTTGAACGGGTATTCAATGTGAATGTAAAAGGCACGTATAACTGTTTACACCAGGCCATCCCGCAATTTATGAGGCAAGGGGGAGGGGTGATCCTGAACATCGCTTCTATCGCTGCCCTGGTGGGCATACCGGATCGTTTTGCCTACAGTATGAGCAAGGGCGCAGTATATGCCATGACCCTGAGCGTGGCCAGGGATTACCTGCAGCAAGGCATCCGCTGCAACTCCATTTCACCGGCCAGGGTGCATACCCCGTTCGTTGACGGCTTTCTGGCCAAACACTATCCTGGAAAGGAAAAAGAGATGTTTGCCAAACTATCAGCAACACAACCCATCGGCCGCATGGCTGAGACCCGTGAAGTGGCGGCAATGGCACTCTATCTCTGCAGTAAGGAGGCGTCCTTTATTTCCGGGAACGACTATCCCATCGACGGTGGATTCATCAAGTTGAACAATTAGTCCTGGAAACACGGGGCATTGCCAGCCCGGCTGGTCAATAAACTATCAGAAATGGATGGTTTACTACAAATCTCTTTTGTTTTTTTATCCCGTTAATGCAGAACTTTGCCCGGTCGATCATCCAAAACAAACGATTATGATACCAGCAAAAGCATATGCAGCTTTAGATGCCAAAAGCCCGTTACAACCCTTTTCCTTCGAAAGAAGGGACCTGCGCGCAGATGATGTGCAGATCAGGATACATTATTGTGGTGTCTGTCACAGCGATATACACCAGGCCCGTAACGAATGGGGCGGTTCCATGTACCCGATGGTGCCCGGACATGAGATCATCGGAGAAGTGGTCGGTGTAGGTAGCGCCGTTACCCAATTCAAAGTGGGGGAGAAAGTGGGTGTAGGTGTGATGGTGGATTCCTGCTGCAACTGTAAAAGTTGCAACAAAGACATGGAACAATATTGCGAAGAGGGCATGACCGGCACTTACAACGCGCTCGAAAGGGATGGCGTTACCATTGCACAGGGAGGTTACTCCTCTCAGATCGTGGTGAAAGAGCGTTTTGTGTTGCACCTTTCCGATAAACTGGACCCCGCTGCAGCCGCACCCTTGCTCTGTGCCGGTATCACCACCTATTCGCCTTTACGTTTTGCTGGTGTGAAAGCAGGACAGAAAGTGGCCGTAGTGGGCCTGGGTGGACTGGGGCATATGGGCGTGAAGTTCGCCGTATCCTTTGGCGCGGATGTGACCGTGATCAGCACATCCCCTAAAAAAGAAGCTGATGCCAAAAGGCTGGGGGCACATCATTTCCTGTTATCTACCGACAAGGATGCCATGAAAAAACATGCCGGTCATTTTGATGTGATCCTGGATACCGTTTCAGCCAACCATGATTATACGGATATGCTGGACCTGCTTGACCTGGAAGGCAAACTGCTGATCGTAGGACTTCCTTCGGAAGAGCCTTCCTTATCACCCTTCTCACTGATCACCAAACGCAGGAGCATCATCGGTTCCATGATCGGCGGCATCAAGGAGACCCAGGAAATGCTGGATTACTGCGCCGAAAAGAATATTGTTTCCGAGATCGAACTGATCCCGGTGAACTATATCAACGATGCCTACGAAAGAATGATCCGGTCCGATGTGAAATACCGTTTTGTTCTGGATATGAGTACGCTCTAAATAACATACCCATGAAAAAGCCCTGGCTGTTACACGACCAGGGCTTTTTTTATGCCAACAGAAAGGGTTACCAGCCTATTCCGTAATCTTCGCCATTATTACTGCTGCCGCCCCACAAACTACCATGTTTGTGATCGAACAGGATCGCATTGATGGGGCCACTGGTCCTGTTACCGGTGCTGATCTTATAGCCCATCTTCTTCAGTTCATTGCGCACGGCTTCCGGTGTTTCATTGGAAAGCAGGATACTGCCCGGTCTGGGTTTGCGATCGGCCAGTTTGGTTCCACCCAGGGATAACCACAACTGGTTGGTATTGAAATTCGGTGCTTCAGTGGCTTTCTGCACGGTCATATCGAACTCTACCATGTTCAGGAAGAACTGCACCAGGTTCTGATCCTGGGTATCGCCTCCCTGTACACCAAAACAGAGATAGGGTTTGCCCTCTTTCAGCGCCAGTGAAGGCGTTAAGGTCACGCGGGGCCTTTTACCCGGCTCCACCACATTGAACGGATCGATGAGCGGGTCCAGTACAAAACTCTGCATACGCTGGCTCATACCCACACCGGTATTACCCGCAATGCAGGCGGGTATCCAGCCACCACTGGGTACAATGGACACCACCCAGCCCGATGTGTCGGCCGCTTCCACCGAAGTGGTGCCACGCCATAAACGGTCCATATAAGCCTCATCGATACCGGGAACGGTCTGGTTCAGGGAAGCGGTCTGGTCGTGTTTGGGAATAGCATTGCCGGATCCAGCAGCGCTATCGGTCAGTGCCACCCGCTGTTTCAGCAGATCGAGATAGGGATTGGTCTTTCCTTCGAAAGGATAGGGATCACCGGGTTGGGCAAACGCATCATTCTTCTCATAACCGATCAGTTTGGCCCTCGCTTTCGCATAGTCCTTGCTCAACAGCCCCTTGATGGGTTCCTGCGGCGGAAAAGCGGGGTCGCCGTAATAGAAATCACGGTCGGCATAGGCCAGGTTCATGGCCTGGTAAACGGTATGGATATATTTTGGACTGTTATACCCCATGGCTTTGAGGTCAAAATTCTCCAGGATATTCAGGGTCTGTAACATCATCGGTCCCTGTGTCCATTGCTGCAGTTTGTATACATCAATGCCTTTGTAATTCGTCATCAGGGGTTCTTCAATGAGGGGTTTCCATTTGGCCAGGTCCTCTTTGGTGATCAGTCCGCCCTGTTCGCGACTGCCACGCACGAATTCATCGGCAATATCACCTTTGTAAAAACGGTCGTATGCCGCCATAATGGCTTCTTTGCGGCTCTTCTTTTTCTTAAGTGCATTCTGTTCGGCTTCTACCAGTTTCGTCAATGTGTTCAGCAGGTCTTTCTGTACAAAGATCTCCCCGGCTTCGGGTGCCTCGCGTTTTTCACCCTTGTGGGTCAGGAACACTTTGGCGGAATAGGGCCATTCCTTGATGCGGTCTTTACCACGCTCAATGCTGTTGGCAGTCTGTGCATCGATAGGGTAACCTGCCGCCAGTTGCATGGCAGGCTCCAGCACCTGTTTCAGACTCATGGTACCATATTCAGACAACATCAGGCACAAACCACCTACGGTACCGGGTGTTACAGCAGCCAGCGGGCCATACTCCGGCGGGAACTGGTAACCTTTGCTTTTAAAGAAATCAACGGTGGCGCCGGTAGGTGCTACGCCCAGGGCATTGATCGCGATTACTTTCTTGGTTTTAGGATTATAGATCAGGGCCTGCGTTTCACCGCCCCAGCTCAACACATCCCACATGGTACAGGTGGCAGCCAGCATGGCACAGGCCGCATCAACGGCGTTGCCACCTTTTTGAAAAACGATGGAACCGGCTGTGGCTGCCAGCGGTTTACCGGTAATGGCCATCCAGTTTTTGCCATGTAAGGGCGGTTTCTGGGTGGGCTGGGCCAGCAGGGTAGTACCCATGATAACAAGAACCAGGGATAAAAGGGATCTCTTCATTTGCATTGTTTTAGTTGGTCAGGAGGTCTAAAGATACTCAACTCCCGATTATTTTACAGACAGATGACAGTTCCCGGCCCTTTCTGACGAAACCACTAACATTTATCATGTTTTACAGCGATCCGCCTGGATAATTTTGCCCCGTACCACAACTTATTGTATGAAGCCTTCCATATTACCATTACTGCAGAAGTACGACCTGCCCACACCACGTTACACCAGTTACCCGACGGTTCCATACTGGGACTTTGCCAGCATCAATGAACAGAAATGGAAGGATACGGTGGTGAACACCTTCCGCGAAGAGAATGGAGAGATCTGTATCTACATTCACCTGCCTTTCTGTGAGAACATGTGCACTTTCTGCGCCTGCACCAAACGCATCACCGTGAACCATGCAGTAGAGGATCCCTATATCAGCGCCGTACTGAAAGAATGGGCTTTGTATCGTTCCCTCTTACCCACCACACCCATCATCAAAGAGATCCACCTGGGCGGAGGTACGCCTACTTTTTTCAGTCCCGATAACCTGGTACAACTGATCAGCGGCATCACCAAAGATGCGATCGTTACCCAGGATCATGAATTCAGCATTGAGGTACATCCGAACTATACCACGGAAGAACATATCAAACGCCTGGCTGAATTGGGTTTTAACCGCATCAGCCTGGGTGTGCAGGATTTTGATCCCAAAGTGCAGTTCGTGATCAACAGGATCCAGTCTTTCGAAAAGACCAAAGAAGTGGTTGACTGGGCGCGCGCATACCATTACAACAGCATCAATATCGATCTTGTGTATGGCTTACCGCACCAGACCATCAGCAGTGTGGAGCATACGGTCGAACGCATCCAGACCCTGATGCCCGACCGGATCGCTTTTTACTCTTATGCGCATGTGCCCTGGAAAAGTAAGGTACAGCGACGTTATACAGAGACCGATCTGCCGGCAGCAGCAGAGAAATGGGCCATGTACAGCAGGGGTAGGGAATTGCTGGAAGCCGCCGGTTTCCAGAGCATCGGCATGGATCATTTTGCGCTGGCCAACGACAAATTGTTCACGGCAGCGCGTGCAGGAAAGCTGCATCGCAACTTTATGGGGTACACGACTACCTGTTCCAAACTGATCATCGGACTGGGCGTATCCAGCATCAGCGACGCCTGGAATGCATTTGCCCAGAACGAAAAGGAAGTGGAAGCGTATGAGGCCAAGATCAACCAGGGAGTACTGCCCCTGGTACATGGTCATCTGCTGAAAGAAGAAGATGTAGTTCTTCGCAGAAAGATCCTGGAACTGATGTGCCGCAACCAGACCGAACTCGATGACCCGGAACTGGATCCGGCCTTTGTTCAGGAAGCTTTTCATAAACTGTCATTGCTGGAAGCAGACGGACTGGTAACGCTGTCGGGCAACAGGATCGAAGTTACTCCGCTGGGTATGTCATTCATCCGAAATATCAGCGCAACGATCGATGCCTATCTCTGGCGCAACCATAGTGGCGCCAATACATTCAGTAAGGCCATTTGATCCGGTCGATACGATCAAAACTCAGGGCATGAGCAACCGTTCAGCGGGTGAGAGACCGTTCGGGGAGCATTTCTGCCCAAACAGACCATTTACCCACTTATCAAAAAGCGATTCACATAGATGCTTCTTGCCCTTTACCTTTGCACAAACAAGTACCAGCATTGAAGCATCTGTCGGCCCTCAATAAATATTTCTGGAAATACCGCAACCGTTTTTTCATCGGGATCTTTTTCGTGGTGGCATCCAACTATTTTGCCGTGCTGGCACCACAGGTCACCGGTTTTGTGGTGAACCAGGTGCAGCAGCGTTTACCCGGTGCCAAACCCGCCGCTACAAAGCCTGCACACGATCAGCTGGTGAACTGGTTCGTGGATACCATGCAATCGGGCCATTTTAGTTTTGGCTGGCTGGTGGCCATATGCAGTCTCACCATCCTGGGACTGGCCATCGTGCGCGGTATCCTGATGTTCTTCATGCGGCAGACCATCATTGTGATGAGCCGGCATATCGAATACGACCAGAAGAACGAGATCTTTCGCCATTACCAGAAACTGGATACACAGTTCTACAAGACACACAGCACCGGCGACCTCATGAACCGCATGACGGAAGACGTGAGCCGTGTGAGGATGTATACGGGTCCGGCGCTGATGTATTTCATCAACCTGGTCACCCTCATTGGTTTTTGTGTGGTGAACATGCTACGCAAAGATGTGCACCTGACCTTATTGGTGCTGGCGCCGCTGCCCATACTCGCCATCACCATTTACCTGGTGAACAGCGTGATCAACAAAAAAAGTGAGAAGATTCAGGCCCTGTTATCCGACCTCACCACCAATGCGCAGGAATCCTTTTCCGGTATCCGGGTGATCAAATCCTTTGTGCAGGAAAAAGCGATGCTGGGTTTCTTCCAGAAGAACAGTGAGGAATACAAGAAGAATGCCATTGGGCTGGCCAAAGTGGAAGCCATCTATTTTCCGAGCATGGCATTGATGATCGGATTAAGTACACTGGTGACGATCATGCTAGGTGGAATGCAGGCATTGGAGGACAGCAGTAAGGTAGGGCTGATCGTGGAGTTCGTGATCTACATCAATATGCTCACTTTCCCGGTAAGCGCCATCGGCTGGACGGCCAGTATGATACAACGGGCAGCAGCCTCACAAAAAAGGCTGAATGAATTTCTGCAGACCGAACCCACCATTGCCAATACTGCAGGGGCCCGTAAACAGACCGTTGCCGGTGATATCTATTTCCGGGACCTGAATTTTACGTATCCGCATACAGGCATAACAGCGCTGAAGAACTGCAACCTGCATATCCGGAAAGGGGAGAAGATCCTGCTACTCGGCAGGACAGGCAGCGGTAAATCAACACTGGCGCAGCTCCTGCTGAGGTTTTACGATCCCACAAGCGGCAGTATCGAGATAGGGGGCACTCCCATCCGCGATATTGACCTGACAAGCTTACGTGAGCAGATCAGTTATGTGCAACAGGATGTGTTCCTGTTCAGCGATACGGTCAGCAATAATATCAGTTTCGGCCTGGCCAATCCGGCCACCCGGGAAAAAGTGGAGCAGGCTGCCGGTTTCTCCAGTGTACACAAAGAGATACTCGGCTTCAGCAAGGGATATGAGACCATGATCGGGGAGCGGGGCGTTACGCTGAGCGGTGGTCAGAAACAACGGATCTCCATTGCCCGGGCACTGATCAAGGAACCGGAGATCATCGTATTCGATGATTGCCTGAGTGCCGTGGATGCCAAAACGGAGAATGAGATCATCGGGAACCTATACCGTTACCTGCACGATAAAACGGCCATCATCATCACACACCGGATCTTCTCCAGTTTCCCCTTCGATAAGATATTGGTACTCGATAACGGGGAACTGGTAGAACAGGGCACACACGAAAGCCTGATGGCCCAAAATGGCTATTATGCAGAACTGTTCAGGCTTCAGTTGATGGAGGACCGGGCCACAGAAAAGGCTGAAAAACCAGAGAACCCATAGCGCCAGAAATGGGTAAAACCCCGGTTCCATGGGCTGTTTGTCCTTTTTTTGTAAAATTTTGGTAATTCTGAAACAATCCTATATTTGTCCTACTTAAAAAAGGATTCGAAAACCAAAAAACTAACTACTGTGGCGTACGAGAACAACGACAAAAAAATGGAAAGTGTTTACAGCAAACGGATCAGGGCAGGAAAAAGAAGGACCTATTTTTTTGATGTAAGGGCAACCAGGGGTAACGATTATTTCCTGACCATTACAGAAAGCCGTAAGCGCTTTGATGACAATGGGTACGACAGGCATAAGATCTTCCTGTACAAAGAAGACTTTAATAAGTTTATCAAGGCACTGGGTGAAGCGATCGATTATGTGAAAACAGACCTGATGCCTGATTTCGATTTCGATGCTTTCAACCATGAATACGACGAAGAAGGGGCACCCGTAGCCGAGGAAGCAGAAGTAAGTGCCGCACCCGCTGAGCCAGCAGTTGTAGCCGAAGCACCGGTTACCCCGGCAGCCAGCAGTTCGGTTACCGATGAGGCCGCTTCGAACCTGGCTTCTGAAGAAGTAGACAAATGGTGATCACCTTATACCCATAAAAAAAAGAGCCACTGAAAAGTGGCTCTTTTTTTTATAAGTTCTTCAGCATCCAGATATCACAACCATTATGCCCCGAATTACCCATGGGGCCGGTGAGATAGGAGAAGCCGAACTTTTCGTAAACGCTCACGGCCTTTTTCAATTCGGGCATGGTTTCCAGGTATACGGAATCGAATCCGTTCTCTTTGGCTTTCTGTAAACAGCGATCGATCATAAAGCGTCCGAGTCCTAAGCCACGTACCTCAGGAGAGAGGTACATTTTCACCAGTTCGCAAGTGGTTCCCGGTAATCCTTCCGTAGGAAAGATACCCGCACCGCCTACTAGCGCCCCATTTTTCACAGCTACAAAATAAGCACTCAGGGGAGTTGACTGGAACAATTCGAATAAATGATCGGTCGATTCATCAAAGTAAACGGTACCAGGCCTTGCCGCACCGAATTCTTCCAGACTGCTGCGGATGATACGCGCCATGGCGGCGTTGTCAGAAAATTGTATCGGTCTTATTTCGATGCCTTCCATTATTGTTTGATGAATGTTTTGAATGCGTTGATCAATCCGTTGGTGGATGCATCGTGCGAATCCACGGCTTCATCTGTGATCAGTTCAGGCAGTATCTGGTTGGCCAGCTGTTTACCCAGTTCCACACCCCACTGATCAAAACTGAAGATGTTCCAGATCACACCCTGCACAAAGATCTTGTGTTCATACAAGGCGATCAGGCTACCCAGGGTATAGGGATCGATCTGTTTTACCAGAATAGAATTGGTAGGTTTATTGCCTTCGAATATTTTGAAAGGCGCGAGTTTCTTGATCTCTTCCTCAGATTTATTGGCTTTCATCAGTTCCACTTTCACACCATTCTCTGTTTTCCCGTTCATCAGCGCTTCGGTTTGTGCGAAGAAATTGGACAGGAGTTTCACATGGTGGTCGCCGATGGCATTGTGGCTGATCGCCGGTGCAATGAAATCGCAGGGGATCATGCAGGTACCCTGGTGTATCAGCTGGTAGAATGCATGCTGGCCATTGGTCCCGGGCTCACCCCAGATCACGGGGCCGGTGGCATAATTCACCGGGTTACCGCTGCGGTCGATACTCTTACCGTTACTTTCCATATTACCCTGCTGGAAATATGCCGGGAAACGGTGCATATACTGATCGTAAGGCAGTATGGCCTCACTCTGTGCCCCAAAGAAATTGGTGTACCAGATACCGATCAATGCCATCAGCACCGGTATGTTCTTGTCGAATTTCTCTTTATGGAAATGTTCATCCACCGCATTGGCGCCTTTCAGCAATTGCTCAAAATTGTCGTAACCAATGGTCAAAGCGATCGACAATCCGATCGCACTCCAGAGGGAGTAACGGCCGCCTACCCAGTCCCAGAATTCGAACATATTGGCTTTGTCGATGCCAAATGCCGTCACTTCTGTCTCATTCGTGCTCAGCGCCACAAAATGTTTGGCCACATGGGCCGGATCCTTGGCCTGTTTCAGGAACCATTCGCGAGCGGTAAGGGCGTTGGTCATGGTCTCCTGCGTGGTGAAGGTCTTGGAAGCTACCAGGAACAGGGTTTCCTCTGCCTTCACTTTCTTGAGTGTTTCAGCAATATGGGTGCCATCCACATTACTCACGAAATAGGTCTCGATACCTTCCACCCAGTAGGGGCGAAGCGCTTCGGTCACCATGAAGGGCCCGAGATCGCTGCCACCGATACCGATGTTCACAATGTATTTGATCTTCTTACCGGTATATCCTTTCCATTTACCGCTATGCACTTCTTCACAGAACTCTTTCATGTGCGCTTTCACCTTGCGGATCCGGGGCATGATGTCTTTACCCTCCACCAGGATCGCCGTATCGGAAAAATTACGCAGGGCCGTATGCAATACGGAACGTTGCTCGGTCTCATTGATCTTGATGCCCGCGAACATCTCGTGTATGGCATCCTTCAACTGGCAGTCTTCCGCCAGCTGTAACAGCAGTTGTAATGTTTTCTGATTGATGATGTTCTTGGAATAATCAAAGAGGATATCATCCAACCGGATAGAGAATCTCTGAAAACGTTCGGGATCCTGTGCAAACAGGTCGCGCATATGACGGCGACTCATCTCTTCCTCGTGGTGTTTCTTCAATAAAAACCAGGCCTGCGTATTCGTGGGGTTGATTCTGGGTAACATAGCTGTGCTGATATTAATGTTTCTCTTGCTGCTTTCTTCTCTGCTAAAGGGTGTTGATCGTGTCGATGGTCCGCTGCACATCTTCCGGACGGATATCCAGGTGAACCACGATCCTGATCTGTTTGGGGGAAATGGCCATCACATAGATTCCCTGCTCTTTCAGGAGGGCCGCCAGTGAGGCTGCTGTATATCTTCCTTTGACCTCAAAAATAACGATATTGGTCTCAACAGGCAGTATCTCGCCAACAAAGTCCTTACCGCTCAGTGCTGTCTTGATCTGCTGTGCATGACGGTGATCATCCGCCAAACGTGCCACATGGTTCTCCAGGGCATAGATCCCGGCCGCGGCCAGGTAACCCGCCTGGCGCATACCGCCTCCAAAGATCTTGCGGATGCGACGTGCTTTTTTAATGGTATCTCGGGTTCCGATCAGTACGCTGCCCACCGGGGTGCCCAATCCTTTACTCAAACAGATAGAGATCGAATCGAACACTTCACCGTACTGTTTACAGGTCTCATTTTTGGCCACCAGGGCATTGAACAACCGGGCACCATCCAGGTGCAGCTTCATCTTATTTTGTAAGCAAACCTCTTTAATCTCCTGTATATCAGAGAAGTTATAACAACTTCCCCCGCCGCGGTTACCGGTGTTTTCCAGGGAGACCAGGGTGGAGACAGGTTTATGCACATCGTCCGGGTTGATGTTCTCCCTGACCTGGGCAGCCGTGATACGACCCCGGTCGCCATCGATCAGCCGAACGGAAGCCCCTGAATTAAAAGCGATGCCACCGCCCTCATACTGGTAGATATGCGATAGTTTTTCACAGATCACTTCATCACCCGGCTGCGTATGACATTTTATTGCTATTTGATTGGTCATGGTGCCACTGGGACAAAAAATGGCTGCTTCCATGCCAAAAAGCTCGGCAGACATACTCTCCAGCTGATTTATCGTGGGGTCTTCGCCAAAAACATCATCCCCAACAGGGGCTTTCATCATAGCTTCCAGCATGCCCGGGGTAGGGCGGGTAACGGTGTCAGAACGAAAATCTATCATAAGCTGCGAAGATACTCCGATTCCCGACTGTAAACTATGCGGAGGCGGGGATAATTTATACAGATTAGCAGCAAAAACCTGCGTTTTTTTGCTCATTTAGGTAAGTTTTTCCACAAAAGCTGGCATAATTCGATGTTCCAACGTACCTTTGCAGGCCTCAGAATGGATTATTCGTTAATTTAACGAAATCCTTTACAGCGTTCATAAAACAATTGGGGTCTTAAAGTCGTTTACTATAAATACGTAACCATACAACATGAGGCAGCTCAAAATCGCTACACAGATTACCAACAGAGATTCGCAAGCCGTTGAGAAGTATCTGCAGGAAATTTCCAAGATCCCAATGATCACCCCCGAAGAGGAAACCACTTTGGCACAACGAATCAAAATGGGTGACCAGCGGGCACTGGATAAACTGGTGCAGGCCAACCTCCGTTTCGTGGTATCTGTGGCTAAGCAATACCAGCACCAGGGTCTTTCCCTGAGTGACCTGATCAACGAGGGTAACCTTGGTCTGATCAAAGCTGCCCAGCGTTTTGATGAGACCAAAGGATTTAAATTCATCTCCTATGCCGTATGGTGGATCCGTCAGTCCATCCTGCAGGCCTTGGCCGAGCAGGGTCGTCTGGTACGTCTGCCACAGAACAAGATCGGCACCTATAATAAAGCCAATAAAGCCTATATGGCATTTGAACAGGAGCACGAGCGTGAGCCTTCTACCGAAGAGCTGGCCGAGATCCTGGAAATGAGCGAAACAGAGATCAACAATATCTTCCAGAGCAATACCCGTCACACATCCCTGGATGCCCCCGTGCACGAAGCAGAGGACGTGGCCATGGGCGACCTGCTGGAAGGAAGCGATGATACCGACGAGGACGTAATGAAGGATTCACTGCGCGAAGAGATACGTCGTGTGTTGAAATCACTCAGTCCGCGTGAAGCCGAGATCGTGAACGCCTATTTTGGACTGGATGGTGAGAACGGTGTGACCATTGAACAGATCGGTATGAAATACGACCTGACCAAGGAGCGTATCCGCCAGATCAAGGAAAGGGCCATCAAACGCCTGCAGAAAGCGCGTTACAGCAATGCATTGAAAGCTTACCTGGGGTAAAACTTTACTCCGCAACATAACCAGGCTCCCTGCAGTGCAGGGAGCTTTTTTTGTCTGTAACTTTTATGATTTCTGCTTGTTGTATTACCTATAATTTTACCGTATGAAAAAATGGGGATGGTTCGCAGGCTTGCTCTTTGCTTTCGTTTCCTGCGAAAAGGATATCCAGCTGCAACCCGAAATACAGGCACCGAAACTGGTGGTGGAAGCACAGATAGAGGACGGACAGGCTCCCTATGTGATCTTATCCAGCTCACTGAATTATTTCTCTACCATCGACGCGGCCACACTCAACGGCACCTATGTACGCAATGCGAAAGTGAGTATCAGCGACGGCAGCAGAAACGTTGCCCTCCAGGAATACAGCGTACCGATCGGCAATGGCTATTTCTTTTACTATTACAGTACCGGTAATGGCGGCACCCTCTTTGGTGAGCAGGGCAAGACCTACCAGCTCAGCATAGAGACCGGTGGACAGCTGTACAGGTCCTCCACGCGCATCCCTTACCTCACCAAGAAGATAGACTCGCTCTGGTGGAAAAAAGCCCCGTTCAATACCGATAGCAATAAAGTGGTACTGATGTCAAGGGTCACCGATCCTCCGGGTCTGGGCAACTATATCCGCTATTTCACCAAGGCCAACAGCGAGGAGTTCTTTCCGGGAATGAACAGCGTGTTCGATGACCAGATCGTGGATGGCAAAACATACGATATTCAGATAGACCAGGGCGTTACCAAAAACCAGAAGATCAAGTTCGAGGATTATGGTTATTTCAAAAGAGGCGATACGGTGATCGTGAAAATGTGCAATATCGACAAAGCCAGTTTTGATTTCTGGAAGACCTGGGAATTCGCGTACCAGTCCATCGGCAACCCGTTCTCCACCCCTGGAAAAGTCATCGGAAACATAGATAATGGAGGATTGGGTTCCTTTTGCGGTTATGCGGTACAGTACAAAAGACTGATTATCCCCAAATAAAACGTTTTTGTGTACAATCAAAGCGCATAATCCGTAAGGGATTGATATTTTTGTTCGTTTAAAAAGATAAAAGAGTACATATGTCAAATGAGGCTACAGAAAGGGTGCATATCCTGATCATCGGATCAGGCCCTGCAGGATATACGGCTGCCATTTATGCGGCCAGGGCGAATATGAAACCGGTATTGTACCAGGGTATACAACCTGGCGGACAACTGACCATTACCACAGAAGTGGAGAACTACCCCGGTTACCCCGATGGGATCCAGGGCCCGGAGATGATGGTGAATTTTGAGAAGCAGGCTGCCCGCATGGGAGCGGATATCCGCTACGGACTGGCCACCAAGGTCGATTTCAGCCAGCAACCCTACAAGGTATGGATCGATGAAGAGAAACTGATCGAAGCGGATGCCGTGATCATCAGTACCGGCGCTTCTGCCAAATGGCTGGGTCTGCCCAGCGAGGAACGCCTGAACGGTTTTGGTGTAAGCGCCTGTGCCGTTTGTGATGGCTTTTTCTTCCGCGGCAAGGAAGTGGCCATTGTTGGTGCAGGAGATACCGCTGCAGAGGAAGCGATCTACCTCTCCAAACTTTGCACCACCGTACACATGTTCATACGGAAAGATAAGATGCGTGCCAGCAAAGTGATGCAGGACAGGGTACTGAACACCCCGAATATCAAAGTATACTGGAACACCGATACCGAAGAGATCCTGGGTGAACATAAAACAGAAGCGGTCCGTATCAAAAACAACCAGACACAGGAAACACAGGTGATCCCTGTGAGTGGCTTCTTCGTGGCCATCGGTCACAAACCCAATAGCGATATCTTCAAGGACTACATCAACATGGACGAGACCGGTTATATCCTTACCGAACCCGGTACCACCAAGACCAACCTGGAAGGAATATTCGCTGCAGGCGACGTGCAGGACAAGAATTACCGCCAGGCAGTTACCGCTGCCGGCAGTGGCTGTATGGCCGCACTGGACGCTGAGCGTTATTTAAGTGCCAAAGGACTGGCCTGATTTGTCATAAATCCGGGGTTTACTGTTGTGCCGATAGGTTCCCGACAGCAGACCCCGGATCTCAAACGCCACCATGTTATCGATCCATCTTCATCAACTCCAGCTGTTTGCGCATCATGGCATCTATGCGGAGGAAAAGATATTGGGCAATTGGTTCGAACTGGATCTCACCATCCGGTACCAACCTGAGAAATTACCCGTACAGCATTTATCAGAGAGCATCGATTACGTGGCTGTGTATGATCTGGTAAGAGCAAGGATGGCGAAGGCCACACCCTTACTGGAAACCGTGATCACTGAGATCGCGATCGGAATACTGAAGAAATTCCCGCTGGCCGAAGAAGTTGACATCTCTATCCGGAAAAAACACCCGCCCATCCAACAGATCGAGGGCAGCGTAGGGGTAAGTTTTGCCATCACCAGAAAAGAATTATAATCCATCATACCCATGAAATACCTGGTCATTCTTCTAGGCTCCTTATTGATGCTCACCGCCGGTGCGCAGGATATCAATGTACTGCTGAAAGAAGCGGACAATCTGGAGAAACAACTCAAAGAACCCGAGGCGCTGGACAGATACAAGCAGGTATTGTTGCAGAATCCGGTGCAACTGAAAGCACTGGTCAAAGCGGCCGAGCTGAATGTAGCCCTGGGCAACCGGCAAACCGATAAGAACAGCAAACGCCTCTATTATGAAACAGCGCTGTCCTTTGCCAACCGGGCATTCATGGCCGACAGCAACCAGGCGGACGCATCATACGCCATGTCGATGGCATCCGGAAAGATGACGGATGTGGAAACGGAGAACAGGAAGATCGTGGCGTATGTGAAGGATGTGAAGAAGTATGCCGACCGTGCTTTGTCCATCAATCCCAATCATGCAAGGGCCAACTATACCTTGGGCAAATGGCATTATGAAATGGCCAACCTGTCGGGTGTAAAGAAAATGGCAGTGAAACTGTTCTATGGTGGCTTGCCCGAAGGCAACCTGGATGACGCCATCATGTATATGGAAAAATGCAGATCACTGGAACCCTATTTCGTGAGCAATTACCTGGACCTGGCCAAAGCCTACAAAGACAACCGCAGACCGGCCCAGGCCATAGAAGTGTTGAACCGGCTGGTAAAACTGCCCACCCGCAGCACCGATGACATCGCCAGTAAAGCAGAAGGGGCCAAATTACTGGAGTCAATGCAATAACAGCATTCCCCTTTTGAATTTTTAATTTTGATTTTTAAATTTTAACCAACATGGAACTCCAGCAACTATTCGAACAGGCCGTAGCCAACAGCAAACTGCTTTCAGAAAAACCCGATAACGAAACTTTACTGAAACTGTATTCACTGTACAAACAGGCTACAGAAGGAGATAACACAGAAAGCGGCCCCTCGAATCCTTTTGACTTCGTGGCCAAGTTCAAACACGAAGCCTGGTCAAAACTGGCCGGCACTTCCAAAGAGTCTGCCATGCAGCAGTACATTGACCTGGTTGCCCAGTTGAAAGGGTAGGGAATATTGAGCAGAAGAGCAAGGAACGGATGAATGAAGAGTGGACGCCATTCTTCATTCATCCGTTCTTGTCTGGATACATCTTATTTCAACAGGTAACTTACGCCGATACCCACCGAATTGAGGGAGAATCCATTCAGACCGGTTGAAAAGCCAACCTGGTTGGTGGTGCTATTGACAGAACTGGTACCATTGAAACTGGTGCTCTTGTTGTGACCGAATTCGAGACTCACCAGGTTGTTCAGTTGGGTACTCAGCACGAAGCGCTGGTTCAGCTGGTACAATAATCCGATACCACCTCGTAAATAAACATTGACTCCCTTAGTATCCGTAGTGGCAGGCGAATTCGTGCTGCTGGTCTTCTGGAACTGATAGTTGGCACCAACGGTACCTGATAGGGTGAAATACAATTTTTTGGCCAGTGGCTGCAAATGGGTCTGCGATACGAAAGCGCCGATCAGGTGCGAATAATAGGTCTGTTCCGAAGGACTGCCAATGCCGGTTTTCTGATGTGCGTAACTGTATTGCAGGCCGAAACCATTGAGCCTTGTGGGACTGCTGAACCGGTAAAAAGTGGGAGACAAACTCACAGAACTGCTGTTCTGCTTCTGGATGGGAGTGGTGTTGATATCTGTATTGCTATACCCCACGGACAACTGTCCACCGATCATTCGCTGACCGGTACTGAACTGAGCCTCAGCTGCATACACAAGACAAAATGAGGCAAGTACGAAACATAATTTTTTCATGGTAATTGGTTTTCCGGAGGAACACCAATTATGGTGCCAAAGATCAGAGACGCCTGTTTTTCCAGCGGCCACTTTGCATGTACCAGTAGGAGGGGATAAAGATGGTAGACCAGTAGATCCATTCACTGGCCCAACCCCAGGCAATGGGAAGTTGTAATTTCTCCAGAACGATATATACGTAGATGCAATAGAAAGTGATGGCAGCGATCTCCGATAACAGGTTCATTTTTGAATTACCCGTTCCCGTAACGGCGTTCATCCACACAACGGCGATCGACATCAGCACCAATGCACTGGATACCACACGCAGCACCGGAATGGCCGCAGCAATAAAATCTTCGCCCTGCCCGTACATGGACAGGAAGAGATGCGGAAAAATATTGAGGAACAAACATACCAGCAGCGCAAAACCAAGGCTCCATGACATGATCCGGTAAATGAGTTCCTTAACATGGTGCTCCCGGTTCTGGCCGATCACGTTACTCACCATGGTATTGGCCGTAGCTGCAAAGGCCCAGGTAAAACAACCAAAGAAGCCGAAGATATTCCGCATGGTATTCGATACGGCCAGGTCGCGTTCACCATGGTGTTCGATCAGGATATAAAAGAATTCCCAGCTGATCACACTGATACCATGTTGCAGGATCAACGGGTAGGACTGGTTGATGATGAGCTTCACATTCGCAGCATCATAGGCCCAGTTTCGGAACAGGTGCAATTGTTTGGCAACGCCGTTCCAACGGATCACGATGAAAATGACCAGCAGACCGGCAAACTCAGAAATGATCGATGCATACGCGGCGCCATCAAAACCCAGTTGTGGCATACCGAATTTTCCGTAGATCAGGGAATAATCAAAGAAGATATTGGTAACGGCTTCCGTTGCCGTTCCGATGATGAGGTATTTACTGTTATTGGTACCCACCAGCAGGGCATTGCGCATCTGATACAGGTACAGGAAGGGCAGACCCAGGATGCGGATATTCAGGAAACGCACGCAGATCTGCACACTCTCCGCATCGTGCAGCGACCAACCCAGTACGGTAGGGGCGATGAACCAGGTAAGCAGCATGCCGATCAATGCGAACACCATTGCCACACGCAGACCCTGCGAGAACAGGTTACCGATGGCATCGATACGGTTCTCACCGGCACGACGCGAGATCAATGCCTGCAAGCCATTGTTGAGGCCATGTCCCATCACCGCAAAGATCAGGTAGTAAACACCGGTGATGCCGGCCAGGGCCAGTTCTTTCTGCCCGAGTCCGCCCAGGAAGATATTGTTGGTGATGAAATTGATCTGCGGAACAATGATCGCAGCCGTAATGGGAAGCGCGATACCCAGTATTTGCCGGTTGCTCGTATTCACCTGCAGGTTGATCTCTTGTAAGGCTTTTCCCATAATGTGGCGCAAAGCTACTATTTTGCAGTTTTACAGTTCCGTCTTTTACTGCCTAAGGCTTTTTTTATATCATTGCAGTGTAATTCAGTTTCATGACCAGCAGAACCATCAGTTATTACAACGATATCACGGGCGCATCACATTCCGATGCGGACCAGCTGGTGCTGGAAGTCTGTACTTCACATATCGCCTGCCTGGTAAAAGGGGCAGTTTCCGGTGAAGTGGAAGCGCTGGAAATATTCACCATCGAGGAGGCGGTTGCCGAATGGAATGATATCTTTCACCAGATCAAGTCCCAATCGCTCTTGCTGAACCGCACCTATCGCGATATCCACTGTTATTACAATTTTGAAGAGGCCCTGCTGGTACCCCAACACCTGTTCAGCACCGCTGCCGCGGAAGACATGCTTGGATTGGTCTATGGAGAAAGCAACCGTCACGAGATCAGGTACGATACCCTTGCCGGGGATACGCCCATGGTCAATGTGTACCGCATCAAAAAGACGATCCTGGAACAGGTGAACCGGTATTTCCTGTTGAACAAGCCGCACCATATCTATTCCGTATTGGTGCAGCATGTGCTTGCCGCAAAAGACCTGCCGGAACATTTTATCAAAGTATTGCTGTACGACAAACATTTTGTTGCAGCGGTAGTGAAGGACGGTCAGTTACAACTGGTGCAGTCCTTCGCCAGCGAGACACAGGAAGATGCTCTGTATCATTTGGCCAACCTCAGCCGCCAGTTCTCACTGGATCCGAAAAGATCCCACCTGGAACTCAGCGGTAAATTCGACACAGGCTCGGAACTGCACAAACAATTGCAGCCCCTGTTCGGACTCATCAGTTTTGAATCAACAGAACCGGATGGGATCTTCAAAACGGCAGGCGCCCATCCCTTGCATTATTTTACCCCTTTCTATAAATTGGTTGTATGAGGATCATTTCCGGCAAATGGGGAGGCAGAAGAATTCATCCGCCGGCAAAAATGCCCCACACAAGACCCACTACCGATATAGCCAAGGAAGGTCTGTTCAATATACTGCAGAACCGGATGGACTTCACAGGCATCAAAACACTGGACCTGTTCGGCGGAACCGGTTGCATCAGCTATGAACTCGCATCAAGGGGAGCAGCCGATATGACGATCGTGGAGAAGGACAACATCATGCATGCTTTCATCCAGAAGAACATGGACATGCTGGGCGCAGAGAACATCAAGATCCTGAAAATGGATGTGTTCGCTTACCTGAACAGCTGTTCAGAATCCTTCGATTTCATCTTTGCGGGCCCGCCCTATGCACTGGGCACCATCGATGAACTACCCAAGATCATTGTGGCAAAAAAGATGATCCGGCCCGGCGGCTTTTTTGTGCTGGAACATACCCCGCGCAACCAATACGAGAACTTTGACGGTTTTAGCTTTGTACGCAATTATGGCACTACCTTATTCTCCTTTTTTGTCAGCGGAGAATAGTGGATGACAGATAGGGCAACCAGACCCTGGTTCAGGATCAGCAACCATTTCTCACAAAAAAACGACCCATGCATTCTCCCATATTCATCACAGGCATTGGAACCGATGTAGGTAAAACACTGGTAGCGGCCATCGTAACCGAAGCGCTGGAAGCAGATTACTGGAAACCCGTACAGGCCGGACTGGAAGAGGGCACCGATGCCATGCGGGTCCGTTCCCTGCTCAGCAATCACCGCTCGCAGATACATCCTGAATTGTACCGACTGACCACACCCGCTTCACCGCATATCGCAGCAAGGATCGACCAGGTCACCATCAATATCGATGCCATTGCCGCAGAGGCAAAGAGGATCCAGGCGGAACAACCGAACCGACAACTGATCATTGAAGGGGCAGGGGGATTGCTGGTGCCCTTGTCCCCGCAACATACTGTGGCCGACCTTATCAGGGCCCTGCAGGCAAAACTGATCCTGGTAAGCCGCAATTATCTTGGCAGCATCAATCATTCCCTGCTGACCGCTGCCTGGTGCCGCCACAATCATATCCCTGTGGCAGGCTGGATCTTCACGGACGATTATCTGTATTACGATGATGAGATCGTTGGCTGGTCGGGTTACCCATCGCTGGGACGTATCCCACACCTGTCCGTCATCAATGCCACCACCATACGGGAGCAGGCACAGCGCCTGAAACCCGTTTTAACCGGTACCTTTGCTCACTGAACATGAACAAAGAAACACTCAGACAGATCTACAAGGAAAAAAGGGCCGGTCTCGATCCACGGTCACGACTGCGGTTCGATGACCTGTTGCTGCTGCAATTCCAGCAGTTCGATTTTTCGGGTATTTACACTGTCTTATCCTACTGGCCCTTATCGGGTCAGGCAGAACCCAACACGCATCTGTTTTCGGGTTACCTGCGGCACATGGTACCCAACCTGGTACTGGCGTACCCCGTCACCAATACCCGTACCTGCGAGATGACTGCCATCTGCATCAACGAAGACACTGTTTACCGAACCAATACACTGGGCATCACCGAACCCAAGGAAGGGGAGATACTGCAACCGGAAGAGATCGACCTGGTACTGGTGCCCTTATTGGTATGCGATACAAAGGGGTACCGAGTGGGCTATGGAAAAGGGTATTACGACAGGTTCCTTGCAGGCTGCAGGGAAGATATTGTTAAGATTGGCTTTTCCTATTTCGATCCCATCGAAGAGATCAGCGACACCGGCCATTTTGATGTACCTTTATCGTATTGTATCACGCCGCAGCAGACCTATGAATTTTAACGCGTTCTTCCTGAAGTCATTCCGCATCCTGTTATTGCCCTTCTCACTCATCTATGGGTTGGTGGTGGTCATACGCAACTGGTTATTCGACAAAGGCTATCTGAAGTCCGCTGAATTCAATTTCCCGCTGATCTGCGTGGGTAATCTCTCGGTAGGCGGCACCGGCAAATCGCCCATGGTGGAATACCTGTTAGAACTGCTGGAAAAAAGATACAAGACCGGGACCCTGAGCAGGGGTTACAAACGAAAGACCAAAGGATATGTGCTCGCCAACCGTACCACGACCGCCCTGGAGATAGGGGATGAGCCCATGCTCTTCCACAACAAATATCCCAATGTGGCAGTGGCCTCCTGCGAAGAAAGGATCGTGGGCATCCCGCACATGCTGCAGGACGTGCCCGACCTGCAGGCCATCATCCTGGACGATGCCTTCCAGCACCGGGTGGTGCGGGCAGGGCTCAATATCCTGCTTACGGACTACAGCAACCTGTACCCACAGGATTTTTTCCTGCCCACAGGCGATCTGCGCGACCAGTGGTCATCTGCCAGGCGCGCCGATGTGATCGTGGTCACCAAATGCCCCTATAACCTTTCGGCCGAGGCCAAACAGAAGATCATCCGCAGCCTGAGACCGGAAGCCAGACAAAAAGTATTCTTCACCACCATTGAATACGGAACGCCTTACCATATCACGGACAGGACAGATGAGTGGCTCATCACACCAAGGGACGAAGTGTTACTGGTATGCGGCATCGCCAACCCCAAACCCCTGAAAGAATACCTGCTGGCCAAGACACATGCCTATTACCAGCAGGATTATTCAGACCACCATATCTTCACCATCGACGACCTGAACGAGATCAAAGAGAAATTCAACGACATACATGCCAAGGATAAAATGATCCTTACCACGGAGAAAGATGCGGTAAGGCTCGTCAAATTCACGGAAGAACTGGCCACACTGCCCCTGTATGTATTGCCCATACGCCACTATTTTTTATTTGACGAAGGGTCACAATTCAACGAACTGGTGACGGATTTTATTACGAACTTCCACTTCAATCCAGCAACATGAGTAAGAAAAAAACAAAGACCAGGTCCAAGTCAAAGGGCAAACCTGCAGCCCAGCTTCTCTTAAAAGGGAAACTGGAAGTGACCCGTTCAGGAATGGGCTATGTGATCGTTGACAATACCGAAGGCGATGTGCTGGTGCGCCCGGGCGATTTCAACACGGCACTGAACGGCGATACCGTTCGGGTAAAAGTGTTCAAGGAGAACATACGTACCGGAAAAAAAGAAGGAAAGATCACGGAAGTGGTCACACGCAAACAGACAGAGTTCATCGGACACATACAGTTATCCACCAACTATGCATTTTTTGTTCCGGATACCGATAAACCCATGCCCGACCTGTTCATTCCCCTGGCGGAACTGAACGGGGCAAAGAACCGCGACAGGGTAGTGGTGCGTTTGCTGAAATGGGACAAGGACGATAAGAAACCCGTGGGTACCGTGGTCAGCATCATGCAGCCGGAAGATGAGAACGATGCAGCCATGAAAGAACTGCTGGCACAGGCAGGCTTCCCGCTATTCTTCCCGGAAGACGTGCTGGAGGAATCCGAACGCCTGCCAGATGTGCTGGACAGCGAAGAGATCAAAAAAAGAAAGGACTGCCGTGACATACTCACTTTCACCATCGACCCGGCAGATGCCAAAGATTTCGACGATGCACTCTCTATCCGTACGCTCCAAAACGGCTTGTATGAGATCGGCGTGCATATTGCTGATGTGAGTTACTATGTGCATCCTGATACGGAACTTGACCAGGAAGCTTACAAACGTGCCACCTCCGTTTATCTGCCCGACAGGGTGAACCCGATGCTGCCGGAAAGGATCTCGAACGAGTTATGTTCACTTAGACCACATGAGGACAAATTCACCTTCTCTGCCATCTTCCAGATGAACGGGAAGGGCGAAGTGAAACAATATTGGCTGGGCAAGACCGTGATCCATTCAGACCACCGGTACGCGTATGAGGATGTGCAGCAGATCATCGAGACCCGGAAAGGCAAACACGAAAATGAGATCCTGTTGCTGAACGATATCGCCCAGCAACTGAGAAAGAAAAGATTCAGCAAGGGTGCCATCAATTTTTCTTCACAGGAAGTACGGTTCAAGCTGGATGAGAAAGGGAAACCCATTGCCGTGGTGGTGAAAGAAAGCAAGGAATCACATCAGCTCATCGAAGAGTTCATGCTGCTTGCCAACCGTACCGTTGCCGAGAATGTGGCCAAACTCAAGATTAATAAGAAACCATTGCCGTTCCCATACCGGGTACACGATCGGCCCGATGAAGAGAAACTGGCCCCTTTCATCGTTTTCGCCAAAAAACACGGGCATAGTTTTGATACTTCCTCACCCCAGGCCATTGCACACAGTTTCAATTCCATGCTGAAAGATGTGGAAGGCAAACCAGAACAGCATGTGCTGGAACAATTGGGTATCCGCACCATGGCCAAAGCCATCTATACCACGGAGAATATCGGCCACTATGGACTGGCATTCGAATATTACTGCCATTTCACCTCACCCATACGCCGTTACCCCGATGTACTGGTACACCGGGTGTTGGAGTCCATCCTGAACGACCAGCCCCAGACCGATAAGAAAATGGAGGAGAAATGTAAACACAGCAGCGAACGCGAACGGGCGGCTATGGAATGTGAACGTGCCGGCAACAAATACAAACAGGTAGAATTCCTGCGCGACCATATCGGCGAAGTGTTTGAAGGGGTAGTAAGCGGAGTTGCCAGCTTCGGCTTCTGGGTAGAGACCGTGGCGCATAAATGCGAAGGGTTGGTGAGCATCATCAGCCTCTCAGACTATGATGATTTCCGCCACGTAGATGGTGATTACAGCCTGGTAGGGCGCCGCAGCGGCAGAACCTTCCGCATGGGCGATAAGGTCTTCATCCGCGTAGTGGCAGCCAATCTCGAAAAAAGGCAACTTGATTACGAATGGGTCATCAATGCAGGCGGTGAGGAAGAGAAAAAAGCCAAACCCAAGAACAAGTCGCAAAAGAGCAGAAAAAAATAAGGGCCCCGTTCTGCTATTGGATACTTGTTTCTTGATACTTGATCCTTGATACTTGGACCTTGTTCCTTGATACCTGTTTCTTGTCCTCATTCACCCGTTTCCCGGAAAACGATCCCTTGCTCCTGCAGTCTCTCCAACACCGGTTCATAGATGGTCGGAATGATGGGGATATGCAGTCCGGTTTCCCGGATCTGACCTTCGAGCAATAAAGTGGCGGCAATACCCAGCGGCAGGCCCACTGTTTTGGCCATGGCGGTACGGATATGGTCTTCGCCGGTCACCACAAGGCTGCTGCTTATCCGGTAATGAGTGCCGTTCATTACATAACCCAGTTCATGCAGCATCACTACCATATCCTTGTCGCCCGGAAGCAATACCCATTGTTTTTCCAGGATGAACTGTAACACATCCGCAGAACAGCATTGGCCTTTGTTGATGAGGGTATCATCGTTCCAGCCGAGGAACAGGAACTGTTCCTGCAATAACGGCGACATCGCCTCAAACCTAACCTTCCTGTCCCGGCATCGCTGCTGCAGGAATCCTGCTATGCTTAGTCCATCAGTGTTCACCGTATCCGTTTCATCCGTCAAACCCAGGTCGATCACCATTTTCCAGCCCGTACAGAAATCAGGGTAACGCAAAGTGGTGCGTTTGAAAGTAGCGGCAGTTTCCAGTCCATAAGTAGGGATATAACTCAGGGAATCCCTGTTGGGGTAATAGGCCAATCTGCCCAGGCCCTCAATGTTCACTTCGCCACAGCCGGTAAATACCTGTTCGTAGGTCCGTCTCTGCACGGCAGTATTTTCTTTGTAGATGGCACCGGCCTTACCAGCCAGCACCACGTTTCTGGGGTTCCAGCTGATCTTGTAGTGCCAGGGGTTGGTATCGCTCTCGGGAGCCACCAGTCCGCCGCAATGAGAAAAGAAGGATTCGATATGCCCGCCCTTTGCCTGGATCCGGTGGATCAGCTGCATGGCGCTCATATGATCGATACCAGGGTCAAGTCCCATTTCGCAGAGAAACAGTACCTGTTTTTCCCGGATCTGCCCGGCCAGCGCGCGGATCTTGTCATCCACATAGGAAGCCGTAAGCAGGTGTTTACCAAAAGCCACGCAATCCAGCGCCACAATATAATGCAGGGCAGGGGGCAGCAAAGAGATCACCACATCGGCCTCACGGATCAATGCCTGTCTTGCGGTGGCATCATCTATCGAAACACCGACCGCTTTCACCCGGTCATGATCGCCCACTTTGGCCTGAACGGCGGCCAGGTTCAGATCCGCAACGGTTACCTGCCATTGTTTCTGCGTAGCGGTCTGTTTCAGGTAATCGATGAGTACGGTGGCCGATTTGCCGGCGCCAAAGAGGAGGAGCTGTTTCATAGTTGGTAAAGATACTGCGTATTCACTTCCGCATTCTTTACATCCGGAACCATTCATTGCCGATCAGGGTTCACCAGGCGTAAAAAGTTCTCCCTATCTTTCCTTGCCGGATACCATGAATTTTCATGCAAGTGGGCTGTAACCTTTTTCCCTTGTATCCGTTACAAAACAAATCATCCTACATGAAAAAAATCATCTACTTCTTTTTCCTGTTCACCACACTGGCCGCAACTGCACAAAGAACGGTGCACGATGGTAATGCCACCGTAAGGAATGTGGGCAGTTTCCACGCGATCGAGATAGCCGATGGGGTAGACCTCTACCTTAGCCAGGGCAATGAAGAGGCCGTGGCAGTAAGTGCCTCCACCAACGATTACCGCGACCGCATACGCACCGAAGTGGTGAAAGGTGTATTGAAGATCTACTTTAACCAGGAAGGCACCTGGCGACTGAACTGGTTCGGTAACCGCAAACTGAAAGCCTATGTGTCGGTGAGAACACTGGAGGGACTCTCTGCTTCAGGCGGATCGGATGTGTATATTGAGGAACAGCTGACCACCGATAAACTCACACTGGCCCTTTCCGGTGGCTCCGATTTTCGAGGCAAACTGGATGCGGGCGTGTTACAATTATCCGCCAGCGGCGGTTCCGATGCCTATCTCTCCGGAAAGGCGGATAAGCTCTCGATCACCGCCAGCGGGGGCAGCGATGTACATGGCTTTGAACTGGTATCCAATACCTGCACCATCGAATCCAGCGGGGGCAGCGATGTGCGCATTACCGCCAACAAGGAGCTACAGGCCAATGCCAGTGGAGGTAGTGATGTGTATTACAAAGGTTCCGCCACATCCAATACCAGCAAAAGCGGTGGGGGAAGCATCAGGCGGGTGAACTGACACTGGCGCATACAATTCACCACAGACAAGGGTTTCCGGCAACAGGGAACCCTTTTTTCATACCCCCTGCCATGGGCCGGACAATACCCCGATCATACTGGCGGTCCGAGTTCACAACTGTGGATAAAACCCCTTAAAAAAGAGCCTTTTTTGGCCCCTTTTCCCCCTTAAAAAAAGTATCTTCGCCAACCTGTCAACAGGGCTGTTTAGCAACCTGTCAAAGAACTAAAATCTCACGGAATCACACACATGGAAGACAATCTGTTACCACCGGAAAAGACCAATGATAACGACCGGATCATTCAGGTGAATATTGAAGAGCAAATGAAGACCGCATACATCGATTATTCGATGTCGGTGATCGTTGGCCGGGCCCTGCCCGATGTACGGGACGGGTTCAAACCCGTTCACCGCCGCGTGCTCTACGCCATGAACGAACTGGGCAACAATAGCAACAAGCCCTATAAGAAATCGGCCCGTATCGTGGGGGAAGTGATGGGTAAATACCACCCGCACGGCGACTCCTCCATCTATGATACACTGGTGCGTATGGCCCAGGACTGGACCATGCGTTATACACTGGTAGATGGCCAGGGTAACTTTGGTAACCAGGATGGCGACCCACCGGCGGCCATGCGTTATACCGAAGCACGTCTGCAACGTTTATCGGAAGCCATGCTGGATGATATCGAAAAAGAAACGGTCGATTTCCAGCTGAACTTCGACGACTCCCTGCAGGAGCCATCCGTACTGCCCACCCGTATCCCGCAACTGCTGGTGAACGGTTCATCGGGTATCGCCGTAGGTATGGCCACCAACATGATGCCCCATAACCTGAGCGAAGTGGTGGATGGTTGCGTAGCCTATGTGGACAACCGCGAGATCCCGGTAGAAGAACTGATCAACTACGTAAAAGCGCCCGATTTTCCTACCGGAGGTATCATCTACGGAATGGAAGGCGTTCGCCAGGGATTGCTCACCGGACGCGGCAGGGTAGTACTGCGTGGTAAAGTGCATGTGGACACCAAGACCAGCGGACGCGAACAGATCATCATCACCGAAGTACCTTACCAGGTGAACCGCGACCAGTTGACCGACCGCATCGGCCAGCTGGTGAACGATAAGACCATCGAAGGCATCGCTCACGTGAACAATGAAAGTAATATGCGCGAAGGAACGCGTATTGTACTGGACCTGAAGCGTGACGTGGTGGCACAGGTCATCATCAACCAACTGTATAAATTCACCGAACTGCAGACCAGTTACGGTATCAATAACGTAGCCATCAGTAAGGGCAGACCCCGGGTGATGAACCTGAAGGATCTGATCGCCGAATTCATCGAGTTCCGCATGGAAGTGGTGATCCGCCGCGCCAGGTTCGACCTGCGCAAAGCTGAGGAACGCGCCCATATCCTGGAAGGTTACCTGAAAGCATTGGATCACCTGGACGAAGTGATCGCCCTGATCCGTGCCAGCCGTACACCGGACGATGCCAAGGAGAACCTGATCAACAAGAGCCGCGAAGAGAAATGGCTCCTGAACCAGTCCCTGTTCACCGATGTTACCAGTGAACTCTACACACAGGAAGCAGGTTTGTCGGAGGCCCAGGCCAAAGCCATCCTAGAACTGCGTTTACAGCGACTGACAGGCATGGAGCGCGACAAGATCGTGGAAGAGTTCAACAGCCTGATCAATACCATCAAATACCTGAAAGAACTGTTGGCCAGCGAAGACATGCGTTATGAGCTCATCAAAAAGGAACTGATCGAAGTGAAGGAGAAGTTCGGCGATGCGCGTAAAACGGAGATCCAGTACCTGGCAGACGAGATGCGCATCGAGGACCTGATCGAGGATGAGGACGTGGTGATCACCATATCGCACCTCGGATACATCAAACGTACCTCCGCTACCGAATACCGCCAGCAACGCCGCGGCGGCAGGGGAGCCGTGGGCACCAAAACACGCGAAGAGGATTATGTGGAACACCTGTTCGTGGCTTCCACTCACGGAACCATGATGTTCTTTACCGAAAAAGGACGCTGTTTCTGGTTGCGCGTATACGAGATCCCCGAAGGAGAGAAACAAAGCAAAGGAAGGGCCATACAGAACCTGATACAGTTGCCCGCAGACGATAAGGTGAAAGCCATCATCGATGTGAAGAAACTGGACGACAAGGATTATGTACAGGACCATTATATCGTACTTTGTACCCGCAAAGGCATCATCAAGAAGACCTCACTGGAAGACTTCAGTCGCCCACGTGCCAACGGTATCATCGCCATCACCGTAAATGAAGGGGATGAGTTATTATCGGCCCGTTTGACCGATGGTAACCAGGAGATCATGATGGCCGTGAAGAGTGGCCGCGCCATCCGATTCCCCGAAGAGAAAGTAAGGCCTACGGGCAGGGGAGCCATCGGGGTAGCAGGTATTGAAGTGGATGACCAGAACGATGAAGTAGTGGGCATGATCTGCATACACAAGGACGATCCCACCCATACCATACTGGTGGTGAGTGAGAAAGGCTTCGGTAAACGTACCGTGGTGGATGAATACCGCATCACCAACCGCGGTGGTAAAGGTGTTAAAACCATCAACGTGACCGAGAAGACCGGCAGTTTGGTAGGCATTTTGTATGTAACGGAGAAAGAGGACCTGATCATCACCTGTAAGTCGGGCATCACCATCCGGACCGGTATCCAGGATATCCGCGAAGCGGGCAGGGCCACCCAGGGCGTTACCCTGATCAGGCTGGATGAAGGGGATGAGATCGCCGCTATTTCGCAGATAGAGGAGCAGGAGGAAGAAACTGTAAACCCGGAGGATCAGGGAGCAGAGAACACCGATACAACCGAAAATAAAACAGAAGATAACAACGATAATACTACTGAAAATCAATAATAAACCCCGCTTAATATGAAGAAGCTCTTATTACTTGCCCTGGTTGCAGGAAGCCTGCAGATGGTTCAGGCGCAAGACGTGAAAAAAGTGCAGACCGCTTACCTGATCAACAAGATGGAAGATGCCAAGACAGAGGTTGATAAAGTAATGGCCGATGCCAAACAGAACACCAAACCGGAAGCCCTGTACTGGAAGGCCAAAGTGTATGCAGCCCTGTACAAGGATGCCAACCTGCGCACCAAGTATCCGACAGCACTCACCACCGCAGATGAGGCATTCAAAGCCTACAAGGCAGCCGATCCCGCTTTTGCACAGGTAAAAGAAAAAGGAGCAGAGGGCTTTTTTGATATGTACGCCACTTCATACGCCAATGGGGTGAAACTGTTCAACGACAAGAAATGGGACGATGCCGCCGGCAGTTTCAAATATGCAGTGGAATACAGCGACTATATCTTCCAGAACAAATGGAGCAATGCCACCATCGCTTTCGATACCACATCGATCCTGTACCTGGCCTATGCTTACCAGAACGCTTCCAAACCAGACGATGCTGCCAAATACTACAGCCGCCTGGCCGATGCACAGGTTGGTGGAGATATGTACATCGACATCTACAAGTTCCTGGCCAGCCACTATACCACAGTGAAGAACGAGGAGCAGTTCAAGAAATATGTGACATTGGGCCGCAAGTTATACCCGGCCTTTGCCTGGGATGAGTTCGAGATCGACTATATGGACCAGAATATGACCCTGGCCGAAAAGACCGCTCTCTACGATAAGGAAGATGCCGCCGGCACCCTGAGCGAGATCAAATACCTGCAGTTCGCCGATATCTTCGTGAACGCGCACCATAAGGATAAGAGCCTCGACAGCGCCGCTGAGAAATTCTACAACCAGAAAGCGGTAGATGCTTACAAGAAAGCCTATGCCAAGAACAACCAGAACGCCATTGCCGCATTCAACGTAGGCGTGGTGTACTACAATATCTATGGTGAGTACGATGATGCCTATGCACAGAACATCCGCACCATGCAGGGCATCAATGCAGACAGGCCACAGGAAAAGGATCCCAAGAAGAAAGCAGCTGCCGAAGCGGCCCTGAAAGCCAAACTGGACCCGATCCGCAAGGCCAATGCAGATATTGAGAAGCCGCTGAACGAGAACCTGAACCAGTCGCTGGAGTGGCTGGAGAAAGCCTATGCGATCCTGAAGGACAAGAGCACCCGCAACAATACCGAGAAGAGCGTGATCAACAAGACCGTTGACTTCCTGGCGAACCTGTACGCTTACAAGCGCGACAAGGTACGTGGTAAGGACCCCAAAGCTTTCGACGCTTTTGAGGCCAAGTACAAGGAGTTCGACGCTTTACACGGCAAATACTAAGAGAACCTTACACATAAAAAAACGCTGGCCAAAAGCCGGCGTTTTTTTATGTCCTAACGGTGTACCATTCAATTACTGGTTGTTGCTGCTACGGGTGTGGCGGCAGGTTTGGCCGGCGCGGCAACCATGGGCCTGGTAACAGTAGCACAGGAAACCAGGAACATTGATAAAAGGCAGATACAGATCGTGTTTTTGAGCATGGTGGTTGGTTTTAGGATAAATATGAGATTCAATGATAGTGGTTTTTCTATTGAGAACAATGATAACTCAATATTATGTTACTTGGTTAGGGCTGTGAAGGGGGGTGTAAGTTTAGCGAATCGGTACAAAAGACACGTTGCGGGAGAAAGGTTTTAAGAAAAAAGGAATAGGGAAGCGAGTTGAAAACGAGCCTAATACTCGTATATTACTGGAACTAAAATCTATCAAATATGAACCCGAAACAACTTGAAAAAGACCAAGCAAGGCTATCTAAAAATTCTGCACTTTTTAGGGGCAGTATAATAGATATGGTCATCTTAATTGAGATAAACATAAACCTATTCTTGACAAGATATTTTATTAAAGAAGAAGATAAGCGGAACGAGTTTTGGGATTTTATGTTAGATACAAAACGTATCACGTTTAATAGCAAAAAGGACGTATTTAAAAATATAGTAAAGGCTCATTATAAAGAACTACCAAAGAGGATACCTAATTTCTTTAAACTATTAGAAGATATTATTGAGCATAGAAACGTAATTGCTCATTGCGGGCTAAACTCAACTCCCGAGGCTATAAAAGCAAATAAGAAAAGCAGGTTTAATATTTCTTACTTTAAGTACCTTAATGACGATAAGTATAAAAAGGTAGTTGCGATAGGTTATACAAAAGAAGCAATAACAAGTATAACTCACACAATAGGTATGCTTGTGGCGGAAACTGGGAAATTAGCTAATAGTTTGAAATGAGCCTAATAATCGATAAAATGTTAAAGTTTGCTAAAGCATGCTAATTTGTTTAGTATTGATTTCGAATTAATTAATTAATAATCAATAATTTATAATAAAAAAGAGATATTATACTAATAAATATATTTATTTAGCAAAATAAAAAGTGTCTTTTTGTGATAAATATGATAATACATTTACATCGTAACGGAACGTCATGTGAAAGCATGTACGTCTGAGAGACGGCCCGAAAGGGTAGCACTATTCCCCGTTACATGAAAATAATAGAGCCAGCGATTTATCGCTGGCTTATTTATTTGGCTTTATAAATAAAGTACCTACTACTAATTTAATACCATCTTTGTTTGCTATAACGTTTGCAATTAAATGGTACTTTTTTGTATCAATTATTTTAATAAACATAATTCCAGGATAACGTCCATTGTTTTTAGGATTTGCTTTTTCGATTGAATCTGGCGATTCAAAAATATCTGGAATTAATTCAAAATCTTTTTCTGTAACACCAATTTGCCCTCTCTCAGATTCTTTTTTATGATTAGAATGACCATTCATTATATGCAAAACTGAATATTTGGTCATTGTTTTACAAGATCCTCTAACAGTAATGCCTGTAATTTGAGCAATTTCTTGTGCTTTAAAATTGGGAATATTTCCAAAATTTATTTCCGAATCGAATGATTCATCTTGTAAAGAAGAAATTACAAATTGAGATATTCTTTCGGATCTACTCATTTAGCAGTTAATAGAGTATAGTGCAATATAAAAAATTTAGTTAATGCTTATTCATACTCACACTAATCAAAAGAAGAAGCGTGGGCTTTTTTCTTAAATCCTTTCGCTGTGCGACATTTAACATAATATTAATTATAGGATAATCAATATAATTTGAAACCTAGCTGAAACCCAAGCTGGCATTGACCCGAACCCGAATATCGGTATAATTTATAAGGTGTACCGGCAGCCCATCTTCATCCTGCAGAAAGCAATGTTCTTCCACCTGTCAATTTATTTTCTGGGGAACGGATATACGGATATTTTTATGGGAAGAAATTTCCTGCATCCGTCCATACGGATCTGAACCTCCAAAACAACTGTAATGCATCTGAGAAAAAAATTCAGCCTGCTGTTGCTGCTCGTATGTTGCTTCAGCCTGCTGCACGCACAGAACATTCCCACACCCAAAGAACATTTCGGTTTCAACATCGGCGACAACTACCAGTTGGCCACCTACACCCAGACCGAAGCCTATGTAAAGAAACTGGCAGCGGCTTCTGACCGGGCCAAACTGGTGGACATCGGCAAGACCGAGGAAGGCCGTTCCCAATTCATGCTCATCATCACATCGGCCGAGAACCAGAAAAAACTGGATCGCTACAAGGAGATCTCGCGCAAACTGGCCTATGCCGAAGGTCTTACCGACGAACAGGCCCGCGCCCTGGCCGCCGAGGGCAAATCGGTGGTCTGGATCGATGGCGGCCTGCACGCCACTGAAACCGTGGGCGCCCACCAGCTGATCGAGATCATGTACCAGCTCACCAGTCGCAACGACGCCGAGACCCAGCGCATTCTCGATAATGTGATCATTCTCTGCACCCATGCCAACCCCGACGGCCAGGAACTCGTGAGCAACTGGTACATGCGTAATCCCGTTCCGGAAAAACGGTCCCTGAACCAGGTACCAAGACTGTATGAGAAATATGCCGGTCACGACAACAACCGCGACTTCTTCATGATGAACCTGCGCGAAACACAGAACATCAACCGACAACTGTATATCGAGTGGCTGCCACAGGTCATGTACAACCACCACCAGGCAGGTCCGCCCGGATCAGTGGTGGCCGGTGCGCCTTACCGCGATCCCTTCAACTATGTATTCGATCCCGTGATCGTGACCAGTCTCGATGCACTTGGCGCCGCCATGAGCAACCGCCTGAACGTGGAAGGCAAACCGGGTTATACAGAGCGCGGCGGTTCCAATTTCTCTACCTGGTATAACGGCGGCCTGCGTACCACCACCTATTTCCACAACATGGTGGGACTGCTCACCGAGATCATCGGTAACCCCACCCCTTCTGAAGTGCCACTGGTGCCATCGCGACTGATCCCCAGTGGCAACACGCCATTCCCGGTAGTGCCTCAGAAATGGTATTTCAGGCAGTCGATCGACTATTCCGTGTCGCTCAACTATGCCGTTCTCGATTATGCCAGCCGTAACCGCGACCAATTGCTGTTCAACATGTACAAGATGGGCAGGAACTCCATCGAACGCGGACAAAAGGATTTCTGGACATTGTCGCCCAAACGCGTGGCCGAGATCAACCAGCTCTACCAGGCCGATCAGCAGAAGAACAGCCAGCGTCCGGCCGCCAGTGAGACCGAAGCAGCCGCTGCGCAACGCGGCGTGAGCACGGTACCTGTTAAATATTTCGATTCTGTTTTCAAGAATCCCGCACTGCGTGATGCCAGGGGGTATATCATTCCCGCGGACCAACCTGATCTCGGTTCGGCCATCCGCTTCCTGAATGCCCTCATCCGCACAGGTGTGCTGGTGCAGAAAGCCACAGAAGCTTTCACGGTAAAAGGAAAACAATACCCTGCCGGTTCCTATATCGTAAAAACGGACCAGGCCTTCCGTCCGCATGTACTGGATATGTTCGAACCGCAGGATCACCCCAACGATTTTCAATATCCCGGTGGCCCACCCGTTGCGCCTTATGATGCTGCCGGCTGGACACTAGCCTATACCATGGGCGTGCAATTCGACCGCTTCCAGGAGAATTTTGATGGTCCTTTCCAGCGCATACCCTATGGTGAGATACAGACAGTACCGGGTTCCATGACCAGCACTGCCGGGGCAGGATATGTTTTGACCGCGCAGGCCAACCAGTCCTTCACAGCAGCCAACGACCTGCTGAAAGCCGGCCTCGATGTTTACCGTTTGCAGGAAGCACAGCCTGATGCCGGTATCGGATCCTTCTATATACCCGCTTCCACAAAAGCCAAAAACCTGCTGGAGAGATCAGCGGCCAATTCAGGGGTAAAAGTAACATCCCTGTCCAAAAAGCCTGCTGCCACAGCATTACAGAAGATCAAAGCATCACGCATCGCATTGTGGGACATGTATGGCGGCTCCATGCCTTCCGGCTGGATGCGCTACATTATGGAACAGTTCCACTTTGATGTGGAAGTGATCTATCCCAAAGACATAGATACCGGCGGACTGCGCAGCAAATACGATGTGATCATCTTTGTTGACGGGGCCATCCCTGCCCTGCCAGGTGCCGGCGCATCGATGAGAGGTGGTTTTGGCGGAGGCGCTCCCCGTGCAGAGGACATACCGGAAGAGTACCGTGCCCGCCTGGGCAGGATCACGGCGGAGAAATCCATCCCACAACTGAAGAGATTCATGGAAGAGGGCGGACAGATCGTGACCATGGGCTCCAGCACCAACCTGGCCTACCATGTAGGTGTACCGGTGCGTAATGCACTGGTGGAGCTGGTGAACGGACAGGAACAGCGACTGGCCGCAGAGAAATATTATATCCCCGGAAGCATTCTGCGCGTCAGCGTGGATTCGTTGCAGCAGGTCGCCTGGGGCATGGGCGCACAGGCCGATGTGTATTTCGATGCCAGTCCCGTGTTCAAGATCACACCCGATGCCAGTTCCAAGGGAACCGTGAAACCGATCGCCTGGTTCTCCACCAACAAACCCCTGCGTAGTGGCTGGGCCTGGGGACAATCCTACCTGCAGGATGGTGTGGCCGCATTCGTGGCCAATGTTGGACAGGGCAAACTGTTCGCCTTTGGGCCGGAGATCACTTTCCGCGCACAGACACATGGCACTTTCAAATTCCTCTTCAATGAGTTATATGTGACCGCACCGGCTACAAAATAACCGTTGTTCATCAGGCAACAAGAACGGGCAGCAAATGGAAGCATTTACTGCCCGTTCTCATTATACACCAGCCCTGACAACCGATGCAGGATCTGCAGGCAGGAATCTTTTACCTGAAAGCACACGGGCCTGTTGCAGGCCTTACAACTCCCGGCGTTCCGTTCCCGACAACGGGCAAACAGCGCTGCTGCCAGCTATCTCTTTGATTATGAACCACTCATCATGATCCCTGTCTTGTACCGGGCCAGATACGCCCGCGAAAGCATGCTAACTCGTTGATTATCTATTACAGGTTCAAGGATAACTCGCAGATGACCCGTAGATAACCCGCCTATGACCCGCCTTTTTAAAGAGGCGGGATAAAGGGAAAGTAGCTACAGTTTACAGGGGTGATATCCCTGAATGGACAGACAATGAGATACGGAACGATATTGGGACAAAATAGTTCGGGGATCGATGAGGGCTTGCGGATAAGCAGGCTGCGGATCAGTGTTTTTCTGATTACTGATCAGTTCTGCTCTATTCATCAGCGGCAAAACAGTAACTTTAAACAAACAAAACTTATGCAGGTATACGAAAACCTGGTAGATGCGGTGAACGACCTGAGACAAAAAGGATTTACCACCGATTTTCATCTTGCCTTCGATGCCATCCAGTGCAAGCTCTCAGGCGTGAACCTCTCACCTAACGAATTCGAGATCGTGGCGCATCACCGGTTCGAGGCCAATACGGATCCGGATGATTCCAGTGTGCTGTATGTGATCCAGTCGAAGGACGGCAAGATGAAGGGCACACTCATCAGTGCCTACGGCATCTACGCAGATGCGGCCAGCGACGAGATGATCCAAAAACTTAGCGTTCACAAATAATCGGATCAATTCCTTTATTTTCACTCCCTTGTTGTTAAAAGACAAATCAGAATAGTATGCTCCACAGAAGACGATTTCTGCAACTGGGCTCACTGGGCCTCACTTCTTTTTCTTTTGCCGGGTTCCGTAGCGCCGGCGCTGCCCGTAAACCGATCGTGATCTCTACCTGGGATACCGGTATCGCCGCCAATGCCGCGGCCTGGCAGGTTTTGCGCAATGGCGGTCGTGCACTGGATGCGGTGGAAAAAGGCGTGATGGTGACAGAGGCTTCGCAGAACTGTTGTGTGGGACTGGGCGCCAATCCCGACCGGGATGGGTTTGTAACGCTTGACTCCTGCATCATGGATGAACATGCCAATTGCGGCAGTGTGGCTTTCCTGGAGCGCATCAAACACCCGGTTTCCGTGGCCCGCAGGGTGATGGAAAAAACACCGCATGTGATGCTGGTGGGATCCGGCGCACAGCAGTTTGCTGTAGCCGAAGGTTTTCCGCTGGAGCCCCAGGTATTATCGCCGGAGGCCGATAAAGCCTATAAGAACTGGCTGTTGAAAAGTGAGTACAAACCCGTGATCAATATCGAGAACAGTAAGAACCAGACCGCCTACGCCCCCACCCGTTTCGAGAACGGAGAATGGAACCACGATACCATTGGCATGGTGGCCATGGATGCCCAGGGCAACCTGAGCGGCAGCTGCACCACCAGTGGCATGGGTTTCAAGATGCGCGGACGTTTGGGCGATTCACCCATCATCGGGGCGGGACTGTTCGTGGACAATGAAGTGGGTGCCGCCACTGCTACGGGACAGGGAGAAGATGTGATCCGCATCTGTGGTTCGCACCTGGTGGTGGAACTGATGCGGCAGGGACACTCACCCGAGAACGCCTGCAAGAAGGCCGTGGAAAGGATCATTCGCATCAAGGGCAACAAAGCCAAGGACATACAGGTAGGTTTCATCGCCATCAACAAACAGGGCGAATATGGCGGTTACTGCATCCAGAAAGGTTTCAACTTCGCGGTCTGTTATGCAGACGACAAGAACTTCCTGGTGGATGGGAAATACATACTTTAATCAACGACAGAAAGGATACCATGTTACTGGAAATATGCGTGTTTAATACGGCCACTGCGGTGGCCGCAGAAAAAGCGGGAGCCGACAGGCTGGAACTTTGCGAGAACTATGCCAATGGTGGAACCACGCCTTCTTACGGGTACCTGAAAACGGTGCGTGAGAAGATTCAGATCCCCGTGTTCCCGATGATACGTCCAAGAGGCGGCGATTATTTTCACACAGCCGATGAGATCGAGATCATCCGGAAAGACATACTGCTTTGCAAAGAACTGGGTTTTGAGGGTGTGGTATTCGGACTGTTGAACCAGGATGGTACGATCGACAGAGACAATACCGCCCGCCTGGTTGAAGCCGCTTATCCGCTGGAAGTCACGTTCCACCGGGCTTTCGACAGGTGCCAGCGTCCATTGGAAGCGCTGGAAACGATCATTGCCTGTGGGTGTAACCGCATCCTTACCAGTGGCCAGGAGCCGAAGGTCACGGAAGGTCTGGCACTGGTAAAACAATTGGTGGACCAGGCAGACGGCCGCATCATCATCATGCCCGGCAGCGGACTGAACAGTTCGAATGTGGCCAGTATCATCACTACGGCCGGTATAACGGAAGTACATACTTCGGCCCGTATCCGTGTGCCATCGGAAACACAATACCGTAATGACAGGATCCCCGAAGATTTTGATATCGATTTTGTAGATGCTGCAGAGATCGCCAGGATCAAGGCGCAGTTCTGATCAATTCCGGATCGTTATGATCATTCGTGACGAATTACTGCAAGAACATTCCCGCAAACAAGCTTTGCGGATAGCCCATTATGCCTGCAGCTCCCAGGCAAATTTCAGGGAACTGATGCAGTGTTTCCTGGGCCCGGAAAACCGCGTGGCGCAACGTGCGGCCTGGAGTGTGAGCTGGGCCGCCTTACAGCAGCCAGAGATGATCCGGCCCTATATCAAGGACCTGGTGGCCTGCCTGAAGCGGACAGACATCCACCCCGCGCTGATACGCAATTCTGTGCGCGTGCTGGAGCAGGTGGATATCCCCGAAAAATTTCATGGTGACCTGATGAATGCCTGTTTCGGTTTCATTGAAACACCCGCTACACCCGCGGCCATCAAAGCGTTCTCGCTGACCATCCTGTTCCGGCTGTCAGACAGTTACCCCGAGATCCGGCAGGAACTCAAACTCATCATCGAGAACAACTGGGAAAGAGAAGGCCCTGCTTTTAAAAGCCGGGGAAGAAAAATTTTAGCTGCTTTAGGGAAGCATTCACGGATTCGCGGATAACGGATTTACGGATTCCTGCCTTTGATGGACCGGTGTTCAGAAAAGGAAGATCCACCATTAACAAAAGATCGTTGCTTCAAAAAAATCCGCCAATCCGCTGATCCGCAAATTAGCCAATTCGTCATCCGCAATCCTAATACAGGATCCTTACCTTGATCGTAGACTTCACTTCCTTCAACAGCGCCACTGCCTGTTTGGACAGTTTCTTGTCAACATCCAGCACCACATAACCGATGGCATCATTGGTCTTCAGGTATTGACCAACAATGTTGATATTGTTTTTGGACAATGCTGTATTGATGGCACTTAACACACCGGGAATATTGTGGTGGATATGCAGGATGCGGTGCGCGTTCTCCACCGGTGGCAGACCAATGGCCGGAACCGTATGGGAACCGTTGGTGATGCCCCTTTCAAGGTATTGGAACAGTTTGATGCTCACATCTTCACCAATATTTTCCTGGGCCTCTTCTGTAGAACCTCCGATATGCGGGGTCAGGATCACATTGGACAGCCCCTGCAAGGGTGTCTCGAACCTGTCGCCATTCTTCTCCGGTTCCCAGGGATACACATCAATGGCGGCGCCGCTGATCTGTTTTTCCTGCAGGGCCGTTGCCAGCGCTTTCAGGTCGACCACTTCTCCCCTTGCATAGTTGAGCAGGATAGCGCCCTTCTTGAAGGACTTGAGCAGGTTCTTATTGATGAGGTTCTTGGTCTGCGGTGTTTCCGGCACGTGCAGTGATACCACATCGGCCTGCGATACCAGTTCTTTCAGGCTCTTGGCCGAAGAAGCGTTACCTAAGGGCAGTTTGGTCTCGGTATCGTAGAACAGCACTTTCATGCCCAGGCTCTCGGCCAGTACGCTCACCTGCGAGCCGATATTGCCATAACCGATGATACCCAGTGTCTTACCACGCAATTCATAACTGCCCTTGGCCTCTTTCATCCAGATGCCTTTGTGGGCGGCATTGTTCTTATCGATGATGCGGCGGATGAGCATGATGGAGGCGCCGATCACCAGTTCGGCCACGCTGCGGGTATTGCTGTACGGAGCGTTGAAAACCACTACACCCGCCTGGGTGGCGGCTTTCAGGTCAACCTGGTTCACACCGATGCAAAAACAGCCGATGGCCTGCAGTTTGGTGGCCGCGGCCAGTACTTTGGCGGAGATATGGGTCTTGGAACGGATGCCCAACAGGTGAACATCCTTGATCTCTCTGATTAGCTCTTCTTCACTTAAGGCGCCCGCCAGTTTGCGGACCTTCACATAACCATGCTGGTTGAACTGTTGTACGGCTTTGTCACTGATATTTTCCAGGAACAGGATATTGATCCGGTCTTTGGGATAACTGGTTGCGGCTTGCTTGCTCATGTACGCGAAAATAAATGTTATTTGTTTCAACACCATGCACATAGTTTTCCACGAAGGTTGGCTGCACTGTGAGCAGCAGTTATATTTGCGGCTTTAGTACCAAACCGCAACCGTGATGCAACCGAAGTTGATCCCACTACTTACTTTCCTGATCATCGGCTGTGGCGCCAATCCTTCACCGGACAAAAAAGCGCCCTCCCACAAAACGGCCAACAACTCCGGTTTCTCCCCTGTGTCTCCCAAAGAGAAAGCCTATTATGCCAATGCCATTGCGCCCATGTACCAGAACCTGCTGGCCAAGAGAGGCTTCAGCGGCGGCATTCTGCTGGCCAAGAACGGGGAGATCGTGTTTGAGGACTACCGCGGTTCCGTGAACATGCGCACCAAGGAGCCGATCACGGCCAATACCCCTTTTCATATCGCTTCGGTATCCAAGACCTTCACTTCTGCCGTGATCCTGAAACTGATGGAAGAAGGCAAACTGACACTGGATGACCGGATGGAGAAATACTTCCCGAATTTCCCCTATGCCAATATCACCATCAAGAACCTGCTGACCCACCGGAGCGGCCTGCCCAAATACGACTATTTCATGGACGGCACCCGCACGGAAATGGTACGGGTGAAGAACAAAAGAGGTAAATGGGTCAAAAGGGCCCGTACGGTACGCATTGCCCCGCAGTTCAGCGGCCTGGCCACCAATAAGGATGTGCTCCAGTACATGATCAGCAACCGTCCTGCACCGGAATCCAATCCAGACAGGCGTTACAGCTATTGCAATACCAACTATGTATTGCTGGCGCTGATCATTGAACAGGTGACCAATATGTCGTACCCCGATTACCTGCGCATCCATGTATTCGAGCCATTGGGCATGAACAACAGTTATGTGTTCAGCCTGAAGGACGCTTCCAACTACGTACCTTCTTACAATTACAATAACGCACCCTTTCCGCTGCAGAAACTGGATTGTGTGTATGGCGACAAGAATGTGTACAGCACCGTGCGAGACCTGCTGCAATGGGACCGCGCCCTGTACCAGGGAAGTTTTGTGAGTGCCGAGACCCTGGAAATGGCGTTTCAGCCCTATAGCCATGAGACCCGCGGGCAAAAGAATTATGGCCTGGGCTGGCATCTCTTCATCAAACCACCGGATCCCACCATCGTGTACCATAATGGCTGGTGGCATGGCAACAATGCGGTGTTCAAAAGGCTGATCGCCGATACGGCCACCGTGATCATCCTGGGAAATAAATTCAACCGTAATATCTGGGCCGCAGGTAAAATGAGCTCCGTGTTCACGGGCCATGCGGATACTACCTTACTGGAAGAATAAATAACTGATTATCATAGGATTTAGCCTACCCCGGGCAGAAAAGAACGCTTGGGCAAGTATTTTAGTCAAATCCACCTATTTTTGCAGACTTTAAAAAACCAGCAGATTAATTCGCTTTATGGACAAAATCTTGTTTTACGCCGTTCCGGCAATGGGAGCATTGGGTCTCCTCTACACATTGATCAAGTTTAACTGGGTATCCAAGCAGGATGCGGGTACTGACCGCATGAAGCAGATCAGCAACTATATCGCCGAAGGTGCTATGGCATTTCTGAAAGCTGAATATAAGATCCTGGGCTATTTCGTAGTGATCGTAGCCTTATTATTGGGTTTCATGGGGTATTCAGACCCACATAGCCACTGGAGCATTGCCCTTGCGTTCGTGATGGGTGCTTTCTTCAGTGCTTTTGCCGGTTTTGTAGGTATGAAGATCGCCACCAAGGCCAATGTTCGTACCGCACAAGCGGCCAGGACAAGCCTGAGAAAGGCCTTACAGGTATCATTCACCGGAGGATCTGTGATGGGTATGGGCGTAGCGGGTCTGGCAGTGCTGGGTCTCGGTGGTCTGTTCATCATATTGAAAGCCATCTTTGCGCCGGAAGCGGCTGTGGACAGTGAGGAAATGAAGCGTACCATTGAAGTACTGACCGGTTTTTCACTGGGTGCCGAAAGTATTGCCCTGTTTGCCCGTGTGGGTGGCGGTATCTATACCAAAGCTGCCGACGTAGGTGCCGACCTGGTAGGTAAAGTAGAAGCCGGTATCCCCGAAGATGATCCCCGTAACCCTGCCACCATCGCCGATAACGTAGGTGATAACGTAGGTGATGTTGCCGGTATGGGCGCCGACCTGTTTGGTAGTTATGTAGCAACCGTACTGGCCACCATGGTACTCGGACGCGAAGTGACCGGAGCCGGTGGTGTGGTGCTGGAAGATGGATTTGGCGGTCTATCCCCTATCCTGCTTCCTATGCTGATCGCTGGTATCGGGATCCTGTTCTCTATCGTAGGAACCTGGTTCGTACGCATTTCAGACAACGCCGGCATCAGTACCCAAAAAGTACAGGCCGCCCTGAACATGGGTAACTGGGGTTCCATCATTTTAACGGCCATCGTTTCTTATTTCCTGGTAAGTTTCCTGTTACCGGAACATATGTTATTGAGAGGTTTTGATTTTACACCCAATAAAGTTTTCGGTGCCATCATGGTCGGTCTTGCCGTAGGTACGCTGATGAGCATGATCACTGAATATTATACAGCCATGGGTAAACGTCCGGTGATGAGCATCATCCGCCAGTCGTCTACCGGACATGCCACCAATATCATCGGTGGTCTGGCCATTGGTATGGAAAGTACCCTGTTGCCGATCCTGGTGCTGGCCGGTGGTATCTACGGTTCTTACTATTGTGCAGGTCTATATGGTGTGGCCATTGCAGCAGCCGGTATGATGGCAACAACTGCCATGCAGCTGGCGATCGATGCATTCGGTCCCATTGCAGATAACGCAGGTGGTATCGCTGAAATGAGTGAACTGCCCAAAGAGGTCCGTGAAAAGACCGACGTACTGGATGCCGTGGGTAACACCACTGCTGCCACCGGTAAAGGATTCGCCATTGCTTCTGCAGCCCTGACCGCGCTGGCACTGTTCGCCGCTTTCGTAGGTATTGCAGGTATCAAGGGTATCGATATCTACCATGCCGATGTACTGGCAGGTCTGTTCGTGGGTGGTATGATCCCCTTCATCTTCTCCTCACTGGCCATCCGCGCCGTGGGTGAAGCAGCCATGTCGATGGTGGAAGAGGTTCGCCGCCAGTTCCACACCATTCCAGGCATCATGGAAGGTACCGGCAAACCCGAGTACGATAAATGTGTGGCCATCTCTACCGAAGCTTCCCTGAAAAAAATGATGCTGCCCGGTGCCATCGCTATCCTCACCCCGATCGTGATCGGTTTCGTATTCGGTCCTGAAGTACTGGGTGGATTCCTGGCCGGTGCTACCGTAAGTGGTGTACTGATGGGTATGTTCCAGAACAATGCCGGTGGAGCCTGGGATAATGCCAAGAAATCTTTTGAGACCGGTGTTGAGATCAACGGACAGATGTTCTACAAAAAATCTGAACCGCACAAAGCATCCGTGACCGGTGATACCGTGGGCGATCCTTTCAAAGACACTTCTGGTCCTTCCATGAATATCCTGATCAAACTGATGTCGATCGTATCGCTGGTGATCGCGCCTACCCTGGCACAATTACATACATCAGATGCCAAACCGGCCCAGGTCGTTGAACAGAAAATGGAAGTGAAAGTGATCGGCAACGATTCTGCCACCACTGAAGTTACTGTGAACGCCAGCGAAGATGGTTTCAAAAGCCTGGTGGAAGCCCTGAAGAAAGATGGTCTGGCCACTGATGGCAAACTGTCCATCGTGTACCAGGACGGCAAGTTCAGCATCAACGGCAAAGAGCAGTCCGCTGAAGTGCTGAAGAAATATGAAAGCTATTTCAACGGCAAGAAATCCATCCACATCACACTGGATGAGTCGGTTGAAAAAAAATAATCTACACATACACAGCTATGGTACAGGATCCCGGTCATGATCGACCGGGATTTTTGTTGTGTGTTGGCTGGCCGTTCCAACAATAGCTTTTATTTTTATTGTATGAGAATACTGTACCTGTTCAGCCTGGCCTTGCTGGCCGGCTGCGCATCCGATGGCCCGGTTAGTGAAACCGGAGCAGACAGCACCGTTGTGGTCAGTTATGACACCATCCCCGAAACCAGGGCCCATATAAGAACCGAGCCGGCAGCCAGTTACAGCGAGCCCATCCCGGATGAACTGAACGACTGGAAATTCAGCGTATCCCTGTATGAGACCAGGCAGACGTTCCAGTATACCATCCGTGTGCAGGCCAAAGAAGTGCGGGTCACAGATTCACTTACCATTCCCAATTTCGGCATACGACCTACGGTAGCGATCCGTAAGGGCGGAGAGCCTCTGTCCTGTATCATCGGCTTCCTCGATAAGAAACAGGAATTCAAACCCTACAAAAGGGTCAGTTTCCAGCACGACCGCCTGCAGATCAAAACGATCAACAGCTATTATGTGGGATCCTACAAGACAAAGAAACCGTAAGGGAAAATATTAAGTAGTAACGCTTTGTGCCATTAGATAATTCAACCTTTACATAGATAGAAAAATGAAAACTGCCAATTCAGGTTGTTTGATGAAAAATTTCTTATCAGTCCCTGTGGACGTCCCGCCAAGGGCGGGATTTTTGTTCGGTGCCGAGCCGAAGGTGATGGCAGACAAAATGATGCGAAGCATCCCGCTAAAAGCGGGAGCAGAAGAAAATGCAGTCCCGCCATCGGCGGGATAACAGGGACGGGGCCCAGCGGCCTTGAGCGACAAGAGATCCCGACTATCGGGGAGATTTTAATAGCGCAACAAGTTAGTAGTTAACTATTAGGACTTTTTATGTTGTCAGATGCCGATCACCAGCTCAACGCTAACCATTTCAATGATTACTAACTAGTGATTATTAATTTCTAATTACGAGTCATCCTTCTTCCCTGCCGTTTAACATTTTTTTATTTGGCTTGTTTGGGTGCGCTTAGTAAATTGCTTACGAACAAAATCGTAGAAATGGCCGTTTCCAAGAATGTAAAACCCACAGAAAGTGAACTGGAGATCTTACGGGTGCTCTGGGACAAAGGCACTGCCACTGTAAGGGAAGTGCACGAGATCCTGAGTGAGCACAAAGACGCCGGTTATACCACCACCCTGAAGCTGATGCAGATCATGTTTGAAAAAGGGATCGTGAAAAGGGACGACAGCAGCAAAACGCATATTTACCGTGCCAATATCTCGCGTGAGAGCACCCAGCAGCAGATTGTTGGAAAAATGATCAATTCCCTGTTCGGTGGCTCTTCCACACAACTGGTGATGCAGGCATTGGGAAACCATGCACCCAACAAATCCGAACTGGAAGAGATCCAGAAATTGTTGGACAACCTGAAAAAACAGTAAGTGTATGCAGTCACTGTTCCAATCCAGTTTTTTGCAGGCATTGGGGTATGCCATTGCCCATAGCATATGGCAAACAGCCATTGTTTGGCTCTTGTATGTCTGTATCACCGGGTTGATCTCTATGAGTGCCGCAGCGAGGTACCGTCTGGGCATCATTGCCCAAAGCGTAGGTTTCATCTGGTTCCTCTTCACCTTCCGTTTCTATTACCAGCAATACCATACCGCCTGGCAACCGCTGCAGAACACAGCGGCGCCGGAACTGCAGCCTGTGATACCACAGGGCAGCGGTTATCTTTCCGGCATCATACAATGGATGCTGAAAGGCGAACTATTGCTGCCATATATTTCCATGGCCTACCTGCTGCTGATCACTGTGCTCTGCATCCGCTGGTTCATGGGCTATCGCAAAACACAGCTGATCCGATACCAGGGTCTGCAGAAGATGCCGGCCGAATGGCGTTTGTTCGTGCAACGCATCGCCACACAGCTCGATATCAGGAAACCGGTGCAGGTATTCTTATCTGAACAGGTAAGCACCCCACTCACCATCGGCTTCCTGAAGCCGCTGATATTGGTGCCGGTGGCCAGCATCAATCACCTGAACACAGAACAGATGGAAGCCGTGCTGTTGCACGAGTTGGCGCATATCAAACGATACGATTACCTCGTCAACCTGTTGCTGTCCGTAGCCGAGATCGGCCTGTTCTTCAACCCCTTCACCCAACTGCTCAGCAAGGCCATCCGGAAAGAAAGGGAGAACAGTTGCGACGACTGGGTATTGCAGTTCCAGTACCAGGCCCCCGTGTATGCAGAGGCACTACTGCGGATCGCCTACCTGCAACAGGCACCCTCGCTGGCCATGGCCGCTTCAGGTAAAAAGAACGACCTGCTCAATCGCGTAAAACGGATGACCGATCAAAAAGAGAACAGTTTCAGCTATCGCAAACAGTTACTGGCCCTCTGCCTGGTAACAGGCATCCTTTGTTCCGTGGCCTGGTTAAGTCCCATTCACAATACGCGTTCAGACAAACAGGCCGCCGTTCCAAAGAAGGTTTCGCGTCCGGAACAGGTCAAACAAGCGTATGCGGTAGAGCCCATGGCCATGACCGTGGAGAATCCGTTATTCAATCCTGTATTCTTCCTGACCAAACCCTTACAGGCAGAAATGAAGAAAAGCATGGCCAGTGCCGGAAGATCAATGGAAGCGGAAGGGAACTCCAACCAGCACAGGATCGCTTCGCTGACACCGATGGTGGCCAGCGCCATGAAACTGGCGGCCCTGGAAATGGAAACACAGCAACCCGATTGGGAAAAAGAGATCCGCCAGATAGAAAAAGCCAAACAGGAACTCACCAGCACCCTGTCTGCCGATTCCCTGATGCTGCCAGCCAGCCTGAGAACACAACTCAGGCAGGACATGAACAAGGAGCTCCGCAATATGTCTGCAGAGATCCGGAAGGCCAAGGCCGACATGCAGAAAGCCTTGCAGGAGAGCGCCAATATCAAACTGAACAAAGAAAAGATCCTGCGTGATGTGCAGAAAGCGATGGAGACCGTGGCCGAGCTGGACAAAGTGGGATTGGACAAACTCATCCTGCAATCCATTCAATCGGTGGAACCGTTGTTGCGTGGTCTTGAAAAGACCGGGCATCCCGCTGATCCTAAAACGTCGAAAACCATCCAGGCTGAAGCCATACCGGGAATTCCGGATGTAGCCGACCCCAAGGAACCGCTGGCTGTGATCGATATCATGGAAACAACAGACAGTGTACTCCCCTTTTCGGTACCGGTTCTCTCCCCTTTTGAAGTACAGAGGATCAGGAACGAACTGCTGCAACGTTTCTCGAACAGGATGCAGCTGCAACTGGTGCTAATGAAAGATGCCAGGGAAAAACAGGTGAAACTGATCCAACTGGTGAACCGCAAACAGGCGAACAACCAAAACGAGAACCAGAACCTGATCGTTCTCCAGTAACCAATTACCAGAGATTACGCGGACACCAGTCGCCGTATTTGTTCCCCAACAGGAAACCGATCAGTATCTCGTGGGTACCGCGACTCACTGTATTCAGGTTGGAGGTCTGCACATCGTAAGAATACCCGATATTGATGTTACGGTTCAGGTTCAGTCCGACCATGGCCGCAAAACCATCCTGGTAGCGGTAAGAGGCTCCGGCCCAGAGCAGGTCCTGGTACTGAACTTTGGTATTCAGGTCGAAGCCCAGTGGCAAGGGGCTGATATACCGCAATAACATGGAAGGCAGCAGGCTGATATCATCGGATAACTGCATACGGTATCCCGCACTTACAAAAAGGTGCGGCAACAATTTCCCGTTCTGGAGATACACGGTATTATCAGAGAAAGCGATCTGCTGCGGTATGATCTGTTGTGCGGCTACGCCTACAAAATAGTTTCGAGAGTACAACCAAAGGCCGGCGCTGATATCCGGTTTGATGCGGTTGATGACACCACTGCCCGCCACAGCAGGATCAACGGTGGTACCGCCAAAATTCAGTTTACTGGCATCCAGGCTCATATTGGTGAAGCCGACCGATGCACCGGCCGCCAGTGAAGTGGTTGGTGAAAGGCTCAGGTGATAGGAATACGTGCCATACATCGCAAAACGATTCAGTGGGCCCGTTTTATCGTTGAGCATGGTGAATCCTACCCCATGGTGCGGGTCTGGTGCGGTATAATCGCGCCAGTAGGCCTCTCCCCTTGGGTTCTGTCCGCTAGCCCGGAAACTGGTGGCCGATCCCCTGTCGTCATAATCACTCTTCTTCAGTGGGCCATGTATGGTGAGATAAGTGGTGACCGGCGCATCCTGCAGGCCCACCTATTGCAGTCGGTGACTGGCTTTCACGTCCCAGTAATTCTCAATTCCCGCCACGGCAGGATTGATGATATAGTTGTTCATGATATACTGGGTATAGTATGGGCGTTGTTGCGCCGCCGCCGTGAGGCAGCCTACCAAAGCGATCCCTATCATGAACTGTTTGATTCGCATATACTTACTTTATCAGGGTGACCGATCCCGTAATGATCTGCCGCCCGTTTCTTGGATTGATGATATAATAATACGTTCCCACGGGTAAAGGGTTGCCGTTGCGGGTGCCGTCCCATTCCTTATCGTACCCCAGTGAACGAAACACGATCTGCCCGTAGCGGTTGTACACGTCGATCGTAGCCCCCGGATAGCCGTCCAGGTATTTGATCTTCCAGGTATCATGGATGCCATCGCCGTTGGGCGAGAAGGCATTCGGCACTTCTGGTCCCTTTAAAACCCGTATAAAAATAGTATCCGTTACCGAACATCCGCCACGTGCAGTCAACTTTAATTGATAAGTGATATCATCATCCGGAATGGCTTTGGGGGTGGCAGCGGTATCGCTGCTGAGGTATGTGGGGGGTGTCCAGAGATAACTCAGCTCATTTCCAAACACATAGGTCGGAGTAAGCGTGACCTGTCCACCAGCCAATACCGTGATCATGTGCGGTAACAGCAATTTAGGATTGGGATAAACGGTAAGGGACTGTGTGGCCGTATCGCTGATACAGCCATCGTTATTGAAGAAATAGAGACGGGTTATGAACGATCCGGAATCATTGAATTGTTTATTGGGATTCTGTACGGCAGAGGAAGCACCTCCCCCCAGGTCCCATACCCATTTACTGATGGCGCTGGACCCAGCATAACTCTTATCGGTAAAGTTCACGATATCGCCATAACATAACTGACTTGCCGACACGTTGAAAGCTGCTTTCGGCTGCGGATACACAGTGATGGTCTGCGTAGTGCCATCCACACAGGCGGTGCCGCCCGAATAGGCCACCAATCGGATGGTGTAGGTCTTAGGAGCCGTTGGATCAGGATAGGCATGCGGATAGATCTTACCGGGTACCGGGTTCTCATCCACTTCCTTCACGGTTGGGGCATTCGCAAAATCCCAGTAGATCTCCAGCCGGGTCACGCCCCCGAAGTCTACGGTGGAGTTGTTGCGCAGTTTCACCGGTTTAACACCACAATACGGGGCCGCGTTGGCAAAATCGAATGCCGCTTTGGGAATACTTCCGTTCACCGTAAAATCCTGCACCAGGCTGGCCACACAACCATCTTTGGAGGTAAGGGTAAGCGATACTTTGTACACATCGGATTTGGCGTATTTGATCTGCGGGTTCTTCAATGTACTGCTGCTGATATTCGGACCCGGACTAACGGCCGGTGTACCTGCATTGAAGTTCCACTGGTATTTGAACTGCGCTTCGGAACCGTCTGATATTTTAGAGGTATCTGTGAATACTGCAAAAGCATCACTCAAACAGACCTCGGGTAAAGTGAATCCTGGCTGCGGACTCGGATTGATGGCAAATGCCGGCTTATAGGGATCACTCTCACAACCGGTGGTGGTGGCCACTTTCAGACTTACAGCCTTGACCCCATCGGATGTATACTGGGTGGTAACAGCTGCGTTGGAGGAATTCACGATAACAGTTTTGCCATCAGCCAGGTCCCAGGTCCATTTGGCAAGGGTGCCTGTGGCGGTGGTGGAGGCATCGGTGAATACAACATCCTTGTCGATGCATCTTAGGGTCGATGCGGAAAAATTGGCCACCGGTTTGGCGCTTTGCTGAACGGTCTGCGAAACTTCGGCAGACAAACAGCCGATATCCGATACCGCTTTCAGTTTGATGGTATAGGCCGCCGGGCTATTGTATACTTTGGGTGGAACCGTTGCAGTCGTGAGATCGGCAGTGGTACCGTCACCAAAATCCCAGAACCAGCGTTTAATGGTTCCCTGGGTAGCGGTACTCTGATCGGTGAGGGTGACCGGATCGTTGGCACAGCCCCCTGCCGCGACCGTGAATTTGGCCACCGGCAGGTCCTTTACGGTTACCGGTATGGTGAATATCTGGTCGGTGCTGCCACAACCATCGGGTGTGGCGGAAGTTGTGTATAGTTTAATAGTATCACGTAAAGCAGCCGAATTGGCATTGGTGAATGTGAAGGTCTTGCCGGGACTGTAATACGACAATTTCTGTCCATTCAGAGATTTGCTACTGTCTGCCGTAAAACTTGCTAAAGGGCCTATGGCAGTGGCAGGAGCAATATTCGGCGCGGCTGAGAAATCCCACTTGATGGTAGTTGGCACAAAACTGAGAGGCACAGAAAACTGCAAAGGTGTATTTATACAGGTTACTGAAGAATCAATTCTTCCAAAAGGATTTTGAAAAATCGCAGTAGGGGTAAAATCACGTAGACTAGTTCCTGCTGAATAACCATAAGATTCTACGTTTCCGATTCCATAACAAATCCCATTAAACCCATCATTAGCAGTTAGACGGAAAGAATTAGTAGGATAAGTAGAGAGATTTTCTATAAGATAAGCGTATTCATCGTTAGGTGCAGGAAGTCTGACCGGTGCAATCTTTGGTGCAGATCCATTAATTCTAAATGACGAAATATTAGAATACTTTGTAAAGATATTCAAGTATTGAACTGTAATATTCTCAAGTTTTGAGGAGAACACTGATATATCGGAAATGTTCTGTTCAATAGGATTAAGAATGACCATTTCAGGATCCCCTTGATTATTAGTAGGTGAATACCCATTTACATTTGATGAAAGCATGTACTGTGCTACAGAGATCGGTTTATCGGCTGTAATTAGAAAAGGACTTGAAACAGCTACTTGCTGAGTGTTGGCGCCTATCGGAAAAGAAGGGTAAAACTCCCCTGAATTCAATTTAATTATTGTTCCATCTATATTAATCGTTGTATTATCTTCAGCCGCGATTACACGGTATTGGAAAGAACTTGTAGCCGAAACAAATGGGACTAACCCAAAACTTTTTCCCCATGTATTAACCGGATAACACTGTTGAAATAGCGGATCCGTAGACGATCCAGGTTGATTATTGGTTCCTACTATCTTCCCAATGTTTATATTAGAACTTCCAGAAAAAACTGCAATTTTTTTACAAGATTGTCCGCTCCCCGCTGTAAATGACTCGATAACAGAACCCGTAAGGTCCAAACTATCTTGAATTTCAAGGATATCGCCAGCTTCCGACAAAGTAATAGTAGTTGTTGTATTGTCTAACACACCATTTTTTCTTAGTTGGTACTTAATTGAGGTATTTGCCTCAACAGCAATTATATTAAACTGAGATCGATAGGGTTGAATAACACCTGCAAATAAGCCCGAACCTTTTGTTTGAATGTAATTCGAAGTAAAATACTTTTTACCCAAGACATTGGTAGGTAAAATCAAAGATGCCTCACTTCGAGCATTGGCATATATGTGTGCATATAAGACAATAGCAGGCTTCCCATCATCAACTTTTACATGAATGCCTTTATTTTTGATAACAGATCCAGCTTCGGATGAAGATATATGTGCATAAGAATACGGAATATCAATTCCAGCTGAAACTTGATTTGCAGTTACTGTAAATGTGGTAGAAAAAGATCCGACAGTAATTACTCCTGATGAATTCTGATCAGATGTCACAAATAATGACATCTTGGCTAAAGCTGAGTTAGGTACATGTGTCGGAAAACAAAGCCAAAACTCCTTTCCTTTATTTGAAAAATCCTGTGCAGGCAAAACTGAGTATATCAGGGTAACCAAAACAACTAGCAGAAAACGATTATACTTCATGGGGGCGATCAATGATTCGAAGCCTATCTTATTGATGGACACACGAATATTAAAATTACGGCATCTCGGTGTAAGAACCCGTTTAAAGACGCATTAAAACCTCAAATTGTTGTCTGCAACATACCCCTTGTTTCAGGGCCACAGCAGAACAAAAGATCAAGGATACAAAGGTTGGGCTGGAAGCCGATGCGGTCTTCGAATACCTGGGTATACTTCAGCTCCCAGGGTACTGTCTGGTAGTTCTTAGGTAAGAACCGGTTCCGCAGGTCCGTCATGCCTTCAGGGGCAGTTTTCCGGTACTCCGGGCTCCTGTGGATCGCGGCGGGCAGTTTCAGGACGCGTTTCAGCCAATCCAGGATCTCCAGGTTCCAATCGAGCAGAAAAACAGGGTCCCTCAGTAATAGGTCATGCACCCCATCGCTGTAGAATTCAAAAAAAGGCGCCCGGCTGTAACAGGAGGCAATGGTCCGCCAATGTTGTATCCGCCAGTTGCCTTCGCGACTGATCCTCGTATCCTTCATCAGCTCCCGCTGCCCCCTGCCTTTTTCTATCGGAACCGACAACCCCACCACACCATTGCTACCCGCAACCATACATCGGTTACGAAAACTCATTTTCTGGTAGGTTTCATATTGCTCAATTTCAATATTTGAGAATTGAAACAAAATTTTATAATAATCAATTGTTCCAAAAAATTGACAATCAATTAATAAAGTGTTATTATGTTGATCTTGTTTAAGCATTTCGGATCCAATGGATTTAAGTGGTTTTTGATCGCCTATTAGTTATTTATTTAAATAAAGTAAACTTATCTAAATATTTGATTATTAATTATTTATGCTATAAAATTAAAAGCTAATAAAATTAGTTTCATGAAATTCCATGATTTTACCTCTAAAAGCTAACTATTTTAGTACCAAATATACCGCATTTAACAAGACTGTCTCTTGAAAATCGGCGAGTCTCTCCTATTTTGCAGGCCAAATCATTCCACTTGAAGAAGACCTCCCTATTGGCCTTATTGGCCCTTTTCCTGTTCGCCTGCCAGAAACCGCAGGGCTTCGATTACCGTTCCATCAAAAATGTCAAGATCGAAAATATGGGGTTCGACAAGACCCTCCTGGCCATGGACCTGGTATACTACAACCCCAATGGTTTTGGGGTGGACCTGAAAAAAGTGGACTGCGACATCTATATCGACAACAGCTACCTGGGCAAGTACCAGCTGGACACGCTGATGCATATCCCCCGGAAAGCTGAATTCAACCTCCCCTCCAGGATCGCGGTAGATATGAAGACCATTGTCAAAAACAGCCTGAACCTCCTGTTCAGCAAAGAAGTCCTGGTTCAGGTAAAAGGCACCACCCGGGTGGGGAAAGCAGGCTTTTTCACCAATGTACCCTTCAGTTATGAATCTAGGCACAAGCTGGATCTCTTTTGAATTATGAACAGATGAACAAGGAACAGATGAATGTTGAAGTGTGAGGATTTCAGAAGGGCGGTTACAACTCAAGCAACTAAAAAACGCCAAAGCTCCCCACTTCAGCGTTCATTTGTTCCATTCGCGCATTGGCGTATTAGCGTATTGGCGCATTGGTTTATTTTGGGGTATTGGCCTTTTACAGGGTTTCATCATTTCCCACCATGGCGGCAAAATAAAAACGCCAAAGCTCCCACTTCAGCGTTCAACATTCCTTGCTCAATATTCATTATTCCCTCTCCTTCGTCCGTTCCTTGCTCCTCTGTTCCTCTGTTCCATTCGCGCATTGGCGTATTAGCGTATTGGCGCATTGGGTTATTTTGAGGTAGCTTGCTAAGTAGTTGTTCGCGAGGGCATTTTGGGTATTGGCCTTTTACAGGGTTTCATCATTTCCCACCATGGCGACAACACAAACAAAGCAAAAATCCCCCTCACTTCAGCGTTCAACATTCCTTGCTTATCATTCAACATTCAATACGGCTGCATATGACAGGGTTTGCCTTTCTGCGGGCCTCCGCCGTCTTCCGGGCGTTTACAGATGGGGGGGAGTTTTTTATACGCTTCTTCCTCTGCTTTATCAGTATCTGCATCGAAACCGGCATTGTTCAGGGCAGCTTTGATGGCCAATGCATTGGTCCGATCTGGCAGGAACTGTACTTTGATCTCGCCCTGCAGCAGGTTGATCTTCCACTGCATCATACCGCTTTCCATCTGGGCTTTGTTCTCCATCAGCAGGTACTTGTCCAGACGTTCTTTACACTCCCAGCAACGCAGGTTCGCCGATTTGATGGTCACCCATTCCGGTTTGGGTTGCTGTGCCTTGACCACGAAGACAGTTGCCAGCAAGAAACCGGTCATTACCAATAGCTTTTTCATACGATCAGATTTTTATATCCATGTTCAGATCCCCTGCCAACTGGCCGGGTCGTTGCGCCAGGAAAGCAGCAGTTGTTCCGTATCGGCCGATACCTGTCCCTTTTCAACCGCCAGACTGATGAGGTTGGCATAGTTGGTGAGCGAGCGGTAGGGTACGCCGGCATCTGCAAAAGCCTTGTCGGCCACAGCAAAACCATAAGTGAAGATGGACACCATGCCCACCACTTCCACACCGGCATTACGGAGTACGTCAACCACCTGTAAACTGCTTTTACCGGTAGAGATCAGATCCTCGATCACCAGCACCCGCTGCCCCGGCGTGTAATGCCCTTCGATCTGGTTGCCCAGTCCATGTTCTTTGGGCTTCGGACGCACATAGATATACGGCAGCTTTAACTGGTCGGCAGCCATGGCTCCCCAGGGAATACCTGCTGTAGCCACGCCTGCCAGCACTTCAGCTGCAGGAAAATGTTCGAATATCACATTACACATTTCACTTTTGATGAAATCGCGTACAAAAGGGAAGGATAATACCCTTCGGTTATCACAGTAAATAGGGCTTTTCCAGCCACTGGCCCAGGTAAAGGGCTTTTCCGGACTCAGTTTTACAGCAGCTACCTGCAGCAGTTTTTCAGCTACGGCTTTTTCGTTTGTCATGCAGCGAAAATAAGATAATTACCGCCCATCACCCACCGGCAGGTTTGGGAAATTGAGAAAAACTGTTCACATTTGAAGCATCATGGTGAAAAAGAAAATTATCGCCGGTGGCGGACTGGTACTGAACGATTCGGGTGAACTGTTGATGATCTTCCGTCGCGGCAAATGGGACCTGCCCAAGGGCAAGTTGGATGAGGGTGAAACGATCGAGGACTGCGCCTTGCGGGAAGTGGCCGAAGAGACCGGTGCCACCAACCTGGAACTGGGCGCTTTGATCGATATCGGTTACCACGAATATTTCGACCGTTTTCTGCAGGAAGAAGTGATCAAGGAAACACACTGGTTTTCCATGCGTGCCAAAGGCACTCAGAACCTGGTACCGCAAACGGAAGAAGATATCCTGGAGATCAGATGGGTGAAGGGTGCAGGTCTCGCTGACTGTCTCCAAAACACCTACGACAATGTCACAGATGTGATCAGCAAGGCCGGACTGATATAAATACAGTTTTACCGCTTTTTCAGGATCGCAACCGTTAGCCGGCTTACGCAGACCAGCTTGTCCTGTTCATCGTGGATCCTGATCTCCCACACATGCGATGTGGCGCCGAGATGAATGGGGGTTGCGGTTCCGGTGACCTGCCCGCTGCGGGCGCTGCGGATATGGTTGGCATTGATCTCCTGCCCTACGCAGATAAAATGTTCCGGATCTATCACCAGCGCAGAACCCACACTGCCCAAGGTCTCCGCTAAGGCAACCGAAGCGCCCCCATGCAACAGTCCATAAGGCTGTTTGGTCCGATGATCGACCGGCATGGTGGCTTTGAGGTAGTTATCGCCCAGTGCTGAGAAACGGATCCCGATATGATCCCCCATGGTATCCTTGCCCAGGTTTTCGAAATCGGCCAGGCGCAGGTCTTTTTTGAACCAGATAGGCATGGACTTATTTTTTGGAGGGATATAAGGTTTGGTTCACGGCATCCGGCAGAAAAGGGGAAGCATCTCCGCCGTTACGCAGGATGTCCCTGACAATGGTGGAAGCGACCGATGTATATTTCGGCTCCCCGGTAAGGAAGATCGTTTCAATATGTTTATCCAGGGTACGGTTGGCATCTGCGATGGTCTTCTCGTACTCGAAATCGCTCACGTAACGGATACCCCGTAAAATGAAATTGGCTTTGATGATACGGCAGTAATTGACGGTCAGTCCATCGTAGACCACACTCTGTACCTTGGGTTCGTCCTTATAGATCTCACTGAACCACTGCATCCGCTGTTCTGCGCTGAACATGGGGCTTTTGGAAGAATTGATACCGATACCCACATAGATCTTATCGAACAAAGGCAAAGCCCGGTTAATGATATCCGTATGTCCAAGCGTTACGGGATCAAAGGTTCCGGGAAACAGGCAGATTCTTTCCATAGTGCAGCATTCTGGTCGTGAAAGTACGAAGTACGGGGTACAAAACACCCCTCGTATGGTTAATGTTCCGGAATTATTGTTCCCTGCCTACCAGCAGGTACAGCACTGCCATCCTTACCGCAACGCCGTTCTCTACCTGGTTCAGGATGATGGAATAGGGTCCATCGGCCACATCACTGTCCAGCTCCACGCCGCGGTTGATCGGTCCCGGGTGCATGATCACGATATCTTTGCCCAGGCTTTCCAGTACCTTTCTTTTGATACCATACGCCAGGTTATACTCACGCAGCGATGAGAACAATGGCTGGTTCTGGCGTTCCAGCTGTATGCGGAGCACATTGGCCACGTCGCACCACTGAAGGGCTTTTTTGAGGTTGTATTCCACCCGCACGTCCAATGCTTCCGCAATGTATTTGGGGATCAGTGTGGGCGGCCCTGCTACCATGATCTCGGCTCCCATTTTCTTCAACAGATACATATTGCTCAATGCCACGCGGCTATGCATGATATCTCCGATGATGGCCACTTTCAGTCCTTCCAGTTTACCCAGTTTCTCCTGCATGGAATAGGCATCCAGTAAGGCCTGGGTGGGGTGTTCATTGATACCATCACCGGCATTCACAATGGCAGCAGGAATGTGTTTGGCCAGGAAATGCGGAGCGCCGGAAGCACTGTGACGCATGACCACCATATCCACTTTCATGCTCAGGATATTGTTCACCGTATCCAGCAGGGTCTCTCCTTTTGCCGAAGAGGAACTGCTGGCAGCAAAGTTGAGCACATCGGCAGACAACCTCCGTTCCGCCAGCTCGAAAGACATACGGGTACGGGTGGAATTCTCGTAAAAAAGATTCACGATGGTCACATCACGGAGTGAAGGGACTTTTTTGACCGGCCTTTGTAAAACTTCTTTGAATTGCTGTGCAGTGGAGAGAATTAACTGAATATCTTCCCTGTTGAGATCTTTGATACCAAGGAGATGTTTGGTAGATAGTTTCATTAAAAATCAAAGGTAATATAATCCGGGAATAAGTAACAAATTTGGTTAATGGATGCTGGATGCTGGATACTGGATACTGGTTACTGGGGATTGGATGCTGGGGATTAGCGGAAGATCAGATCAACACGACCGCATCTTCCCCATCCTTGTCCCGCCAGTTCACTTTCACTTTCTGCGAAATGATGGTATCGATGACCTTGCCGGCATAATCGGGCTGGATGGGTAGTTCCCGGTTGAAACGACGGTCTACCAGCACGCAGAGTGACACTTTTGAGGGACGGCCAAAATCCAGCAATGCATCCAGGGCCGCGCGTATGGTGCGGCCGGTATACAATACGTCGTCGATCAATACCACTTTTTTCTCGGCAATGCTGAACGGGATATCGGTCTGGTTGGCGATGTGCAGGCTCTTGCGAACGTCATCACGGTAAAAAGTGATGTCCAGTTTACCATATTTCACCAGTTCAGGCGCTATGATCGTTTTCAGTTCGTGTACGATCCGGTCACTAAGGTATACGCCACGCGGCTGAAGGCCGATGATCACGGTATCGGTTAACTGCAGGTTGTTCTCCAGTATCTGGTGTGCCAGCCTTTTAACGGTCAATGCCAGTTGTTGCTCGGATAATATCGTCTTCAAAACCGAATTTTTTATAAAAATAAATGCTTTCCCGCATACCCGATGGGAATAATTCAGCCTGTCTGGTTTAATTTGCCCGCAAATGCTACGGCTTCATTCCATATCGCTGGTGCAGTTCCGCAATTATGTACAGGAACAGTTCTCGTTCTCGGAGCGGATCGTAGGTATTTCCGGACTGAACGGCACCGGCAAGACCAACCTGCTGGATGCCGTCTATTACCTGAGTTTCACCAAGAGTTATTTCTCGCGTCCCGATAGTCAGAACGTTCATCATGGCCTGGCAGGTATGCGTATGGAGGCCCGATATACACTGCAGGATGAACCGCAGAAACTGGTTTGTGTACTCCGGGAGAATAACCGGAAAGAATTATCACTGAACGAAGAGACCTATAAGAAATTCTCTGAACATATCGGTAAGATCCCCTGTGTGATGATCGCTCCGGACGATGTGGTACTGGTAACTGGCGGCAGCGAGGAAAGAAGGGCATTCCTGGACACTTTGTTATCGCAGATCAGCAAGACCTACCTGTTGGCGCTGATCGATTACCAGAAATTACTGCAGCAACGCAACAGTCTGCTGAAACAGGCGGCTGAAACAGGGCAGACCGATGAGGCACTGCTGCAGATACTGGATGAACAGTTGTGTGTGAAAGGCAACCTGATCTTTTCAGAAAGAAAGAACTTCCTGCATGATTTCCTGCCACTGGTCGCTTCCATCTACCAACGTATTGCGGGAAAGGACGACGGGCTTGGACTGACATACGAAAGCCAGTTGCTGAACAACGATCTTGCCACGCTGTTACGGCAATCCCGTCAAAAGGACCTGGCGCTGACACGCACAACTGTTGGCATCCATCGCGACGATCTTGTATTCTTCATGGGAGCCGCCCCTTTTAAGACCGAAGCCTCACAAGGGCAAAGAAAAAGCCTGCTCTTTGCACTGAAACTTGCCGAATGGCAGGTATTGAAAGAGAAAAAGGGCTTCACCCCTATCCTGCTGCTCGATGATGTGTTTGAAAAACTGGATGAACAGCGCATGTTCCAGTTGCTGAACTGGGTCTGCACAGAGAGCGACGGGCAGGTATTCATCACCGATACCCATGCAGACAGGCTGCAATTACAACTGACCGGGACGGGTATTCCGTTTCAATTGATCGAATTGAAATAAGAATGGTTTGGAGTTTGGAGTTTGGGGTTTGGGGTTAGGGCCATAAATAATGTCAACTCAAACCCCAAACTCCAAACCCCAAACCCCTAACTTTACACCATGTCTGAGTTTCATATTGGCGATGCGATCAAGGGGTTCCTGCACAAGAGTAACCTGCGTAACGGGATCCGTGCGATTCAGATCGAGGAGATCTGGGAACAGCTGATGGGTAAGACCATTGCCAAATACACCGATAAGATCCAGATCATCAACCAGAAACTGTTCATCCATACAGCGGTGGGCCCGTTGAAGAATGAATTGCTTTATCAGAAGCAACAGATCATCGACCGGGTAAATGAGGCTTTCGGGGAGAAAGTGATCAATGAAGTGATCATACAATGACCATTTTCGGATGGCTCATTCCGGACAATACCACTTTATTATTTTACCCGAACCCTTGGATCTACCATTCCGTAAAGAAGATCGGCCAGTATATTGACCATGATAAAGAAAGTGGCCGTGAGCAGCACACTGCCCATCACCACCGGGAAGTCCAATTTTTCCAGGGCATCCACGGTCACTTTGCCGATGCCTTTCCAGCCGAAGATGTATTCCACAAAAAAAGCACCTGCCAGTAATTCGGCAAACCAGCCGGTGATGGCCGTGATCACAGGATTCAAGGCATTGCGTAGTGCATGGCGGAAGATGACCGTTTTTTTCTGCAGTCCTTTCGCATACGCTGTGCGGATATAATCCTGATCGAGCACATCCAGCATGGAACTACGGGTGAGTTGCGTGATAATGGCCAACGGGCGGATGCCCAGGGTAATGGCGGGCAGCACAAGGTTCTTCAGCTGCAGGTCCTTACCTGTGAATGGATCGATATTGTAGAGACTGCCTGTCATATGCAGACCCGTATACTGACTGAACACAAAACCAAACAGATAGGCCAGCACGATACCCATAAAAAAAGAAGGTGCCGAAATACCCAGCACGCTGGCGAAAACAGAGGAAGTATCCAGCCAGGTATTTTGTTTTACCGCGGCAAGAATGCCCAGCAGGATCCCGATCACCGTAGCGATACACATGGCAGCAAGGGCCAGTACCATGGTACCCGGCAAAGCTTCCAGTAATACTTCGCCCACATCTTTTTTGGTCTGATAGGAACGGCGCAGGTAAGGTAATTTGATACCCAGTTTATTTTCTCCCCCTACAAAAAATCCTTTCAGTTGTTTCTTTTCAATGTCTGCTGCGCTGTGCACGGCAACCGGTGAAACATCATTCAGGTATAATACGAACTGCTTCCATTTGGGCTGATCCAGGGCCAGTTCCTTTCGGATATTCTGGATGGTGGCACTGTCACCCGCCTGCCCCAGTACCAGCCTGGCCGGATCACCAAAACCCTGGAACAGGAAGAACACCACGATCACCACGCCTACCAGGACCAGGAGACCGTAAAGCAGTTTTTTGGCGAGGTAAGACATGGGTTAATGAATGAGTGAATGAGTGAATGAGTGGATGAGTGGATGAGTGAATGTTTTTTTTTAGAGTTGGGAGAGTAATTGGGTTAGGTCAATGTAGCTGGTTTTGGATAGTACGGTGGCACCTTGCATGAGGACGTAGGTAGGGTTTACGCGGGCGAAGGTCTTCAGTACGGTGGCGTCACATTTCAGGATGATGCTGTTGGGGAGACTGGTCTGCGCCCTGTCGGCATCTGCAGTCACAATGAGTACCGGGAGGTTCTTCTTTTTGGCCGCTTCCTTCACCTGGTCAAAACCGGAAAGCCAGTCGGCAGAATGGTCAAAATCCTTTACCAGCAACAGCAGGTACTTTGCTTCGGTCCCCAATACGGCAGCGGTGGTATCATTGCCTGATAATGTTTGCAGGGAGAAGTCCGTGATCTTGGCCTGTAAGCCATTCCCCTTTTTGATCAGTTTATCTTTCCGGTCAACATATTCATAGGTAGAATCAAAATCGGCAGGGAAATTGGCCTGGTCAAATTCCAATAGTTTGCCCTTGTGTTTGTAGGTAAAAACAATGGAAAAGCTATCGGGTATGGCATTGGCCGGGGTCTTCATCTGTTCCAGCAGGTCATTGCCTTTTTTGTAGGGTAAACAATCCACTATGGGCAGGTGCTGCAGTACATAATACTGGCCATACCCAACTCCTACCGTTGCCAGCAATAACAAGACCATCGCGCCGATCGGTTTAACCGCTGGTTTTATCTTTTTGGCAGTGAAGAACAGGATCAGGATCAGCAGCAGCAGGAAAATATCCTTTCCGAATGACTGGGCAGGCGTCAAGGGCAGACAATCGCCAAAACAGCCACAGGTCTTGATCTTTCCGGAGAACAAAGCATAACCGGTAAGGAAGGTGAAGAAGATGATCAGCAATAACAGCAGCCAGCTGAACAGCTTCATCCGCCAGCCGATGATCACGGCCACACCGGCAACGATCTCGAACAGGTTCATGATGAGCGCAAAAGCCAGGGTGTAATCGTTCAAAAAATGCAGCCCCCAGACTTCAAAGAATTCCTGCATCTTATAACTCAGGCCCAGCGGGTCATTGGCTTTCACCAGTCCGGAAAAAATAAACAACAGGCCTACGATCCAGCGGACGAGCAGCAGAAATTTCTTCATATGGGTTAATGTTTTCCTTCGGCGATCAATATGAGTGCAAAAACGGCGTAATTGATGATGTCCACATAATTGGCATCGATCCCTTCACTGATCAGGGTCTTGCCATCATTGGCCAGGATCTGTTTGATGCGCATCAGCTTCATCAGGATCAGGTCGGCAAAACTCTGCTGGCTCATTTCGCGCCAGGCTTCACCGTAATCGTGGTTCTTATCAAGCATGGTATTTTTGGCCAGTTCGATGTTCTTGCGGTATAATGCATCCACTTTTTCTACGGGCAGTTCTTCTACCTGGGGATTGCCCAGTTCCAATTGCATCAGTCCGATGACCGCATAATTCAGGATGCCTTTGAATTCCGAAGGGATATCATCCCCTACTTTCTGCGTATTCAGGTCCTGAATGGTACGTATGCGGAGCGCCTTGATAAAGATCTGATCTACCACCGAAATGGTGCGCAGTACCCGCCAGGCAGTGCCGTAATCCTTGGTCTTCTTGATAAAGATATCCTTACACTGGCTCACCGCCTCATCGTATTGTAAATTCGTTCTGCTCATTTTTTATTGCGCAATTTATCGTCGCTTTGGTAATACCTTTGACTGACTGCAAGATAAATGAATCCCTCTGTATGTACACGCTGAATTGTAAAGGAAGCTTACTGGAAATATCCCGCCCGCTTGTCATGGGCATCATCAATGTTACACCCGATTCTTTTTATACGGAAAGCCGACGATTTACGGTAGACAGTGCCCTGCGCATTGCCGAGAACATGCTGGCCGATGGGGCCCGGATCCTGGATATCGGCGGACAAAGCACCCGGCCCGGAAGCCAGACCCTGACGGCAGCAGATGAAATGGCCAGGGTATTACCGGTGATCGAGGCCATCTGCCAGCGATTTCCGGGAACGGTCCTGTCGATAGACACTTATTTTTCGGCGGTGGCCAAAGCCTCTGTTGAGGCAGGGGTATCGATCGTGAACGATATCAGTGGTGGTAATTTCGATAACGCGATGCTCGCTACCGTGGCGGCATTGCGGGTCCCTTATGTATGCATGCACGTGAAAGGTACTGCGGACACCATGCACCGATCGGATGCCGGTGTAGATATCACCAAAGAAGTACTGGATTACTTTATCGAAAGAAAACAGGCCTGTGCCGATATCGGTATCACGGACCTGATCATCGACCCCGGCTTCGGGTTCAGCAAGACCATTGCTCAGAATTTTGAGATACTCAAGAACCTGGAAGTGTTTTCGATGCTTAAGAAGCCTTTACTGCTGGGGGTTTCCCGCAAATCATCCATTTACAAGACCCTGGGCATCACCCCAGATGAGGCCCTGAACGGCACCACGGTGCTGAACACCGCCGGTCTGTTAAAAGGCGCAGCCATCCTTCGGGTACATGATGTGAAAGAAGCGGCAGAGGCCATCGAGTTGACGCAATATCTTTTGTAGTACTGACTCAACCGTATACAATGACAAAGGCTCCGGGATCCGGAGCCTTTGTGTTATGATCTCAGTCAGATCGGATTATTTTCTCTGTGGCTGCTGCGGCTGACCCTGTGGGCCTGCAGGTTGTGCGGGTTGCGGCGCAGGTGTGGTCACATCCAGCATCTCAATTTCGAACACGAGGTTGGAATATTGAGGAATTACCGGAGGCTGTCCATTCTGACCATAAGCCAGCATGGCAGGAATGTACATCTTACCCTTAGCGCCTTTGCTGAACAAACGCAGTGCTTCGTCCATACCCTGGATCACACCCTGGGTGCCTACCACTACCTGTAAAGGCTGGTTATTGGGTGAATTCTTATCCATGTTAGAGTCGAATTGCTTGCCATCCAGGAAAGTTCCTTTGTACATCAGGGTTACCTGTTTGCCAGAATCGGCTTTGAACTGGGCATCACCAGGTGTTTGGATCTCAACCAATACACCGGAAGGGGTTGACACAGTCTTGATACCTTTTTTGGCAGTGAATTCCTGCAGTTCTTTGATCTCTTTTTGTTTTTCCAGCTCCTGTTCCTTGGCCAGGTCAGCGGAAGCCAGTTCCTGCTTGTCGAATACTTTCAGGATCTCAACACGTCCCTTGATCATATCCCTTGCATGGAAGATGTTGTTGTACTCGATCATACCCAGTTTTTTCAGGGTATCCACGCTCATGCTGAATTCGATCTTGTCGCCAACGGCACATTGGGTGATGATCTCAAGGAAACTGTGTTTGTTGGGGCGAGAGGTATCGATCACCAGGTAAGCGGGCACATGACCATAAGAAGAGGTCAGTACAGAGTCTTTTGGCGGAACCTTATATTCAATATTGAATTTTACGAACTGGCCATGTTTCAATTTGTCTTTACTGCCGCCACTGGTGATCTTATAAGAAAGACCGGATGGGGTTTTCTGGAATTGATTGCAGCTTGCAAGCAAAACGATCGCTAGTAACAGCGTGCTGGTTGTTCTCATCATTTGTTTTTATTGTAGTTGATGTTGATATTCTTTGATCACTTCTTTAAACCGGGCCACATTGGCATCCAGGCTGTCGTAACTACCTCCACCGGCGGCATTCACGTGTCCGCCACCATTGAAATGTTCCCGGGCAAATTTGTTCACGTCAAAAGCGCCCTTGCTGCGGAAGCTCCATTTGCGTTCCCCTTCCCTGTCAATCACCAGCGCCCCGAAACGGATCCCCTGTATCGTCAACAGGTAATTCACCAGGCCTTCGGTATCCCCTGTTTTGATATTGTACCGCTGCAGGTCCGAGCGGGTAATATACATCAAAGCAGTGTTATATTCATACATAACTTCCATTCTGTTCACCAGGGCATAACCGATGAAACGGAGACGGTTCTCAAGAAAGTTATCGTAAATATTGTCGTGCACCCGGGTATGTTTCAGTCCCAGATCCTTCAAAGTGGCCACCATACGGTGTACCCCTGCAGAAGTGGCAGGAAAACGGAAAGAACCGGTATCGGTCATCACGCCGGTATACAGGCATTCGGCTGCAGGCAGGGTCAGTTTATCCAGGTTACCTGAATCCACGATAAAATCATACACCATTTCACAGGTAGAGCTTTTGGCGGTGTTGCTGATACCATAGGTAAAAGCCTCTTCCTGCGGTTGTTCGTGGTGGTCTATCAGGATCTTGGTACAGTTGGCGGCCAGCAGCGGCTGTTCCATGTTCTTGGTACGGTGCAGCACGTTGAAGTCCAGACAGAAGATCACATGGGCCGCCTGGATCATACCCAGGGCTTTCTCCCGCTGTTGTTCAAAATCGATCACCGTGTCCACCCCTGGCATCCAGTCAAGGAAATTGGCCCAGTTGGTGGGCGATATCACTGTGACCTCATGTCCCATGGCAATGAGGAAATGGTACAGTCCGAGGGCAGATCCCATGGCGTCGCCGTCAGGCTTCTGGTGCATGGTAACCACGATCCTGGCAGGGCTATTGAGCTGGGGGTAAAACTGATCGATCGAAAGCATATGATGCCGGCAAAATTGCGGTTTCCGGGCTATTCTATCAAATCAATTTGTATCACTTTAACAAAAAACAAGCCCCATTATCCTCAAAACGACAGCCGAATGCTTACATTTGCGCCCGAAATTTTACAAACTATATGAGTAACAGAACATTTACCATGATCAAACCGGATGCCACACAGAAAGGTTATACCGGTGCTATTTTAGACCAGATCATCAAAGCGGGATTTACCGTAAAAGCGATGAAATGGACCCGTTTGACCCAGGAGCAGGCTGGTCTGTTCTACGAGATACATAAAGAAAGACCTTTTTACGGTGAGCTGGTTGAATTCATGAGCAGTGGCCCCATAGTAGCCGCTATCCTGGAAAAAGAGAATGCTGTGGCCGATTTCCGTAAACTGATCGGTGCCACCAACCCTGCCCAGGCAGAGGAAGGTACCATCCGTAAAAAATTCGCTTCTTCCGTAGGTGAGAATGCCGTACACGGAAGCGACAGTGACGAGAACGCTGTTATTGAAGGGGATTTCTTCTTCTCCAAACTGGAAAGGTTTTAAATAGGAACAACTATACTGATGAATGAAAGAGCCATCCCTGAAAAGATGGCTTTTTTATGTCCAGCCGGGAACAATGCCGTTATATAAAAAAACCTCGTGGAAGTACTCCACGAGGTTTACTTGTCGGGACGATCCCGCTTTCAGCGGGAAACTTGCGACCCTCCCGCCGATGGCGGGATACGCTACCGTTACTCATGAATTTCACATCAGTACAAAGCAAAAAAAAGCCCCGTGGATCTACTCCACGAGGCATACTTGTCGGGACGACAAGATTTGAACTTGCGACCCCACGCCCCCCAGACGTGTGCGCTACCGGGCTGCGCTACGTCCCGAACTCTAACAATTACAGAATATTTTTATCCTGTAAATATCTTTTAATCCCTCTTTTTTTGATCGAAGCTTCCAATCTAACAGCTTCAGACCTTGTAGCACAAGGGAAATAATGAACTATTTTCCAGGGAATGCCTTTTGATGTGAACGCTGCTTTCCCCGAATTGTGGTCATCTAACCTGTTTCCTAACTGACTTGTCTGACCCACATAATACTTCTGCAGGGTAACACTGAATAATATGTAGACCACAAATTCCATATTATCTTATCTCAATGAACTTCGCTCCCTCCCGCCGCTGGCGGGACGCGCTACCGGGCTGCGCTACGTCCCGAAAAGAATCCATTCCTACCCAGACATCAAATGTCAGACAACTATCCAGCATCCAGCATCCAGTGTCCAGTATCCAGTAAATGGGTTGCAAATATAGGGGGTAAAAGAAAAATTCAGGTTATATTGCAGAAAATTTTCCCACCGCTACATGAAGATACTTGTAAAGCAGGCGGTTATTGCCGATCCGGGTTCCCCCTATAATGGACAGGTTACTGATATTTTGATCAATGGAGAACAGATCAGTAAGATCGCTCCGAATATTACTGATACAGCTGATGAGATCATCGATGCCGCTGGTGCATGGGTATCGCAGGGATGGGTGGATATCTTCTCCCATTTTTGTGACCCAGGCTACGAATACAAGGAAACACTGGAAACCGGGGCAGCAGCAGCAGCAGCGGGCGGATTCACCCGGGTTTTTGTGCTGCCGAATACCCTGCCGGTAGTGGACAGCAAATCACAAGTGGAATATATCTGCCAGAAATCAAGGTCCTTACCGGTCACCATACAGCCCCTCGGCGCCATTACCCGGGGAACAGAGGGCAAAGACCTGGCAGAGATGTATGATATGAAACAAAGCGGCGCTGCTGCTTTCTCAGACGGCATCCTTCCCGTACAATCACCCGGTCTTTTTGTAAAAGCGCTTCAATATGTAAAAGCCTTTGATGGTACTTTGGTGCAGGTTCCGCTTGATAAGAGCATTGGCGCCGGCGGACTGATCAATGAAGGGGTGATCTCTACCCGCCTCGGACTCCCCGGCATACCGGCTTTGGCGGAAGAAGTGATCATCAAAAGAGATATAGACCTGTTGCGGTACACGCAATCAAGGCTCCATATTACCGGCGTATCTACCCGGAACAGCCTTCGCTTCATAGAAGCTGCGAAAAAAGAAGGCCTGAACATCAGTTGCAGTGTCACGCCCTATCATCTGTTCTTTTGCGATGAAGACATGCAGTCGTACGACACTAACCTGAAAGTGAACCCGCCTTTACGAACCAAAGCCGATATGCTGGCACTGCGTGAGGCTGTGGTGAATGGCGTAGTGGATTGCATCGCTTCGCACCACATTCCGCAGGACTGGGACAGTAAGACCTGTGAATTCGAATACGCCAAAAACGGGATGACAGGACTGGAAACCAGTTTTGCTGTAGTGAATCATCTGCTGCCGGAACTGAGCGCAGAAAGACTGGCTCAATTGTTTTCCTTAGAAGCACGTAAGATTTTCCATTTGCCGACGACACATATCAGTGAAGGTGCTGTGGCAGAATTAACGATCTTCAACAGATCAACACGCACACTGCTTTCACGCACACAGCTGAAAACGAAATCGGCCAATACCCCTTTCCTGGAAAAGGAACTGAACGGGAAAGTGCTGGGGATCGTACACAAAGGAAAACTCACCATCAACCAAAACTGATACCATATGAAAGTCAATATTGTCAATGAAGGCATCAAATGGGGAAGCATAAACGGTCTGATCGCCGTATTACTCATGTACGGATCATGGGCTGCAGGACTGAACACGTTTGTGTCATTCCAGTTCTGGGGCAATTTTGTTCCCTTCATGATCGCCATCCTGATCTTTGCCGGATTACAGATCAAGAAACAGAATGACGGGCTCCTGCCATTCTCTCAGGCTTTGAAATTCACTTTTTTGAGTTATGTGGTGGTAGCGGTCATCACAGCTATTGCCACTTATGTGCTGTATAACCTGATCGACAAAGAACTGACCCAAAAATCGGTACAGGTAGGTCTGGAAAAGACCCGTGCGATGATGGAGAAATTCGGTGCATCAGAGGATGATATTGAAAAAGCCATGAAGTCGGGTATGGAAGAAGGTGCCAAAGGCACCGGATTCAGCAAGATCTTACTCGGTACAGGCCTGTTCCTTATCTGGGATTTCATCAAAAGCCTGTTGATCTCACTGGTGATCCGCAAGGAAGAAAAATTTGTCGACTAACTTAGTATTATGGATGTATCAATCGTTATACCCCTGATCAACGAGGATGAATCCCTGCCGGAATTATGCAGTTGGATAGAATCGGTTGTGACAAACAACCAACTGTCCTATGAAGTGATCCTGGTAGATGACGGCAGTACGGATGACAGTTGGGCCTTCATTGAAAGGAAATCCCGGGAGAACCCAAATTTCAAGGGTATCAAGTTCCAGCGTAATTATGGTAAATCGGCCGCTCTGAATGAAGGCTTCAAAGCCGCTCATGGCGATGTGGTGATCACGATGGATGCAGACATGCAGGACTCCCCCGATGAGATACCCGAATTACGCCGAATGATCATTGAGGATGGTTACGATATGGTGAGCGGCTGGAAAAAGAAACGCTACGACAATACCCTGACCAAGAACCTGCCTTCCAAATTGTTCAATGCGGCCGCCCGTTTCAATTCGGGGATACAGCTGCATGATTTCAACTGTGGCCTCAAGTCATACAAACGCAAAGTGATCAAGAGCATCGAAGTATATGGAGAGATGCACCGTTACATACCGATACTGGCCAAATGGAGCGGTTTCCGCAAGATCGGCGAAAAAGTAGTGGAGCACCGTCCGCGCAAATACGGCGTCACCAAATTCGGCTGGCAGCGTTTTGTGAACGGGTTCCTGGACCTGGCCACCATCATGTTCCTCGGCAAATTCGGGAAAAGACCCATGCAGTTCTTCGGACTCCTCGGTACCCTGTTCTTCCTGATCGGCCTGGGATCAAGCGTTTACCTGATCGCGGCCAAATTCATGGCAGAGGATTTCAGTCTTACCAATCGTCCTTCTTTCTACATAGCCCTTACCACCATGATCATCGGTATGCAACTCTTCCTCACAGGATTCGTTGCCGAACTCATTGCGCGTAATGCCCCGGAAAGGAACAGTTACCTGATCGAAACCAAATTAGGATTGGAATAATTCAAAAATCAAAATTCAAAATTCAAAAGTAAAAACTAAAACAAGTATCCTGCCCTTTTGATTTTTGACTTTTGAATTTTGAATTTTAACTCTTGAATTTTACATCGTGTCGAAAAAAGTCATCATCATCGGACCTGCCTGGCCACTGCGTGGCGGTCTTGCCTCATTTGATGAAAGGCTTGCCCGTGAATTCATGGCACAGGGTTATGATGCTGCTATCTATACCTTTTCCTTACAATACCCGGATTTCCTGTTCCCTGGGACCACACAATATTCCACTGAGCCCGCACCAGCCGACCTGAAGATCAAGGTCTGCATCAACTCCGTCAACCCATTGAACTGGCTGAAAGTGGGTAACGAGCTGAAGAAGATGCGTCCCGACCTGGTGATCGTCCGTTACTGGCTTCCGCTGATGGGCCCTTGCCTGGGCACCATTCTGCGAAAAGTTCGTAAAAATGGCTTCACCAAACTGATCTGTATCGCCGACAATGCGATACCGCATGAACACCGTCCGGGCGACAAAGCCTTTACCCAATATTTTGTTCAGCCGATCCACGCTTTCATCACCATGAGTGAGAAAGTGAAAAAGGACCTGGCACTGTTCACGGATAAGGCTGCCAAACAGGTGGTACACCCGCTCTATGACAATTTTGGGGGATCCGTTGCCAAGGACCAGGCCCGCGAACACTTATCGCTACCTGCCGGAGACAAGATCATCCTGTTCTTTGGATTCATCCGAAAATACAAGGGCCTGGACCTGCTTTTCGAAGCCATACAGGATAAGAGGATCCAACAAGCAGGCATCCGGTTACTGGTAGCGGGCGAGTTCTATGAGAAACGGGAAGAATATGACGCCCTCATCGAGAGATTGGGCATAGCCGGTCAACTCATCCTTCGTACCGATTTCATCCCTGACAGCGAAGTGCGCTATTATCTCAGCGCTGCCGACTTTGTGATACAACCTTACAGAAATGCCACCCAGAGCGGTGTGACCCCATTGGCCTATCATTTTGAAAAACCCATGCTGGTGACCAATGTAGGTGGCCTGCCCGACCTGGTTCCGGATGGCAAAGTGGGCATTGTTACAGAACCCGATCCGGAAGCCATTGCCAGCGGTATCCTTCGCCTCTATGAATTAGGTGAAGACTATTTTTTGCCCCATCTTCGCGAAGAAAAGAAAAAGTACAGCTGGAACCAGCTGGCCGCCGCCATTGAAGAAATGGCAAAACAATCAGTCTAACCGGTTCCGGCCTTAACCAGGCAAGCAATGATCTACCGCAGCAAAGCTCCTTTACGCATCGGACTGGCTGGTGGCGGCACGGATGTAAGTCCCTACTGCGACCAATACGGCGGTGCTATCCTGAACGCTACCCTCTCCCTCCACGCACATGCCACCATCGAACCCACCAATGATGGAAAGATCCATCTGTTTTCGGTGGACAAACAACAGCAACAATGCTTCGACTGGGCGAACCAATTACCCATTACAGGAGAGCTGGACCTGCTGAAAGGTGTGTATAACCGAATCCAGAAAGACCATCCATTTACCCTGCAGGGTTTGCGATTGTCCACTTTTGTGGATGCCCCTGCCGGCAGTGGACTGGGCACTTCCTCTACCCTGGTGGTGGCCATCATCGGTGCTTTTGCCGAAATGCTGAAGCTGCCGTTAGGAGAATATGACATGGCCCATTATGCTTATGAGATCGAACGCAGTGACCTGCAACTGGCCGGCGGTAGGCAGGACCAGTATGCGGCCACATTCGGCGGCTTCAATTTCATGGAGTTCTATGGCAATGATAAAGTGATCGTGAACCCGCTCCGCATCAAACAGGAATACCTGAACGAGCTGGAGAACAACCTGGTGCTGTATTTTACTGCCACCACACGTGAATCGGCCTCGATCATCACCGAACAACAACGGAACGTGAAGGAGAACAACGCCAAAAGCATCGAAGCCATGCACCAGCTAAAAGAACAGGCAAGGATGATGAAAGAAGCCTTGCTGGTAGGTAAACTGGGGGCCATTGGCGAGATCCTGGATTACGGTTTCCGGCAGAAGAAGAATATGGCCGCCAATATCTCCAACCCTTCTATCGACGCCATTTATGAGGCCGCCATTCAGGCTGGCGCCACGGGTGGTAAGATCAGCGGTGCGGGCGGTGGCGGATTCATGATCTTTTATTGCCCCGGCAACACCCGGTACAAGGTTATTGAGACATTGAATACCTTTGGCGGGAAGATCAATCCCTATCAATTCACACAACATGGTTTAACCAGCTGGACCGCACAGTAGCATCCGGCGAAACAACGACGCATGAACCCGAAGATAGCAAACATCATCAGCGCATCGATCGATGTAAAACAACAGATACTGGCAGATACCGCTTTTCTGCAGACCATTGAGCAGGTGACCGAAGTGGTCACCAAGGCTTTTCAGAACGGGAAAAAAGTACTGTTCTGCGGTAATGGCGGAAGTGCTGCCGATGCCCAGCACCTGGCCGCTGAATTTTCTGGCAGGTTCTACAAAGACCGGAAAGCATTGCCTTCCGAAGCACTGCATTGCAACTCATCTTACCTGACGGCCGTGGCCAATGATTACAGTTACGATGTGATCTATTCACGCCTGGTAGAAGGCATCTGCGAAGAAGGGGATGTACTAATCGGGTTGAGCACTTCCGGCAATTCAAAGAATATCCTGAATGCTTTTGAGGCAGCCAGGGCCAAAAAAGTGATCACCATCGGTTTTACCGGCGCCAGCGGCGGCAAGATGAAGGATGCCGGCGATTACCTGTTGAATGTCCCTTCTTCCGATACGCCCAGGATACAGGAAAGCCATATCATGGTGGGCCATATCATCTGCGAACTGGTGGAAGCTAAAATATTCGGCTGATGCAGGTGACCGAAGCTATTGTACTGGCAGGTGGTCTGGGTACCCGTTTACGGGAAGCCGTTCCTGAATTGCCCAAATGTATGGCACCGGTGAATGGCCGGCCTTTTGTGGCCTATGTGATCCGTCACCTGCAACAACAGGGCATCACGCATTTCATCTTTTCATTGGGCTATAAATCCGAAGCCTTCATCGGTTTCCTTGCCGCAGAACTTCCGGCGGGCTCTTACGATATAGTGGTGGAAGAAGAACCGCTGGGAACAGGAGGCGCCATACAATACGCTGCCCAAAAGGCAAAACAGGATGATTTTGTGGTGGTGAATGGTGATAGCCTCTTCCAGACAGATATTCCCGCACAGGCAGCTTTCCATTTTGCCCATAACAGTTGTTGCACACTGGCGCTGAAAGCCATGCAGTTTGCCCATAACAGTTGTTGCACACTGGCGCTGAAAGCCATGCAGAACGTAAGCAGGTACGGGTCGGTGGAACTGGCCGATAACGGTAGCATTGCCCGTTTCAGGGAAAAACAATTCTTTGAGAAAGGACTGATCAATGGCGGCGTATACCTGGTGAACAAAACCTGTTTACTGGGCAAACACCTGCCACAGAAATTTTCATTCGAAACAGATTTCCTGCAACGGTTCCATACGGATGGCAACATCTATGGCATGGAACAGGAAGGATATTTTATTGATATTGGCATACCCGAAGATTACCAACGGGCACAAACCGAATTACTGTATTAAGATGCTGGACCTGACAAAGATCAACCAAGACTGGACCTTATTCCTTGACCGGGATGGCGTGATCAACCACGACAAGGACAATGACTATATCCGTAACTGGGAAGAGTTCCGTTTTTACGATAGTACCCTGGAAGCACTGGCCATTCTCGCAAAAAAGTTTACGCGTATCGTGATCGTTACCAACCAGAAAGGGGTTGGCAGAGGTTTAATGACCCTGGAAGACCTCCAGCGGATCCATTCGAATATGCTCGAAGCGGTTGACCAGCATGGCGGACGTATTGACAAGATATATTTCTGCTCCGACCTAGACAATGATTCCATCAACCGGAAACCCAATCCAGGTATGGCTTTCCAGGCCAAGGCCGATTTTCCCGAGATCGATCTTACCCGAAGCCTCGTTGCCGGTAACCGTACCAGCGATATGGAATTTGGCCGCAATGCGGGCATGCACACGGTATTCATCGCTTCCACCCATCCAGAAACACCGTTCCCCGATCCCAGGATCGACCTGCGTTTTGATGACCTGCTGGGTTTCGCCAAAGCAGTTCAGGGCTAAGAAAACCTTAAAATTCATGGCATCCATGCCGGAGTTGACCGGCACATGCAGATAGGATGTAATATTGATGTATGAAGCAAGCATTGGTTTTCCTGTTATTTTCTTGTCTGGCCATCACCGCTAACGCACAACAGAAGTTACCTGCCTCTGTCCAGGCGCTGATGCAGCTGGAAGAGAACATGCGGAATTATGCCAATGATATCGTGAACGGAGAAGAAGTGGGCGACCGTACCACTGCCGACAGCATTTTTACCAAGGCGCTGGTGCAGGCATTAAAGATCCCTTACTCGTTCTCCTACCCTTTTGATTCTCTGAGAACGATCTCACATATCTATGCACCTGACAGCAGTTTCCGCATATTTACCTGGCAGGTAATGAAGGATCTCTCCTATTACCGCCAGAAAGGCGCCATCCAGTTCCGAACAAAGGATGGGTCTTTGAAATTGATCCCCCTGTACGACTATTCCCCTTTTACCGACAACCCGGTCGATTCTGTCCGTACCAACCAGCAGTGGATCGGTGCGGTGTACTATAACATCATCCAGAACACGTACAACAACAAAACCTATTATACCCTTTTTGGTTACGATGAGAACGATGCCCGAAGCACCAAGAAATGGGTGGAAGTATTGACCTTTGATGAACAGAACCGTCCCATCTTCGGCGGTCGGTATTTCACCTATGCCAACGATGCACTGAAACCGGCGCAACCAGCTTATCGTTTCTGCCTGGAATTTAAAAAGCAGGCCAATGCCCGCCTGAATTACGATGAGGAACTGGGCATGATCACTTTCGCCCATCTCACCAGCGAAACAGGCGAACCCGAAAACCGGCACACGCTGATCCCCATGGGCAGTTATGAAGGGTTCAGGTGGATCAATGGCAAGTGGGTGCACGTACCTGTGGTAAAAGAAGCCGATCCCAGGTCCAATATCAACCCTCCACAGCCTGGAGCTGAAAGAGGTGGCAACAGCTTTCCGAATACCAAAAAGAAAAACGGGAAGGGATAAAGGAAAGGAAGTTGAAAATAGGAAGGGTTAAAGTGGTCGAGGTGGTAAACTCCTTCAACTACTTTAACCCTTTTAATTTTGGACCTTTATCTAAGAGACCTAATCCAGTTTCAGTACTGCCAGAAAAGCTTCCTGAGGGATCTCTACGTTACCGATCTGGCGCATGCGTTTTTTACCTTCTTTCTGTTTCTCGAGCAGTTTACGTTTACGGCTGATATCACCTCCATAACATTTCGCTGTTACATCCTTACGCATGGCGCTGATGTTCTCACGGGCGATCACTTTGGCGCCGATGGCAGCCTGGATGGCGATCTGGAACTGCTGTTTGGGCAACAGCTCTTTCAGTTTCTCACAAAGTTTACGGCCGAAATCCTGGGCACGGCTGCGGTGGATCAGGGCGCTCAAAGCATCCACTTTGTCCCCGTTCAGCAGAATATCCATCTTTACAATATCCGCATCCCTTGAACCGATCGGGGTATAGTCGAACGAAGCGTAGCCACGGGTGGAACTTTTCAGTTTGTCATAGAAATCGAATACGATCTCTGTGAGCGGCATTTCGAAGATCAGTTCCACGCGGGTCGGGGTAAGATAACTCTGGTTGACGAGTATGCCCCGTTTGCCCAAACAGAGGGTCATGATATTACCGATATATTCAGGCAGGGTAATGATCTGCGCTTTGATGAAAGGTTCTTCGATACGATCGATCTTAACAGGATCCGGCATCTCTACCGGGTTGTTCACAGTGATCTTCTCTCCACGGGTGGTGTAGGCATTGAAACTTACGTTCGGCACCGTGGTGATCACGGTCTGGTTGAACTCACGTTCCAGTCGCTCCTGGATGATCTCCATGTGCAACAATCCAAGGAAACCGCAACGGAAGCCGAAACCGAGGGCCTGCGAGGTCTCCAGTTCAAACGTAAGTGAGGCATCGTTGAGCTGGAGTTTATCCATACAATCGCGCAACTCCTCGAACTCATCCGTATTCACCGGGAAGATGCCGGCAAATACCATGGGTTTCACTTCTTCAAAACCATGGATCATCTCACCGGGGTTACCGGCCAGGGTGATGGTATCACCCACTTTCACTTCCTTGGCATTCTTGATGCCGGTGATGATATAGCCCACATCTCCCGCACGTACTTCGTCCTTCGGCGTCATATTCAGTTTCAGAACCCCCACTTCATCCGCATAATAATCCTGGCCGGAAGCCACGAAACGGATCTTGTCCCCTTTTCTCAGCACGCCGTTCATGATCCGGTAGTAAACGATGATACCGCGGAAACTGTTGAACACGCTGTCGAAGATCAACGCCTGCAAAGGCGCTTCCGGATCTCCCTCAGGAGCAGGTATCCTTTCAATGATGGCCTGCAGGATCTCTTCGATGCCGATGCCCGATTTACCGCTGGCGAGCAGGATGTCTTCCTGTTTGCAGCCGATCAGGTCAATAATCTGGTCGGTCACTTCCGGGATCTTGGCGCCATCCATGTCGATCTTGTTGATCACCGGAATGATCTCCAGGTCATTATCAATGGCCAGGTATAGGTTACTGATGGTCTGGGCCTGGATACCCTGCGAAGCATCCACCAGCAGCAAAGCCCCTTCACAGGCCGCCAGGGCACGGCTTACCTCATAGCTGAAGTCCACGTGTCCGGGTGTATCGATCAGGTTCAATACGTATTGTTCCCCTTTGTAAGGATAGTTGATCTGTATGGCGTGGCTCTTGATGGTGATCCCTTTTTCACGTTCCAGGTCCATATCGTCCAGTACCTGGTCCATCATCTGCCGCTCGGTAATGGTCTGCGTATGCTCCAGCAGCCTGTCGGCCAGGGTACTCTTACCATGGTCAATATGCGCGATGATGCAAAAATTCCTGATATGCTTCATAGTCCGCAAAGATAAGCGCGAAGCATGAAGTAAGCGGTATGATTTTCCACAGGGAACGTTTATCCCCCGCTATCCTCCTATTTCGGGAATTTCACGCAGGATGCTACATTCGCAGCAGGAATCATCCCGATCCGGGCCCCGGCGCCGCTGTTCCGGAAAGGGATTATCCTATCATTGTTCACTTTGTGCCTAACAGCCTGATGCAGACGATCATTGGACAAGATATTGCAGTAGCTGCCAGCCTTCTCCGTAAGGATGCCTTGGTGGCCATACCCACAGAAACCGTATACGGACTGGCAGGCAATGCCCTGCATGAAGCAGCCGTGGTCGCCATTTACGAAGCCAAGAACCGCCCCAGGTTCAACCCCCTCATATTGCATGTTGCGGATATTGCGGACATAGAGACCTATGCTTTTGTGGATGCGGTCAGCCGGCAACTGGCACAGGCATTTATGCCAGGCCCCTTTACCTTACTGCTTCGTAAAAAAGAGATCGTGCCCGAACTGGTAACAGCAGGCAGTGACAAAGTAGCCATCCGGATCCCCGCTCACGAAGTTTCCAGAGAACTGTTAAGGAGGGTCGGATTCCCGCTGGCGGCCCCCAGTGCCAACCCATTCGGGTATGTGAGTCCCACCACTGCGACACATGTATTGCAAGGACTGAATGGCAAGATCCCCTACATACTGGACGGGGGCCCCTGCCAGGTGGGGGTAGAATCGAGTATTGCAGAAGTCAGTGGCGACAAAGTGATCCTGCACAGGGCCGGAGGTATCTCGGCAGAAATGATCACCGCTGTCACGGGACTTCCCGTGGTTACCGGTGTTCATACAGCTACACCGTCCACGCCCGGACAATTGAAAAGTCATTATGCCACCCGAATACCCTTATACAAAGGAGATGTGCCTGCCCTGATGAAGCAGTTCCCTGATAAAAGAATGGCTGTGATCAGTTTTACAAGATCCTATCCCGTGGCGACCGGTTCTCATCTTTTTATACTTTCTCCTGCTAGTAATATCAGCGAGGCCGCACAAAAACTGTTCGCCACCATGCGTAGGATCGACGAAATGGATGTAGACCTGATACTGGCAGAAGACTTCCCGGATACGGGCATCGGACAGGCCATCAACGACAGGTTGAACCGCGCACAGGCCATTCACAAATGACATATAGGAATTTTAAACGGAAGCCCTAAATGGCGAAGCAGTGGTAACTTATGGCTGCGTTATAGGTAAGTTATAGCTAACTTATAGCTAACTTATAGTTAATGACCTCCGGTCATCATTGTATCACCATCCGGGCATGACCCGATGATCAGTTATCTCCCATTCAGCCCACTTTCTATGCCTTAACGACCATTACCCTATTTCTTCAATGCGTTGATGATGGCCACAAATTCGTCAGCTACCAGTGAGGCTCCGCCTACCAGTCCGCCATCCACATCCGGCTGACCAAAAATATCCACCGCATTGGCAGCTTTTACGCTACCTCCATATAGAATAGAAATGGAATCAGCTACTGCAGTACCGTATTTACCAGCCAGTTGCGACCGGATGAAAGCATGCATCTCCTGCGCCTGTGCGCTGGAAGCAGTTTTGCCGGTCCCGATGGCCCAGATGGGTTCATAAGCGATCACTACCTGTTGCAGCTGTTCTGCAGAAAGATGGTACAGGGATTCTTCGAGTTGTTTGGCCACAAATGCATTCTGTGTATTGGCCTCGCGGATGGAGAGTGGCTCACCACAGCAGAAGATGGGACGTATGTTATATTCAAGACAGATATTCACTTTCTCAGCCAGGAACTGGTTGCTCTCATGAAAGTATTCACGACGCTCGGAATGGCCCAGTACCACATATTGGATACCCAGCGACTGCAACATCTCTACAGAGGTCTCACCGGTATAAGCGCCGTTTTTCTTGCTGTAACAGTTCTGCGCAGCCACAAACACATTCTGTTTTCCCGCCAGTTTCTGTTGTGCCATGGCCAGGTAAGGAAAAGGAACGGCAAATACCGCCTGCTGGTTGGCGTTCAGGGAATGCGGCTGTGCAATGATGGCGTCTAACAAAGCCTCTCCCTGCTGCAGGGTCAGGTTCATTTTCCAGTTGGCTGCTGCGATCTGTGTTCTCATGCTTGAAAAAAATTGGTCGTTTGTTGGTTAATAATGCGCAAAGATATGCTGTAACACAGCAATTTCCGAATCGCTGAGTTGCCGGCCCTTCAGACGTTTCCAGTTATCAATGGCTTCCAGCGCCTTCTTAGGTTCATAACGGGTACCACCCACACCCCAGGCAAAATTGGGAATGATGGTAGGCAATAGTCCCGCCCCGAATACATTACAACTCACCCCGATCATCGAGCCGGTATTGATGGCAGAATTGATGGCCACGCGTGAATAATCACCCATGATGACCCCACATTTTTGTCCAACACCTACATAGTTTTCCGCGCCCATATCCCAGAGCTTCACCTCTCCTGCTGTGTTCTTGATATTGCTGTTGGTACTGCCTGCACCAAAATTGCACCATTCACCCACCACGGAATCTCCCAGGTACCCATCATGGGCTTTGTTGCTATACCCCATCATGACCGTATTCTTGATCTCGCCGCCTCCCATACAAAAAGGCCCGAGTGTTGTGGCGCCATATACACGGCTGTTCATCTTCAGCACGGAACCCTGTCCCAGCACAAAGGGCCCGCGCACCACGGAACCTTCCATGATCTCGGCATCCCGGGCAATGTAGATGGGTCCTGTAGCGGCATTCAGGATACAATGCGACAATCTTGCCCCTTGCTCTATGAAAATATTCTCCGGCTGCACCGCTTGTACCGTTGCCGGTAAGGGTTGTGAATGTCTGTCCTTGGTCAGCAGCACCCAATCTTCCCGTATCATGCGGTCGTTCCACTGCATCAGCTGCCAGGGATGTTGCAGGCGCTCTACCGCTGCCAGATCGGTAATGTTCTCGAACGCTGCAAGCAGTTGGTCAGCTGATATTTTCAGCGGCTGATCGGTCCGCCCTGCGATCAATCCGTTCTCATCCGCCAGGCAGCAGCCGGGCGTAAGGGACAGCACAGTATCCAGCAAAGACCGGCTGGGCATGACAGACGCATCCACCCATGTATGGTCGCCCGTGGGTATGACCGGATACAGCGGTTGCAGATAGGGAACCGTTGCCACATATACGGTCTGACCTGAAACTTGTTCCCATCGTTCTTTGATGGTCAGGATCCCGAAGCGCAGATCGGCCAGGGCCCTGGTTAAGGTGAAGGGGAACAATCCCTTTCGGTGATGGTTATCGAAGAGTATGATGGCCATGATGCAAAGTAACTGAAAATGTTCCGTTGCCGACCGGCAGATACTGCCTGTTGAAGCGATCATTGATATACCCTTCGATCAACATCGTACATCCGTTATGCTACCAAAAACTTCTTACCTTGCGCACTCAAACTGATAAAACCATACTGTATGAGTCTTGGATACTTTTCATACCCGTTACCGGCCAATGAACCCGTTCTGCAATATGCACCCGGAAGCCCTGAAAGAGCGGCCCTAAAGAAAACACTGGCCGAACTGAAAAAGAAAGAGATCGATATCCCGATGTATATCGGCGGCAAAGCCGTGAAAACAGGGAAAAAAGTTGCGATACATCCCCCGCATGAGACCAGTTTCACATTGGGACATTTTCATGCAGGCGAGGAAAAACACGTGCACCAGGCCATTGATGCGGCTTTGAAGGCCAAAGAAGCCTGGGCCGCCATGAGCTGGGAGAACCGCGCGCATATCTTCCTGAAAGCTGCGGACCTGTTGGCCACCAAGTACCGGTATCATATGAACGGTACCACTATGCTGGGACAGAGTAAAAATGCCTTCCAGGCAGAGATAGACAGTGCCTGTGAACTGATCGACTTCCTGCGTTTCAATGTTCACTTCCTGAGTGAGATCTATAAACAGCAACCCGTATCCTCACCCGGCATGCACAACCGCATGGAATGGCGCCCGCTGGAAGGATTCGTGCTGGCCATTACCCCATTCAACTTTACCGCCATCGGTGGTAACCTGCCCACATCCGCTGCCATGTGCGGCAATACCGTGGTATGGAAACCCGCCAATACACAGATCTATTCTGCACAGATGTTCATGCGCATTCTGAAAGAGGCCGGTCTACCGGATGGGGTGATCAACCTGATCTATGTGGATGGCCCTACCCTGGGTAAAGTATGTTTTGCTCACCGCGAGTTCGCCGGTGTACACTTTACAGGATCAACAGGTGTGTTCAATAATATGTGGAAAGTGATCGGTGAGAACGTGGCCAAATACCGCTCTTATCCGCGCATTGTGGGAGAAACTGGCGGTAAGGATTTTGTGATCGCACACAAGAGTGCCAACGTGGATGCAGTGGTCACAGCACTGGCCAGAGGGGCTTTTGAGTTCCAGGGACAAAAATGCTCTGCCGCATCAAGGGCCTATATACCCAGTAACCTGGCAGAAGCAGTGAAGACCAAGCTGGTAGCCGCCATCAAATCAATGAAAATAGGTACCGTGGAGGATTTCAGCAATTTCATCAATGCGGTGATCGATGAAAAGGCCTTTAACAGCATCACGAAGTACATTGACAATGCCAAAAAGGATAAAAAAGCTAAAATTTTAGTCGGCGGCAATTACAGCAAGGCCAAAGGCTATTTCATAGAGCCGACCGTGATCGAAGCCAGGGATCCCAAATATGTGACCATGTGCGAGGAGATCTTCGGACCGGTACTCACCCTGTATGTGTACGATGCAGATAAATTTGAACAGACCCTGACACTGCTGGACAATACCTCTTCCTACGCCCTTACCGGTGCCATACTGGCCCAGGACAGGGCCGCAGTGGAACTGGCAACCGATAGACTCAGGAATGCAGCGGGTAACTTTTATATCAACGATAAACCTACCGGTGCCGTGGTGGGCCAGCAGCCGTTTGGCGGTGCCAGGGCCTCCGGAACCAACGATAAGGCCGGCAGTATGCTGAATTTATACCGTTGGCTGAGCGCCCGAACCATCAAGGAAACCTATAATCCGCCGGTTGATTACAAATACCCCTTCTTACTGGAGGCCTAGTAACCATACTACCAAACCGCCCATGGTTCAGGCAAAAAACAAGGAATGTGGAAGGATAACCGGCTCATACCTCGTCCTTCGACATTCCTTGTTCGACATTCCTTGTTCGATATTCATCATTCTATCCCTATATTTGCCCCTCTAAAATTCAGCTTACGTGGCAACCAAATTCTCAAAAGAAACCTATCTGTATTGGTATGAACTGATGCAATTGATCCGTCAGTTCGAGTTAAAGGCCGAAGAAATGTATAAAATGGCCGGTAAGATCCGTGGATTCTTCCATGCCTACGTGGGCCAGGAAGCCATTGCTGCCGGTTGTATGACCGCCACAGGGCCGGATGATCCCTTTATTACTGCCTACCGCGACCATGGTCTGGGTTTGGCAAAGGGCATGTCTGCCAACTCCTGTATGGCAGAATTGTATGGTAAAGCTACCGGTTGTTCAAAAGGAAAAGGGGGCAGTATGCACTTCTTCAGTGCGGAACACCGTTTTTTCGGTGGCCATGGTATTGTGGGCGCGCAGATCGGTACCGGTGCCGGACTGGCTTTTGCTGAAAAATACAAGGGCACCCAGAACGTGGTACTCTGCTTTTTTGGAGACGGTGCCGCACGTCAGGGTATCCTGCACGAATCATTCAACCTGGCCATGTTGTGGAAACTGCCCGTGATCTTCATTTGCGAGAACAATAACTACGCAATGGGAACTTCTGTGGAGCGTACCAGCAACGTAGTGGACATCTATAAACTGGCCGACGCATACGATATGCCCGCAGACATGGTGGATGGTATGACACCCGAGAGCGTGCACGAAAGCGTATCACGCGCCGTAAAAAGGGCCCGTTCAGGCGATGGTCCTACCCTGCTGGAATTAAAGACCTACCGGTATAAGGGACACTCCATCTCAGACCCACAGAAATACCGCTCCAAGGAAGAAGTGGATGAGTACAAGGACCAGGATCCGATCAGTAAAGTGCGCAGCACCATCTTATCGAACCAATTCGCCTCTGAGGCCGATCTGAAAGCCATTGATGACCGTATCGGACTGGTAGTGGATGAGAGCGTTCGTTTTGCGGAAGAGAGCCCCTGGCCGGATGACAGTGAATTGCTGAAAGACGTTTACCTGGATACAGAATACGTTTTTGAACAGGACTGATCACCTAACCCATTTTCAACTACAAATCTAAAAATACAGTATGACTGAGAAGCACGAAGAAACGAACCAGGCCCTGGTAAAAGCGCAGGGATTCTGGCAGAAATATCAAAAACCGGTTCTGATCGTAGTGACCGCCATTGTGGTAGTATTAGGTGGCTGGTTCGGATACAACGAATACATTCTGAAACCCAAAGAAGAAAAAGCAGCCGATGCCCTGTTCAAGGCGCAGGAATACTTTGCCATGGATTCTTCCAAACTGGTGCTGGACGGCGACGGACAGAGCAAGGGCGTGTTGTATGTGCTGAAGAACTATAGCGGTACCAAAGCAGCCAACCTGTGTAACTATTATGCCGGCGTGAGCTACCTGAAACTGGGCGATTTCAACAACGCCGTTAAATACCTGAAGGATTTCACCACCGATGCCAAACAGGTACAGCTGATGGCCTATGGTTGTCTGGGAGATGCTTATGCGGAGCTGAACAAAAAAGAGGAAGCCGTGGAGAGCTACAAAAAAGCGGCCCATACTTTTGAAAAGGATGAGAGCAATTCTGCCGAATACCTGTTCCGTGCGGCCCTGTTACAGGAGAGCGCCGGTAAGACCAAAGAGGCACTGGACCTGTACAAGGAGCTGAAAGAGAAGTTCCCCAGAACAGAAAAAGGATTCCAGGCCGATAAATACATCTATCGTTTGAGTATCGAAAAAAATTAAGCCCATCACATGGCTACCAAAGGCAATACAAACGTAAACAAAGGCATCCCGGCAATCAAGGATGCCTTTGTTGTAATCGTGAAGACCGAGTGGAACGCGCATATCATCAACAAACTGGAAGCGGGCGTAAAAAAAGTGCTGAAGGCACATGATGTCGCCTGCAAAACACTGACCGTTCCCGGAGCGTTCGAGATCCCGTTTGCCGTGAAGAACCATTACACTTATGCAGACAAGCTTCCTGACGCCTACATTACCCTGGGTACGGTGATCCGTGGCGATACGCCGCATTTCGACTATGTGTGCAAAGCTGTAACGGATGGCGTGGTGCAATTGAACCTTTCGCTGGACAGCCCTGTTATCTTTGGCGTACTCACGGTTGACAATGAACAGCAGGCCCAGGAACGCATTGGCGGTAAACACGGACACAAAGGTGAGGAAGCGGCCATCACTGCCATAAAAATGATAGCTTTGAACAGGAAACTCAAACAGTAATTCTCTCCCACCCATGAATGTTCAATTATTCATCCCCTGTTTTATTGACCAGTTATATCCTTCTGTGGCATTCAATATGGTAAAAGTGCTGGAGAAAGCCGGATGTACCGTATCGTACAACACCGGCCAGACCTGTTGCGGTCAGCCTGCCTATAATGCCGGTTTCTGGGGTGAGGCAAAAGAGGTATGCAGTAAGTTCCTCGGTGATTTTTCCGGGTCCGATTATATTGTTGCCCCCAGCGCCAGTTGCGTGGGTTTTGTGCGCAACTATTACACCAAACTATTCGAGAACGCTCCTGAAAGCGCCCTTGCCAAAAAAACGGCCGAAAGGATCTTCGAATTCTCGGAATTCCTGGTACATATCCTCAAGGTAGATGACCTGGGTGCCAGTTTCCCCGCAAAAGTGACCTACCACGACAGCTGTGCCGGTCTGCGCGAATGCAGGATCAAGAACGAACCCCGGCAATTGCTGAGCAAAGTGAAAGGACTGGAACTGGTAGAGATGAACGATGTGGAGACCTGTTGTGGTTTTGGCGGAACCTTCGCCGTAAAATTCGAGCCCATCAGCATTGCCATGGGCGACCAGAAAGTGACCAATGCCGCCGCCACCGGCGCTGAATACATCGTCAGCACGGACATGAGCTGCCTGATGCATATTGACGGATGCAATAAACACAAGAACGCCGGCCTACAGGTAATGCACCTGGCCGATGTACTGGCAAGCGGATGGTGAGGCCGTAATTGAGAATCAGAAATTATTTATTGTCATGAACTATTGGCTCATTAAATCAGAACCATTCAAGTACAGTTGGGAACAATTTGAAAAAGACGGACAGACCTTCTGGGACGGCGTGCGCAACTACGCGGCACGCAACAACCTGCGGTCAATGAAAAAAGGCGACCTCGCTTTCTGGTACCACAGCAATGAGGGCATGGAGATCGTAGGAATTGCCAAAGTGGTGAAAGAAGCCTACCAGGACCCCACTACGGATGATACGGCCTGGGTAGTGGTGGATTTCAAGCCCCATAAAAAATTAAAGAAACCTGTTGGACTGGCACAGATCAAAGCAGATAAGAGGCTGGCCAATATGGACCTGGTAAGACTGGGAAGGCTCTCCGTAGGCGCCGTTCGGGAAGAAGAATGGAAGATCATCCTGGAAATGGCGGAAAGCAAATAAGCTTATCTATAGACCGAAAACGAACTCAAGACTGCCGGGCTTACCCGGCAGTTTTCTTTTACCGCCAACCTGCAACGATTTGTAATTTTAACCCATGGAAAAGAAGAAACTGGTGGTACTCACCGGCGCCGGCATCAGTGCAGAAAGCGGTTTGCGCACTTTCCGCGACAGCGATGGTCTGTGGGAAGGCTACGATGTGTATGAAGTGGCATCCCCGCGTGGCTGGGCCAGGGACCCGCAGTTGGTACTGGATTTCTATAACATGCGGAGACAGGATGTGGCTCGGGCAATACCCAATGCGGCGCATACCGGATTGGCCGCGTTGGAAGAACAGTTTGATGTGACCATCATCACCCAGAACATCGATGACCTGCATGAAAGGGCAGGCAGTTCAAAAGTGGTGCACCTGCACGGGGAGATCTTCAAGATGCGGAGCTGCCTGGTATCGGGCCATGACCTGCAGCTCGGATTCGATTCGGAAGTGTACGAGATCAGGGGCGATATAAACCTGGGAGACCTTGCACCGGATGGTGGACAGCTAAGGCCGCATATCGTCTGGTTCGAAGAGCCGGTACCCATGATCGAACTGGCAGCGGAGATCAGTTCGATGGCAGATATTTTCGTAGTGATCGGTACTTCTCTTGCCGTATATCCTGCTGCAGGATTGTTACACTATGCACCTGCCCATATTCCCAAATTCATCATTGACAAAAACATACCACATACCCGATCGATCAACCATCTAACGGCCATTGAAGCAACTGCATCCACCGGTGTACAACTATTGTCGGAACGCTTACAACAATTATTATGAGATCAGGCAAAGAAGATATAAGCGATCATAATGGCAGCGATCACACCCAATAGGTCAGCCAGCATACCCGCCCAGATGGCATAGCGCACTTTCTTGATACCCACACTTCCGAAATACAGTGCGATGATGTAAAAAGTAGTATCGGCGCTGCCCTGGAACGTGGATGCCAGCTGGCCGATAAAACTATCGGCCCCATGTACTTTGAAGATATCGAGCATCAATCCCCTTGCGCCGCCGCCGCTGAAAGGCCTCATGATGGCCACGGGTAATGCAGGCACAAAATCACTGGTAATGCCCACCTGTATGAAACACCAACTGATCCCGTTGATGATCGCATCCAGCGCACCACTGTCGCGGAACACGCGGATGGCCACGAGCAGACCCACCAGGTAAGGGATCACTTTGATGATCACATCCCAGCCCTGTTTGGCGCCATCAATGAACGCATCGAACACATTGATCTTACGCACAAAACCTCCGATGATGAATGCGGAGATGATGAAGAACAAAATGCAGTTGCCCAGCACATTACTGAAGGTCTCTTTGGTGAACAGGCTGGGCTCCGCAACATTCTTCTGCGATGGCAGGCTGTTGATGAACATGGCAAACAGGCCAATGCTCACGATGATCCCGCCCAGCCATAATACCAGTACTTTATCGAAACGCAGGCGTTGGTAAATACCCGTGATGATGATACTCGCCACCGTTGCTACCGTGGTAGCCAGCATCAGCGGCACAAATACATTGGTGGGATTGGTACTGCCGCCACTGGCCCGATAGGCAATGATCGACAGGGGTATCAGGGTCAGTCCACTGGTATGCAACACCAGGAACATGATCTGCGAATTGCTGGCAGTTTCCTTGTTCGGGTTCAGCGTTTGCAGGCTCTCCATGGCTTTCAAACCAAAGGGTGTGGCCGCATTGTCCAGACCGAGCATATTGGCGCTGAAATTCATCACCATCTCTCCCATGGCCGGATGTTTGTCGGGCACTTCGGGAAACAGGCGCTTCATGAAGGGGTTCAGGATACGGGCCAGGAAATTGACCGCACCGGCCTTCTCCCCTATGTTCATCAGTCCCATAAAAAAGATCATGGCGCCGGCCAGCGGCAGACCAATATCCATGACAGAGGATTTGGACGCATCGAATATGCCTTCCACCAGTTTCTTGAAGATCTCATAATCATGAAAAACGATCAGACGGAACAAGGCGATCACCAGGCCAACTACGAAAAAAACGATCCAGACATAATTCAGCGCCATAGGGGTAGTTTGTGGAGTGAAAATAACGAATTCAGCAGGGAAATCGGATTTTTTGAACAGGGAAACCAAAGGAATGCTCACGCGGCGATCCATCTGGAAAAATATGCCTGCCGGTTCCAGGGACTGCGGGTGTGGCCTTACCGGCAGCTGTCACAAATTGTCTGTGTTTTACCCCTAAATCAGGCTATATTTGCGGCTCGAAAATCAGGTGCGAAGGCACCTGACATCTAACTTCTAACAACTGAATTATGGCTTTACAAGCAGGCATTGTGGGATTACCGAACGTGGGTAAATCAACCTTATTTAATGCGGTCAGCAACAGCGCCAAAGCGCAGGCCAGCAATTATCGTTTCTGCACCATTGAACCGAATGTGGGACTGGTGGATGTGCCCGATGCAAGACTGAACAAGCTGGCCGAACTGGTGCAGCCCGACCGGATCGTACCCACCCAGATGGAGATCGTGGACATTGCCGGCCTGGTAAAAGGCGCCAGTAAGGGCGAAGGTCTGGGCAACAAGTTCCTGGGCAATATCCGTGAAGTGGATGCCATTATCCATGTGATCCGTTGTTTTGAAGATGAGAACGTATTACGCGAAGAAGGCGCCATCAACCCGATCAGCGATAAAGAGATCATTGAGACCGAACTGCAGCTGAAGGACATGGAAAGCGTGGAGAAAAAGATGCAGCGCGTGGAAAAAATGGCCCGCGTGGGAAGCGATACCAAGGCCAAGGCCGAATTTGACATACTGACCCGTTGCAAAGAACACCTCGACAAAGGAAAGAACATCCACACCCTCGGCCTGAGCAAGGAAGAGAAGGCAGCAGTGGCCGACCTGTTCCTGTTGACAGACAAACCCGTGCTGTATGTAGCCAATGTAGATGAGGCCAGCATGCACACCGGCAACAAATATTCAGAGGCCCTTGCTGCAGCTGCCAAGGCCGAAGGCGCCGAAGTGATCGTGATGTGCAACAATATTGAAGCACAGATCGCAGAAATGGAAGCCGAGGAAGACAAGCAGATGTTCATGGAAGAATACAAGATGACCGAACCCGCCCTGAACCGACTGATCCATTCTGCCTATAAATTACTGAACCTGGACACGTACTTCACCGCCGGCGTGCAGGAAGTACGTGCCTGGACCATACATAAAGGCTGGAAAGCCCCGCAGGCAGCCAGCGTGATCCATACCGATTTTGAAAAGGGTTTCATCAAAGCGGAAGTGATCGCCTACGAAGATTTTGTCAAATACGGAAGCGAGGCGGCCTGTCGCGAGAACGGCCGTTTACGCATTGAAGGAAAGGAATACGTGGTTCAGGATGGAGATGTGATGCATTTCCGTTTTAACGTATAACACCGGATCGCACCTGCCAGGCTGCCATCCCCATCATACTCAACCGATCAGTATGTCCGTTGTTTTGTCGATCTGGGAAAAAGAAAGTTTCTACGCACCACAGGATCTGATCATTGTGGGTGCCGGTCTCATGGGCCTCTGGACAGCCCTTGAACTGAAGAAACTACGACCCTCGCTCCGCGTGACCCTGCTTGAACGGAATACCACACCGCTGGGCGCTTCTACCCGTAATGCAGGTTTTGCCTGTTTTGGAAGTCCCACGGAACTCATACACGATGCCGATACACAGGGCGCAGATGAAATGCTGGCCATTGCTGAAATGCGTTACCGGGGCATACAGAAGATCCGCACCCATTTTACCGATACAGAGATCGGCTTCGATGCCTGCGGCGGTTATGAATGCATCAACCGGAATGATAAGAACTGGCAGGTACTGCCCGACCGCCTCCATTGGCTGAACGGCTTACTGAAACAGATCACGGGTAAACCCACATTGTTCCAACAGGCAGACCATAAATTGGCCGCAATGGGTCTGCAGGGTTTTGACACCCTGGTGGAAAATGAGACAGAAGCTGCTTTACACAGTGGTCAACTGGTACAGGCACTCGCACAAAAGGTACAGGCTGCCGGCGTCACTATTTTGTATGGGCTCGAAGTCATTGCCATGGAAAAACAGAACGAGGCTGTCTGCATCCATACCCGGCAGCAGCACCGGTTCACCGCCCGGCATGTATTGCTTTGCACCAATGCCTTTACACAGGAACTGGCCCCACAGGCAGGGATCACACCCGCGCGCGGACAGGTGATCGTGACCTCACCTATTCCGAACCTTCCCATGAAAGGCACTTTCCATTTTGACGAAGGTTTTTATTACTGGCGAAACCTGGGTAACCGCATCCTGTTGGGTGGCGCCCGCAACACCGCATTCGAAGCGGAAGCCACTACCGATCTTAGCGGATCGGAATCTATACGCAAAACGCTGGAAGATTTTCTTATACAACACCTGCACCCCTCTTTTCAATACCGCATAGACCACCACTGGAGCGGCATCATGGGATTCACTGCCGATAAACGACCTTATACAGCCCAGGTACAGGAAGGGGTTACCGCTGCCATCGCCTGTAATGGCATGGGCGTGGCCCTGACCCCCATTGTGGCCGAACAGGTATCACAACAGTTGTTGGATTATTTTTAACGGACGGATGGTGCAACTTATCTATTTTTAACGCAATTTACCTGTATGAAGAAACTGCTACCCGCTATGGGTTCCTTGTTGTTGCTGGCCGCCTGTCAGAATACCGGAACAGAAGATGCGACAGCCGTACCCGCCACCACCATGCCGGCAGTACTGAACTATACCATCACCAATGTATATCCGCACAATACCGGCTCCTATACCGAAGGACTGGAATGGCACGACAGCACATTGTATGAAAGCACCGGTCATGAGGGCAAAAGCAAACTGGCCAGGGTATCGTTAACGACCGGTAAGGACATCAAAAAGATCGATCTGCCCAAAGAATATTTTGGCGAGGGCATCACCGTATTCAATGGAAAGATCTACCAGCTTACTTATGAGCACGGCAAATGTTTCGTGTACGATTTCAAGACATTCAACAAGATCAGGGAATTCTCTTACGAGGGCGAAGGCTGGGGCATGACCAATGATGGGAAATACCTCATCAACAATAACCGAAGCAATAACCTGTATTTCCGCGACCCCGAGACCTTCCAGGTAGTGAAGACCGTAGCGGTCACCGACAACAACGGCCCCCTGGTGAACATCAATGAAATGGAATATGTGGACGGGTTCATCTATGCCAATGTCTGGCTGACCAATAAGATCGTAAAGATAGATCCCGCTACGGGCAAAGTGGTGGCACAGGCCGACTTCTCGTATGTGCTGGACAAATATGCCCCCGGAGCCATCAGCGCAGAGTCGCAGGCTTCAGACGAGGTATTGAACGGTATTGCTTACGACAGTGTCGGCAAACGTTTTTTCATTACGGGCAAACATTGGCCCAAACTGTTCGAAGTAAAATTCCAGTGATGAGAAGTGGCCGGGCAGGCCTTTATACTGCCGCTATTTTTTAGCGAACACATAGATCACCGAACTGCAACGTTTGCGGTCACCCAGGGCCTTGAGATTGGAGATGAGCCCGTTCCAGAGTGCCCCAAAAATATTCCCGCTGCCATTACTGTATTGTTCGCTCAGCATCGACACATAAAAACTATCGAACCACATCGGTTCCGTACCCTTCAGGTCAAATCCTTTGGCATTACCCAGCATTTGCATGCTTTTGGGTGAAAAATGATACAGGTGCCTTGGCACATCATACGCAGCCCAGAACTCGCCATACACTTTGGCATCGTAACTGGTATAATTGGGAACAGCAATGAGCAAACGACCACCGGGTTTCAATATCCGGTGAAACTGCAACAGATATTCGTGCAGGTCGTGCACGTGTTCCAGCACATGCCAGAGGGTAATGGCATCGAACTGATTGGGTGCTAAGGAAAACAACTGATCAGGCGGGGATGGTTCCAGACCATACTTCTTCCTGGCGTTCTGCCGGGCCGTTTCATCGGGCTCCAGTGCGGTTACCTGCCAACCCGCCATCAGCATGGTGTTGGAGAAGGCTCCGGTTCCGGCACCCACATCCAGCAAGGCACCGGTCGGCATACCGGTCACTTCCTGTACCAGTTTGCGTTTGGTGGTAAGGGTATAGTTCCTGACCAGGTGATACAGACGGTTCACCAACCCTTTTTCCGTATCGGAATGAGACACATAAGCGGAAGACTGATAATAAGCGCCGATGGCTGCTGCAACCGGTACCCGCTGGGTAAAACGGCCGGAACAGTCGTCACAATGCCAGATCTCGAACTGCTCGCCCGAAACCGTATGGTCCCTGGCCGATAAGGCAGGATACACGGAAGCGGATCCACAAAGAGGGCATTGATGATAAGTGATCAGTTCAGGCATAGATTTCGGTCAGGACAGGATCAACCGGTCCTATAGGTTCAGATATAATAATAGATCAGCGCACCAACACCCAGTATCAGCAGGATCAGCGCATAATACCACCAGTTGTCATCTTCGTCCAATACCGGTTCTTCCTCCTGTTCTGCATCCGACAACAAAGCTGCATCAGGCAGCAGGATCGGCGGAAGCAGGGCTGACAGATCAGTAGCTACTTCGAACCGGATATGGCCGTTCCCTTCTGCAAACAAGGTCCCTACACCGGGTAATACCGCAGTCTGCTGTTGCCGCAATGCGGCAGTAAAACGGGTGGCAAAGTTTTGAAAATCCTGGATGGCGGAGGTTTCGTCGCATCCTGTTTCCCTGGAGAGAAAATCATACAATGTCTTATCGGGTGCAGACTGGCTCTCCGTGCTGAACACCACCATGGGCCGGGGCGCTGTGCGCAGACCGGTCTGGACATCCAGTTCCGAATGCAGTCTTTTAATGGACAGGATACCCAGCTCAGGTATGGCCAGCTGTCCATGTAAAACAAGGTATTTATGCAGGAGTTGCTCCATCATCGTGTTGAATTACCGGAACGAATATACAACTCCTCCCAAAACAGTGAAACCCAATACGCTATATTGGTTCCAGCGTTGATAGCGGGTATTGAGCAGGTTATTCATCTGCAACCAGAGGTTCAAACGCGGCATCACGGCAAATTCAGCGCCCAGGTTCAGATCGGCCACGGCTGCCCCTTTTTTGGCCTGCATCGATTTGTCGCGATACTGGCTGCCATCCCACAGATACACATCCGCTTTCACCTGCAGGTCCTTCAGCAGTTTCCATTTGACCGAACCATTGGCTTCCAGGGGTAACAGCCCCCAGGCTTTGCTGTTAACAGAGAGATTGCTGTATTCCGTAAAACTGGCGCCGGCCGAAAAAGATACGTTCTCCTGAACCGTGTACCCGACCTCACCGTGCAAACGCACCGCATTCATCTCGGGCTCATATACCACGTCAAAGGTTTTGCCATCCGTGGTATTGTTCAGGAACAAGGCCTGGTTCTTCAATTTCAGCAGAGAAGCTTTTACCTGGTAAGTGAAATGATCTCCGGAAGCGCCTCGGATACCTGCATACTGTTCAGTGATGCGGGTATTGGCCAAACTGAGCAGCGGCCCTATCCACGGATTGAACCCAGCCAGCGAGCGGAATGTGTTCTTCTGGTAATAGCCCACCCACCCTGCTTCCAGTACCAGGTTCAGGTCGGCCAGCCTTGTCTGCGCTGTCAGGTTGGGCAGCAATGAAAAAGCTTTGTTGTCCCAGGACGGCTGCACACCCGCATTGATCTTTACCGACCCGCTGTGGAACTGCACCGAAGGACTTACATAATACAGGTTGTTCTTCAGTACCCGCTCTGCTGGTATCAGGGGAAAACGGGCGGTGGACATATCTGCCGTTACGCCCAGATCGAAACCCAGGTTCTTACCGAATGTTTTGTTGACAGGTAATTGCAGCCATACGCTGTTCTCATGCGCCTCCCTGTTATCAAAGAAGCGATACAGTTTCAGTTGCGGATGGTAGGTGATGCCAAATGCATTGGCTTTCTTGGACTGCATGCCCAGGTCAATGCCGATGGCAGAATACCGCTCCAGCAGGTCTTCCTTGTTGAAGTTCAGGCTTGCGGGTTCGTATCCATATTGGTATTGCGTGCTGCTCTGGTAATAGGCATGTGTGGTCCACTCATGATCGGTACGGGTGTTCAGGATCGATACCAGGTCCAGTCCCCATTTCGCTGTCTGCTGTGCAAACAGGTGACCGGTAGACGTCAGGAAGTTGCCTTTGATGGTGGTGATATTGGTCTTGCCATCGCCGAACGACAAAGCCGCTTCGGCCAGGTAGGAACTGAAATTACCGGCACCTATTTTGATGTATTGGTTGTTCTCCCAGAGATAACCCGAGTCCACCGCCAATGCCAAAGGTTTGATGGGCACCGGCTGATAAGAGAAGAACAGGTTCTGCGACGGGATCGTATAACTCACTGCCATACGCGATGAATCGATCACCGGCGTTGCCGCCGTAAAATTCACTTTGGCCGCATTCTTCAGGTAGGGTTTGAAGGCCGAAGTGATGGTGACCATTTTAGGTGAAGCCGTATCGCCCAGGCCCTGTAACACGCTACCCTTATCAGATACAGTTTCCTGCGCCTGTGATCTGGCCGCAGTCGTCTTTGCCGTTTTTTTGGCAGCCGGTCTCACCGTAGCGGTCTTGCCACGCAGTTTCTTTTTTTTCTGAGAAACCGTTCTCTGCGTTTTTGCCTTCTTGCGGTTCTTTTTCTTCTGTGCCTGCAAAGGGCCAGCAGCAACAGCTACCAGGAAAAAGATCAGCAGGGTTCTGATGAGGTACTTCATGTATGGTTCCGCTTTACTGTTGTTCAACTTGATTGGTTTTATTCTTCTCGGTCAGCACTTTGTCCAGACGTTGCTGTGCTTCTGTCTTCAGTTCTGCAATGGTGGCATTCTCCACGATGCTTTTGAAAGTGGCTTCTGCATTGAACCAGTCCTTCTGCTGTACGAACAGGTCACCCAGCAGGATGTAACTCCTGGTGACCCAGAACTCGTAGGACCCCATTTTTTTGATTACTTCAAATGCGGATCTTTCCGCATCGGCCAGTTTGTTCTGTTGCAGTTGTATCTCTGCAATGCGGTACTGTGCTTCCGCCGCATATTCTGATTTTCCGGCAGCGATCACCTGTTTATAGGCTGAGATGGCCGCATCCGTTTCATTACCCAACTGGTGGTTCTTGGCTACTACCATGCTGGCCATCATACGGTCGTCGGTGGCAATGCCTTTTTCCTGCAACAGTTCAGAGGCGTTGGCAGCGGCTTCCTTCCATTGCTGCGCCTTGAACTGGCAACGCAACAGACCGCGCATGGCTTCCAGCCTGTTCTCCTGCTGAGCCGCTATCGATTTCAGTTGGGTGAAATACCTGGCCGCATTGGGATAGTCCTTCAGGTCAAAATAATAGATGCGGGCTGTTTGCAGGGCACTGCGTTCTGCATATCGACTCTGTCCCCTGTCGGCTACCGCCTTATAAAAAGGTAATGCTTCTGTATTCAGCTTATTGGCCACCTGTATCTCCGCGGTAAAATAATTGGCTTCGAGCGAATACCTGCCATCCGGGAACCTGTTCAGGTAATCAGCAAAACCGGTACGCGCAGCGGCAAGATCACGGGCCTCATACCGGAGCATGGAAGAACGGAACGTGAGCGAATCCTCTTCCGTATGTGTGATCGGTTTGCCATTCTGTTTCATGAAGGCCGCAAACTCACCCGGCTGCTGTTTCTCCACAAAGATGTTGCGGATATACTCGATGGCATCGTTACTCTCCTGTGTGTCCGGATAAGTGGTCACCAGTTTCTGGAAGCTGGCAAGCGATTCGTCGTTCTTATCCATATTGAAATATACCACCCCCAGTTTCAAATAAGCCTGTGGCCCCATGCTGGAGGCTTTGGGATCTTTCACCAGTTTCTGCAGCGGTACGATCGCCTGTTGAAAATTCTCATCTGCCAGGTAGGTATTAGCGATCTCCAGGTTGGCATCGGGCACCAATGCTGAATTCGGATATCTCCTTTCCAGCGATTGCAGCAGGCTGATCTTATCGGAGTTCTTATTGGTGGCGCCGGCGATGATCCCTTTCTGGTATAGGGCATAATCGGCTGAAGGCAATTGCTGCGCCAGCACCTGTTCATACATCTTCAGGGACTGTTTAAAATCTTTCCCCATGAAATAACAGTCCGCGGCACGCAGGTAGGCATCCTGCTCAATGGGTGTTGAAGCGGCTGACACCGTTCTGGTGATCTGTTCAAAATAGTCGCGGGCCATCGCATACTGTTCGTTCTTCAGGTAGCCATATGCCAGGCTGTATTTGGCGTTCACCAGGTTCACTTCTCCGTTGATCACCGGGTTCTTCAGGTAGTTCTGGAAAAACGCGATGGAAGCTTCTGTCTGCCCTTTCCGGTAAGCGATCTCCCCTTTCCAGAAATAGGTCAGCGGCAACTGTGCATTGTTGTACGGCACCTGCAGCACGCGTGTCAGCAGGGCATCAGCCTTGTCTATCTGCTGGTCGTTGATCAGTTCAACGGCACTTCCGTACAAGAGTCTAGGGTACAGTTTGATCACCTGGTCGCTTTTCGTACCCAGGCTTTCATACAGTTGTAAAGCTGCTTTGTAATTGCTGGTATTGGCCAGGGTATTCACCAGCAGTTCCCTGGCTTCCTGGTTATAAGCTGATGCGGGATAGTTTGCTATGAATGACTGGAAGGACTGCAAAGCCGCATCCATATACCCCAGTTCATAGGAAAGTTTGCCGTAATGATAGGCCGATACCTCTTTCTGCACCACGTTGCTGTTATTGGCGGCGCAGAACTGGAAGGCGGTGCGTGCATTGGACTTGTCGTTGGTCTTCAGGTAGGCATCGGCCAGCAGGTACATGCTGTTCTGCGCCAGTGAGTCCTGTGCGCCACCCAGCTGTTTGAATCCTTCTATCGAACGCGACCATTCCCTGGCCTCATAATAACAATAAGAGAGTTCATACAGGTCCTCCCTTCTTACTTTCTGGTTGGCAGAAACATATTCCTGCAGGTAAGGAAGGGCGCGGGCGAATTCACGTTTCTCGAACAGCAGATGGCCCACCAGCTGTTTCAACTGCAGGTCATAAAAGGACCCTTTCTTCTGTAAGGCCGCCAGGCCATATTCCAGCGCTTTTTCGCGCTCGCCTTTGAAATAGTAGATCTCGGCAATATAAAAAGGAACGACCGGCTGGTATTCGGGAAGTTTCTCGGCTATCTGGAAACTTTCCAGCGCCAAGGCATAATTCTTATCATTAAAGCAGATGAAACCGAAATAATAGTTCGCATCTATATAATTGGGATCCTTTGGCAACTGCCGGATGGCATTGAACAGGGGTTTGGCCTTATCGAACTGCTGTGTGATGAAATAACCATAGGCCTGGTGAAATTTCATGTCCGCGATCTCGTGATTGCTCAGGTTGGCAATATTGCTGGCCGCATACTGTACCTGTGCACTGGCCAGGTCCTGTTTGCGGAAATAATATTCGCCCAGGTGAAAATGCATCATCTGCAGGCGGGCGGGATGGTTCTCCTGTTCCATAAAATCCAGGGCCATCGGTACTGCCGTGCTATCGTTCAGTTGCAGGCCGCAGATAATATAATAGTACCTGCTCTCCAGCCGGATCATATCGGGCAGTTGCCCCTGCCCCGTTCCATTGCTGTACAGTTTCTTGAACACGGGATACGCCAGGCTGAACTGTTCTTTCTGGTATAGATCTTTGGCATTCTTGAACTCCGCATCCGCATCCAGGTGTATCTTGGTGAACTGTGCCGGCAGTTGCACACTGAACCCAGAAAGCAGTACCAGGAGAAATATGTGAAAACTTTTCTTCATAGAGCAAGGAAGGTTTACATCTGTTAAATAGTAACGTATGACCCGTCTCATACGATCTGCTGCCAGCGTTCCCGGTCATGGAAACGATAAAAGCCTGGCAAAGATTTCAGTTAGTTTCTTAATGAAAAGCGAAAACCTGTTTTAAAGGTAGTATTCGGGTTTTGTAAGCAAACATCATTCCATGATTTGTGGAAAAACAGATAAGCGGCGTAAGTTTGTCAACAAATTAAGCTCCCATGTACGAACATATCACCACGGTAAGGGTACGTTATGCCGAAACAGACCAGATGGACATCGTGTATTACGGCAACTATGCCCAGTACTTTGAAGTGGGACGTGCAGAATGCATCCGGGAACTGGGTTTCACGTATAAGAAAATGGAGGAAATGGGCGTACGGATGCCGGTGGTGTCCATGGAAGCCAAATTCTTACGGCCTGCGCATTACGACGACCTGATCACCATTAAAACACAACTGAGGACACTGCCAGACCAACATGAGATCGAATTTCACCACGAGGTATACAATGAAAGAAAAAAACTACTCACCACGGGGAAAGTAGTTCTTTTCTTTATCGACAGCCATACCGGCAAACGGAGTCGGATGCCGGAGGACCTGAAGCAAAAACTGGCTCCCTTTTTCACCGGTCAGACCCTGTGAAAATCGGCCCGCCAGTGAACGATGGCCTGTTTGATCTCGTTGCTTTTTAAGTTTTCTTTCACAGCCCTTTCGGCCAGTGCGGGCAATTCCGCATCGCTGGCAAAGCGCAATGCAATGATCTGACTCATACGGATGCCTGCAGGCAGCGGTTTACCTGTCAGGATAAAATGCCTGAAATTCTCTTCTGCCCTGATGGCCCTGTCCTGCGCCTTTAACGCAAAAGAGCGGGTGTACCAGAACAGGAAACAGAAGATCACACTGGTCAGGCAGAGCATCAGTGCCGCATGCAGGTTCTCTGCGGAAGAATGGACCACGGTGATCACAGAACCGATCATCAAAGCCAGTATGGCAACAGAAGTTACAAAATGGAACCCGGGTACATAACGTGTGTGGTTACGGTAGTTTTGTTCTTTCATGTAGATATGTTTGTTTAGGTTAAGGCGTTTCTTTCCTGGCAGGATGCTCATAGCAATCAATAGCTCATCATTTCAGTTCATCCAGTACCTGGAACATTTTCCGGACCATCTCTCCCGCCGAGCCGTCATAGTTATTGACGATGATGGCCACTGTATAGGTGGTTCCATCTTTTGCAGTATGGTATCCCGCAAAACTTTTGGCCCCGCCAATGGTCCCGCTTTTCAGTTTCATCTGGTTGAACAGGGGCAGCGCCTCATAAAAAGCCGGGAACCAGCTGCGGCCACGGGCGTATTGCAGAACATCCACCAGGGCATCGGCCGTTACACGGTTCTGTGGGGACAGACCACTGCCGTCGATGATGCGTAAAGCCGAAGCCTCAATGCCCCGTTCTTTCCAGAATTTCTTCACCAGTTCAACACCCTTATCCGTTGACCCCTTCCCTGTGCTTTCAAAGGCGATCGTTTTCAGGAAAGCTTCTCCGTAGAGATTGATGCTTTTCCGCATGAACCAGTAGTTGAGGCTATCGAGCGGAGGTGAATATATTTTTCCCAGTTCCTGTCCTCCCGGTATGGTTTTGCCGTATAACACCCTATAACTGGCAGGGGTAATACCGGATCGGCCCAGGAAATCATTTACGGTGGACAGCAATTGCATTGCGGGATCGGGAAAGGAACCTGCTATCACGAAAGCTTTCTCTTCAACCGGTATGGTACCACGTACAAAACCCTGGCTCGCAAAAGGAGGAAGGTAGATATAGGCATTATCGCCCGTGCCTTTGGCTGCTGCAAGCGCCTGGCTTTGCAGGGACACACCCACCGGAGCGGGTCTCGCATCCACTACCGCTACCGTATCTCCGATCGCACTGCCGGAACGTAATACAAGGTCGTACTGGTTCTCATGCCAGTTCAAGGCCGCCGAACCGGCCCCGTAATAGTTACCGATATCGTCCCAGATCCATCCACCTGGCAGGGTCTCCTGCTCCCATTTACCTGCCAGTCCGATCAGTTCCCCCTCCATTTTCCGGATATCTTTCTGCTGCAGCAGGGTCAGTACCTGTTGCAGTTGCCGGTCCTCTTTCGTAGGCTCATACCGCCAACTGCCCAGGCTGGGGTCGCCACTGCCCTGCAGGTACAGATCCCCATGCAGTTTATTGCGGGTAATGCGACCGGTATAGCCCAACACCGTTTCATAACGGTATGCCGGCCCCAGCAGTTCCAGGGCAGCCGCACTGGTAATGATCTTCTGACAACTTGCTGGTGCTAAGCCTGTTTGCGCATTTACTTCAAATACTTTTTCGCCTGTCGTTGCATTCACCACGCGCATACCCAGTAGTGCATGTTTCATCTGTGCATCGGCCTGTAGTTTTTCAACGGCCCTGGCAAGACGATCCTGTACCGGCTGTGCCGCCAAAGAAAATGAACAGACCAATAAACCTATCAACCAATAAGCTGTTTTCATATTTGCCCTTTACCTTGCATTAAAATTAAGCGTAAGCAGACTATGGAAAAAGTTTTTGCATCGATCATTACGATTGGAGATGAATTATTGATCGGACAGGTGATCGATACCAACAGTGCCTGGATAGCCCAGGAATTGAACAAAATGGGGATCCTGCTCAAGCACAGAGTGGCCGTGGGTGATGTACGGGAAGATATCTGGCAGGCGCTGGATGAGGAAAGCCGGCAGGTGAAACTGGTGATCATCACCGGCGGACTGGGCCCCACGGCAGACGACATTACCAAACCCCTGCTCTGCGATTATTTTGGCGGAAAGATGGTGGTGCACCAGCCTACGCTGGAGCATATCACCCATATATTTGAGAACCTGCTCAAACGGCCGATGATCGAGCGTAATGCCAAACAGGCCGAAGTACCGGATGTCTGTACCGTATTGCTGAATAAACAGGGCACAGCACCCGGCATGCTCTTTACCAAGGAAGGTACGGTCTTCGTTTCCCTTCCGGGGGTACCGCATGAGATGAAATGGCTGATGACCCATGAAGTGCTGCCCCGGATACCGGAACTGTTCCAGACCGGTTTCATTGAACACCGTACCCTGCTGACTGCCGGCATCGGCGAATCGTTCCTGGCCAACCTGATACAGGACCTGGAGGAAGCGTTACCTCCGCATATCAAACTGGCCTACCTGCCTAACTATGGCATGGTGAGATTACGTTTAACGGCATTCGGATTCAATAAGACCGAGTTGGCCGCTGAGGTCACGCATCATTTTAACCTGTTCCAGGAAAGAGTGAAAGAGCACCTGGTGGTAGCCGAGGACCTGACGATGGAACAGGTGGTATCGCGTATGCTCAAAGAAAGAGGTCAGACCCTGTCCACCGCCGAAAGCTGTACAGGAGGTTATATTGCCCATTTGCTCACCAGTCATCCCGGATCCTCTGCCTTTTTTACGGGAAGTGTGGTGAGTTATGATAACCGCATCAAACAAAAGGTATTACAGGTGAGCGAGGAAACACTGCAGACCGTTGGTGCGGTAAGCGAAGCTACTGTGATACGGATGGCAACATCGGTAAGAGAGATCATGCAAACAGACTATGCCATTGCCGTAAGCGGTATCATGGGCCCGGATGGAGGCACCCCTGAAAAACCTGTGGGTATGGTGTGGGTGGCAGTGGCCGGTGAGAACAGAATAGAAACCCGTTTGTTCCAGTTCCGATACGACAGGAAACGGAACATTGAGCTCACCGCTACCAATGCGCTCAACCTTTTGCGTATCTTTATCAATGAAAACCGCTAACAGGTGTTCGTATTTGCCTGGCAAACGATACATTTGCACTTTCGTTTTTCTGTGTGTAATTTACCGGGGCATTGGAAGAAAAACGGATGAACAGCGTATAGAGACCTATCCGAATTAAAACAGCACGACAGTATGGCAATTGCTGAATTGGTTATGCCCAAACTGGGCGAGAGCATCATGGAAGCCACGATCCTGAAATGGCACAAACAGGTTGGCGACACTGTAAAACAGGACGAGACCGTATTGGATATAGCTACCGATAAAGTGGACAGCGAAGTACCTTCTACCGCAGAAGGTGTGATCACCGAGATCCTGTTCAATATCAATGATGTGGTACCTATCGGAACTGTGATCGCCCGTATCCGTACCGGCCAGGAAGCCAGTGACAATGGCGCACCAGAAACACCTGCGGCACCAGCCACGGTAGCTGAGAACGCTGCTGTTGAGGAAGAGCCTGTGACCGAAGCCGCCATCGCCCCTGTTGCCACTGAAATTGCAGAAGCATTCTATGCTGCGCCAGAAGTGCAGGAAGTACCTTATACACCGGCAACTGTGGCCGAACCGGTCAAAGCGGCTGTTAACCGCTTCTATTCCCCATTGGTACTTAATATAGCCAATAGCGAGGGCATCGCCTTAAGCGAACTCGAAAGGATCCCGGGCAGCGGCAATGAAGGAAGGGTGACCAAAAAAGACATCCTTCAATACGTTGCTGATAAAAAAGCCGGGAAACTTCCCGTCTATACACCTACCACCGTTGCCGATGCAGTTGTACCGGTCACTGTTGTCAGCCAGGTGAATACCACCCCGGCCGTAGCGTTCACCACAGCGCCTGCTGTTGCGGGCAGCTTCACCCCTGTCAGTTCGGGCAAATTATCCGATCCGTCATTGGTGGCATTGTCCGGCGCCACAGAGATCGTGGAAATGGACAGGATGCGGAAACTGATCGCCAAACACATGGTGAACAGCAAGCAGACCAGTCCGCACGTGACCAGTTTCGCCGAAGCCGATGTGACCCATATGGTATTGTGGCGCCAGAAAGTGAAGGATGAATTCGAGCGCCGTGAAGGCACCAAACTCACGTTCACACCGATGTTCATCGAGTGCATCGCCAATGTGATCAAACGTTTCCCGCTGATCAACTGTTCGCTGGAAGGTGACAATATCATCCTTAAAAAAGATATCAATATCGGTATGGCCACGGCTTTACCGACCGGAAACCTGATCGTACCCGTGATCAAAGGGGCCGACCAGTTGAATATCGTTGGATTGAGCAAGGCAGTCAACAATATGGCCGATGCAGCCCGCAACAACAAGCTGAAGCCCGAAGACACACAAGGAGGTACTTTCACCCTTACCAATGTTGGCACTTTCGGCAGTCTGATGGGCACTCCGATCATCAACCAGCCACAGGTGGCCATCATGGCCGTTGGCGCTATCAAAAAACGCCCGATGGTGATCGAATCCCCGGAAGGTGATACCATTGGCATCCGTCACATGATGTACCTGTCCATGAGTTACGACCACCGTATCGTAGATGGAAGCATCGGTGCCAAATTCCTGTCAGAAGTGGCCCTGGAATTCGAGAAGTGGGATCTGAACAAACAATGGTTCCAGTATCTCTGAGTACATGTGCTGAATATCCCTAACTTTGTTTCATGAAAATCTATTCCTCAAAAGCCATTCTTGTAATGGCTTTGTTTTTATCCCTCAACAGTTTTGCGCAGACCAGCGGCCTGGGCACCTGGAATGTTCTCAGTGCTAAGGTCACATTCGATCAAAAATGGAGCGTATTGGGCGAGGCGCAGGTACGCTCGCAGCAGGTGGTCAATGATTTCAATTACTATGAGTACAAAGCGGGTATAGGGTATAATTTTCCAAAAACGGTGTCCGTCCTATTCGCCATGGGTCATTATGGCACCATGCAACCGACCGGCAATTTCAAGAAACCCTATGTGAATGACGAGTTCCGCATCTGGCAGCAATTGGTACTTACCAACAATATCGGCCGTATCAAACTGGAACACCGTTACCGTATTGAACAAAGGTTCACTTCCTATGCCGGGTACAGGAACCGTTTCAGGTACCGGATCAATGCCATTGTACCCATCAACAACGCCGAGATCAAACCCAGGACCTGGTACACCAGCGTGTTCAACGAATTGTTCGTGACCAATGAAACGCCTTACTATGAACAGAACAGGATCTTCATCGGCGCAGGTTACCAGTTCAATAAGAACTTCACCCTTCTTTGCGGCTGGATCAACCGTTTTGACCAATCCAGCCTGAACATCCCTTCCTGGAAGAACTATTTCCAGACCAACCTGATCTTCTCCTTTGATGAGTTCAAGAGCGGAAGGGAACGGCATCCAAGCGCGCTCGATTGATCATAGCCGCTAACAAACGCTAACAGCCGCTGATCTTATTTCGATCAGGCAATACCTAGTCTGCATCCTTTTTGTTCAGTTTCACAAAAGCGGCCCTTTTGGGTGCTGGCACAACCGCATCCAATCCTTTCACCGCTTTCCAGATCACTTCCGTGAACGCACGGTCCGGGATACGGTCCTCTTTTGAAAAATCAAAGGCCTCACTTTTCCGCTGCCATTCATTCATGCCGGTATTCTTCTCGTTCAGGCCCACTCCCGCAGGCCTTGCCGTAAAAGGCGTCAGGTTCACCTCATTGGTAAAACAACGCCACATAGGTGTGGCTGCCGCATCGTACTGGCTCATGGGTGGGATCCCCAGGATCAGTTCAATGGTCCGCAGCATCGACGATGTGGAATACATGGTATGATCCACGAATCCTCTTTTTACCATACCTCCTGCCACATAGGCCGTGCTCCTGTGCGCATCCACATGATCAGGTCCATCCTGTGCATCATCTTCCAGGATGAATACCACACTTTCTTTCCAGATAGGGCTTTTGCTCAGGTATTCCACGAACATGCCCACCGACAGGTCATTATCCGCCACATGGGCGAAGGGGGTTGGTTTTCCCAGACGCAGTCCCTCGGTATGATCGTTGATCAGGCGCAGGGTGCTTAACCTGGGCAGGGCATTATTGGCCAGCAATGAATCAAAATCACGTTTCCATTGGCCCACACGGGTGGTATCGCGTACGCTTTCATCCCAACTGGTATAATACGGACAGAAATGATCCTTCAATACCGGGATATTGGGTTTGTAATCATCTGCGAACTCGCCATAGGTCCGGTAACTTACTCCGGCCCGTTTGCAATGATCCCAGATGAAACCGTTCTTGTTATTGGCGATGGCGCGATTACCTTCTGCATCATAATTACCTCCGCGGCCGCCATAACTGGTCACCCAGGTCTTTTCCAGGTAATCCGTGGCATAAGCGCCCATGCTCCAGTTATGGCCATCGGCGCTGACCTCTCCGTCAACATAAAAATTATCCAGCAATACGAACTCTTTGGCCAATGCGTGCTGGTTAGGCGTTACTTTTCTACCGAACAAACAAAGCGAGCTGTCGCCATTACCTTCCGGCATATCGCCCAGTACCTGGTCGTAGGTACGGTTCTCCTTGATGATGTAGAACACATATTTGATGGGAGAAGGATCCCCTACTTTCCGCGGGATCGGGTTACCGACCGCATCATGCGACACCAGCTCCCTGTTTTTGCTGTAAGGTGAGTTCCGGTAAACCGCCTGCGAATACACGCTCAGCTGTTTGGCCGAAGGAACAGGCAGTATGCTCAGGGTACCTTTGAACAGGCCGCCGATATATTGCACTTCCTTGGGTTTGGACGTATCCCCTTTCTGAAAACCCAGCTGTATCTTCTTACTGATAGGATTAGGGCCAAACGGGTTGGCCTGCGAGGTGAAACCCTTTCCATTGGTCACGTATATTTTCGAGCCGATGGTCTTTACTGCGGTGGGGTACCAGCCTACAGGAATAAAACCTTTTGATACACTGCTCCCCTTCCGGCTCACATCATATACAGACAGGCAGTTATTATCGGCATTGGCTATATACAAAGTTTTTTCATCGGCACTCATGGCCACGCCATTGGTGGTAGAACCCGTAGGCGCATCAGGATACAATGCCGCATTCAGTGTTTCCACCACTTTGCGTTGTTTGGTATCGATCACCGATACGGAATTGTCGTTGGCATTGGCCACATACAACCAGCGCCCGTTGGCGGTCATACAGAGATCATTGGGATTACTGCCCACCGCTATCTCCGACAGGATCCGATGTTCCGTTACACCATATACCAGGATCCTGGAGCAACCCCAGCAGGAGATATACAGTTCTTTTTTATCCGGCGAGAGTCGACAGGTATAAGCTTCACCAGGCAAGGCCAGTTCTTTTTTGATCTGTTTGGTGACCAGGTCGATCACGTACAAACGGTTATTGTCTTTGGTGACCACATATAGGAGCTGTTTACTATGATCGATGGACAATCCCGTGGGTGAGATCTTTTCGGGCCAGGCCTTACCCAACAGGATACTATCGGCCAGTAACAGTTGCTGGTTCTTCACCGCGTATTTCAGGATCCGGTTATCATTGCCGCCAGATACGTACAGGAACCTGTTATCGGCACTGAATTCCAATCCTACCCAGGCTTTGGGCACTTCTATATGGTCTAGTACCTTCTCAGTGACCACATCGATCAATTGCAGGCTGTGTTTGCTTTGCCCGTTATTGGTCACTGCCAGTAATTTTTGGGAAGGCGAAATGGCCATATTCAACGGCAGGTCGCCCAGCGGTAAGGACCTGCCTACCGGTGTCAGGCTCCAGCCATTGGGAAGACCGATCCGTTTTGCTTCCAGCGAAGCAAGATCTTGTGCATGCGCATGTATGGCTGCCAGGCAGCAAAACAGGAGAACTAAACTTACTTTTTTCATATACAGAATAATAAAATGATCGATTAGGATAAACCGGCAACGAATTCTTCCGCCAGGCCGAATGAAAGTGTCATACCTGCTCCACCCAATCCATTGAGGATATATACCCCGGGCTCAGGATTCAGGAATACTTCCGTTTGCCCGTTTGTCATTTTTGGGTAAACGCCATTCCAAGATTGCACCAGTTTCCAATCTTCGGTGATCATAAAACGCTCCAGGTAGTCCATGATCAACCGGTTCACTTCTGCGCGGTCGAATGGATCCAGCGTGTGCCCGTATTCATGGGAATCTCCCACGGTCAGTTCCCCACTGCTGTTCTGCGAAACCATGACATGGATACCCCATTTCAGGTACTCGGCCATTTCAGTCTCATACCTTTTTTTCAGTGCGGGCAATGAGGGCGCCGACTGAAAACTATGATAATGGATCAGCGACAGACCACCACATACCGAAGTACCGATACGCTGATCAGCTTTGTCCGAAAGGTAACGCAACATCTGCAACTTACATTTGGTGATCTGCGTATTGGCGAACACTTCAGGATACAGGGTCTCAAAATCAGCACCACTGCAGATGCATACCAGGTCAGCCTGCAATACCTCTTGCCCCAGGTATACCTTACCCGCTTCTACCCGGTTCACCTGTTTTTGCCAGAGAAAAGTTACGCCTAAATATTCTTCCAGGTAAGCGGGTATGCTGGAGATGGCTTCGCGGGGATCCACGATCAGTTCGGTATCGCTGTACAATCCACCCAGCAATGCCCCGGTGTGTATACCTGAGAATCTCTGACCGATCTGTTCCGGAGATAACAACTGCGTAGCCCTTCCGTTGCCTGAAAAATGATGGTGCAATTCCTGTAACACCTGCCATTCATCTGTTTCGGCGGCCACATGCAGACTACCGGCTTCCTCGTACCAAAGGCCGACACTGTCTGCGATCTCTTTCCATATCTGCCGGCTTCGCATGGCACGGTCATATAGTTTTCCATCGGGCTGTCCAATGGGCCATACCATACCAAAATTCCGGATTGACGCCCCTACGGCTTTTTCTGTTCTTTCGATCACGGTTACGCTGTAGCCCCGTAAGGAAAGCGCCCGGGCTGTGGCCAGTCCCACGATACCGGCCCCGATCACGATCGCTGATTGTTGACTCATGGCTGTTTAATTGAATAAGAGAGAATATTTTTTATTGAAATAAACCAATGCAAATATGGTAGCAGCGATACCCACAACAGAGAGCAGGATAACGCCATTGCTGTACACTGCCGTCCAGGACAAACTGGGATTGAAAATGGTCTTTGAAACGATGACTGCCACACTGGCCAGGTACCCGAAGGAATCGGCCAGGTACATCAGGAATCCCACATTACCGGTTTGGCGGAATGTGGCGATCATCCTGTCAAAGAGGATACAGTTAAAGGGTATATACCCCATATACAAACCCATCCCCACCCATGTCATCCATTGGAACGGAGGCAGAAGGCCTGATACGAATAACAGGGAACTCACCCCCGCTATCAGGAAACCGGCCACAATGATCCAGTGTGTAACAACAAAAGCCTGGCGGTTATTCCTGATCAGCATCATACTACTGATCAAGGCCAGTACCGCAATGGTGATGGGTATCTCTGTAGCGGTGAATACGGAGGGTTGACTTCCGTAACCCAATTCTTTCCATATATCAGCGGCATAGTTATCGCGAATATCCCGGAACAGGGTCAGGAACACATAGATCAGGATCAGCAATACGATACCCGTACTGAATTTCCTGAAGAACTGTTTCCTTTCCAGCCGGCCCATGGGTTCACGGGAAACCCTCAACTGTATATCAGATCCTGATGGTGGCAGAATACGCTCCAGCAGGAACACGAACAACAACAGTGGAATGAGGAATACCAGCCCGGTAGCAAAAGGCAGCCATTGGTCCGTTACCTGGAAGTCGATCAGCAGCCATTTGGCCACTGATTTCACGAAACCGGAAGAAAAGATAAAACTTACCGCCAATGCCGCTCCTATGAAGTCGGTGGCTTTCCTGCCTTCCACATATGAGAAGATGACTCCCCAGATCATGCCCAGCGGAAATCCATTGACGAAGAGGAACACCACATTCCAGGGCGTCGGCACCCAGGCAAACAACAACAAAGCCAGCCAGGAAATGGCTACCAGTAACAGTATGACCCTTCCCCTGCCTATTTTTTTAAGTTCCGAAATGAAACGGATCCCGTAAAACTTGCTCATCATATAACCCAATACCTGGCTGATCACCAGCGCATCTTTGTAATGAACCCCGAACACCATGGGTTCCTGTTCAAAACTACCTACCGTGAATGGCTTACGAAAGGCATAAACAGTAGCATAGGTAAGAAAGGTCACCAATGCGGCATACAATGCCACAAGGGTATCTTTCTGCCGAACAGTACCGGTTTTCCCAGAAAAGATCAACATGTCTTACAGGATAAGTGCAGGTAATTCCTGCAGTGAATCAATGATCGCATCCGGTTGATATGCAGAAAGCTGCTCACGTGTATAAGCACCGGTGGTAACAGATACCACCTTACCACAGCCGGCATTTCTTCCTTCATTCACGTCCACTTCCGTATCTCCCACTTTTACCACTTCGGCAGCATCCTTGATACCAAGCTCTTGCATAAGCGACCGGATCATATACGGTTGGGGCCTGCCCTCCGGAACCTCATCGCTGCAGATCACCTTATTGATGTAGGCAGCTTTATCCCATCCCAGTCTTTGCAGGATGGCATCTGTGATCACGCGGGTGAACCCTGTGTTCAAAGCCACTTTGATCCCTTTCTCCTGTAACAGCGCAAACAGTTCTTCCGCGAAAGGTAGTGGTTCGAGGTCTGCATCGGTCCGGTAGAAATCGACCATGATGCGGTTGAACCTGTCGTGGATCCTGTTTACCAGTTCTGCCTGATCCGAACCGGTCACTTGCGGTGCATGTTTCACCACCATCCGTGTAATGGCCTCTATTTTCCGGTAGCCCATCAGGGTATTCACTTCATCAATGGGTACCTGGATATGCGCTTCGGCCAGTGCCGTGCGGAAGGCCTGGTTCACATGGTCCTTATCGGCTACGGTGGTTCCTGCTATGTCAAATACGACTAACGCTGTTCTCATCTGTTTTCAGTTGTTTTACGCTGTTCGGTCAAATGTTGCTGCATCAATGCCCGGTAATGTAACAATGATGGCAAAGGGATATGTTCTTGTTTGGCCTGCTCATCCCATCTGCGCAATTGGATATACAATTCTGCCAGGGGATCGGACTCAAAGGCCAGGGCCTCCTCTTCCGTCATCACACCACCCTGGAACGCAAGGGTCTCTTTGCTTGCAGGTGATAATTTCGCATAATAATCCGGATCCCGGTGGGTCAGGTATCTTTTGGCGGCTACATGAGAAGCCACCAGTTGAGCGATCTTCTCAGAGAAACCTTTCTGGCGCAGGTAATCCGCGCCCAGCTTTTCATGATCCACCACACCATACCCATCCATGTGTTCCACTTCGGTAATGTGTTCGCACAAATGACCGATATCGTGAAAAAAAGCGGCCAGGATCACTTCCGTATCGTAACCGTCTTTTTCTGCCAGCTGCGCACACTGGCACATATGTTCTATCTGGGAAACGGGTTCTCCGATATAATCCTCTCCTCCAAATTTTTCATAGAGTGAGAGCACTTCATCAACGACCGCTGTGATCCCCTGATCTGGTATTGTCATGATTCTGATTTATAACATGAATTGAAAAGAAAGCCAGGCATTTCTGCCTGCTCCGTTGATACCACTTCCATGGGTGCGGTAATCAACATTTCCGATATTCTGCAAGCCAGCCTGTATCCTGAACTGTTTTACCGCATAACCAGCCTGCATATTCAACAGGTTCCATCCGGGTGTTCCTCCTGCAGGAATGCGGTTATCATCCTTATCCCCCTGGGCCAGTCTTGTTTGTGCACCCGCAGCCAGGTTCTCGACCGCTACATACCATTGCTGGTGTTGGTAACGCAAGACAACCCTGCCATTCACAGGCGGGATACGACGCATCGGCTCGTTGGCCGACAGGTTCTGCCCGAACAGATACGTGCCGCCAACCTCACAGGTAAGTTTGGCCGTTAACAGGTACCTGCATTCAAATTCAGCCCCTTTCAGGTAAGATTCCTGGCTGTTCTGTTTGGTGTATACATTGTACCCGTTCACTTGTTGCCCCGGAACCTGCACCCGCGTGATCAGATCAGAGAGCTGCATATAAAAAACAGCTGCCGATGCGGATAGGCGCCTGTTCTTATACCTGTAGCCGATCTCCGTATGGTAACTTTTTTCAGGTCTCAGTCCGTAAGCAGGAACTTCATAACGAAAGTCAACCAGTCCCAGGCTACCCATGTCGTCAATATTGGGTGCGCGATAACCGGTACTGAACGCGGTGTATACGCGGGAGCTCGCATTGAGCTGATAACCGAGCGCCATATTCACGACCAGCGAAGAAGGCCGTATGGCAACCTTGCCCAGGCTACCCGGTGTTTTACTGGTGTCTGATATATGGATGGCCAGTGCATTGTAGCGCACACCTCCTTCCATGGACAAACGTCCAGCCTGTACATGATGCAGGCTGTATAATGAGAAACTCTGGTTACTGGCGCCATCAGGATACAGGCCACGCAGGGTTTGTACAGCAGTACCTGAAAGAGGCTCCTGAAATTTAGCACTGTTCACTACGTCACGATAATATTCGATCCCGCTATTACTGTACCATCGTTTGCTCCATACAGAAGCCACATCAAGGGTGGCTCCCAGTGTACGCACTTTATCTTCCTCCGAAAAACGGTTGGCACTTCCGTTCCGCAGATAGTTCCTGCGTTCGAAACTTTGTTGTGCCGACAGGATCAGTTGTATCCGATCCATCCAGCGATGGTTTGTTTTGGTCTCCAGTTTCAGGTAGGTCAGAGAACGCTGCTGCGGCGCAAAATAGTAGTACGCATAGTTCTCCAGTTTCACCCGGTGATACAGGGGCACATCTTCCTGGCGCAGGTACTGGTGAGAGAACGACAAAGAAGTATTGTCTCCCAGACGAAACTTCATTTTCGCATCAAAGGCCCGCTCCGTATATCCGGAAGGTGTTTGTCGACCGGTGGTATCGCCGCCAACCAAGTCACCGAATTTACGCTGGGTATAACCGGCTGAAAAAGCGAAGCCGTTCGACTGGTAAGCAAGTTCTCCCCTGCCGGTATATTCCATATCGGCAGAGACCATCTTGGCAAAGGTTTTGGCATGAAAGGCCCTTTTTCCAAATGAGAGGTCGCGACTGAACAATTGTATCACCCCACCCAGTGCATCGGACCCATATTGTACGGATCCGGCGCCTTTGACCACTTCTATCTTATCGATCGTATACAGGTCGATGGTATTGAGGTATTGATTGGGGCCATACCGGAAAGTGGCATTGTTGAACCGGATCCCATCGAGCATGATCAGCGCCTGGTTGCCGGTAAGCCCTCTTACGAATGCCGAACCGCCTCCATGATTGGTCTTTTGCACGAATACACCTGTAGCGCCCATCAACTGCTCCGGCGTGGTCCTGGCACCCGACTGATGGATCGTTTGCGAATCGATCACCACATATGAATAGGGCAACAGGTATCCATCCGTCAATTTACGCGTTGCCGTGACCACGACCGGTTGCAGGGAACCGGCGGTATCTTTGATAGGAGCAGGACGCTCCTGTCCTGCAGCTAGCAGGGGCAACAGATAAAGTGACAATAGTTTCATACAATGCATAAAGAGGGGTTTCATCGGGCCAATATACAAACACCATCCATCAAGCTCGAAATTTTACTGCCTATTCATTAATAAGGTAAGCGAAGCCCCGGAGGGCCCCGCTTTTGAAACTGTACCTATGCTATTTCTGTTATTACTTGATGACCCATATATCGGCATTGATATCATCCACACCACCCGTGAACTGCCGTTGCAGTGCTTCCTGCAGGTTGGCCTTGTTGGTAGCGATCTCAGATGTAGGATACAGGAAACGTTTGGCGATACGCTGACTGTTTCCGGTGCCCGGTCCTATAAGGAAAGTAGGCACACCGGTCCTTCTCCAGTTATAATAGGCTTCCCAACCGCTGTTCTGGAAAAAGGCCAGGTATTTCTGTAACAGGATCTGGTTGAGACCTGCGGCTGTATTGCCTGCATATTTCACAGATGCCTGATTATAATAGGCATTCTCATCGTAATTGATCACGTAGGTATTATAATCGTTCAAAGTACCGCCTGGCTTCTGAAAATACACGGTATTGTTTCCGTTCACGATACCATAAAATGAGATGGAAGCAGAAAGCCCTTTCTTATACCAGCTTTCTGCATCACCGGTGATCCAGCCACGGTTGATCGCTTCGGCGATATTGAAGCACATTTCAGGGTAGCCGATCTGTATATTGGGCTCTGCCGTGTAGGTGCTGTAATACCGTTTGCGGTTGATGAAGGAATACTCTCCATTACCGGCTTTTGAACTCATGTCTGCCAGGTCCTCGCCACTGCTGGCACCCAGGAAAGCAGCAAATGAGTTAGGCGCTGCCCCGCCGGCCACTCTTTTGGCTGCAGGTTCTGCGGTAACGAATGTGCGCGGATCCTGCAAGGCCACCAGGTTATTCAGGTAAGTGGCGCTGGTATTATAGCGGGTAGCATCGAAACCAAAATTATCCGGATTGGTAGGATACTTGTTAAAGGTACTGTTGTACACATATTGCAGGTTATCTGCCATAGAGGTGAACAATGGATACTTTGCCGCATCAGCCAGGGTAGCCGCAAACTTTTGTTTGATGGCCAGGTCCGTGTCGGCCTCTTTTTTACTCAAAGCGATCAGCACACGTAATTTGAAGGCATTGATCGCTTTCTGCCATTTTCTCAGATCGTTATTGTAGTAATAATCGCCCGCAAGGGTCCTGTCGCCGGCTGTGATCAGTGCGGCCATATCCGAGTTGGCCTCTTCCAGCCATTTCAGTACCTGAACGAACACTTCTTTCTGGGTATTGTATTTGGGTGTACTCACTTCCAGACCTTTTACGGCCTCGTTCATCGGAAGATCGCCCACACGCATGGTAAGATCGTAATAAAAGAATGCCCGGAAGAACTTACCCAATGCCGAGTACGGATTCTGTGCAGCAGCGATCTTGGCAGCTTCCTGCTCCATCTTTCCGATATTCTTCAGCGTATTGTAGGGATTAAAGGAAACATTGGTCCAGTTGTATTCCTGGTTACCATAATAATTGTAATTACAGTTACTGAACTGGTTCCAACGGTGCGCCAATGTCCAGGCACCCTGGGTAAAATCATTCTCAACACCACTCAGTACAAGTGATGGCGGCACACTCTCTGGCCGGTTGGTATCTATCTTCAGTTCATCAAATTTTTTGGTACAGCCGGTAGTAAAAGCAGCTGCTGCCATCAATGAACAGATCAATATCTTTTTCATACTGTTTTTATTTGAAGGGATCAGAAAGTAAAGTTTAAGTTGACACCATAACGGCGCGTGGTAGGCGTTTGCAGATTGGAAGATGTTTGTCCACCGGCATACTGGTCTATATCCACATCTTTGTAGCGGTTACCGTCTTTCATGATGTAAAGGAGGTTACGTCCTACAAATGACACCGTAGCTGATCTGAAGAATCCTTTTTTGCCAAAAACATCCGAAGGGATATTGTAGGTCAGCACCACTTCGCGCAGCTTCAGGTAGGTCTTGCTGATCATGTTACCCTCTGAAGTATTGTAATAACGGCTGATATAATCCTGTAAAAAGGTCTTGGTCGTATTCGGTGCGTACTTAAGATCACCATAATTGGTCACCGCGCCAGTGGTAGGATCATATTTGATGGCCGCTCCATTGGACACTACCACACCTTCACCCACATAGGACTTCACACCCAGGTAATCCTGGTAACGGGCCTCACCCATGGCGCCTTCTGTGGTCTCGATATGGCGTCCGCCGCGGAAGGACTGCTTACGTACATAATCTTCCATGACACCGCCAATACGGCCATCGAACTGGAAAGAGAAGGTGACATTTTTATAAGTGAAACGGTTATTCAGTCCCCATACCAGGTCCGGATCGGCATAACCCAGGAACTGATTGACTGAATTCACAATGGGGCGTCCACCTGCATCATTGATCAATTGACCATCGGGAGTCCTCACAAAACCTCTTCCATATATCTTATCGAGCCTGTCGCCTTTGGCATAGAATGTATTCAACACATCTACCCCTGCAGGCAATTCGGCCAGTGTTCTGCGATACTTGCTCAGGTTCAGCAATACATCCCAGGAGAAATCCTTGTTCTTGATGGCCTGTCCGCTGATGGAGATCTCAATACCAGTGGTCTTGTTCTTCACCGCGTTGGTGATGAAGGAATTGTAACCGGTGGTCTGTGATAAAGGTTTGTTATAGATCTGCGGACCGTCGATATTGGTGTAATAAGCGATATCCAGGCCTATGCGGTTCTTCAGGAATTTCACATCCAGACCCAATTCCAGCGTGGTACGGCTGTCGGGACTGATAGCCGGATCGATCAGGTTATTGGGATAGGTTGCATAGGGCTGGTTGTTATAGCCCAGGGCAGTGTTGTATGGAGTGGCCAGACCATAGGTAGGTCCATCATACGAAGAAGTATACTCTGCACCATACCCCAGCGGATAACTCGCATTAGGGGTTGCACCGATATAAGAAGTTACACTGGATCCACCACTTTTCACATTCGCGTAAGAGGCGCGGGCCTTCAGGAACGAAATGGCCTTGGGCATCACCAGGTAATCAGAAAGGATGGTGTTACCGGAAACAGAGGGATAGAAATACGACTCGTTCAGGGTGGACAGCTTATCGACCCTTCCGGTCGTATTCAGGTTGAAATATTTGCTCAGAGCCACATCGAACGAGTAGTAAGCACTCATCACACGCATGTCGCTTGCAAAATTGTACGCCCTCACAGGATTGCGGCTGTTGGCAAAAGAATATACACCCGGCACGTTCAGGTAATCGGTGGTAACAAAACTGGATTTATAAGAGAAGTTACGCACGTTACCACCTACAAAACCGTTCACGCTGATCTGTCCAAAGCGGTTGTTGTACTTGGCCATCAGCTCAGTGTTGTTCTCGAACAGGTTACGTTTGTCCTCACGGTAGTCGCCGCGTCCTTCCTCTCTTCCATAAGGGTGAGCGGAGAAAGGCATTTTCTCTGTACGCAGAACGTCATAAGTGGTCACTGCTGTTCTGGCCACCAGTTCCGTGTTATTTCCGATCTTCTGAGTCAGGGATACGTATCCATACACATCGGTCTTATAATGTCCGCGCAGCCACTCATACGCCATGAAGTAAGGATTATGGTAACGCTGGTACTCAGCGTAAATGCTCTGTACGCCTTCTTTACCCGGCTGCCAGTAATTACGCATATCATCCACATTCCAGTCGGCACCGCCCCAAAGGGTCATGTTATAGATGATACTGTTGGGACCATAGTTCACATCCGGGAAATTGGGCGTGTACTGACGGTTGTAGTTCAACTGCGCATCCAGTTTCAGTTTGTCATTGAAACGGTATCCGGTGTTGATGTTGAAATTGGTAATGTTCAGCTGCGTATTGGGCACGATACCTTTCTGGTAGGAATGCGACAGCGAAAAACGGATATCATATTTATCATTACTGGATGATACCGACAGGTTGTTGGTGGTAAGCAAACCTGTCTGGATATAACGCTTCAGGTTATCCTTACCCCTGGCAACCCAGGGTGTTCCTTTACGTACGCCGGTAACGGGATCAACAGGGCTGTCGTACTGAGGGATCAGTTGACCTTCGAATTTGGGTCCCCAGATATCATAGTCCCCATCGTTCAAACCACCGCCTTTACCATCTACGAACGCATACTTACCATGGTCACCGGGACCATACAGGTCCTGCGTCCTGGGCAGGGCGATGAATCCTTTATCAAACATGGTACTGCTGTTGAACTCGATCGCATAACCGCGTTTGTCCCTGGAACCTTTTTTGGTGGTGATGATGATGGCACCACGCTGACCACGGTAGCCATACAAAGCAGAGGCCACGGGCCCTTTCAGTACGGTGATGTTCTCGATATCATCCGGAGAAACGTTCCAGGTATCGGAATTGATCGGTATACCATCGATCACATAGAGGTCAATATTGGAACCACGCAGCAACACCTGCGGACGGCCCAGCAATTCGGCAGAAGCGCCGACAGACAGACCGGCCACTTTACCCACCAGAGAGTTGATGGGATTGGGTTCCCTGGCTTTGATCAGGTCCGCACCCTTGATCTCCTGGGTGGCATAACTCACCAGCTTCTTTTCTTTTTTGATACCCAATGCAGTGATCACCACTTCATCGAGCTGTTTCACAGAAGCTTCGAGACTGATAGATAATACTTCACCGGTCACAGCCACCTGTTTGGTCTGGAAACCAACAGAACTGATCTGCAACTGGGCATTTTTGGATGCATTGATGGAGAATTGTCCATCCGCATCGGTACTGGTACTGGTCTTTGCATTTTTCACCAGGATGCTGGCCCCTTCGATCGGTTTTTTACTAACCGCATCGATCACCCGCCCCTTGACAGGGATAGATTGGGCATGCAGCATACCTGAGAGAAACAATATCACCATAAGCGGCAATAAACGTTTCAGGTAATGGATGTGTTTCAGCTTCATAAACAAGGTTTTAGTTGTTTGGTGAAGGCAAAACTATCCGGGCAGTGTTAAGCGAAGATGTCGTTAATGTTAAGGAAAAGTAAAGTCAGATTAAACTTTTGAGAGAATTCACGCTCATTAATCCACTAATATTAAACTTTTGTAAAGAATTTGTTAACCAGGCCCCTGTCAGATCATCCTTTCTTTGAACAGGTACACTACCAGCAGCAATGCATCTCCCTCACCGGTATTGGTGGGATGATGTGTTTCGGTGGCATCAAAGAAAAGGGAGTCCCCTGCTTCCATATCGAACGACTCCTCACCGATCTGGTAACGGACATTTCCACTGATCAGGTACTTGAATTCAAAGGCATCGGTACTCACCGGTGCACGCTGGGCATTTTTGGCCAGGCGCAGCAACACGAAATCCACATGATGATCGTGCACCGTAGTAGAAAAAAGGCGCTGGTAAAAAAAACCTTCTGCATTCTCTTTCTCGAAAGGCTGGTACTCGTTCTTTTTCCGGAAGATCACTTTACTATCCGGGGTCAGCAGGTTGATATCTTTGAAGAAGTCGTTGAAATCCACCTGCAGGGAGCTGATCAGGTTCAGTAGTACGGGCAGGGATGGGATGGCCCGGCTATTCTCCACCTGGCTCAGCATTTCTTTGGAAACACCGGCGGCCTCAGCCAGTTCCTGTAAAGTGATGTTCTTTTCCTTTCGCAGATCGCGAAGTCGGTTACTGATCTGTATGATGATATCTTCTTTCATTGGCTGTTCTTTAAAACCTATACAGATAACAATTTAATACCTTCTACCTTGTCATCCCATCAAAACCTGTCAGGTTTTTCACATACTGTTAGTAAACAATATTAGACTTTCTACCGTCAGTAAAGTAAATTAAGGAACAAAAAGATCAATATGAAGACCTTATCACAGACCTGGTTTGCCGATGGGTACATTGATTTTGAACTCAAGAAGTACACATTACTGGCTTACCTGCAGGAGATCAACCGTTATTTCTGCGAGAACAAACTCTATCCCCAGTTTGCCGACCTGATCTTTCACTACAACAACCTGGTGGCATTCAGAGAGAACAAGAAATACCTGCAGGAGCAGTTTCCCAAAAGACTTACCGGCGTGCAGATCGAAAAATTGCAATTATTATATGAGTCTCTGATAGAAGATGATGAACTGATGCAGGAACTGGAGGACATCATCAATTACGCTTCCTCCACCATGAAACGGACCATTACCAGTGGTTCGGAGATCTATGATTTTGTGGAGAACCGGATCAATATAGAACCTGTGGGCCTGGTACCCCTCGATCACAACGAAGGGTATTTTATGCTTTGCGAGGGTAAGAGCCGAAATACCTGGGTATACCAGTACCGGCTCAGCATCTTTGAAAAACACGATGAGAAATACCGCAGCATCAAGACCGAGTTCGTGGATGTATGGCAGCGCAACATTGTGAACTCCTACCAGAACATCAAAGCAGAGCTGCTCCGCAACCGTTCCGACCTGCCCAACCCGGCCGTATATTCCGTAGAAACAGAACTGAGTTTACCCATGGAAGAGACCCTGCTGCCCATTGCCAAGCGCAGTCTAGTGAGGTTGTAGGCTTCCCCTAAAAGTTGTCCATTCTTGGTTAGAGTTAACGGAAAAAAGCTTGTTAACTTTAAACTTAGAAAGACATGAAAAAAGGAAGATTTACCGAATCGCAGATTGTATCTGCTATGAAAAAACAGGAATC
>JADBXR010000008.1 GCA_020403425.1 Chitinophagaceae bacterium | reverse complement strand
TCAAATTCCTCCAGCAGTTTCAATATCTGCTCTTCGGTACGGACAACGCGTGTCCGTGAACCGGCATTTTGTGCACCTTGTTCCATAGTTATCGTATTTCAAAGAGCTTCAAAACTACTCTTTAGTAGTTTTTATTTTCGAAGGTCGTTTCCCGTTCGTTTAGCTCAGGTCTTCATCTAAACCAAAACAATCTTGAATTACTAATAAGGGTTATCCAAGTATTATTATTAAGCGGATTTTTTGGCCGAATAATTTATAGTATTCTTAAGCATAAAGATAAAGTATTTACTGGTGTTGATTTTTGCTTAATGTTTCTTTTACCACTATTAATATCTGGAAGAGTTTGGGAGCATCACCATGTTTCAACTTCATTTATTTATCTCTATTTATTTGCATCACTTGGCTTTGAAGGTTATAAAAAAACAAAATACACACTGCTAACCTTCTGTATTCTTATTGGCATAATCGGTACTGATACTATAGGCAGTACTTTATATGATTTGTCCCAGTTCTACTGCTTTATTACAATTTTAATGATAATAATAACCATAATTTTACTGGTATCAAAGACGGCAATACCTTTTACCCAGGCCAAACGCGACATATAGGTTAACAAAAAAAGGGTGCCTGGTTTTTATTTCTCCACGCTCTGTATCAATTTTTCTTTCGCTTCAACAACAGTAAAATAATCGTAGAGCTTAAATGCTTTCTCCCGCTTAGTAACTTTGATATAACTAAAAAGTGTTTTCAGTGAACTGTGCCCCGTATTGGTCATGATAATATCCGGGTCAATTCCGCGCAGATACATATTGGTAGCAAATGACCTTCGGCAAACATGCGATGAAAGTAGTTGATACTTTTTATACACTTCTTCTTTAATTTCCTTGCCACGTTTATATGTGAGTGATACCAATTCATTAAGTTTAGCCTCTTCTCCCAATTTCTTCAATTTTTCGTTGAATTCATTCATGTGAATTTTCGGTAACGCATATTCATATTTTTCTGCTACTTCCTTAGCCAGATGTATTAAAGCAATATCCACTTTTTCATGTACTTTCTTTTGTGTTTTCTGAATAGCGGTCTGAATATTACCACCAACAACAACTTTTTTAAAATGATAGGGCTGCAATGAATATATATCAGAATAACGCAATCCTGTATAACAACCGAATACGAGTAAATCCCTCGTTTCGATTAGGTCTTTATTCTCAGATAAATCCAGTTTCCAGATGTGTAAAATTTCATTTTCATTTAAATACACATGATCCACCACTTCATTTTTCCGTTTGAAATCGGACAGGTCTATTAAAGGCAGGTTATCTTTTTTCTTCCTGTCGTTATAAAAAACTTTCAGGTTTTTTATTTGTTTGCTGATACTGTTCACTTTAAGACCCTTTTCTTTATCAGGCTTTTCAGCAATGTATGTGAGGTAGTAAACAAATTTTTCGTAGAACACTATATCAAGACTGATAAAACTTAAAGGGCGCTTCCAGTATTTTTCAAAGCCTTTCAAATGTTTACGTAAAGATTTATAATCCCTTACTGCATGTTCAGATACACTCGCATTTGATTCCCGATCTTCAATGAATTTATCCAGCGACTGAAAGAAAGCTGTTTTCGTATTATTGTCAACCAGCACCTCTTTAAAACCTTGTAAACGATCAACCAGGTATTCAGGTGTTGGGTCAACCTGGCTGTTGCGGGCATACTGAAGGATATTGGAAATCTTATTTTCAATACTTTCTATATCCTCGGAAACTTTTTCAAAATCCGGGCAGGAACGTTTGATCGTATGTTTTTTAAAATCCCAATATAGGTCGGCATCTATTTTATGGCCGGTGTTAATAAATGTTCTTTTTGTTCGGTTATAATCATACCGGATATATACTGTTACTAACTCCGATTTCTGGTTGGAATAGTCAGGTTTGATGTACCGCTTAAATTGTCGTCTCATAAAAATTGTGTTGCATTTGTGTTGCATTTTACGACTTTTTTAGGAAATGAGAAATTAAAGTTACGCAAAAATATTTTTATAAATATTTGATTATCATTATTAATGATATAGTGAAATATAATTAAGTAAAATGAGATAAGACAACCCGAGTCCCGTCCGGTCCGCAAAAAGGTCTCTACTTAGTAGAGACCTTTTTGTTTTGCCCCAACCGATCCCCAATCAGACAAATAAACCTTCTTGCCAGCCAATCCCCCCGCAAGGCTGGACCAGTTCACACTTCTACTTTGATGATGCGGAAATGCAAGCTTTTCGGAGCAGGCCGCAGAGATTAGTTCTTGACCCGGGCAGTAATGTTTATTATAGATTTTATTGTAATATAACAAATGAAGGACTGTTCATCTGTCATCACTGGCTTTAGACCGAATTTTTGTATTATGATTTGGTCTATATGAATAAAGCAATTATCTTTTGATTTAAATCGCTAACTGTTCCTATGAAGAAGCCATTATTGGGCATTTTATTGTTTTTTGTTCAGTTCGCCCAGGCACAAAGCTTTGTCAGTGTCAGGGACTGGCCAATGCCGGCCGGTGACAGGTCTGGGTTGGTTACCCCGGGCTTCAAAGTGGTGCCCAATTTCTTCCTCGAAAAAATCGGCCCCAAGACCTTCCTGATCCTTAAAATGGATGTTACACTGGCCAGCCCCCGAAACCCTATCGCTCCTTATTCCTATAGGTACATGCGAGATGGAAAGATCTATACGGACCACGACCTTGGTTTTGATCCTTTTTATCCGATAGGCCTTTCGTCGGCCACTTTCAGTGTTCGGGTGCAAGGGCCGGGTATCAACCAACAGATCAGTTATGAAAGTTTCCTGGGACGGAACCAGGTTGGGGAAGTGGCCAGTGATGCCAGGTTGAACAGCTACGCGGCACATGTACAGGGATTGACCTATGTTGCTTACAGGGGTACCGAGGCCATAGAAAGAGCGATCACGAATTATGAGGCTGCTATTCGCAAAAAGCAGGAAGATGCCAAACGGGCGGAAAAAGAAAAAACGGACGCTGAAAAGAAGAAACTGGATGATGCGAAGCGGAATGCAGAATCAGAAAAGAAAAAAGCAGAAGAGGATAAGAAGAAGTCGGATGCCGAAAAGACAGATCCCAGTTCCCAGACAGGCAGGAATACCTCAACCAATGATGCAGAGAAGTCAAATATAGGTGCGGCAAAACTGGCTCCTTTCAGCAGCTATCCGCAAGGCGATCCCTCCATAAAACCAACAGCCACACCCAATCAAAACAATAATGGGAAATCCGGCCAAAGTTTCTGGTCAGAAAAAAAGCAGGAGAAAGGTGGCCCGATTCCCGATCAGCCCATTCATAAAAACCTGCCTGATTTTGTTCGTACCACAGACGGCGGGTATTTTCATCGGGGAGAGGATGGGAAATTCAGGCAGGTAACGCAACAGCAATACCAGGATGCCAAAAACGCTGTTGCTGCCAAATCGCAAAAACCGGTAGAGCCCGAAAAACCTACCATGACTGCAGAAGAAGTGCGAAGCCAGGTAGATAAGATGTTTGCAGACGCCGAGGCTAAGAACAGAGCCATCAGTCAGCTGATAGACCAGAAAGTGGAGATGTGGAAACAAAACTATTATTATGCAGAAGCCATCCGCAACGGAAAAGAAAATCTGGCGGCACTGAGCTCCCTGAATGGTTCTTATAATTCCGTGCAGGAACTGGAAGCTGCCTTTCAGCAGCAAAGCAGTTCTATCCGGTCCGAAGTGCAGAACCTTGAGCAGGCCCGTAATGCTAAATTAAGCAATGCGGTTAACGGCAATTTTAATGGGAATAATACAGAACGGGCGATCGGGCAAAGTATGCAGTTGATCGGCAGTATCATCAATAGCAGCAAAGCTGCCAAAGAGGAAAGGGAGGCCAGGGAAGCCTTGCGGGCAGAAAGGGAAAGACAATTGGCTGCCATTGCCGCAGCTAAAATAAAGGCCCGGATAGGTATGCGGAACCAGCTGTTACGCAGTTTCCCCAACGGAGGTACACCGCTCACCTCGCATAAAGTGACTTTACCCGAAGTATACATGTTTGCCTATGTTACAGATATGGCTGCCTTCGATAAGGAGCAGTCCGTAGTAGCGGTAAGTAACGTTTTTCCGGTACAGCAATATTCGGATGGTACATTCCCCTATAAAACCAGCGTGATCAGCAAACTGAAAGGGTATGCACCCGGTGAAGTGATGCTGGTGGGCTATTATGGAGAAAAGGACAAGGCAGAGCAGATGCGCAAAGCTTTTGTGAACCTGGCTGCACAAAGTGAACTTACTGTAAAAACATTTGCATTGAAAGCTCCTCCCGGAAGCTCTTCCCTAGTATCAGGCGCCAGTGGCGATTTCTGGGAAACCGGTAAAAAGGATTCTACCGGTGCAAAAAAAGCAGCTGCCAAAACTGATTTCTGGAATAATTAATTGACTAAATATGAGACCCATGCGTTTGTGTATCGTTCTTTCTTTTTTATTACTATCATCTTTACCGGCATTGGCACAGATAAACGAGACCGAGGCCAAAGCATCCTATATGCTGGCTGAGGAGAATTATGGCAAGGGCAACTACCCGGTAGCGCTCACGTTCCTGAAAAATGCCAAGACCAGCCTGGGTGGCGCCAACTGCAAGATCTTGTATCTCCAGATCCAGATAGAAAGTGAATTGGCCAAAACGCGAAAGAATTACAGGGATAGCCTGCTCAATACGATCGCCGCTTTTCAGGCTGCGCCGGATGTTAAGGATTTCAATGAGGATAAGGTATTGGAAGTGGTGAAAATGAAACTGGAGTTAGCACAAAAACTAACGGAAGAGAAGGCTTTGCTGGCAGAACAGAAGGCAGCAGAAGAGGCGAAGAATGAGAAGACCTTCAAAGACTGGCGTTTCACTGCGGGGTTGAATCTGGGGTTAACGGTGAAGGAAGCAGAAAAGATGTATCCTGTTTTTTTCCGAAAAACAAAAACGGAAATGAGCCAGGATTATCCCGGACTGGAAATGATATCGTCAAAACCTGTATCCTATAACACGTTTACCGTGATCGCTTCTGTTTTCATCAAAAACGGGAAGATCGTCGGCAACAGGATCGTTCAGGAGTATGAGGAGGGCGATAGTAAAAAAAATAATTACGAAGCATTTAAAAAATCCATGCTGAATGAGCGGGATAATAACAATAAACTATTCGGATTCGAACCTATTTCTCTGCCTTCTGCTGATGGTTTAGGATTCGTATGGAAGAAAAAAGGTAAAACGTTCACCCGTGACTGGACAAAAATCATCAGAAAAGGAGATGGCTTTTATGGGGCCTATGTCTCAGATATAGTGGATGAATCGTATTAAAGAATTTTCCGGTAAGGTTTGGGTAATTACTGAGGCGCTGTTGAATTTTATTATCTATAGATGAAATCGGTTTATATGAATGCTATTCAGAAGGGGATGTTTGTTTTTGTATTGATGCTGTTCTTTGGTCCCCTATACAGTCAAGTGAATGAAACGGAAGCCAAAGCGGCTTACATGCTGGCTGAAGAGAATTACGGGAAAGCCAATTATCCCGTTGCGCTCACCTTCCTGAAAAATGCAAAAACAAAGTTAGGTGGAGCCAACTGCAAGATCCTCTATCTCCAGATCCAGATAGAAAGCGAACTGGCTAAAACACAGCGGAATTACAGGGATAGTCTATGGCAGACCATTGCTGCTTTTCAAACTTCTCCAGATATCAGGGATTTTAATGAGGATAAAGTATTGGAAGTGGTGAAGCTGAAACTGGAAATGGAACAGAAAAGTATAGAGGAGAAGGACCTGAAGGAAAAAAAAGTGGCCGACTCTGTAAGTAAAGAAAAAATTTTCCGAGATTTTTCATGGACAACAGGCTGGGAATTTGGCCAGTCGCTCGAGGAAGCCGAGAAAAAACACCCTGATTTTTTCCGAAGGACCTCCAGTGAGAGAAGTGGTCTTTTCCCCGGATTGAAACTGATCAGTTCCAAAGATGTGACGAATGTATCGGTCTATGTGAACGACAATAAGAAAATTGTCGGATTCAGAAATAACATCGAGTATCCCAAACTGATCAGCAAATACCAGGACTATGCTTCCAGTAAGGACCTCAAGATGAAGATGGTTGATACCTATTCACAATTGTTCGGATTTTCCCCGGTATCAGGATATGTTAGTCCGGATGGTCTACAATATACCTGGCAAAAGAATAAGAAATCAGTGATCATCTCATGGATGGTATTCAGGAACGGGAACGGGTATTATGGCAATGAATACTGGTATGCGGTCGATAATACTATTCAGTAATAATGCTTTATAAACTGCTTTGGTTATTTGTTGTACAAAGCTGTTACATGAGGAATAGTTTCCGTATTTTACCCAAAACCGAACTATGGAACAACTGGCCTTACTGAAAAAAAGGATCGATTCGATAGATATCCTCCGCGGCGGTATCATGATCTTGATGGCACTCGATCATGTGCGGGATTTTTTTCATGCCGGGGCCATGACCAGTGATCCCACCGATCCTGCCACCACAACACCCATTCTATTCTTTACCCGTTTCATTACCCATTTTTGCGCACCTGTATTCGTATTTCTGGCAGGCACTTCCGCTTTTTTGTCTGGCAGGAAAAGAACGAGAAAGGAACAGTCTGTTTTTCTGCTGAAAAGAGGGGTATGGCTGGTACTGCTGGAAATTACAATATTTAACCTGTTATTTTCCTTCGATCCCCTGTACCATTTCCTAGGTTTACAGGTGATCTGGGTGACAGGGATATCCATGATCCTGCTGGCGGCATTCATCTATCTGCCCATCAATGTGTTGTTTGTGATCGGGCTTTTGATGGTGGTGGGACACAATATGCTGGACAGTCTGAACACCACGGCCATGGAAAAAACGAGTTTAGGGTGGGGGCTGCTGCACCAGCAATATTTTGTTCAATATGCTCCGGGGCGTTTCTTTGGAGTGCTGTATCCATTGATTCCCTGGCCGGGCATCATGTTGCTGGGTTATTGCATGGGTACCTTGTTCGTGCCTGATTATGATGCCGGTAAACGTCGGCGTAAACTCATCGGTTTTGGCTTGACCGCCACACTGGCTTTTTTCCTGGTTCGCTGGCTGAACGCTTATGGCGACCCGGTCATATGGACAGCGCAAAAGAACAGCACGGCCACTGTCTTATCCTTCTTCAATGTATCCAAGTATCCGCCTTCTTTCCTGTATTGCTGTATCACACTGGGGCCTGCCCTGATCCTGCTTGCCTGGCTGGAAAAGGTCAAAACCAAGTGGACAGATGTAGTAGTGGTGTATGGACGGGTACCTTTATTCTATTACCTGCTCCACTTTTTTCTCATTCACCTGCTGTGTACCATTGCTTTTTTTGCCAGTGGGTATACCTTATCGCAGGCCGCAACCGGTATGATGTTGTTCCGGCCCAATGATTTCGGCTATTCACTGGGAGTGGTGTACCTGATCTGGATGGCAGTGGTGGCTGTTTTATATCCGTTCTGCAGGCGTTACGCTCGTTACAAAGCCACACATGATCAATGGTGGTTATCTTACCTGTAGACAAATCGCTGCCAAATCAGTAACTTTGCACCATGAAGGCAGGTAAGATGGCTCAAAAGGGGCCATTACATACAACACAAGCTGTTCATACAGTACCCGGGTCCATCCACCAATGGTTCGCATCCGATCTGCAGTTTCATCGCTTGTATCCCGAAGCTGTGCAGTCCCAGGCAAATATGCACTGGACACCCCTTCATGTGGCACGCAAGGCAGCTGAATTCCTTACAGCAGACTCTCACAAACGTATTCTCGATATCGGCAGTGGCGCAGGAAAATTTTGCCTCGCTGCGGCCTATTATTGTCCGGATGGAACCTACACCGGTATAGAACAAAGGGCCAATCTCGTGGCCTGTGCCGAAGATGCCAGGCGAAAGCTTGGTTTTACCAATGTCTCATTCCTGCATCAGAACCTCCTGCATACCGATCTGTCGGACTACGATCATTTTTATTTTTTCAATGCTTTTTTTGAGAACCTGGATGATAGCTTTCGGATAGATGAAGACGTGGTGTATTCGCGCGAGCGTTATGCGCAGTATAGCCGCTATCTGTTCCGTCAACTGGAGAAGAAACCGTCCGGCACGCGTCTGGCCACTTTTCACAGCACCGAGCATGAGATCCCCGGTGATTACCATGAAGTAGGGGCTACCGCAGATGAGCTTCTGAAGTTCTGGATCAAGGTATAGCAGGATTCGTATAAAAGTTCTTTTAGCACGGCGGTATACAGCAATGACATTACCTGATGATGTTCTGTATACCTATGTGTCAGTATCCTTAAACGTACAGTACATATGTTCAAACCCAAACTGGTTGATACGCTGAAGAATTATAGCCGGCAGCAGTTCTCCAAGGACCTGATGGCCGGTATCATTGTGGGTATTGTGGCTTTGCCATTGGCCATAGCATTTGCCATTGCATCGGGTGTGTCGCCTGAGAAAGGTTTGTTCACGGCTGTTGTGGCGGGTTTTATCATATCGGCCATGGGGGGGAGCAAAGTCCAGATCGGTGGTCCTACGGGGGCATTCATAGTGGTGGTGTACGGTATCGTTCAGCAGTTTGGTGTGAACGGATTGATCATCGCCACGCTGTTGGCCGGTATCATGCTGATCATCATGGGTTTCGCAAGACTGGGTGCTGTGATCAAATTCATCCCGCATCCCTTGATCATCGGATTCACCAGCGGCATCGCCCTGATCATCTTTTCATCGCAGATAAAAGATTTCCTGGGGCTGCAAATGGGGGCTGTTCCGGCCGATTTCCTGGATAAATGGGGCGCTTATGCAGAGCACTTTTCTTCGGTTAACTGGATCGCGTTGGTGATGGCTGCCATAACGGTGATCATTATTCAGTTATGGCCAAAGATCTCCCATAAGATCCCGGGTTCACTGATCGCGATATTACTGACCACTTCCGTTGCTTATTTTTTTCATCTGCCCGTTGAGACCATCGGCAGCCGTTTCGGAAGTATCCCTTCCTCACTGCCCTCTCCTGTATTCCCCCAGATAGACCTGCAAACCATCAAACAGCTGATGCAGCCGGCATTCACCATCGCCCTGCTGGGTGGTATTGAATCGTTGCTGTCTGCTGTGGTGGCCGATGGTATGATCGGTGGGAACCATCGCTCCAATATGGAACTGGTGGCGCAGGGAACGGCAAATATCTTTTCCTCCCTGTTTGGCGGTATTCCTGCAACGGGTGCCATTGCCAGGACCGCAACCAATGTCAAAAATGGCGGAAGAACACCTGTTGCCGGTATGGTTCACGCAGTGACCCTGTTGCTTATCATGTTGTTCATAGGACAGTGGGCCTCTCTGATACCCATGGCCACACTGGCCGGCATCCTGGTGGTGGTGGCCTACAATATGAGCGAGTGGGAGAGTTTCCTGTCTGTGTTCAAGGGCCCCCGCAGCGATGTGGCGGTATTGCTGACCACTTTTTTCCTGACGGTACTTGTAGACCTTACAGTGGCCATCGAAATCGGTATGGTGCTGGCGGTATTCCTGTTCATGCAGAAGATCATCAAAGTGAGCGATGTGAAGAGTATGACGTTGCAAGCGGAAGAGAGCGGTTCGGATGTTGACTCGATCGATGACTACCAGCTTCCCAAAGGAGTGGAAGTGTTTGAGATCACAGGGCCACTCTTCTTTGGTGCGGCATACAAGTTCAAAGATGCCATGCGTTTTATCGAGAAACCACCCAGGATACTGATCATCCGTATGCGCAGGGTGCCGATCATCGATGCCACGGGGATCAAGACCTTGCAGGAGGTGCACAAGGAATCCAGGCACAGAGGTACCAAGATCATCCTTTCGGAAGTGCATAGTACACAGGTATTGCAGGAATTGAAGGATGCCCGGTTGCTGTTTGCCGTAGGAAAAGCCAACGTGACCGAAACTTTCACCGCCGCCATTGACCGCAGTAAAAAAGTACTGGCCGGCTGATAGGAAGCGCTTATTGCGATGTGAATTTACTTTCCTGTTGGATCAGATCCCATAGATTGCCATAGAGGTCCTCGAATACGGCAACTATGCCATAGGCTTCTGTCTGTGGTGTTCGGATGAACTTGATATTTTTGGCACTCATGGCTTCATAATCGCGCCAGATATCATCGGTGTTCAGGAACAGGAATACGCGGCCGCCCGTTTGGTTCCCGATCCTGGATATTTGTTCTTCCGTTGCCGCTTTGGCCAGCAGTATGCTACACTCTTTGGCACCGGGTGGTGCTACCAGTACCCATCGTTTGGTCTCACTCAACACCGTGTCTTCCAGTAACCTGAAATTCAGTTTTTGGGTATAAAAGGCGATGGCTTCATCGTAATCGCGTACGACCAGGGCAAAATGGGTGATGTATTGTTGCATAAATAAGAGTTGGATTGCTGTCAGATCATTTCAGAAGGCTTTTGATCTCGTTCAGTTTCATCAAAGCTTCTACCGGCGTCAGGCGGTTGATGTCCAGGTCGTTGAGTTTTTTTCTTATCTCATCAAAGGTCTCGGAGTGGGCATCAAAGATGGATAACTGCATCTGTGGAGCCGATAGGTTCTTAAGGCTCTGTGCTGAGGGAACCCGCATACTGGCGGGTATGTCACCTGCCGTTTCCTGATGTGTATCTCTTCCCGACCTTTCCTCCAGTTGTGCCAGGATCTCATTTGCCCGGTCGATCAATGCAGGGGGCATACCGGCCATCTTGGCCACATGAATACCAAAGCTATGTGTACTGCCCCCTCTTGCCAGTTTCCGAAGGAATATGATCTTATTACCTACTTCCTTGTTGGTGACATGATAATTCTGCACACGGTGCAATTTCTCCTCCAGCTCATTCAACTCGTGATAGTGCGTGGCAAACAGTGTTTTAGGGGCCGCAGGAGAGTTGTGCAGGTATTCTACGATACTCCAGGCAATGGAAATGCCATCATAGGTGGATGTGCCGCGACCGATCTCATCCAGCAGGATCAGGCTGCGTTGCGAAATGTTATTGATGATGCTGGCAGTCTCATTCATCTCCACCATGAAAGTGGATTCACCACCACTCAGGTTGTCGCTGGCGCCTACCCTGGTAAAGATCTTATCGGTAAGCGGCACTCTTGCAGAACTGGCCGGAACAAAACTTCCCATGTGCGCCATCAGCGTGATGAGGGCGGTCTGCCGTAATATCGCACTCTTACCGCTCATGTTCGGTCCGGTCAGAATGATGATCTGCTGGTCGTTCTGATTCAATAGGATGTCGTTGGAAATATACTGCTCGCCTGCAGGTAGGTTCCTTTCGATCACGGGGTGGCGGCTTTCTGTAAAAGCCAGTTCAACCCCTTCGTGTAGTTCCGGTTTTTTATAATTGTACTGTAATGCGTCCTCTGCAAAACACACCAGGCAGTCCAGGGTAGCCAGCATATTGCCATTTACCTGTATTGGTGCGATATAGTCCTGTAAGGCCAATAGAAGCTTGTCATACAGGTCCAGTTCAATGGCCAGTATCTTGTCTTCCGCACCGGTGATCTTTTCTTCGTATTCCTTCAGTTCGGGCGTGATATATCTTTCAGCATTGGCCAGGGTCTGTTTGCGGATCCAATCGGCCGGAACTTTGTTCTTGTGTATATTGGTTACTTCAAGATAATAGCCAAACACATTATTGAAGCTGATCTTGAGGGAGGATATCCCTGTTTTCTCCGCTTCCCTTTGCTGTATGTTAACGAGAAATTCCTTTCCGCCACTGGCAATATTGCGTAATTGGTCCAGCTCTTCGTGAACACCTGCTTTGATCACTTCCCCCTTGTTCACTGCTACTGGTGGATTGTCATTGATCTCTTTACGGATCTTGTGCAAGATCGTTTCACAGCTATCCAATGCGTCTGCCAAACGCTGAAGGTAGGGGTTGTCTGCAACGGCGCAGGTCTGTTTGATCAGTGCGGTCTGCTCCAGTCCTTTCGCCAGCTGCATCACTTCACGCGGATTGATCTTCTTCATCGGGATCTTGCTCACCAGCCGCTCAATATCCCCGCAGGTATTGATGGCTTGTGCCAGTTGTTTGCGTAGGTCTGGTTGCAGTACCAGGAACGCGACAGCATCCAACCGTTCATTGATGCGGCCAATATCCTTTAACGGAAAGATCATCCATCTGCGCAGCATACGGGCCCCCATGGGACTCACCGTATTGTCCAGCACTTTCAATAAACTGTTGCCGGTATCGGTTCCGGTATGCAGCAATTCCAGGTTGCGTATGGTAAAGCGGTCCATCCACAGGAAATCCTCCCGCTCCATCCGCTGGATGGAAGTGATGTGCTGCAGATTGGGATGTTCCGTTTCTTTCAGGTAATATAAAATGGCGCCGGCAGCGGTAATGCCGTTGTGCAGGCTTTCTATCCCAAACCCTTTCAGCGAGTGTGTCTGAAAATGTTTGAGCAGACTCTCGGTGGCAAAAGCCTCATCAAAGATCCAGCTCTCCATGGTGTACGTGTAGAACCTGGCACCGAAGGTCTCTTTAAAATGTTTCTGGTAACTGCGTTGGTAAATGACTTCTGCGGGTTTGAGTCCCTGCAGCAGCTTGTCGATGTATTCATCATTACCTTCGGCAATAAAGAACTCGCCGGTTGAGATATCCAGGAATGCGATGCCGGTGCCCTTATCGGTAAAATGAATCGCCGCCAGAAAATTATTGCTGTTATGTTCCAGTAATTTGTCGTTGGTGGCCACGCCCGGTGTCACCATCTCGGTAACGCCTCTTTTCACGATGCCTTTAACGGTCTTGGGATCTTCCAACTGATCGCAGATGGCAACTCGGTAACCGGCTTTTACCAGTTTGTGCAGGTAAGTGTCCAACGCATGATGCGGAAAACCGGCCAGTTCACTGGAAGCTGCCGCACCATTGTTCCTTTTGGTCAGGGTGATGCCCAACACTTTGGAAGCAACGATCGCATCTTCCCCGAATGTTTCATAAAAATCGCCCACACGAAATAACAGGATGGCATCAGGGTATTTTTGCTTAATGGCCCTGTGTTGCTGCATTAAAGGGGTATCTGCGCTGGATTTTGACATGGAGAACAAATATACAGCGGTGCAGTTTGTGGCAGGAAAGAAAGCGTCTGATGTGGAAAGAAAGTGAGAAGCAGGGAGGCCGATTATGGTAAATAGCCGAAAATAAAGGGAAGGTCAGGGGCTGGTTTGATTCCGACCCCCTGACCTTTTACTGTTTATTCAGTGGTTTAAAAACCAATTACAGTTCGAAAGATAAATTGTCATTCACCGCTTACCCCCACAATAGCCATACCATAGGACCCCCATTAGCGGCTGGGTCACTACCGGACCAGCACCGAAGTATTACCGGAAAGTACCCGGGCAGGCATAGGTATAACTTAACTATAAGTTAGCTATAACTTAGCTATAACAAGCTCTTTGCCCGCTCTGGAGGGCGTGGCAAAGCCATCATAGAATTATCTTTCGAATAATAGTAGTTTAAAACCCAAATCCGCCTGCCGGTCTGGGTTTGGGCATTTCCTTGCGAGGCAATTTGTCATCACGCTGCGATGCATTGAATACGAATGCGGCAACAATGGTGGAGATCTGTTTCAGGTCGGCTTCTATCAGGTGATCGTAGCTGTCCATATTGCTGTGGTGCGTACGGGTGTCATATTCGATCGGGTCCTGGATGAACTGAAAACCCGGCAGACCAACTGCATCAAAAGCCTGGTGGTCGGTTCCGCCTGTATTGTTGATGGTAACGGTCGTGGCGCCCAGGTCTTTGAAGGGCGCAAGCCATTGCGCAAAGATGTCGCGACAGGCTTCATTGCCCTGCAGATAGATACCCCTGATCTTTCCGGTACCGTTATCGATATTGAAGTAGGAAGAGAATTTCTCGTGTGCCGGTGTTGTTTGCATGGTAGCAGGATCGGCGAACGTGTTCTTTACATAGGCTCTTGATCCCAGCAATCCCTGCTCTTCGCCGCTCCACAGACCGATGCGGATGGTACGCCGGTTGCTGAATCCCAGCGATTTCAGGATGCGGATGGCTTCCATCATCACCGCTGATCCCGATGCATTATCCGTGGCCCCGGTAGCGGTTTGCCAGCTATCGAGGTGTGCGCCGATCATCACCACTTCATCCTTCAATGCCGGATCGGTACCCGGAATTTCTGCAATGACATTATATCCATTCAGGTCCTTGGTCTGGAACCTGGTCTTCACATCCACATCCATTTTCACTGTCTCGCCCGATTTGGCCAGTCGCAGTACGGTATTGTAATCTTCCACACCCAACACAATATCGGCGAAGTTCTCCGGGTCGTTGGCTTTGTAGGCACCTCCTCCCTGGGCAAAAACGGTTCCGTCGTGACTGCGTGTGCCGCCATTGCTGAACAAAGCCACGGCTCCCTCTTCTTTGGCCATGTTTTTCAGTACTGCCAGCATACGGGCGGCAGGGTTGTTGAAACGTGCTGCCATGGCCTCCCGTTGCCTTCTTAGGGCGGCAGTATCGGTGGCATTGGCTTGTCCCTGACGGGGCGCCGGAGCTTTGGCGTTGGCCATCACTTCCAGTTCCGCATCGGTATACCTAACGGCATCGGGTTTGAATGAGTGTTTGTATGGGGTTGACTGGTCAAGTATCAACAGTTTTCCCTTCAGCTGCCCGCGATAAGCCTGCAGTTCGGCTGAATCTTTCGCGTTGATGACCAGTACTTCGGCATTCTTTGGTCCCTTGGTACCCGAAGTCCAGGCTTTAGGGTGTGCGGCAAGTGCCTTATAATAAGGGGCTGTAATGGCCACATAACTCTTTTCCAGTTCCCAGCCTTTGCCGAACTCGCCCCAGGGCTGTATGGCTGCATTGGAGAGGCCCCAGCCAGCCAGTGTTTCCTTTGCATAATTGGCGGCGCGCATGAAACCGGGGGATGCCGTAAGGCGATTGCCACTTTTATCGGTCAGGTGAAAGGCGATATCCATCACTTTGGAGTTCTCGAGGCCTTCCTTGCGGATCTGCTGCATGATGGCAGGGTCCACTTTTTCGGTCTGGGCCAGCCCGGCAACAGGCAGGGCCAATGCCAGCAGCACCGACAGGCGGGTGTTTTTTCTCATAGTTCGGTTTGTTTAAGATTTGAATCAAACAAAATAATCAATCTTCCCCATTTCTGCTGAACCTTTATTTGAGTGGATGGAACTACCTTTGCGCCATGCGAAAACTGAGCATGGATGAGCTGGGTCGAATGTCAGTGGATGCCTTCAAACAGGCCGAAAAGAACCCGGTAATGGTGGTATTGGATAATATCCGCAGCATGCATAATGTGGGTAGCGTATTTCGTACTGCAGATGCATTCCTGGCCGAAGGGATCTGCTTATGCGGTTATACGCCCCAACCCCCGCACAGGGATATCCATAAGACCGCGCTGGGTGCCACCGAAACGGTCGATTGGATCTATTTCCCCACCACGCTCGATGCCGTAAGGGCCCTGAAAGAAAAAGGATACCGGGTCTATGCCATCGAACAGGTGGAGAACAGCATCCCGCTGCAGCATTTCAGCCGGGGAAATGCTAAAATTGCACTGGTGTTCGGTAATGAAGTGGAAGGCGTAGATGCCGCTGTACTGCCGTTGTGCGATGGCAGCATTGAAATACCACAATATGGAATGAAACATTCCCTGAATGTTTCGGTGGCAGCGGGGATCGTTTTGTGGGAGATGGTACGATGAGAGAATGAGTGGATGAGTGAATGAGTGGATGAGTGAATGATAGAATGTTTTAATATTAGATGATATGACGACAGTAAAGAAATATCTGAGCCTGGTTAAATTTTCGCATACCATTTTTGCGATGCCGTTTGCGTTGATCGGGTTTTTTCTGGGGACTTCCCATACACAGCTTTCGGGTTGGCATACGGCAGTACAATCGCCAACGGCAGGAGAATTGTTTTATCAGGTATTTCTGGAAACCGGCTGGGTGAGGAAATTGCTGTTGGTGCTGGTTTGCATGGTAACGGCAAGAAGTGCGGCCATGGCATTCAACCGGTATCTTGACAGGAGTTTTGACGCGAAGAACCCCCGTACGGCTATCCGGGAGATACCGGCAGGCCTTATCTCAGCCAACAGCGCCCTGCGTTTTGTGATCCTGAACTGCCTGTTGTTCGTAACGGCCACCTATTTCATCAATGATATCTGTTTTTTCCTTTCGCCGGTGGCTTTGTTTGTGATCCTGTTTTACAGTTATACCAAACGCTTCACACCACTTTGTCACCTGGTATTGGGATTGGGCCTGTCATTGGCGCCCATCGGGGCTTACCTGGCCGTGACGGGTAGGTTTGATATTCTGCCAGTACTGTTTTCCTTCACCGTTATATTTTGGGTAAGCGGTTTTGATGTGATCTATGCACTGCAGGATGTGGAGTTCGATCAGTCCCAACAGCTTTACTCCATTCCCAGCGTGATGGGTAAGGCCAAAGCTTTGCGGGTGTCTGAATTGTTGCATCTGGGCAGTTCGGCCTGTGTGGTTGCGGCGGGTATCTACGGTGGATTTCATTGGTTGTACTGGATAGGGATTGCCGTGTTCGTAGGTATGCTCATTTACCAGCATTCCATTGTTAAACCCAACGACCTCAGTAAAGTGAACATTGCTTTCATGACTGCCAATGGGGTGGCCAGCGTGGTGTTCGCCCTGTTTGTGATAGGGGACCTGTTACTGATGTAAAGCAGGTTTCTCTGCAAAAGCAATCCGTTCCTTACGTGTAAGTGGTGAAAATCGATCAACCTGCATTAACTTTCTGCTCTAAACCCAAAACGATCAATCATATATGTCCCGGATCATCTGTATCGATTATGGAGGTAAAAGAACCGGACTCGCAGTGACGGATCCGTTACAGATTATTGCTACTTCTCTGACCACTATTGAGACCAAAGAGCTGATCCCTTTCCTGAAGAATTATTTCCTGCAGGAACCTGTAGAGTTGATACTTATCGGCGAACCGCTGAATCTTGATGATACCGCCACCCATGCCACACCGCTGGTGAAAGCAGCCATTGCCAGGTTGAAAAAAGAATTCCCTGCCATACCCATCCAGACCGTTGATGAAAGATACACTTCCAAAATGGCATCCCGTGCCATGGTAGAAATGGGTATGAAGAAAAAAGACCGAAGGATCAAGGGGAATGTAGACCAGATAGCGGCCACCATCATGCTGCAGGAATATTTGCAATCCAGGCATTGATATTTGTTTTCTGTAACCCTTTTTTGTCTATCTTTAAACAAGACAGGTCGTTGCCTGTTATAACATTTTCTATCCCCCTCTAATATTCCTGAAAAGCCCTTGGGTATTGTTACCTGTGATCAGCACCCATTGCAGATCGCGGATCGGCAATACAAATTTTGCATGAACCATTTTTAAAGATGAAACAGAAGGGTAGCCCCTCGCCCGAGTATGATTATTAATTATTCTCCATCCTTTGCTCACGCACCGGAGCTATCTTCGGAGTATTATGCCCGTATCATTGAGAATGTCCTTGATGCGATCATCATTACTGATGCGGATATGGTGATCCAAAGCTGGAACAAAGGGGCAGAACTGATCTACGGCTGGACACAGGAAGAGGCTGTCGGATGCAAGATCAATGAACTGCTTGTTTCGGAAGAGGGACAGGAACTATACCGTACCAAAGTGAATGAGTTCCGCAGGCAGGGACATTTTCTGAGTGAAGAGACCCGCCCAACCAAATCGGGACGCATCATTCATGTTTCCATCAGCGCTTCGGCCGTATATAATAACCAGGGGAAAGTGGTTGGTCTGGTATCGGTGACCAAAGATATTACCGAAAAAAAACAGACCGAGAAGCAGCTCCGTTTACTGAACCAGCATCTCACCCAGGAAGTGAGCCGCAAAACCAACCAGATCAACCATGTATTCGACAGGATCACGGATGGTTATTTCTCGCTGGATAAAGAGTGGCGTTTCCTGTACCTGAACAAACGTATGGGCGAGATCGTCCATCAAAATTCGGATTCCCTGGTCGGTAAGATCATCTGGGATTCTTTTCCCGCATTGATCGGTTCAGAAGCAGAAAAAATGTACAGGGCTTCTGCTGCAGATGGCGAAAGGAGGGTGCATTACGATTATTATGCGCCTTTGTCCCTCTGGTACGAAGTGCATATTTATCCCTCAGCAGAAGGTCTGGATGTGTTTGTAAGGGACGTTACGGGTAAGAAAAAGGCAGAGGACCTGATCCTGAAGAAAAACCGCCTGTACCAGTTCATCAGCAGCATCAACCAGATGATCGTCCGGGCCGATAATGAAGATCTTCTTTTCAAGGAAGCCTGTGATATCGCTATCCAGGTAGGAAAATTCTCCATGGCTTGGATAGGCAAACTGGATGAGGTAACAGGAAAACTTGTTCCCATTGCACATGCAGGTCAGGACCTGAATCATTTTGTTCCTCTGGCCCCGAACACTTCTTTGCGTGAGATACAGGGTGATGCCAACAGCCCTACCATCAAAGCCATTAAGGAGGCCCGGCATATTATCTGTAATGACCTGCTTACCCAGGTTGACCATACACCCTGGAAGGAAGTATCCCAGCAATTCGGTTTCAAGTCTTCCATAGCGCTGCCTCTTTTCCGCGAGGGGAAGGTTTTTGGTGTTTTCTCATTGTATGCTTCGGTCGTCGACTTTTTTGATGAGGAGGAAGAGGCCTTATTGCTGGAGAGTGCAGGTGACATCTCTTTTGCGGTAAGTGTGATAGATCGTGAGCAGAAGCGCAGAACGGCCGAAAAAGAACTCTTATTACTGAATGAGAGGTTTACCCGGATATCGAATGCGAGCAACGATGTGCTTTGGGATTGGAACCTGGTGACCAACGACCTCTGGTGGAATCAGAATTATAATATCCTGTTCGGCCTGCCGGCCGACAGCCCTACGCCGGATATAAAACAATGGGAAGCCTATGTCCATCCTGACGACAGACAACGTGTTATGGATGGCCTCCAGAATGCGATCGACGACGGTAAGACATTGTGGTCAGATGAATATCGTTATATACGTAACGATAAGAAGGAAATGGTGATCTACGACCGTGGATTCATCATGAGGGACGAAACCGGTAAACCTTACCGGGTCATTGGGTCCCTGATGGATATCACGGAACGGAAAAAGGCCGAGAAAGAGATACGGGATTATAAACTGGCACTAGATAAATCGGCCATTGTGGCCATTACGGATCAACGGGGTATCATCAGATACGCGAATGATAATTTTGTCCGCATTTCGAAGTATCGTGTGGATGAATTGATCGGGCAGGATCACCGAATCATCAATTCAGGACAACACCCCAAATCTTTCTTTAGCGAGTTATGGGCAACCATATCCAAGGGGGGGATCTGGAAAGGGGAGGTATGTAACCGTGCCAAGGATGGCGTTCTTTATTGGGTGGATACCACCATTGTACCCTTCCTGGACGAACAGGGAAGACCTTACCAATACCTGGCCATCCGGTATGATATCACCGAAAAGAAAAAAGCCTTATTGCAGACGCAACTGGTGAATGAACTGTATGAGAACGTGTCAAAAGCGACCAGTGATACCATTCGCGACTGGGACCTGGTTACCGATACCATCCAGTTCAATACCGGTATTTTCGATGTATTCGGTTATACAGCTTTTGATCTGAAGCAGGCTTCGAACTTCGGGTGGGATAAGGTACATCCTGATGATAAGGCAAGGGTGGAAGATACGCTCTCTGTCTGCCTGGAGCATAAGCTCAGGAATGTGCAGTTGGAGTACCGTTTCCGTTGCGCTGACGGGTCGTATAAGTATGTGTTCGACAGGTCCTCGATCATTTACGATGATTCCGGGAAACCGGTTCGGATCGTTGGAGCCATGCAGGATATAACCTGGCAGAAAGAAGAGAACCTACGTATCACCAAAGCCACACTGGAAGCGCAGGAACAGGAAAGGAATCTTCTGGGCAGGGAATTGCATGATAATATCAACCAGATATTACTGGGCTCTCTACTTAGTCTGGATATGTCGAGGAAAGTTGAACAGGAGCGAAGCCCGGTATTTGTAGAAAAAACAATGGGTTATATTACCCAGGCCATTGATGAGATCAGGAAATTGTCGCACCGCCTGGCACCTGCTTCCTTTACCGAACTTCCGTTGAAGCAGATCTTCGAAGGCTTACTGCTCACATTCAATATCGGGGATCGCCCGCACGTGATGCTGGAAGTGGACGCATTCCCTAAAGAAATGTTGTCGGATGAAATGCGGACCAACCTCTACCGAATCTGCCAGGAACAGGTGGGTAATGTGCTTAAGTATGCTGATGCCGAGAACCTTTGGATCAAAGTGACCCGGTCCGATGATCATATCATGATGACGATCAGGGATGATGGTAAAGGATTCAATCCCCATGCCAAACAGAAAGGTATCGGACTCAACAATATGCAGAAACGGGCCGAACTGCTGCACGGCACATTCAATCTGAGAACAGCGATCGGACACGGCTGCGAGATCACTGTTACGGTTCCGGTTCCTGCTACGGCAAATTAACGCGCTGTTCACCATTTATACCCCTTATCCATTTGCCGGTTGCCCGTTTTACGGTATTTTTGCAGCATTTTAGCAAATACTGTAGTCCATGATTTTTCCGATCGTTGCATATGGAGCACCTGTTTTACGGAAGGTGAGCCAGGATATAGAACCGGGTTATCCCGGGCTGGCCACTCTCATTGAAGACATGTGGGAGACCATGTATGCCAGTAACGGGGTGGGACTGGCCGCCCCCCAGATCAATAAGGATATCCGCCTGTTTGTGATGGACAGCACCCAGATCTTCGCCAATCTTGAAAAAGAGGAAGAAGGCGTATATCCGGATGCACCCGGCATCAAACGGGTATTCATCAATGCCCGGATCCGTTCACTGGAAGGTGAGGAGTGGGCCTATAACGAGGGATGCCTGAGCATTCCCCGCATCCGCGAAGATGTGAGCCGCCCCGAGACCGTCGTGATGGATTATCTTGACGAACAGTTCCAACCCCATACGGAAAGCTTCAATGGCATCACCGCCAGGGTGATCCTGCACGAATACGACCATATAGACGGTAAGCTGTTCATCGATTACCTGAAGCCACTCCGGAAAAAAATGCTGCAGGGTAAACTCAATGATATCAGTAAAGGCAAAGTGAGAGTGGATTATAAAATGATATTTCCCAAGTAATGCGATATTCCCTTTTCTGCCTGTTTTTGTTGAGTGCCCTGTCTTCCCTTGCGCAGGACACTTCTGTCATCATTGATGAAAAAAGATTCACCCTGAGTGAAGTGGTGGTAAGAAATAACTTCGATTACAAAACGCTGCTCAACCAGATTCAGGAGGATACTACTTTCTATAAAGCTTTCCGGAACCTGCGCATCCTTGGATTTTCTTCCTATAACGATATCAAGATGCTGGATAAGAAGGGGGTAGTAAAAGCCTCACTGTCCAGTAAGACCCGCCAGAACCGGGTAGGTAACTGCCGCACCATGGATGTGCTGGAAGAAACGGTGACCGGCGATTTCTACGATCGAAAGAAAGAATACAATTACATGACCCCGGCATTGTACGCAAGCCTTTTTTTTACCAAAGGGGAGGTTTGCGGGGAAAATAATATTGTGAAAGGGAGGCTCAACGGATTTAGCGACAAGCGAGGAATGGACAAACACCGTGAACAGCTAAAGATGCTGTTCTTTAACCCGGGCAAAAAGATCCCAGGTATCCCTTTCATTGGCGATAAATTGGATCTCTATGATGAGAGTGCACATAAACTGTACGATTACAAACTTGACATAGAGGAATCGCATGGTGGATTGGTATATGTGTTTTCCATCACCCCCAAGGAAGATAAAGTGAACAGCGACCGGGTGGTGGTAGACCAGATGGTGACCTGGTTCGATATGAAGACCCTGGAAGTGCTTGCACGTAATTATTCACTCAGTTATAAGGCCGGCGTGTATGATTTTGATGTAAGCATGGAGGTGGAAATGACCAAATTCAACGGGTACACCGTTCCCAAGATACTCCGCTACCGGGGTAACTGGGATGTGATCTTCAAAAAACGGGAGCGGGCTATTTTTACAGCTACGTTGTTCGACTTCAAGAAATAAAATAAGGGCCGCGACTGCGGCCCTTTACTATACCCCCCGGTATATGTTCAACAATGAACTCCTTTATAGATCATTCAGATAGGTGATGATCTCTTTTAAACTCTTTTTCTGAGGCGTAATGGTGTAACTGGTGACCAGTGATACGCTGCTGATCTCACGCACACCCAGGTAAAGATCGCTGCCGATCTTTGACAGGGAGAGTAGCCTGATCTTACTTTTTGCCGGGATCTTCCTGGCAAAAAAGGAACGGGAAGCGTAATCATGTCTGCAGTTCACCACGATCTTCTGGTTGTCGAATACAGCGAATACGGCCGTGTTCTTATTGGTGAAGTTCGGAGAAAGGATCGCGGTCACTTTTACGTTGGGAAGCGTGCTGTCGATATACCTGTCTGCCGTAACCCAGCGAAGGTTCTTCGACTGGATCTCATAGCCGTAATAAGATGGGATCAATGGGTTATTGCTGATCTTGCTCCAGGTGGGCAGGTAGCCTGTGTTGAAGTCGCGGACCCAGGAAAAAACTGTATCGATCCCTTTCAGTGGTGCAGGTACGGCCTCTCTTCCATAAAAGGCCTGCATATCAGGTTTGGCCGTATCCACATCATGAAACTTCAATTCAAAACTGGTATTGCTGGCCAGGGTCAGTTCCTTATCTTCTTTAAAGGCGCGGATCAGAAAACCGCCGCCGGTTTCCAGCAAGCTGCCGTCGGCAGTAGTGGTGGGCCTGAATACGCGGATGAAATCACCTTTTCTTCTTAACGGTAACAGTTCTATCCGCACATTGCCCTGTGGTGTACCAGATGTGGCCGGTCCCACCAGGGTATTGGGTGCAAATTCTACTTCCACACTGTCTCCAAAATGCAGTTTGCCACCATTGACAGCGTTCAGGGAGTCCACTAATAAATCCCTGGGGTACAAAAGCTCGAACAGGTCGTACACAGAAGCGGTATTGGCTACATTCCGCACCCAGACCGTATCATTCAACGGATGATTGGAGTACGTGGTAAAATTGTCAGATAACTCCTTCTTGCAGGAAGCAAGAAACAGTCCCGACAAACCCACCATGATGTATACGATTCTCTTCATAATTTCTAACTATCTATCAGATACCCGGGGTATCGGTTTTGTTGCCTGTATCGTTATTTCCGGTTCAAATTGATCCGTAAACCCACTGCCAGGCCACCTACACTCAGGCGCTGGCGGAAGCTGGCCTGCGGGGTGGTCATATTTGACAGGTTATAACGGAAATAGGGTTCAAAGAAAACATGCATGTCATCACTCAAACGTTTCACCACGCTGAAGCCTCCGTAAAGCCCCAATCCTATATTACTCTTGTATACGTTGTTGCCAGATTTGTTGAGCGTTACGGTTGCCAAGGAAGAATCAAGGATCACTCCCTGATACCAGGATGACAGGTTGATCACTACGCCTGCGTTGATGCCAAATTTGAGGTCCTCATTGCCAAACTGGTAACCTACCGTAACCGGGATGTCAAAGCTCCGGTAACGGTTGTGTACGGTATTGTTGCGGAATCCGATGGTCTGTAATACGCTGGTATCCTGAACGATCACCGTATCACCAGGAGCGCGGATGATGGTGCGTACCGTTACCACTGTAGTGGTTTTTACCTCATTTTCGGTTCTGTATACATATTTTTCGTTAGCCTGCGAATATTGCAAACCGGCCTTCAGTAAGATATTATCCGTGATGGGCTTTACCAGTCGCAGACCAGCGGAATAACTTACCTGCATGCTCTCACTACTGTCTTTCTTCAGCATGAACAACGGTGAGGCCGATACATTGCTTACCGATTTGAATGGCATATCTGGTGAGGCATAGGCTTCCAGGTACCAATCGGTATTACGGCGGCTGTCTGCCGGGCAGATGATGATGTTCTTGAACTGGTTGGTATGGTTAAGGGTTGAGAGTTGTTTGTCCATCAGACTCTGCGACAGATCGTACCCACCCGTCAGGGTCGGTATGATGAATGCCGGTAACAGGTTCTGCTGGTAAGGTTCAATGACCTCCTCGTGTGTATCTTCTGCCAGGTGGTTGTCTGCAGCCTGTACCTTTTTACTGAACGGATCGTACATAGTGTTGGCAAGATCCCTGCCGGATGGATCTGACGGGCGTAAGAGGTCGATACCTGTTTTCCGGGGGGTGCCAGGCAGGTTTGTGTTGCTCATAGATGGCGCTTCGTTTACATCTGCATCTGAAGCAGCTCTATGATTTTCTTCAGACAGGGAAGGGGCAGCGGGACCCAGGTCCTGTTGCTGGTTGCCGGAAGCAGGTTTTTGTGATGATGATTGACCCGCGGCAGGTATTGTTTTACTGATAGGGGTCTCTGAGGCTTTCTGCTGGTGCGAGGTAAAATACAGATATCCGCCCCAGGCGGCCGCAGTTAGGATGCCCAGTATCAGAACGGCTGCAGCCGGGTAGCGGAACCAGAGGAAACCAACGCGGTCATCGTCCTCTTCTTCCGGCCGGACCTTCTCCCACAGGCCTGCAGGTACAGGTGCTTCCTGATCGTGTAATTTACCGGCCACAAACTGGTCGAACTGTCCGTCACTGATACGGTCCCACAAACCTGTGGGTACCGTAGTTTCAGCCCCGGACAGGGTGCCGGCCACAAACCCATCAAACTGTTTATCATTGATTTTCTCCCACAGCCCTTCCGGAACGGGGGCCTCGGCGTCTTTGAGTTTACTGCCCACGAACTTATCAAATTGACCTTCCACGACCTTATCCCAAAGACCGGCTGGCACGGGCACAGCGTGATCTTTGAATTTGTCGTTAAAGAAGTCATCAAATTGGGTATCGTTCATTCTATACAGCAACTTTTTGTAATTGTAAGATTTGGTATTGCAGCATCTTCCGCGCCTTTACCAACTGGCTGCGACTGGTGCCGGGTTGAATATTCAGCATTTCAGCGATCTCTTCATGACTGTACCCCTCTATGGCATTCAGGTTGAATACCAGGCGGTAGCCATCGGGTAACTGGCTGATCAGTCTCATAAGGTCTGCTTCTCCCAACTGCGAGTAGGCCTGGGCATCAATAGAAGGGGTGTTCTGGCTGTCGTCGTCTATATCTTTGAACTGCAGTTTCTTCTTTTCCAGGTGGCGGATGGCCGTATTCACCACGATACGCCTGATCCATCCCTCAAAAGCTCCCTCGAACTTGAACTGGCCGATGTACTGGAATACCTTGATAAAAGCATCCTGGATCATATCTTCTGCTTCCATCTGGTCTTTGGCGTAACGGAGGCATACACTCATCATTTTACCCGCATACTTATCAAAAAGCATACGCTGGCATCGGGCATCGTTGCGGATGCAACCCTTTATCAGTTCGTAATCTTCGGTCACCTGGGAGCGTTTGTATAGTTTGGTATCCAAATAGATACACCGGCAAGTTACTTTGTTGCCCTGGTTTTCTAAATATTTACCCGCATACTTGTCAAAAAAATGGCAATGATATAGATGTTTACACCAAGCTATTCAAAGGAGGTTGTAAATTTTATCAATTTTTCTTGAAAATCGTCAATATGGAATAGTTCGTGTTTTGATTTTGTAAGCTTGTAAGAAGCATTACCTCCCTTTTCCATCGAGACGAGTTTTCCTGCTTTGCCAGTTGCTATATTCGCCTTACTATAAATATTAAAAAGTAATTCATCTGGGCTTACACCCAAGCAAAGCACAGCATCATATTTCCTATGATACCGAATATGGTTAAACTGAAATTTGCCCCCAGTATCTTCTGTAGCAGTTTTTAATTCAAAAGAAATACCGAATATCTTTAAATCCCATGGGCTTTGAGTTAATCTTTTCTTTAAAATATTTACGGGGAACTCTATAGGAATATTTAGGGTTTCACATAGCCCTTCGATAAAATCCTGCCCAACGGTTCCTACCTTTGTATTTGATAGGCTTTTAATACCAACAAAACTGCCAGCATCCCATTTTTTATCGTTTTTATGTTTTTCAACTATGGATTTGAATAGCTGTATATAATCCACCATCAATACATTATTTGGGTGATTTCAATATATAATTATCTAACAAATACTGCTTTATATGATACATAGATATATGCCTGCAATTATGTGTAGCCAAATTACTATATTTAACCCAATCGGCGTTCATTAATAGGTTTTTGATTATTTTCTTATCTTTTTTAATTATAAAACCATACCCACAACAATACTTTACTTTTGAAAAGTCGTTTACTAAGGTAGGAGGATCTGTATAAAAAGTTCTTTGTAGGAATATTTTACAATCTTTCATTTTTTCCGCTCCGCACAATCTTTCTTTTCTTTGATCAACTGTAAATAACTCTAAATATTCATCACAAAGACTATAATCGGGCAACTTCATCCCATCTCCTTTTTTCCAAATCTGCCATAACGTATTTACTGCTGTTTTATCACCAGACGCCTGAATAAATAAACCATCAGGTAAAATTTCATGGTGGATTAAAGTCATTCCCGGTACTCTATATTTAGGACTTCCTTTTCCTTCGCTTTGAAAAGACATGGGTAATATAAAACCTACATAATCGCAAAATTCGGCTGCGTGGTTTAAGAAAGATAATGCAAGCCAACCCCTATATCCAAAAGGGGGATTACCAATAGCTAAATATTTTTGATCTTTCTGAGTAGGATTCCATGTGAGAAAATCAGCCTGAATATACTCCTTATGGTAACCGTTAAATCTTTCTATGTCTATGCCTATTCTGTTTTTAACTGGCAGTAAGTCATAAAACGAACCAGTTCCTGCACTTGGTTCAATAATTTTATAACTATCAATCTTTTTCTTTTCTGCTTTTAATACTTTTTGAAATGATTCCCAACAATATTTTGAAACACTTGATGGCGTATTATGTTGGTCAAAACTTACTTCCCTGCCTCTTACCCATGATGGTATTAATGGAGAGGTTAACCATGCATCGTTTCTCATCTGTAGAGCGGTCATATTATTTTTAAAGTTATTGTAGTTATATAAATAAGCACAAGATATTAATCACTAAGCAAATTAGCAATAAAATTACTAATTATTTTAGCTTTTTTTTGGTGGGGGTACTTTTAATAACCCCTTTAGGTGAATATCAAATGTAGAGTCCGACTGGCTGTTACTTTTTTTTTGATAATCAATAAAGGTAGAGCTGTTTTCTTTCTTCAACGTCTTTACCATATCTATCCCATCAAGTGTTTTCTTTTGGTCAACGACAGTTTCTCGGAGTATTTTAAAACGGTCTTTCTTTGATAAGCCGTTTTTGATAAGGATTGAATTTAGGCTCTCTAAATTTGACAAAATAGCCAATTCGTTTATGCTTGCCATATCCCTAATATTCTCTCCATTTAATACTCTTTCAGGGTTGGCATCACGCCATTGTTTGGCTGTAGTGCCAAATATGGCTATGTTAAGCATATCGGCTTCGTCAGCATATAGTAACCACTCTTTTGCTTGTGCATATCCTGCCTTGGGGATAATGTAATTTTTAACAGCGTTTGTGTGTATTTGATAATTTGCTTTACTAAGAACTCTTTTGAAATTCCATTCCACGCCATATTGGTTACTTTCAATTTCTTTTAACCTTTGAAACTCTTTTATCAGTATCAAATTAAATATCGGACTGATATATAATCCAAAGTTGAAAGCAATATCCCGGTGAGCAAATGTGCCGCCTTGACTACCCGCTCTTGCTGTTATTCCTATTGCATTAGTCCTTGCAACCCATTGTTTTACAGACATATAGAACCTATTAGTTCCAGCCTCATTCATAATACCCCCGAATTCGGGGGTATTGAAAGCCTTATTGTTTAATTGCTCCCAAATCCCTAAAAACTCAATAGTGTTCTTATTGGTAAGCCACTTTTCAATTAGTTTAGAGCCATCCTCCTGATTAGAAACCATATTTGTCAACGAAATATAGTCTGCATTATTTAAGCTGAGGATATTTATAATCGTTCCCTGTACCTCTATTTTGCTCATACTATTTAATTAAGGCTTTGTAAGTTAATCTCTTGTTAGCTACAGCCGAAAGTATTAAATCAAATCGGCCTTGCGTATTATAATCACGGGTATTAAAGCGTAGCGTAAACTCGTCCACATAGCTTTGTAAATGCTCCTTGCTGCACCAATGGTAAATTCCATCAATACCTCTCTTTAAATGGCTCCAAAAGTTCTCAATCCCATTAGTATGAGCCATGTAATTAACGTATTCCTTTGCGCTATGGTTAACGGTGAAGTGGCTGTAATCAGTCTTTAAATCCTTATAGGCAGTATATTCATCCGTCATTACTACGCTATCTTGTTCAACTACATTACGGATAAGAGGCAGGATTGTTTCTTTATTCCTGTTTGGAACTACTATTGCTACTATATTTCCGTTCCTTTCTTTCATTCCTAAAATGGGTTGTTGCTCATGCAAAGTACCACCCGTAACCGGATCTTTTTTCTTTTTGTTAGTGTGCTTATTCTTTGCTTTCCCGCCCAAAAATGATTCATCAACTTCTACGATATTACCCAATGTATTCTGAAAATTAGGATGGTCAAAAGCATAGCGCAAACGGTGCAATAAGAACCATGCTGATTTTTGGGTTACTGAAATGTCTTTAGCCAACTGGTGAGAGGATATACCCTTCTTATGAGAAGAAAAGACGTATAAGGCTAAGAACCACTTTTGCAACGGTATTTTGGTATTATCAAAGATAGAACCTGTTCGAACATTGAAGTATTTACCCGTGTTCTTACACTTGTATTTGTTACCTGCACATTTGTATACCTTAGAGGTTGCATCAAACGGGGAGACTGGCTCACCGTTCCAGCTTAACCTTTCTAAATGGTCAATACAAGATTGTTCGGTAGGAAATGCTTTGAGTAAATCAAAAATGCTCTTAAATTCGGGAAACATATCTTTCGGTTATGGTGTAAAGATATGCTCATTATTTTGAACTTCCAAATAATTTGGTGTAAAAATGTATATCATTGCCAAAAAAATAGCATGTGATACGACCTGTTATTATGCAAGTCGTTGATTATTAGACGGTCAGGAATTGCTCTTGGATATAGTCCACTACATTTACCAGGCTGCCCGTTTGCCGGTACACGGCCAACTGCCTATCGGCCCCCGTGCCAAGCTCGAAGATCCGGGAGATGTATTCGATGGCGGGACGGCTTCCCAACTCATCCACCACATCATCCACAAAATCGAGCAATTCATAGATCAGGGCGCGGGTATTCACCTCGGTCTCCTTTCCAAAGTCAATGAGGGTACCATCGATGCCATATCGGCTGGCCCGCCATTTGTTCTCATTGATCAGTGAGCGCTGGTAGATCATGAAATTCAGGTTCTGTCCCCGTAGTTTATAGATCTTGGCACAGATGGCCTGGAATAAGGCGGCAATGGCGATGGTCTCATTGATGGTCATGGGCACATCGCAGATACGGAACTCAACGGTATTGAAGAAGGGGTGCACCCGTAGGTCCCACCAGATCTTCTTGGCATTATCGATACAGTTGGTCTTGATCAGCAGGTTCACATAATTCTCATAGGCTTCTATATTGTCGAAATAATCCGGTATACCGGTTCGGGGAAATTTGTCGAATACTTTTGTGCGGAACGATTTATAGCCTGTTTCCCGGCCTTCCCAGAAAGGGGAGTTGGTACTCAGGGCATACACATGCGGCAGGAAATATCGGGCCGTATTGGCGATGTGGATAGCCATTCTGCGGTCTTCCATACCCACGTGCACATGTAGTCCGAAAATCAGGTTGCTCCGGGCGGCTTCCTGCAGTTCGTTCACGATCTCACTGTAGCGTGCATGTTCGGTGATCAGCTGTGTTTCCCAGTGGCTGAAGGGGTGTGTGCCCGCAGCTCCGATCCGGAAGCCCAGGTCCCCGGCTATCTGCGCTATATTGCCCCGCAGGGAGGCCACATCCTTGAAAGCTTCTTCTATGTTGCAACAGATATCGGTGCCTACTTCCACCACTGCCTGGTGCATTTCTGCTTTCACTTTGTCCTTGAGGATCTTCTGGCCCTCCTGTACGATACGTTGTTCATGGCTCTTCAGTTCCCGTGTATGAGGGTCCAGTACCATGTACTCCTCTTCAACGCCCAGTGTAAAATGTTTGTAATTCAGATTTCCCATAACAGCACTTTGCTTGATGTTGTTGTTGTGAGCTGTGAGTCGTCAGTCGTGAATCGTCAGTCGCAAGTAGGGAAATGTGCTCACTCACCACTCACGACTGACAACTCCCTAATACAGTTTCTTCCCCGCAGCACTTCTTTTCACATATTCGCCCCAAGTAAGGTTATCGGCGCCATCTACCTGTGCCTGCGCTTTTTCGATGGCGAAATTGGCGGCGGTCTCCACCACCCAGTCAAAGTTCTCCTGGCCTACGCTCTTGATATCCGCATCCGGGGCCGGGTTGCAGAAATCAATGGCATAAGGAACGCCATCGCGTACGGCCAGTTCTACGGTATTAAAATCGTAACCCAGGTATTGGTTGATGCGTAGTACGATATCCGTCATCTGCTTCAGCCGTTCATCCGAAGGCTTGAAATCAGCTACATAACGCAGGTGATGCGGGTTGCGGGGTTCGTACGACATGATGCGGACATGTTTTCCACCGATGCAATAACAGCGGTAATATTCTTCGAAGATGATCTCTTCCTGCAGCAGCATCACCAGTTGGTTGGTCTCGCTGTGTTTTTCAAAGAAATCATCCATACTGGTCAGCTTGTACACGTTCTTCCAGCCACCGCCGGCAAAAGGTTTCATATAGGCGGGGAAACCCACGTATCTGAAAATGCTTTCCCAGTCCAGCGGATAAGCCAGGTTGCTGAATGACTGGTCAGAAGTATCGGGGGGAAGATCGCGCGATGGCAGGATCACCGTTTTGGGAACGGGTACATCAATCTTGGTGGCAAGGCAATTGTTGAAGAATTTCTCATCGGCGCTCCACCAGAAAGGATTATTGATCACTGCGGTGCCGCAGAGTGCCGCATTTTTCAGGTAGGCACGATAAAAAGGGATATCCTGGCTGATCCTGTCAACGATCACGGAATAGCCGCTCGCTTCCCCCTGCATGACCTTGTCGATCCTCACGGGCTCTGCAACGATACCCGGTACATTCTTACTGTTGATTCTTTCCACAAAAGCCATCGGAAAACTTCTTTCCTGGCCAAACAGGATGCCGATCTTTTTCATATACAGTCGTTTGAAGGATGAGTGGGTTCCCAGCGCAGGTTCCGTAGTCAATTTAGCGAAACTGATTTGAAATAAGAAACCTGTAGGTATAAATCTTTTCTGTGATGTGTGGTGGGATAGCTTGGCATTGACGGCTTTGTGGAGATTTACTGACGGAGAATTGTGACCATTCCGTTATTTTTGAAAACATGTCTGAGACCAGCCTAACAACCACAGATGCTTCTGTGATCACTGAACAATACACCCTTGTTTCCGAATACCTGGAGCGGGATGTGCTGGTGGATATCTATTTGCCGGTAACCCATCTGCCCATCGATCAGTTGGGTCTTTTACTGGTCAATGACGGCCAGGACCTGCGCACCATGTCCTTCCACGGGATACTGGAAGCGCTGATCAGTTCTGATGCTATCGAGCCTCTAGTTTGCGTGGGTATTCACTGCGGTGCCGAAAGGAAAATGGAATACGGGACGGCTTACTCGGCCGACTTCAAAGGGAGGGGGGGCAAAGCAGGACTGTATACCAAATTCATATTCGAGGAACTCCTGCCGTTTGTCCGTCGTACCTGCAAAGCGCCTTCATTCAAACATAAATCCTTTGCGGGTTTCTCGCTGGGTGCATTGAGCGCAATGGATATTGTATGGAACCATGCCAGTGAATTCAATAAAGTAGGCTTGTTCAGCCCTTCGCTTTGGTGGAGAAGAAAAGCTTACGAAGACGGATACGACGATGAGCTGGATCGCCTGATGCATCTGCAGGTCCGGAAGGGTGGTTTTTACCCCTGGCTCCAGCTATTCATTGAATGCGGCAAACTGGATGAAACAGCCGACAGGAACAACAATGGTGTCATCGATTCCATCGATGATGCACTGGACCTGATCGTGGAATTGAAGGCCAAAGGGTATACCGATGCCCATATCGAATACCTGGAGCTGGAAGATGGCAAACATGATGTGACCACCTGGCGCAATGCATTCCCGGAATTCCTGAAATGGGGATGGGGCAAATGAACAGAGATTGATACTTTTTAAATAGATTACATAAAAAAACCGGGGAATTTCCCCGGTTTTTTTATGTTGGTATCACATGTAATTAGAAGATATAACGGATGCCGAACTGAGCTTGCCATACATCGTTGATACCAGTTCCCTTGCGGTAAGTGGTATAATTGATGCTGTTGTTCACGCGGTTCATCCTGAATACAGGTACGCCATTTGCATCCACACCTGCTGAAGCCAGCGGGTTGAATGTGTTTACAAAGTAGCTTACGCCTGATGCATGGTTCAGGAGGTTACCTACGTTGAAGATGTCAAACCTCAATTGTACGGTATGTCTGTTCTTTCCAATGTTCCTGAACAGTTCCAGTTGTGTTGAAAAGTCGAAACGTACCAGGTAAGGCATCAGTACGCCGTTACGCTGAACATATTTACCACGGTTCTTGCTTAGGTAAGGATCCTGGCTGATGTAGTTGTCAAATGCGGCCTTCTGATCTGCAACGGTAGCGGCAGGAGCTGAACCTGAGGCAGACAATGCCAGGAAGTTCATTTCGCTCTGGTCACGAGGAATATACATCAGGTCGTTACCGCTTACACCATCACCGTTCATATCACCGCTGTAGGTATAAGAGAAACGTCCCTGGTTCTGAGACTGTCCGTACAATGAGAACTGCAGGGCAGAGAATTTACCCAGCTCCACACGGTAGTTAACGTTACCGATTACACGGTTACGTACTTCGTTGTCGCTGAAAGCCATGTCGATGCTGTTGTTACCGCGAACGCTCTGGATGGCTGTCCAGGAACTGAATGCGATAGAACCGGGAGACATATAATCACGGGCCCTGGTGAATGTATAAGCTACCATCCAGCCCAGACCTTTTGATTTGGTCGGTTTTTCGATCTTGATGGTCGCAGCAATGGAAGTTGCCAGTGGCGCACTTTCCATTACAGTGGCATCAGAGATTTTAGGGTTGATACGGATGGCATTGTTCTGTGCGGTACCTGATAAACCTACCCCTGCAAAACGTGGCCTGTTATCCGGTCCGTTGAAGGTGGTGGTAGAAGGAACCAGGTTAGCATTGTAATAGTTGATGGTAGACAGTGCCTGTGTAAAGATCAGTTCTCCTGTAGCTACGATGTCCTGGTAGATCTTCTGGTCAACCGCTAAGTTGGCACGCAGTACCTGAGGAAAACGGAAGCTTCTCTCAGTGGCAGCGATGTTGTAAGAAGAAGCAGGTACACCTGGATTAGGTGCAAAACTTGCATAGCTGGCCGGAGTATTGGGGTTGAACGGATAGGCAGCTGTGTTGTTGATGTTCACACCGCCGTTCAGCACACCATTGTTACCCATCTGGTTACTGATGAACACGAAAGAAGGACGGCCTGTGAACAGACCTACACCACCGCGTAACTGGGTGGATTTGTCACCCTTGATGTCATAGTTGAAACCAACCCTTGGGCTGATCATCAGTTTGGCACTAGGTAATTGAGAAGTGCTGAGTTTTACAGAATTCAGGTTGTTGTCAATGAAATTCATATTGTCAACCTCTGTATTGGTAAAACCGGAACCTGAGAAATAAGGCACTTCAAAGCGGATACCATAGGTAAGGTTGAAGTTTGGCTCCAGGTTCAGTTCGTCCTGCACATAGGCAGCGATCTGGCGGGCCTTGGTAGTTACCAGCCATGCGCCTCCACCGGGCAGGTTGCTGAAGTTGGCACGGTAGTTACGCATGAATACCGGGCTGTAAGTAGCATTCGGATTGGCCAGGTAAGCATTGGCAGCTGTGTAGAAATCCGCCAGGCTGTTGAATGTATACACACCATTGATCAATGGGGTGAAACCATTGGTGAAAGTGAAACTTTCATAAGAAACACCAGCAGAGATCGTGTGTTTACCGGCATACATGGTCAGGTTATCGCTAAACTGCCAGGTATCAGTATTCAACAGGTTGTTAGGAGTGAACGGATCGTTACCGAAAGAGATATAGTTCAGGCTCTGGTTGGTCTGTGCGCTAGGTACAGTGGAAGTGCCTGAAGTAGGGGTAGCTGTCAGCGGGTTACTTCCATCCTGGATATCCACCATCGGGAAGTTACCACCTTTCACGGCCCTGAAATCCCTGTTGGCAGTATAGCCAAAAGTGATCTCGTTGCTGATCTTGTTGCTGAATCGGCTGTTCAGCTGGCCGATGATGCTGTAGATATTGTTGTTGATGATATAGGCAGAATTGGCGAATGGCAGGGCGGTTGTATTGGGACCCCTTGAGCCATTGGTCGTATTACTGCTGCTGACGCCCACATCCCTCTTTGATTTCAACAGGTTACCCCTGATGCTCAATTTGTGTTTGTCGTTGATGTTCCAGTCGAGACGTACTACGGCTTTATCGCTCTTGGTCACAAAAGGATAACCTTGGTATGGTCCTGGATCATAATTGAATTTGGTTTGCAGGAAAGTTGACAGTGCATCCAGGTCGGCAACTTTTACACGTGAGGTGTTTCCGCTGATAGGTTGCGTACCGTTGCTGGCATCTGCCGTGAAAAGAGAACCCACATCGTTCCTTCTTTCCGCTTCATAGTTCAGGAAGTAGAACAATTTGTTCTTGATGATGGCGCCGCCAAGGCTGGCTCCAAATTGTTTTACATCGAAAGCAGTAGTGACCACATCCTGTTTACCTGCGGCACCCGCTTTGGTTCCTACATATCCTTCGTTACGTACGTTATAGAAGGCAGTTCCGTGAAGGCTGTTGGTACCACTCTTGGTTACAGCATTGATACTGGCCCCTGTAAAACCCGCATCTTTCAGGTTATAAGGTGATACGTTGATCTGGATCTCCTGGATCGCATCCAGTGAGATAGGCGCTGAGTTGGTTTGTCCGCCATTCAGTGCGCTCAGTCCAAAAGAGTTATTGAAAATGGAACCATCCAGTGTGAAATTGATGGCACGTGCGTCCTGACCAGCAAACGACAGACCATTCGACTGGGGTACCAGACGGGTGATATCTGTAACGTTACGGCTGATGGTAGGCAGGGAGCTGATCAGTCTTGAGTTGATGTTGGTAGAGGCACCTTTCCTGTCCTTAGAGATCAGTGCGCCCTTTCTGTTCAGGGTACCGCTTACCACTACTTCTGATAATTGGTTGCTGTTGTCCAGCAGGGATACATCCACCACAGAAGGCTCGCCCAACTGGATATACACATCCGTAATGGTCTCGGTCTTCAAACCAACATAAGTGATGGTGATCTTGTAAGGTCCGCCTACACGTAAAGCGGGCAGATTGAATTTACCGGAATTAACAGAAACTGTTTTGTACCGGGTTCCTGAGGGTTCGTGTACCGCCTCTACCGAAGCTCCGGTGAGTGGCTGGTTCTTACTGTCTTTTACAGTACCGGTCAGGGTACCGCCAGTTACCTGGGCCATGACAGCTGTCATGGAAAAGAGAAGTACTGTCACTAAAAGTGATAGTCTCTTGAACAATTGCATAGTTAGTTTTTTTTTGAGCCGCAAATATCTGTTGCTAATGTGGTATTTCGAAACAAAATGGAAACATAATAATAATTTAACCTGAAAAAATGGAGGTTTCCGTCGATGAATCGTATAAATTAGGAGGATAGGGAGATATAGTCGATAATAATACAAAAACCCCGCATTTGCGGGGTTTTTGTATTATCTGAAACTTATGCGTTCGTTAGAATGTGAAACGTACACCTAACTGGCTGATCCAACGCGCTGCATAGGCGGCATTGGTACTTGTGCTCACACCCCATGCAGTGGTCACATTCGGGTTGAAACGGTAAGTAGGGGTCAGGTCGGTAGCGCTCTTGTATCCGGCAAACTGGATCAGAGAGAACTGATCATTGCTCTGGAAGTACTGGCGGCCCCAATCCCTGTTCAGCAGGTTGCCAAGGTTGAATACATCATAAGTAACCTGGAACTGGTAACGTTTGCCAGCCACTATGATATTGAAATCCTGAGCGATTTTCAGGTCAACGATATTGGTGAAAGGTAAACGGCTTCCGTTTCTTTCAGCATACTGTCCACGGCGATTGCGCAGGTAATCGTCATTGGTGATATAGGCTTCCAAGGCAGCTTTCTGTACGTCAGGAGCGGCGGTAATACCACTACCTGTTACAAAGGTCATAGCAGCCAGGTCAGCGCTGGTAGGCACGTAGATCAGGTCATTACCACCGGTCAAACCATCATCCCTGGTCATGCTGTTAGAGCCATATACATAACTCAGCGGTGAGCCTGACTGGCCGGTATAAGCCAATGTAATGGTAGTTGCCAGTGACTTGTTGGCGTATTCGAATTTCTTGCTCATGTAAGCGAAGATCCTGTGACCTGCACTGAAGTCAGAAATAGAACGGCCGATGTAGTTACGTCCGTTAACGGTCTCCATGAACCTCCACTGGCTCAGGTTTACAGAGCTGGTTCCTTCGTTCTGAACGGTGGAGTTACCATAGCTATAGTTCAGCTCGAAAGTGAAGTTGGTACGGGTACGCTTGGTTACGGTAGCGGTCATACCATAGGAGAAACCGGTCTTTTCTGAGTTATTGGTCAGCAGGATGGCATTGTCGTACGGGTTAGAACCGTCGGCATTGATCGGAATTTTGCCATTGTTAACGGTAGAATATACCTTACGTGTGTCTGGTCCGACCGCATTGGCAGTAGGAGGCAGCAGGTTGATATTGGTATAGCTGATCTCGTTGATGTTCTTTGAGAAATAACCTTCCAGAGTAGCAGACCAACCATCGCTGAAGCGCTTGTCAAATGCCAGAGAGGTCCTGAAGATCTTAGGCAGTCTGAATTCTGAAGAAACCAGGTTCAAAGGTCCTTTGGTCACACCGGCACCCACTTCGCTGGGTGTCCACTGACCGTTCGGGTTTGAACGGAAACGGATCTGGGCTAACTGGGTTGCGTTGGCAGTGTATCCTCCAATGAAAATACCATTGTTGTTGAAGATACCGCCTGGCCATACCAGTGGGATACGTCCAACGAACAGACCAAAACCACCTCGGATGGTCAGGTTCTCATCAGGTACTTTGTAAACGAAACCTACACGTGGAGACAGTGACAGAGGGATCTTAGGAGCTTGTCCGGAACGGGCACCTTTCAGATCCCAGTACTGAGAGAATTTAGGAATTGCTATCGTGTTGGTATAATCATCTGTCCATGGAGTACTCAGGAATTTAGAGTAATCGGCACGGATACCGAAGTTCAGTGTCAGGTTCTCAGATGCCCTGTACTCATCCTGCAAGAACAGAGAGCCGGAAGCATATTTGAATTTGGCAGCGGCATTCGTGTTATCACCCTTGCCGTTGTCGATCTGAGGAAAACCATAAGTATAGGCACTTGGGGCCGCTCCGGTCAGGAATGCATTCAGGTTAGAATAAGTGTAGTTACCGAATGTATTCTGTATGAATGCATTGAACACGCTGCTGTACTCCCAGTCAACACCCACTTTCAAACCGTGTTTGCCCAGGGTGAATTTGAACTCGTCGATAACGGTCCAGTTCTTTTGGGTGAGCAGGTTCACAGTAGAGCTGTTGTCTGGTCCGAAGACGATAGCGCCAGAACCGTCATTGATCCTTACGCGGGGAAAATCCTGTCCCAGCGGGCTACGGTCATCAGACACATCTGTAAAGGTGATCAGGAATTTATTGGTCGCATTTCTGCCCACGATACTTTTCAGTTCGGCAGAAGTAGAGTTACTGCGGGTTGGGAAACGGTATCCGTTGTTGTAGAAGTTGATGGTACCGGTGCTGCTGCTGCTGGTGTTCAAACGCTCTCCTTTGGTGTAGCGGTTGCTCAGGGTCAGCTTGTGCTTATCGCTGATGTTCCAGTCGATACGGGAAGCGATCCTGTCGGCCTTCACTTCTTCTGTATTGTCCAGGAAACCTCCGGGCTCATAACCATAGGTGGTACGCAGGGTGTTGGCCAGACTGTTCAGGGTAGCCAGGTCCTTGGTATTACCTGCATAGGAATTGAAATCAAATGGCTGAGGACGGATATCGCGCTGAAGGTCTACGTTGATGAAGTAGAACAGTTTGTTTTTCACAAATGCACCACCCACACGGAAACCATAGGTCTTTTTGGTGAAGTTATTCAGTTTTACTGCATTCTCTTTCGGACCGGTAGGTGTTTTACCTGCCAGGTTCTGGTTCTGCAAGAAATAGTATACAGATCCTTCGGTCTTGTTGGTACCACCTTTGGTAATGGCGTTGATACCACCACCTACGAAGTGACCCTGGGCCGCATCGTAAGGAGAGATCACTACCTGGAACTGATCGATCGCGTCGATAGAGATCGGGGAGATGCTTGCCTGACCACCATTGGTTCCGGAGGCAGCCAGACCGAATACGTCGTTATTGATGGCGCCATCCACATAGAAGGCATTGTAACGGTTGTTCTGTCCTGCGATGGAAATGGCACCTTCGGTACCATTCACCAGTTTGGCCTGGGGAACAGCACGTAGGTAATCATAGATATTACGTCCTACAGTAGGTAAGTTGGCCATCTTGTCGCGGCCTACAGTGGTTTCTGTGCCTCCCTTACCGGAAGCTTCAGTGGTTTTGCGCAAACCGGTAACCACAACATTACCCAGGTTGGATGCTTTGGGAGCTAAAGCAAAATCTACCTTATAAGAGTCGCCTAGGGTAAGATAGATGTCTGTCTTTTTCTCGCTTGCAAAGTTGATAAACGATACTTCAACAGAATAAGGTCCGCCCGGATTGAGGTTGCTAACGTCAAAACGGCCGGCTGAACGGCTTTGAACGCGGTAAATAGTACCGGTAGGTTCATGTATCACCGTAACAGTTGCACCTACCAGAGGTTCGCCTGTGTTGGTTTTTACAGAACCGCCCATACTACTGGTCGTGGTCTGTGCCAGAGCAAATGCCGGCAAGAGCAGAACCGCCAGTACAAATTGTACAATTCTTTTACTTAGCATAATGTTAATTTTTCAAGTGCAAAGAAAGCGAATATTCTTTTGTGCATTAATAGCTTATATTAACATCTTGTCATTGCCCCTCGCTGTTCATCAATTCAATTGAATTGTTTGTGTTTTCTTATTATTTACGGATATAAATAATATTTTATCTATAAAAATGACTATTTCATTGTATAATATTTAACCTTGGTGCAGATTTTATTGCCAAATTCCTCTCCAAATTGTTAATTTCCTTGTACCGCCTTTCAGGAACGGCATTTGGCAGTGCGGCCGGCTTCTTCGCCTTTTCCTTCCGGGGCTTTTCGTAAAAATCGGGTCATAAAACGGGCTTTCTTTCTGATTATTCCGGAAGTAAAGGCACAGGACTGTAATTTTGCACTTCAATTATTGATTATGTTAGACAGGATTGAACATGCGATCGAAGACATACGGGCCGGTAAAATGGTCATAGTGGTAGATGATGAGGACCGTGAAAATGAGGGCGATTTCATCATAGCCGCCCAGCATGCCACTCCGGAAGTCATCAATTTCATGAGCAAAGAAGGTCGCGGATTGATCTGTGCGGCATTGACCGAAGCGCGTTGTACCGAACTGGACCTGGGGCCCATGGTCGTTTCGAATACCTCCCTGCATGAAACCGCTTTTACGGTATCGGTTGATCTGATCGGCCAGGGTACCACAACGGGTATTTCGGCGCAGGACAGGGCCAAGACCATACAGGCGCTGGTGAACCCCCATACGAAACCCGAAGAGCTGGGCAGACCCGGTCATATCTTCCCGCTCAAAGCAAAAACGGGCGGCGTATTACGCAGGGCCGGCCATACCGAGGCTGCCGTAGATCTGGCCAGGCTTGCGGGATTGGAGCCTGCTGGCGTGCTGGTAGAAGTGATGAATGAGGATGGTACCATGGCCAGGTTGCCCGAACTTCAGGAGATCGCCAAGAAATTCGGTATGAAGATCATTTCCATCAAGGACCTGATCGATTATCGTCTCAAGACCGATTCTCTCATTGAGGAACTGGTGCGGGTGGATATGCCCACCAAATACGGTCATTTCACCCTGGTGGCATTCAAAGAAAAGACCACCGGTGCAGAACATCTCGCACTGATCAAAGGCAGTTGGACGGAAGACGAAGCCGTGCTTACCCGGGTACATAGCAGCTGCTTTACCGGCGACATTCTCGGAAGTTTCCGCTGCGATTGTGGGGAGCAGTTGCACAAAGCCATGCAAATGGTGGAACAGGAAGGTAAAGGCATCATCCTTTACATGAACCAGGAGGGACGTGGTATCGGCCTGATCAATAAACTGAAAGCTTACAAATTACAGGAAGAGGGAATGGATACGGTAGAAGCCAACCTCCATCTGGGCTTTGGCATGGATGAACGCGATTATGGGGTAGGTGCCCAGATACTCCGTTACCTGGGTGTGACCAAATTGCGATTGATGAGCAATAATCCCCGGAAACGCGCCGGCCTGAAAGGATATGGGCTTGAAATGGTGGATACGGTTCCCATCGAGATCCACCCCAATACGCATAACAGAAAATACCTGGAAACCAAGCGCGATAAACTGGGACACGAGATACTGGGAAAATAAACGTCGCTGTTTATGGATTCCTGCAAAAGAAAAGGCCTCAATGTTGTTGAGGCCTTTTCTTTTATCTGTGTCCGTGCGTATGCCCGTGTTCGGCATCCTCCTTTTCTTTTTCCTTGTCGTAAGCCTTGATGATGGCTTTTACCAGACGGTGACGCACCACATCTTCTTCCGTTAACTCGATATGCGAAATGCCATCGATGTTCTTGAGGATGCGGGTCGATTTCTCCAGGCCACTGCGCATGTTGCGCGGCAGATCTACCTGGGTGGGGTCGCCGGTGATGATGGCTTTTGCATTGGCGCCGATACGGGTAAGGAACATCTTCAACTGAAGGTCGTTGGTGTTCTGTGCCTCATCCAGGATGATGAATGCATTATCTAAAGTACGTCCTCGCATATAGGCCAGCGGTGCGATCTCGATGGTGCGTGTACTCATGTAATAACCGAGTTTGTCGGCGGGTATCATGTCATCCAGCGCATCATATAAAGGGCGCAGGTAGGGGTCGATCTTCTCTTTCAGGTCGCCGGGAAGAAAACCCAGGCTTTCGCCGGCTTCCACAGCAGGACGTGTGAGGATGATCTTCTTAACAACCTTGTTCTTCAATGCCCTTACCGCCAGTGCTACGGCAGTATAGGTTTTACCGGTACCCGCCGGCCCGATGGCGAAAACAATATCATTCCGATCAACGGCGTGCACCATCTTTTTCTGGTTCTGCGTTCGGGCCCTGACGGTTTTTCCGTTCGGACCGAATACCAGGATGTCGTTGGGATTTCGGTCAACAAAATTGTCGATGGTTTCGGCATCATCGCCACCAAGGATCTGTTCAAAATAGTTTTCACTCAGGTGGCCATTTCGTTCCAGGTACTGAATGATGAGGTCGATCTTTTCTTTTGCTGTTTCGATCTGTTCAGGAGCCCCGCTCAGTTTTAATTGCGTCCCACGGGAGAGGATCTTTAACAATGGGAATTTCTTTTTCAGCAAATCTAACTTTCCGTTATTGACACCAAAGAATTCGATGGGATTAACGGATTCGAGGTTGATGATGGTTTCTGTCAAGCTGATGAGATTTTATGGATTAGTAAGATCTGAACTACTATTCCAAATTTAACTGGAAGACCCTATAAAATCCTAACACTTCTTATACACAGATGTGGATACCGAATACAGAAAAATCAGTATGAAATTTTCGTGATCTTTCTACGGCACCTAATTCCTGGTCAGGAGGAGAGGCTCTATAATTTTTTCAGGGCTGCAATGGTGGCAACCGGATCCGCCGATTTGAAAACGGTGTTGCCCGCTACCAGTACATCGGCGCCGGCCTGCAGGATAGAAGGTGCGTTCTCAAGGGTCACGCCGCCATCGATCTCGATCAGGGTGTTTGCGCCTCTTTCGGTAATGAGCTGTTTCAGTGCCCGGATCTTGTCGAGCGTTCGTGGGATGAATTGCTGACCACCAAAACCAGGGTTAACGCTCATCAGGCAGACCAGGTCAATATCCTGTATGATATCATGGAGCTGGTCTACCGGCGTATGCGGATTCAGTGCCACACCAGCTTTCATGCCCAGGCTTTTGATCTGCTGCAGGTTGCGGTGCAGATGCGGACAGGCCTCAATATGTACGGTTAGGATATTGGCGCCGGCTTTCTGGAACGCTTCGGCATATTTGCCGGGTTCCAATATCATCAGGTGCACGTCGCATACCTTGGTGGTGGCTTTGCAGACAGGTTCGATCACCGGGAACCCAAAACTGATATTGGGAACAAAACTCCCGTCCATCACATCCAGGTGAAACCAGTCAGCTTCACTGGCATTCAACATCTCACAATCTTTCTGCAGGTTCAGGAAATCGGCACTTAACAGTGATGGGGCAATGATCGGCATAACTCTGATTTGTGGTGCGAAATTGCGGAAATTTATCCTTTTACTGAGATTAAATTTAGGAAGCGCCCAATCGTTTCAAGGCATCACTTGCTTCGGTTAATTTGGGATCCAGTACCAGGGATTTCTTATAGTTGTCGATAGCTTCTGCCGGACGCTTCAATTTTTCCTCGCATTTGGCCATCCAGTAATATCCATCTGCATAGGTGTTTTTGATGGTTGTCACCGTACGGAACACCTCAAGCGCTTCGTTGATTTTCTGAGCGTCGAAATACAGAAACCCTTTTTCCATGTAAGCTTCCATATAATTCAGATCGTTTCGGATACAATTATCAAAAGCCATTATTGCTTTTGCTTGATTACCAGTTCTTGCCAGGTAGATACCTGTAATAAAATGGCAGTGTGCCGTGTACTCCCTTCCCATTTTCAGATCGGCTACCTGCTGGCAAAGTAACAGGGCGGTACTGTCTTTTTTTTCAGCCAGCAGGTTGGCTGCGGCCAGTATAGCATCCGGTGACGGGTAAATGCGGATGGCATACCGGTAGGAGCGAAGGGCGCCATTCGTATCACGTGAATTTTCCTGCAGCATGGCTTTGCGATACCAGAAACCATAATTCAGGCTATCGTTCCTAATCAGGGAATCCATCTGTCCCAAAGCCAAACGGTATGCGCCCAGGCTATCCAACGCATCTACCAGTTGCATTCGTAGTCTGATGCTGTCTGGGTATTTGTCCAGCTTGTTAAATAGCTCCTGTACGGGTGCTGGCAGCTTGTCCTGGGCAAGGTTGCCTGATGGCGGTACCTTCGGGTCATTTTTACAGGCTATCCCAAACAATAGGCAACTGGTAACTATCCATGATCTCATGCTGCAAAATTATGGGGATAGGGCATGTCATGACATTTTTCTGACACAAGAGAGGGGCTTCACACCTATTTTTGCCGAATCTTAACATAAGACTCTATGAAAAAAGGATTGCTTGTATGGATCTGTTTTATAGCGGGTATTGGTCAGCTTCTGGCCCAGTCGCCTGCAGCTGTATCGGATTCGGTCCTGTTTGCCGGTGAAAAACATTTTAAGAATGTTCGCCAGCTCACTTTTGGTGGTGATAATGCAGAAGCATACTGGAGCTATGATGGTAAACACATCATTTTCCAGCGCACGAATCCCAAAGAAGGGATCAATTGTGATCAGATCTTCATCGGAAAACTGCCTGCCTCACCCAATGAGCAGTTTTCTTATAAGATGGTCAGCAGCGGTAAAGGGCGAACCACCTGTGCCTTTTTTCTGCCCGACGGGAAACATTTTATCTATGCTTCTACCCACAAAGGTGCGGATACCTGCCCTCCAACGCCGGACCGTAAAAAATATGGTAACCGTTATATATGGCCATTGTACAACAGCTACGATATTTTCATGGCCGATCTGAATGGTAAGATCGTTAAGCAGCTTACCACGGCCAAAGGTTATGATGCGGAAGCGACTCTCTCTCCCGATGGTAAAAAGATGATCTATTGCAGTGACAAGGATGGAGACCTGGAACTGTACATCATGGATCTAGCGTCCGGTAAAGAGAAACGCATCACCCGAATGCTGGGTTATGATGGCGGCGCGTGGTTCAGCCCGGACGGGAAAAAGATCGTTTGGCGGGCCAGTCGTCCTAAGACCGATGCAGAGATCAGGGAATACAAAGAACTGCTGGCCGATGGTATGGTGGCGCCCACGAATATGGAAGTATGGGTGGCCAATGCGGATGGCAGCAATGCCCGACAGATCACCAACCTGGCACAGGCCAACTGGGCACCCAATTTTACGCCTGATAGCAAACACATCATTTTTTGCAGCAACCACGAATATAAAAGGGGCTTTCCCTTCAATATGTACCTGACCGATATCAACGGCAAGGGCCTTGAAAAGATCAGCCGCGACAAGGGGTTTGATGCATTCCCGATGTTCAGTCCAGACGGTAAGAAGATTATTTTCTCTTCCAACCGAAACAATGGGGGAACGAGGGATACGAATTTGTTTGTAGCGGACTGGGTGGAGTAGGTAGTGGTGAGTAGTGAGTAGTGGGTGTTTTTTATCGAAGAAACTTTCGTCTTTATTCAAACCCTTGATTATCTTTCGAACTTAAAATAAATAATATGCAGACAGGAATGGTTCACTTACATAATTTTCTTCGTTGGGTGATTTTGATATTGTTATTGGTATCGATCATCAAAGCCTACACCGGTTGGAAGGGTAAAAGGACATTTGCCGCTGGTGATAAAAAAATATGGTTGTTCACCATGATCAGCGCCCATATCACTTTGTTGCTGGGTCTGTACCAGGTGGCGTTGGGCCGCTATGGTTTCTTCACCACAACATTGCCGGAAGGAACGAGCGTGATGAAAGATACCTTTTATCGTTTTTTCTGGGTGGAACATCCGCTCGGAATGATCATCGCCATTACCTTGATCACACTGGGCCATGGCATGGCCAAAAAGCCCGTTAGTGATGAAGTGAAATATAAGAAAGCATTCATCTATTTTCTGCTGGCGCTGGTCGTGATCTTTGCCACCATCCCCTGGCCTTTCCGTGAGATCGTTGGGAGACCCTGGTTCCCGGGAATGAACTAAACTGATAGAAAAAGCCGCATACATGCGGCTTTTTTATTGCAGCGTTTACCTGATATCATCTAGCTCCCAGCTCTATCACTTCACAGTGGTTCATTTCTCTGCCATCGATCACAAAACGGATCAGGGTTCTTGTTTTGTGCCAGCCTTGTTTGCCAGCTGCACCAGGATTCATGTGCAGACAATGCTGTTTGTCGTCGTACATGACCTTTAATATGTGCGAATGCCCGCTGATGAACAGCTGCGGTTGGTGTTCTTGTATCAGTGCTTTGGAGGCAGGGTTGTATTTGGGTGGGTAACCGCCGATATGCGTCATCACTATTTTCACCTGCTCACAGGTCCAGACCAGTGTTTCAGGGAATTGGCTGCGTATATCCTGTCCATCAATATTCCCATATACGCCACGAAGCGGTTTGCATTGTTGTAATGCTTCGGCTATGGAAGCGCTGCCGAAATCGCCTGCATGCCAGATCTCGTCGCAGTTGGCGAAATGCCGGTATACGGCTTCATCCAGATAGTCGTGTGTGTCTGATATCAGTCCGATGGTCGTCATGTGCTGCTAAGTTACTGTAGGAATGATAAGAACAGTTGGCTGATTTCTGTATACCTTAGTGGGGTTGCTGGTTCAGCACGAGAACATATGACAAAATGGATTTTCATCTCGATCGTCGCAGGTGTTCTGCTGCAATCCTGCAACAGCAGCCGGAACATGCAATGGCCGGTCCGGAAAGAAGGGCGTAGCGAACAAACGGGAACAACTTTTTATCAGCAGGTAGCGACTGCCCAATGGCGCGAACGGGACTCTCTGGCCATGCAGGAGATACTCGAGGGTAATATCCCCGGGTTCCTCAGAAAATTTGCCCGCATCCATGTTTCGCTTACAGACAGTACCAGCGGTAAAAGGATACAGGCGTATTATTTTGTGTCACCTGATTATCTTTCGCTGGGAACCGATAAGGACTGGGCAAGGATCCCCCTGACGCCCATGGCTGCGCAGGTGATCGCCGATAGTTTTCATTGTTTTCTCCCTACCCGTAAAATGGTGAATGATATTTATGCGCAGGCGGCAGTGAAACTGGCGCCGGTTCCCATGTATGCATTCCGCGACAGTTCGGTCACCATGTGGCAGCATCACCTGATAGTGGAAGGGCAACGAAAAGGAAGAAAAGGGCTGATAGCCGGGATCAAAAAAGATGTGGTGATCTCGGGAAAGGTTTCGCGCGATCCGCGTCCCGATAGGGAAGCGATCTATGGATGGCACAAACTCGATGGTAAGCCCATACAACCGCTGTATACGGGACATATTAACTGGTGGGTAGATTATAGCCATGGTATCCGTCTCGTATACAGGACCATCTGGGTCAACGGGAAAGCCATGGATTATACGGAAGTGTTGAAAGATCCTGTTTTACAGAGATTGTTATGCGATGAGGAATGGTGTGATTTTGTGAGGTATTGAGGGACGACTGGTTAAAGTGGGTAGGGTGTTTAAGGTAGGTGCAATAAGGATAAGGGCGGTTGTTTTGCATCCGCCCTTATCCTTTTCAGAACTTGTAATGATGGATTCTCTTATCCCTGTAAATACCTTTCTTCCAGAACCGCTTTGTGGTGCAGCAGGTGGCCGAACAGGATGAAACCAATGGCATTGGCCGTTACGGGCAGGTTGCTGGCGGTGCCTTTTTCTGCCAGTTGTTCTTCGCTCAGAGAGGCCAGTAACAGGTCGGAAGACCTGCGTACGGCAAGGAACTCTTCTTTCAGCGAGGCGAGGGATCTTTTATCGGCCTGTGCGTTTTGTACATAACTGTCTTCGTCGAAGGAAGCCAGTGGAGTTGTGTCTTTACGTGAAATTCGTAATATCCGGTAAGCGAAGATCCTTTCCGCATCGATCACGTGCTGCAGCAGTTCCTTGATGGTCCATTTGCCCTCTGCGTAACGGTAGTCGGCTTTCTCTTCCGGAAGTGATGTGTAAAAATCGTTGAGGACGGCAGCATAACGTTGAACGGCTTCTGCTACACTGTCTGTTGCTACTTGTGAAATATACCGGGCGAAATAAGATGGGAATTCAGAGGATTGAGGTCTGGGCATTATCGATTGGATTTTGTGTTTTTCTGGGATGGAATATTGGAAGGTTTTACCGGCGTTTTCAGGATGACCGCTGCCGCAGTTTTGGTAGTGTCGGCGCTTAAAACGGCTTTATATGCATTGATGATGCCGCCTGTTTTGCTTAATAGGTTAAAAGGGATCTCTTCGTCTTTGGTACCGGGTCTCAAAACTGTCAGGGTGTTCTCGGGTTGTACTGCCGATTCCTCGATGATCTTTTTTACCTGCATTGCGTTCAGTTCGGGATAATACCCGCGTATCAGAGCGGCCAATCCGCTGACAATGGGTGCTGACATGCTTGTGCCTTTCAGGTTGCCATATTGGTTGCCACCGGGGAAAGTGGAGTATATCTTTACACCTGGGGCAAATACATCTACGTTCCGTTTACCATAATTACTGAAGTCCGCCGCTATACTGCCGGTGATCTTCGGGTCACTGCTTGAACCTACGGTGATGAAGTTCTTTGCAGTGGTGTTCCATTGCTTAAGCCACGGATTGGGGAAATTCTCCTTTTCATCCAGGTTGTTACTTTCGTTACCGGATGCATGAACAATGAGTACATCATGCAGCTCTGCATATTTCACAGCACTGTCTACCCACCTTTTTTCAGGTGAGAAGGATTTGCCGAAACTCATGTTGATCACTTTGGCGCCATTGTCCACCGCATAATGAATGGCAAGTGCCACATCCTTGTCGTATTCGTCGCCATCAGGTACCACGCGCATCATCATCAGTTTGACATTATCTGCCACGCCGTCGATCCCGATGCCGTTATTGCGTTGTGCCGCGATGAGTCCAGATACATGGGTGCCATGTTTGGCACTGCTGATCGGCCCCATTACATCATTGTTGCCATAGAACCGGTCGGAGATGTCTTCGTAGTTGTCTTTGATGATCTCGGCCCGATAATCAATAGGGGGAGTGTCTTTTGATTCAAAAGCCATTTTTTTGCCTTCCACATATTCGTCCAGGTCGGCAATGGTATTCGTATTCTTCTCATCAGGGTCCACGCCGATCATCTTGATACAGGTCAGGTAACCGAATTTCGCTTCACGCGCTGCCTTGGTCCTGGGTTCGAATTTTTCCAGGTAGTCGCAGGTGTATTCTTCCACGCCCATTTCTTTGCGTAATACTTTATCGTGGCGCTTGATGGCTTTGGCGGTCACTTCCACGAACAACAGTTCAACCTGTTCATCAGAGCTGAAATTGAGTTCACTGGCCGCTTTTTTCCAGGTAAGGTATTGCTCTTTCTCATTGCCTGCGAGAGTGGCGGTATCTACTGACTGACCGGAGAACTTGCCTTTCAAACGATGGTATACACGTGATCTCTCATCAGAAGTACGGCATACATCTCGACCATCTTTTCCACCCAGGAAATTCCAGCCGTATACATCGTCCACGTATCCGTTGCCATCGTCATCTTTACCGTTCCCCGGGATCTCTTTGGGGTTATGCCAGAGTATGTTCTTCAGGTCTTCGTGGGTGGTATCAACACCAGAATCCAGTACGGCCACGATCACTGGTTTGGAAATTTTCCGTTTTTCTTTCAGGAAAGTGTAGGCTTTGTTAAGACTGATGCCATAAAAAGAATCCTGTGCATAATCCATCAGGTGCCAGCCTTTGGGTACTTCGGTCTGCGCATGCCCCTGGTAGAAAAAGAAAGGCAATGCCACTATGGCAACAACAATCCCACGATGCATCATTTTGTAAAAGTGTTTTCTATGCTTACAAATTTGAGAAATGATAATGATAAAATAATGAAGGCGGCCTAGTTTTAGGAAAACCTTAAATGTAACGCGTATGGTATCGTATCGTCTTGATTACTAAATAGTTGAAAAGTGCAGAACCAAGTATTTTCATGCTGTATTCTGCGGGTTTTTATCATTGCTTTAGGGTTTGGCCAACAAGAGATCGGCCGGGGTGACAGGATTGCTGAGCAGTTTGGCAAACAGTTGCCAGCGTTTGGCCGGGTCCTTGTCGGTGCCGCCATAGGACTCGATATAGTTTTTAACAAGGTCTTTTCCATAATTGTAGTTGATCACATAACTACGGTTGGTCCTGATGAAGCTGATCGATTTTAAAGCAGTTTCCCGATTGTTCAATCCGTATTCCTGTAACCATCGGAGGGCTTCAGATTCGGTCATTGTGCCATTTAGTAATCCTCTTGCCACTTCATTACGCGCATAATTCAGTTCGCCTTTCAGCTCTAATGCGGTAAAATACTGGTCAAGACCGGTAGTGTCCAGGCCGGCCAGCGGCAGTAATACTTCTTTGGCGAACCTGTTCTTTTCTTTGCCGGGGAATGTGACATCAATGCCATAGTTGGCACTACCCTCGGCGATCAGGGATTGCGGACTGAACAGCGGGTACAGGGAGATCTCTATCCATCCTTTGTCACGATACAGGTTTTTTTCCAGCAGCATATTGTACACATGATGACCGGGATAACTTTCATGACTGCCCACATCGATCGCTTTTTCAAGGAAGATCTTCAGATCAGTATTGATCTGTACCAGGCTTTGGTACTTGCCCTTGTACCAGTTATATCCGCTCCAGGGCTTGTTGGTTACGTATTCCAGTGTGAAGTCTTCTGTAGCAGGTAGCTCGTAATGGGCTTTGGTTCTTTTGCGACATTCCGCAATGGCTGTTCTGAACACCGTATCCAGTTTCTCTTTGGGTATGATGAATCGGTTGGCCAGTTGCTGGAAACGTTCGTTTAGGTTTCCTTTTCCGGGTAAGCTCTTATTGAGTTGTGCCACCAGTTCCTGGAAATGCTTTTCCGGATAGGAGGGAACGGTCACGCCAAATAGTTCTTTGGTCTCTTCCTCAAAACGGGGATACTGGCCGGAGAAGATCCGGATCCTGCCTGCAAAGGCAGTGAGTTGTGCCTGTATCCAGGCTCCCCTTGTCTGGAGAAGTGTATCGTTTTTGCCGGAATGAATCAGTCGCTCCAGTTCGCCCGATAGGTCTTCAACGGCTTTCAGTAAACTGTCCTTGGGAAATACGGCAGCTTTTGGTGTCTGGGGATGCAGGGAGTCGGGGCCATAATAGGCGTCAACAAAGGCTTCGTCGTATTGACCGATGGTGAGTCCCAGCCGCACATATCTTTCTGCCAGTTGATTCAGTTGTGCTGTTACATCCTGGGCGGGTTTGTTTTGAGAACAGGCTACTGCCAGCAACAGTAGCGATAGGTAAACGAGTCTTTTCATAGCAGCAGTGTTGGTACGAACGCCGGCGATCGGTATTTCGATGGTAAGATACAGGAAAGATGGATTTTGTCATGGAGTTTATTGATTCTTTGAGCAGGGCAGCAGGCGGTATTTGGAAGAGATCTGCAGCAAGCCCCGACCCAAAGCCCCTAAAACAAGTGAAGCCTGACTGGTGGAGACCAAATTTTGCGGAGACAGTGGTGTGGAATTCGGTAAACTCCTTATATTGAGTTAACGATTTTGCCAGGAAGGAAACATTCCTTACCCGATAAACGATTGCTATGCCGTATACCTCCGCAATAAGTGCTGACTTTGTGCAGCAATGGCTTGCCGATAAACGATCGGTTGAGTCTGTTCAGGACGAACTCATGCAGTCGGGCCTTGATCCCGAATTTATACAGGAACGACTGGCAACCTACCGGAAGCTGGTTCATGCCAGAAGACAGACCGCAGGTTTCCTGTATATGGGCATCGGCGCTTTCCTGGGTTTTGTGAGCTGTGTACTTACCCTGGTGAACCCTGTTCCTGAATTGTATAACTGGATACTGTATGGACTGACCTCTGTGGCCATCGGGATCATTTTTGTTGGCCTGTATTTCGTGTTTGAGTAGAGAAAGCCTCAACCCCGGCTTTCCCTGATCGCTTTGATCAGTTTTCGGTTCCTTTTTTCTGCGCGGGCATTCTGTAATGACATGACTGCCCACAAAGCAGCGGGCAACCATCCTAACAGGGTCAGTTGCAGTATCAGGCAGATTATGGCCGTGAATATCTTTCCCCTGAAGAAAAATGACAGGAAAGGGAATAGGATCGCCAATAACATATCGTTGGTTTTAAGATCTACTCCGAGAAATGCGATGCTGCTGCCGGAAAACTACAGATCAAACACAATACCCTGTGCCAACGGAAGTTTATCGCTCCAGTTGATGGTATTGGTCTGCCGGCGCATATAGGCTTTCCATGCATCGCTGCCACTTTCGCGGCCACCACCGGTCTCTTTTTCTCCGCCAAATGCACCACCGATCTCAGCACCGCTCGTGCCTATGTTCACGTTGGCAATACCGCAGTCGCTTCCGGCATGCGACAGGAACCTTTCTGCTTCGCGCATATTCAGGGTCATGATGGAAGAGGAGAGGCCTTGCGGAACACCATTCTGTAAAGCGATGGCTTCTTCCAGGGTGCTATAAGGCATCAGGTAAAGGATCGGTGCAAAAGTTTCATGCTGTACGATCGCCATTTCATTTTTCGCTTCGGCTATGCAGGGTTTTACGTAACAGCCGCTTTCATATCCTTTGCCTTCCAGTACGCCGCCTTCCACGATAAAATGTCCACCTTGCTCTTTACATTGTTTGATGGCACTTAGGTACATGTTCACTGCATCGGTGTCGATTAGTGGCCCTACATGGTTGTGTGTATCCAGCGGATCGCCTATGCGCAACTGGCCATAAGCTTTGATCAATTTCTGTTTGAAGGTCTCATATACCGATTCATGGATAATGAGTCTCCTGGTAGTGGTACAGCGTTGTCCTGCCGTACCTACGGCACCGAATACTGAGCCGATGAGTGCCATGTCCAGGTCGGCATCTTTTGAAATGATGATGGCATTGTTTCCACCCAGTTCCAGGATGCTTTTTCCCAGCCTGGCTGCTACCGTGGCACTCAGTGCCTTACCCATGCGGGTAGATCCGGTAGCGGAAACCAATGGAATGCGTGTGTCTTTGCTGATCCATTCGCCCACTTCTCTGCCGCCTTGTACCAGTCCGTTCACGCCTTCAGGTACCTGGTTCTTTGCAAATACCTCTGCTACGATCTTTTGCACGGCGATACCGCATAAAGGTGTTTTTTCGCTGGGCTTCCAGATGGTCACATTGCCGCATACCCATGCCAATGCAGCATTCCAGCTCCACACAGCAACCGGGAAATTGAATGCGGAAATGATCCCCACGATACCCAGCGGATGCCATTGTTCGTACATCCGGTGCGCGGGTCGCTCGCTGTGCATGGTCAAGCCATACAACTGGCGCGAAAGGCCTACGGCAAAATCGCATATATCGATCATCTCCTGTACTTCTCCATATCCCTCCTGCAGGCTTTTCCCCATTTCATAACTGACCAGTTTACCCAGCGCTTCCTTATGGGTACGAAGGGCATCGCCCACCTGGCGAACGATCTCGCCGCGTTTGGGTGCCGGCCACATTCGCCACACGGAAAAAGCTTCCTGTGCTTTACCGATCAAGGCTTCGTAGGCCGCTGCATCCGTTTCGGTAACGGAACCGATCTTGCCCCCGTCAACAGGCGAGAAAGAATCGATAGTTGCGCCTTTACTATTGATCCATTGTGTGCCGCTTGAAGTGCCGGCGTTTTCTGCAGTTATACCGAGTTGTTTGAGGAATTCCATGTAACAAAAGTACCGTCATTACCGATATCGCCCAAGAATATCGGGTTAAGGTTGTGTTGGTAGATCCGTTAGTAAGCGGCGTTGGTGATCTGATGGTCAGTACAGACCGAAAGGCAGAAATAAAAAAAGGTACCACCTGTTGAGAACAACCGCTGGTACCTCTCATCAAAACCTTGCATGAAACATTTATGAAAAATGATCGATACAAATGTATTTTACTGTTGGAACATTGTTGCCCATTATTAGGCGAGCATGCCAACAGAATCGGGGAATTATCTTGTTTTCGAAATTGTTAACAATTGATCATATACCTGGCTGTAGCTGCTGCCGATCGGTATCTCTTTTCCGGCTGTCCAGAGTTTGGTCTTGCTAAATTTCTCGATCTTGGCCAGTGGTACGATAAATGACCGGTGTACCCTTACGAAATCACGTGGAGGCAGTTTTTCCTGGATACTTTTGAGTGTCATCAGGGTAAGTACCGGGTTGGGTTTGATATAGATCTTGATATAATCGTCCAGGGCTTCGATCAACTCAATGTCCTTCAGGTTGATCTTCATGATCTCGTAATTCACTTTCACGAAGATGGAGTTGAGCTGCATCTCCTGCGTGCTCAGGAATTCGAGGTATTCCTTGGCTTTGTAACAGGCTTTCAGGAAACGGTCGTACTCAAAAGGTTTCAGCAGATAATCCACTGCATCCACGTTAAATCCCTCCGCCGCAAAATCCTTGTATGCCGTGGTGAAGATAACCGGTGGTTTTTCTGCCAGTGATTTGTAGAACTGCATGCCGTTGATATCAGGCATCTGTATGTCAAGGAACAACAGGTCTACCTTTTGTTGCTGCAGGTATGCTTTGGCTTCATCCGTATTGGTAAAGGTCTTTTCCAGCTTCAGAAATGATATTTTACTGCAGTACTCATTTATGAGTTGCAGTGCGAGGGGCTCGTCGTCTATGGCTATGCAGTGTATCATTGCGTCTCTATTTCCAGGTAAACATGATAGTAGTTGTCTTTCTCAAAACTGGAGAGTTTGTGTTTGCCGGGATACATCAGCTCCAGTCTCCTTTTTACGTTATTGATACCTATGCCCGTATTTTCGGTCAGATTGTTCTCTGAAGGTACGATATAATTCACCGCCGAAAAATGGATGGTATTTCCCTCTGTCCTGATCTTGATGCTGATGGTGGAGGCTTCCTTGGTACTTACTCCGTATTTAAAGGCATTTTCCACAAATGGGATGAACAACAGCGGCGCCACCAGCAGGTTGTCTACAGATCCTTCGGTGGAGAAATCCAGGGTCACTTTATCGGTGAGCCTTACTTTCTGCAGATCGATGAAGTTATTCGTGAAATCCACTTCGTTCTGTAGGGGAACCAGGTCACGCTGGGTCTCTGTCAGTATGTAGCGCATGATGGAAGAGAGTTTCATTACGGCAGGGGCAGTTTTCTCGCTCCGCACCACCGCCAGCGAATAAATATTGTTCAGGGTATTGAAGAAGAAATGCGGATTCACCTGCGATTTCAGGAACGATAGTTCTGTGTTCAGTTTTTCATTCTCGGTTTCTTTCCGGTTCTGTTCGGTCTGCAGCCAGCGTTGTATCACCGAAATGCAGGTCCCAACCGTGAATATCAACAGGAACAATACAGTATTGTAGGGGTCGGCCACGGGTCTTTGCCTGCGCATGTATCCCGTGAACCTGGGTTTACCTTTGAAGGCAGGATTTCGGATGAACTCACGGTTGTTGGGATTAAAGGGCTCTGGCTCTGCAATCAGAAGTGCGATCTGTTTGGGAGCATACAGGAATACAACCAGGCAAACAATGATGGATAAAATATACAGGAACCATTTTTCCTTCACCAGGAAACGTGGGATCAATAACAGGGTGTTCAGGTAGTAGAACAGTACCAGGAAGACATTATTGCAGATGATGGCTGCCAGCTGGTGGTTGCTCATACTGAAATCACGCAGCCGGGGAAAGAATACGAGATAGGGGAGTGTAAAAAAGCAAAGCCAAGCCGCACTGTGTGCTATCAGTGTTACTATTTTTTTATTGTTGTTGAAGGGCATACGGCTATTGTTTTAAACACATGGTTGATGAGATCCTGCTGTCATTTTTATCCGGCTTTGAGACCAGCTTTGTTACCAAATCTATTCAGACAGGTATCATCCATGAAACAATATGGGTGAAAATAAGGGTCTTATCGGTGAAAAACTCAGTAAGATTCCTGCTGGTTGGGGAAATTCCGGCTTTTTACGTCCCGGATATACGTCTGCACTGCTGAAGTGACCTGATTTTCCAGGTCCAGATATTGGCGAAGAAAACGGGGCTTGAATTCATTATTGATGCCCAGCATGTCATGCATCACCAATACCTGTCCATCGCATTCCGGTCCTGCTCCGATGCCGATTGTTGGAATATTCAGGCTCCGGCTCACTGTTCCGGCCAGTTGTGCAGGTATCTTTTCCAGTGCCAGAGCAAAACAACCCGCTTCCTGGAGCAAGAGCGCATCGCGTTTCAGTTTTTCTGCTTCCGCTTCTTCTTTTGCCCTGACCGTATACGTCCCGAATTTATAGATCGATTGTGGGGTCAATCCCAGGTGACCCATTACCGGTATGCCGGCAGATACGATGCGTCGGATACTGTCGATCACTTCCTCTCCACCTTCCAGTTTGATAGCGTGTCCGCCGGTCTCTTTCATGATGCGGATAGAGGAAGCAACGGCGATATCAGGGTTGGACTGGTAGGAGCCAAACGGTAGGTCTACTACCACCAGTGAACGGTGTACGCCGCGCACCACGCATTGTGCATGATAGATCATCTGGTCGAGCGTGATGGGAAGGGTGGTCTCGTGTCCTGCCATGACATTACTGGCACTATCGCCCACCAGTATCGCATCAACGCCAGCAGTGTCGAATAACCGAGCAAAAGAATAATCGTAGGCGGTGATCATGGAAATGGGACTGCCCTGCGTTTTCAATTGCAGTAAGGTATGGGTGGTGACTTTCTTGATTTCCTTGTGGCTGGACATGTATAATGGCTTTATAGGATGTAAGCGGTTGCATATATGGTCTTGCTATGAACATGGATCCCATATGCAGTGCTAAAATTAGGAAGAATCAGCCGATTCCGGAATAATTCAGAGAGGTTCAGCCCTCGTCTGTCTATCAGGAAGTGATGCCTTTGGCAGCAAGTTCGTAATACAGGTGTTGTATCAAACCATCGGCAAGGCCGATCTTGGGTACGTAGATCTCCTCTGCATCGGCCCAGCGCATCACATTGATGTAGATCTGTAATGCAGGTACTATCACATCGGCACGGTCTTCGCGCAGTTTGTAAATATTGATCCTGTCCTCCAGCGAAAAACTGGCGATCTCCTTGTAATAATCTTTCAGCAATTCAATGTTCAAAGGTTTGCCATCCTTTTTCTTACTGAGTGAGAACACTTTGTTGATATTGCCCCCGGTTCCGATGGCGGTGATCTGCTTGTATCCTTTTGTTTTGTTTTTGATGGCTTCTTTCATCTCGTTCCACTTGCTGTCGTCTACCATATCCTTCAGCATGCGGATGGTGCCGATATTGAACGATTGTTTGAAGACCAGTTTGCCGTCGGCGAAGAAAGTGAGTTCGGTACTGCCGCCGCCCACATCGATGTAAAGGTAACTGTGTTCCGTATCCATATGTTCGGCCACATGGTTCTCGTAGATGATGGAAGCTTCCAGATCGCCGCTGATGATCTCGATCTCCAGTCCCGTCTCCAGTTTCACTTTACGGATGATATCGGCACTGTTGCTGGCATCGCGCATGGCGCTGGTGGCGCAGGCGATCACATTCTTTACGTTGTAGGCATTGATGAGGTGACCATAGGCTTTCATCGTCTGCAGGATCATCCCCCTTTTTTCCTTGGAGATCTCGCCTTTTTCAAATACATCAAAACCCAGGCGCAGGGGCACACGTACCAGGTTCAGTTTATTAAAAAGGGGATTGCCCTCACGGTCCTGACTAACTTCTGTGATCAATAGCCTTGCGGCGTTACTTCCAATATCAATGGCTGCTAACCTCACTGTTCACTATGTTTTTCTTGTGCAGATAATGGTAAGTTTCGATCTGGGAACGTACCTGTTTTTTACCTGCGGAAGGTACATAGTTGTTGCTTAAATCATTGTCGAGGATCCTCGCTTTTACGTTATCTCTTAATTGAATGTGGATAATCTCCTTCAATTCTTCGCAAATGGCAGGGTCGGTTACCGGCACAGCGGCTTCCACGCGGTGGTCAAGGTTGCGAACCATCCAGTCTGCGCTGGATATATAGATCTTTTCTTTTCCCAGGTTGTGGAAGATCATCACACGGGCATGCTCCAGGTATTCATCCACAATGCTGATAGCAGTGACTTCTCCTTTTTCTTTCTTAGGCTCCCGCATCATGCAGTAGATACCCCTTACCACCACCCGGATCGACACACCCGCCCTGGCGGCTTCACCCAGTTTGGCTATCAGGGCGGCATCACTCAGAGAGTTCACTTTCAGGATGATGCCGGCCTCTTTCCCGGCTTTGGCATTTTTGATCTCTTTGTCAACCAGTGCCAAGAGGTTCTGCCGCATTTGGATCGGGCATACCAGTAAGGTTTTACACATCCGCAGGTGTTGGATCCCGGTCTTCCAGTTTTCGAGGTAATGGAAAATGCGGTTGATATCAGCCATCACATTCCGGTTGGCGGTAAGCAGACAATGGTCTCCGTACACCGTGGCGGTCTTCTCATTCAGGTTGCCTGTGCTCACAAAACCATACTGGATGGTCTTGTTGCCTTTTCTTTTTTTGATGATGCAGAGTTTTGCATGGATCTTCATCCTGGGTACGCCCAACAATACAGTTACACCTTCTTCTTCCAGGATCTTTTTCCATTCCAGGTTGGCCTCCTCATCGAACCGGGCCTTCAGTTCCAGCATGACCACCACTTCCTTGCCATTACGGGCAGCGTTGATCAGGGCATTGATCACTTTTGAATTGGATGCCAGCCGGTATGCGGTGATCTTGATCGAAGTGACATCCGGGTCCATCGCTGCTTCGCGAAGCAGATCGATGATCGCATTGAAGGAATGGTAAGGGAAATGCAGCATCACATCTTTCTTCACGATCACATCGGTCACACGCATTGAACTTTGTAAAGCAGGGTGCGTAAAAGCGGCACGGCGCGGGTTCTTGGTTCGGAACACATCCGGGAAATCCATGAAATGCCTGAAATTATGGATTCGGCCACCAGGTATGATATTGCTTTTATGATTCAGGCTTAGCCTGCGTATCAGGTATTCGAGCAAACCCGCGTCCATTTCCTTATCGTATACGAAACGGACCGGTTTTCCTTTGCGTCGGTTCTTAACTCCTTTTTCGATCTTCTCCACAAAACTGGTGCTCACATCATTGTCAAGATCGATCTCGGCATCTTTGGTCACTTTGAAAATATGTGATTCAAAATGATCGTAGCCGAAATAAGAAAAGATCACCGGCAGGTTAAAACGGATCACGTCCTCCAGTAAGATGATGTGTTTCTCGTTGGTCTTGGATGGCAGCTGTATGAATCTGCCTACTGCTTTGGCAGGTACCTCTATCAGTGCATATTTCTGGTGATAGGCCGAGTTCTTTTTACGCATCACCACCCCGAGATAAATACTTTTATCGCGCAGGTAGGGTAGTTGCGGAAGGCTCTCGATCATCAGGGGAATGATGTTGGAACGGACCTCTTCATCAAAGTATTTTTTGACAAAACTTTGTTGCTCGCGTGTCAGTTGTTTTTCGGTTACCAGTTGTATTTTCTCTTTTTTCAGTTCTTTCTGGATCCCTGTCCATATCCGGTTAAACTCGTTCTGCTGCTGCAATACGATGGTCTGTATCTGGTCGAGGATCTGCTGTGGATCTTCTTCCATGTGCATGTTCAGTTTTTTGCGTTTTTCGCTGAATTCGAGCATGCGTTTCAGGGTGGCTACCCGTACCCGGAAGAATTCGTCCATATTGTTGGAAAAGATACCCAGGAAGCGGATCCGTTCTTTCAGGGGAACGGTGGGGTCATTGGCTTCCTGTAAAACCCTTGCATTGAAACTTAACCAGCTGATATCTCTCTGAATGAGTAATTTTTTTGCCATGCGAAGAGAGGGATTTTGACAATCGTTTGCTTATGAACGGCCCGGTAAACCGGACATTCATGAATAGGTATACACCCGTAGGCCCTCATCCCAAATATAAGAAATGCGGTTTTTCAGTAATGTTAAGTTTATTGATAAACAGGTGTCTTACTGGTGAATATGTCGGCCTGGATTCAGGAGAAAGAGGCTTTGATCTGCTGGATGATGCTGGTTGTGGAAAAACCTGGAAGGATGGGGTTGATCACCACCCGCCCGCCATTGGCCATGACCTCTTTGGCCCCCACGATCTGCTCAAGGGTATAATCGCCGCCTTTCACCAGTACATCGGGCAGGATCGCCGTGATCAGTTGTAAAGGGGTATCTTCTTCAAAGATCACTACGGCATCTACAATGCTGAGGCTGGCCAGCATAAGGGCGCGACTGTGTTCATTATTGACAGGCCTGTCAGGACCTTTGAGTCTTTTTGTGCTGTTATCGCTGTTCACGCCCACCACCAGGTAATCGGCTTCCGAAGCGGCCTGGGAGAGAGAGGCAATATGCCCTTCGTGCAGGATATCGAAACAGCCATTGGTAAAAGCGATGGTCTTATGGGTTACCCGCCAGCTGGCGATCTGTGCCTGTAACTGTGGTAAGGTGAATATCTTTTTTCCGATGGCGCTAACGGCTCTCATGTTTCTTCTTTTTGTTGTAATAAGGCAGCAGTACCAGGCAAACGGAGCCTACCAGTACCACGATGATGAATTGTGCGAACCATTGCAGGGTGCCATTGGCAAAACCGATCTCGAAAGGGATATCGTTCTTCTCCAGTACTTTGGCCAGAAAATAGGCATAGGCCCCAATACCGCCAGGTGTCACGATCATGCCAATGCTGGCAAATGCCAATCCGGAGGTGGCGGCGCGCAGACCGAGGTGCGAAGTGCCATCCGTTGCCAGTAAGCCTACCCAGGTGCCCACAATATAGAGCAGCCATATGGCGGCACTATATAATAGAAAGTATCTTTTCTGCTGCAGGTTACGGATGCTGTTCAGTCCTTCCCAGATACCCAGTAATATTTTTTTTGTCACCATCACGATCCTCAGATGCGAGAACTGGTCGAACCAGATCCTGATAGCGATCGTCAACACGATCACGACCGCTGCAACGATCCCCAATTTTACCAGCGACAGGCTGCCGCTCCGGTTCTCGAATAATTGACTGAACAGTTGATGAGCAAATTCGCCTACCACTTCAAACTGGCTGAACAGTGCCAGCAGGAATACCAGTCCCAGGCTGATCACATCCACGACTCTTTCCGCCACGATGGTGCCTACCAGTTTTTCGGCGGGTACCTTTTCATATTTGGCAAGGATGGTGCATTTCAGCACTTCTCCCAGCCGGGGTACCGCCAGGTTGGCCAGGTAACCGATCATCACGGCGAAGAAGGTGTTGGAAAGTGAGGGTCTGTAACCCATGGGCATCATCAGGATGCGCCAGCGTAATGCTCGCAACAGGTGGCTCAGGGAAAGGATCAGGAATACCGGCAGCATCAGCCAGTAATTGGCCGTTTCGAGCGAACGTTTGAACTCGCCCCATTTATCGTCCGGTATCTGGTGCAGGCTCCACCATACCAGGAATACCCCCAGACCCAGGAAAAACAGGTATTGTATCGCAAATAACAAACGTTTCTTCATAGCGGAATATTCGATGGCAAGTTAAGCAAGCAATTCTAATAATCCTGTTTTGCAGGTGAAGGCTGTTAGGGGCTCATGCCGGATTGCCTGCCTCCGCCAACGAAAGATTATCGATCAGGCGAACTCCGTTGAGGAACGCCGCTACCAGTGCTACCAGTGGACTATGTCCATTCCAGTTGCTCACTTCCGAGAGGTCCTGTGCGGATGCGATGGAGACATAGTCTATCTTTTCAAAGCCTGCGGCCCTGATCTCATTTGTGGCCCTGGTGATCAGTGGCCCCAGGTTCCCGGGACGCAGCTCGTTTCGGATCATCTGCAGCGAGCGGTAAATAGCGGTGGCCGCCTCCTTATCTTTTTCGGACAGTCGCAGGTTACGGCTGCTCAGGGCCAGTCCGGATGTTTCGCGCAGGGTAGGGATGATACGTAGATCAACGGGCAGTTGCTTCAGATGTATGAGTTGGCGGACCACCATACATTGCTGATAATCTTTCTGCCCCATGAACAGGAGGGAAGGTTGTACCAGTTCCAGTAACCGGTGCACTACCTGGCAGACACCCTGGAAATGCCCCGGACGGTATTTGCCCTCTAACAGGGTCTCCAAATAACCCAGGGCATAGGGCTCCTGTAAAGCAGTTCCTCTGGGATAGATCTCATCTATTGCAGGAAGAAATAATATGTCGCAACCAGCCTGCTCCAGCAGGTAAATGTCTTTCTCCAGCGTAATGGGGTACTGTGCATAATCATTCGCGTCGTTGAACTGGGTGGGGTTCACAAAGATGCTGACCACAGTAGCATCACTGTTTTTTTTACTATGTTCGACCAGTTTCAGGTGTCCGGGGTGTAATGCCCCCATGGTGGGAACGAAACCGATCCGGGCCCCGGACGCTCTACGGGAGGCAAGTGTACGGGATAGGTCAGAAGCTGTTTTTAGTAGGATCATTTGAGGTGGATTTGGGCAAAAGCCGGATTTGCGTTGCTTTTCGGTGCATTTTACGTAACTTTGCCAACTGATTTTTCCAGCATCGTGCTAAAATTCACGTACTAATGTCAACAAAGAAAAGAATTTTATTCATTGCTACAGAAATGTCGCCTTATCTGGAGCTCACCGAGTTCGCCGAGGTGATCAACAAGCTGGCGATCAAAAGCAATGACAGTGGTTTGGAAGTGAGGTGCATCATGCCGCGCTTTGGGGTGATCAATGAGAGAAGGCATCGTTTACACGAGGTGGTGAGGCTTTCGGGCATCAATGTGTCGGTAGATAATGACGATTATCCATTGCAGATCAAAGTGGCTTCTTTGCCAAACGCCCGTTTACAGGTGTATTTTCTGGAGAACGAAGACTTTTTTAAACGAAAGCAGGTATTCCATGATGATGAGGAGGCCTGGTTCGATGATAACATACTCCGTACTGTTTTCTTCTGTAAGGGAGCGCTGGAAACCGTTAAGAAATTCGGATGGCCCCCGGATGTGATCCATTGCAGTGGCTGGATGACGGGGCTGATCCCTGCCTATATCAAGACCGCCTATAAAAAGGAGCCTGTATTCGGTAACAGCAAAGTGATCTTCACCATTGGGCAGAACACCTTCAAGGAAAAACTCGGGGCCGACTTTGTACAGAAAGCCATCATCAACAGCAACATCAAAGACAAGGACCTGGAAGCCTTCAAGGAGGGAAACAATACGGCCATGTTCCGTGGCGGTGCCAGTTTTGCAGATGCCATCACTTTCGGAGCTGATAAAATAGAAAAGAAACTCGTTGAGGATTTCGCCAAAGTGAAAGGAAAGAAGATAGTTCCTTTCAAGGGATGGGATTCTGATTTAACAGAGTATTTAGAATTGTACAACGACCTTGCGGGCAAGTAATCACTAACTCATGCATTCACTTTTTACGCTGCGTAGAACCCTTATTTCCGGTGTTGTTTTGCTCATTTTTCTGACAGGCTGCACGCGTATCTCTTCTACAGACGTTGGTTCGGGATTGATCCCTGCCATTGACGGTGTGATTACCAAGGACACCATTCTGGACGTTCTTACTGATACATACGAAGATTTTGATTCTACCCGGATCTACAAGAGCGATAACCAGTTGCTCGGTTATATCAATACGGATCCTCTGTTCGGAAAAACCCAGGCTTCTCTGTTCTTTGAACTGAAGCCTTCCAGCTACCCTTTTTACATTCCCGGTCACAAGGATAGTATCGTGGTGGATTCTGCCGTGTTGATCCTCAGTTATAAGGGCCTGTATGGAGATTCTACGGCGCCTATCCGTTTGAATGTTTTTGAAATAGACAACAATACCCCGCTGGAACAATACCGTGCGTACCCTTCTAATTATAGTTCTGCAGTAAATATCAATCTTGGACAATCACTGGGACCATCCCGTACTTTTGATATCCGGAGACTGGGTGATTCTGTGAATAACCGTTATGAGAATGCCAAGAACCAGATACGGATACCTTTGAACAAATCGGTTGCTACACGATTCCTCAAGACCTACGATTCTACCAATGCCTATCTGACCGATTCCACTTTCCGTCTGTATTTCTCCGGGTTTGCGGTAACAGCTGATGCAGCAGGTGCCAATGCCCTGTTGAAAGTGAATCTGGCGGACACCAATACCAAGTTCGCACTGTATTATAGCTCCAGTTCAACCGGAGCCACACAGCGCGATACAGCGGTAAGCTATTTCCGTATGAACACCGTGAACAGTGGTAATATCAACCAGGTATTGCGTAACCGTACCGGTAGCGAAGCGGCCAAATACCTGACCACAACTTCCAAATCAGACTCACTGGTGTACGTACAAACAACACCCGGTACGTTTGTAAGGGTGAGGATCCCGGGTTTACAGAGCCTTTCTAACCGGATCATTCACCGGGCGGAACTGATCGCAGAACAGGTTCCTGACGATGCCAACCTGAATACGTTCGAAAAGCAGATGGTACCACCCCGGTACCTGTTGCTGAGCAGGTATGATTCTGCGATCAAAAGCAAAAGGAATATCCCTAACGATTATACCATCAGCAGCAGCGGCCCCAATATCTCAAGTTTCGGAGGATATCTGTCATCCAAGGCCATACAGGGGTACGATAATATTGCTGCCTATACTTTTGACCTCAGCCGTTATGTGCAGGGCATTGTTACCCGTAAAGACACTTCTTATACCTTACGTCTCTCGGCCCCCGCTAACGATTCATTGTATTATACGCCCCCTTACCCCGGTAATACCAGTAACTCCCTGTACTACCTCAACCCTTCTGTCGGAAATGATGTAGGGGATGGAAGGGTAAGGCTTGGAGGAGGTACACACTCCCGGTTCCGTATGCGGTTACGGGTTATTTTCTCACGGATTTAATAGAGTATTTATATTATTCTATATTTGCACCCATTAAAATCAACCTAACATGCCTTACTTGTTTACTTCTGAGAGCGTATCTGAAGGTCATCCGGACAAAGTAGCCGACCAGATTTCAGATGCATTGATCGATAACTTTCTTGCCTTCGACGCGCAGTCGAAAGTGGCCTGCGAAACATTGGTTACTACCGGCCAGGTGGTACTGGCGGGCGAGGTGAAATCAAAAGCTTACCTGGACGTTCAGGAAATTGCCCGCGGAGTGATCCGTAAGATCGGTTATACCAAGAGCGAGTATATGTTCGAAGCGAACAGCTGTGGTATCCTGTCAGCGATTCATGAGCAGTCTGCCGATATCAACCAGGGTGTTGACCGTAAGAAAAAAGAAGAGCAGGGTGCAGGCGACCAGGGAATGATGTTTGGTTATGCCAGCAACGAAACAGACGATTATATGCCGCTGGCACTCGATCTGGCCCATAAGATACTGATTGAACTGGCTGCCCTGAGAAGAGAGAACAAACAGATCAAATACCTCCGTCCTGATGCGAAAAGCCAGGTGACATTGGAGTATGATGATAACAACCGCCCCGTTCGTATCGATGCGATCGTGGTATCTACCCAGCACGATGATTTTGATACCGAAGCCAAAATGTTGGCCAAGATCAAGGAAGACATCATCAACATCCTGATCCCAAGGGTAAAGGCCAAGTATAAAAAATACGCAAAACTGTTCAACGATAAGATCAAGTATCACATCAACCCAACCGGTAAGTTCGTGATTGGTGGTCCGCACGGCGATACTGGTCTGACCGGCCGTAAGATCATTGTAGATACCTACGGTGGTAAAGGTGCCCACGGTGGTGGTGCATTCAGCGGAAAAGATCCCAGCAAGGTAGACCGTTCTGCAGCCTATGCAACCCGCCACATCGCCAAAAACCTGGTAGCTGCCGGTATTGCAGATGAGGTGCTGGTTCAGGTGTCTTACGCTATCGGCGTAGCACAACCTACCTCTATCAACGTGAATACTTTCGGTACCGCTAAGGTTCAACTGACTGACGGACAGATCGGTAAGATCGTGGAAAGCATTTTTGATATGCGTCCTTACTTTATCGAGCAGCGCCTGAAACTGCGTACACCGATGTACAGCGAGACCGCCGCTTACGGTCACATGGGTCGTAAGAACGAAGTGGTAACCAAAGAGTTCACACTGCCCAACGGTAAAGTGAAGAAAGTGAAAGTGGAACTGTTCACTTGGGAGAAACTGGATTATGTTACCAAAGTGAAAAAAGCCTTCGGCGTAAAATAATTCTTCCAACAACCACATAATCAGGCCCCTGCTCAAAAGCAGGGGCTTTTTGTTTTCCGTAACGGGGTTGAGTATCTTTGATAGACTCGCTTGTTAACCCTTTCAATCAACTGGTATGAAAAGGAACCTTACCGTGACTGCTGTCGGTTGTATGATCATGGTCGTTGTGATGCAATGGCAGGGTAGCGGTCTCAAAACTCCCACCAGTCCGCATGGTATTGTGGACCTGGAATTTGCCAATAGCTGGACACTGTTGCAAACAACATTGACAGGCTGGGACCTGTCTGTTGCCAAAATGAATATCTGGCTCGATTTTGTCTTTATTGTCACTTATGTCCTCTTTCTTTCCCTGGCTGCCGAAATCACGGCTTTGAAATGGGCGCCTCAAAGCTGGTTAGCACAAACAGGGATCTTCCTGGCCAAAAGCATCTGGGTAGCAGGTATACTGGACATTGCAGAAAATCTGCTGATGCTGAAAACCCTTGCAGGTAATTATGATGAGATGTCGCTGCGGCTCACTTTTTTCTGTGCAGCGGTCAAATTTGCATTGGTGGGGCTGGTCATCATATACTTGTTAATAGGTCTGCCCAACTCGCTTCGGAAACGATAGAAAGAAATCAAACACTCAGAAAGTCCTCTTTTCAGAAGGGTAATGGAAATAAGTACATTTGCAGATGGCTATCAAACAAAGCTCCTTAATTATTGGCCGGCAGCCGCTGGTAGAAGCCCTGCAAACAGGGAAAGCGATAGATAAGATATTGTTGCAAAAGAATGCTTCCGGTGATGTGATCAATACCATTCGTAAACTGGCCCGCGACCAGAACGTGCCTATCCAACTGGTGCCTGTAGAGAAACTGAATGGTATGACCAAGGCCAATCACCAGGGTGTGCTGGCTTTTGTGGCGCGTGTTCAATATATGGACCTGCAACAGGTGATCGATCATGTGGTTTCTAAAGGGGAGCTACCTCTGTTCCTGATGCTGGACGGGGTCACCGATGTGAGAAATATCGGCGCCATTGCCAGAAGTGCCATGTGTTGTGGGGCACAAGCCATCATTATCCCGGACAAAGGAGTAGGAGCATTGAATGAGGAAGCCATGAAAAGCAGTGCCGGTGCACTGGAGCAGATCCATATCTGTCGGGTGAACAGTTTGCTCAAGGCCGTAGATACCCTGCATCTGAACGGGATACTCGTATTCACCAGCGAAATGCGGGCGGAGAAAAACGTCTTTGAACTTCCTTTCACCGATCCCTGTTGTATCATTATGGGCGATGAGGGTAAGGGGGTTCAGCCTTATCTGGCCAAAGCTGCGGATCATTTTTTCAAGATACCTATGGCAACCGGTTTCGATTCTTTCAATGTGTCCGTGGCCAGCGGTATCATTTTATATGAAGCCATGAAACACCGTATGGGTAAGTAATTATGTATACAATGGATACCCCACCTACCACTCACCACTCACCACTCACGTTGGTCGAGTGCCCCCGCGATGCCATGCAGGGGTGGCCAAGTTTCATTGCCACGACCGATAAGATACGTTACCTGAATGCCTTACTGCAGGTGGGTTTTGATACACTTGATTTTGGTAGTTTCGTTTCGCCCAAAGCCATTCCGCAAATGGCCGATACCCGGGAGGTGATCGCAGGACTGGACCTGTCAGGGTCGGTAACCCAACTGCTGGCCATCGTTGCCAATACCCGTGGTGCCGAAGAAGCTGTTGTGTTTGATGAGATTCGTTATCTGGGTTTCCCTTTTTCCTTATCGCCCACTTTCCAGTTACGGAATACCAATAGTAGCCTGGAAGAAAGCGTACAGCGGGTGGAATCGATACAGGAGCTTTGTATCAAGAACAACAAGGAAATGGTGGTATACCTGAGTATGGGATTCGGCAATCCTTATGGCGACGCGTATACGGAAGATATCCTGCTGCACTGGGCAGATGAGATGTTCCGCCGCGGTATCCATACGCTTTCTCTGGCCGATACCGTTGGTGTAGCAACACCAGCGCAGATACAATTTGCCTTGCAGACACTCATCCCAAAGTATCCGGATATCCGGTTTGGTGTACACCTGCACTCCGGTCCCGGGCAATGGCTGGCAAAGACCGAAGCGGCGCTGCATGCGGGTTGCCTCCGTTTTGATGGGGCACTGAAAGGTATCGGTGGCTGCCCGATGGCGCAGGATGAACTTGTAGGAAACATGGATACAGAGTTGCTGATCGGTTATTTTGAAAAAAAAGGATTATTGCAGAACCTCAACAAAAAAGCGTTGACAGAGAGTTTGCAGATTGCTGCTGAAATATTTGTACACTGACCATGAAATTTCATTTTGAGTTTGATATCAAACGCGCACCCAAACCTGTTCAGCATCCGCAACAACTGATGCTGATGGGTTCCTGTTTTACAGAGAATATCGCTGATAAATTGCGTAAACACAAATTCAATGTGCTGGAGAACCCGAACGGTATCCTGTTCAATCCCGTAAGCGTGGTAGAAGCAGTGGAAAGTTACCTTTCAGGAAAATTAGTCACCGCTGCCGATATCTTCCTGCACAACGAGACCTGGCATAGCTGGAAACACCATAGCCGTTATTCGGGCATCACAGCGGAGGAGTGCATCAGCAAGATCAATAGCTCCATTGTACAGGCGCAGCAGTACCTGAAACATGCCGATCACCTGATGATCACATTGGGCTCCGCTTGGCTGTATACGTTAACACCCGAAGCGGCCAATGCAGTACCCGGTTCCGTAGCAGCCAATAATCACAAGGCACCGGCCAACTGGTTCCGGAAAAGACTGATGCAGGTACCCGAAGCGGTTGCATTGCTGGGAGATATGATCAGGAAACTGCAGGCATATAATCCCTCCTTACAGATCATTTTCACTATCAGCCCGGTACGTCACCTGCGGGAAGGTGTGATCGAGAATAACCGCAGCAAAGCGATACTCATACAGGCGGTACATGAACTGGTAGAGAATTTTGAACAGTTATACTATTTCCCTGCCTACGAACTGGTGATCGATGACCTGCGTGATTACCGGTTCTACGCAGAGGACCTGGTACACCCCAACTACCATGCCACCCAATATGTATGGGAGAAATTCACCGATGCCTGTATGAATGAAGAGACGAGGTCGTTGATGAAAGAGATCGCAGAACTGAACCTGGCCTTCCAGCACAAACCATTCAATCCCGAAACTTCCCAGCACCAGAAATTCCTGAAGACCTATCTGGTTAAAACCCAATCCTTACAGGAGCGTTATCCATACCTTGATCTTTCCGGTGAACTCGAATACTTCAGAGACCATCTTTGAAGGGGCTGATGAATTGCCGGCAGGTCAATGGATCCGGTCACCCCTGATCTCCAGATCTTTCATGATCTCGGTCTCATGCGCCAACCATTCTTTCCAGCGTTTTTTTACTTTGGTTTTGCCGAGATAGGTCTCAGCCAGATCTATGAATAGCGTATAATGGCCGGCCTCGCTTTCCATGAACCTGCGATAGAACTTTCGCAGATAGGCATCCGGTAAACCTTCACTCAGTCGTTTGAAACGTTCGCAACTTCTGGCCTCTATCATGGCCATGGTGAGCAGATGATCCAGCAGCCGGTCTTCCGGACTGCCACCCTTTTTCTGGAACTCGATCAGTTTGTTCACATATTCATCCTTGCGTTGTTTGCCCAATTTCAGGTTCCTTTTATGCAGTTCATTCAACACCAGCCGGAAATGTCCCCATTCTTCTGTTACGATCGGTGCCAGTTCTGCTACCAGCCGCTCCTTGTCTGAATACCGCTGTATCAGGGTGATACAGGTAGTGGCTGCTTTCTGCTCACAATAGGCATGGTCGGTGAGAATGGCTTCCAGCGAGATATTGGCAAGGTCAACCCAGCGGGGGTCGGTAGGTAGTTGCAGGCCGAGGATGTTTTTGGTGTGTTGGGAGAGGTCCATGGGTAATGATAGAATGAGTGGATGAGTGAATGAGTGAATGGGGGTAATTATGATTTACAGGGCAAATATCTGGTACAATCCGTTAGTTTTGGTATATGTACCGGGATGATTTTTTACAGAAAAAACTGAATGAGCGGAAGGAGGGGCATGCATTCCGTGAACTGCGCATGCCTGGAGGAAAGACCGATTTTTGTTCCAATGATTACCTGGGTATTGTACACGACCGACTGCTGAAAGATCCTGTTACAGAAATGCTTTCGGGGTCTACAGGCTCAAGATTACTGGCGGGTAACTATGCTTTGATAGAGCAAACAGAGCAGCAACTGGCCCGTTTTCATGAAGCAGAGGATGCACTGATATTCAACTCGGGTTATGATGCCAACCTAGGCCTGCTTTCTTCGGTTCCGCAGAAAGGGGATACGATCTTATACGACCAGCTCTCTCATGCTTCTATACGGGATGGTATCCGGTTATCGTTCGCACAGTCCTTTGCGTTTGCCCATAATGATATGGCCGATCTGCAAAAAAAACTGGTGCATGCTACCGGCACTGTTTTTATCGTAACAGAATCTGTTTTCAGTATGGATGGCGATACCTGTCCCTTGCAGGAACTTGTGGCGATGAGCCGGCAATATAATGCGCATCTGATCATTGATGAAGCCCATGCCACCGGCGTGGTAGGCGGGAAAGGAGAGGGGCTGGTACAGCACCTGGGCCTGCAGCAGTCCATATTTGCCCGGGTGCATACTTTCGGGAAAGCCTGTGGCTGTCATGGTGCAGTGATACTCGGCTCCCGTGACCTGCGGGATTACCTGATCAATTTTGCCAGAAGCCTGGTGTATTCCACTTCTTTGCCAGAACATAGCGTGGCGATGATCCAAAACAGTTACCAGGTATTTCCTGGTATGCTGGCAGCGCGTGATAGGTTGCAAGATCTGATCCGGCAATTTCAGTCCGCCTCCTTGCGCTTTGAGAAACTGGTATCTGATACGCCCATACAGGTTGTGATCATCCCAGGCAATGAAGAGGTTCGGAAAGTGGCGGATGCCCTGCAACAGCAAAACCTGGATGTCCGCGCCATCTTATATCCTACTGTGCCAAAAGGAAAGGAAAGATTACGCGTGGTATTGCATGCTTTTAATACACCGGAAGAACTGGACAGGCTAATCGCAGCATTGCGATAATCGGATAAAACCATTCGCATGAACAGACCCTATATAGAAGACAAGGTTTTTGAACGGGTTCATTTTACAGACAAGCCCTTGCCGTTGGGCGATTATGAGTATTGCCGTTTTGAGAACTGCGATTTCTCCCGTACTGACCTTTCAGGGATCCATTTTACGGAGTGCAGTTTTACGGGCTCTAACCTGAGTATGGTGAAGCTGCATAAAGCCAGTTTCAATGGCGTACAGTTCAGAGAATGTAAATTACTGGGTTTGCATTTCGAGGATTGCGATTCGGTGCTCTTCTCAGTGAATTTTGGCCATTGCCAGTTGGACCTTTCCTCTTTTTTTCAATTGAAAATGAAGAAGACATTATTCAGTAACTGTAGCCTGAAAGAAGTAGATTTTACAGAAGCCGATCTGACTGCTTCTGTGTTCGATCACTGCGATCTGATCCGGGCCATATTCCTGCAGACTGTTCTGGACAAGGCCGACCTTAGAACCAGCGTGCATTTCTCCATCGATCCTTCGCGTAATAAGGTCAAAAAGACAAAAGTATCAGCTCTTGGTCTGGCCGGCTTCCTCAACGCATACGATCTCGATATATCCTAGATCACCGATGTGCGATCTTCAGCAGCGCATGCAAGAAAAAGGGTTATTCACGGAAGAGGTGTTACTTTTGCAGATGCAATCAACTTTTTCTGTCGAACCTGTTCTGTCCCGGTTGGGTATATCCGCGCTCAATCCCATGCAGGGATCGGCTATCGAAGTGATACTGTCCGAGAAAGAAGTATTACTGTTGTCGCCCACCGGTTCCGGTAAAACACTGGCATTCCTGTTGCCGGTATGGCAACTCATGAAGGCGGATGAGAAACGCGTACAGTGCCTGATCCTTACCCCTTCCCGAGAACTGGCCATACAGATAGAACAGGTCTGGAAAAAAATGGCAACTGGATATAAAGTGAGCTGCTGTTATGGCGGACATGATATGCAGACAGAGATACAGAACCTGGCCGAACCTCCTGCCTTACTTATTGGTACGCCCGGAAGGATTGGCGATCATATCAAACGAGATACATTTTCACGTGAAGCATTGACCATGCTGGTATTGGATGAGTTTGACAAATCGCTTGCCCTGGGTTTTGCAGATGAGATGTCTTATCTCTTCGCCTCCTTGCCGAATATCCAGAAAAAAGTATTCGTTTCTGCAACGGCCTCCATTCAAATGCCCGATTTCGCGGGGGTGGGAGAGGGTTTGAAAATACTGGATTATATTTCTGAGAAACCGGATGCAGATGCACTCAGCCTGAAACTGGTCATTTCCAAAGAAAAGGACAAGATCGGCCGATTGGTGGCATTGCTTTCTTATATAGGAACAGAACCAGTGTTGGTATTCTGTAACCATCGGGATGCGGTAGAACGTACCGCTTCACTGCTGAAAGAGAAGGGGATTGCCTGTGCCGCTTTTCATGGAGGTATGGAACAGATGCAGCGCGAGCAGATCCTGATCCAGTTCCGCAATGGTAGTGTACGATTTCTCGTGGCCACAGATCTGGCAGCCCGGGGGCTTGATATTCCGGAGATCAGACATGTGGTGCACTATCACCTCCCATCCACAGAGGCGGAATTCACGCACCGCAATGGCCGCACTGCCAGGATGGACGCTACCGGAACAGCATACCTGCTGATGCATAGCGAAGAACCACTGCCTGATTATATCCGGCAGCGACCGGAAGAACTGGATGTGCCGGATGTTTTCTCACTCCCGAAACCGACAGAGTGGGTAACCATTTATATTAACGGAGGTAAAAAAGACAAGCTGAACAAAGTGGATATTGTCGGTTTCTTTACGCAGAAAGGAAGGCTGGAAAAAGAAGAGATCGGCCTGATCATCGTGAAAGACCGCAATGCATTTGTGGCCATTAAAAAGCATAAGGTAAGATCCCTCTTATCTCTGGTACAGGACCAAAAGATCAAGGGGACCCGTTATAAAATCGTGGAAGCCCGCTAATTGTATCCCTGGCCTTTGTGTGATAAAATAGGTTGTCTAGCAAGCAATTGAGAGCAGTATATGAAACTTCGACAGAAGTTTGTAGCTTTATTGAATACGATTGCCGTTATGCCTTACCACAGGAACTTTACCTACTGGATCGATAAACGCGTCTGGAAATATTATTTCCTCATGCTCTCCCTGCAATTGTCAAGATAATAACGGCAACAGCCCTCATATGCCCTGCTGCTAATATAATTGTCGCAGTGCCCCTGCCTTACTAATTGTTAATTACCAATTACTCATTCGATTGACCTATGCCACATTATCATACACTCGGAAATATTCCGCACAAACGTCATACCCAGTTCCGCCGTCCGGATGGAAAACTATATTCAGAACAGTTGTTCTCAACAGAAGGATTCAGTAACGATTACTCATTGCTGTATCACTGTTATCCGCCTACACAGATCATCCATACGGATGAGCCGGTTCCGGTCATACCCCGGATAGCCGAAGAGAAGATGCTGAAACACCGGAGTTTTGAAGGCTTTCACATCAAACCGGAAGCGGATTACCTGCAGAGCCGTAAACCGGTCCTGGTCAACAATGACTGCCATATCGTACTGGCAGCACCGCAGCAAAGTATGAAGACCTATTTCTACAAAAATGCGGATGCCGACGAAATGATCTTTGTGCACGAGGGAAGCGGCACACTTGTGACACAGTATGGAGAATTGCCTTTCAGCGAAGGTGATTACCTGGTCATTCCGCGCGGAACCATTTACCAGATCCATTTTGCGCATGCGGATAACCGCTTGTTCATTGTGGAAAGTTTTAGTCCGATCCGTTACCCCAAGCGTTACCTGAGCAAATACGGGCAGCTGCTGGAGCATTCACCTTATTGCGAGCGTGATATCCGTGCCCCCAGGAACCTGGTCACTTTTGATGAGAAAGGTGACTTTCTGATCAGGACCAAAAAGAAAAGCATGATGTACGGTCTACATTATGCCCATCATCCATTCGATGTGGTAGGATGGGATGGTTGTTGTTATCCCTTTGCGTTCAGTATCCATGATTTTGAACCCATTACCGGTAGGGTGCACCAGCCGCCACCAGTTCACCAGACTTTCGAAGCGAATAATTTCGTGGTATGCAGTTTCTGTCCGCGACTGTATGATTATCATCCTGATGCTATCCCGGCCCCTTACAACCACAGCAATATCGATAGTGATGAAGTGCTGTATTATGTGGCGGGTGATTTCATGAGTCGGAAAAATGTGACCCGGGGCATGATCACTTTGCATCCTGCAGGGATACCCCATGGGCCGCATCCTGGTGCAGTAGAAAAAAGTATTGGCAAAAAAGAGACGCAGGAACTGGCTGTGATGGTAGACACGTTCCACCCGCTTCAATTGACCGTAGAAGCCCTGGAAATAGAGAACCCAGGTTATACCATGAGTTGGGCGGAATAGCCGTTTGGCCTGTCGAGTGACACCTGTCCCCAGGTTTCCAGCCTGAAAACCTCAATGTCTGAATCTGTCGCACCGCGCTGAACCTGTTACAAAGCTTGTTTCTTCTCCAAATAAAGTGTAACTTATTCTCCTAAAACATTGCCATATGATTAAATTCAGCGACATCCGGATCGGAGACTATCTGAAAGCGGAATATGAAGGTAAGATGTGGGATGGAGAAGTTGTCCGGTTGAACGGGGACGAAAAACAGGTTTGTGTCCAAACCGAAGTACAGGAATTCTGGTTCTCACCCGATCACCTGTACCCGATCGAGTTGAACGATGGGTCACTGTTGAAACTGGGTTTCCAGAAACAACAGCAGGAAGACGGGTCTGTGAAATACCTGAAAGGTTCTTTCAGGATCGTTGCGCCCCGGGCCGGTGACTTCAGTAGTATCGAAATGTGGTATCGGGAAGACAGGCGCCATCATCCGGATGTGCACTTCATACACCAGTTGCAGAATCAGTACCTGGATATGACCAAAGTGCATCTGACCAGCGAACCGGTGTAATCAGCCGTTAATACATTTTAGAGACCCGCCATCAGCGGGTTTTTTTATATTGAGGAATCTAACCTGCGAATTGAAAAGTCTATTAGATTTGTAGGATATTAAATCAATCAATACTTCAGCATGAAAAAGAGTTTGTTCTTTGCGTTTATGTCGGTCGTACTTTCTGTATCTGCCCAGACCGAGAGGCCCTTCCAGGTAAAAGGTGTGTTTAAAAAGCTGGGATTCCCTGTGCAGAAGGTCTATCTCTCATATCGTGCAGGCGATAAGAATGTCACCGATAGTGTGGAACCCAAAGATGGGGTATATGTTTTCTCCGGAAACCTGGCCGAGCCTGTATTAGGTTTTTTACGTGTCAAATACCTGCCCGATGCTGACGGTAAACCTGTCAAGATGGTCTCATCCAGGGATTTTACACGGGTATTCCTGAGCGCAGGAACCACCAGTGTATCATCTGTGGATTCGTTCAGCAATACCACTATCAAAGGTTCGAAGGCAAATGATGATTTTACCAAGCTGGAAGCTGCTCTCAAAACAGTAAATGCCCAAATGCGGGAGGTCAGTGCCGAATACAGCAAAGCCGCCGCAGCCAAAGATGAAGCTGCGCGGAAAGCAGCAGAAGACAAATTGGACGCCCTGGATAAAGAGAGCCGATTGGTGTACAAAGCGTATGTAAAGAATAACCTTACTTCACCGGTTGCTGTATATGCGATCTCTCAATATGCAGGATGGGACATCAATGCGGATGAAGTGGAACCCCTGTTCAACCAGTTGCCTGCCGCTTCCAGAGGTCTGCCTACCGCCCGGTTGCTGCAGGAGCAGATCGGGATTGCCAAGAAAACGGGCATCGGGCGCGAAGCCATGGACTTCACCCAGAACGATACCCTGGGTGTACCGGTAAGTTTATCCTCATTCCGAGGACGATACCTGCTTGTTGATTTCTGGGCCAGTTGGTGTGGACCTTGCCGCCGCGAAAATCCGAATGTGGTAAAAGCATTTCAGGCTTTCCGGGATAAGGGATTCCATATCCTCGGTGTGAGTCTCGACAGGCCCGATGCCAAGGATAAATGGCTGAAAGCGATCCACGATGATAACCTGACCTGGACACATGTCTCAGACCTCAAGTACTGGCAGAATGCGGTGGCGCAGCAATATGGTATCCAGGCCATACCGCAGAACCTGCTGCTGGACCCACAGGGAAAGATTATTGCCAAAAACCTGAATGGGGAACAGTTGCAGGCTAAACTGGCCGAGATCTTCAAGCCATAGAGCTTTCAGAATATCAGTTGATCGTGCCTTGGTGCCTTTGTGAGAAAAAAAATCCCACACTAAGGCACCAGGGCACGGTTTTTTGTATAGGTTCGTTAGTAACTTTCTTACGCAGATGGTAAAGTATCTTGTTTGTACATTGATCGGCATCACTTCATCGCTGAACCTGCATGCACAGGAGTTTGGAGGAAATCCGCCTTCTGTAAAATGGCAGCAGGTGAATACCGATACCGTACGCGTGATCTTTCCGCGTGGCTGGCAGGCCCGGGCCGAAAGGGTAGCGCAGGTAGTGCACGGATTGCAGCGGCAGCAGGTGCAAACGATCGGTGACCGTATCCGCAAAGTGAGTATTGTACTGCAGAACCAGACCATGATCTCTAACGCCTATGTAGGCCTGGCTCCTTATCGCAGTGAATTCTACACGACCCCGCCTCAAAATGCATTTCAACTGGGCGCTGTCAACTGGATGGATAACCTTGCGGTGCATGAGTTCAGGCATGTGCAACAATACAGTAATTTCAATAAAGGATTGTCTAAGCTGGCAGGGTATGTGTTGGGTGAGCAGGGACAACTGCTGGCCAACGCCATGTCCGTGCCTGATTGGTTTTTTGAGGGCGATGCCGTATTCAATGAGACCCGCTTTACCCGGCAGGGCAGGGGTGCGCTGCCCTTGTTCCTGAGTAGTTACCAGTCGTTGTTCCTGGCCAACCGGAATTATGATTACATGAAAATGCGGAACGGTTCGCTGCGCGATTATGTGCCCAATCATTATGAGCTGGGTTATTTGCTGGTGGCTTACGGAAGAAAACAATACGGTGAAGATCTGTGGCGTAAGGTGACAGATGATGCGGTACGATTTAAACCCCTGTTCTATCCCTTCCAGGGATCGATAAAAAAGTACACAGGCAAAAGCTATGCCCGATTTGTGAACGATGCCCTGCAGTTCTACAGGCAGCAATGGCAAACACGTCGATCCGATACCGTAAGCTGGTTCACCCGGCCGGTAGCGCATGAAGTGGTCCATTATCAATATCCTTATGCGGCAGAAGCTGGCTCGGTGATCGTATTGAAGACCGGTAACCGGAATATTCCCGCTTTCTACCGGATCTTACCCAATGGGGAAGAAAAAAAGATCGCGGTAAAAGATATCTCAACGGATCAGTATTTCTCTTACCGCAATGGTAGGATCGTATATGCGGCTTCCCAACCCGATATTCGCTGGGGTAACCGTGAATTCCAATCTGTCAGATTGCTGGACGTGGCAACGGGTGTGCAGCGCACTTTGGTAAATAGAAGCAGGTATTTTTCTCCAGATATCTCCATGACCGGCGACCGATTGGTGGCCGTGGATCTGGACATAGATGGTAACTCTCGCCTGGTGCGGTTCGATACTGCCGGGGTGGTACTGGATACTATGTCAAAAAACGGTGTCCTTTTTTCCCAGCCCCGTTTTGCAGCCAATGACCTTGCCATATATGTTACGGAAAGAAATGCGGCGGGAGAAATGTCGCTGATGAAATATAGCAGCGGCTTCCATATGCTGGATACGTTGATGGCCCCCGCCAATCGCATCATTGGTCATGTAACGGTTCAGGGAGATACGGTGCTGTTTACCACCACCTACCAGGGGCGTGACGAACTCTGGGCTTACGTGGATGCCAAAGAAAAACAGGGCCCCTTCCGGATGGCTTCTTATGCTACTGGGTTGTACCAGGGGGTGTTACGTGGCGACGGGCAGTTATTATGCCCGGTATTCACTGCGGATGGTTACCGGTTGGGACTGTTTCGCCCACGCTGGGAGCGGGTGGCATCGCGTGATGAGCTGAAGGACTTGTATCTGCCAGATGGCGTATATGCTTCCGCTGATCATCGGTTGCTGGAGCAATTACCTGAAGCTGGGTTTCCGGTCAGTCGCTACCGCAAATCCTTCCACCTGTTGAATCTGCATAGCTTCCGGCCATTTTATGAGCGGCCTGAATACTCTTTTACGGTCTACGGTGAAAATGTGCTGAACACGTTCCGCTCTGAAATCGCCTATACCTATAATGAGAACGAGGGAAGCCATAAGCTGGGCTATAACGGGGTATATGGCGGATCCTTCCTGCAACCCGTGTTCGGACTGAGCAATACCTGGCAACGGTCGGCCCTATTATCGCGTGATACCTCGCTTCATTGGAATGAATTGGTAGGGTATGTGGGACTGAGGCTTCCGCTGAACCTGACAGGAGGGAGGTCTTACCGGAACCTGACCTTCCAGGTCACTTACAACCTGGATCAGGTGAACTGGACGGGCCTTGCCAGAAAATTGCTGACTGACCTCAGTTTTCCGTACCTGCAAAGCCGGATCAGTTATGCATCGCAGGTGCAGAAGACCGTTCAGCAGATATACCCGCATTTTGCCCAAAGCCTGTTACTGCAGTTCCGGAACCTGCTGAACCAGCGAACGGCACATCAGTTCCTGGCCAGTGGGTCGCTGTTCCTGCCGGGGCTCAGTCATACCCATTCCCTGGTACTGACGGCCGCTTTTCACAGCAGGGATACGATGCAGCAATATATTTTCTCCAATAATTTCCCTTTTGCCAGGGGGTATTCTGCCATTGACTTCCCAAGAATGTGGAAATTCGGGGTGAACTATCATTTCCCGCTGTTATATCCCGATAAGGGACTTGGAAACCTGGTTTACCTGCTCAGGGTACGATCCAGCCTGTTTTTCGACTATACCATTGGCAGAAGTCTCCGCCTGGCCACCGATTATCCTTTCCGGACGGTTGGGGCCGAGCTGTTCCTGGATACCCGCTGGTGGAACCAGCAGCCGGTGAGCTTCGGTATCAGGTATAGCCGTTTGCTGGACAATTCCTTCCGGGCGGTCACCCAACCCAATGTATGGGAGCTGATATTGCCTGTAAACCTGTTCCAATAAGCGGATTTTTGGTAGATTTGCCATTTTTGGAGCAAAACCCTAAGGTTTTTCCACAATTTTGAGATTTTTTTCCACTAATTTTTCTTATTCCGGTTGCATTGTAATATCTTTGCAGCCCCAAAAATTGTATGTCGAAACAACCACTGATCAAACAAGATGGCGTAATTCTGGAAGCCCTGAGCAACGCTATGTTCCGGGTGAAGCTGGAAAATGGTCATGAAATCCTGGCCACCATCTCCGGAAAAATGAGGATGCACTATATCCGGATATTGCCGGGAGATAAGGTAGGTGTGGAAATGAGTCCGTACGATTTGAGCAGGGGAAGGATCATTTTCCGTTATAAATAATTTAAACGCTGACGCAGAAAGCAAAAGCTGAAAGCCAAGGCAGGAACGAGATAAAAAACCAAACAATGAAAGTTAGAGCTTCCATTAAAAAACGCAGCGTTGATTGCAAGATCGTGAAGAGGAAAGGAAAATTGTTCGTGATCAACAAGAAGAACCCTCGCTTCAAGCAGCGTCAGGGATAAGAGCAATTTGGAAATGTGGCCATATGATAATGGATGATAATTTTCAAATCACCAGCCACCCGTTTTCAAATTTTCAAATTTTCAAATTTTCAAACTAAACACAAAATATGGCTCGTATTGCCGGTATTGATTTACCAAAAAATAAAAGAGGAGAAATTGGTCTGACCTATATTTTTGGTATTGGCCGTTCCACTGCCCAGTATATTCTTACCAAAGCTGGTATCGATTTCGATAAGAAAGTGAACCAGTGGAATGACGAAGAGCAGGCTGCTATCCGTAACATCATCAACAATGAGTTCAAGGTAGAAGGTGCACTGCGTAGTGAGGTTTCCATGAGCATCAAACGCTTACTGGATATCGCCTGCTACCGTGGTCTCCGTCACCGTAAAGGATTGCCTGTTCGCGGACAGCGTACCAAAACCAACAGCCGTACCAGAAAAGGTAAGCGTAAGACGGTTGCAGGTAAGAAGAAAGTAGCTAAGAAATAAGCAATTTGGGAATTTGAGAATTCAATAAAAACATTCTCAAATTCTCAAATCAATATAAAATCCGCCAGCTTGGATCTCTGAAAGGAGGGAGAGCAAAGCGGTTCCCGGCTAACGGGATTTTTTATTGTTAAACCAGTCTGCCGACAGGCAGGGACTACCTCAAAAAAGAAACATGGCTAAACCACAAAAGGCTCAGAACAGCGCAAAAGCTGTTGCCAAGAAAAGAATCGTAAAAGTAGATGCAGCCGGTGAGGTTCGCATTTCTGCTACCTTCAACAACATCATCATCAGTTTTACCAACAAAGCAGGCCAGGTAATCAGCTGGAGCAGTGCCGGTAAGATGGGCTTCAAGGGTTCTAAGAAGAACACCCCTTATGCGGCCCAGATGGCTGCTGCAGACGCTGCCAAAGTAGCGCTGGAAGCAGGACTGAAAAGAGTGGATGTATTCGTAAAAGGACCCGGATCAGGTCGCGAAGGCGCTATCCGTTCCATCTCTCAGTCAGGTGTAGAAGTGACTTCCATCAAGGATGTAACTCCTTTACCACACAATGGTTGCCGTCCTCCCAAACAACGTAGGGTTTAATTGGTTTGGGGTTTCGAGTTTGGGGTTTGGCGTTATGCAAACAACCCCCAACTCCCAACCCCAAACTCCAAACTATATAAAAGGGTGTTTTATCGATTTTAGATTTTTATGATAAAACATCGTCATTAAAAAATCGCAAAACAAAACAAATGGCACGTTACACTGGTCCTAAGACCAAAATTTCAAGAATCTTCGGTGAACCCATCCTGGGTAATGGTAAATGGTTGGGTAAGAACAGCAACCCTCCCGGTCAGCATGGTGCGGCACGTAAGCGTAAGACCTTAGGTGAATATGCCCTGCAGCTGCGTGAAAAACAAAAGGCAAAATACACGTATGGTGTATTGGAGCGTCAGTTCCGTAAGACCTTTGAAGAAGCCCAGCGTCTGAAAGGAGTAACCGGTGAGAACCTGATCAAATTGCTGGAAGCACGCCTGGACAACACCATTTTCCGTATGGGACTGGCTGCCAGCCGCCCTGAAGCCCGTCAGATGGTGAATCACAAGCACATCACAGTGAATGGTGAAACCATGAATATCCCTTCTTACCAGTGTAAGCCAGGTGATATCATTGCCTACAAGCCAAAGAGCGCCGATAATTCTTCTATCACCAGCAAAAACCGTGGTAAGAACCCTAAGTTCAGCTGGCTGGATTGGAACGAGACCGAGAAAAAAGGTACGTTCATCACATACCCAGAGCGTGAAAATGTTCCTGAGAACATCAAGGAGCAGCTGATCGTCGAGTTGTACTCTAAATAATGGTGAATAGTGAGTGGTGGGTAGGAGTTGTTAACTGACTACTGACCACTCACCACTCACGGTTCACATATTTTCCTTTTCGCCTCTTGTGGGCGCGAAGACAAACCAAGTAAAAACAAGTTTTAATATGGCCATATTAAGCTTTCAGAAGCCCGATAAGATCGTTTTACAAAAAGCCAATGATTTCGAAGGTCAATTCGAATTCCGTCCGTTGGAGCCAGGTTACGGTCTGACCATCGGAAACGCTTTACGCAGAGTATTATTGAGTTCTTTAGAAGGGTATGCACTGGTTGGTATCAAGATCGAAGGAGTAGACCACGAGTTTGCCACCATGAAAGGTGTAACAGAAGACGTTACCGAGATCATCCTGAACCTGAAACAGGTTCGTTTCAAAAAACACGTTGAGCACGATGTGGCCAACGAAAAGATCACACTGTCCATCAAGGGACGTACAGAGTTCACAGCCGGAATGATCGGTGAATTATCACAGAACTTCCAGGTCATGAATCCTGAGCTGGTTATCTGCACCATGGATACCACCGCTAAGATGGACATTGAACTGACCATCGCCAAAGGCCGTGGTTATGTTCCTGCTGAAGAGAATAAGATCAAAGATTCCGTTTTCGGATATATCGCCATCGATTCTATTCACACACCTATCAAGAACGTGAAATACGGTATTGAGAACTATCGTGTGGAACAAAGGACGGACTACGAGAAACTGATCCTGGAAGTATCTACCGATGGAACCATCCATCCGGAAGATGCTGTAAAACAGGCTTCCCGTATCCTGATCCAGCACCTGATGATCATCACCGACGAGAACATCACTTTCGATAACAAGGAAGACAAGAAAGAAGATGTGGTGGATGAACATGTGCTGCAGCTGCGCAAAGTGCTGAAAACACCGCTGGAAGACCTCGATCTTTCTGTGCGTGCCTTCAACTGTCTGAAAGCAGCCAAGATCAACAGCCTGAGCGAACTGGTTCAGTACGAACAGGAAGACCTGATGAAATTCAGGAACTTCGGTCAGAAATCACTCTCTGAGATCGAGCAGGTGCTGACTGAAAGGGGCCTGAGCTTCGGAATGGACCTGAACAAATTAGGATTAGACAATTTAGATAATTAAGCTGCGAGCCATGCGCGGTGAGCTGTGAGCCAAAAACTCATGGCTCACAGCTCAAAGCTCGAAGCCATTCACTCACATCTTGTAATTCCTGACACGGTACAAGATCAAAAACAATAAGTCATGCGTCACGGAGACAAAATCAACAATTTAGGCCGCAAGAAAGCACACCGCGTTGCTTTATTACAGAACCTGGCGAGCCAGCTGATCACACACAAACGTATCGTTACCACTTTGGCCAAGGCCAAGGCGCTGAGAACCTATGTTGAGCCGCTGATCACCAAAACCAAGAAGAACGAATCTGCTACGCAGATCAGTCACAACCACCGTCTGGTATTTGCCGAACTGCAGGACAAAGCCGCTGTAAAGGAACTGTTCACAGTAGTGGGTCCGAAAGTGGCCAGCCGTCCGGGTGGTTATACACGTATCCTGAAGCTGGGTATTCGTCCTGGTGACAATGCGGAGAAAGCCATGATCGAACTGGTAGACTTCAACGAGATCTACGGTAAGGGTGTGGAAAAATCTGCTGAGCCGGCTAAGAAGACCCGTCGTGGACGTGCTCCTAAAAAGGCAGCAGAAGCAGCAGCCCCGGCTGAAGCACCTGCAGCAACAGAAGAAGCCACTTCTACAGAAGAAAAAGCAGCAGAATAAGTGATGAGAGTTATTTGATATAAAAGGCAAAATCGTTTTCGGTTTTGCCTTTTTTCTTGTGTACCGGTGTGAGAAAATATATCCGGAATATTACGCAGGATGCGTTTTTTTTGCAATCGTAAACAGATATACCATGACCCCAACCAAGCAAGCCGCCATTTTATTATTAGCAGACGGACATGTATTTCACGGCCAGTCCTTCGGAAAAACAGGTACAGCCACCGGTGAGATCTGTTTCAATACCGGAATGACGGGTTACCAGGAAGTATTTACCGATCCCAGTTATACAGGCCAGATCCTGATCATGAACAATGTGCATGTAGGGAATTATGGCGTCAGGAAATCCGATGTGGAAAGCGGCAGTGTAAAGATCCGTGGCCTGATAGCCCGTAACCTGGAAGAGCAGTTCAGCCGTTTGATGGCCGACGAAGGTGATCTGGATGCATACCTGAAAGCGAATAACATCGTTGCGATAGAAGGCGTTGATACCCGTGCCCTGGTAGCACATATCCGTACCAAGGGAGCCATGAACTGTATCATTTCCACAGAGATACTGGATATAGAACAGCTGAAAGCTGAGCTGGCCAAAGTGCCTGACATGGATGGACTGGAACTGGCCAGTACGGTGAGTACCCAGGAAGAATATGAACTGGGAGATACCAATGCCCCCATTAAAGTGGCTGTACTTGATTTCGGGGTTAAACAGCACATACTGCAGTGTCTGGTGTCAAGAGGAGCGCATGTGCGCGTGCATCCTGCCAAAACACCGATGAGCAGGCTGAAAGAATTCAATCCCAGCGGTTATTTTATCTCCAATGGTCCCGGCGATCCGGCGGCCATGCCTTATGCCGTAACAACGGTAAAAGAGATCCTGCAGGAGAACAAACCTGTATTCGGTATCTGCCTGGGTCACCAGCTGCTGGCATTGGCCAATGATATCCCTACGTTTAAAATGCACCACGGACATAGAGGCCTGAACCATCCTGTGAAGAACATCATTACCGGTCAGTGCGAGATCACTACACAGAACCATGGTTTTGGTGTGGATCCGGAAGCGGTTCGCAAACACCCCAATGTAGAAGTGACACATGTGAACCTGAATGATGATTCAATAGAAGGCATCCGCCTGAAAGACAGACCTGCTTTCAGCGTGCAGTATCACCCGGAAAGCACACCTGGTCCGCACGATAGCCGTTACCTGTTCGACAGGTTCCTGGAAATGATCAAGGACCAGATGAACTGATCGTTCCGCATACAATGAATATGACCGTCATTCCGAGAAGGGGAAGCCTCTGACCGGAATGACGGTTTTTATTTGCGGCGTTTATTTTTAGTTATCTTAGCCATATGAAAATCGCCATCATCAACGGCCCGAATCTCAATTTGCTGGGGAAAAGGGAAACGGATATATACGGTAACCAGTCTTTCGAGAAATACATGGAAGAACTGAAGAACTTGTTCCCGACAGTTGATTTTCATTATTACCAGAGCAATGTAGAAGGCGAGCTGATCAATGAACTGCAGCGTGTGGGCTATGAGTACGATGGTATCGTACTTAACCCGGCTGGGTATACCCATACTTCTGTAGCGATCGGCGATGCCATCGCCGCTATCAAGGCGCCGGTGGTGGAAGTACATATCAGCAATGTACATTCGAGGGAACATTTCAGGCATTTGTCGCATGTGTCCGGTAAATCGGCGGGCAGTATTTTCGGATTAGGGCTGAAAGGATACGAGTTGGCCATCCGCTGGCTGACCGATCGTAAATAAGGCGTGTAAGGCATAGTATTTGCTTGCTTCCATTACTAAGATGAATCAATCATATTCCAGGAAAGTAGGGTGGCTCATTCTGATCGTTTCCATTGTGAAAATGATCACTGCTTCGTTGATCGAACTGGGGAACGATGAAGTGTATTACTGGACCTATGCCCTTCAGCCAGACTGGAATCATTTTGACCATCCTCCTATGGTGGGCTGGATGATACGTGCCACAACACTGAACCTGCTTTGGGTCAGTGATCTTTCCGTACGATTGGGAAGCATACTATGTGGCGCCATCTCTACCTGGTTCATCTTTAAAACCGGGAAACTGATCGCCAACGAAAAAGCGGGCTGGTATGCGGCATTGATCTATAACTGCTCTGTGTATAGCGGCATCATTTCCGGTCTGTTCATCCTTCCTGATTCACCACAGATGCCTTTCTGGACAGGTGCTTTGTACATCATGGGGCACCTGTTCATCAAAAATGACGACCAGAACCTAGGCATCTGGCTGTTGTTGGGATTCATGATCGGTCTTGCTGCCTTGTGTAAAGTGCATGGCTTATATCTTTGGGCCGGCTTCGGTTTCTTCCTGATCCTGTCGAGGCCTAAATGGCTGCTGAACTGGCGTTTGTATGCTGGGGCGGCTGTCACTGTGATCTGTATCCTTCCGATCGTTTACTGGAATGTGATCAATGATTTCATAACGTACCGTTTTCATTCGCAGAGGGTGACCCATACCACTATCCAGTGGGATATGCTGGGCAGGGAAATTGCAGGGGAATTCGCATACCAGAATCCCGTTATTTTCATACTGCTGCTGATAGCACTGGTGGCCATGCTGCGTAAACGGATCCGCTTTAACCGCAAAAGAGCGGCTACCTGGCTGTTATGCATGAGTTTGCCGATGATCCTGTTATTCTGGGGCGTATCCTTGCTGAATCCCACATTGCCGCATTGGAGCGGACCTGGGTATATTCCGTTGTTTTTGGTAGGCGGGCTGTACCTGGAACAACGATCCTTCAAAACTTTTCCGGGTTTCATCAAATTGGCTGGCGCATTGCTTATCGTGGTATTGATAGCTGGTGTTGCCCTTGTTCGGCTGTCGCCGGTGAATTTCGGAAGCCATGACAAGGAGAATTATGGTGAGTACTGTCCTACGCTCGATCTTTCCGGATGGAAGGATCTCAGCGATTCCTTTGCTGTATTGGCGAAAGAAGATGCTGCCAAAGGCCTGATGAAAGCCCATTCGCCGATACTCGTGAACAAATGGTTCCCCGGTGGGCATCTTGAATTCTACACATCCCGTGCAAGCGGATCAAGGGTATTGGGTGTGGGGCTACTGGAAGACGTGCACAAGTTCGCCTGGCTGAACAGGGAAAGAGAACAACTGCAACGGGGCGATGATGCTTATGCCATTGTTCCTTCCAATCTGCCATTGAATGTAGCAGACGCTTATGGAGTTTATTTTACCACGATCGAAAAACCGGTAACGATTAAACAGCTCAGGAGTGGAGGAGTGGTCAGGTATTTCTATGTGTACCGGTTAAAAAACTGCAAGGCGATTCCCCAGCCCATATTGCCGTAAGGCCGGATCTGTTCCGATGGATGGTCACTGTTGTTGATTGGCAGTGCTGTCTGCTGGTGTTTTGATCACCAGATCTTTTTCCTTGTTGGCAAAGAGTGTTTCAAAATCTTTCCGGTAAGAGATACTGACCCCCTGCCGGTTACGGCGACCAAAACTGGCACCACTAAGGTCAAGACTGGCTTTGTTGAACACGATCAAACGAAGCTTTTTATCTTTCGAGAGAATGAATTCGATGTTGACATTTGGCAGCCATTGGGTATTGCCATTCTGTATGGCGGAAGAATTACCAAAGTTGAAATCTATGTCACTGCCCAGTGTTACGATGATCTTTTCATTGGCAAATGCATAACCGAATTTAAGGTCGACCCGTGTACGGTCCAGTTTACTGTTCGTACCGCTAACGCTGCTGCTTCCGGGGTCTATCAGGTTCGAACTGCTGTATACGCTGGTACCCACATCAAAACGCAGACTCTTATCGCCGGTGATCCTGAACAGCAGGTTGGACAATACTTTGTTCACACTCTTCGTGAGCAGTTGCGAGATCGTATTCACGGTGAGTGAAGTGATGGAATAAGGGGTCAGTGCATTGGCACTGCCCAATCCACCGGGTGGTTGGAACGAATTGAAGAGGAACAGGAATGCTACCTGATTCAGTATCTCGTTCTGGTCTCTCTCCAACCGGTTCAGGTATTGGTTGAATTCATTGTCGGACTTTACAGGACTTCCCTGTGGAAAATCGATGCGGAACCTGATATCGGGTCTGCTCAGTTTATCACGTAACTGAGCTATCACGTATACATCACCACGGTAGCCTTTTACAGCCGGACTCAGGTTCAGGTTGCTGACCAATTCGGCCAGGCTGATACGTTCCGCAGTATACCTGGCATCTACATGCATATCAGCCTTAAAGGGATCTCCGTTCCACTCAATGTAATTGCCGGCATCGGGAGCCAGCTCAAAAGGTTTACGCAGGATATTCTGCAGGTTGAATACATAACTTCCCTTATCGATGTTGTATCTGCCCCGCATGGTGAGCGGTTCTGTGGTGCCGGCTTTGATCCTGAGTTTGCCATACCCTACGGCTTTGATCACATCCCCGGCCAGTTCATCCAGGATCACATCGATCATCACATTGTTGTTGGCAGTGAGGTCAAGATCAACAGAAAGATTGAAGTTGCTTTTATTGCCCGCTTTCTCCATTTCTGTACCATACTGTTTGAATACGATGAAGTCCGCTACACCGCTTTCCTTGCTCACCGAGTTCGGGATGAAAATATGGGAACTGTCGTTAGATTCTGCAATGAGTTGCATTTGTGCCGCATATTCCGGTCCCGTCATGCGCAAACGTGCGCTTCCGATCGCTTTGCCATAGAACTGCTGGTTGTCCTGTGGACGGGTATCGATCAGTAATAATTTATTGGTAAACATGTCCAGATCGAACACGATATTCTTAAAACCTCTCTCTTTCAGTTTACCGCTTACCGTACCGGTATTCTGGTACCTGTCGTGAATGTTGAACCTGCCAAAGTCAATACCTTCCTCTGTAAAACGGATATCTGCCGAATCGATCGTGTAATACACTTGTGTGTAATTCACTTTCATGCCTGCGTTTTTGAGTTGGATCCTTCCCAGCAGGTCCGGTGCGTTCAGGTCTCCCTTGATGGTGAGATTACCCGAAGCCTGCCCTTTGATATCACTGAAAAGATCGGAGAGGAACATGCGCAGGAAATCGATCTTTGAATTCTGCAGTGCGATATCGGTGGTAAAGGATTGGCCAGTGCTGTCTTTAAGATCATAGCTCCCTTTCGCAGAGAACTGGTATCCCTCATTGTTGGATCGAACGGAGAAAGGCAGACGGCCGGTCTTGCCATCATAGGAAGCCTGGATGTTCACCAGACCCACAGAGTCATCATTCAAGCGGAACTGTTCCGCTTTCAGATCGGCTGCCGCGTTAAAGCTGCCCATCAGATCGTTCAGGTGTACGGTACCTGAGGTAACACCTTCCAGTCTTGGATCCTTGAAAAAGATAGAAGTGATGTCACCCAACACTACATTCTTCAATCGGACCAACAGGTTATTGCTGCTGCTGCCATCATCCGGATGATCCGATTCAATACTGATCTCCTGGAAACCCTGTGTGAATTTGACATTCTCAGCCTGTACCAGTTTACTTCGTACGGTTAATTCACCTGCTTTTTCAATGCTCCATTTCTTGTCATTCAATACAAATGAAGATGGCCTGAACTGGATGCGGGCACCATCGTTCAGTGTATACACATCCGCCTGCAGATCGGCATCATTTAGTGTATTGTCTGCGCTGGTTTTAATGGATACAATGGAATGATCGTTGTTGGAAGTAATGCGGATCTTTGAATTGGGGAAACGAAGGCTGTCGCTTACCTGCACTTCTGTGATATTGCCCGTTACTGAAATACTGTCTTTATTGCCCTTGCCCCCAAGGTCGAGACCGGTGAAACTGATCTTGTCATATCTGCCTGCGGGGATGGCCGCATCTATCGCCAGTTGGTTCCTGCGAGTGTCAACAGAGCCACTGATACTGGCATCGTTAAAGCCATACAAGCGTTTATCCAGCAACTGGAGGTACGGTTCAAAATGTCCTGTATTGATCTTGAATGAAAATACCTGGTTCTGAGGAACCGATTTGGGCTGTTTGATATAAGTAGGATAATACCTGGTGAGAAAAGCCTGAAAACTGGACGGAAGGTCTTTGATGCTGAAACGGCCATTGATAGTGGCATTGAACTCATTACTTCCGAGATGTAGGTATTTGACTGAATCAACATATGCGGAACTCAGGTTCAGTGAATCGAAATTCAGTTCGCTGCGTTCGCTCTTGATATTGGCATTCAGGAATTTGGCACTGCCTAAAAAGTTGTCGATGTTGGTGCCTGTAAAGTTGACGTCGAGCAGTCCGGTGACCAGGATCGAATCCTTGGTCAGTTTCAATGCTTTCAGGTTCGAGTTCACCAGGTCGCCCACAATATTGTAGCGGGGCAGTTCTTTTGAAAGATCGATCTCAACGGTACTGGTGAAATCCAGGTTCGGATCGTCGATCTTAATCTCCCCATTAAAATATTTCCGCTGAAAGGTCCCGAGCGAGATGATATTGGTATAGGTATATCCTTTGTATTCCAGCGATGTGGCGGTTCCCTGCACTGTGGTCTTCAGTTTCTCAATATTGAAACTGCTGCCTACGATCCTGCCTTTGAAATCTACGAGCCCCAACGAACTGTCACTTAAGAATTTGCCGATGTTGAATCGTGTGGTCTCCAGTGCACCAGTGTAGGATGGCTCTCCACGGCTGGGTAGTTTCAGGCTGATATTGGTTCTTACACCTCCCAACTGGGTGCTGAAAGTGCCGGCTGTAACAAAATTCTGAATAGTGCCATTGAAATTACCCCGGTAAATGATATTGCCCAAAGCGGCCAGGTTGGGTGAGGTAACGCCTCGTAACTGGGGTATCAGTGAACCCAGATCAGCGTAGTTGGTCTGGAGTGTGCCGTTCTTCAGCTCTATGCGGGTGGTGTTGATCTCGGGTAGACCTTTCATGCTGAAACTGGAACCGATCACACGTGTGGTGCTGCCGATCTTGGCTGCCAGATTGTTCACTGTGAAATCTTCAACGGTACCCAGGTACTTGCCGCTCAGGATCACTTCTTTTTTCCAATCTTTCAGTTCCGGCGCAAAAAAGGCGATATCATCCGTATGCACTCTGGCATCGGTAAAATTCGCCTGCATCACAACCTGGCTGATATAATGTGCAAAGTCCTTGTTGAAATCCCTGAACTGCATGGCATAATAGTTGGTCAGCCTGCTTTTGTTGGTTTGCAGATCAAGTTTTGCCAGTTCCATGATCTGGGGAGTAAAGCGGAAAGCTGTTTTCAGCTTGCGCAGTTCCAGTCCGCAGCGGTCTTTGACGGAGAGCTCAATATTGGCACGCAAAGTGTCTTTTACGAACCGGATCTGATCAAGAGTACCGGTCAATTTACTAAGCTGTATATGACTACCGTCAAAATGCGGGATGGGTCTTTCCGTATTCCCATCAATGAACAGGCTTCCGTTTTTAATGGTGACCCGGTTCACATATAGTGCAATGTCACCCGCATTCAGGTACATGCCCGTATCTTTGGTAGGCTTGGGACGTAGTGAGTCCGGTCGGAGTCCGTCAAGGCTCAGGATGCGCACGAACGGCCTCTCCAGTTGAACGGAATTGATGTGGAAGATGCTTTTTTTCAAGTCCACGTTCTCTGCATCCAAAAGCAGGTTGCTCATGGAAATGTCCATCCTTTCACCGATCCATAGATCGTTTTTCAGGATGCGTACATTCCTTAGTTCAATGGTCTTCAGATTAAGCTCCAGTCCGCCACTTTGTTTCTTGGGCTGGGGCGATGAGAAATAATCCAGGATGAAAGCGTGGTTCCAAACTGAGTCCTTCCGTTGCAGTTTGATCACGGCATCTTCCAGTCCTGCATATTTCAGTACGGCTTTTTCTTTGAGGAAAAACCAGTCCGTGATCCGTACTTTCAGTTTTCCTGCATAGAGCAGGGTATCTTTTTGCTGATCCCTCACCATCGTTCCCTCCATATTCAGCCGGTTGAAGAGGGAAAAACTGACATTTTTAACGCTCACTTCCGTACCCAGTGCCCTGGAAAGTCGCTGGGTGGCGATGCCTACCAGCCAGTTCTGTACAAATTCAGTCTGGATCGCGATGAATGCCAGCAGCAGTACAGCCAAAATAACCAAAATTGTACGACGTAATATTTGCAGGAAACGCTTCAGGCCTAATGGGGTTTGAGGTGGTAAAAATACGTATTCTAAGCGTAGGCAAATACAATACCAAACCGCTATCTGACCGCATGTGGAAATAAAAAAAATAGACAGCCTTGGCGATGCCCTTGTAATTATTATATTTAACCAACATTCTAAAGATTATCCGCCAGCTATGAAAAAGATATTAGCCTGTTTGCTCCTGCTGTCCGTGTTTGCCTGCCAGAAAAAGCCCAAGCCTGCCGAAGTGGAACAACGTCTGAAAAAAGCCATGACGGAATTCCTGTACCAGTCTGTCAACAATGATTCCTCCCGAGTTAGATTTGATGTAAAGGAAGTGATCTTCTTTGAAGAAGCCGAGGGATATGAATGCGAGTTCAAAGTGAACATGGCACAGTCTGGTAAAGATACCCTTGGGGTGATGAAGGCCGTTGTCACCAAAGACTTCACCAAAGTAAGCCGCAAACTGTAACTGCTATCAAAAGAAGATGCGCTCTTCTGAGGAGTAGCTTTTCTTGAACTCCTTGGGTGTACATCCTTTTTTCTTCTTGAAGATCCGGTTGAAATTAGATATGTTATTGAAGCCACATTCGTAGGCGATCTCTGCCACCGATTGCGTGGTATCGATGAGCATGCGTGAAGCATGGCCCAACCGAATCTCTGTGAGGCTGTCTATAAAGGTCATTCCCGTTCTGGTCTTGAAGAAACGACTAAAGGCCGAATCGGCCATATTGGTGAGTTTGGCCACTTCCGATAAGGAGATCGGGTTCTTGAAGTTCTCGTTCAGGTATTCCATCACCCGCTCGATCCTGCGGCTATTATAGGTAAAATGCTCCATGTTGTTGAAAGTGGAGTTGGAGAGGATCCTGGAATGACGTGAGATGGAAAGTTCATGCAGGATCCACATCAGTTCATGCACCGATTCGAAGCCATCTTTCTTGCTAAGCCGCATGATCCTGGAAGAAAGCAGTGCCGCTGTTTCATATGAGAACAGGATACCCCGCAATGAATTGTCCAGCATGGTCCGGATGAAACTGAACTGGTTCCTTCGTAATAATTTCTCGTCGAACAGATCCTTGTGGAACTGTATGGTGACTTCAGTGATCTCAGGGCTCTTGCATTTGTGGGTGAACCAGGCGTGTTGCAGGTTAGGACCGATCAGCACCAGCTCATAGTCGCCGATCTCTTTCACGTGGTCACCTACTACCCGTTTCACACCCTTGCCGTTTTTGATGAAATTCAGCTCGAATTCCTCATGGTAATGCACAGGGAAATCGAATTCTGTTTTGGTGCGGGCAAAAACAGTAAAGCAGTCTGCAGGGGTCAATGGGGTGATTTCGCGTAGAATTTTCTTCTGCATGGTCCAGATATCGGTTAAATCTATGTAAAATGGTACGGTTGACAGCGTGATTAGCCGGCCACCGGACACAAATCAGGTACATGTGTTTATTTTACATAACTGCGCTATCTTGTACCCTGTTCCGTGAACAGGCAGATAGGAGGCGGTTTTACATAAAATTGGGTAGAACACGGTTGCCTGGCTGTTTGCTGGTCAGGTGCAACCCTTCCCAAGTAGCCAACAACGAACATATTCTGTTGTTTAGGACAGATATCTGTTCCGGTTCGCTGCAAAGATTTGGTACTTTTTTGTCATTTTCGGATTTCCGGATGCCGGATGTAGGAGGGAGAGTAGGTGTTTTGAGGCGGTATCTTCCGGTCAAGACCCTTTAATGGGATATTGTATATGAGACTTACCACATTGGATATCAGTATTATAGCTATCTACTTGCTGTTGATGCTGGGGATTGGCTGGCAGCTGCGGAAAAAAGCGGGTAAGAGTAAGGATCACTACCTGATGGGTGGTAAAAAATTACCTTGGTATTTACTGGGACTAAGTGACGCTTCGGATATGTTCGATATCAGCGGTACCATGTGGATGGTGGCGCTCTGTTTTGTATACGGAATGAAAAGCATCTGGATACCCTGGCTCTGGCCGGTTTTTAACCAGGTGATCCTGATGATGTTCCTCTCAAAATGGCTGCGTCGCTCCAATGCTACCACCGGTGCCGAATGGCTGGCCACCCGCTTTGGAGAATCCGGACCTGCAGTGCGGGCTTCACATAATGTGGTGGTGGCTTTTGCACTCATCAGCTGCCTGGGGTTCCTGGCCTATGGTTTTGTGGGATTGGGAAAATTCATCGAAATATTCGTACCCTGGAGCGAAGTGAAGGACTATGTTCCCTTTACCGTGGCTCCGCAATATGTAGCGCATTTTTATGGTATCGTGTTCACGCTCTTTGCTACTTTTTATTCCATTCTGGGAGGCATGCACAGCATCGTGCTGGGCGACCTGATCAAGTACCTGATCATGACCGTAGCCTGTGTGGCCATCGGCGTTATCGCAGCCCGGCACCTGCAGCATCAGTCACTTTCGGTGCCTGAGGGTTGGCTCACGCCATTTTTTTCGTGGAAGCTGGACCTTGATTGGAGCCATACGATTCCTGCGGTCGATAACAAGATAGCGGAGGATGGATTCGGGCTTTTCGGCTTATTTTTCATGATGATGCTTTTCAAAGGGGTATTCGCCAGTCTGGCCGGGCCTGCACCCAATTATGACATGCAGAAAATATTGTCTACCCGCTCGCCCAAAGAAGCTTCCAAAATGAGTGGTTTTGTGTCCATCGTGCTGCTGCCGGTGCGCTATACCATGATCATCGGGTTAACGGTATTGGGTCTATTGTATTACCAGGAGCTGAACCTGGCATCACCCACAGGGGTTGACTTTGAAAGGATCTTGCCTGCCGTCATCAACGGTTATTTGCCTGCGGGCATATTGGGACTGGCATTAACAGGATTACTGGGGGCTTTTATGGGAACCTTCTCCGGAACACTGAATGCAGCACAGGCCTATATCGTGAATGATATCTATGTCAAATACCTGGATCCGCAGGCATCTACCCGAAAAGTGATGCGGATGAATTACACGGCCGGCATCCTGGTCGTGACCATTGGAATCATCCTTGGATTCTTTGCCAAGAATGTGAACAGCGTATTGATGTGGATCGTAGGGGCATTGTATGGCGGCTATATCGCGGCCAATCTGCTCAAGTGGTACTGGTGGCGTTTCAATGCCAGTGGTTTTTTCTGGGGTATGATGAGCGGGATCATTGCTGCACTGATCTTTCCGTATGTATTTGAAGGCCAGCCATTGTATAACTGGCCCCTGTTGTTCCTGATATCATTGGCGGGTTCGATCTTTGGGACCTATCTGGCAGCCCCGACCGAAAGCAGGGTGTTACAGCATTTTTATGTCACTGTGAAGCCCTGGGGGTTCTGGAAACCGGTGCTGCTGGAGGTCAGGAAAACAGATCCGGAATTCCAGCCGAACCGGCATTTTGGCCGTGATATGTTCAATGTGGTACTGGGGATCATCGGCCAGTTATGTCTCACCATCCTTCCCATGTACCTGGTACTTTGGATGAAATTTCCACTGCTGATCACTGCTGGAATCCTGTTGCTGGTCGTACTGATCCTGCACCGGACCTGGTGGAAAAAACTGGAGGATTAATATCAGGATCCTGTAACCGTTTTGTGACCGGTGATCATCGCACTATAGCGCAGCACCCTGCTGCCTGACGCTATGTTTCCCTTGACCTGTATGGTTTTGCTGACAAATCCTGTGACGGATTTTCGTGTATCAAAGACGACTTTGATGCTGTCTGTCGTGCCCGGGGCTACCGCAGTGCCTCTGTGGGAAGCGGTTGTACAACTGCAACCGGTGTAAATATTTCCAAGGATCAGTGGGGAAGTGCCTGTATTGGTGAACCTGAAATGGAATACTACAGAATCTCCCATCGGTATTTTGCCCAGGTTCAGGCTGGTATCTATCCAGTGGACACTGGTGGATAGCATTGGTGGAACTGTTTCTGTAAGTGTTTTTGATGGATGCTCCGCAGCTTCATCACCGCAGGATCCGGACACTATTGTTATTAAAAATATTGCCAATACGTGTTTAAAATTCATCGTTTTGCAAAGTTGCAGATTCGTGCAGGAATGTACAAAAAAACGCAAGTTTCCTGAAAACCTTTGCTGTTATTGAGTTTTGAGTGGTAGAAACACTCGTTAGTTTTTTATTATGTGTAAAATATACATATTATAATTGATAAAATCATACAACAAATTGTTAAAAAAACACAGTGCGGCATTAACAAATCGTTATAAATTTATCCAAGATTGCTATAATCCTTTAACAAACAACCCAAATTGCTATGCCAACGAAAATTAACCTGCTTGTGCGGAGTTACCTCCTCGCGTTGTTTCTCGTCTTTTTCAGTTTCAATGTATTTGCCCAGAAGGCTGTAACCGGTAAAGTTACCAACAAAGCAAACGGTCAGCCGATTGCGGGTGCTACCGTACAGGTAAAGGGCACCACTGTGATCTCCCTGACCAACAATGAAGGGGTGTACACCATCAATGCCGGCGCTAAAGCGGTATTGGTTGTCACTGTGGTGGGCTTTGAAGCCGTAGAACAGCCTGTATCTGGTAAATCTGAATTCAACTTTGCACTGGTTGAGACCACCAGTCAGTTGAATGAGGTTCTGGTGACAGGTTATTCTGCCCAACGTAAAAAAGATATCACAGGATCGGTTTCCGTGGTAAACGTAAAAGATCTGAAAGCGGTTCCTGCCGGTAGTCCTGAACAGATGTTACAGGGCCGTGCTTCCGGTCTGAATGTGATCACTTCCGGTCAGCCTGGTTCGGGTAGTAATATCCGTATCCGCGGTATCACATCTTTCGGTAATGTAGATCCACTGGTGATCGTGGATGGCGTACAGGGAAGTTTGACCAACCTGAATGCTTCTGAGATCGAATCCATACAGGTATTGAAAGATGCCGGTGCGGCTTCAATTTATGGTGTACGGGGTGCAAACGGTGTAATTGTGGTGACTACCAAAAAAGGTAAGTCAGGCCGCGCCACCGTAACCTACGATGCTTATATCGGTACACAAAGACCTGCCAGCGGCAATGCCTTTAACCTGCTGGGTACACAGGGTATGGCAGACCTGACCTGGTTGGCCTTGAAAAATTCCGGTCAGCCTACCACGCACCCTCAGTATGGTAGCGGGGCTACACCGATCATTCCTGATTATATCATGAACGGACCCAGCGGAGCCGGTATCACTGGTACGATCTCCGCCGCCGACCTGGCCAAATACAACGTTTCAGATTTCAATAAAGGAATTTACCAGATCACTGCCGCCAATAAAGTAGGTACTGACTGGTTCCATGAGATCTTCCGGCCGGCTTCCATCCAGAGCCACACGGTAACAGCCAGTGGTGGTAACGAAAAGAACACTTACCTATTCTCTCTGAACTATTTCAACCAGCAGGGTACTTTGATGGGTACTTACCTGAAAAGATATTCTGCCCGTGTTAATACGACCTATAATATCAACAAGAATATCCGCGTAGGAGAGAACCTGTACATCTTTAACAGGGACAATCCACAGATCGGAAACCAGAGCGAGGGTAACGAGATCTCTATGTCTTACCGTCAGCAGCCGATCATCCCGGTGTTTGATATCAATGGCGGATTCGCAGGTACTGCAGCAAAAGGTTTGGGTAATGCCCAGAACCCTGTTGCCATGCGTATGAGGGCCAACGATAATAAAGGTAACTCATGGGATATTCAGGGCAATATGTTTGCGGAAGTTGACTTTGCTGATCACTTCACTGCCAGAACCTCTTTTGGTGGTACCATGAGCAACTTCTACTATTATAACTATGGCTTCCGTACCTATGAGAATGCAGAGAACAATGGTTCCAACTCATTCAGCGAGAATGCTGGTTATAACAGGCAGTGGACCTGGACCAACACTGTTAAGTACAGCAATGTATTTGCCGGTAAACACGCAGTGACTGCGCTGGCTGGTGTGGAAGCTGTTGAGGCCTATGGTCGCGGTGTAGGTGGTGGAGCCCTTGGTTTCTTCACCGATAATCCCAACTATAGAACACTGAGTGGTGGTTCTTCCGGATTTACCAACTATAGCTATGCTTATCAGAACTCTCTGTTCTCTCTGTTCGGCAAGGTTGATTATGCCTATAACGATAAATACCTGTTGGGTGTAACGGTTCGTCGCGATGGTTCTTCCCGTTTCGGACCTGAGAAGCGTTATGGTGTCTTCCCTTCTTTTGCATTAGGTTGGAGGATCTCCCGTGAGAACTTCATGAAGAATATCAGCTGGATCGATGATCTGAAGATCAGGGGAAGCTGGGGTAAGATGGGTAACCAGGCCAACGTGGATCCTTCTAACGCCTTCAGCCAGTACGGAAGCCGTGCAGGTGGTTCTTTCTATGATATCAACGGTACCAGTACCAGTTCTGTGCAAGGTTTCTACGCAACCCGTATCGGTAACCCCAAAACAGGATGGGAGGAAGATATCCTGACCAACTTCGGTATCGATGCGCAATTGTTCAAGAACAAAGTGGACTTCTCTATCGAGTACTACGAGAAGAAGATCAACGGTCTGTTGTTCACCGACCAGGCCCCGGCCACAGTAGGTGGTGCCGCTTTGCCTAATGTAAACATTGGAGATATCCAGAACAAAGGTGTGGATGCGTCATTGACCTATCATGGAACAGCTTCCCGCGACTGGAAATACGATATCAGCGCCATCTTCACTACGTATAAGAGTAACATCGTGAATATTCCCGGTAACTACTTCACTGCCGGCGGATCTCGTATCGGAGACTTTGTAAGGAACGAAGTAGGTCACCCCATCGGTGCTTTCTATGGATACGAAGTGGTAGGTCTGTTCCAGGATGCAGCGGATGTGTCAAAATCTCCTACCCAGGATGGAGCCAAGCCAGGTCGTTTCAAATATAGGGACACAGATGGTGACGGTAAGATCACAGATGCCGACAGGACCTATTTTGGAAACCCCAATCCTAAGTACACGCTGGGTCTGAACCTGAGTGTTAGCTACAAGAACTGGGATTTCTCAACTTTCATGTATGCTTCTGTAGGTAACGATGTTATTAACTATGTACGTTACTGGACTGATTTCTATCCTTCATTCCAGGGCGCCAAGAGTATTGATGCTTTGAACAAATCATGGCTGCCTACCCGTACGAACACCAATGTGCCTATCGCAGAGAACGATGCCAGCTTCAGTACCAACCAGGTGCCTAACTCTTATTACAAGGAGAATGGTTCTTACCTGAGGTGTAAGTCAATGATCCTGGGATACAATATGCCAGCTTCCTTGTCTAAGAAGTGGGGTATTGAAAAACTCAGGTTCTATGTGCAGGCTGCTAACTTATTTACAATTACAAAATACACAGGGTTAGATCCTGAATTGTCTGGTTCTAACGCAGCTTTTGGAATTGATTATGGTAACTATCCCAATAACCAGAAAAATTTCAACTTCGGCGTAAACGTAACCTTCTAATTAACCCATTTAATTGTATTTAAACATTGCAATATGAAACAATCTAAATTCAAAATATTACTGGTAGGCGTTACCACTTCGTTGGTGCTGTTCTACGCATGTTCCAAGAACTTCCTCGACAAATCGCCCATCGGCTCATTAGACCAGAACACATTGGCCAACAAAGCCGGTGTGGAAGGGGTACTGATCGGAGCCTATTCCATGCTCGATGGCTACGGTGGTGCCGGCGGTGGCTGGCAGAGTGCCGGTTCCAACTGGGTATATGGCGGTGTGGCCTCTGATGATGCCTACAAAGGATCCGACCCCGGTGACCAGGCTGATATCGTGCCTATTGAAACCTATTCGCCAACCGCATCCAATGGTTATTTCAACCAGAAATGGCAGGCTGTGTACGATGCTGTTCAGCGTTGTAACGACGTGCTCCGTCTGATGGCTTCTGCCAGTGATATCAGCGATGCAGACAAAAAGCGCATTGGTGCTGAGACACGTTTCCTGCGTGCACATTACCACATGGAGGCCAAAAAAATGTGGAACAATGTGCCTTTTGTGGATGAGACCATCACTTATGCAGCGGGTAACTACAATGTGTCCAATACAACAGATATCTGGCCCAATATCCTGGCCGATCTGGATTATGCCATCGCTAACCTGCCTGCTACACAGAGCTCTGTAGGACGTGCCAATGTATGGGCCGCCAAAGCACTGAAAGCAAAAGCGTTGATGTTCAAGAAGGATTATACGGCAGCTTTGCCGATTCTGAAAGACGTGATCGCCAATGGTGTTACCACTTCAGGTAAGAAATATGCGTTGATGCCTAATTTCTTCGACAACTTCAATGCTGAGACAAAGAACTCTGCTGAAGCCGTATTCTCCTGCCAGCAATCTGTGAATGATAACTCAAGCGGTGATAACGGTGGATGGGGAGATGTGTTGAACTTCCCTTACAATGGTGGTCCTGGCGGATGCTGCGGATTCTATCAGCCATCTATCAGTCTGGCCAACTCCTTCAAAGTTGATCCCGTTACCGGCCTTCCTTTGCTGGATACCTGGAATGCAACTGATTTCAAGAACGACCAGGGACTGACTTCATCTCAGGCGTTTACTCCAGATGTAACTACTCCGGTTGATCCCCGTTTGGATTTCACCATCGGCAGAAGAGGTATCCCTTACCTGGATTGGGGCTTACACCCAGGTAACGACTGGATCCGCGACCAGAACAATGGTGGACCTTACGCACCTATTAAACACGTATACTTCAAGCGCCAGGCTGGAGCATTGACAGATAATTCATTCTGGACTGCTGGTGTGACCGCTAATAACTACACTTTCATCCGCTTTGCAGACGTGCTGTTATGGGCTGCTGAGTGTGAAGTAGAAGTAGGTTCGCTGGCCAATGCCGTATTACTGGTTAACCAGGTAAGGTCAAGGGTGAAGGATAATCCTTCTACCTGGGTTAAACAGCCAGGTGGTGCCAATGCTGCCAACTATCAGGTGGGTTTATACCTGGTATTCCCAGACCAGGCTTACGGCCGCAAAGCTGTACGCTTTGAAAGAAAACTCGAACTGGCTATGGAAGGACACCGCTTCTTCGACCTGGTACGTTATGGTACTGCGGATGTAGAACTGAATGCCTATATCGCCAAAGAAAAAGCCAAGCGTACTTATCTGAGCAGTGCCACATTCACCAAAGGAAAGAATGAGTACTTCCCGATCCCGCAGTCGCAGATCGATCTGAGCAAGGGTGCTTTGAAGCAGAATCCCGGCTACTAATCAGTGACTGTTCTGATCATATAAATTTCGCGAAAGAGGCAGTTCCAATACTGCCTCTTTCATTTTTTTTAAGGATATTGTAGTTCCTTATTTTGTTATTGCCAGAACCTGCTTTCCAATGAAATATCCTGTAAAATATTTTCCATTTTTCCTTTTCTGCTTTTTCTCTTTTCTGCTGATCTCCTGCAAACGTAACCAGCCGCTGTTCACAAAAATCGATGCAGATCGATCAGGGATTCATTTCAATAACCGGATACAGGAAAATGATTCTGTGAATGTGCTTGATTTTGAGAACGTATACAATGGCGGTGGCGTTGGTGTCGGCGATTTTAACAAAGATGGTCTGCCTGACCTGTATTTTTCAGGTAACCTTGTACAGAATAAACTCTATCTGAATAAAGGGGATTTCGTTTTTGAGGATGTTACTGATAAAGCAGGCGTGAATGGAGATGGAAAATGGTGCAGGGGCGTGTCTGTGGTCGATATCAATAATGACGGACTGATGGATGTTTATGTGAGTGCCACTCTGCTGAAAGACCCCAAACTCCGTGAGCATCTGTTGTATGTGAACCAGGGGAACGACAAGGAAGGTATACCTCATTTCAAAAATCTGGCTGCTGAATATGGTCTTGCCGATACCACTCACGGAACCATGGCCGCTTTTTTCGATTATGATAACGATGGAGACCTGGATGTGTATATGGTCAACAATGAGATCGTTAAGAATGATTATCCCAACCGTTTCCGGCCCATTCTGAAAGATGGGAGCCATAAGAATACGGATAAATTATTCCGTAACGACTGGGACAGCACATTGAAACATCCCGTATACAAGGATGTTTCGAGAGAAGCAGGCATACTGGTGGAAGGATACGGTCATGCAGTTACCATTGCCGATTTCAATAAAGATGGCTGGAAAGACATGTACGTGAGTAACGATTATCTGTCGAATGACCTGTTGTGGATCAATAACCGCAATGGCACTTTCAGCGAACAGTTGAACACCTATTTCAAACACACGGCAGCAAATGCTATGGGCAACGATGTGGTGGATATCAATAACGATGGCCTGAGTGATGTGATCACACTGGATATGAATCCGGAAGACAACTACCGGAAAAAGATGATGATGAATGCCAACAGTTATCAGACCTATCAGAACAGCGATTATTTCGGATATCAATACCAGTATGTCCGTAACATGTTGCAACTGAACCAGGGCCCCAGGGTAGGGCAGAACGATTCTGTCGGTGACCCTATTTTCAGTGATGTCTCGTTTTATGCAGGCATTGCAGAAACAGACTGGAGCTGGACACCGATGGTGGCCGATTTCGATAATGATGGTAACCGCGACATTATTATCACCAATGGATTCCCCAAGGATGTGACCGACCATGATTTTGTGGCATTCAGGAACACAGCTTATGCGGTTGCCACTAAGAAACAATTGCTTGCCCAGATACCGGAGGTCAAGATCCATAATTATGCATTTAGGAACAACGGGGACCTCCACTTTACCAATGTTACCCAGGACTGGGGATTAAACCTGCCCAGTTTTTCCAATGGAGGGGTGTATGCAGACCTGGATAATGATGGTGACCTGGATATGGTGGTTAACAACATCAATGATGAAGCAGGACTATACCGTAACAATGCACAGGAACAGGTAAAGGACAAAAAAGAGTCCAATCATTTCCTGCAGATACAGTTACATGGCGACAGCCTGAATAAAGGAGGTCTGGGAACCTGGTTGGAGTTGTATTATGATAACGGTAAAAAACAATTCCTGGAGCATACACCGTACCGTGGTTATTTATCTTCTGTGGATGTCAATATACATTTTGGACTTGGTAAAGCAACCTTGATAGATTCGCTCATTGTGCGCTGGCCAAATGGGAAGATGCAGCGGCTCCGAAATGTGAAAGCGGATCAGCGGCTTTCTGTGGACTACCAGGACGCTCAGGAGACCTATCAATTCACCAGAGGATCGTTTGTGACCGGAGCTTTGTTTACGGATGTTACCACAGCGGTGAATATCCGATATATACATCCCGAAAAGGACTTTGTTGATTTCAATATCCAGAAACTGATCCCACACAAATTCTCGGAATACGGACCGGCACTGGCAGTAGGGGATGTGGATGGAAATGGGCTGGATGATATGGTGACAGGCGGCTCATTCTCGTATAGCGGCCAACTCTTCTTGCAGCAGCAGGATGGAAAATTTGTGCAGAAAGCATTGTTGCCTGGAGCCGACATCAATACCAAGCGATGGGAAGAGGAAGGTATGCTCCTGTTTGATGCGGATGGTGACGGAGACCTGGACCTGTATGTAGCCAGCGGTGGTTACGAGAATGAAAGGAATACCCTGGTTTACCAGGACAAATTGTATGTGAATGACGGAAAGGGCAATTATACGATCGACATGAAAGCCCTGCCGACCAATATGACCAGTAAAATGTGCGTAAAGGCGATTGATTACGACCATGATGGCGATCTGGATATTTTTGTTTCAGGAAGAGTGGATCCCTGGAATTACCCCAAGCCTGTTTCCAGTTTTATCTACCGAAACGATTCCCGTCCCGGGCTGGTTCGTTTTACAGATGTCACCAGCCAGGTGGCAAAACCACTGGAGAACATCGGCCTCGTATGTGACGCGCTGTTCACTGATTTCGATAACGATGGCTGGTCCGATCTCATACTGGCAGGAGAATGGATGCCGGTCACTTTCCTGAAAAACAATAAGGGAGTGTTCTCCAATGTTACGGACAGGTCAGGCGTACAGAAACAGACCGGATGGTGGAATACGATTGCACCGGGCGACTTTGACAATGATGGCGATATCGATTACATTATTGGGAACATGGGACGGAATTCCTTTTACCGTGCCAGCGAAAAATACCCTGTACATATTACGGCTGCAGATTTTGATAAGAATGGCAGTTATGATGCATTCCCTTCCTTATTCCTACCGGATAAGAAAGGCGAGATGAAAGAGTTTCCCGCGCAGACCCGTGACGACATTGTGAAACAGATGATCAGTATGCGTACCCGTTTCCAGAATTACAAGACCTATGCCGAAGCCACGATGGATAAACTATTCCCTGCTGAGCAATTCAAACAGGCGCAAAGGGTGGAAGCCAACACGTTCCAGTCGGTGTACCTGCGAAACGACGGCAATGGAACTTTCACCATGAGCGAATTGCCGCAGCAGGCCCAGTTCTCTGCCTTAAATGGCATATCGGTGGCTGATTTTGATGGTGACGGGAATCTGGATGTGGCGATCAATGGTAACGACTATGGGACCGAAGTTTCTGTAGGCCGGTACGATGCCCTCAACGGCCTTGTATTGAAAGGAGATGGCAAAGGGAATTTCAAGGCTTTGTCGATACTGCAAAGCGGCATCTTCCTACCCGGTAATGGGAAAGCACTGGTACAGTTGCGTGGTAAAGATGGTACGGCTCTGATAGCGGCCAGTGAGAACAGGGGCCCATTACGCGTGTTCAAACAAAAGCAGTCGGTAAAACTGATCCCTGTAACGCCTGCTGACATCAGTGCCACTATTTTTCTGAAAGACGGTAGAAAGCAAAAACAGGAGTTGTATTATGGAGCGTCTTTCCTGTCACAGTCGGGCAGGTTCCTGCAGGTTCCGCTGAATGCCGGTGGACTTGATATCAGGGATATCAAAGGGAATATTAGAAGAATCCAGTTGAATTAATGTAAAGAACCAAAATATGAAAAAACATTTTTATGCAGGGCTGATGATGGCAACAGGTCTCTGGCTGTTTAGCGCCTGCGGAGGTAAGAAAGGCACGGCCATTAATGAAGCGGAAGTGTTGCACAATAACCAGGACCAGCTCACACAGATCATCATCTACGATGTGTTCACCCCGCCGGTAAGCAGCAGGATCTATGTATACTCATCCCTTGCTTCTTATGAAGCCATCCGGTTTGCCAAGCCGGGAACAGCCTCTATCACAGCGAAACTGAATGGATTCAAGCCGATGCCGGAACCGGAGAAGAATAAGAGCTACAATTATGCACTGGCGGCTACGCAGGCTTTTTTTACAGTGGTTCATAAGGTCGTTTTTTCACTGGATTCATTGAAGGCTTATGAAAAAGCCACAATGGATAAGTTCCGTTCTTCCATGGATGAAGAGACCTTCAAAAGGTCGGTAGCATTCGGCGATACCATTGCCAGAACGGTGCTGGCACGGGCCGCCAGTGATGGATATGCTTTATCCCGTGGCAAGCCCAAATTCCTTGGCAACAATGATCCGGGGCAATGGCATCCCACACCTCCTGATTACCTCGATGGAGTAGAATGGTGCTGGAATACCATGAAGCCGATGGCATTGGATTCTGCCGCCCAGTTCAAACCTGCCCGCCCGCCCAAATACAGTACCGATACCAACAGTGTATTCTTCAAAGAAGTGATGGAAGTGTACAATATTGCCCGCAACCTTACTGAAGAGGAAAAGACGATCGCAAAGTACTGGGATGACAATCCCTTTGTGATAGAGCACTCGGGTCATATGATGTTTGGTAATAAAAAGATCACACCCGGCGGCCACTGGATGGGCATTGCAGCCATTGCGGCCCAGTCGTCCAAAGCCGATGCCGTGAAAACAGCGCAGGGGTATGCGTTAACAGCGATCGCTTTATATGATGCCTTTATCTCTTGTTGGGATGAGAAATACAGAAGTAATGTTGTGCGCCCGGTTACCGTGATCAATGAACATATCGATAAGGGCTGGACACCTTTCCTGCAAACGCCGCCATTCCCGGAATATACCAGCGGACATAGCACTATTACGGCAGCAGCTGCAGTGGTACTGGCGCATTTATATGGTGAGAAATTTGAATTCCAGGATACCAGTGATCTTCGTTATATCGGTATGCAAAGGCATTTTAACTCGTTCCAGGAAGCAGCTGCTGAAGCGTCTATCAGCCGTGTATATGGAGGCATCCACTACCGGAATAGCGTTGACGTTGGTGCAGAAGCGGGTAAAAAGGTTGGTGCCAATATCATTAACAAGTTATACAAGTGATACCTCATCCAACGGAGGTAAAGACCGTCCCGTTGGGTGTGGTAAAAGTTCTTTGATGGATAATGATCTCGCAAAAATCACTGATCACATCTTTGGCACCGTGTAAACAAAGGTCCTTCCGGGCCCAGTCTTTACCGATGCCGATGCTGTGCATGCCTGCTTTTTGGGCAGACTGGATACCACTGATGGCATCTTCGAATACAAGACAATGGCCAGGATCCAGCTCCATTTTGCTGCTCATGGCCAGGTAGGGCTCAGGATCGGGTTTGCCTTTACTCACATCCTGTGCCGTTACAAAATGGGTGAACTGGTTATGGATATCCAGTTGTGTAATCATTTTCAGCATCCGGGAATGATGTGAGCTGGTAACAAGGCCAACAGGTAAGGACTGTTTCTGAAGTTGCCTAATGAAATCCGTTACACCAGCTACAGCTTTGGGTGTAATGCTCAGGTCGAATTGCTGGGCGGCTTCCCGGATCTCCTGGTGCCGTTCTTCGGATAGATGACCGAATAGTCCGGACAGTGTATCGCCTACTTTCCTGCCATGGATCCAGGTTCGGATGGCAAGATCGGTAAGTTCAATACCTTCCTGGTCGGTAATGCTCTTCCAGAAGTGCTCAATAGCCGGATTGGAATCAACGATCACACCGTCAAGGTCGAATAGAATGGCACGTATCGGATGCATAATTGTTTGATGAAGATGGATGAGAACTTAAAAATATTTATTTAAGCCCATTTTTTACTTTTTATATTAACACTTTACAAAATTCTCTGCATGAAAAAAACATTAACGATCTGTTGCCTGTTCTTTTGCCTGGCAGGTATTGCCCAGTCTGCTAAAAAGAACATTGCCATCATCCCTGAACCGGTTTCGGTTAAGCAGGGTGAGGGCGTTTTTAAACTGCCTGCCAACCTACGTATCGAAGCCCCTTCGGATCCAGAATTGGTGCAGGTAATGGCCACGCTGAAAAAACATTTTTCCGGTACTGCTGGCAGCTCGTACACGGTCAGCCAGCAATTACCTGGTGCCGATATACGGCTTGTGTTGAACAAGACGGAAGATAAATCCATTGGTAAGGAAGGATACCAGTTGTCTGTTACCACCAAAAACGTGGTGATCAAGGCCAATGAGCCCGCCGGTTTGTTCTATGGAGTACAGACGCTGCTCCAGCTCTTTCCCAAAGAGATCGAGAGTGCAACAAAAGTTGCCGGGGTAAAATGGGAGGCTCCGGTGGTAGAGATCACCGATGTGCCCCGTTTTGGCTGGAGGGGCCTTATGTTCGATGTGGTACGCCACTTCTTTACCAAGGCAGAAGTAAAGCAGTTCATCGATGATATGGTCCGTTATAAGTACAACCTATTACACCTGCACCTGACCGATGATGAGGGCTGGCGCCTGGAGATCAAAGGATTACCCAAGCTGACAGAGGTAGGGGCCTGGAATGTAAAGAAAGTAGGTTATTTCGGCACATTCAGCAAACCAACACCTGACGAGCCTAAGGATTTCGGTGGATTCTATACGCAGGAAGATATTAAGGAGTTGGTACAATATGCAAAAGATCGTTTTGTAAATATCCTTCCTGAGATCGATGTGCCTGGGCATAGTCTGGCTGCTGTGGTGTCTTATCCAGAGCTGTCCTGTACACCCGAAGCCAATACTTACCAGGTTCGTTCCGGTGAGGAGATCATGGACTGGTCGCATGGTAATCCACCCACAGCATTGGTGGATAATACCCTCTGTCCGGCGAATGAAAAAGTATATGAGTTCCTGGATAAAGTAATGACACAGGTGGCACAGCTGTTCCCGTTCGAATATATCCATGTGGGTGGCGATGAGTGTCCGAAAAATTATTGGGCAAAATCAGATGCTGTTAAAGAGCTGATGAAACGTGAGGGACTTACGCATATGGAAGAGGTGCAAAGCTACTTTGAGAAGCGACTAGAGAAGATCGTTTCATCCAAGGGAAAGAAATTCCTGGGATGGGATGAGATACTGGAGGGTGGTCTGGCACCCGGAGCAGCTGTTATGAGCTGGCAGGGTATGAAAGGTGGTATCAAAGCTGCACAAATGAAGCATGAAGTGGTGATGAGTCCTACCACTTATGCCTATCTGGATTATATGCAGGGCGATCCTATTGTGGAACCACGTATCTATGCTTCGCTCCGTTTGAATAAGACCTATGAGTTTGAACCCGTGCCGGCTGAAGTGGATCCCAAATACATCAAAGGCGGACAAGCCAACTTATGGACCGAGCAGGTGTATAACATGCGCCATCAGCAATACATGACCTGGCCACGTGCATTTGCTATTTCTGAAATACTATGGTCGCCCAAAGAGAAAAAGAACTGGGAACATTTCTTTGGTAAAGTAGAACAACATTTTCAGCGCTACGATGTGGCCGATAAGAAATATGCTCCCAGCGTATATGATCCCAGTTTTGAATCCAGCATCACCAGTGACGGTAAACTGAAGATCGAACTGGGTAAGGAAGTGGCGTCACTGGATATTCATTACAGTTTTGATAACAGTTTTCCAGACAATCATTATCCTGTATACAGTTCTGCGCTGATCGCGCCCAAAGATGCGGTCATGCTGAAAGTGGTCACTTATAAGGATGGAAAACAGAAGGGGCGCATAATCGCAATGCCTTTGTCTGAGTTAAGGGCCAGGGCTGAGAAAAAGAAATAAAAGTTTGATCCCGGTAAAAGGGCTGCTGTAACACAGTAGCCCTTTTTTATGAGCTTACCTTACTGCGCTAAGATCCAACGGGTATTTATTCGTATTTTTAAGCGGATAATCATTCATTCTTTTCGCCTGTACATGCGGGGCCGGGAACTATCATGAAAACAAAACTGTTCCATCTTTTATTGTTCTGTATCTGCTTTTATCAGGTGAAAGGGCAACTCTGCAACGGAAGTTTGGGCGATCCTGTAGTGAATGTGACCTTTGGCTCCGATGCAACTCCCCGGGGACCGCTGAAAGCAGGAGTCACCAACCTCAATTATACCACCAGTACCTGTCCCAACGATGGTTATTACACCCTGACCAATTCTTCTTTTGGTTGTTTCAGCAATAGCTGGCACCTGATGGTGGGTGATCATACCGGTGATGTGGGAGGCAGGTTCATGTTAGTGAATGCCTCACCTGACCCCAGTGAGTTTTATGTAGATACCGTAAGGGGTTTATGCGTTAACACCACTTTCGAATTCGCTACCTGGGTGGCAAATGTGCTCAAGCCTTCTTCCTGTGGTGGAACAGGCGTGAAACCCAACCTCACTTTCCGTATTGAAACCACCACGGGTGTCTTGCTCAAAAAATTCGATACAGGGGATATTCCTTTTGAGAACCAGAAAGTGTGGAAACAATACGGCACTTTTTTTAAAACGCCACCCGGTATCAATACGGTCGTATTACGAATCACCAATAACTCGCCCGGCGGATCTCAATGTGGAAATGACCTGGCATTGGATGATATCACATTCCGACCCTGTGGCCCCAATATTACATCCAGTGTAAATGGCACCATGCAGGCAGTGGTGGATCTGTGTGAGAACCAGCAGACCGATCTGCTGTTTACCACCGGGTATCCTGCAGAATATGCACAACCATTGGTGCAATGGCAAATTAGCCTGGATTCAGGCAAGACCTGGAAAGACATTGCCGGCGAAACATCGCTGACCTTTACCCGGAAAGCATCCTCGGGCGGCATGTACTATTACCGGGCAGTGATGGCCGAGGCGGTTAATTTCAGTTCATTGTCCTGTCGTATTGCTTCTAATGTTACCGTTGTGAATGTAAATCCATTGCCTCCGTTGGGTGCCAATGCCAAACAGGTAGGCTGTATCGGGTCTGATTTCAGGCTGGAAGCAGTGGACGGATCTGCGTTTACCTATCAATGGTCGGGACCCAACGGTTTTGTTTCCAAGGTCAGGAACCCATTTATTTATCAGGTTACTGAAAAAGATTCCGGATGGTATACCGTTCTTGTGAGAACAGAGCCGGGCTGTACCCGCGTTGATTCTTTTCACATTGCGGTATTCCCCGGGGTGAAAGCTTCGGTCAGTGCCGGTGTAGATATTTGTGAAGGGGCCAGCACCCTGTTGTCTGCCTCTGGTGGAACATCCTACCGTTGGTGGCCGGTCAACGGATTATCAGATAGCACATCCGCCAGTCCCCTGGCTTCACCCATAGACACGACCGTATATAAGGTAGTTGTGTCAAATCAATACGGATGTAGGGACTCAGGCTATATACGGGTAGGGGTGTTCAAACGTTTGATTGTGAATGCAGGGCCCGATAAAGCTATTTTTGAAGGGGATACCGTAACCCTGAACGGCATGATCCAGGGAACGCCATCAGATATTTACTGGACACCCTCTGTGAATATACGGAATGGCAATACAGCCACCCCTGTTGTGGATCCGGTAGATAATACCACGTATACCTTATCGGCTGTTTCCGGGTCAGGTTGCCCAGTTGAAACCGATGAGGCTTTTGTGCGTGTGTATAAGAAATTACAAATACCGAATGTGTTCTCGCCCAATGGAGATGGGATCAATGATACCTGGGTCATCCGTAATATGGATACCTATCCTTTGGCCACCCTGAGAGTGTTCAGTCGTAACGGTCAGGTAGTGTTTGAAACAAAAACAGGTGGCAGGGAGTGGGATGGTACTCATCATGGTCACCCCTTACCCCTTGCCACCTATTATTATGTGATAGATATGAACATCGGTCAACCACCTGTTTCGGGGTGGGTGATGATTGTTCGATGATGGTTTACCTGATCTTTTTCACCAGTATCGGATCCTCATTCAATCCCTCGATCTTCATCTTATAACCTTCACTGGTAAGGTAGATGATCACTGCCGGACGATAGAGGTTGGCGAATACGGTGCTGGTTGGGCTGTCCTGTTTCCATTCCTGCTGGTTCACCAGTCTAAAACTGCTGTTGCCATCCCATCCTTTAAAGTCTCCGTCGATATTGCTTTCGATCACTTCCTGGATCTTGTTGCAGGTAAGCAGTTTTTCCACGCCCTCGATCTTGATCTTGAATTTCCGTCCATCCTGGTATACCATCAGCTGTGGTTGCGCGTTACTGAATTTCTGGTTGACCTTATCATTGATCTCATAAAAATGATAGTTGCTCGTTTTGATCAGTGTGCCGCGCGTAATGGCACCATTGATGGGTTTGAAGGGGGTTGTGGAATCAACCAGTTTCAGGTTGTCTGTTGTCTGGGCCTTTGTGGCCTGCACTGCCAGTAATACCATACAGGCGGCAAGTAATTTTTTCATGGGGCTGATTTAGTATTGAATAAAATTTGTTTATGCTTCTGCAACTTCCCGCAGATATTGTTTTTCCTCCTTAAAAGCTTTTCGTGGAGTTAATCCCAGCAACTGGAACATGGCATTGTCAGCTTCAAATCCCGGATTGGCGGTCGTTAATAATTTTTCTCCTGCAAAAATGGAATTGGCTCCTGCCATAAAACAGAGCGACTGTTCTGCAACACTCATATCGTTCCGGCCGGCGCTCAAACGGACCATGGTCTTCGGCATCAGTATCCTTGCTGTGGCGATCATTCGTACCATGTCCCAGATATCCACTTTGGTATTGTTCTCCAGAGGTGTGCCCGCAACAGGTACCAATGCATTGATGGGTACACTTTCCGGATGTTCAGGCATGGTGGCCAGTGTATGCAGCATTTTGATCCGGTCCTCATGTGTTTCCCCCAGTCCGATAATGCCGCCGCAACAAACGGTTACGCCTGCTTTGCGAACATTGTCGAGCGTTTGCAAACGGTCGTCATAAGTGCGGGTGGTGATGATATCTCCGTAATGTTCCTTGCTGGTGTCAAGATTGTGGTTATAAGCGTATAAACCGGCATCTGCCAGTCTTTGCGCCTGGTATTCAGTGAGCATGCCCAGGGTGCAACAAACTTCCATGCCCATTGCGTTCACGCCTTTTACCATATCCAGTACACGGTCAAAATCGCGGTTGTCCCTCACTTCTCTCCAGGCAGCTCCCATGCAGAACCGCGTACTGCCGGCTTCTTTGGCCTTCTTTGCATAGCTAAGCACTTCCTCTTTCTGCATCAGGGCCTGCACCTCAACACCGGTGCTGTAACGGGCCGCCTGCGGACAGTAGGCACAATCTTCGCTGCAACCACCTGTTTTAATGCTTAACAAAGTACAAACCTGTACTTCTGCAGTATCGTTGTAGGTTCTGTGAAGTGTGGCCGCCCGGTAGATCAATTCCAGCAGGGGGGTATTGTAGACATCCTTGATCTCGGCAAGTGTCCAGTTATTTCGGATATCAGTAAGCATTGAATAAAGAATTTATAAGCAAATATAAGCGGGTATCTGATAATCCGATAGCTGATATTACCTGCGGATGAACTTATTCGTTCCTGTGGCTGATGTAGTTTCTCCATTTTTCGATCACACCCTGCATGTCTTGTGGTAAGGGAGATTCGAACAGCATTTCTTTCTGTGTAACAGGATGTATGAAACCCAGTGTTTTTGCATGCAGTGCGCAACGCGGACAGATCTCAAAACAATTGTCCACGAACTGTTTGTACTTGGTGTAAATGGTGCCTTTCAGGATCTTATCGCCACCATACTCCCAGTCGTTAAAGAGGGTATGCCCGATATGTTTCATATGAACGCGGATCTGGTGCGTGCGGCCGGTTTCCAGCACACATTCTACCAGGGTCACATAGTTGAAGCGTTCCAGAACCTTGTAATGGGTAATGGCGTGTTTCCCCGTTTCACCTTCCGGATATACATCAAACATTTTCCGGTGCTGGCGGTGCCGGGCAATATGGCCCGTAATGGTTCCTTCATCCTGTTCCATATCACCCCATACCAGGGCTACATATTTTCTTTTCACGGTATGCTGAAAGAACTGTTTGGCAAGATGCGCTGCTGCCTCCGGTTTCTTGGCTAGTACGATCAGTCCCGTTGTGTTCTTGTCGATCCTATGTACCAGGCCGAACCTTGGCAGGATGTCCTCGTCAATACCCGGGTTCTGTTGCTCAAGGTGATAGGCCACTCCATTCAATAAAGTTCCGCTGAAATTGCCCACGCCCGGGTGCACCACCATATTGGCGGGTTTGTTGATGACCATGAGGGCGTCATCTTCGTAAACGATATTCAGTGGAATATTTTCTTTCTTTAAGACGGTATGCTCAGGATTTACCAGACTCAGCAGCAGGATATCATCGCCCGGTTTGATCTTGTAATTGCTCTTGACTGTCTTACCATTCACCGTAACAAAACCGGCTTCAATACCATTCTGCACTTTATTGCGGCTGGCACCCTCTATGTGCATCTGCAGCCATTTGTCGATACGCAGGGGTTCCTGCCCTTTGTCAATGGTGAAGGTCTTTCGTTCGTATAGCGATTCCGATGCTTCTTCCCGCGAATTGTCTAGTTCATCCAACATGCGGCAAAAATAAAGGATTGGGGGCAGACGGGGTGTTTTGCCTGGCCTGCAGGGCATCCTGGTCCAAATTCTTCTTACTTTCGTTGTATGCAACAGGAAGTATTGTTCCAGGATATGGGCCGTCAGCCGCATTATAAGGATGTTTGGGACTACCAGGAAAGTCTATTGAAGGAGAATACCGACCGCAAAGCCCTTTTGCGATCGGCAGACCCGTCAGAATCGGGGCATTTGCTGCCAACGGTCCATCGCCTGTTGTTTGTGGAACATGAACCTGTGTACACACTTGGAAAGAATGGGAAAGAAGAACATGTGCTGATCAGTGATGAGGAACGGGAACAGAAGAACATCGAGTACTTTCACATCAACCGCGGGGGAGATATCACTTTTCATGGCCCGGCACAATTAGTGGGTTATCCGATCCTGGACCTGGAGAAATTCAAGACCGACCTGGGCTGGTACCTCCGTAGCCTGGAAGAAGTGATCATCTTAACCATGGCCGAATACGGACTCAAGGGCGATAGAAGTGCCGGTGAGACCGGTGTCTGGATAGATCCGGATATCAAGGGAAAGGAAAGGAAGATCTGTGCCATGGGCATCAAGTGCAGCCGCTGGATCACCATGCATGGCTTTGCATTCAATGTGAATACGGACCTGGATTATTTTGGCCATATCGTTCCCTGTGGCATTGAGAACAAACAGGTAACATCCCTGCAAAAGGAGCTAGGGAAAGAAGTTCCTTTTGCAGAAGTGAAACAAAAGGTCAAAACTAATTTCGAAAAAGTATTCCAGGTTCACCTGGTGGAGCCAGACAATGCAGGATAGCGTCCTATTTGGGTAAGAAAAACTTATTTTTTTCCTTCAGTTTATCATCCTCGAATAGCTTAAAATAGAACCAACCCGAGTGAATGAAATCGGTTTTGTCCAGAACCAGTTCGGGTTCCTTTACGGTATTGATGCGGAATAGTTCCGAACCATCCTCCTCATAAAAGATCACCTGGTATTTGTGTTGTTTGGCCAGCGGTAATACAATGGTCACATAACCTTTGTTATTGGTGAACACATAGTCAGATGGCTTCCATACATATTTGGGAACGAATGGATGGATCTTCACATGTTCATTGTCTATCGCATACAGGGTATCCTTGGTCTGGGTGGAGACGGAATCCCTGAACAACCGGTATTGTTCGGGTTCCAGTATTTGTAACAGGCTGTCATTCCGGTAAACGAATACCAGTTTTTTGGCGGGTTCAATGTAAGGTTTCAGTTGAATATGATAAGCGTCTGCGATATAGAGCGTGTCTTTGGTTCTGTATCTGATGGAGTCTTTGAATTTCCGGTATGCTTTGGCATCCAGTTCTGCCAGGAGTTGCTGGTATTGGTAAATAAAGTAGAGTTCCTTTTTGGCCGGTATCCATTCTACGGTTTTTTCATTCAATCGACGTAAAGCGTCTTTGGTCCGGGTGTTGATGGAATCCTTGAAGTGTTGATACGCTTTTTTATCCAGCTGAAACAACAATGTCTTTTTCAGGTAGATGCTGGTAAGGTCTTTGGACGCAACCTTTGCGGGGTTGAGGTCTTTTATCGATGTTTCTTTGACAGTTTCATAAGCAGGAGGAACTGTCAATACTGATTTTGCTGGCTGCTGCGTTTCTACCGGAATGGCCCTGGTAAAGAAATATGTCCCGTTCTCCATCGCATAGAAGATCCGGTAATAATTCTTGACCCCGGGTATGGGCCGGTTGTCCAGGTATCCGTTGGAAGCCAGCTCGGGTGATTGTGAGGAGAAAATGGTCCGGAAATTCTTGCTGCTGTCAAGTGAACGTTGAATGGCCAACTGCACGCAGTTGCGGTAGGGATTGTTCCAGCTGATCTGGATCTTGCCTTTGGTCAGTTCTTTCACCGAGAAATCGGGAAGCTGGCCTTGTGCACACACAGGGAGCGCTGCCAGTAATACGGCAATAACGGAAAGGGAACGGAGAATCGGCCTCATGGGTAGCAAATATAAAAGCAGATCACTTAAGAAAATGGTAATGTACCGGCAGGTAGCGAGGCATTTCCCTGCAAACCGCCACTATGGATCAGCAGGAGCCTGCTTCCGGCAGGAAAATAAGGAAGGGCAAGTAATTGTTTTACTGCGTAAAGCAGTTTCGATGTGTATACGATATCGGTGGGTAACTGTTCCTGTGCCCAGAGGTCTTGCATGAACCGGATCAGCTCCTGTGGGTGTTTGGCATACCCTCCGAAATGAAAATCCTGTTCAATGGTAAACGAGGCCTGTTCTTCTTTTTGCGGGAGCAGGGACCCAACCTCCTGTTCCAGTCCGAAATGATTCTTCAATACACTGATCCCAACCAACTGCTGGTGCGGCAGTGCCGCCTGTACCAGTCCGGCCAGCATGGTGCCGGTGCCTACGGCACAGATGATGTGAGAATAGCTGCTGGTATCCGTGACCGACAGGATATCTGCAGCTCCTTTGGCGCCTAAAGTACCGAAACCTCCTTCCCGGACCCAGTAAATGCCGCTGTCGGCGGTTGCGGCCATGATCGACTCCGTATGCCGGAACGCTTCTCTTGATACATATTCCAGTTTCATACCATACTCCATGGCATTGCGCAGGGTAGGAGACAGAGGGGTGGTTTTCTCGCCCCGGATATACCCGATACTGGTCAGACCGGCTTCCCTTGCTGCAAAAGCTGTGGCCACGATATGGTTGGAATAGGCCCCGCCGAAACTGGCCAGGGTATGGTAATTTCCCGCCAGGGCCTCTGACAGGTAATACTTCAGTTTAAACCACTTATTACCCGATACCACCGGGTGCAAAAGGTCAAGCCGAAGGATATCCGTGTGGATATCTCCGGACGAGAAATGGGGCAATGGCTGAACCTTGATATTTTGTAATTTTGCATACATTTTTAACAACAGGTCATTATTTTGACAATACAATCTTAACCATTCTACATGAAACCAACCCTTGTGATTTTAGCTGCCGGAATGGCCAGTCGTTATGGAAGTATGAAGCAGATTCAGTCTTTCGGCCCCTCGGGTGAAACGATCATGGATTATTCGATCTACGACGCGATCCGTGCGGGGTTTGGCAAGATCGTTTTCATCATCCGGGAGGAGTTTGCCGAGAATTTCAAAGCCATCTTCGAACCCAAACTGAACGGTCGCATCGCCACCGATTATGTATACCAGCACCTGAACGCTTTTACCGGCGGCAGAACCATACCCGCCGAAAGGTCCAAACCCTGGGGAACGGCACATGCGGTGCTTTGTTGCAAAGGCAAAGTGAATGAGCCATTTGCCGTGATCAATGCAGATGACTATTATGGCAGGGATGCTTTTGTGAAAGCGCATCAGTTCCTGACAACTCAATGTAATGAGCAGACCTACTGTATCGTTGGCTATGAATTAAAGAACACCCTCAGCGATAACGGTAGTGTCAGCCGCGGTGTTTGCGATATTGATGCCGATCACAACCTGACCGATATCAACGAGCGCACCAGCATTTTCAGGGGAGAGAACGGCAAGATCACCTACCAGGATGACACCGGTTTGCACGAAGTGTCTGAAGATAGCCTGGTCAGCATGAATTATCTCTGCTTTGCGCCGGGGTTCATCGATCTCTGCGAGGCACAGTTCCATGAGTTCCTGGATAAACATATGAACGAGCCCAAGGCGGAATTCTTCATCCCCACCGCCACCAAACATTATATTCAATCAGGAAAAGGCGTGGTGAAAGTGATCCCTACCTCTGCCAAATGGTTTGGTGTAACATATAAAGAAGATGCACCTGGTGTGCAGGCCAGTATCAATGCCCTGGTGGCTTCTGGTGAATACCCTACCTCATTGTGGGCGTAAGCGTCCATAAAAGATCTGATAACTGAAGCGGGGAACTTACAGGTTCCCGCTTTTTATTTTCATGATGCCGGTAGCATGGCTAGGGACAAAAAAATAGCCCGCGTGGGCGGGCTATCAGAAACTAAAATCAACTGTAACTATTTTTTAAAGGCTTTCACGTAGAAAACAGACTCTTCCAGACGGGTGATCTGTTGTTTGCGGTTCACGCCCTTTAAGGTTGAGCGGGTAGGTAATTTGATCTTCGCCACGTTGGTATCAGTAGCTTTCAGCTCATCAACCATGCGGTAGATATTTTTGGATTTCACTGCGAATGCAACACCTTCGGCCTCTGCCTGGCGGGTACTTAAGATACCGATTACTTCACCGTTGCTGTTGAACACGGGCCCGCCGGAATTACCCGGATTGGCGCTGATCTGCACCTGGTAGGTCAGGGAGTCACTGTTATAACCGGTTCTGGCACTCAGGTAACCTTCTCCGTATACGATATCATTTCTGGGATAACCCAGGGTAAAGATCTCTTCTCCCAGTTCAGAGCTGTTCTTGCGGATGGTATAAGGGAGCGATTTCTGCGGGGTGTATTCCTGGTCGTTGATCTTGATGATCGCTAGGTCCCTGTCTGTATCAATATGGGCGATGATGGCATTGAATTCCTGCCCCTTGCTGTTCACCACCACAGCGCCGGAACCTTTCAGTACGTGTGCGTTGGTGATGATATATCCTTTGGGGTCGATCAGGAAGCCAGAACCACCACTGATCAGTCGCGCATTTTCCGGTATCTTACTCTTTACCTCGTTAATGAGGTTACCCTGGTATTGCTGGTTCTTTTTAATGACTTCGATGGCTTTGCTCAGCTGTTCTATCTGATTACCGTTAACGACCGGCGAGAAATAGATGGCCAGGCCGCTGATCACCAGCGCAATAACGCCACCCACCGAAGCTGCGATAGCGGTCACTCTCTTGTATTTGTTCCAGAGCTGGATCACTTTGCCCTTGGTGGTCAGTTCGCCACCTTCGTTGATATCTCCTCGTTCCAGTAATTTGGCATGAGAGGCCTGCAGGCTTGCACGCAGGTTGCGGTGCAGAGCGTATATATCCATCTGGTGCAGGAACATACCATGTTCCACCACCATCTGGTCTATTTCCGGGGTGTTTTTTCGGAGGTTCTCGAAGTAGTCACGCTCCGCGGCTTCCATGTCGCCGTGGAGGTAACGTTCGATCGCTTCCAAAAGTAAAATGTCGTCCATCATAACTTAATCTCCGATATTGTACTGCGAGAAGAACAATTTCTTCAGGCGCATCAAACATTTGTATTTCTGGTTCTTGGCATTGTCGGCATTGGTATAACCGAACTCCGCCGCTAATTCCTGCATTCCCATTTTCTTCAGGTAATACCCTTCCAGCAAGCTCTTGCACGGTTCACCCAGGCTGTTCAGCGCCCGGTCCATGATCGCAAATTCGGCATTGCGTTTTTCGTGTATTTCCAGGTCCTCTTCTACAGGTACCGTTTCTTCCAGGCTATCCACCCGATTGGCATACCTGCCCAGTTGTTGCAGCCTTTTCAGCCATAAACGCCGGCAGATGGAGTACACATAGGTCTTGATCTGGCAGGTCAGCACGAATGACTCAGTTTGCGCCTTCTCGTACAGGGCGATCATGGCTTCCTGGAAAATATCCCTTGCGTCGTCGTATGAACCGTTGTTCTGCAGAATAAAAGCCTGTACCATCGAAAAATTGTCCCGGTAAATGGTCTCGATGGCCTTAGAGTCGTTCAGTGCCAGTCCCTTCAGTAATGCTTGTTCGTTAGTATCGGCTTTCACTATCTGTACATTTAATACGGTAGAGGGGGTAAAAGTAACCCAAAATAGGCCGAAAATATTTTTTTTGAAAAACCGGGTTACCTTTTATCACATCCGGGTATTAATAAGAAATTCACTCACAACAAAACAAACAAACATGAAAAAGCTGTTATTCGTTCTGGCTCTGGGCGCTTTCGCTGCCTGTAACTCTGGTGAAAACCAAACTCCTGCTGCTGACACTGTAAAAGCTGACACTGCTGCTGTAGCTCCAGTTGATACTGCTGCTCACGCTGCTGACACAACTCACGCTGCTGCTGACACTACCAAGAAGTAATTTTCGGTAAAGCTACGTGCGTAAGATCTGAAGTGACTTAGCTTGCCGGTCAGAACAGCTTTCAAACTTTTTTTCATATGGCAAGCAATCGTTAGAGGGCGCTCCGTTTCCACGGAGGGCCTTTTTTATTTGTTGTTACGCCTGCCTATTGCCCATATTTTCATGGAAGCCTTGTCCATCAGGGGTCTAACTAAGGTTTGTTAGTATAATATTTTTTGATAAATCTTGTTTTTGAATGCGATCCGTACTTATATTTGACATCACATGAACAACATCACAGCAAATACTTTCTTTTTCTTTTTTTATTACTTCTTTACAAAAAGGAGCCGGGTAGTATTTGCCAAAGCATAAAAGCGAAACAAATTAAGATACGATCCCGGCTCATAAGGCCGGGATCATTTTTTTTCCGGCACTGCCGGTAAATTGAAACAGGATCTGTTTATGACGATACACGCGAAACAAAATGCTGCGGCCCCCAAAGCGCCATCTCAGGAGAAGGCGCAGGCCGGGGGTATCTGCATCCAGGGGTATGAAGGAAGTTTTCACCAGGTGGCCGCCCGTTCCTTTTTTGGCAAACAGGTGGAAGTGATCGCCTGCGCCACTTTCCGTGACCTGATCCGGATCTCTTCCGATAAAAAACAATCAGCTGGCGGCATCATGGCCATCGAGAACTCGATTGCCGGAAGTATCCTTCCCAACTATAACCTCCTGCAGAAAAGTAAACTGAAAGTGATCGGCGAGGTCTATCTCTCCATCAGCCAGAACCTGATGGTGAACAAGGGCGTGAAGCTGGAAGATATCCGGGAAGTACATAGTCATCCCATGGCCATTTTGCAGTGTCTCGATTACCTGGAGAAACACGACTGGAAACTGGTGGAAACAGAGGATACCGCACTCAGTGCCAAACATATTCACCAGAAACACAGCAAACATGCCGCGGCCATTGCCAGTAAACTGGCCGCGGAATTGTATGATATGGATGTGATCGCTCCCAATATCCATACCCTGAAAAATAATGTGACCCGTTTCCTTGTCTTGCAAAGAGAGAATGAAGTGAAGGAGATCCCGAATGCGGACAAAGCTTCCCTCTATTTTCAGACCAATCATTCCAAAGGGATATTGGCACAGGTGCTGACACAGATCGCAAAGGGCGGCATTAACCTGAGCAAACTGCAGAGTATGCCGATACCGGGAAGCAATTTCAAATATGGTTTTTATGCAGACCTGGAGTTCGACTCTCGTAAACAGTTCGAGGCGGTGCTGGCTTCCATCGAGTCTCTGACCAACAGCGTGAAAATATTCGGGATCTACCAAAAAGGAAAAGTTGTAAAAGGATAATATATGACAGTAGCTACTTCAAAGAGGCTGGAAGGTATCGGTGAATACTATTTTTCGCAGAAACTGCGCGAAATAGAGCAGCTAAACAAACAGGGCAAGAACATCATCAACCTCGGTATCGGCAGTCCGGACCTGCCCCCGCATCCCGATGTGATCAAAGTATTGCAGGAAGAGGCCGAAAAGCCCAATACCCATGCTTATCAAAGCTATAAGGGATCGCCCGTATTGCGCAAGGCCATTGCCGACTGGTACGCTGCCTGGTATGGTGTTGCCCTGGACCCGGAAACCGAAGTGCTGCCACTGATCGGCAGTAAGGAAGGTATCATGCATATCTGTATGACCTACCTGAATGAAGGGGATGAGGCCCTGATACCCAACCCAGGTTATCCAACCTACAGCAGTGCGGTAAAACTGGCGGGTGGCAAACCGGTGCCTTATGAGATGAAAGAAGCGAACAACTGGGAACCCGATTTTGCCGAACTGGAGAAAACGGACCTCAGTAAAGTGAAGCTGCTATGGGTCAACTACCCGCATATGCCTACCGGACAATTGCCTACACGGTCTTTATTCGAGAAGATCGTGGCTTTTGGCAAGAAACACAATATCCTGGTTTGTCACGATAACCCCTATAGTTTCATCCTGAATCCTGAACCCATGAGCCTGCTGGCCATGGATGGCGCCAAAGAAGTGGTGATCGAGCTGAATTCGCTGAGTAAAAGCCAGAACATGGCCGGATGGCGGGTCGGAATGATCTGTGCGGCCAAAGAAAGGGTAGAGGAGATCCTCCGCTTCAAAAGCAATATGGACAGCGGTATGTTCCTGCCCCTGCAACTGGCTGCAGCCAAAGCGCTGGGATTGGGAAAAGACTGGTACGATGATATCAATGCCATTTACACGGAACGCAGGGAAAAGGTATTTGAACTGCTGAACCTACTGGACTGCGAGTTTTCCAGGAACCAGGTAGGCCTGTTCGTATGGGCAAAGATCCCTGCTAAATACAGCAGCGGTTATGAACTGAGCGATGAAGTACTTTACCAGGCCAATGTATTCATCACACCTGGCGGCATCTTCGGAACTGCCGGGGACGGATATATCAGGGTAAGTCTCTGTGGAAGCATCGAAAGATTCGGGGAAGCGATAAAGAGGATCCGCGAGAGCCGTTGATGACATAACTAATTCCTAATGACTAACTACTAATTACAATGACAATTACCATAATCGGTGTCGGACTTATTGGAGGTTCCATGGCCCTGACACTGAAGGAAAAAGGTTTCGCCACCAAACTGATCGGCGTGGATGCCAATCCGGAACATGCACAGAAAGCGCTTGCGCTGGGCCTGGTGGATGAAGTGAAGGAATTACACGCTGCCGTACAGGAGTCCGGCCTGGTGATACTGGCCACGCCCATCAACGCCGCAGAAGCATTGTTGCCGCTGGTATTACAAATGGTGGATCGGCAGGTGGTCATGGATGTGGGATCCACCAAAAAAACGATCTGTGAAGCGGCGATGCAAAGCCCCAAACGCGGTCGTTTTGTGGCCACCCACCCCATGTGGGGAACCGAATACAGCGGACCGGAAGCGGCCGTGAAAAATGCTTTTGAGAAAAAGGCCACGGTGATCTGTAACAAAGAGAACAGTGATGCAGATGCGGTGGCACTGGTGGAGCAGTTGTACGGATTGCTGGGCATGCACATCGTATACATGGATGCGGAAGACCATGATGTGCATGTGGCCTATGTGAGCCATATCTCCCATATCACTTCCTTTGCCCTGGCCAATACGGTACTGGAGAAGGAGCGGGAAGAAGATGCCATTTTTGAGCTGGCCAGTGGTGGTTTTGAAAGTACGGTGCGTTTGGCCAAAAGTAATCCGGCCATGTGGGTGCCTATATTTATGCAGAATAAAGATAATGTGTTGGATGTTTTGAATGAGCATATTGCGCAGCTGAGAAAATTCAAGTCCTGCCTGGAGAAGGAGAATTATGAATACCTGGCAGAATTGATAGAAAAAGCGAACGGGATCCGGCGGATCTTGAAATGATTCCGGATTTGCGGATCACGGATTAACGGATCGGGTTTAATAGTTATTTTCTAATTCGCCGATCCGCCATCCGCTAATCCGCCAATCATAGCCGATAGGAGGAATGGAAGTACAAGTGTGCGACGCAAGAACAGCTGAAATCCACGCTGCTGCTGGGTTTCAAACAAAAAAAGGGTAAAGAGGTATATAAAAAGTACCTTTGCACCAAATTTTTTATTACATGACGACATTTGAAGCGTTGGGAATTGATGCTAGATTGATTCAGGCAACGGATGAGTTGGGGTATGTGAACCCGACCGCAATACAAGAACAGGCAATCCCCGTATTGCTGAGCGGCACCAAGGACTTTATTGGCCTGGCGCAAACGGGAACCGGCAAAACGGCGGCATTTGGCCTGCCTTTGCTGCATATTATTGATGCCGCGGCAAAATATCCGCAGGCGCTGGTGGTTTGTCCCACAAGGGAACTCTGCCTGCAGATCGTAAAGGAAATAGAGCTCTTTAAAAAATACATGACTGGGGTATCGGTAGTGGCTGTGTATGGTGGTGCTTCTATCGGATTACAGATCCGCGACCTGAAAAGGGGCGTACAGATCGTGGTGGCAACACCGGGCCGTCTGATCGACCTGATCGAGCGCAAAGCGATCAACCTGGAGCAGATCAGGTATGTGGTACTGGATGAAGCGGATGAAATGCTGAACATGGGTTTTCAGGATGATATCGAGTTCATTCTCAAGAATACCCCGGCAAGGGAAAGTACCTGGTTGTTCAGTGCTACCATGCCACCTGAGATCCGTAAGGTGAGCAAGAAGTACATGAGTGACCCCAAAGAGGTGACCGTAGGAAAGGTGAATACGACCAATAAGAGCATTGATCACCAGTACTATGTTACCACGGCGCAGCACCGTTATGAAACGCTGAAAAGGATCATCGACTTTAACCCGGGTATCTATGGGATCATTTTTACCCGTACCAAGGCCGATGCCCAGGAGATCTCTGAACGTTTGACAAGGGAAGGGTACGATATCGATGCTCTGCACGGTGACCTTACGCAGCAACAGCGTGACCGCGTAATGGGCCAGTTCCGTGATAAGAGCCTGCAGTTGCTGATCGCGACCGATGTGGCCGCCCGCGGTATCGATGTGGCCGGTATCAGCCACGTGATCAACTACGAGTTGCCGGATGATGTGGAAGTATACACCCACCGCAGCGGCCGTACAGGTCGCGCGGGTAACCAGGGGATCTGTATCTCCATTGTACATGCCAAAGAGATGTACAAGCTGAAACAGATCGAACGCATCAACAAATCGGAGTTCCATAAACTGGATATACCCAGCGGTAAGGACGTGTGCAGGAAACAGTTCTTCTTTTTCATGGATAAATTACTGTCGGCCGACATCAGTCACGGTGATTATGAGACCTATGTTCCCATGCTGGCAGAGAAATTTGCCGATGTAAGCAAGGAAGATGTGCTGAAGCGCGTAGCTGCCATGGAGTTCGATCGGTTCCTGAAATACTACGAGAACGCCGAGGACCTGAACCTGCGCAGTCGCGATCGTAAGGAGCCCGGAAGCAGGGAAGATTTTGGCAGGAGAAGGGACGACAGGAACATGGGCAGGGGAGATGGCCGTAAGGAATATGCAAGGGGTGGCGGTTATAGCCGTTTGTTCGTGAACCTGGGAACCAAAGATGGTTTTTTCAAAGCCAGCTTCCTCCAGTTCATCCTGGATATGAGCGACCTGAAAAAAGATGTGCTGGGCAAGATCGATATGAAGGACATGAACAGCTGGATCGAGATCGAAAGAGGAGCGGCGCAGCAGATGATCCGCTCACTGGATGGGAAAAGTTATAAGGGCAGACGTATCCGTATGAACGATGCGGATAGTGGCGGTCCAGCAGGATATTCGAAACGTCCCAGGAGAGGAGAAGGGTAAAATGAAGGTGAGGGTTGACCTGTGGACTGGTGATAGATTGCCGGCCAGCACATGGGTCGCCCCGACACCGATACAACAATATCATACATACAAACAGTAACAAAACACAACATGGAGCAAGTAATTGAACAGGCAACATCCGTGGAAGCATTATTACAGAAGCGTCCACTCATTATTTCAGGTCCCTGCAGCGCCGAAACAGAAGAGCAGGTAATGCAAACGGCCTTACGTTTGGCCGCAACAGGTAAAGTGGATATCCTGCGTGCAGGTATCTGGAAACCCCGTACCCGCCCAGGCAGTTTTGAGGGCATTGGTACCAAGGGCCTGCCCTGGTTGCAGGCTGCGAGAAAGGCGTCGGGTTTACCCGTGGCCGTGGAAGTGGCTACCGGTAAACAGGTAGAAGATGCACTGCATTTTGGCGTGGATGTACTTTGGATCGGTGCCCGTACCACGGTCAACCCGTTCAGTGTGCAGGACGTGGCCGATGCCCTGCGTGGTGTGGATGTGCCCGTACTGATCAAGAACCCCATCAATCCCGACCTGGAACTATGGATCGGTGCCATGGAGCGTGTGGCAAAAGCCGGTATCAAACATATCGGACTGATACACCGTGGCTTCAGCTCTTATGGTAATACAGAATACCGGAATGCCCCTATGTGGCACCTGGCCATTGAAATGAAACGCCGTTACCCGGAACTGCTGATGATCAATGATCCATCACATATCTGCGGAAGAAGGGATATTTTACAGGAAGTGGCGCAGACAGCGATCGACCTTGATTTTGACGGACTGATCGTGGAAAGCCATATCGATCCGGACAATGCCTGGAGCGATGCCAAACAGCAGATCACCCCGGAAAAACTGGGTGAAATGATCAGCAGTATCCGCTGGAGAAAAGAAGATGTGGCCTCACCTGAGTACCATGCCGCACTCGAAAAACTGCGTCAGCAGATCAACAACCTGGATGATGAACTGATGCAGATCCTCGGACAGCGTATGAAAGTGGCCGAAAGCATCGGTAAATACAAGAAAGAGAATGATATCACCATCCTGCAGACCAACCGCTGGAACAGCATCCTTGAGCGGGCTTTCGCCAAAGGAGATAAGTTGGGTCTGAGCAAGGAGTTCGTGACCAAATACTTTGATGCCGTACACATGGAAAGCATCAACCACCAGAACAAGATCATGAATTCCTAATTCACGCATTACGGATCAACGGATCGGCGAATGATTCAATCCGCCGATCCGATATCCGCTAATTCGCTAATCTCATGAAAAAAAGAAGTTTTACATTCTCGAATACTACGGTAGCGTATTATTTCGATGCCGATTTTGCGCAGGTAGAGAAACTGGCGCCCAAAGAAAATGCGGTCATCGTTACGGATGAACATGTTTTTGCCAAACACAAGAAGAAATTCAAAGGCTGGAACACCATCGTACTCAAAGCCGGGGAAAAATATAAAGTACAGCAAACGGTCGATGTGGTGATCGATCAGCTCATTGCCCTCGGGGCCGACCGCAAAACCACCCTGATCGGGGTTGGTGGCGGCGTGGTAACTGATATCACTGGTTATGTGGCCGGTATCTATATGCGCGGCATTCGTTTCGGGTTCGTACCTACTTCCCTGCTGGCCATGGTGGACGCATCCATCGGTGGCAAGAACGGGATCGATGTGGGTGTGTATAAGAACATGGTAGGGCTGATCAGGCAACCTGCTTTCCTGCTGTTCGATACCTCGTTCCTGGCAACCCTGCCCAAAGCTGAATGGCAGAACGGTTTTGCGGAGATCATCAAACATGCCTGCATCAAGGATGCGGTCATGTTCCGCCAGCTGCAGAAACACAAGCTCTCTGACTATCAGAAGAACGGGAAACTCCTGTCCGCGCTCATCGAACAGAATGTCCTGATCAAAACCAAAGTGGTGCAGGGCGATGAGTTCGAACAGGGAGAACGTAAACTGTTGAATTTCGGACATACGCTGGGGCACGCCATTGAGAATATGTATGAATTGAGCCATGGCCAGGCCATCAGCATCGGGATGACCTATGCGGCGGTGATGTCGCAGCAACTCAAACATTTCACAGGTGCCGAACTGGTGGTAAAAGTGCTGGAACAATATGGTTTGCCCACGCTGGCCCAGTTCAATACCAAAAAAGCCTTCAAGGTCCTGATGATGGACAAGAAGAAAGACAATGTGAGCATCAACTATATCCTGCTGGAAAAGATCGGAAAAGGAGTGGTGCAGCCATTGTTGCTTGTTCAGCTCCAGGACATCTTCAAACAATTCGGAAAATAAACAGGAAAAACACCTGATCCGTAATCCGCAATCCAAGAATGATCGTACAAATACAACCTTCGCAACTATCGGGGCAGATCCGGGCCGCTGCCAGTAAAAGCAGTATGCAACGGGCCTGTGCCGCAGCATTGCTGACCGTGGGAGAGACCATCCTGCGTAATCCCGGTAACAGCAATGACGACCTTGCTGCCATCGATGTGATCCAAAAACTGGGTGCTGAGATCTCGTATGCAGAGAACGGCGACCTTCATATCCGTTCAGGGGGCATCCAGCCCAGGTATACTGAGGTCAACTGTGGCGAGAGTGGCCTGGGCATCCGTATGTTCACCCCCATTGCCGCATTGAGCAGTGAGCCCATCACACTGAATGGTACCGGAAGTCTACTTACCCGACCCATGGACTTCTTTGATCAGATATTGCCCCAGCTTGGCGTATCCGTAGCCTCTCAGCAGGGGAAATTACCACTGCAGATCAAGGGGCCTTTACGCCCGGCCAATATTGAAGTGGACGGCTCCCTGAGTTCGCAGTTCCTGACCGGTTTACTCATGGCATTCGGGGCTGCCGGAGCCGATGATGTGACCATTACCGTTAAAGACCTGAAAAGCAAACCCTATATTGACCTAACCCTCCAGGTGATGAAACATTTTGGCTGGGAAGTGGAGAATAACGAATATCGCTCTTTCCGTTTCACCCGTTCCCAGGAGCCGGTCCGGCACCATGCCCCGTTAGCGTATACGGTGGAAGGCGACTGGAGCGGAGCCGCTTTTCTGCTGGTAGCCGGCGCCATTGCCGGTCCGATCACGGTACAGGGACTGGATATCGTCTCCACACAGGCGGATAAAGCCGTGCTGGAGGCGCTGGTGGCATGTGGTTGCCAGCTGTCCATACGCCCGGAAGAGATCGAGATCGGCCCATTGCCTTTGCAGGCTTTCCATTTTGATGCGAACGATTGTCCGGACCTGTTCCCGCCCCTGGTGGCCCTGGCTGCCTACTGCGAAGGTACCACTGTGATCGAAGGGGTACACCGGCTTGCCCATAAAGAAAGCAACCGTGCCCTTACATTACAGCAGGAGTTTGCTAAATTGGGTATCGAAATCAACCTGCAGGATGACCTGATGCTGATCAAGGGCGGTACCGGCGTAAAAGGAGGGGTCACACAATCGCGCCACGACCACCGGATCGCCATGGCCTGCGCCGTGGCAGGTTTAAAAGCCAGCAGCGGGGTGACCATCGAAGAGGCGGAAGCAATCAACAAATCCTATCCTGCCTTTTACCAGCACCTGCAAGAACTGGGTGCTGCTGTGAACCGATAAACAAGAATACCAACAAACCAATAAACCAACAACCGTGAACAGTTTCGGCCGCATATTCCGTATTCATATTTTTGGCGAATCGCATGGAGAATCCGTGGGCCTGGTGGTAGATGGCTGTCCGGCCGGTCTGCCGCTTTCCGTCTCCGATTTCCTGGAAGATATCGAACGCAGGAAAGGTGGGGTACAAAAAGGCACTACCCCCCGCAAGGAAGACGACCTGCCAATTTTCAAATCAGGGATCTTTAATGGCCATACCACCGGAGCGCCGGTCACCATCCTTTTTGAGAACAAGAATACCCGGAGTGGGGATTATGAGAAACAAAGGGAAGTACCGCGTCCGGGACATGCCGATTTTACCGCTCATGCCAAATATGGCGGTTTTGAAGATTTCCGGGGAGGTGGCCATTTCAGCGGCCGGCTGACCGTATGTCTGGTGGCCGCCGGTGTGATCGCTAAAAAACTGCTGAAAGGGATCGATATCCGGTCCACCATACTCGAGATAGGCGGGGAGTCGGACCTGGAGAAAGGACTGGAAAAAGCCATTGAGGCCAAAGACAGCATCGGAGGTATTGTGGAATGCAGGGTGAATGGCCTGCCGGTAGGACTGGGAGAACATTTCTTTGACTCGGTGGAATCACTGCTGGCCCATGCCGTATTTGCCATTCCGGCCGTAAAAGGGGTGGAATTTGGGGCGGGTTTTGCCGCTGCAAAGATGTTCGGCGTAGATCATAATGACCCGATACTGGATGCAACCGGAAAAACCAAGACCAACCATGCAGGTGGGATAGTGGGCGGTATAACAAATGGCAATGAATTGATTTACAGGATAGTTATAAAGCCTACCTCATCTACTCCTAAAGAACAGATTACCCTTAATTGGGAGACCAATGAGTTGGAAACCTTTTCTGTCAAGGGGCGGCATGATCTCTGTATCGCCCTCAGGGTGCCCGTTGTAATGGAGGCGGTTACGGCAATGGTGCTGGCCGATCTGATGTTACTTAACCAAAAAATAAGGCCTTTGCAGGCTTAAATACCGCCAGTAAACAATAAGTTGCTGTCGTTCCCCGTTTCATTCGATACGGATTGACTTACCATTAAAAGAAAACAAATGGAATCAGATTACATATACCATATTACTACCCGTGAACAGTGGGTAGAGGCACAGAAATTGGGTCATTACGATTCAGATACACTGGCTACCGAAGGATTCATTCATTGCAGTACGGAGGCCCAGGTTGCCGGCGTATTGGAAAGGTACTACCAGGGAAAAAACAACCTCGTTAAACTAAAGATCGAAAAAGCCAAAGTGCAGCGCCCGCTGGTATTTGAGTTGGCGGGATCCATCAATGAGGTATTCCCGCATATTCATGGTGCCCTAAACCTGGATGCTGTAATAGAAGTGACTGAAATATAACAACTTATGCACGGTTGCCTCATAAATGCATCTATCCAGTTATTGCCTGTTGTGCAAGACAGGCACCCGTATGAGTGGGTGGATGAGGCCATTGCCATCATCCAGCAATCGGGTATCAAACATGAAGTAGGTCCTTTCGCTACCGTGCTGGAAGGGACCTATGCGGAGGTAATGGCCGTCATTCACCAGGTAAATGAACACCTGGTATCGCGCGGGTGTCCGGAATGGATCACCAGTCTGCAGATACAGATCCGTAGCAAGGGTGACATGACAGGCGACGAAAAGACCGATAAGTTCAGGCCTTAGTCCTCGTTTTTCGGCAGGATGAATGCATCATAAGCCCTTTCACCCCAGTATTCATATCCCCCAGATCGTTCGTACCTCGTCCCGCTTAATAGCGTGTGGATGAAACCATTCCGGGCAACTTGTTCCGTGTGATATATTTTTCCTTCTTTATTGGTTTTCAGTCTGATATCGATTCTATTTGATAATGAATGGTAATTAATGAATACAGAATCCTCGCTTTGATGGAACCGGAATTTTTTCGAGAGCTGCTGTAGCATGAGCCGGCTTCTGTACCAGGTGCCGCCGGTTGGGCTTACCAGGGGTTTGCCATTGTAAACGACCACACTGTCGTTATAGGCCAGCACGTTCAAGTGGGGTTTGTCGGATCTTGTAAGCCATTGAACCAGTTTACCGGTGTGAAGGGTGTCGTTATACCCATAGTCGCTGTCCATGAATACGATCCGGCTCACCTGCCGGGGAATCTGTGTCACGGCATCCAGGTAGCCGAATACGAAACTGCCGCCCCCGCTATGGCTGCTCAGGACGGTTTGGGTGCGGAAATGTGAGAACATGCCCGTTATTGAATCCACTATCCGCCGGATCTCGGCCGGCGCTTTGGGTTGTTGTTTTTTCCATGCCGGCCAGCTTTTGAGTTCGTTGGTCAGGTATACTACCACCACGTGCCGGTCTTCCATGATCTTCCTCACAAAGCGGGTCTGAGCGGCAATATGCTGGATATCAAAGTGCCAGTCGTCTCCAGGCCGCATGGTCCTCCCCATGGTCCAGTCAATACTGTTGCCGTTGGGAAGGGCATAAAAGACCAGTAAGAGCTGTTTTGAAGGGCGCATCTTGTGGAGGCTGTCGGGCAGATTGATCCGGATAAGCGTCTTATTGGAGGGGTTGTTCAGCTCTATATTGGTTTCTTTTGGCAACATCCGGTCGCTATCCCGCTTGTTTTGCGCATTCAAGTAGCGACCTGGCAGCAACAGGCAGGTCAGTCCGATGGCGATCGTTGCAAGCTTTACCCGCATATCCTGGTTTTTAAGCAATTTTTATTTTTGATTTAAATTATTGATTTTAAATTTATTGTATGTATTAATTATAATTTTAATTTGCTTATTTGTAGAAAACTGGCATGGTTATTGGCTACCTGCGGCAGCTTGGGTAGTAAAAATAATGAAAGAAAACTGCCTGAATACAACAGCTTTCCCTATTTTACCAATGGTCTGAAAGGGAGTTGTGGGATAAAATGATTCTATGATACAAAGAATGCTATTACTGGTACAATGGCTTTTGGTGGCTGCTCCGCTTTTTGCCCAGGTGGACAGTTCGGCGAACCTTTCTGCCGATCGGCGATCCGTTACAGATTCTGTTCGGGTGATCGGCAAGGCTGTTACCGGAATGGCCGCTACCTACAGCAGCCGGGCAGATGGCAGTAAGACCTCCAGTGGGGAGATTTTCAATAATTCCTTGTTGACGGGTGCTTCGAACCTCTATCCTTTGGGTAGTTGGGCAAGGGTGACCAACCCTAAAAACGGACGGTCTGTACTGGTTCGGATCAATGACCGCAATTCTAAAAAGAAAACAGCCCCCATCATCCAGCTTAGCCGTTCGGCGGTAAGTCGCTTGGGCTTTTTACGAACTGGTTCTACTAAAATTAAAATAGAGCAAATTGTTATAATAAATTATGAATCAGTTAAATCTGATTCTATTGATAAGCCGGCTGCCTATATCGACACTCTGGTAGCCCAGGTACGGCCAGATACGGCTTCCTACCAGGTCAAAGGCAAGTCCGTGGTTGGGATAGCCAGTTTTTACAGCAGCAATCTGGACGGTTCCAAGACCTCAACCGGGGAACGTTACCGGAATGATAAGTTCACAGCGGCCAGCAATGAGTTCGCATTGAATACCTGGGTAAAAGTGACCAATCTCTCCAACGGTAAATCAGTCATTGTCCGGATCAACGACCGGATGCATACCCGGATGAAGAAAAAAGGCAGGGTGATCGACCTGAGCAGGGTGGCAGCCAACCAGCTTGATTTTATGTCACAGGGCCCCACCCGGGTGGAAGTGGAGACCATTGTATGGGGGAAATCCGACTCGGCTGCTGTGTCCGTAACGGATAGTACAAAACTGGGGGCAGAAGATTCCACCCTATCTAACAAGACCACTAAACCGGATTCCGTTGCGGCCGACGACGGGGTGCATTATGGGATCGCCAGTTTCTACAGCGCTAACCTCGACGGAACCAAGACCGCTACCGGGGAGATCTACCGGAACAAAAAGATGAGTGCGGCCAGTAACCATTTTAAACTGAATACCTGGGTAAGGGTCACCAACCTGAAAAATAACCGTTCGGTGGTACTCCGGATCAACGACCGGATGCATCCCAGGATGAAGGCAAAAGGAAGGGTGGTTGACCTGAGCAGGGTGGCTGCCCAGCAGCTGGGGTTCATGAAAAGTGGCTTGACAAAGGTTAAGGTAGAACCGGTCAAAAAGGGGACTCTGAATTGATAGTGAATAATATAAGGGTATCAGAATTTTCAAAAGTCAGTTCCGGACTGTATTTTTGTCCCTATATATACTAAAACTCGTATTATGAAGAAATTTCTCTTTTCCCTGATAGCTGTTGGCTTGTCTGTGGCGTCTTTCGCTCAGCCTGCTACGATCAGCTATAAAAAAAGACCAACCTTGTCAGTGAATTTTTTACTGAAAGACATGAAGACTGCAGATCTGATCGATCACAGCTCTTTGGCTTCTGTATTGAATAACGGACAATGGACCAACATTCGTGATATGGCACCCGGATTGGGGGTTTCCTATTTCCAGGGCCTTACCGAGCATATTGATTTCATGGGTACGCTGGGTGGTTCCTTTGTGAAATACCCATTTTCTTACAAATCAGGGGTTACACCTCCTGCCAACACCCGTTTTTTACTTGAAGCTTCTGCTAACCTGAATTTCAAGTTGTTAACTGACAAGTACTTCATGGTGCCTTATTTCTCTTGGGGATTGGGTGCAGCCATGTATGGCGGTACTTACTACATGGCACATATGCCTACCGCGCTGGGATTACAGTTCAATCTGGGTGAGAACACTTTTCTGACCACACAGTTCGGTTATAATGCCAAGATCTCTAATCTGGCCACTAACCACCTGACCTATTCTATTGGTATGGGTTCTCCTATTAAAGAGAGAAAGGCAGCTCCCGTAGTCGTGGCTCCTCCACCTCCACCAGCCCCTGTTGATACAGATGGTGATGGTATCACTGACGACAAAGACAAATGTCCTACCGTTGCCGGTGTTGCCAAATACGATGGTTGCCCTGTGCCTGATACAGATGGCGATGGTATCAATGATGACAATGATAAATGTCCTACTGTAAAAGGCTTGGCCAAATACAATGGCTGTCCTGTGCCTGATACCGATAAGGATGGTATCAATGATGAGGAAGACAAATGTCCGACTGTTCCTGGCGTAGCCCGTTACAATGGTTGCCCTGTACCTGATACCGATAAGGATGGTATCAATGATGAGGAAGACAAATGTCCTACCGTTCCTGGTGTTAAGGAGAACAATGGTTGTCCTGTGATCAAGGAAGAAGTGGTTAAAAAAGTAGCTGCCAGTGCCAAGAAGATCTTCTTTGCGACCGGTAGCAGCAAACTGCTGGCAAAATCATTCAAATCCCTGAACGACGTAGCTGCCATCCTGAAAGAAGATGCAGCGCTGAAACTGGATATTGAAGGACATACAGACAATACCGGTAGCGATAAGGTAAACCTGCCCCTGAGCCAGAAACGTGCCCAGTCTGTGTATGATTACCTGACCACCAAAGGCGGTATCGATGCAGGCCGTCTCTCACACGAAGGATTTGGTTCCTCTAAACCAGTAGCTGACAACAAAACAGCGAAAGGACGTGGTCTGAACCGTCGCGTGGAAATGAAACTGAAATATTATTAATCGAATTGGATTAGTAGTAACATAAAAAGAGGACCATCTGCTGATGGTCCTCTTTGTTTTTTGCAGGGGCCGCGAAGGACCTAAACAACATTCACTTCCCGCTCAAGCAGTATCCCGAATTTCTTCTCTACACTATCTATGATCGCCTGTGAAAGATCCAGTATCTCTTTTCCGCTGGCGTTTCCATAGTTCACCAGTACCAGGGCCTGTTTTGGGTAACAACCGGCATCTCCTTTCCGGTATCCCTTCCAGCCGCATTGTTCTATGAGCCAGCCAGCAGCTACCTTGGTGAACCCTTCTCCGGCGACATAACCGGGTATATGCGGATATTCATGGGCAAGGTCCGTGTATTGTACGGAACTGATCACTGGGTTTTTGAAAAAACTTCCGGCATTACCGGTCTGTCCGGGGTCGGGCAATTTGCTGCTACGGATATGCATGACCGCTTCTGATACGGCACGTATGTCGAGTTCCTGCACGCCCATCCGCTCCAGTTCCTGTGTAATGGCTCCGTAACCGATATGGAAATCGGGCTTTTTGTTCAATCGGTATGTTACATTCAGTATTACGTAACGGCCTTTGGCAGATTTTTTGAAAATACTGTCGCGATAGCCGAAATCGCAGTCGGCGGATCGAAAGGTGCGTACCTGTTTTTCAAACAGATCGAACGCTTCCAGTTCGTGAAATAAGTCCTTGATCTCAACACCGTAGGCTCCGATGTTCTGGATGGGCGAAGCACCTACGTTTCCGGGTATCAGGCTCAGGTTTTCAGCACCGGCATAGTTGTGATCGATGCAGTATTGTACAAAGCCATGCCAGTTTTCCCCGGCACCGGCTTGCAGGTAAAAATGCCTGTCATCTTCCCGTAACAGACCGATGCCTTTGATCCGGTTATGCAGGACCCATCCGTCAAAATCTTTGGTGAAGAGGATATTGCTTCCACCACCCAGTACCAGGATCTGGTCTTTTTCAGGATGCAACTGCTCGGTTACCAGTTCTGACAGTTCTTCTGCAGTATTGAAGCTTGCAAATGAACGTGCCAGGGCCTCAATACCAAAACTGTTGTAGGGGCGGAGTGAAAAATGATGGTGTATCTGCATCGTTTATACAGGATCTACGTCAGGTAAAATGGTGACACCGCGATATCTTTTATTATTCTGGATGATTACGGTCTGTTGCTGTATCTCTCTTTTGCATAATTGTATGCGTTGTGCATTTTTGGGCAGTTTGATCAGGATCTCCCATAGATACTGGTTTCTTACCCTGTCTACCACTGGTTGTGCAGGCCCGTTGCATTCAGCACCAAAATCCTTTTTCAGTCCCTGCATCATGATATGGGCAGCTTCTTCAGCCAGGTGTTTCTCCCTGTGTTTGAAAGTTACCTGTATCAGCCTGGTAAAAGGAGGATAGGCAAATTGTTTCCTGTTGGCGATCTCATAGGTGAACAGCTTTTCGAAAGCATGTTCCTTTACGAACTGCAGTACCGGGTGAACGGGGTTGCTGACCTGTATCAGTACGGTTCCTTTGCCATCTTTCCTGCCAGCCCTTCCGCTCACCTGCTCCATCAATTGGAAAGCCCTTTCATTGACCCTGAAATCTGTGAAATTGAGGATACCATCCGCATCGATCACACCAACCAGGTTCACATGCTCAAAATCGAGTCCCTTTACCACCATTTGTGTACCTACCAATATATCGATCCGCTGCTGTTCAAATAATTTGATCAATGCATCATGGTCGTTCTTGCCTTTAACACTGTCGTAGTCCATGCGGGCGATCTTTGCGTTGGGAAAAGCCTCATTCACCAGTTCCTCGATCTTTTCGGTGCCGAAATTCTTTTGAGAGAATCCATGACTGCCGCAGGCGGCACAGGTATGGATCACCGGGTAGGATGTGCCACAGTAATGGCAGGTCAACGTATTCCTGGCTTTGTGGTAGGTGAGCGTTACATCGCAGTTCTGGCAATGTGGGATCCATCCACAGGTGTTGCAGATCAGGTAAGGGGAATAGCCCCTGCGGTTCTGGAACAGGATCACCTGTTTCTGTTGCTGCAGCGAGGTTTCAATCGCTGCAAGCAAAGAGGGGCTTAGTGCGATCTTCCCTTTTTCCTTGGCAGGCACTTTTTTGATATCTACGATACTGATCTGAGGGAGTTCTACCTGACCGAATCTTTCTTCGAGCGTTACCAGTCCGTATTTTTGCTGCTGGCAGTTGTAATAACTTTCCACAGAAGGGGTGGCGCTACCCAGCAGCACGTGTGCATGTGATAATGCTGCATAATAGATGGCAGCATCTCTTGCATGATAACGGGGAGCTGGATCCTGCTGTTTGTAGGAGGCGTCATGTTCCTCATCAGCGATCACCAGGCCCAGGTCCCTGAACGGTAGGAACAGGGAAGATCTTGCACCCAGCACCACTTTGGTCTCACCGCTTTTTACTTTGTTCCAGATCTCTACCCGTTCGTTCGGGTTGAATTTGGAATGGTAGATGGCAATGTATCCGCCAAAATGTTTCTGCAGCCTGCGTATGATCTGTGAGGTCAATGCGATCTCGGGCAGCATGTACAGTACCTGTTTTCCTTCACGGATATAGGTTTCGATCAGTTTGGTATAGATCTCTGTTTTACCGCTGGCGGTCACACCATGCAACAGACATACTTCTTTTTCGGTAAATATCTCCTGTATCGTTCTCAGCGCCTTGTCCTGTGCTTCGGATAAGGTAAAATCGATCTGTATATTTTTCGGCAAAGTAGCTATCCGGTCCGTAGCCCTTTTTTCCGCCAGCAGGATCCCTTTATCGCAAAGCGCTTTCAGTTGTGTGGCGCTGGCGTTTGATTTTTTTAATAGTTGGGGCTGCGTTACTTCACCCTCTGTTTTGCTCAGGTGAAGGTAGGAGAGCAGCAGCTCCATTTGTTTCGGGGCTTTGCTCCAGTTGTTCAGCAGATCGGCCAGTTTGTCTTCATCATGGTATTCCGGACCTAGGGTGATGAAGGTCTCGGTCTTGGTTTTATATTTTTCTTTCAATTCCTCCCAGACATAACAGACCCCTTTTTCGATTAGTTTCTTGATCACGGGATATACATTCGAGATATCCAGTAATTGCTGTACTTCATTCAGCCTGAGTTCTTTTTTGATCTCCAGTGCTTCTGCCACCAGGAACTCAGAGTCATTGAGGTCGCTGAAATCATAACTTCTTTCTTCGTTCCATACCAGGATGCTTTCGCTGGACAGTTTCAGGTTGGCAGGAATGGCGGCCTGCATCACTTCGCCTTCACTGCACATGTAATATTGTGCGATCCATTCCCATAAGGCAAGCTGCTGCGGGTGAACCACTGGTTCTGTATCCAGCACATTGCTGATGTCTTTGGGGGTAAAAGCTTCCGGTTTCGTATCCAGTATTTTTTTTACGATACCTGCATATCTTTTGTTTTTACCAAAGATGACTTCTACCCGAACGCCTGGTTGTATGGCCCCTTGCAGGTGTGCAGGCACGGACCAGGTATAGTTCTTGGGTAAAGCGAGCGGTATGATGACTTCAACGAACAAATCCTGAAATTTGGTCAAAAATAAGCTTTAAGCGGATGGGTAGTTCCGGTATCTGCGAAGCCCGGCATCCATGATATCGTATACCTTTTGTTTCAGTGCCGGAATATCATGTATATGTAGGCCGGTAACCGGTACCTCTTCCAGGTACACCACACGGTTCAGGCCTGGTGTCAATTCAAAGAGGCTTTTGAAGTGGAGGCGATCAAGCGTGTCTACCAGCAAGATGGGTTTGATAGGGGTGCGGGTCTCGATCGCTATACGGAATGCGCCATCGAAAAAATGCTTCAGGGGCATTTGTTCATTTTCGTTGAAAGTACCTTCAGGAAAGATAAAGATCGAAATGCCATGCTTCAGCGCCGATTTTAGGGCACGTACGCTTCTGGCACGGGTCTCGGCATTGCTACGGTTTACCAGTATGACGGCAGCCCTGTAGATCCAGCCAAATACAGGCACTTTTACCATTTCATACTTTCCCAGTGCACGGATAGGCTGGTGTATACCCAGTACAATGGGGGGTATATCCATGTATGAGATATGATTGGCCACAAAGATGAACTGTTGGTTCCTGTTGTGCGGGTGCTCATAGATCTCTTTGTGCCTTACGCCGATCAGGCAATACCAGGTAAAAGCCCATACATGACAAAGCCGGTAGATCAGGTTGCCTCCCCTTATCTTACCCATCGGCAAAGCCAACAGCACAAAGGGGAATATGAGCAGCATAATCGCAATGAAACTGAGCAGGGCGTACACGCAATAGACATATTGCAGGAGGCGTAAGATCCATTTCATCCCCCGAACTTAATAAATAAAACAACGCTGTTGTTGCGCCCCAAATAAAAGAGGTGCCCCCGGCACCTCTTTCTGATCTTTCTCATGTATCTGTGTATAGTATAGCAATGTTCATCAGAACCTGTATACAGCGGCAAGGATAAAACCTGAGGTACTCTTGCCGGCTGTTCCATTACTCTTCGTAAAAGCGTCACCATTGGCATTGTCGAGCCTCAGTTCGGGTATGATGGTAATGTTATCGATACGGATATTGCCTGAGAGGGTGGTGGCAAATACTTTGCGGGCACCGCCCAGTAACGGTGCCAGTTTGCGGTCGTCGAAATAATCGCCGCGCAAGGTGAGACCGAAGTTCTTGAGAGGGTCGTAGTTCAGGTACAGGGCGTGACTTTTCCAGCTGCTGTTCTCTGTTCCCTGTTTGGTCGATTGCAGGCTGCCGTCGTACGCAATATTCCATTTGTCGGATAAGACACCTGTCACTACCAGATTGAATTGTGTCAGGCCCGTACCTCCCTGGAAGTTGAGGTAGGCTTTCAGTTTATCGTTGGCAGAGCCCGTGCTGAATTGGGCGATGATCACTTTTACGCTGCTGGGTGCGCTCACATAATCGGTGGGATTGGCTACACCCAGCATCAGCGCGGATTTTCCGCCGAGAGCAATATCGGCTTTGATACCGGTGTGAAAGAAAGGACCGTAAGAGAACCCGTAAGACATGCTGTAATTTCTGTTTGCGTAAGCATCCAGTAATTCGTAGCCAACATGGGTGGCCCATTTGCCCAGTGTCAGTTTTACCTTGTCAGATGCTGTATAACTTACATAGGCCTGTTTAACGGCGGTAAGCGTGGTGCCCACATCGTTGTAAGAGAATTCCTGAGCCCTGCGGCCGAAACCAATATCAGCCGTTGCGGAAACTTTTCCAACGTTATGCTCTACCCGCACAGAAGCCATGCCCAGTTCGAATGAATTATTGGAATTGGTGAAACTGGTATAGTTGTTGGTACCTGTGGGTGGATCGTTGAAGTTGAAGCGATAATAAGCGTCAACCGATCCTGTAAAATTGGTGGTAGCTTTTTTAGCGGAATCCGTTTGTGCATGTGCTGACCCGAGCCCGAAAAATGCCAGGCATACTGCTGAAATTTTCTTTAACATTGCAATGGGTTTTATGATTAACAAATAGGTACAGCCTGTAAACCTGGTCAGAGGTTTATGATATGGCTGTACCTTATTTTTTGGGAGAGTGTACCTGGGGCTATGCCTGGTCAGAGGCCGTTAGTTAGCTGTACAACAGAAATTTTGATACCAGGATACCTTGCTCATTATGCAGTGACCTTTCCGGCTGTTCAGGCCAGTTGAGGGGTCCGTCCGTATTTCTCGTTGTGTTGTGTGGCATCCAGGCCCTGAATCTCTTCTTCTTCACTTACGCGTAAGGGTAGGATCAGATCGATGAACTTGAAGATCGCAAAAGACACGACAAAACTATATCCCACTACGATACCCAATGCCTTCACCTGGGTAAAGAAGAAGCTGGCGTTCCCGTAAAACAGTCCATCGGCACCTGCGGTATTCACTGATTTAGTAGCGAAAATGCCGGTCATCAACATACCTACCATACCGCCTAATCCGTGACAGGGGAAAACATCCAGTGTGTCATCCAGTGTGGATTTACTTTTGTAATACACGGCCAGGTTGGATACAATGGCAGCTACAAAGCCGATAAAGATACTTTGCGGAATGGCCACAAAACCTGCGGCAGGTGTAATGGCCACAAGTCCTACCACTGCCCCTATGCAGAAACCGAGTACGGAAGGTTTTTTACCTCGGATCACATCAAAGAACATCCAAGACAGGCCGGCGGCCGCAGCTGCAGTGTTGGTGGTTCCGAAAGCAGATACGGAAAGAGCGTTGGCACCAAGTGCGGAACCGGCGTTAAACCCAAACCAGCCGAACCATAGTAGACCTGTCCCGATCAGTACATAGGGGATATTGGCTGGCGGGATCTCCTGTTGTTCAATATGTGATTTACGGCGCTTCAATACCAGTGCGCCGGCCAAAGCGGCACAGCCTGCAGAGATATGGACCACCGTGCCTCCGGCAAAATCGAGTGCGCCCATTTTGAACAGGAAGCCTTCCGGATGCCATGTCCAGTGCGCAATCGGTGCGTATACCAGTAAACTGAACAGGGCAATGAAGAGGATATAGGCCGTAAAACGTATCCGTTCTGCTACGGCACCTACCACCAGTCCAGGTGTGATGATGGCGAACATCAGTTGGAACAGGGCAAACAGCGACAGCGGAATGCTGGGTGCCAGGCTCCAGGGGGCACCTGAATTAACGCCCCTGAAGAACAGGTGCGAGGAAGGGTTCCCGATAAAACCGCCGATGGTATCCCCAAAGCAGAGGCTGTATCCTACAAATACCCAGAGGATGCTCACTACTCCGGCTGCCACCACGCTTTTGATCATGGTAGAGATCACATTCTTGCGGTGAACCATGCCGCCATAGAAAAAGGCCAGGCCGGGTGTCATCAGGAATACCAGGGCGGTGGCCACAATGATCCAGGCTATGTCGGCCGCGTTGTATTTACCGCCGTCATCGAAGTTGGGAAGGGATGGGGCAAACAGGGCTGCTACTGCTACAAGTAATAATAAGATAAAAGGGGCGAATTGCTTGACGGTGGATTTTGACATAGATTAAATATTAGATTAAATAATAATAATTATTTATAAATCTAAATTAGTTATAAAATATAATATTAATTATAAAATTATTAACATTTAATTTAAATTAATATATATGCTTTAGAGTTAAAATAATGCTCTGTAAAGCTGTTTATTATAAATCGAAAGGTGTAGAAATTAAAAAAGCTCCCGGATAGGAGCTTTTTTAAACAAATTATAATTAATTATATACTTACTAGATAGCTTTTATCTTTTGATTCCAGCACGGATCCTCCCATCAGATACTCATCGACCTTGCGTGCGCATTCCCTGCCTTCACTGATTGCCCATACTACCAGGGATTGTCCGCGGCGCATATCCCCGGCCGTGAAGATCTTCTGGATATTGGTCTGGAAATCCTGTTCGGTCGCTTTTACATTACCTCTTTCGTCCAGATCCACGTCCAGTTGTTTCAGTAATCCTTCCTGCTGCGGATGCACGAATCCCATGGCCAGTAATGCCAGTTCGCAGGGCATTTCCCGTTCGCTGCCTGCTACTTCTTCAAAACGGGCCGGTCCGCCCGCTTCGGGGGTTTTCCAGACAAGATCCACCACTTTCAGGGCTTTCAGATGCCCCTTATCATCGCCGATGAAGGCTTTGGTAGCAATGGACCAGTGTCTGTTGGCGCCCTCTTCATGAGAAGATGTGGTCTTCAGGACCATCGGATAAGTGGGCCATGGCATAGCTGCCGTTCGGTTTTCCGGAGGTTTGGGTAACAGTTCGAACTGGGTAACCGATGCTGCTCCCTGCCGGTTGGAAGTGCCTACACAGTCGCTTCCGGTATCGCCGCCACCGATCACAACCACATTCTTTCCTTTGGCCAGTATGTCTTCTGTGCCTACCTCGCGGTTGCTGACACGTTTGTTCTGTTGTTTCAGGAACTCCATCGCAAAATGAACCCCCTTCAATTCCCTTCCGGGGATGTCGAGGTTGCGCGGAATGGTAGAGCCTCCGGCCAATACGACCGCCTGGTATTCGCGTAATAGGTCATTGATGCTTACATTGCCACCTACATTGGCGTTGCAGCGGAATGTAACCCCTTCCTCTTCCATCAGGGAGATCCTTCTGTCGATCACCCATTTTTCGAGTTTGAAGTCGGGGATACCGTAACGCAGTAGTCCGCCGGGTGCATCGTCTCTTTCAAAAACCGTTACGCTGTGTCCGGCATAGTTCAGTTGTGCTGCCGCAGCAAGTCCGGCAGGACCGGAGCCTACTATGGCTATTTTTTTACCTGTTCTGATATTGGGCTTCCGTGGTGTCACGAATCCTTTCTCGAATGCGATCTCGATAATATGTTTCTCGATCTCTTCAATGGTCACGGGTGGTTGATTGATGCCCAGCACACAGGCGCTTTCGCATGGGGCAGGGCAGATCCTGCCGGTGAACTCGGGGAAATTGTTGGTGGCGCTCAGTATATCATATGCTTCGGCCCAGTTCTTACGATAAACGGCGTCGTTGAATTCCGGGATGATATTACCCAGTGGACATCCATTATGGCAGAAAGGTACGCCGCAATTCATGCAACGCGCGGACTGCTGGTTGAGTTTTTCTTCCGGCAGTCTTTCTACGAATTCTCGATAATCGTTCACACGCTCCTTAGGGGAACGCTTGCCGGGCAGCTCCCTGGTAAATTCTATAAATCCTGTTGGTTTGCCCATTGGGTTTATTTGTTTATTGGTTTACTGGTTTACTGGTAATAGGGTACAGGGTACCAGTGAAAAGGGTTATTTCTGTGTTGTCAGTTTCGATTTTTCGCTTTTCTCGGCCAGCGCTTTTTTGTAGTCCCTCGGGAATACTTTCACAAAATTCTTCAGCTGGTTCTCAAAATCGTCCAACACGAACCTGGCAACGCTGCTGGCCGTGTAGGCGAAATGGTGTGTGATCATGTCCTGCAGCAATTGTGCATCGGCCTGGTCCAGTGGATCAAGGTCTACCATCTCTTTGTTGCAGAGTTGGTCAAACTGTCCGCTCACATCATATACATACGCGATACCGCCGCTCATGCCGGCTGCAAAGTTCCGGCCTGTGCTGCCCAGTATCACGGCGGTTCCGCCTGTCATGTATTCGCAACCATGATCGCCCACGCCTTCCACCACAACACTGGCACCTGAGTTCCTTACTGCAAAACGTTCACCTGCTTTACCGCGGATATACGCTTCTCCGGCAGTTGCGCCATAGAAAGCCACATTGCCGATGATGATGTTCTCTTCTGGCACGAAGGATGCCTGTTTGGAAGGGTATACGATCAGTTTGGCACCGCTCAGTCCCTTGCCGAAATAGTCATTCGCATCACCTTCGAGTTCCAGTGTGATACCTTTGGTATTGAAAGCGCCAAAACTTTGTCCCGCTGTTCCCGTGAAAGTGAAGTGTATGGTGTCTTCCGGCAAACCCGCTGCCTTGTAGATCTTGGTGATCTCATTGGACAGGATAGTTCCGGCAGTTCGGTCGGTATTTTTTATGGGGAAACTTGCTGTTACGCGTTCTTTTTTCTCCAGTGCGGGTTTGGCCGCTTTGAGTAATTGCCAGTCGAGCACTTCGGCAATTCCATGATCCTGTTCTTCCTGTTTGTATAAACCGGTGTACAGTGATCCGGGCTCCTTGTACAGAACGCCGGAAAGATCCAGTGTGCTGTATTTCCAATGGGTGATGTTCTCGCGCATCTCGAGAGAGTCTACCTGGCCGATCATTTCGTTCACGGTCCTGAATCCCAGTTCCGCCATGATCTCGCGTAATTCTTCGGTGATGAAATGGAAGAAGTTCACTACATGGTCCGGGTTGCCCGTAAAACGTTTGCGCAGTTCAGGATCCTGTGTGGCAACACCTACTGGACAAGTATTCATGTGGCATTTGCGCATCATGATGCAACCTTCCACGATGAGTGCTGCTGTGGCAACGCCCCATTCTTCTGCACCCAGTAGGGCGGCTATCGCAATATCGCGACCGGTTTTCATCTGTCCGTCGGCCTGTACCACTACGCGGCTGCGTAATTTATTTTTGACGAGGGTCTGGTGCGTCTCTGCGAGACCTAACTCCCAGGGAAGACCTGCGTGTTTGATGGAACTGATCGGAGAAGCGCCTGTACCGCCATCAAAACCGGCGATCAGGACCACATCGGCCTTGGCTTTGGCCACACCTGCGGCAATGGTTCCTACGCCTGCTTTGGATACGAGCTTCACGTTGATGCGCGCCGCACGGTTGGCATTCTTCAGATCGAAGATCAGTTGCGCCAGATCTTCAATGGAATAGATATCGTGGTGGGGAGGTGGTGAGATCAGACCTACACCTGGTGTGGAGTGGCGGGTCTTGCCGATCCAATCGTCCACTTTATGTCCGGGTAACTGGCCACCTTCGCCCGGTTTGGCTCCCTGTGCCATTTTGATCTGCAGTTCATCCGCTTCGGTAAGATAGTAGCTGGTCACGCCGAAACGGGCAGAAGCTACCTGTTTGATGGCGGAACGCATGGAGTCTCCGTTGGGCAAACGTTCATAACGAACTTCGTCTTCACCACCCTCGCCGGTATTGCTTTTGCCACCCAGCCGGTTCATGGCGATGGCCAGGGTAGTGTGGGCCTCCCACGAAATGGAGCCGAAGGACATGGCGCCTGTGGCAAAACGTTTGAATATATTTTCGGCGGGTTCTACCTCGTCGATCGAAATAGAAGGCCGGTTGCGTTTGAACTGGAACTGACTTCGTAACGTACAGGCTTTTTCCGTCTGGTCGTTCACCAGTTTTGAATATTTCTTGAATGCCGCATAGTCGTTCGTGCGGGTTGCCTGCTGCAGCAGGTGAATGGTCTGCGGATTGAACAGGTGAAACTCACCTTTCCGTTTCCATTGATAGATGCCGCCAACGGGCAGGCGATCTACCGGTATGTCCTTTTTGCTGAATGCGAAATAGTGTTTCGCCAGTACTTCCTTGGCGATCTCATCCAGCCCCATACCTTGTATGCGGGAAGTAGCCCCTGTGAAATACTGGTCCACAACGGTCTTGTTCAGGCCGATGATCTCGAAGATCTGTGCGCCCTGATATGACTGTAATGTGGAGATCCCCATTTTGGAGAACACTTTCAGCAGTCCTTCGTTCACCGCTTTCACATAGTTCTTCTTCAGGTATTCCGTATCCAGTTCTGTCTGAAGTTTGTTGTTCAGTTTCATGTCCCTGATAGAAGATAGTGCGAGGTATGGATTGATGGCGGTAGCGCCAAAACCCAGCAGGCATGCGAAATGATGCACTTCCCATACATCGCCGGCTTCCACGATGATGCCCACCTGGCCACGGTATCCTTTGCGGATAAGGTGGTGGTGCACGGCTGCTGTGGCCAGCAGCGAAGGGATGGGGGCGTGGTCTGAATCGATGGCCCTATCGGTGAGGATGATCACTTCAAAACCATCTTCTACCGCATCTACCGCATAACGGCATAAACGGTCAAGTCCTTTTTTCAGTGATCCGGCTTTGCCATCGGCACGGAAATAGGTCTGTAGTGTTTTTGCCTGGAAGATGCCGGTATCGATGCTGCGGATCTTCTCCAGTTCATGGTTGTTGAGAACGGGATGTTTCAGTGCTACGCTATGGCAGGCCAGCGGATCCTCTACCAGCAGGTTGCCATTGCTTCCGGCAAAAGTTGCCAATGACATTACCATCCTTTCCCGGATGGGATCGATTGGCGGATTGGTGACCTGCGCAAATAGTTGTTTGAAATAACTGCTCAGGTGCTGAGGCTGTTCGCTCAGGATCGCCAGTGGTACATCGGTTCCCATGGAGCCGATGGGTTCTTTTCCATCGATGGCCATGGGGGCGATGATGGTATCGAGATCTTCTGTTGAATAGCCGAAAACTTTCTGGTATTTGAATACCTGCTCATGCTCCAGGTGGGTGAACATAACGCGTGGCTCGGGTAATTCTTCCAGGCGGATCTTGTATTTGTTCAGCCATTCTGCATAGGGTTTCTGTGAGCAGATGGATTGTTTCAGTTCCTCATCGCTGATGATGCGTCCCTGCTCCATGTCCACCACGAACATCTTACCGGGCTGTAACCTTCCTTTTTCCTTGATCAGGGCCGGGTCAATAGGGAGTACGCCGGTCTCCGATGCCATGATCACACGGTCGTCGTGTGTAACGGCGTAACGCGAAGGACGTAAGCCGTTCCTGTCGAGCGTGGCCCCGATGATCCTTCCATCGGTGAAAGAGATGGAAGCCGGGCCGTCCCAGGGTTCCATCATGCAAGCGTGGTATTCGTAAAAGGCCTTTTTGACCGGGTCCATCTGGTCGTTGCCGTCCCAGGCTTCTGGTATCAGCATCATCATCACATGTGGCAATGACCTGCCTGTCAGTGTCAGCAATTCGATCATGTTATCGAGGCAGGCGGAGTCTGACTGGTTCGCGGTAACGATCGGAAGCAGCATTTCCATCTCTTCCTTGCTGAAGTAAGGGGAAGTGAATCCTTTTTCGCTGGTACGTAACCAGTTCAGGTTTCCCTGAAGTGTATTGATCTCCCCGTTGTGGGCGATATAGCGGAAGGGCTGAGCCAGTTTCCAGGAAGGGAAAGTGTTGGTGGCAAAACGGGAGTGTACCAGTCCAAAGGCCGATACCACGCGTTTGTCGCTCAGGTCAGGGAAATAATTCCTAACCTGGTTGCTGGTGAGCTGGCCTTTATAGATAATGGTTTTATAGGAGAGAGAGGCGAGGTAAAAGCCGATCTCATCTTTTTTCACTGTATTGCTGATGGTGTGAGATGCGTAGTTCCGTAACACAAACAGTTTGCGTTCGAACTCATCGGGATTGGTGATGCTGTCGGGGCTGGCGATGAACACATGTTCCATGCAGGGTTCCACAGAAAGGGCGGTGTTGCCGATGCCATCTTTGTTCACCGGTACTTTTCGGTAGGCCAATACTTCAAGTCCCAATTTTTCGGCGGAACGGTTGAAGATGTCCCTGCATTCTTCCCGCAGGCGGATCTCTTTGGGAAAGAAAACGACTCCCACGCCGTATTTGCCATATGCGGGCAAATGGACGCCGAGTTTCAAACACTCATCAAAAAAGAACTCGTGTGGGATCTGCAGCATGATGCCGGCTCCGTCGCCGGTATTCGCTTCGCAACCACAGGCACCGCGATGCTCCATATTTTCCAATACGGTCAAAGCATCTGCAATGTGCTGGTGCGATTTGTTGCCTTTGATATTCGCCACGAAACCAATGCCACAGGCATCATGTTCAAACGACGGGTCGTAAAGTCCCTCGCTTTGTCTGGAAACAAGCATGTACAATCGAATTAATGTTCAGGAAATAAAATGGCAGGCAATCGTGGTGTGAATTTATGCAAAAAAATCGGCTTTACGAAAGATTGTTTGAATAAATTATCCAGATAGGTTAATAATATTCAAATAAATAGCGCAAACATTGAATATTATCAATTCGATATACTAACGATTGTTATTCTGTTTCGAACACCTGCCAGTTTTCCCTGGCCGGTATGCGGGGCCTGTCGGCCTTTCGGAATATGCCATATACCGTACTTCCGCTGCCCGTCATGGCCGCATATAGGGCCCCCTGTGCATAGAGTTCAGCTTTGGCGGCACCGATCGCTGGGTGCCTATCCGTTAGGTGTTTTTCGAAATCATTGACCAGCCGGTTTTTCCATTCGGTTACAGGGAGAGCAGTGATCGTGGTGATGGGCTGCTCTGGCTTTTTGGGACGGATACCTGCGAATGCCTGGGCTGTGGAAACATGGATGCCTGGATTGATGAGTACAAAATGGTATTCCGAAAGATCCAGTGCGATGGGTTGCATTCGTTCTCCCCGCCCTTCGGCAAAACATGGCTGGTTCAGGATGAAAAAAGGGCAGTCGCTACCCAGTTGCAGGGCATAGCGGATCAGCTGTTCCTGGTTCAGTCCCAGGTTACAGAGCCGGTTGATGAGCAGCAGCATGAATGCGCCGTCGGCACTTCCGCCGCCCAATCCGGCCCCCATAGGTATGTGTTTGTGCAGATGTACCTGCAAGCCGGGTAGCTCCGGAAAATCCTTTTGCAGGAGGTGATAGGCTTTTACACAAAGGTTATCGTTCGGATCACCGGCAACAGGGAGTCCTGAACTGGTGAACTGGATCCCCTGACTTTCCGTGCGGATGGCTTCCAGTGCATCTTTGAGGGCTATGGGATAAAAAACGGTCTCCAGGTCGTGGTACCCATCCTCACGTTTACGGACGATATGCAGGCCGAGGTTGATCTTGCAGTTGGGGAAGAGTACCATTGGGGTAATTGTGAAACGTGGGCGGTCAATGGCGAATCGGCAATTGCCTATTCACCATTCACGACTCACGATAATCATTTTCGTTTATTGATCTCGTCGCGGATGGAGATGGCGCGGATATAGTCTTCCTGCTCCAACACATCATTCAGTAAGGTCTGTAACTGTTCCAGGTTCATGCTGCTCAGGTCTTCATGGCTTCCTCCACCTGCGGTTTCTTCAACACCTACGGCTTCGCCTTTGTTTTTCTTGGGTGTGCCATCTTCCATCAGGATACCCGCATTTTCGAGAATGTGTTCGTAGGTGTAGATAGGACAACCGAAACGTACGGCCAAGGCCAGGGCATCACTGGTACGGCTATCGATCTCAACGGTGTCGTGTTCGGTGAAACAGACAAGTTTAGAGTAAAATATTCCTTCCTGCAGGTCACTGATGATGATCTCCTGCAGTTCTACGTTAAAGGCATTCATGAAGTTCTTCATCAGGTCGTGCGTGAGCGGTCTGCTGGGCTGCATATGCTCCAGTGCAACGGCAATGGCCTGTGCTTCAAAACCACCGATCACAATGGGCAAGCGGCGCAGGCCATTGATCTCACCCAATACCACTGCATAAGAATGGGTTTGGGTGATGCTGTGCGACAGGGCCACGATTTCCAGTTCTATCTTCTTCATAGATATCACAAAAATACGTATAATGAAAACACGAAACAGGGAAAGTCGCGAAAATGGGGATTGGGATTCTTGAATATCTAGTCCCGTCATGGCGGGAAATGAGGGATGACGGGGCCGATTATTATTCCACATTACCGTAGTTTTGCCGCATGCATTATGTTTCTGCGGAAGGGCTGACGAAGAGTTATGGGATCAATCCCCTGTTCAAGAATATTTCCTTTCATATCAACGAGGGCGACAAAATAGCCCTGATCGCCCGTAATGGGGTGGGTAAATCGACCCTCTTGCGGATCCTGAACGGCGATGAGACCCCGGATGAGGGCAAACTTTTCATCCATAAGGATGTGACCGTTGCTCTGTTCGAGCAGGAACCCCGGTTTGATGAGAGCAAAACGGTACTGGAGAATATCTTTCATACCGATCACCCGGTGATGAATGTGATACGTGCTTATGAAATGGCCAGTGAAGCCGAGGATGGCGTGGCTCTGAGCGAACTGTTCGGTAAAATGGATGACCTGAATGCCTGGGATTTTGAAGTGAAGGTGAAACAGATCCTGACCAAACTCAATATCCATCATTTGGAACAGCCGGTACGCGATCTGAGCGGTGGGCAGCGGAAAAGGGTGGCATTGGCCAAGACACTTATCGATATCGGCTTTGATCATAAGCATACGCTGCTAATGATGGATGAGCCGACGAACCATCTGGATGTGGAAATGATCGAATGGCTGGAGAACTACCTGAATCAGGAAAATGTGACCTTGTTGCTGGTGACGCACGACCGTTATTTTCTGGATGCCGTAAGTGAAGAGATCTGGGAGCTGGAAAGGGAGAATATGTATGTGTATCATGGCGACTACGAGAATTATATAGAGAAGAAAGCGGCCAGGATCGAGAGCGAACAGGCCAGTATCGATAAAGCCAGGAATGAGTACCGTAAAGAGCTGGAATGGATGCGCAAGCAACCCAAGGCACGTACCACCAAAAGCAAGAGCCGGCAGGATAATTTTTATGAAGTAGAGGCCCGTGCGAAACAACGAATAGAGGATGCCCAGCTGCAGCTGCAGGTGAAAATGAGCCGCTTGGGTGGGAAGGTGGTGGAGATGAAAAAAGTGTACAAGAGTTATGGGGAACTGCCCATATTGAAAGGATTTGATTACACATTCAGCAAAGGAGAGAGGATCGGGATCATCGGTAAGAATGGAGTGGGCAAATCCACTTTTTTGAATATGCTCCAACAGATCGAACCTGCGGATAGTGGTAAGATCAATATCGGTGAAACGGTTGTGTTCGGGAACTTCTCACAACAGGGGCTGGTGATCAAAGAGAACATGCGTGTGATCGAATATGTGAAGACATTTGCCGAGAATTTTCCATTGGCCAATGGCGGAAGTTTAAGTGCGGCGCAGTTCCTGGAACTGTTCCTCTTCACGCCTGATAAACAATATACCTACCTGAATGCCCTAAGCGGGGGAGAGAAGAAGCGGTTGCAGTTATTGACCATCCTGTTCACGAATCCGAACTTTCTGATCCTGGATGAACCGACCAATGACCTGGACCTGCCTACGCTGGCCGTATTAGAGAACTTTTTGAGCGATTACCAGGGCTGTGTTCTGATCGTGAGTCACGACAGGTATTTTATGGATCGCCTGGTAGATCATCTGTTCGTATTCGAAGGTGGCGGTGAAGTGCGTGATTTTCCTGGAAACTATACACAGTACCGATTGTGGATGAAGGACAATGAGAAGAAAGAGAATAAGTGGGAAGTGCTGGAGCAGCGCAAGAGTAAAGGTGAAAGCACGGAATCTGCCGTTGCCGGTCGTGAGACCCCTGTTGCGGTACAGAAAGAAGCCATGGTGAAAAAGAAGCTGAGTTTTAAGGAAAAACGTGAGTTTGAACAGTTGGAGAAGGAATTGCCTGAACTGGAGGCCGAGAAAAAACAGATCACGGAACAGATGGGATCGGGTAACTTGTCTTTTGAGGAACTGAATAAAATGAGCGGTCGGATACTGGAGATAGATCGGATGCTGGAGGAAAAGGAATTGCGTTGGCTGGAATTGAGTGAGATGGGAGGGTGATTGTCAGTTAACGGTGATCGGCAAATAGTGAATAACTGATTGAGGGGAATTTTACTCCAAAAAGTGGTAAAATGCCCCTCAATTTTTATTAAATGAAACTGATCAGTTCCACATCGAAGATCAGCGTGCTGTTAGGGCCGATCTGGGCACTTACCTGGCGATCACCGTAGCCGAGGTGCGGGGGAATAAAGAAGCGAAACTTGCTTCCGGTCGGCATCAGCTGTAATCCCTCCGTCCAGCCCTTGATGACCATGTTCAAAGGGAAGGAAGCTGGCTTTCCTCTTTGCACGGAACTGTCAAAAATGGTACCATCGATCAGGGTTCCGTGGTAATGACAGGTAACTTTGTTATGTGCCAGCGGTTTTTCGCCCGCACCGCTTACCAATATCTCATATTGTAAACCGCTGGGCAATTCTGTTACTTCGGCCCTTTCTTTGTTTTTGGCGAGGAAATCCTGTCCTGCTTTCAGGTTGGCGGCTGATTTTTCAGCTTTCAGTTGCGCCAGTTGTTCTGCTACACCCATATTATTTTACTTTTTGCAAATATATGCATTGCCGGAAAGACGTTCCCGGAAACCCCTTAATATTATGTTTCCGTTATTTTTTTATTTTCCCTTCCTTAGCAATATTGTTACAACTACCTTGTGGTCTGATTAGTAACAGACCCTATGACAAGCATAGTTAATAAGAACGGAGAAACGATCGCTTATTTGTACCAGAACATGATCCTAGACCTTACCCGGGAAAAAGTAATTGGTCTGATCCTGGGTAATTGCGTCTTTGGCAAACAAACAGGCCCGGCAGGTAAATTCTTCAACGATACTTTCCGCAAAAAGAACGGCAAGATCATCGCTAAACTGGGTGATGATGTTTCAGCTACTTTTAAGAAATCGCCCAAAGATGCGCAGCTTTCCCTGCAGGCCTGGCAAATACTGTCTAAAGTCGATAACCATGTTTGTCTCTGGATCGAAGAAAAGAAATCCTGGACAAAACAGGGTTTTATCGAATATCTGAAAGCCGACAAGGACCTGGTAGAAGAAGAATAAACCATCTTGGTGATGTACTACCGATAAACGAATCTGAATTCATCCAGGTTGGGCTTTGTTTTGCGCGCCCGGTTCCTGTCATAGTTCAACAGGATCTCACCGATCTCCTTGAAGAAGGGGTACCCGATCTCCTTATACTCGTATTTGTCATCGTTCAGGACACCATCACGGTTGGTATAAATGACGGCGCTGAGCATCAGTTCGGTCCGAGTAGCAAAATCAACGATGTAAGCGGCATCGGTCAGGTAACCATAACTCCATCCTGGTTTATTGAAGATCCGGATATTTGCCGGAGGCTTCTGCCTGTTTGATTTATACAGAAAAAATTTGCAGTAACTGTCGAAGAATTCGCTGGTGTCATATTTCGGATGTTCACTCTCGGAAGGATATTCCGACATGTATTGTAACAGGAAGTCCCTGTCTTCTTTGCCGATAGTAAATCGTTGGTCGCTTGCAACCGAAGCAGGAAATAGGACCGATTGAAGCATCAGCCTCAGGTCCTCAAGGGGGAGGTTGTTATGCCGGGTAAAATCAAACGGAGCATTGATCAATGAATCGTACCGGTTGTAGTGAGCTTTTCCGACCAGCACCCGCTTGCTGTAATCAAAGTCCATTCTGCTGTAATGGGGTGGCAACCGTAAAACCGTATCACTTTTGTTCAGAAAGCTGATGGCATTGGTATGCCGGTTCTCTTCTTCGGTCATGGTAACAAACCGGCGAACTATGCGAACATCTTTGTATCCTTTCTGGTGAAGGCGCCCGTTCAATTCGTCCTGCCCATTGAATTCGTACAGCCGGTTATAAGCATCATTGTCACTGACCAGGAATATTTTCTTGATATAGTTGGCAATAGAAGGCAGGCCATCCGCGGCCGATGTATCTTTTCTGACAGCCGTCTGTGCACTAAAGGAGCTGTCTGTCAGCATGCCCGAAAAGATATCCAGACCGTGTTTACGAAGTGCGTTCAGCTTTTCCAGCGCTATCAAAGCAGTGGGAAGTTTTACTGTTGATGCAGGATTGTAATAACGGTTGCGGTCTACCCGAACGTAATGATTTTTGAAGGAAGGTTTGTTGTTCTTATCCCTGTTGATCTCCGTGTAGATGATCTGGTATTGAAAGCTGTCCGGATGGTTGAGCACATGTTGTAACAGTGGGGATCCCTGCGTTCTGAGTAATTGCAGGAGCCATTCGTCTGTCTTCTCCTGTGCGGTAGCCCTGGATAACAGACAGGTGAGGAGCATGATCAATGTGACGTTTTTGCTGATGGACATGGGGAGAAAAATAGTTAGAAATGAGTAATGAATCGTTTGTGATGCCGGCTACTTATCACTCACTATTTGAGGTTGGCTTCAAAGAAGTCAAGTGTTCTTTTCCAGGCATGCAGGGCTGCGTCGGCGTTGTAACGTGCTTCGGATGTATCGTTATGGAAAGCGTGATTCACGCCAGGGTAAAGGTAGAGTTCATACCGGATACCAGCTTTTTTCAATGCCTCTTCAAAAGCAGGGATACCAGCGTTCACGCGTTCATCCAGACCGGCATAGTGCAATTGTAGGGGAGCTTTGATCTTTGGTACATCCGCAGGGTCTGGCTGTCTTCCGTAAAAAGATACGGCAGCGTTCAGCTTGGGCGAGCTGATGGCGATCTGATTGGCCAATGCGCCACCCCAGCAAAAGCCCACACAGCCTACTTTTCGGTTGGTCTCCTTACGTGCCCGCAGAAACTCTACGGATTTTACAAAATTGTCCAGGTTTTTCTTGGTATCCAGTGTGGTGAATAATCTGCGTGCTTCGTCTTCGTTGGCAGGCGTGCCGCCAGCTTCTGAAAGTGCATCCGGCGCCATGGCCAGATAACCGGCTTTGGCCAGACGGCGGGTCACATCTTTGATATGGTCGTTCAGCCCCCGGTTCTCATGTATTACCATCACCGCGCCCATATTCATTTTCTTTTTGGGTTTGGCCGTATAAGCGAACATGACTATGTCGTTGACCTCGTAAGAGATCATTTCCGTATCCAGTTCATCATCGTCTTCTGCAATGGTTGCGGCTTTGGCGTGATTGGATTCGAGTAGTGGGGTAATTGATAAAGCCAGGGCCATACTTCCGGTGATGGCCGCCAGTCTCTTTAAAAATACCTCCCTGCTTAATGGCCGATGTGTGTACTCGTCGTACAGGTTGATGATACGCTGATCCATGATATGGGTTTGGGTACTAAATATAAACAGAAAAGCGGGTCGCACAAGCAGGTTGGCGGCTACGATTCGGTACTATATGGCTCTGGTTTATTTATGAGCAATTTTGTTTCCCGTTTTTCTTTTAGGGTTAGTATGCATGACATGGGCAGCTTCAACCAGCTTACTGAGTTTTTCGTACAGTGTCAGAATGGTGGAGCGTTCTGATGCATTTAATTCCTTGTGGTAAGTGCCCGTTACGGTAACTTTTAGCCATTCCCATAGCAGTTCCCGGATTTCGGGAAGGTGGGCAAAATCGAATAATTCATCGATCACCAATTGGGGATCTGTGATTTCTTTGCTGCTAAGTAATTGTGATGCAGTGAGTTGTTTCTGTGCCATGTTGATGCCGTTTATTTATGGAGCCTGCCTTACGACACAGAAATAATAGTTGTATCTGCCTTCCGGGATCCCTTGCTCCGTGAAAAAAACAGGCAGATCAGGTATAAACCACATTGCATGGTTTAGGTGTTTCGACTTATTTCGTAATGGCTATATGAGATGCAATATTACCATTTAGTCGATGAATCTTATATGGTTTCATCACCTATTTTCTAACGTATTTATACCTGATGCGATTAATTGAAAGACTACAGGATTACCTGGTTTACAGTAATATTTCAGCCTATGCTTTTGAGCGTAGCTGCGATCTGTCGAATGGGTACCTGGGTAAACAACTGAAAGGGAAGGGGTCTGTGGGGTCGGATATTCTCGAAAAGATCAAGGAACAGTATCCGGACCTGAGCCTGGTCTGGCTGGTAACAGGGAGAGGGAAAATGTTATTGTCAGCCCCCATCAACGGTTCGTTGGGTAAACAGCAGTCCATAACGGAACTGAACGAGGAACAGCAGACCTATTTTGCCTCCAAGGATGATGTGATCAAGCTGCTGAGCAGACAATTGGAACGGATGGAGATGATGCTGTCCGATAAAGACAAGATCATTGGCTTACTGGAAGATCAGGTTCGGCAGTTGAGCCACTCGACATTCAAAAGGATCCGCTAAAAAAAGGAACACTGAATTTATCAGTAACCGTTAAGCAGTCACTTCAACATTCAGCATTCCTTGTTCAATATTCAATATTCCCTAAGCATTTTCCATATAAGAGGAAACGGGCTCGCAGGTACAGATCAGGTTTCGATCTCCATGGGTATTGTTTACCCTTGCCACACTTGGCCAGAACTTATTCTGGGTAACATAGTACAGTGGGAAGGCAGCCTCTTTGCGGCTATAAGCATGTTTCCAATCATCGCCACAAACCACGGCCTGTGTATGCGGTGCGTTCTTCAATGGGTTGTCGGCTTTGTCAGATTTACCTTCTTCAATGGCTTTGATCTCCTCGTAGATAGAGATCAGGGCATCGCAGAAGCGGTCCAGTTCGCCTTTGTCTTCGCTCTCGGTCGGTTCGATCATGATGGTGCCTGCTACCGGGAAACTCAGGGTGGGAGCGTGGAAGCCGTAATCGATCAGGCGTTTGGCCACATCTTCGGCCTCGATCCCTACCGACTGTTTGAATGGACGCAGGTCTACAATGAATTCGTGTGCACAGGTTCCATTGGATCCGGTGTAGAGGATCTTGTAATATTTCTCTAACCTGGCTTTCATGTAGTTGGCGTTCAGAATCGCGTATTCGGTTGACTGGCGTAAGCCGATCGCTCCCAGCATTTTAATATATCCGTAACTGATCAGCAAGATGCTGGCAGAACCATACGGTGCTGCACTAACGGAACCCGTGCTTTGCAGGGCAGGGTGGCCCGGTAAATAAGGTGCCAGTTTATCGTTCACACAGATGGGCCCCATTCCAGGACCGCCACCGCCGTGCGGGATAGCGAAGGTCTTGTGCAGGTTCAGGTGACATACATCGGCTCCGATCATTCCGGGACTTGTGAGCCCTACCTGCGCATTCATATTGGCACCGTCCATATATACCAATCCTCCATTGTCGTGGATGATCTGGCAGATATTACGGATGGTCTCTTCAAATACACCGTGGGTGGATGGATAGGTCACCATCAATGCTCCAAGTGTGTCTTTGTATTGTTCGGCTTTTGCTTTCAGGTCGGCTACATCGATATTACCGGCTTCGTCGCATTTTACGACCACTACATGGAAACCGCACATGACAGCGCTTGCAGGATTGGTACCGTGTGCACTGATGGGGATCAGTACCACATTACGGTGACTTTCCTTTCTGGCCGCGTGATAGGAGCGTATGGTAAGCAGACCGGCATATTCTCCCTGGGCACCGCTGTTGGGTTGCAGGCTGCAGGCGGTAAAACCGGTGATCTCGCATAGGTAACTGTTCAGCTCATCAATGATCTGCTGATAACCTTCTGTCTGGTTAGCCGGCACAAAAGGATGTAGTCCTCCGAATTCAGGCCAGCTCACAGGGATCATTTCTGTAGCTGCGTTCAGTTTCATGGTGCAGCTTCCGAGACTGATCATGCTGGTGTTCAGTGAGAGGTCCTTGTTTTCGAGCGATTTGATGTAACGCATCATCTGGCTCTCGCTGCGATGTGTATTGAACACAGGGTGTGTGAGATACGCAGAACTTCGCTGAAGATCTGCCGGGAACTGGTAGGTAACCGACGACAGGTCTTTGGCTGCCAGTTGGTGCCCGGTGCTTTTTTCAGTTACCGCTTCAAATATTCTCAGGATGGTATTGGCATCTTCCAGGGTACTGGTCTCATCCAGGCTGATACCAATATTGCCATTGGCGAAATAGCGGAAATTGGTATGGTATTTCTCGGCCATGGCTTTCACGGCTTCTGCCTGTAAACCACTGACCTGTAAGGTGTCGAAAAATGCGGCATTGCTTTGCCTGATACCCAGTTTGCCCAGTCCGTTAGCAACAGACTGCGCCAGTAAGTGTATGCGGTTGGCAATATTCTTCAATCCTTCCGGTCCATGATATACGGCATACATGGCGGCCATATTGGCCAGTAATGCCTGTGCGGTACAGATATTGGAAGTGGCTTTCTCCCGTTTGATGTGTTGTTCACGGGTCTGCAGCGCCATGCGTAAAGCACGGTTGCCCTGGGCATCAATACTTACACCGATCAATCGGCCAGGCATGCCCCGTTTAAAATCATCTTTTGTGGCGAAAAAAGCGGCATGGGGGCCACCAAAGCCCATCGGAACACCGAAACGTTGTGCAGAACCAATGGCCACATCTGCCCCCAGTTCTCCAGGCGCAGTGAGCACTGTAAGTGCCAGCAGGTCCGTTGCCATGATCACCAGCCCATCCAAGGCGTGAACATTGGCGATAAAACCACGGTAATCTTCTACAGAGCCATTATCGTTAGGATATTGGATCAGCGCACCAAAATAAGTGTTATCCAGTTGGGCCGTCTTGTAATCACCGTATACCAGCTCCACGCCAATGGGCTGAGCACGGGTAACCAATACATCCTTGGTTTGTGGGAAAACAGCATTGTCAACAAACAGTTTGGGTTTGCTGATCACATCTGTTTTGTTCACATGGTGAAAGATCATGGCCATGGCTTCTGCGGCAGCAGTGGCTTCGTCCAATAAAGAGGCATTGGCAATTGGTAAAGCTGTCAGATCGGACACCATGGTCTGGAAATTCAGCAGGCTCTCCAGTCGTCCCTGAGAGATCTCTGCCTGGTAAGGGGTGTACTGGGTGTACCATCCTGGATTCTCAAAAACATTCCGGAGGATCACACTCGGTGTAATGGTTCCGTAATAACCCTGACCTATATAATTTTTGTATAATTTGTTTTTTGACGCTGTTTTTTTCAACTCGCTGAGGTACTCAAATTCACTGATGGCGGCAGGTATCTTCATGTCGCCTTTGATGCGGATCGAGCCGGGAACGGTCTTGCTGATCAGTTCGTCCAGTGAGCCAGCCCCGATGGTGGCTAACATCTGTTTTGTGTCTGCACTGTTGGGTCCGATGTGCCTACCCTGGAATTCTGTGGATTGCTGTTCAAATAGATTCATAGTGCGTCTGTAGTTTGAGGTGATTTTGTCGCTTTTCAGGGGGCCCCGAAAGCAGGCAAAGAAGTAAATCGCGGCAAAGGTAAGATGATAAAAGAGGATAATAAAGCTTTTGTTGAACTTGGGGATAGGGGGTGGATTGTAAAAAGGGAACGGCTGGCATTGTGCAGGAGGATTTTTCGGAAAAACCGGTAATTCCTGCTAATCTTGTGGTTCTATCCGGCAAAGTATGAGCGAAGTTATCATGGACAACTGGGAAAAAAGGAGCGGTGAGCACCAGAAACAGTACAAACAGTTCCTGCAGCGGGCCAATAAGAATAAGGTACTGAAACTGCTGCCCGATCTGCACGAGGCTGCTTTCGAGGAAGTTGATTGTTTGACCTGTGCCAATTGCTGCAAGAATTATTCTCCCAGGTTCAAAACACCGGATATCAAACGCATCAGCAAATACCTGGGTATAAAGGAAGGTGATTTTATCGAGACCTACCTTTACCTGGATGATGAGGGTGATTACGTGACCAAAAGCAAACCATGCCCTTTTCTGGGAACCGATAACTATTGCTCCATCTACGACACCAGACCATCTGACTGCCAGCGTTTTCCCTATACCGATGAGGACGTATTGCTGAAACGTCCCGCGATCACTTTGAAGAATTCCACTTTTTGTCCGGCAGTCTATTTTGTGCTGGAGAAACTGATGGCTACTTTGAAGTGAGCTCTTCGTAAGCGGCTGTCAGACTTCTTTCCGCACCGCTGTTCTTCCAGCTGATGCCAGGTATATCTTTGGCTTTGATGATCTCTTCTTTGGTTTTTCCTGCTTTGATCTGGCTGTCCACAAAATTCAGCAGTTTTTTCAGATAGTCCTCAAAATCCGCCAGGTCATTCAGTGAACCTGTGATCTTTTCAGGGTCGCCGGCATGTCCGAATACGAAGAGAGTGTCTTTGTCAAATGTCTTCTGCGCTTTCTGCATCACTTCTATCCAGCTTTGTATGTTGGCTCCGGCCGACCGGTCAATGAAAGGAGAGAGCTGGTTAAACAGCAGGTCTCCCATATGTGCAATATTGGCCTGCTCAAAATGGATGATGGCGTCGCCGTTCGTATGGGCTGCGCCGAAGTAGTATGCGCGGATCCTTTCTTTGCCTACCTTCTGTTTCCAACCTTTGTTGAAAGTGATGTCCTGGAACAACTGTTTGTCGGTCGTCTTTGCCTGTTCTGCCACGCGCTGGTAATTGGCTAAACAGTTCTCATGACCCACTACATGTTCGGCTATGTCCTTGAAGGAGATATTGCCACCGGTATGATCGCCGTGATGGTGGGTATTGATCAGGAATCTGAATGGCATTTCTTTTTGTTTCTTCAGTTCCTCTATCACATGCCTGGCAGGATCGGGGAACTGCGAGTCTATAACGACATAGCCGTCCTCTGACTGGTAAAAACCGATGGTGCCGCCCCTTTCAGTGAATATGCCTACATCACCACGGAGCATTTTTATTTTATACGCAGGTTGTTGTAGCAAACCAGCCAAAAGGTCCTGTGAGGATAGTGCCAGTAAACCGGCAGTTAATCCTGTGTTTCGCAGGAATGAACGACGTTTCATGAGTATTGGTTTAATGTGAGGACGGATTACTAAGATAGGCAAATTTAGTATTCCATCTTACGCAGGCTGGGGGCTTTGAACCAGGTAGTGGTTACTACCAGCAGGGTCATACAGCCACCGAAGATCACGGAGGGGATCACTCCCATCAGTTTGGCGGCCACACCGCTTTCGAACTGGCCCAGTTCATTGCTGCTGTTGATGAACATGGAGTTCACACTCATGACCCGGCCCCGCATATGATCGGGTGTTTTCAGTTGCAGGATGGTACCCCTGATCACTACACTGATACCGTCGAGTATGCCGCTCAGCATCAATACGGCAAAGGAAAGCCAGAATATTTTGGAGAGCGCGAATATGATGATGCACAATCCGAAACCGCCCACTGCCAGCAAGAGCTTTTTACCCTGTCCGCTACGCATGGGGGCAATGGTAAGGGTTATGATGATCAGGATGGAACCGATATCTGAAGCTGCATTCAGCCAGCCAAAACCAATGGGCCCTGTTTTCAATACATCTTTGGCAAAGACCGGGATCATGGCTACGGCGCCACCGAATAATACCGCAAATAGATCGAGCGAGAGCGCCCCCAATACCTCTTTGGTGCGGAACACAAAATTCAATCCTTCCTTTACGCTGTCCAATGTTTTCTTTTCACCGGGTTCGTTCAGGGGCGGTTTGGGTTTCAGCAGGTACATGAAACTTAACCCAAGTGTTACCAGCAGGCAAATGATGGCCAGCGAACCCGTATTGCCGAGGCCTGCGATCAGGAAACCTACGGTGGCATGCCCTGTTACAGAAGCAGACAACCATATGCCCTGGTTCCAGGTGGTGGCATTCTGCAGGATGTTCTTCGGAACGATGGAAGCCAGCATGGTTCCGAATGTGGGACCTGTAAATGCCCTGAATATACCTGTAAAGAAGATGATGATGTAGATACTGAAAGCGATCCAGTGATTGCTGATCTGCGAAGCTGTGTACCGGGTAGATAATCCCAGCAGTAACAGGGCGCAGCACAGATATAATGAAACCCCTTTCAATAATAGTTTCCTTTTCTCACTGATATCGATCACATGGCCGGCATACAGGGAAAGCGATACGGCCGGGATCACTTCCGATAGACCGATCAGGCCAATGGCAAAAGGTTCATTGGTAAGTTCGTAGATCCACCAGCCCACCAGGGTTCCCATCATCCGAAGTCCCATGATGAACAGGAAACGTCCCAGCATCAGGTGCCGGTATTCCGGTATTCGCATGGCGGCAAAAGGATCATGTTTCTGTCTGGAGATCATCGGTTTGGCAGTGTGTGCTTGGTCAATGGTGAATGAGCTATGGGCATTGTTTGATCCGCGGGCTTTCTTTGCGGGTTGCGGCAACCTGTTCGCTAAGGTAAACTGAAATAGTGTTGTCCCTCGTCGTAATCCTTGTCCAACGCATCGATCACGATCTGAAGGTGTTTTTCATTTCCCAGGAAATCGGCATTACTGGCATCAATAAAAATGGTCTTGATATTGTGCTGCTTGATATAGCTGGTATAGGTTTCCTGGAGGTTGAACAGGTATTCATCAGGTATGCTTTGTTCATAACTGCGGTTCCTTTTGCGGATATTGGATTGCAGTTTTTGAACAGGTGCATGCAGGTAGATGAGTATGTCCGGAAAGACCAGTTGCTGGTGAATGATATCGAACAGTTTCTGGTACAGGCGAAATTCCTCTTCCGGCAGGTTCACCTTGGCAAACAGCAGGCACTTGGTGAACAGGTAATCGGAAATGGTCACGGTCTGAAAAAGGTCCTTGGTATGCACCATCTCTTTCAGTTGCTTATAGCGCTCGGCCATAAAGAACAGTTCCAGCGGAAAAGCATATTGGTCTGGATTCTCGTAAAATTTGGGGAGGAAGGGGTTGTCGGCGAACTCTTCCAGTATCAGCCTTGCGTTGAAGTGTTTGGCCAATAAATGGGTCAGCGTGGTTTTGCCCACCCCGATATTTCCCTCAACAGTGATAAAATGGTGCTTCATGTAATCGCAGCTCGATGATGGCCAAAATTAACCGCCATCAGGTAGTGGTGACGGATTTTTTTTGCACATCGAGCGGATCGGTGCATTCGCTCAGTAATTGTGCGATTGTTTTGTGCAAAACAGGGTGTAACAGCTCTGGTGCGATCTCGGATAAAGGCAATAATGCGAATCTTCTGAGGGGGAGGGCCGGATGCGGTAATGTTAATAACCCGGTCGATAATACGAGGTCATCGATCAGTAAAATATCCAGGTCTATGATCCTGGGCCCCAGCTTAATGGTTCTTTTGCGACCCATGGATTCTTCGATAGACAAAAGTGTTTTCATCAGTTCTTCGGGGGGGAGATGGGTGGCAACGGCAAGGGCCTGGTTGTAAAAACTGGGCTGATCCGTCAATCCCCAGGCGGCAGTTTCGTAAATAGCCGAAGAAAGAACGATATTGCCGCAGGATTGTTGAATATGATGAATTGCTTCCTGCAGATAAGCAGACCGGTTGCCAAGATTGCCGCCTATCAGCAAATAAGCTGTATTCATAATTGGTAAAGGTTTTGCGGAGGCAAATATCTTTAAATTCATTACTACTTAATTGAAAATTATGCGGGGCTTTTTTAAAACATTCTTTGCATCCTTACTCGCTTTGATCATTTTTACGGTAATCGGGGTGTTTATTCTATTGGGCATCATCGCCAGCGCCACTACCGCCGATAAGCCGGTTGTAGGCAGGGATGCTGTACTGGTACTGGATCTTTCCAGCGAATTCAAAGAACAGTCGAAGGATAATCCATTGGATGCCCTGTTGAATGGCATTGAGAACGAAGCGCCCTCTCTGTATGATATGGTGCGTATGATCCGTTACGCCAAATCGGATTCTGCCATCAAGGGAATTTATGTTCTTTGCGGCAATAACCGGAACGGTTTTGCTGCCAGTGAGGAGTTGCGGAAGGCATTGGTCGATTTCAAAACCAGTAAAAAATTCGTTCTGGCCTATGGAGAGGCGATCTCACAGAAAGGCTATTATATAGGAACTGCGGCCGACAGGATCTACTGTCATCCGCAGGGAGGAGTAGAATGGTTCGGGTATTCTTCCAGCCTGATCTTCCTGAAGGGTATGCTTGATAAACTGGAGATACAGCCACAGATCTTTTATGCCGGTAAGTTCAAGAGCGCCACAGAACCGCTGCGCGAAACGAAGATGACGGATGCCAACCGGCTGCAGACATCCGTTTGGCTGGGCGATCTGTACAACGATCTGCTTACCGTGACCGCCACAGCCCGAAAACTGGATACGGCCAAGTTACGCAGTCTGGCGGTGCAGGGCGCCATACAAACGGCACAGGATGCAGTTACGCACCAACTGGTGGATGGCCTGAAGTACGATGATGAAATGAAAAGGGAGATGCAGGATAAACTGAAACTCAGCCCCAGGGAGAAGATCAATTTCGTTACGTTCAGTGACTATCATAAAGCAGTTGAGTTTAAAGAATCGTACAGCGATAAAAAGATTGCATTGATCTATGCCGATGGAGACATCGTTTCCGGCAATGGCGATCAAGACCAGGTAGGAAGTGATGTGTTCCGTGGATTGATCCGCAAAGCAAGGCTCGACAATGACGTGAAAGCGATCGTTTTCCGTGTCAATTCACCAGGAGGAAGTTCGATGGCGAGTGATGTGATCTGGCATGAGATCACACTGGCCCGGAAAGAAAAACCCGTGGTGGTGAGCATGGGCGACATGGCGGCATCAGGAGGATATTATATTGCCTGTAATGCGGATTCTGTTTTTGCCAATGCCAATACCATCACAGGGTCTATCGGGGTATTCAGTATCGTTCCTAATTTTCAGTCCTTCTTCAAAAACAAACTGGGGGTCACTTTTGATGGGGTAAAGACCGCTCCGTTCGCCGATGCAGGTGGGGTGGACAGACCTTTGACCGAAACAGAGAAAAGATTCTTCCAGGCCGCCACCGATTCCATATACCACACATTCAAAAGCAGGGTGGCAGAAGGTCGCAAGAAAGATATCGGATATATTGACAGTATTGCGCAGGGAAGGGTTTGGACCGGGAAACGAGGTATTGAAGTGGGTTTGGTGGACAGGATCGGAACGTTGCAGGATGCCATAGTTTCAGCAGCACGTATGGCAAAACTGGAGGAATACCGGATCAAAGAATATCCTGAGAAAAAGACACTTTTTGAACAAATCATGAGCAGCTATAAAAGATCGATCAGGACCAGCCTTTTGAAAGAGGAAGTGGGAGAGGAACAGGTAAAGGTGCTGCAGGAACTCAGGAAGGTGAAGGCGATGGTGGGCACACCGCAGGCAAGGCTGCCGTTCTCTGTCATAGTCCGTTAAACGGCCTGTTGTTTGAACAGACGTTCATCAAAATAAAAGTCAGCCGTATTGCCCAGTTTCACTTTTTTAAAATCCGGATGCAGCGGATTGATCAGATAGTTATGTTCCTGGTGTACGATGGCCGATGGGCATCGGCATAATAAGTTCTGCTGCGATTGCAACACTTCTTTGCCCATCCATTGGGTATAGTCAAAATCGCGGTGCCAGTTCTTTTTCAGCGCCTGTAGCCGGATTTCGTGATAGACCATGCTATCCGGCACTTCTATCTCCATGAGTTGCACCAATTGAAGGTCTTCCAGGGTCTGGGCATTGGCCAATATCTCCAGCAAGGCCAGGGAGATGCTTTCGCTGGTATAGATCACGGGGATACCCGGAGGGTTCCATCTGCCTCCTTTCAGGCGTGCACCCGTACCGGAGAGGTCTTGTGCAAACTTCCTGTGTGCAAAACGGAAAAGTATCATGCGTAAACACCTTGTTGGATGCGGATCAACTGGTCAATGATTTCCTGGATGCCGCGATCTGAATACAAGGACGTAAAATTGAGCGTGTGTCCCATCACGGATTTCTCCTTTTTTAGCCAGCGGTAGAAAGCCTGTGCATCGGTAAACGTTTCCAGCCCCAGCTGTATCATTTCCTGCAACAACAGTATCCGGTCAGTATAAATTCCTTCAAAGGAAGAGTTGTTTTTGGCATAACGCTGCAGCGTTCTTTCGGAGAGGTGCAGCATATTGGCCCATTCTGCCTGGGTAAAAGGTACCAGATCGGCTACCTTTTTCATTTTTTTATAGGTGTAATCAGCCACCTGTAAGGGCTTCTTTGCCGATGGATAGGCCAAGGCAGGGTCTTCGACCCGGGCTGTTTTACCCTTCGGGGTGTTATATTTCTGCATTTTTGCCATACCCGTCAATTGTCGTACAATTATACGACTTTTGGCGGGTATTTTGGTTTTCCAGCTCTTTTTTTCTCAATAGGCAAATAATGGGATAGATTTGTTTGTATAACGTGTTCATTATGAAAGGTAGCTATAGCCAGTATCAGGCAATGCTGGCCATTACCCGGGGTAGTTTACGGGCTATTTTCCGCAGTCCTTCGGCGGTCATATTCAGTATTGCTTTCCCATTGGTGTTCATCCTGGTATTTGGGTTCATTGGCAATGGAGGCAAAGTGTCCCTGAATGTGGCATTTGACAAACATACAGATACCGCCAATCCGGTATATGCAGCAATCAAAGGGATGGCAGGTATCAAAATAGTTAGCAAGCCGGATATTGAGATCCAGGAAGACCTGGAAAAGGGCAGGATCACTGCTGTGATCAATATTGAGAAATCCGGGCTGTCTAACCCACCTTATAAGATCAGTCTGTTGAGTTCTGAAGCGGTGAGCCCGCAGAACCTGCAACTACTCCGGTCGATCCTGGATGCTGTTATCGCGGGACTTAATCAAAAGACCTATGCCAATGCACCTACGATCGCCATGGTGAGTAATACAGTACAAAAAATCCCCGGCAGGATATACCGTACCATCGATTTTATTCTTCCCGGGCAGTTGGGTTTCTCTTTGTTAAGCTCCGGTGTTTTTGGGGTGGCTTTTTTGTTTTTTAACCTGCGACAGCAACTGGTTTTGAAACGGTTCTATGCAACACCGATCAAGCGATCCTATATCGTGCTGGGAGAGGCTATCAGCCGGGTATTGTTCCAGATGCTCACTTCCGTGATCGTGATCGGCGTGGGGCATTTCCTGTTCCAGTTTACGCTGGTACACGGATTGCAGACATTTCTCGAGATCATGGTGCTGAGTTTCATAGCATTGATCCTGTTCATGGGTTTTGGTTTTATTGTGAGCAGTGTGGCAAAAAGTGAAAGCACCATTCCTCCGTTCGCCAACCTGATCACACTTCCCCAGTTCCTGCTGGCTGGAACTTTTTTCTCTATCGAAGTATTTCCTGCCTGGCTGCAACCGATCTGTAAAATATTACCATTGACACATTTCAACACTGCCATGCGCAATATTGCATTTGAAGGAGCCAGTCTGCTCAGTTGCTGGAAAGAGCTGGGGATACTTGGTGTCTGGACAGTGGTGGTCTATGCGGTTGCTTTTAAAACTTTTAAGTGGGAATAGTGTATGAAACTGATCAAGCTGATTTTTTTTAGTGTACTGTCGTTGTTTGTGGTGGCTTCATTCATAGGGATATTACTGCCCTCGCATGTGCTTGTCTCAAGGGCGGTGGATATTATGGCTGCCAAAGATTCTGTCAAACCTTATATTGTCGATATTCAACGATGGAAGAAGTGGATGGAGGGAATGGATCAGGCTTCGGTCATCATCCATTCGCCGGTAAAAGCAGATATTGCTGGTACAGAAGTGATGATCACCAATATCACAGATTCCTCTGTAGTATCCACCTGGACCCCTAAAAAGGGGATCAGGCAAACGAGTACGGTTCGTATCATAGGCACCAATGCTCAGAACCAGGTGATTGTTCAGTGGCAGTTCGAGCAGCAATTGCCCTGGTATCCATGGGAAAGGCTGGGTTCAATGATGAACGATAAGATACTGGGCACCATGATGGAAAGAAACCTCAACCATCTAAAGGAACTGGCAGAGCAGAACTGATCACCGGCTTAGTGGTTCCAGTATGTCCTTGATCACCCGGTATACCTGGGTCAATTCCTCTTCTGTGATACAATAGGGCGGCATCAGGTATACAGTGTTGCCCAATGGACGTAGGTATACTCCTTTTTGCATTGCCTGCTGTGTAACAAAGCTACTGATCGAATTCAGGTAGCCGTCTTTTCCCTGGTTGATCTCAAAAGCAAGGATGGTACCACATACGCGAACATCTTTTACAGGGTGATCTGCAGCCAATGTACCGGCAAATGTTTGGTTTGACCGGCAGATCCAGTCGATCTTCTGGCGGCAGCCTTCTTTTTCCAGCAGGTCCAGACTGGCCAGTGCGGCGGTACAGGCAATGGGATTCGCTGTAAAAGAGTGGCCGTGGAAAAAGGTCTTGTAAGTGTCGTCGTTAACGAATGCTTCGTAAATATGCTGTTTGCAGGCGGTTACCCCCAGTGCCATGGTACCGCCGGTCAATCCTTTGCTCAGGCAGATGATGTCTGGCTGTTCGCTCAGGTATTCGCTGGCAAACAGTTTTCCTGTTCTGCCAAAACCTGTCATCACTTCATCGGCGATGCAAATGATCCGGGATCGTTGGGTGGCTGCCAGCAGGCGGCCCATCAATGCTGCATCATACATTTTTATTCCGCCTGCACCCTGTACCAGTGGTTCATAGATAAAGGCGGCGATCTGTTCTCCCTGTTCCTGCAGCAGTTGAATGGTGGCATCTATGTTTTCCGGGGTAGGCGTATCGATAAAGATCACTTCAAACAACAGGTCATGAAAAGCCAGGGTGAATACGCTGCGGTCGCTCACGCTCATGGCGCCAAACGTATCGCCATGGTAGGAATTCCGGAATGCCAGTATTTTTTTGCGGTTGGTCTCGCCTCGGTTCCACCAGTATTGTATGGACATTTTCAAGGCCACTTCTGTGGAAGTGGACCCGTTGTCACTATAAAAAATACGGCTCATGTTACCAGGTAACAATGGTAGCAGTCTTTCCGCAAGACTGACCGCTGGTTCGTGTGTGAATCCTGCAAATATGACCTGCTCGAGCTGTAAAGCCTGATGGTAGATCTTTTCTGCAATATAGGAATGCGCATGGCCATGCAGGTTCACCCACCAGCTACTGATTGCATCAATATAGGTACTGCCATCTTCTGCATATAAGAGGGTTCCGGCTGCGCTTGTAATGGGAACAGGGGGCGTCATGTTCTTTTGCGGCGTGAAGGGATGCCAGATCACCCGTTGGTCTCTTTCGGCTAAACTCATGGGACAAATGTAATTGCCAATGCGCTAAAAAATAAGCCAAAAGATTTTTAAAAGGTGCAACGAACTGTCTCCGCCATGTGTCAGGAGAGGGAACGCAGGTTATGGTGAACGAGCAACAATTGGTAAAAGATTGTCTGAAGAATAAACTGATCGCCCAGAAACAGTTATATGAGCTGTTCTCCGAAACCATGCTGGGTGTCTGCTACCGGTATACCAAGAACCTGAACGATGCACAGGAAGTACTCCAGATAGGTTTTATCAAGGTCTTCCGTAATTTACACCAGTACAAACGGGAGGGTGAATTGGGTGCCTGGATCCGCCGGATCATGGTCACTTCGGCCATCAATTACCTGAAACGGCAGCCACAATACCAGCTTGATCTGGCTTTCGAAGACACTTATCTGCATCCCGTTGAAAGGGATGGCCCGGATATCACTGTTAACACCAAGGACCTGTTGCAACTGATCACACAACTGCCTACCGGTTACCAGACCATTTTTAATTTATTCGCAATAGAAGGATACAGCCATGCGGAGATCGGCCGCATGCTGGGTATCAAGGAAGCCACGAGTCGCTCACAGTATGCACGTGCAAGGGCATTACTGATGAACTGGTTGGAAAATAAATCAGGTAACATTAAAAAAGATAGTTATGGCGGGTAGATCTTTTGAGGAGTTGGCCCGGGAGGAGATGGAAAGGCTGCGCATCAAACCCGAAGAAAGTGTTTGGCAGCACCTGGCAGCAACGCTCGAACAAAAAAAGAAGAAACGTTGGGTATTCTGGCTGTTCTTTGCTGGAATAGGCTGTCTCTTTCTGTCAACCACTTGGTACTTCCTGTCCGGTAGCGATTTGTCCACCGGTCCCCAACAGGAAATAAGTGCACCCTCCATCGCACCACCTGTAAGATCCGGTAATACAGAACTGGAAACTGAAATACCACTGGATGCGCCAATACAGGTTCTGAAAGGCCTACAGGCGGGCAATTTTAGAAAAGAAGAACCCGGTACGGAAAAAAACAAGCAGGCCGCCGTTCTTACAAAAGAAATACCTGTGGCAACAGTGCAGGCTCCCAACAAACAGGAAACCGAAGAGCAGGGGAAGATCACTGAAAACAGTGCAATAGCTCAGGAGGTAATATCAAGTGGGCAGGACAAGGTGAAGGCAGACAGCGCGCGGGCTTCTATAGTATCTACAAAACGCTCGAACGATAGTAGCTTGACCAGTATCCGTATCGAGGATGCTGCTTCAACAACAATTGATCCAGGCCAGGGTAACAAAGAGGAACAACCAGCGATCAGGAAACCCATTACCAGCCGCTGGCAGTGGTCGTTGTCGGTAACTGCGGGCAGTTCAGGCATGCGTACCGGGATCGGTAAGATGCCCGAATATCCTGTAGCGTTATCTGCCAACATCCCTGCTTTTCCGGGAGCAACCGGTTCCTGGCGAACGCCTTCTTTGCGGGATGCCGGTTCCTTTGGTCTGAACATTGAATTCGCTAAACTTTTGCGCAAATACGCGGGCATCAGTCTGTTGGTCGCTTACCAGTTGTACCAAACCCAAACAGGGGTGGGCAGGAACATTGACAGCAGCGTGCCAGCTACCGCAGCTGGCCCCAGGTCCGGTAATGGTGTCTATTACCTGAGCACAGACAGTGTCACCTATCTGAATCATTTTCATTTTTTGCAGGCGGGTATCTCCGGTTACCTGCAGCGTCGGATCTCTGCAAAAATGCAGCTAAGATGGAATCTAGGCACTGCAGCCGCTATACTCCTCAAAAGCAATGCCCTGCATTACGATGCTACGGTCGGTATTCTGTATACTAACAATGCTTTAGTGAATCGCATTCAATGGAATCTTTTCAGCAGTTTTGAGCTGGGATTGGGTAAGGATCCTTTATTCTATATAGGGCCAGAGTGGAGTTGGTTTGTAACAACGCCCTATCAAAGCACAGTCAATGCGAACCAGCACCTGTTTCGTTACGCACTGAAAGCAAGGGTAGTGCTCGGTCATAAAAATAGAAGGTAGGCCTTGGTTCAGTAAGGTAGAAGGAATACATCAGGGGGAGGTGTTCCCGTCTTTTATTCGGCGGTGTTGATAAAAGAAAGGTTTCGTTTGATGCCTTTGTACTTGGCCCGTTTGATCGGAGAGCCCTTGAAAATCCGGGCGAATGCATCTTCACTAAGTGCTTCCCATTCACGGGTGCCCAGGTTCAGTATTTCGGGAATGGGGGTGAATGCAGGTTCTGAATGAGACTTACTGAAACGGTTCCATGGGCAAATATCCTGGCAAACATCGCAGCCGAATAACCAGTTGTCGAATTTCCCTTTCATTTGTTCCGGGATTAGCGCATCTTTTAATTCGATGGTGAAATAACTGATGCATTTGCTGCCATCGATCACTTTGTTGTTACCGATGGCTTCGGTAGGGCAGGCCTCGATGCATTTCCGGCAGCTGCCACAAAAATCCTTGGCGAGCGGATCGTCATACTGCAGCGCTATATCCACTATCAGTGTGGCGATAAAATAAAAAGAACCGGTTTGTTTGTTGATGAGGTTCCCATTTTTCCCGATCCAACCCGCCCCGCTTTTCACGGCCCAGGTCCTTTCAAGTACAGGGGCAGAGTCAACAAAACCCCGTCCCTGGATCTCCCCGATGGACCCATTGATCTGCGCCAGGAAACTATGTAGTTTGGCCCGGATCACATCATGGTAATCCTGTCCATACGCATATTTGGCAATCTTGGGTATGCCTGTCTCCTGTTTCTGTTCTGGGTAATAATTCTGTAGCAGGGTGATCACAGATTTTGCACCGGGTACCAGCTTACGGGGATCTATGCGCAGATCAAAATGATTCTCCATGTATCGCATGCTTCCGTGCATACCTTGCCGCAACCAGGCTTCCAAACGTCGGGCGTCCTCATCCAGTTGTTCCGCCCTGGCAATACCACAATACGAGAATCCCAATTGTCGGGCAGCTTCTTTCACTATTCGGGTATGTTTCTGCAGAATGCTCAAGGCCTTGGCTATTTACAGTTGGATGCTAATTGTGCATCGATAGAACGTTTCATATCCATATAGATCTCTTTTCTTTCTTCGCCCAATAACCCTTTTGTAAAAAAGATACAGGCATAACCCCGGCAATGATCCACCATGGGCCAGGTACCCAATAATCCCGGACTGGCCACTACGGTTCCCTGTCCGTTCTCATCGGCCTCCAGTATCCATTCGCCCAAACCATAATTGTATCCCTGGGCTGCTTTGGGTGCGTATTTGATCATGGCAGGAGTGGTGCGTACGGTCTGCATATCTGCGATCGCCTTTTCACTGAGTATCCTTTTGCCATTGAACATTCCTTTATTGAGGATCATGGACAGGAAGTTCATATAATCGCCGGCTGTAGATATGGCCCCGCCGGAGGGGTTCACGGCTGAAAAACTGGAAAAACTGGTGTTACGCATCATGAGCGGACGGGTAATGCGCTCCTGCATGAGCTGTTCAAAACTTCTGCGGGTCAACACCTCAAGTACCCGGCCGGCAATATTCAGCCCAATGTTACTGTAACGGAAAGACAGACCCGGGTTCGATTCGATCTCCTGTTTGGAGGCAAAATCATTCACTTCTTCTTCCAGGGAAGCATATTTTTTACGACCCATGATGCTGAGCAGGCGTATGGGCTCCGATTCAATGCCGGTCAAATGCGCCAGGCAATCCTTGATGGTGATATAGCCTTTTGAATATTTGGTGAAGATGGGAAGGTATTTACTGACCTTGTCATCCAGCGAGAGTTTTCCCTGGTCCACAAAACTCATGACCAACGCAGCCGTAAGCCATTTGCTGCAACTGGCAATGGGGGCCTGGGTTTTCAGGTTGAAATCGGCCCCGATCGCTTTCTGGTAGATGATCTTGCCATCTTTATAGATCAGGGCAACCACCTGTCCACCCAGTTCTTTTTTGGAAGCTTCCAGTTTATGGTCAAGCTCTGAAAAATCAGGTTGGGCCATGGCCACCTGAAAGAATAACAGGAAAATGAATACAGTACTGACTTTACCGCAGATTTCGCTTGTTTTTACAGACATAATTTCCGGATTTGTCACTTGGATTGTGATTTGTAATAAGGTTTAAAGTTATTTGAAAAATAGGTAGTTCCGATAGAAATCGAATGCCTGGCTACAAAGGCCCTTTTTTCATGAAGGCTGTTGCCCCAGGTGCCGGAAGTACCCGTGTGCGACGCAAGAAAAGAAGAAGTGGTGACCGCAGCCGGGTAAAAACTATCTATCAGTCAATAGACCCTAAGTAAATCTGCCAATCCATAAACGATAAAACCCCTATATGAACCTGAACAATTATACCATCAAGGCCCAGGAAACCATCCAGGCAGCACAGCAGGTAGCGTTCAATAACGGTAATCCCAATATTGAGACCAACCACCTGTTGAAAGCCTTGCTGGCAGATAAGGACAGTCCGGTAGAATTCTTGCTGAAGCGGAACAATGTGAACGTGGCATTCACCGAAACCAAAGTGGATGAGAGTATCAGCAAATTACCTAAAATTCAGACCGGTGAACCTGCCCAGAGCATCAGCCGCGACCTGAACACCGTTTTCCTGAAAGCCAACAGCACACTGAAAGAGTTCAAGGATGAGTTCATCAGTACAGAACACCTGTTACTGGCCTTGTTGCAGGTAAATGATGATACTGCTAAAACACTGAAAGCGGTAGGTCTAACTGAAAAAGGCCTGATCACGGCCATCAAGGACCTGCGTAAGGGAGATACCATCCAGTCGCAGACACAGGAGACACAACTGAATACCCTGAACAAATATGCCAAGAACCTGAATGAAATGGCCAGGCAGGGTAAACTGGATCCGGTGATCGGCCGGGATGAAGAGATCCGCAGGACCCTGCACATTCTCACCCGCAGAAGCAAGAACAACCCGATACTGGTAGGTGAGCCCGGCGTGGGTAAGACCGCCATTGTGGAAGGACTGGCCATGCGTATCATCAATGGTGATGTACCTGATAATCTGCGTTCAAAGACCATTTTTGCGCTGGATATGGGACAACTGATCGCCGGTGCCAAATACAAAGGTGAATTTGAAGAACGTTTGAAGGGCGTGGTGAAAGAAGTATCTACCAGCGACGGTGAGATCATCCTGTTCATTGACGAGATCCATACCCTGATCGGAGCAGGTGGCGGTGAAGGTGCGATGGACGCGGCCAATATCCTGAAGCCGGCCCTGGCGCGTGGTGAACTGAGAGCCATTGGTGCCACCACCTTGAATGAATACCAGAAATATTTCGAGAAAGATAAAGCGTTAGAGCGCCGTTTCCAGAAAGTGATGATCGATGAGCCTTCTATGGAAGACGCGATCTCCATTCTGCGGGGTCTGAAAGACAGGTATGAGACCCACCACCATGTACGCATCAAGGACGAAGCCATTATTGCGGCGGTGGAACTGTCGAGCCGTTATATGACCGACCGGTTCCTGCCGGACAAAGCCATTGACCTCATTGACGAAAGTGCGGCCAAACTCCGATTGGAAATGAATTCAATGCCGGAAGAACTGGATAAACTGGAGCGCCAGATCCGCCAGCTGGAAATTGAGCGCGAAGCAATCAAACGTGAGAATGATGAGGCCAAACTGAAAGAGCTGAATGTTGATATCAGTACCCTGATGGTGGAACGAGATACCCTGAAGTCTAAATGGAAACAGGAAAAAGAACTGGTAGAGAAGGTCCAGAATGCGAAAGCAAAAATTGAAGAGCTGAAACAACAGGCCGAACAGGCGGAGCGTAATGGTGAGTACGGAAAAGTAGCGGAGATCAGGTATGGAAAGATCAAGGAACAGGAAGCGCTGATCGCAGAAATCACCACACAGATCGAAAGTTCGACCGATAAACGGTTACTGAAGGAAGAAGTGGATGCCGAAGACATTGCGGCCAATGTTGCCAAAGCAACCGGTATCCCGGTAGCTAAAATGCTGCAGAGCGAAAGGGAGAAATTATTGCACCTGGAGGACGAACTGCACCATCGTGTGGTAGGGCAGGAAGAAGCCATTACAGCAGTGGCCGATGCCATCCGCAGAAGCCGTGCCGGTTTGCAGGATCCCAAAAAACCGATCGGTTCCTTCATCTTCCTGGGAACCACCGGTGTGGGTAAAACAGAGCTGGCCAAAGCACTGGCCGAATACCTGTTCGACGATGAAAGTATGATGACCCGTATCGACATGAGCGAATACCAGGAGAAACATACTGTATCCAGACTGGTAGGTGCCCCTCCGGGATATGTGGGATATGATGAAGGCGGACAGCTGACCGAAGCCGTACGCCGCAAACCTTACAGCGTGGTGTTACTTGACGAGATCGAAAAAGCGCACCCGGATGTATGGAACGTGTTACTGCAGGTGCTGGACGATGGCCGCCTGACCGATAATAAGGGTCGTGTGGTGAACTTCAAGAACACCATCATCATCATGACCAGCAATATCGGCAGTCACCTGATCCAGGATGCATTTGAAAAAGTGAACGAGGACAATGTGGAAGAAGTCACGGAGACTGCCAAGGGCGAAGTGATGAACCTGCTGCGCCAGACCATCAGGCCGGAATTCCTGAACAGGGTGGATGAGATCATTATGTTCAGTCCGCTGATGAAAAAGCAGATCCTGGGCATAGTGAAGATCCAACTGGAAGGGTTAAGGCAACTGGTGGCCCAGAATGGCATAGAACTGAACTTTAGCAAGTACCTGCTTGAGTTCCTGTCTGAACAGGGATATGACCCGCAGTTTGGCGCCAGACCCCTGAAGAGGCTGATCCAGAAACAGATTATCAATGTGCTCAGCAAGAGGATATTGGCAGGCGACATTGATAAAACAAAACCTGTACTGGTCGATGTGTTCGATGGAGTAGTCGTGTTCAGGAACGAAGAATAAAGATGGGTTGACATATAGGTTTTCAGGCCGGGGTAGTACTACTCCGGCCTTTTGTTTTAGGGTGTATTGTCAGAGGGAGACTGCGGTAAATACCCTATGCCGGATGAGAATCTGTGGGTAGATTGGTCTCTCCGTTTCCGTTATTGGAGGACGCAAAATCCGTCCTCCAATAACGGAAACGAATACAAAAAACAACTATGTATACGAATCAGATTATGGTTGCTGATGCAGCGATTATGAGCAAGATCTATGTCGTGAGGGGTTATAAGGTAATGATCGACAGGGATTTGGCAGGGTTGTACGGGGTTGAGACCAAGCGACTGAAGGAGGCGGTCAGGCGAAATCTGACACGTTTTCCCGAAGATTTCATGTTTCAGATGAGTAAGGCGGAATTTGAGAATTGGAGGACGCAATTTGCGTCCTCCAATTCTCTTAAAATGGGGCTCAGGCATTTGCCCTACTGTTTTACGGAACAGGGAGCCACTATGTTGTCCTGTATCCTGAGTAGCGAAAGGGCCATCAAGGTGAATATTCAGCTGATACGGATATTCTCACGCATGCGGGAAGCCTTGCAGACGCATAAGGACATATTACTGCAACTGGAAAAGATAGAACAACGGCTTTTGGGCCATGATGAACAGATCCAGACCACCTTTCATTATCTCAAACAACTGATCGATCCTCCGCAACCTGCCCGTCAAAGGATCGGGTTCCGGCGAAATCAGGAATGATTTAGTATCTTTTGACAATAAAAACTTGACATGAGAAATGTAACATCCTTACTGACGGCTTTCCTGCTGATGGCAACTGCCGCCTGCTCGCAGCCAGCTGCTCAAAAGAAGCCTGTTTATGGCAGTGATCCCACAGCGGGAAAATATTATAATATCCGCGGTTTCAACATGTATTGTGAAGTGTATGGAGAGGGGGAACCCTTGCTGATCATTCATGGAAATGGTGGCGACATATCTAATTTCAAGGAGAACATACCTTATTTCTCTAAGAACTACAAGACCATCATAGCCGACAGCAGGGGACAGGGTAGATCGGTAGATACAGGAGACTCATTGAGCTACGAAATGATGGCGGACGATTATGCCGCTTTGCTGGATGCATTGAAGATACCCTCCGCACATGTGATCGGCTGGAGTGATGGGGGCATTAACGGATTATTGCTTGCCCTGCGTCATCCTGACAAAGTAAAGAAACTGGCTATCACGGGTGCCAACCTGCAGCCGGATACCAATGCCGTGTACCAGGAAGTATGGGACCTGGTGACACCTACCTATACGCGTTTGCAAAAGAAACCTGTTAAGACGCCGGCAGAAAAGGCAGAATGGAAACTGTTGCGTTTACTGGTGGAACAGCCGCATATTCCGGTTGAGGCTTTACATAAAATAGAATGCCCTACGTTGGTCATAGGGGGCGATCATGATGTGATCAGGGAAGAACATACGATGCTGATTTATCAGAATATCCCGAAAGCGTATCTGTGGATATTGCCCAACTCGGGACACAGTACACCGGTCGTGTATAAGGATGCATTCAATACAACGGTCGACCAGTTTTTGAAACAACCCTATCGTGCGATTAGGGGAACCGATCGTTTTAGATAAAAGGAAAATCGCTGAAAAAGAAGAGGCAGGTACGATAAATACCTGCCTCTTCTTTTTGTGATCGGCGAATGATCTCTATTCTTCCGGTTTGTTCTTAAGGGCCATCAGCAGGGTGTACGCACCTTTTGTTACGATGGCTTTTCCTGTAAAACCTTCACTATTCATGATCTCAATGAACCCATTCTCTTTGGTGCCGGTCTCAATGGCTGTCATCTGGAATTGATTGGGTGCTTTTTGTATGAACACATAATTGCCGCCTTCGTAAGCCACGATGGCTTCTTCGGGTAATGCGGGTGATTGCTGGCTTTTCAACTTGATCTCGGCATTCATGTAGGTTCCAGGGAACAGGTTCCTGTCATAATTCTCAAAGTGGCAATGTACATCAGCTGTCCTTTCTGGTGAAAGGTCGTGACTGATGATGCTGATCTCACAAGGGTATTTCTTGCCGGGGTTGTTATTGGTGTACGCTAACAATTGTTGTCCAATGGCCAGTTTGGGCAGGTCTCTTTCAAATACCTGCAGGTTCAGATGGATATCGTCGGGGTTCACCAGTTCAAACAGGATATCGGACGGGTTCACATATTTACCCGTATTTACTTTTACACTTGATACAAAGCCGGTGATGGGAGAGTAGATGTTGACACTCCGCGAGATATTGGCCTCCGATACCTGCTGTGGGTTGATATGGATTAGTTTCAGTTTTTCAGCGAGTGCGCCCAGGTTGATCTTCTGTGTCTGGTAATCCATCTGTGTCTGCTGGAAGATCTTATCACTGGTGGCTTTGCTCTGGTTCAGCTCTTTCTGGCGCAGGAACTCTGCCTCCAGGTATGCCAGTTTCGATTTGGTGGTTAAATAATCCTGCTGTAGCTGGATGTATTGCTGGTCTTCCATCACGCCGATCACTTCCCCTTTGCTGATGTGCATGCCCGGTAACAGTTTGGTGGAGCGCAAAAAACCTCCTAATGGCATACTTACGGAGATCATGTTCTGTGGGGGAACGTCTATTTTACCACTTACTTTGATAATGGCGGAGATGCTTTTCTCTTCCACTTTCCCGGTCTGAATTTTGGCAGAAGCCAGTTGTGCCGCTGTCAGGGTCACGAGGTTGGCCACTTCCGGTTTTGGCGTCGCTGGCTCTTCCTGCTTTTTATCGCCGCAGGCCGAGAGTATGATGAACAGAGAGAGAATATATATATGTTTCATATAGGATTATTTTGATAAAAGGTAAGTAATATGGATCAGGCTTTCGTTCAGTGCTTTCAGTGCATCCAGGTAGCTGTTCTCAATCATGATACTCTGGTTGTTCAGCATTACCCATTCCAGGTAATTGATCTCACCATTCAAGAACTGCTTATTGGCTGTCTGCGTGATCAGGCCTGCGTTGGGTAATGCCGTTTTCTCGAAATAGGCCACAGACTGCAGACCCGCCATATATTGCGTAACGGCTGTCCTGTACTGGCTTTCCAGTGTTTGTAATTGTACCTGGTAGTTGGTCTCGGCGATCCTTTCGTAAGCCCTGGAAGAGCTGATCTTTGCCTTTTGCGAACTGGCAAAGATGGGTATGCCGATACCGATCATGGCAGAACTGAAACGGGTTCCGCTACCATACACGATATTGTCGGCGCCCACCCCGCGGATACTTGCGTTGGAATAGCCAATGTTCAGATCGGGCAGCAAGCGTGCTTTTTCCAATTCGGTGTTGGCCGTGGCCGCGATCTTCTGCTGCTGCAAGATGGTCAGTAACGGATGTCCTGACAGGTTACTGCTGTCCATCCCCGGCGGGGCCGGTACTTTCAGGGAAGTTGCTTGTGGTTCAAGCAGCTCAGTGGTATTGAGTAATAGACGTAGTTGGATCTGCAGTAGTTCCATCTCTTCCTGCAAGGCTTTCAGCTGCAGGTAAATATTGCCGCGTTGTGTTTCTGCCGTGGTCTTTTCCAGGATATTGGCTTCCCCTTTTTCCAGGCGAAGGGAGGCTTTCCGGAGAAACTCGGCATAGTTGCTATCTGCCCTTATCAGTAGTTTTTTCTTCTCCTGCAACAGCAGTATGGCATAAAAGACCTGTGTCACGGAACGTTTCAGTTCAGTCTCCCTGACCGCAATATTCAGTACGGATGACTTCCATTCCTCTGTCAGCAGGTTCTTCTGCTTCGTGTACACTGTTGGGAAACTGAAAGATTGGGTAATGCCGAATTTGGTATCCGTGTAACCGCTGTTGATCTGGCCAGCTTCTGCCGAAAGATTGGCTTTGGGTATGTTGGCCGATGTCTGTATGAGTTGTTGTTGCCAAACAGCTTTCAGTTTCTCATTTTTTACTGTCAGGTTATTTTTCAGTGCAGTGTCAATGGCCGCTCCCAGGCTGATGCGTTGCTGTGCCTGCAAACCAGTTGCTGTTAATAAAAGCAATCCGATCACTACGGCAACGGGCGTATGGCCATTCCTTTTTTTCTTTTTCCGGGTGCCGGATTTTTCGAAGAGGATATACATGATGGGTAAAACAAATAGGGTCAGGAATGTTGCTATCAGCAATCCGCCGATCACCACGGTGGCCAGCGGTCTTTGTACTTCTGCGCCAGCACCGTTACTGATGGCCATGGGCAGGAAGCCGAGTGAGGCTACCAGGGCTGTCATCAGAACCGGTCTCAGACGTACTTTGGTACCCATCAGCACAATATTTTGCAGGTTGGTCAGTCCTTCTTTTTTCAGTCGGTTGAATTCTGCGATCAATACGATACCATTCAATACCGCCACCCCGAACAGGGCAATGAATCCCACACCCGCACTGATGCTGAATGGCATGCCCCTTAATGCGAGGAAGAAGATACCCCCGATCGCCGACAAGGGGATGGCCGTATAGATCAGCAAACCATGTTTGAGTGAGTTGAAGGCAAAATGCAGCAATACCAGGATCATGAAAAGCGATACCGGCACTGCGATGCTCAGCCTTTTTTTGGCTTCGTTCAGGTTCTCAAAGGCACCGCCATAAGTGATGTAGTATCCTTCTGGTAGTTTGATCTGTTTTTCCGCTTTTTGCTGCAGTTCTGTAACGATGGATTCCACATCGCGGTCCTTCACGTTAAAACCCACCACGATCCTTCTTTTGGCATCTTCCCGCTGTATCTGGTTGGGGCCATCCTTGATGGCTACGGTTGCCAGTTGTGACAGGGGGATCTGTGTGCCCTGAGGCGTAGGTACCAGCAGGTTCTGTACGTCTTCCAGGTTCCGGCGTTTGTCCATATCCAAACGCACCACCAGGCTGAAACGTTTTTCTTCTTCAAATACCATTCCCGCCGACTGTCCTGCAAAAGCAGTATTGATGATCTGGTTGATATCGGCAATATTCAGCCGGTACTGTGCGATCAGTGGCCGGTTATATTCGATGATGATCTGAGGCATACCCGTTACAGGTTCCACAAATAAACTCTGGCTCCCCTGAACTGTATTTACAATCTTCCCCAACTGGGCCGCATAATGCGCCAATGTGTCCAGGTTCTCTCCAAAGATCTTGCACACCACATCCTGCCTGGCACCTGTCATCAATTCATTGAAACGCATTTGCACCGGGAACTGGAACCCTGTGGTGATACCCGGAACTTCCTGCAAGGCTTCGCTCATTTTCTGCGACATTTCCTTGAACGTTTTGGCCGAGGTCCATTCTTCCTTGTCTTTCAATATCACCATCAGGTCACTGGCTTCCATGGGCATGGGGTCGGTGGGTATTTCACCGCTACCGATCTTGGTCACCACTTTCTCCACTTCCGGGAACCTGGTCTTTAGAATATGTGCTGCTTTTTGTGTGCTTTCAATCGTAGTGGTCAGGTTACTGCCCGTAAGGACCCTGGTCTCCACGGCAAAATCCCCTTCTTCCAGGGCTGGAATGAATTCGCCGCCCATGCGGGTCAGGGTAAAGATGGCCAGTACGAACAGGCTGACAACTATGGCCAGTATGGTTTTAGGAACGCGGAGTAGTCGGGCCAACGCATGCTGGTAAATACGCTCCAGCCGGAACATCAGTTTATCAGAGAGATTGGCCTTGTGTGATATCTTTTTGCTCAGCACCAGCGAACTCATCATCGGGATATACGTGAGCGACAGGATGAATGCACCAAACAGGGCAAAAGCCACGGTTTGGGCCATGGGTTTGAACATCTTTCCTTCAATTCCCTGTAACGTGAAAATGGGGAGGTATACGATCAGGATAATGATCTGTCCAAATACGGCACTGTTCATCATTTTTCCTGCTGACTGGTTCACCTGTTCGTCCATATCTTTTTGTGAAAGATGCGTGATGGTGGCGAATTTCTTGCTGTGGGTGAGCTGGTGCATTACTGCTTCCACAATGATCACGGCACCGTCAACGATCAATCCAAAATCAAGGGCGCCGAGGCTCATCAGGTTACCACTCACACCAAACAGGTTCATTAGTATGATCGCTACCAGCATGGACAGGGGGATGACGGATGCCACCAGCAGACCCGCGCGGATATTACCCAGGAACAATACCAGGATGAACACCACGATCAGTGCACCTTCCATCAGGTTCCGGGTTACGGTGCCAATGGCATGGTTCACCATCTTGGTCCGGTCGAGGAAAGGCTCGATCACCACACCCTTGGGCATGGTCTTCTGTATCTGCGCCACCCGTTCTTTTACATTTTTGATCACCTGGCTGCTGTTGGCACCTTTCAGCATCATGACCACGGCTCCGGCAACTTCGCCCTTGTCGTTGTAGCACATAGCGCCATACCGTGTGGCATAACCGGTTTTGATCTCAGCTAAGTCGCGCAGGAACAGCGGGGTGCCGGTAGAAGTGGCTTTAACGGCAATATTGCCCAGGTCTTCGGGAGTACCGATCAGACCTTCGCTCCGGATGAACAGTACAGTGGCCCCTTTCTCTATATAAGCACCACCGGTATTCTGGTTGTTTTTTTCCAGTGCGGTGAATATGTCCCGTATATTGAGCTGGTAAGATTGCAGTTTGTTTGGGTTTACCGCGATCTCGTATTGTTTCAGCTTTCCGCCAAAGCTGCTTACTTCAGCAACCCCTTTCACGCCCAGCAACTGGCGTCTAACGATCCAGTCCTGGATGGTTCGTAGCTGCGTCGCATCATATTTGTTTTCGTAGCCTTCTTCCGGTCTGACCACGTATTGGTAAATTTCACCCAGCCCGGTACTGATGGGGCCGAGTTCAGGTGTCCCGATGCCAGGTGGGATCAGTCCCTGTATTTTCTGTAGGCGTTCAGCTACCTGTTGCCTGGCCCAGTAGATGTCTGTTTCATCGTCGAATACGATGGTGACGAGTGAGAGGCCGAAACGGGAGAAACTTCTTATCTCCAGCATGCCTTTGATATTGCTGTTGGCCTGCTCTATGGGGAATGTGACCAGTCTTTCAATATCGGTAGCCCCGAATGAAGGGGCCACGGTAATTACCTGCACCTGGTTATTGGTAATGTCCGGTACAGCGTCAATGGGTAGTTTGGTGGTTTCATAGATACCGAAACCCACCAGCGTCAGCACAAAGAGTCCGATGATGAGTTTGTTGCGAATCGAGAACCCGATTATCTTGGTTAGCATAATTCTTGTTGATCGTTTTTGTTAGCGTAATTGCATACAGGGTATCGCAAACACATTGGGTGTTTGCCTGATACCATTACCAGTGGGTCAGATCAACAGTTTTTTGGGGGTTGCCAGATGGTGGACAGGAAGGAAGAACCTGTGAATGTCTCATCTAACAAAGGAAAATGTCTGGAGTTGATGGTAACAGGTTTGTGGATCTCAGTAGAATGGTTGTTGGGTACGAATGCACCGATTACCGCATTGATACAACCATCGTGGCTTTTGAACGGCAATTTCATGTCCTTGGCATAATCCGAATCTTTCTCTGTGGTAGGCTTGTAATGTAGGCAGAGGAACTCCCATAGGGTCAGATCACTTTTTTTCTGTTTGTGCTCGATGAAATGCTCTACCAGCAGCGGCAACTTGACCAACTGGTACATTTCTGTTGTGGAAAACAGGTAAATGGAAAGGAACGATATAGCGATCAGCCTTTTCAAGGAACCAAAGTTAGCGAAAACAGCCCAGTTGAACAACCGGACCCGCCGATACAGGGCTGTGATTGACCGGTTATCAAATGAATGGGTGCAGATTTGCAGGATTTGAAGGGATGCCCGAACTTGACGGAAATATGGTACAGTTCACAGCCACGATACAACAGTTTGGCGAGCAGGGGGAAAAGACCGGATGGACCTATATTGCCATCCCTGCCGACATTGCGGAACAATTGCAGCCAGGCAGCCGAAGATCCTTCAGGGTAAAGGGCAGGCTGGATGCTCATGCCATCTCGGGCGTGGCATTGCTTCCGATGGGAGGGGGTAGTTTCATCCTTCCATTGAATGCGGCGATGCGGAAAGCGATCCGGAAGAAAAAAGGGGGTATGCTTACTGCTTGTTTATCCATTGATAAGCAGGAGCTGACTATTCCGGCCGAACTACTGGAGTGCCTGGACGATGAACCCGGGGCCCGTGCTTTTTTTGAGCAGTTGAAACCTTCGCAACGCAATTATTTCATCAAATGGTTAGGAGGGGTGAAATCTGAAGCAGCTGTTGCCAAACGTATTGCGCTGGTAGTCAATGCCATGGTCCGTAAGCAGGATTTTGTGGCCATGATCCAAAGCCATAAGGCAGAAAGGGACCGGGGCGGCCTCTGAGAAACCCGGGTATAAAAAAACTCCCGCAAAACTTACTAAATAGTAAGTTTTGCTTAATTTCAAACCGTGGCTCCCAGAAACCAGGATACCAAACAGGAAATACTCAGGATCGGAATGGACCTGATCAAACGGTATGGGTACAATGCGTTCAGTTATGCCGATATTTCGAAAGTCCTGGAAATGAAGAATGCCGCCGTGCACTACCATTTCCGTGGCAAGGAAGACCTGCTGGCGGGTATACTCGACCAATACCTGGATGATTATGTGCAGCTGGGAAAACAACTGCAGGTATCACGCCTTACTTCCTTACAGAAGCTGGATAAGTTCATTGAACGTTACTCGGTTTTGGTAGATTCCAACTGTATCTGCATCATCGGCTCAGTGGCGTCCGACTACAATACATTACCCGAATCGGTCAAGGCCCGTGTGACCGAACTGATCGACCTGGTGCTGGGTATGGTGGAAAAGACCTTGCAGGAAGGAAAGAAAAAGGGAGAGTTCCATTTTACAGAGTCTGCCAGGACACAGGCGCTGCTGATCATGACCAACCTGGCGGCAGGTGTGCAGCTGGCAAGGATATCGGGTAAACAGGATTATGTACAGATCCGCAAAGCCTTGCTCAGGCAGGTGAAAGGATAATTTTTTTAACCTTAAAACTTACTTATTAGTAAGTAACTATCAAACCGCTAAAAAAACATACCATGAAACAAATGATCGCCTCTCTCTTGTTAGTGACTGTCGGACTGCCATTGGGAGTATCGGCACAGTCGGCTCCTGAATTCCAGAAAGGAACCGTTCAGAAGGCCAGCCAGGAAGTACTGGATGGATCTATCCGCGACCAGACCGCTAAAAAAGGCACTATCCTTTTTCAATCAGCAGCCGGAAAGAAAACAGTGTACTCGCCGGCTGAGATCGCCGGCTTTACCTTGAATGGTAGCAATTATATCTCTTATGCCAGTGACTTTTATAAGGTGCTGGTGGCGCCGGGTAAGGCAGGTTTATACCAGCGTGTAACGGATAACAGCGGAAAAATGCTGTACAATGGCGCAGAAGTGATCAGTGTTACCACGGCTGAAGGGAAAGCGGGAGATTATTATATCCAGTTGCAGGCAGACAGCAAGTGGGTACGAATCACCCAGAAGGATTTTGAAGCCACAATTACCAATCTGTTCGCCGGTTGTTCAGTGGTGCTGGATGCGGTGAAGAACAAGACATCCGATTTTACCAGTTTGTCCAAACTGGTAGAACAATATAATTCCTGTAAATAACAGGGTAGCTGATGACTGAATGAGAAGATCAGCAACAGCAAAAAGGCATCCCGTAAAGGATGCCTTTTCTTATGTCTTGCGGGTAGACTATGCTCAGAGTTCGGAGAATTCTGCCGGGTTCATCAGGATGGTCTCGTTCCTGGAAACTGTATTCAGGTATTCGGGCATCACTTTCAGTTTGGTCCATTCCGGTGATGAGCCAAAGGCTTTCCAATGTTCATCTCTCTCGGCCATATTGTTGAAGCTGGTCATATACATCAGGTTGGGCATGCGGCTTCCGGCGATCACTTCTGCATAAAAAACAGCATTGAAATTCAGCCGCTTGAAAAGGGCTATTTCTCCGCCCTCATTGAACATTTTTACTTTCTGGCGGTACAATCTTTCTGTTCCCCCCTCATAACTCCGAAGTTCGTAAACACGGTCCGTTTTATTGCCGCTGAGTGAAGGTTCCTGATAGGTGGTCATCAGCGGGAAAGCTTTTAACAGAATGGTTTCAATTCGATTGTACAAAACTGCATTGTGTGCGGCGTTCCAGTAGGCGTCACCATCTTTTTGCAATTGGACATCTTTCACCAACAGGTCTTCCAGCGTGCTTGCCTGTTTCAGAGATGGTAGCGGAATGAATACAAAGATCCTCTTTTCTTTGGCCGTATCGTTCCCAATGGGGTGGTAGACACCTACTTTCTTGATGCCTGCCCTGTGTAATGCCGGTAAATAGGCATTTTTTAAAAAAGCATCTACCTGCTGCACTTGTTCATTGCTGGCCAGGCGGTAGAGTTTGATCTCATAATAATCTCTTTTGTCTGCTTTGGGTTTTTGTGCCGATAGATTTTCCTGGAACAGCCCTGCGATCAACAGCAGGAGACAAATGGTCTTTTTCATGGTGTTGTTGGTATTTATTGATTAATCAGTATGGGTTAAACGGTAGATGAGCAAAGCAGCCCTTTGTATCAGTTGGGGAAACTCTTTCAGGTTGATGGTTTCACCTGGTGCATGTGCCCCACGGCCCGAAGCACCCAGTCCATCGATGCTTCCCTTCATATACCTGGCTACATAAGAGATATCTCCTGCGCCCCTTGAACCAGGGTCCCCGGCCTTGGTGGGCCCCAATCCCATGGCTTTGGTCACGCCGCTTACAACATCCAGTAACCTGGCATTGCCTTCTGTAGGTTCCATGGCAGGGATACCGTCCTGGAATTTGATTTCTGCTTTGCTGCCATTCAGGTTTCTGGCAACGATCCGGCGCATTTTTTCCCGCGCAGCTTCTTTCTGTGCTTCGGTCAGGAAACGGAGGTCGCCGGTAACCACGGTCTGCGGAGAGATGATATTGGTCTTGCCCAATGCTTCCCCACGTGCCCTGGCTTCTTCATATATCATTTCGGATCCGCCCAGTATGAGGCCGGGGTTGAAAGTGAGGTATTTTTCCGTACTCAGTTCCTCGCGGAAACTGTTCAGGATGCGGGCAGCCTCATAAATAGCGCCATAACCGGCACCCGAACTGAATACACCCGAGGAATGACCTGTTTTACCGGTCACATGAAGTTGCCAACCGCTGCTACCCCTGCGGGCTGTGGCAATGGAATTCAGTCCGTTGGCGCCTTCAAACGCCAGGGCCACATCACAGGTTTTGGCACGTTCTATAAAATCTTTCCGGCTAACACTGGTAGGTTGCCCCGATCTTTCTTCGTCACCCGTAAAATACGCGATGATCTGTGTGTCGTCCAGTAATCCCAAGGATTGCAATGCCTGTAAGGCCATCACTACCACTACATCTCCTCCTTTCATGTCATTTACACCCTGGCCCGTCGCAGTAGAATCATTTAAACGCTTGTAAGGAGAAAATGGCATGTCGGGTTCAAAAACAGTATCCAGATGGCCTATCAGGAAAATCTTCTTTCCCTTTTTTCCTTTGCGGGTAGCAACCAGGTGCCCCGCTCTTTTCAGTGAGTCAGGCAGGTTGATCCATTCGGTGCTAAAACCGGCTTTGGCAAACTCTTTTGCAAAAACATCGCCTACCTGTCGAACGCCTGTCTTATTCAGGGTCCCGCTGTTGATGTTCACCACATCTGCCAGTAATTTTTCTGCATCGGGCATATGGAGGTCAATATAACGGATGATCTTTTTTTCGGCGTCGGAAAGGGGCTGTGAAAAAATTTGATTACACAGAAGCAACGCCAGAACAAAGGCTGGTATCTTTCTCATGAAGCATTCATTGATTTCTGCCAAGTTAAGTAACAAATGCCTGCGACCGGCGGGCTTGGGTCAAAAACTGGTAATTTTTTGAAAAACAAACACTTGTATGCCAAGTACTTGTTATATCAAAAACGGAAAATATATGAATAGGAGCATGAAAAATTTCTTTAACAAATCGTTGACGCAGCTTAGTATGGTTGTTGTTAGGTTCATCAGGATCCAAACAGTCACCAATCTATGGGCGAATGCTACTTTAAAATCTACGCACATGAAAAAACACATCTTCGCAGCCGCTATGGTGGTTGTTGCTGCATCACTTCTGATGACAGCCTGTAACAAAAGCACTTCTTCGGAGGTGAACATGAGAGGTAAGGAACAGCTATCCCTGTACCTGACGGATGGTCCCGGCTTCTTTGACAACGTATACATTGATATCCGCTCGGTAAAAGTACTGGTGGATACCAGTAGCGATACCCGCAGGCATGATAACGATGATTGGGACAGGAGAGGGGAGGATGACCGAAGAAAGGATTCTTCTTTTGTTTGGGAAGACCTCGGAATAGCCCCCGGCGTGTACGATATCCTGAAGTTCCGTAATGGTGCCGACACCATCCTGGCAAATGCAGGTATTACCAAAGGTTCTATTCGCCTGATCAAAATAGAGCTGGGTACCAACAACTCGGTTGTAAAGGACAGCGTAACCTATCCACTGGCCGTGCCGCCTAATGATAAAGGATATGTACTCATCAAATTAAAAGGAAATGAGTGCGAAGAACATGCTCCCGGCAAAAAACGCCTCTGGCTCGATTTTGATGTGAGCCGCTCCATCGTACAGGACAATAACCGTTTCATTCTGAAACCCGTGTTCCATTTCTTTGTGGTGAACAATTCCGCAAGTGTGGCAGGTAGGGTTGGACCCAAAGAAGCGTATCCTGTGTTGACCTTATTTAACCAGACCGATACCGCTTACGCACTTCCCAATAAAGAAGGTTACTTTAAGATGCGTGGCCTGAAAGCAGGTAACTACTCCCTGTATGTGAACGCCTCCAATGGATACATTGATACAACGATCAACAACATCAGTGTCAAAACAACAGGTGAGACCTCTGTAGGTATCATCACACTCAGAAAATAATATAAGCAAACAACCAATCAGGGGAGCCGTGAGGCTCCCCTTTTTTATGCGCAGGATTCTTTGTACATTACCTCATGCAAAACAATACTTTCCTTTTGTATGGGGCCAATGGATATACCGGTAGGCTGATAGCCGGTCTGGCCGCCAGTTACGGACTTTCTCCTATTCTTGCGGGGCGTAATGAGAAAGCCTTGCAGGAATTATCACAAAAGCTGGGATATCCTTACCAGGTGATCGATCTGGCAGATACAGCTGCGTTACAAAGCTCATTGCAGGAGGTTTCGGTTGTGTTGCATGCTGCAGGCCCTTTTCAGTTCACGGCCCGTAAAATGATGGAAGCCTGCCTGGCCACACATACCCATTACCTTGATATTACCGGTGAGATCGCAGTATTCGAAATGGCCAAACAACTGGATGCCCGGGCAAAAGATGCAGGTGTCATGTTGATGCCCGGCGTAGGTTTCGATGTGGTGCCTACCGATTGCACAGCCCTGTACGTAAAGGGTCTATTGCCTGATGCCACACAATTGAAACTGGCTTTTGCCACACTGGGTGGTAAACTCTCGCATGGCACCGCTACTACCATGGCGGAAGGACTGGGTGAAGGAGGAGCCGTGAGGGAAAATGGAAAGATCGTCAGGAAACCTTTGGGGCACAAGGGTGAATGGATCGATTTTGGTGAAAAGAAACTGTTCGTCATGACAATCCCCTGGGGTGATGTATCAACGGCATACAGCACCACTGGCATCCCCAATATAGAGACGTACACAGCGGTGCCGCCAAAAACATTCCAGCTTCTGAAGTGGCAATCGCTCTATAATTGGATACTGCGTAGTTCCTTTGTCCGCAACTTAGCAAAAAAGAGGATCAAAAAACAGCCTGCAGGGCCTTCCGATGCCATGCGTGCCAAAGCGGTGAGTCTGGTATGGGGTGAAGCCAGGAACACTGCCGGTGAGACCCGGACCGTTCGTATGCGTTGTCCGGAAGGATATACATTGACCGCTATCAGTAGCCTGCTGATCGTACAGAAAGTGCTGGCAGGAAACCTGAAGATAGGTTATCAGACACCTGCCGGAGCCTATGGTGCCGACCTGATTCTGGAAGTGCCGGGCGTAACCAGGGAACAGGTGTGATTTTTCTTATATTTGTCGCCTTTTATTTTACACGCACTTTAATTTTGATACATGGCAATGAACCGGAAAGCGGCAATGGGTTTTATCTTTATCACACTGCTGATAGATGTTACCGGTTTTGGTGTCATCATCCCGGTGATGCCCCAACTGATCGAACAGTTGCTGGGTGTGGATGATATCAGCAAAGCTTCGCAATACGGTGGATGGCTCACCTTCGCCTATGCTTTTATGCAGTTTCTTTTTGCCCCGGTACTGGGGAACCTGAGTGATAAGTATGGTAGACGCCCTGTTCTGTTGTTTTCCCTTTTTGGTTTCGGTATCGATTACCTCTTGCTTTCTTTCGCTCCTACCATTGCCTGGTTATTTCTCGGACGTTTGATCGCCGGTGTCACCGGTGCCAGTTTCACTACCGCTTCTGCTTATATAGCTGATATCAGTACCCCCGAGAACCGCGCACAGAATTTCGGGATGATCGGCGCCGCATTCGGGCTGGGGTTCATTATTGGCCCGCTCCTGGGCGGTTTGCTGGGTGAACTGGGGCCCCGTGTTCCCTTTATAGTGGCCGCCTGTCTGGCTTTGATGAACTGGTTATATGGGTATTTCGTATTGCCCGAGTCGCTCGATAAGGAACACCGCAGGCCTTTTGAATGGAAAAGGGCCAACCCGCTGGGCTCACTGTTACAGTTACGCAAATACCCGGCTGTAGGTGGATTGATCGGGTCCTTTGTGTTGATCTACCTTGCCGCACATGCCGTACAAAGTAACTGGAGCTTTTTTAATATTGAAAGATTCAAGTGGACACCAAAGATGATCGGGATATCCCTGGGAGTGATCGGGGTGCTGGTGGCTGCGGTACAGGGTGGACTGGTACGTGTCGTGAATCCCCGTTTGGGTAATGAAAGGAGCGTGTACATCGGGTTGGGATTGTATGCATTGGGACTGCTATTGTTCGCTTTTGCCTCACAAAGTTGGATGATGTTCGTGTTCCTCATCCCGTATTGCCTGGGAGGGATCGCAGGACCGGCCTTGCAGTCCATCATTTCCGGACATGTGCCACCCAATGAACAGGGTGAGTTACAAGGGGCGTTGACCAGCCTCATGAGTGCAACATCCATCGTAGGGCCGCTGATGATGACCAATCTCTTCGCTTATTTCACACATAAGGAAGCTCCCGTTTATTTTCCGGGGGCATCCTTTTTATTGGGTGCTGTATTTATGCTGGCCAGTGCCATCTGGGCCTATATTGCGCTCCGCAAAGACCATACAAAATAAATTGTATCCTGTCGCTGAGTCGTGAAATGAATTAAGCATTGGCTTTTGCTGTAAAATGATACCTGATGCGCAGGGTCATGGCAGCGAGGATCAGCAAAAGGCAGAATTCCGAAAAGAACTTTTCAGCATCCAGCCAGTCCGTGGGCCTGTCTTTCAATAAGGGGTCCATCAATAATCCATGGAACAGGAACAACAGGGCCGTGGCATACGATACCAGGTGAATGTTCTTCCATAATCGGAACCCCAGTCTTTTTTTGACCATTTTCTGTGTGGTGATGATTACGATAAGTAACGCATAAAAGCTGATCGTTCCCAGCATGACGATATTGGCTTGTTTGGGGGCGGCTACGGGCCAGAGTATATCGCGTAATGTAAAAGCCTGTTCTTTATCCAGCAGCAGGAACAAAGGATGAGATACCACAAAAAACAAAGCGAGGTAAGCCGTCCAGTTATGCAGGCGATCTATGCTGATCTGTTGTATGATGGAGGGTAGTTTTTTCCAGTATACAGAACGTTTATAAGCGGTACTCAGTAAGATGCCCAGCAGAAAATTGAAGCTAAGCAGAGCCGTGGCGCAGAGTCCGAGCGCACCGGATATGTCTAAATAGGAGATGCCAAACATCAGATCGATTCGATTTACAGGTTAGTATGAACGGTTACTTTGCTCGCTAAGATAAGTCAGCCCTTGCATTTTGCATTTCACCTGCACGATTGTTATATGAACGGATGAATCTGAGATGAGTACGGTTATCAGGCTGTAAAACAGCGTATTGGCTGTTATTTAACAGTTCTGGACCATATTTATTAGGTGGCGATGCTATTTAGGGTTACCTTCGCCGCCATTAATTATTTACAATTTTACAAATGGACACACAAATCACAGGAACTGTAAAGTTCTTTAACGAAGAAAAAGGTTTTGGATTTATTAAGCATGATAACTCCAGCAAAGAAACTTTCGTACATGCCAATGGCCTGATCGATCAGATCGAAGCAAATGACAAAGTCATTTTTGATGTACAGGAAGGACGTAAAGGCTTGAATGCCGTTAACGTTAAGCGTTTAAGTTAACTCTGAACTTTCTTAACCTATCATAGGCCACTACGCTCTGCGTAGTGGCCTTTTTATTGGCGGTAGGACTACTATGGAGCGACACCTCTCCTCGAAAAGCTATATAACTATTAGAGGCTCAGTTCTGTACGGTAACCGGCATATCGTTATCTTTGCCAACTAATTTTTAGCATATGTCAGATATCATGCAGCACTTGCAGGAAACAGTGAACTTTATTCGGAAACAGGTGTCAGGACAGGCTACTACCGGAATTATCTTAGGTAGTGGGCTTGGCAACCTTGCCAACGTGATTATAGCGGAGAAAGAAATTCCCTATTCAGAGATCCCTAATTTCCCGGTTAGTACGGTGCAGGGGCATAAAGGACGTTTGATCTTTGGCGAACTGGGTGGTAAAAAAGTATGGGTCATGGCCGGCCGTTTTCATTATTATGAGGGGTATACGGCACAACAAGTTTGTTTCCCTGTTCGGGTGATGCGTTTGCTGGGTGTAGAAACACTGCTGTTATCCAATGCAGCTGGTGGGGTCAATCCCGAATTCGAGATCGGTGACCTGATGATCATTAAGGACCATATCAGTTTTTTCACCGAGAACCCTTTATTGGGTAAAAATGAAGATGCTTTGGGAACGCGATTCCCCGATATGAGTGAGCCTTACAACAAGGAACTGATCAAAAAGGTATGCGATATCGCTGACCGACACCAGATCAAGGTTCACCAGGGAGTATACACAGGGGTTACCGGTCCCACTTTTGAAACAAGGGCAGAATATAAGCTGATCCATATCCTGGGAGGTGATGCCGTAGGAATGAGCACCGTACAGGAGACCATTGCTGCGGTACATTGCGGTATGAAGGTCTTTGCAGTGAGTGTCATTACCGATCTGGGCATCCGTGAGGAGGACAATACCATTACACACGAGGAGGTGCTGGAGGCCGCCCATGCAGCAGAACCTAAATTAACGGTCTTGTTCACGGAGTTGGTGAAAAGCCTGTAAGGGTAGCGGAGCGTTGGCAAATCGAATTTGACACGGCCCTGCTCCCGACTTTTTAACGTGATCCTTAGTAGCTTTACCCATAATTTATTGCACATTTGTAAGCATGCATTTACCATTCGCCCGGAACATATTGGTTTGCCTGTTGTTGCTGTTGTCCGGCAACGGCATTTTGCAGGCGCAGACCCGTTTTGGGCAATTGGGTAATCTGCAGAGCAATACCGGTAATATCACTTACGATAGCCAGGGCCGGATGATGAAAAAGAATACGGGTAACGATTCTTTGCAGCGGCGTGACAGGAATGCAGATTCCATTACCATCTATTATAAGTTCTTTGACTCCAGCAGGTTGCGTACGATCGATTCCTCTATCAACGATTTCACCACACGTTTCCCGCTTCCATACTATTACCATACGTTGGGGAACTATTCTACTGCTTCACAATCCTTTTTCTTCAACCCGATTATGAGACCCGGTTTTGATGCGGGTTTCCACCAGTACGATGTATATGCCTATACGTTGGAAGGGACACGTTTGTTTCAAACCACCCGGCCTTATACGGAACTCTCCTATGTGTTGGGTAGTAAGGCCGAGCAGCTATTGAGTGTATTACATACGCAGAACCGGAACAGTAACCTCAACTTTTCAGTGGAATATCGTTTTAATAATGCACCGGGTAACCTGAAGAACCAGAATGCCAGCCAGAATAATTTCCGATTTGCCGTGCATTACCAAACGCTGAATAAGAAGTATGAGAACTTTTTTGTTTTCATCTCCAATAAAAGCGCTTCTTCCGAAAACGGTGGTTTGCAGGATGTGAGCAAGCTGGATAGTCTAGCGCTCAATGATCCCTATGAACTGGAAACAAGGATGGGAAGGGCAGGGGCCGCAGGGCGTAATCCCTTTAACACAGCAGTCAACACAGGTAATATCTATAAAAACAGTACGTTCCTGTACCGGCATCATTATGATATCGGTTCCAGGGATTCCCTGGTCACCGATTCCGTAACCTACCAGCTGTTCTATCCGCGTTTCAGGATAGAGCATACGTTCCGCTACACTGGAAGTAATTATAATTTCCTGGATAAGTTCGTTGATTCCGCACGTTACCAGAAATACTTTAATTATAGCACTCCCAGCAACGTTCCGCTCAGTTTCAAAGATGCCTGGAGTGACCTGAATAATGAATTCAGCCTGATCTCTTTTCCGGATAAGAACAATCTGGCACAGTTCCTGAAAGCCGGAATAGCATTACAGAACCTGAAGGGCACGTTCAATGATTCGGTGGCAACCATCTCCATGTACAACCTTTCCGTACTGGGTGAATACCGTAACCGTACCCGCAACCAGGTATGGGACCTGGAAGCTACGGGACAGTTATACCTGAATGGATTCCATGCGGGAGATTACGCTGCATACATCAGCATGAAACGTATGCTGGGTAAGAAACTGGGATACCTGAATCTTGGTTTTCAGAACGTGAACCGTTCACCTTCCTTCATACTGAACAGCTTGAGCAGTTTTCCTGTGTCCAACAGAAGTGCCTATGGGAAAGAAAATATTATCCGCCTCTTTGGTTCATACGAGAACCCGCGTAATGGCTGGAAACTGGGAGCTGAATATTTTGCAGTCAATAACTACCTCTATTTTGATAGTTTCTTCACAGCCAGACAATACGGAAGCCTGTTCAATGTCTTGCACCTGAATGCAGAAAAGAAATTCCGTTTATCCCGTTACTGGAACTGGTATACGGAGATCCATGTGCAGCAAACTACGGGACAGCCGCCGGTAAATATTCCCTTCCTCTTAACCCGTAACAGGATTGCGTTCGAGGGAAATTTTGCCACTAATCTTTTCTTGTCCACCGGCCTGGAACTCCGGTATAACACCGCATACAAGGCGGATGGTTATTCGCCTATGCTGGGTCAGTATTTTGTGCAACAAACCAATACGATCAGCAACCGGCCGGATATTGCAGCCTTTCTGCATTTCAGGATCAAGAGTTTTAAAGGGTTCTTTCGACTGGAGAACCTGAATACCTTGAATCTAAAGAAGGGGTTTACGTTTGACAAGCCCAATTTTATGGCCAATAATTACCCAGGCACAGCCCTGTGGATACGTTTTGGTCTCTGGTGGAATTTCGTGAATTAGGTCACGGATAATGTTTAGTGGCCTTTCAACGCCCTTTTTTTGATCATGCCGCCACGGGTATCTTTTACGCTATTCATGACGACGAAAGCATGTGGGTCGATCTTTTCGATCTCTGTGTTCAGTTTGTTCAGCTCCAGGCGGGTCACTACGGTGTAGATGATATCGATGTCATTTCTTTCTCCATGACTGCCAAAACCGCGTTTTCCTTTATACACAGTAAGTCCACGACCGATCTTTTCCATGATCATCATCCGGATCTCCTCACTGTGGGGCGATACAATGGTAACGCCGGTATATTCCTCAATACCCTCTATCACAAAATCAAGAGCCTTGGATGCAACCAGATAAGTGATCATGGAATACAGCGCGGTCTCTATGGAAAGCAGGTAGGCCGCTGCAGAAAAGATCACGATGTTGAACATGATGATAATGTCCCCGATGGTGGTGCCCAGTTTTTTACTGAGAAAGATCGCTAACACTTCGGTTCCATCGATCACGGCACCACCCCTTACCGACAAACCAATACCGGCGCCCAGAAAGAATCCGCCAAAAATGGAAACCAGTAACTTGTCGTGCGTCACTTCGGGAAAATGTACAGAAGCCACTGTAATGGCAAGCCCGGTGATCGCAGCAGCCGTTTTTACAGCGAAGTTCTTGCCCAATACCTTGTATCCAAGATAGACAAAGGGGATGTTGACAACGATCAGCAGTATATAAAGAGGAACATTAGAAAGTTCCGAGATAAGCAGTGAGATACCAGTTGCGCCGCCATCGATAAAATCATTGGGTAAGAGAAAACCTTCGAGACCAAAAGCTGCGGATAAGATACCTGTCAGCATAAAGAAGATATCTCTCACTAAGCGCAGGAAATTGATCTTCAGCTCTCGATATCCTTTGGCCAGTTCATAACGGGAATAATCCGTGTCGCCATCATCGTTTTTAGCGTGGAGAACGGTGCGTGTTATGATCCTGGTCCAGAAAGAATTCATTCTGGTAAAGTTACAAAAAAATGGTAAAGCCATTACAGGCTCAGTCTTCAAAATAGGCCAGACTTCCGCCCACCCATTCTTTGTCTTGATTGTATCGTACGCCGATCATCTTGCCTTTGCTCAGGCGGGCCAGGTTGTTGGTGGCAATGGGTCTGGCTTCTCCATCTTTCCAGAAATAAAAAATACGGATCTCCACTTTTGCTGGAACATCCGGGGTGGGTATCACATCGGCATATGTCACTTTCCGTTGCAGGATCCAGTTCTGCGGATCGTTGATCTTTTCAATATCGGCACGGGTCACATCGATCACTACGCCCTGGCCTGCAAAAGAGAACAATGGTTTCAATACATAGTTCTGAAGGTCTGAAGGCACTTCGGGTAACTGGTTCAGGAACCATGTTTTGGGAACATAGGGATGATCGATGAATGGCAGTGTGTATTTGCTGATGCGATAGAACCAGTTGGGGTGCGGTACCCATTCCACATCAAGGTCTGCCAATAATACTTTTCCTTTTTCCTGTACTTCGGGTGTTTGTTGTTGCAGGTCATCAAAAATGATCCTGTTGTAAATGCGGGCAACAGGAATTTTTCTGCCCTGCTTCAGGTAGAACAGGTTTCTGCCTTCCTGAACCAGTTCCGTCAGGCAAACCACCGGTATGCCCAGATAATCGGAGGTGCAATAAAAATCGATCCGGGTCTTCTGCTGGTGTGGTAATAATTCCAGCAGTATTACATTCTCTGGTGCGTATTTACCCAGAATGATCTCTTTTAGCAGTTGTTTGTACGATTCGGCTGTGAACCCGTTGAGATAGCTGTGATAATTATCCGGAATACCGAAGTTCCTGCGTGTCACTTCCTCGTGCCATACCTGGTAGGCGAACAGGGTAGGGAACCCCTGCATTTCGATCAATTGTGGCTCCAGCTCCCCCTCTTCATTCTTGCAGATGCCAAAATCGAAGGCGATGAAATGGGTGTGTGCATTTTCGTTGGGTACTTTCACCTCTTCAGGAATAGCGGCAGCACTGCTGTTGATGAAGCTGGGTTGCGTGATCACATCTACGATGCTTTCGCAGGCAGAGAGTATCTTGTTCCGGAATGCCCTGTCGATGAATACAGGTGTCTCGGCCACACGGAATTCAATGGCACCGGGATGTTTGCTGTGCAGTTCTTTCAGGAAAGATTCGTATTTCTCAGTAGTGAAATGCTCGTTATACTGTTTTCTCACAGCGGGTACCATGTATGGGAGTTTAGCTTCTGCCTAAAGTAAAAAATCCTTTTCAATGGTGGAAAGATTTTTTGCTTCTGGCACAGCTGGGGTAGTGGTCAACAGATATGCCGGTCATTGCACTGTTACAGATTCTGCCAGCGCCAAGTTGAGAAAATTGGGTAAGACGTGCCGATAGGTCCACATGATCTTTTCAGGGTCCTGCAGTTGTTCCACCATACTTTGCCATTTGGCTTCACCATGGTTCTCGATCACAGTCTTCTTTTTGTCTTCACGAAGCAGGTACATGTGCATACCCTCGGCATCCGCTTCAGGGTGGAACTGCGTACCCAGAAAATGATCGTTGAAGCGGACAGACATAATGGCCCTTTCGTAGGGAACGTGCGGCCGTTCCTTTTCTATGGCCAGTATCTTGCCGCCCATCTCGCGTAAGCGGGCATGATTAGGTTCTATCACCTGGTAATCGCGACTGTCCACACTGTAGAATGGATCCTTTAAACCCTCAAATACCGGTTCTTTTTTGCCGTCTTCCAGCATATGTACCGGGAATACGCCAAATGCGGTGGATTTCCGCTTACACACGTTCCCGATGCCATAATGCCTGCAGGCCAGCTGAAAACTATGGCAGATAAAGAACACATGTTTCTTATCCGCTTCATCGGCAAGGAGGTTATGCTGTTCTATCTGTTCTAACCAGCTGAAGTATTTTTTTTCCCATTCACTGTTTACCGTTTCCAGGGGAGAACCTGGTCCACCGCTGGAAATATAGATGTCAAAAGAAGTGTCGGGTACTGCCAGTTTCAGGCGTACATCAAATTCCTGACAGATCAGTTCTACCTGGTTGGCGGTCTCCCACTGTAATAAAATATCCCTGATACAGCGCATTCCCTGGTTGGCCTGCCCTTCATATAGATCAAGAATGGCGACCCGCACATATTTTTTCTCTCTTGCATTCATACGCCGCGAAAGTAGGGATATTTGAGTTTGGGGCCGGGCAGCCCCAAACATCAGTTCTTTACAGATAACTCAGGTTGGTTTTGGGTGTCAATGCCAGCAATGTGTGGTACATCAACTGTATGGTCTCTTCAATGTCTTTTTTGTGCAGCATCTCGACGGTGGTGTGCATGTATCGCAACGGAATGGAGATCAGTACAGAGGGACAACCATCATTGGCATAGGCAAAACTGTCGGTGTCGGTTCCGGTACTGCGACTGAGGGTCCTGTACTGCACGGGGATCTTGTTCTTCTCCGCTACATCCTGGACCAGTTTTAGCAATTTGTTATGGATAGCAGGTGCATACGCAAGAGAGGGGCCTTTGCCACAGAGGATATCACCTTCGATCGCTTTACTGATCAGCGGTGTGTTGGTGTCATGCGTTACGTCGGTAATGATGGCTACATCAGGTTTGATGCGGCGCGCGATCATTTCTGCTCCTCGCAGACCGATCTCTTCCTGCACGGCATTCACTACATATAAACCAAAAGGAAGTTTTTTCTTGTTCTCTTTCAGTAAACGGGCCACTTCGGCGATCATGAACCCTCCAACGCGGTTATCGAAGGCGCGACCGATGAAATAATCATAGGCCAGTTCGTCAAAACCCTCTTCATAGGTCACTACCGATCCGATATGGATGCCCAGGGCCTCCACTTCTTTTTTGGTGCGGGCGCCGCAGTCAAGGGTCAGGTTATCTACTTTGGGTTGGGGTTCTTTCTGATCTGGATTGCTCAGTCGGGTATGGATGGCCGGCCAGCCGAATACTGCTTTCACAGGCCCTTTCTTACCATGGATCCAGACACGTTTGGCTGGAGCCACCTGGTGGTCCACGCCGCCATTCCTTTTCAGGTAGATAAGCCCCTGCTCATTGATGTAGTTCACAAACCAGCTGATCTCATCGGCATGGGCCTCTATCACCACTTTGAAGGGAGCATCAGGGTTGATCACACCCACCGCTGTTCCGTATGGGTCGTGAAAATGCGTGTCTACATACTGTTTCACGTAATCGAGCCATATTTTCTGTCCGCCACTTTCAAAACCAACGGGCGAAGGGGTATTGATATAGTTCTTTAAAAATGCCATGGACTTATCCGTAAGGATCGACTTGGCTTTTGATCTGGAGGAAGATTTTGCTTTTGCCATACAGTTTATTTTATAAATATCATTCCTGCGATTCCGCAGATTGCTTTAACGAGCATTAATCCGTCTATGATTGCAAGATAATAGAGAATGCTTTTACGCCGGTGCATCGAATAGGCAACAGTTATCAACAATAGGAAAGGGATCATGTTAATCAAGATGGTCTCCAGCGGAAAACCACGCAATGTGGTGAACACCAGGAACACGCCCAGTCCTGCCAGGCTCAGGGGAATGATGATGGAAAACAGGGTGAACCGCAGGCCATATCTCACTACGAATGTCTGTAACTGTTTGTTGTAATCCGTTGCGTAATCCTTTATGTCGAATAGGATGCAAAGCAGGGAGATATACATCAGGTTCTTCAGTGTAAGCAGGATCATGAATAGGTTCGGCCGGTCGATCCGCTGGTGTTCCAGGTCGCTGAATACAACGGGGTATACGGTTACGGCACCGGCCCATACAAAACCGATCACAAAAGGTTTGATCCAGCCATTGTTCCGAAGGCTTTTTTTGCTGGCTCCTGGCGACAGGCTGCCATAATACAACGCGGCCACTACCGGGAAAGTAAGTATCAGCAGCCATTGCCAGCTTTTCAGGGCAAGAAGGTTGTTCCAATTCTCTTTCAGTAGGTAGCTGCCTGTTGAAAGGCAGAGGATGGTCAGGAGTAGTTGCGACCAGGCGATCATGGTCCGGTTCCTGGCATACCAGGCGGCTCTTTTATTCTTATGTTCCGGGATACTGGCGGGTTCTGCGATATAGGCGTGTGTGTAATACAGCACCGTAGCGGCAAATACGAACAAATAATAGGTAAAGCTGTTCAACGGGATATGCTGTTGCAGGTTGGCCTCAATTGACAAGGCCACAGCACAGAAACCATAAAAATAGTTTCCGAAAAAGAGTAACCGGATTAAACCATTCAACCGTTTTTATTTAAGTAAGACAATATTGCCGCTGGTAATGGTATCACTGACGTTCTGGGCCTTGTCTTTCAGCCAGAATTTGAAATAGGCCGTGTCGTTTTTGGTGCCGCAACCGGTAATGGTACTATAACCTTGAATATTGGCATTGTAGGCATAACCGAATTCAAGCGTACCCTTCAGATTGGAAGTGGCTGTGAAATTCGGCACTTTGTTCTTGCTGATGAACTGGGCACCGGGTGTGCCCGGACAGGTCCTGGAGATCTTCTGCACCCATAAAGTATCCTGTATATCGCCTTCCTTATCGGTGAACTCCAGTTCAAAAAACAGCAGATCGCCCTGGTTCAGGGTTGTTGCATTGATGCTTTTGATGCTGATCTGGGGTTTGGTGGTATAGGTATTCTTTTTACAGGCATAAAATAGGAACGGTATTGCCAATAGTATCAATAATTTTGTCTTCATTCGGGTCACTTTCGTTTCAAATTTAATTAAAACATTACAATAGATAGCTGTGGGCTTATTTGATGTTAACAATATTTTCTCTCTTTCACACGATCCGGCTGCTTTTCTGGAAGCCAGTCTGCAGACTTTCCATTGCCAGTATCAGGAGAATCCCGTATACCGCGAATGGTGTCAGCTAACGGGTGCCGATCCCGCCAAATGCAAGACGCTGGTTTCGATACCTTCGTTGCCCATCTCATTCTTTAAAAGCAGGGAAGTGGTTTCCGGACAGTTTCAGCCTGAGGTTGTTTTTGAAAGCAGCGGAACCACACAACAGCTCACCAGCCGGCACCTGGTGAAGGAGCTGGCTCTGTACCGGCGAAGTTTTCTGGAAGCTTTTTGCCTGTTCTACGGAAAAGTGACAGAATGGTGTGTGCTGGGCCTGCTGCCATCTTACCTGGAACGGCAGCATTCATCGCTGGTGATGATGGTGGATGAGCTGATCAGAGCAAGTGGTCATCCCGACAGTGGTTTTTACCTGTATGATCACCAGCAGTTATCCGATGTGCTGCAGCAGCAGGAAACCAAGGGGCAGAAAACATTGCTCATCGGAGTCACTTTTGCCCTGCTTGATTTTGCTGCGTCCCATCCACAACAGCTGATACATACGGTGGTGATGGAAACCGGCGGTATGAAAGGACGCCGCAAAGAACTGACCCGGACAGAAGTGCATCGTTTGCTGACGGAAGGTTTGGGCGTGACATCCGTACATTCTGAATACGGTATGACGGAACTGTTAAGCCAGGCATATTCGACAGGGGAGGGCCGTTTTGTTTGTCCACCCTGGATGAAAGTGCTGGTGCGGGATGAGGAAGATCCTTTCGTTGTAAAAGAAACGGGGAGAGGAATCCTTCAGGTGATCGATCTTGCCAACCGGTACAGTGTTTCTTTTATTGCCACTGAGGATGTGGGTCAGGTATTCGAAGATGGTAGTTTTGAGGTGTGGGGCCGCCTGGATAACAGTGATATCAGGGGGTGCAGCCAACTCGTTGTTTGATTTCAAATTAATAATCGTCCATTCCTGATTTCTAATAAAAAGGAGGGTAAAGCTCTGTGTTGGCAAGGAATATCTTACAGAAAAAATTTGCTTGGTATTTATTCAATTCCTCCTATATTTGCACCCCTGAAACACAATTAATAATCACAAATTATTAATTATGATCTGCCCAGATGGCGAAATTGGTAGACGCACTGTGTTCAGGTCGCAGCGCTCGCAAGGGTGTGCTGGTTCGAATCCAGTTCTGGGCACAAAGCTCCGCAAAAGCGGAGCTTTTTTATTGGGCATAACCGACTTTCCGGGAACCTGATATCCCTTATGCATTCTTGCCAATCACCTGACAGGTCCCGGATACACGCTACAAAAGAGAGAAAACCTGTGACAAATATTTCCGTGTTTTTCACAAACGATTAGGGTGATTATCGCTAGGTACTGGTAGTCGGATTCAGTAAATTGCCCTAGGTAAAGCATGACAGTTACCCAGACCGCAATTGTCATTGTTGTATCATTTTTAGATAAGATAGTATAATTACAGTTTAGGGACTGTATTTTTGTAACTAAATGATAATGAGTTTTTTATAGAAATAGAGGTAAGATTTCTCTGCCGGAATCAGCACGGAATTGCTGCTTTTTGCAGAAAAATGATAAGTGAAATGTAGTAATTTTGAAGACATAGGGCTGTAAAATCAACATCTAAATCGAAATAAAAGAGTAGCACTAATGAGAATATTGATTGCAGATGATCATACACTGATCCGGGAAGGTTTGAGAAAGATATTGGTGGAGTCGTTCCCGTTTGCGGATATACATGATGTGTCTGATTCAGCTGATCTCCTGAAAAAAGCCATTCAGGAAAAATGGGATATCATTATTTCTGATATCAGTATGCCCGGCTATTCTGGTATTGAGATTTTAAAGCAGATCAAAGAAAATGCACCGCTGACTCCCGTATTGATGTTGAGCATGCATGCCCCAGAACAATATGCTGTCCGTTCGCTGAAAGCCGGCGCCTCCGGCTATCTGACAAAAGAAAGTGCCCCTTACGAACTGGTAAAAGCAGTACAACAGATCCTAAGCGGACGCAAATACATCACCAGTGAAGTGGCCGAAGTACTCGCAGGCTCAATTGAGCAAAACAACACACAAGCCCCCCATGAACAGTTGTCCGACAGGGAATTCGAAGTGTTCAAAATGATCGTTTCAGGAAAAAGTATCTCAGCCATTGGCGAAATATTGTCACTTAACGTGAATACCATTAGTACCTATCGATCCAGGATCATGGAAAAAATGCATCTGCAGAGCAATGCCGATCTGGTCAAGTATGCGATCATGAACAATATCATCTAGTATAAAGAATATCTTGTAGTTTTTTTACTACAAAAATAAAAGAATATACTATTTTCCGTGACGATTTTTATCATTTCCTTTACCAAACAGGAAATGAAGTTTCATGCATGGAACATCTTACCTCTGTATAATCGATATCCTTTTAATTCATTATCCTTGGAAATTCCCAGCATGCTTACCGGTTGCTTGCCATTGTAATGCATTTGCACAGAATATTTTCTCCTAGAAAAACCATGGGACAGAAAACTGAAGAACCCCGTAACATTCTTTGTTGTGGGGTTTTTCTTTTGAGATAACCGGTAAGTCCCGGAGATACCTATCCTTTGCCCTCGTTTTTGTACGTTCCAAGCAAGTCATATTTGTCATTGGTAGTGTAACGACTACAATAGCTTTGTATTCTCTGCTACAATTGCTATTTAGAAGCAGCTCTATCTTCGGTCCCTGCTATTTTATGCAAATGGAAAAGAAAGGACTTAAGGTATTATTGATTGATGATACGGTCATGGTACTGCAGCATCTGAAATCGATCCTGTCTGATGTGAAGGAAGTGTCCCGAACAGAATCGGTTACCAGTGCGGAAGAAGCCCTTTTGATGATGGAGGGCTATCAGCCTGATGTAATGGTGCTGGACATCAATATGCCTGGAATGAGCGGTATTGAAATGCTCCGCAGATTAGGCCTTCGCCAGATGATGAAGCCGGTCGTCATCATGCTCACCAATAACACTTTTGCCGGTTACCGGGATGAATGTATGCGTTTGGGTGCGGATTATTTCCTCGACAAGTCCCGCGATTTCCTGATGATCCCTTCCATTGTGGAACAGGTGAAGGACCGTAACCTCGTACAGGGCTAAGAAATATTCGTTGCCTTCAGATCCCAAGCACCTGTTTCAGTTTCGCATATCCCGCTTTGCTTACCGGTAGTTTCACCCCGATGCTTAATACCGCAAGATGGTTTTCCTTTTCATAAGGATCGATGCGGGTGATCAGCTGTACGTTGATGATATAGGAACGGTGGATCCGGATAAAATTCTGCGCTTCCAGTGCCTCTTCAAAAAAGCCCATTGTTTTGTTCTTGAGGAATACGCCATCTGCCGTATGGATCTTCACATAATCATCCGCCGCTTCCAGGTAACGGATATGGGTAGTTGGGATGATCTTCACCTTCCCGTTGTCTTTTACCACCACCCGGTTCTGCTGAACAGGGCTTAGTGCCTGTGTTGTAAGCAAGGCTTCGGTTCCGGTTCTCCTTTCCTGTTTGTTTTGTAACAGCCATTTTTGTATGGCTTTGTCAAAGCGCTCCTTACTGAAGGGTTTCAGCAGGTAGTCCACCGCATGTGTTTCAAAAGCCTTGATCGCATATTCTTCAAATGCTGTGGTGAAGATCACCGCAGGCGGGTTCTCGATCAGTTCCAGCATCTCAAATCCATTGATCTTGGGCATCTGTATGTCGAGAAACACCAGATCGGGCTGGTGCTGCTGGATCGCTTTGATGCCCTCAAAACCGTCGTTGCATTCCTGCACCACTTCCATGTCAGGATAGGATTGCAGGTATTCTTTTACGATGCTGCGGGCCAGTATTTCGTCGTCAATGATGATTACTTTCATAATTGTATTGTGGTATCAGGATATTGGTGGTGAACAAAGTGCCCGACCGGCTGGTCTGCAAAAGGTCGTGCCGGGCGAACAATAGGAATAGCCGCCTTTGTATGGAGGCAAGACCGAAGCCGGTTCCCTGCGTACTTACGGCGGTCTCTTCATCATACGGATTGGTGATGGTGATCTGTAATTGTCCACGATCGGCGTGGGCATCGATGGTGATCAGTACTTCCCCGGTGGTATCATATAAGCCAAACTTGATCGCATTCTCCACGATCGGTTGTAACAGCAGCGAAGGGATATACATGGGCCTGGCATCTTTGGCTATCGTTACAGCCGTCTGTAATCGCTGGCCAAACCTTACCTTTTCAATGTCAAGATACAATTCCAGGTGCCTCAGTTCCTCTTCCAGGGAAACCCATTGCTGATCATCCCTCTTCAAAGTGCCCCGGAGGAAATCAGACAACTGGTGTATCATGTGCCTGGCTTTCTCGGGTTGTGTACCGGCCAGTGCACTGATGGAGTTCAGGCTGTTGAATAAAAAATGCGGTTGCAGCTGTTGCCGCAGTTTCAGGAGTTCTGCATCCTTGGTCATCTTCTCTGCCTCCTCTTTGCGACGGTTGGCTTCCTGCTGTTCCTGCAAAGTATACCAAAGCAGGCTCAGAATGCCCATACATCCGATCATCAGCACGCCGATCACGTAACGGATATAGATCGATTTATCGAGGAAGGCCAGATAGCTGGTGTCGCTACCCAGTATCAGTTTTAGCAGGGTCCTTACGAGCCATAACCATACTGCGCTGAGCACCACACTCATCAGCAAGACATACCAATACCGCTCTTTTTGCGGGAGATAATATTTCATGTTATTGGTGATGAGCAGGCAACTGGCTGCCAGTAAGAGGTTACAAAGCAGGCTGTCAATGACGCTTTGTTGTAAACTGGCCCCATAACTGTTCACCACCATCACCTGCACCAATGCCCATACCAGCCACCAACTGGTAAACGAGATACGGAACCGGGAGCCGTTGGTGACAGGGTTGATCATGGACTTACAATGACTGGATGAATTGTTCGGTACAGTGTTCTGACAAATATCTTGATTTTACCTGTATGGTATGTTGGTATTTGTCGCCGTCCTCATCTTCATAAATGCGAGAATAGACTTCTGCACCGTCAGAGAGTGCTTCCAGTTGGTGCAGTTCGGTAACATTGATGAATTTCCAGTGAACCGGCAATTGCTGGTGGTTGTTGAAGCAGTCCTGTTCCCGCTGCCCCAGTAGTTGTGCTTTGTTGAATGCATGCAGGGAATCGTCTGCACAGATCAGCCTCAGTTGTTCATCGAACTGGGCAGTATGGTTGCCGGGGCCGCAAATGATGCGGTATACCAGTTTGGCCAGATACCATTGCATAGGAATTGTTGTTGGGTTGGGTGGATGGGTCACTTACTGATCAATAGCTTTTGATCTCTATACCGCCGAATACGGTGGTCCCCTTCAGGATCAGCACTTTATTGGGGTCGAAGCTACCGGGTTGTGCAGGACGTTTGTCTTCGATCCCTGCAAAAATGGCCACCGCTTCAGAACGGATCTCCCAATGCGGGGGGACCACTAGTTTGGTGCCGCCAAATACCTGGATGATCTCGATGCTCACGGGGCCTGTAATATCGGCCTGGCTCAGGTTGTATTCTGCACCGCCCATGAAGCAGACGATCTCACCGCCTTTGAAATCTTTCGAAGTGATCACTTTTTTTACGCCACCGAAGATGGAAGTGCTGTTGATCACATCTTCTGACGATTGAGAGGAAAAACCTGCGCCGAAACTCAGGTTCTCATCCGGCAGCTCCCATTTTTCCCGCTCACGGTACCACTTTTTTCTGGGACGGAACATAAAGATCAGGCCAACGCCGATGATGATGACTGGCCAGAAATAACGTTTCAGGTCAAGGTCGATCATCATTTCATCCCAGAGAAAAAATACGCCGATGGCGATCATGATCAGCCAGGAGGCATTGGTGAAACGATGTTTTAACCCAGTTACCACACCGGCAATGATCAGTATCATGGGCCAGGTGAATAACCAATCGGGAAGACCGGCTCCTAATTTCTGCAGCAACAGGGCCGCGCCAACCAGCAGGAGGGCGAGACCTGTCCAGAATCGGTCGTGTTTTTCGTTTATTAACTTGGGTCTTCTGCTTTCGTTTTCCATGATTGATAAATTTATACAGCAAATCTAGGGACGAGGTATCCCCGGGTCAATGGACTTTAGGCTGTTAAACGGAAATCGCCGGTAAACGGCAGGAAAGCTTCGGTAAAAAAACTGGGCTATTTCTCACCGGCATACTGCGACTGCCAGCCGATCAGGATCACCCCGGCGATCACCAGTGCGGTACCGATGATCTGAGCGGGAATGATATGTTCGCCAAGAAACCAGTGCGCCTGCAGGATGGTAGAGACCGGGCCTACGCTGGTGATGATGGATACATTGTTGCTGCCGATACGTTTCATCCCATTGCTCATCATGAAGGAGGGTAATACGGTAGCAACCACGGCCAGCGCAATGCCGTACCAGGCCAGCGAGGCAGACAGGGGTATGTCCTGTACCCGGTGTGTTACCAGAAAATTGATAAAGATGCCTGCGGTGGCGGCCAGCATGGCATAGGCCGTGTACCGGGTTACGCCCACTTTCTGAACCATCCTGCCCGTGCCCACCAGGTAAAAGGAATAGGTGATGGCACATAGAAAGATCATGAAAGACCCATAATAGAAGTGAGGGTTCGATGTATCCAGTTTTAATTCGCCAAAATAGGCAATGCCGATACCAAGGTAGGTAAGCACCAGGGCCATCAACTGAACCCGGCTCAACTTTGTTTTGAAATAAAAGGTATTGATGAGTACCGCAAAAGTGGGGTAGAGGAAGAGGATCAGCCTTTCCAGTCCTGCCGAAACGTATTGGAGACCAATAAAGTCGAACAGGCTGCTCAGGTAATATCCCAGTATGCCCATAACAAGGATCAGCAGCCAGTCGCGGCGGCTCAGGGGGCTTTTATTCTCTTTCCGGGATGCTATCCAGGCGGCAACCAGATAAAAAGGCAGTGAGAAGAGCATACGCAGGCTCAACAGGGTGATGGCGTCCACCTGTGTGGCCTGGAATGCCAGTTTTACGAAGATGGCTTTGGTGGAAAAAAAGATCGCTCCCAGCAGGGTGATCAAAAAACCGGCAAGGGTGATCTTTTTGTCCATAACCCTATTGGATGACCATAGTACATAAAGCCATGACCATGGACTATGGGCCATGGTCATGGTAAGAAGAAATTAAGCGCTCACGTTGAAATCTCGCAGAGCGTCGTTCAGACTTGTCTTGAGGTCGGTACTGGCCTTCCGCTGGCCTATGATGAGGGCGCAGCTGACGCTATATTCACCGGCATTGAATTTTTTGCTATAGCTGCCGGGTATCACCACACTGCGGGCCGGTACCCGTCCTTTGTATTCAATCGGTTCAGAACCGCTCACATCGATGATCTTGGTGGATTGGGTCAGCACCACGTTGGCTCCCAGCACCGCTTCTTTTTCAACCACCACACCTTCCACCACGATACAGCGACTGCCGATAAAACAGCCATCCTCGATGATCACCGGGCTGGCCTGCAGGGGCTCCAGCACGCCGCCGATGCCCACGCCACCGCTCAGGTGCACCCCTTTACCGATCTGTGCGCAACTACCTACGGTTGCCCAGGTATCCACCATGGAACCCTCGTCCACATAGGCGCCGATATTCACATAACTGGGCATCAGTACCACATTTTTGGCGATATAGGCACCATAACGGGCCACAGCATGCGGTACGGCACGTACGCCCAGCTCTTTGTAATTGCTTTTCAACAGCATTTTGTCATAGAATTCGAAAGGAGGCAGTTCCCATGTCTGCATCTGCTGGATGCCGAAATACATCAGGATGGCCTGTTTCACCCATTCATTCACTACCCAACCCTGTTCGGTGGGGGCAGCCACCCGCAAGCGGCCTTTGTCTACTTCTTCAATCACGGCTTTCACCGCATCTGTATAAACAGCATCTTTCAAAAGTTCGCGGTTGCTCCAGGCTTCCTGGATCTGAGCTTGTAAGGACATGCGTAAATTTTTTGCAAACATACAGTATGAAAACTTTATGGGAACTTTGTTAGGTAATTGTTCTGTCACAATTAGTAATTTGCTGCCTGGAAGGCGAGCTGCCTGACAACCTTATGCTGCCATTTAGCAACGATATTGAATATTGTCTCGAGAAACTGCATGCGGGCGGCCTGATCCTGTATCCAACCGATACGGTCTGGGGCATTGGCTGTGATGCTACCAACCCGGAAGCCGTGGAAAGGATATATCAGTTGAAAAAAAGGGCAGATAGTAAGTCGATGATCGTTCTGGTGGCAGATGAACGTGACATCCTCACCTATGTGACCCAGCCGGAACTCCAGATATTCGACTATATCAAAGGTGTGAGCCGTCCCACTACGGTGATTTACGAAGGGGCTGTCGGGCTGGCCGACAACCTGCTGGCCGAAGATGGTTCTGTGGCCATCCGCATCTGCGAAGATCCTTTCTGCAAACACCTGATCAAACGTTTCCGAAAACCCATTGTAAGTACTTCTGCCAATATCAGCGGTTATCCATCGCCACTTTGTTTCAAGGAGATCGAACCTGTCATCATCAACGGGGTGGATTATGTGGTAAGCTACCGGCAGGAAGAGACCGAATACCGAAAACCCTCGTCGATCGTTAAATGGGAAAAAGACGGGACACTCAGCATTATACGACACTGAAATGTGCAAAACCCTGTGTGAAAAAAGGGTTTCCTGTTAATTTTCTGGCCCAGAACTACTTAGGATTACCGGTTTGTTAATGGTATTTTAATTCCTGGGAAGATAACCGGGTAATTGCTTGCATTACTCAATAAATAGAAGTATATTTCTATAAGCAATAAAAGCCATGACCAGAGTAATCCTAGATGTACCCAACGATAAAATGCAACCCTTTCTCAAGGCGATACTTGGGCTGGGACTGGCTTCGCATACCATTCAATCCAAAAGACTGCGCAAACCTTTTATCAGGCAGGTCAGACAGAATCATTCATTGAAAAGGATCTCTTCCAGTTTCCTATTGTTCGATTGGGAATTCTTCAGCAATGAGCTGGAGTATGAGTAGGGGTCATGCAAATCTTTTCCGGTCAACTCCCGCATCTTCTATAGTTTTGCAACATGCAGAAAATGCTTGTGATACAAACGGCTTTTATCGGCGATGTGGTACTGGCTACCGGCATCCTCGAGAAACTGCATGCCCATTTTCCGGATGCCAGTATTTCGATACTGGTACGTAAAGGAAATGAATCCCTGTTCACAGGACATCCTTTTATTCACAACGTACTTGTCTGGGATAAAAAGGGTTCTAAGTACGCGAACCTGTTTACTGTATTGAAGCAGATCCGTCGCAGCAAATACGACCTGGTGATCAACGTGCAGCGTTTTGCTGCCACGGGTATCCTCACTGCTTTCTCCGGAGGCAAACAAACTATCGGATTCGATAAGAACCCTTTCAGTTTCCTGTTCTCGGATGTGGTGAGGCATGTGATCAGCGAAGGCGATCATACCATGCACGAGATCGAACGTAACCATGAACTCATCCGTTCCTTTACCGACGATAAAGCGGCCAGGCCCCGGTTATATCCTTCTGCAGCGGATATGTCTGCGGTGGCCATATGGAAGACCCGCCCTTATGTGTGCATAGCACCTGCTTCAGTCTGGTTTACCAAACAATTCCCCAAGGAACAATGGATCCAACTGGTACAGGCTTTACCGGAACACCTGCAGGTATGCTTATTGGGGGCTCCTGGCGATCTGTCTCTCTGCGATGAGATCGCAGCGGCCTGTGCTGGCCGCAGCGTGGTGAACCTGGCCGGTAAATTACGTTTCCTGGAATCGGTCGCCCTGCAACAGGATGCGGTGATGAATTATGTGAACGATTCTGCACCCATGCATTTTGCCTCTTCTGTGAATGCACCGGTAACGGCCGTGTACTGTTCCACCATCCCGGCCTTTGGCTTCGGACCCTTATCTGACAACAGTCATGTGGTGGAAGTGGCAGAACCCCTGCCTTGCCGTCCCTGCGGGCTCCATGGCAAAAAAGCCTGTCCGCAGGTCCATTTCAACTGTGCCAGGCTGATCACCACACCGCAATTACTGGCCGTTCTCTCAAAATGAGGCATTTGGCCAAGCCACCTTACATTTGCAGCACATGGATATTGTATGTACAGATAGGGAGTTGGGTATTTTTGAAAAGATAGCTGCGGCAGCGCAACAGCTGGATGTTCCCTGTTACCTGATCGGCGGTTTTGTGCGCGATAAGATCATCGGCCGGCCCACGAAAGATGCGGATATTGTTTGTATGGGAGATGGTATTGAACTGGCACATGCCGTGGCCTCGCTTTTTCATCCCAAACCAACGGTGGCCTATTTCAAGACATTCGGTACCGCACAGATCAAACTTGACGATTTTGAGATTGAATTCGTCGGCGCCCGTAAAGAAAGTTACAGCCAGAACAGCCGCAAGCCCGAGATACTGCCCGGATCACTGGAAGACGACCAGAACCGGCGCGATTTTACCATCAATGCCCTTGCCATCAGTCTGAATAAGGCGGATTTCGGAACACTGGTGGATCCGTTCAATGGGTTGACGGATATTGAACGGAAAATATTGCAGACGCCATTAGCACCACTGCAGACCTTCAGCGACGACCCGCTGCGGATGATGCGCGCCATCCGTTTTGCCTCGCAACTCGGGTTTGAGATCGCTGAGGAGACTTTCCAGGCCATTCGGGACAATACACATCGGATCAGGATCGTGTCGCAGGAACGCATCACGGATGAACTCAACAAGATCATGCTGAGCCGCAAACCCTCTGTTGGCTGGGACCTTTTGTTCCGCTCCGGTCTGTTACAGATCATTTTTCCGCAAATGGTGGACCTGCACGGCGCAGAATATGTGGATGGTAAGGGACATAAGGATAATTTTTACCATACCCTGCAGGTACTGGATAATATTTCAGAAAATACCGAAGACCTCTGGATACGCTGGGCCGCATTACTGCACGATATCGGTAAACCACCTACCAAAAAGTTCGAGGAGGGACATGGCTGGACCTTTCATGGTCACGAAGTGGTAGGGGCGAGAATGGTACCAAAGATCTTCACGCGTCTTAAACTTCCCCTGAACGAGAAGATGCGGATGGTGCAGAAACTGGTGTTATTGCACCTGCGCCCCATCAGTCTGACGAAAGAGAATATCACCGATAGCGCCATCCGCAGATTGTTGTTCGATGCAGGTGAGGATATCGACCATCTCATGATGTTATGCGAGGCGGATATCACCAGCAAGAATCCCAATAAGGTGAAACGTTTCCTGAAGAATTTCGAAATGGTGCGCAAACGCCTTCAGGAAGTGGAGGAAAGCGATAAGATCCGTAACTGGCAACCACCTATCTCGGGAGAGATGATCATGGCCAAATTTGGACTTAGTCCCGGTAAAACCGTCGGTGTCATCAAAGATGCCATCCGGGAGGCAATACTCGATGGACTGATCCCCAACGATTTTGAAGCCGCCCATGCTTTCATGCTGCAAAAAGCGGCCGAGCTGAACTTGTCGGCGGTGGAATAAATTGTAGTTTTGTGAAAGTGGGCGTGAGTCGTCAGTAGGGAGTAGGAAGTGTTGTTGTCTGGTAAACTAACAAATCAATAAAACAAACGAATGGCTATATTAAAGTTCCGGATCTATCTGGAAGAAGATGATGCAGTATACAGGGATGTGGTGATCAAACACACACAGAACTTCCAGGAGTTGCATTTTGCCATATTGAAATCGTATGAGTTCGATTCTAAACACAAAGCCACTTTTTACCGAAGCAACGATAACTGGCAGCGGGGAAGGGAGATCAGTTTTGAGCGCTACGACAAACCCTATGTGGTAGAGCCCCTGCTGATGGCGGAAGTGACCATTGGTTCTGAGATCCGTGATACCAATCAGAAGTTCATTTACGAATATGATTTTGAAAAGCACTGGGTGTTCCTGGTTGAACTCATCAACGTAAGCAAGGAAGAGAGCAGCAAACTCACTTATCCGGCAGTTACCCGGATAGAAGGTATTGGCCCGCAACAATATGGTACCAAGAGCCTGCTGGGAGATAAGTTCACCGACATAGAAGAAAAATACGATCTCGCCGAAGCCGCCGAAGGTTTTGGAACCGAAGGTGACGATGCCGATACCGACGCCGACGAAGAAGAAGCTGCCGATGACAGCACGGGGCAGGAGGATGATTTTTAATAGATCAGTTCAATGAGTGAAAGAGTGAATGAGTGAATGTATATAACTCACGACTGATCTTCACCTTGTCATTTTCCATCTCCTGTCAAACCGCTTCTTTCATTTCTCCTTATAATATGCAACCTACTGTTATCATTATCGCCGGGCCCACTGCTGTGGGGAAAACGGCTTTTGCCATTGAAGTGGCGAAGCATTTTCATACTGAGATCATTTCTGCGGATTCACGTCAGTGTTACCGGGAAATGCGGATCGGTGTGGCCAGGCCTTCGGAGAAGGAGCTGGCAGAAGTGAAACACCATTTTATCGCTTCGCACTCAGTAGCGGAAGACCTGAATGCAGGCAGTTTCGAGAAATATGCGCTGTCGGCTGCTGAAACGATCTTTCAGCACCATCCTGTGGCAGTGATGGTGGGTGGCACCGGTCTGTATATCAAAGCTTTTTGTGAGGGGATCGATCCCATGCCCGAAGTGCCGGATGCGGTAAGGCGGGATGTGATCAGAGGATATGAACAGAAAGGACTGATCTGGCTGCAGAAAGAATTGCAAACAAAGGACCCGGCTTTCTGGGCCGTGGCCGAAAAACAGAACCCGCAGCGTTTGATGCGCGCACTGGAAGTATTCAATGCCACGGGACGATCCATCCTGGTATTCCGAACAGCAAAAAAAGCGGAACGTCCTTTCCGTGTGATCAAGATAGGGTTAGACCTCCCCAAAGAACAACTACATGAACGCATTCACAAGCGGGTTGACCAGATGATGCAGGAAGGATTGCTGGAAGAGGTAAGGTCGTTGATGTCATACCGGTCCCACAACGCGCTACAGACAGTGGGATACCGCGAACTATTCGAACACCTGGATGGCAATTGCAGCCTGGAGGAAGCAGTGAATCATATCAAGACAAATACCCGTCATTACGCCAAACGGCAGCTCACCTGGTTCCGGAAGGATCAGGCGTTTCAATGGTTCGAACCTTCAGCAGATGCTGTGCAGCAGGTGTTGGCGCTGGTGAAAGGTTAAAAAAATGTTAGCTGTTGTGTAATAATTGCCCCTTCCTTATTACAAATAATATTGATTCGTTTATTTTACAGGTATTCGATACGAAACCTATCAAAAACATAGTTATGCGAAAATGGCTCATGACCCTGCCGGCTGTTCTGTTGTTTGTCAACGGGATACAGGCGCAGGCACCCAAAATCACTTTTGAGAAATACACATTGCCTAATGGCTTAACGGTGATCCTGCACCAGGATAAAACCGCACCTGTAGTAGCGGTATCAGCCTTGTATCACGTGGGGTCGAAGAACGAGGACACGGCACGTACCGGTTTTGCGCATTTCTTTGAACACCTGATGTTCGAAGGAAGTGAGAATGTGAAAAGAGGCGATTTTGATAAATATACTTCCAATGCGGGTGGCTATAACAATGCCAATACCACGCAGGACAGGACCTATTATTTTGAACTTTTTCCTAGTAACCAGGTAGCGTTGGGCCTTTGGCTGGAGAGTGAGCGTATGTTACACGCCAAGATCGAAGAGGTTGGTGTGAATACGCAGAAAGAAGTGGTGAAAGAAGAAAAACGCCAAAGGATCGATAACCAGCCTTATGGCACCATCATCGGAGAGATCTTCAAGAGGGCTTTCAGGGAGCATCCTTATAAATGGCAGCCAATAGGTTCGCTGGAGCACCTGAGCAGGGCGAAACTTTCCGATTTTATCCAGTTCTACAAAACGTTTTATGTACCCAATAACTGTGTACTGAGCATCGCAGGTGATATTGATATACCGCAGCTGAAACAGCAGATCAGCGCTTATTTCGGACCGATCCCCAAAGGGGCGCAGGCCATACCCAGGCCCTCAGTCATTGAACCGCCATTGGGTGGGGAAGTGCGGGATGTGATCGAGGATAATATCCAGCTTCCGGCCGTGGTGCAGGCCTATCGTTCTCCCAAGCAGGGCAGTGAGGAATATTACGCATTCAATGTGCTGTCGTCGCTGCTGTCGGGCGGTAACTCCTCCCGGATGAACAAAGCCATCGTGGATGAGAAACAGCTGGCCGTGCAGGCAGGGGCCTTCAACTATGCACTGGAAGATGCAGGTCTGTTCATCACTTTCGGAATCGCCAATATGAACGTGAAACCGGACGACCTGGAGAAAGAGATACAGGTAGTGGTGGATGGTGTGAAGGAAAAACTCGTGGATGAGCGTGAGTTTGAAAAAGTAAGGAACAAGATCACCACGGATTTTGTGAACCGGAATGCGTCCATGGCGGGTATCGCAGAATCGCTGGCCAATTACCAGGTATATTTTGGCGATGCCAACCTGATCAATACGGAGATCAACCGCTACAACAAAGTTACCCGAGAGGATCTGATGAAAGTGGCACAGAAATACCTGAATAAGGATAACCGGGTAACCCTGTACTATGTACCCAAAGGATCCAAGAAATAAACAGTGTTTCGCTGACTCAACAACCTAAACACAAGAACATGAAAAAGATATTCCTATACTTCCTGATAGTTACACCCATGGCCGTGATGGCACAGGTGAAGATCAACAGAACCCAGGCGCCCAAACCAGGGCCCGCACCCGTCATCAAAGTAGGGGAGCCCGTCTCTTTTACACTGGCCAACGGTTTGCGGGTATTCGTGGTGCAGAACACCAAACTGCCGAGGGTGTCGGCTACACTCACCATTGATCGCGAAGCGATCCGGGAGGGCGACAAAGCTGGTCTGGTCAGTATGGCCGGACAGTTGTTCCGCCGGGGAACCACCAGCATGAAAAAGGCCGTACTGGATGAAGAGGTCGATTTTCTGGGGGCCAATATCAATACTTCGGCACGCAGTGTCACTGGCGGATCGCTCAAGAACAATTTCAGCAAACTGTTTGCGCTGATGGCCGATATTGCCCTGCGTCCTTCTTTCCCTGCCGATGAGTTGGAGAAGATCCGCCGGCAGGAATTATCCGGCCTGGCACAGGCCAAGGAAGATGCCAACGCCATTGCAGAGAATGTGGTAAGCCGGCTGGTATATGGGAAAGACCATCCCTATGGTGAAATAGAGACCGAAGAGACCGTCAAAAGGGTCACTATAGAAGATATCCGTTCATATTATACCACCTACTGGAAACCGAATATCGCCTACCTGATCTTCGTGGGGGATATTACACCGGAAGAAGCCAGGAAACTGGCAGAAACGCATTTTGGCGGCTGGCAGAAAGGAGAATTGCCCGCCCAGGATTTTGCTTTACCGGCGGCTCCGGCCAAGACCTATATTGCCATCGTAGACAGACCCAGTTCCGTACAGAGTGTGATCAACCTGGTTGCACCGGTACAATTGAAACCCGGTGCCCCTGATGCGATCGCTGCTTCTGTGATGAACAATCTTTTAGGCAATGGATCTTCCGGCAGACTGTACAAGAACCTGCGCGAGAAGCACGGGTTCACTTACGGTGCCTATTCATCGCTGCAGGCAGATAAACTGGTAGGTAATTTCACGGCCAGTGCTTCTGTGCGTAATGAAAAAACGGATAGCGCCATCGGCCAGTTCTTTGTGGAACTGAACCGAATACGTAATGAAGCTGTCAGCAATGAAGATTTGAGCCGATCTAAAAATGAAATGAGCGGCAGTTTCGCCCGCTCGCTGGAAAGCCCCGCCACCATTGCCAATTTTGCGTTGAATGTGGCCCGTTATGGTTTGCCTAAAGATTATTACCAGAATTACCTGAAAAACCTGTCGGCTGTGGATAACAGTGCAGTTCAGGCCATGGCCAATAAATATGTGACGCCCGGCAGGATGCATATAGTGATCGTGGGCAATGCCAAACAGATCGCACCTGGATTGGAGAAGTATGGTGAAGTGAGGTATTTTGATGTATATGGTAATGAAAAAGCAGCCCCTGTGGAGAAAAGAGCCAGTGCCGATATTACCCCGTCCAGTGTGCTGAATAAAGCCATTGAGGTGCAGGGCGGAGAAACTGCCATTGCTGCGTTAAAAGATGTATCCATGAAGGGAACGGCCAGTGTGATGGGACAGAGCCTTGATTTTACGGCGCAATATGTGCTTCCTTCGGGTTATCTGCAGCATATCAGCATGGGCGGTATTGCCGTAGCCAAACAGATGACGAAAAACGGCACCTACCTGGTGGTGCAACAGGGCATGGAACAGGAACTGAAAGAGGAGGATAAGGAAGAACTGGATGAAGCCGCTTCGCTGATACCTGAATGGTATATGCAGAAAAAAGGCGGATACAGTTATGCTGTAAAAGGCATTGAGCAGGTAGAAGGCAAAGATGCCTATAATCTGGAGATCAAATCACCTAAAGGAAGAACCTTTAATTTCTTTTATGATGTGACTACCGGGCTGCGTGTAAAGGAGGTTCGCACCCAGGAAACCCCGGGAGGTAAAATGACGATCAGTGTCACCAATACGGAATACAAGACCTTCAACGGTGTGAAACTTCCTGTAAAACTGGTGATGGATACCGGTCAGTTCAAGATCAATACCGAGATCTCTGAGACCAAAGTGAACCAGGGATTGACATTGGATGCTATCAAATAGCATATTCTGCTAAACAAAAGAGGCCAGTTGTATCAACTGGCCTCTTTTGTTATGATCCTGCGCGCAGGTCAGAATTTACATCCGAACGTCATCATGATGGTGCCTCGCCCGCCGGTCTGTGTAGCGAATGTGTTGGGCTTATCGTTCAAGCGGTAAGCGAACTGTGCATCTTTCGTGAACATATGTGAATAGGTAAGATCGATAAAGATACCGTGATCGCGGTATCCCACTCCGCCAGATGCCAGTATACGGCTGGCTTTCAGCGCCGCATCCGCATAAGGGCTTCCATAATAGGCCCCGCCGATCCGGAACATGATGGTGTGGAGTTTCAACTCACCACCGAGACGCAGGTTGATATTTCCCTTGTATGTGTCTTTGATACCTTCGTTCACGATACTGTAATAATCCCTGAGGGCCTGGTCCGATTTATCCGCAGCGGAAAAACGGGCACCCCGGTAATTCACATATTCGAGGTCGGCACTGATGAAAGCGCGTTGCCTGCGGGTATCGCTGATCTCGCGGAACACATAGCTGGCACTGATGATGGCCCTCCAGGGCGTGATCATATTGTATTTGCGTTCACCGGAACGGCCACTGTTCAACGCGTTGCTGCTGGCGGTACGGATGCCGGCATAACTTTCCGTATTGGCGGTGATGGAAGAACTGATCTTGTCGGTATAGCCCATCAGTTGCGGACTATGGAAGGCAAAACCGATGCGCCAGTATTCTTTGGGTTTATAGATCGTTCCCAGTTTTACGCCTACGCCGATACCCTGTGAGGAAAAGTTCTCCGTATACTCAAATGATCTAAACTGGTTATCGGTACGGCTGGTGGCATCTGTTTCGCTGTATGTCAGGTTGCGCCGGTAACTGATCACAGGGATGGTGAGGCTGCCGCCTACATACATTTTATCTTCCAGATTACCTGCAAGGCCCAGTGCAATTTCATGATAGCCGCCAAAAGTGCTGGCGTCGTATGACTGGTTCACTCCGCTGGAAATGGGCACCAGGCTCTGATAACCCATCACCGATCCGCCCGGACCGCTCAAGGTATCGATCAGGAAAGTACGGAATGCAAGGGAAGAGCCGAAGATATAATTGTTCAAAGCCGCATTGGTATCGGCACGGTCGCGGGTAAGTTCTTCCAGGTATTGCTCTGTAAATGAACTCATGTTGTTGAATCCTTTGAACTGAACATGGTTGTTGTAATTGGCCACCTGGTTCACCGAAATGGCAACGGCGCTGCTGGTCCATTTTCGGTCCTTGCGGTTATTGGAGGAACTCAGTATGAATCCGGAAGCCCCGTAATTGAAATTGTTCCGGTTACTCATGGTGTCGGTGCCACGGTAATTGAACTTGTTTCTGTTCAGACCAAAACCCGGACTCAACACGAATTCGTTGGTCTTGAACAGGCCAATACCTGCCGGGTTTACGTGGTTGGCGGTGATATCGCCTCCCAGCGATCCCATCACGCCCCCGGTGGCCATGTTGCGGCCGGTGCCGTTCTGGGTAAACCAGGCCGTACGTAGTGCGTCATCGGGATTTTGGGCAAACAGGGTGGTACTGGCTATGGAAAATATAACTAGTAGATATTTTTTCATACAAGCGTTTTTGGATACACAATGGACCGTGAAAACCTGACCAGGTGTTTTGATAATGGGATGAAAATGATGAAAGAAAAAATCTATCCTCGTCCTCCACGGCCGGTACTGGTACTGCTGCCGGTGCTTTTGAATCCGCCACTGTTACCACCCGCGCTGCTACTAGTAGGAGGTGGTGTATAGGTTGGATTATTGGAAGGCGTGTTAGAGAAGGTCCTTACCGGCCTGTCGTAACTGTAGCTGCTGCCCTCGGATGAGCCGGAGAATACTCTTTTTAACAGGCTACCGAAGTTACTGTTGCTGCCACTGGGCACAAAAGCACCGGTTTTGGGGTCTTTGTAACCGTAGTTGTTGTTATCATAATTCTTATTGCGGTAGGCGGTGATATTGCTGCCAAATGTATATCCGCCCGGGTTGCTGGGTGTCAGTGAGTAATAATGCACCACTGTGTACACGGGACTGCTCCATCCCCAGCCATACCTGCCGGGATAGTAATTACCGTAACCCATGCCCAGCCCGAAACCTGGGTTCCAGTAAGCATAGGGGTTCAGACTGCTGTAATATTGGTAATTGTATGTGCCGAAATCGTAACGGCTATCGTACCAGTAATCAAAATTGTCGATCCCGCCCCAACGGTAGCGGTTGGCCACCTTCATGCGCAGGTACCTGTCGTCCATGCTGCTGACATACGCCTGGTAGGCTTCTTTCTGCTTTTGCTGATCCTTCTGGCTCAGCACTTCCTCTTCCAGCTCGCGGCCGGGTGAATAATACACATCGTCAGGTGTTTGCCCGTTTTTGAAGGCAGTGGAACAACTGGATAGTAGTGTTACAGCAAGTACCGATAGTAGTAAAACCTGTTTCATATAAGCAGGATTAGGGTTAGATAAAGCTAAGTTACCTACATTTGCGCAGCCGCTATGGCTTCTTACAATTATGTGACAAATCCTTTGCCAACTAACAATTGTAAGTCTTTATATATGTTAAAAGAATGTTAAAGAAATATGGGTAAGGAAATTACATCTAGAGCGCAGGATTATTCACAATGGTATAATGACCTGGTGATCAAGGGAAGTCTTGCAGATTATAGTGCTGTCAGGGGTTGTATGGTGATCAAACCCTATGGTTTTGCCTTGTGGGAGAACATGCGTGATGTGCTGGACAGGATGTTCAAGGAGACCGGTCACCAGAATGCTTATTTCCCCCTGTTCGTTCCCAAGAGCCTGTTTGAGGCGGAAGAAAAGAATGCGGAAGGTTTTGCCAAGGAATGTGCCGTGGTGACCCATTACCGTCTTACCTCAGACCCGAATAACAAAGGCAAACTGATCGTAGACCCCGAAGCCAGGCTGGAAGAAGAGCTGGTGGTGCGTCCTACCAGTGAGGCCATCATCTGGAATACCTATAAAGGATGGATACAATCGTACCGCGACCTGCCCATCCTGGTGAACCAGTGGGCCAATGTGGTTCGTTGGGAAATGCGTACCCGTTTATTCCTGCGTACGGCGGAGTTCCTCTGGCAGGAAGGACACACGGCCCATGCCACAGCAGAAGAAGCCGTGGTGGAAACCAAAAAAATGCTGGATGTATATGCCGATTTTGTAGAGAACTGGATGGCATTGCCCGTGATCAAAGGAGTGAAAAGTCCGAATGAGCGTTTTGCCGGTGCAGAAGATACCTATTGTATCGAAGCGCTGATGCAGGATGGTAAAGCACTCCAGGCGGGTACTTCACATTTTCTGGGGCAGAATTTTGCCAAGGCATTTGATGTGAAGTTCACCGATAGGGATAATAAACTGGATTATGTATGGGCCACCAGCTGGGGCGTAAGTACCCGACTGATCGGCGCCCTGGTGATGGCGCACAGCGATGATGACGGTTTGATCCTGCCTCCGAAGATCGCACCGGTGCAGGTGGTGATCGTTCCTATTTACAAGGGGGATGAACAGAAAGCGCTGATCGACGAAAAGGTCAACGCGGTGGTGAAGAACCTGAAAGCACTGGGCATTTCGGTGAAATACGATGATGCCGACAATGCAAGACCCGGATGGAAATTCGCCGAATACGAAATGAAAGGGGTTCCGGTACGTATAGCCATTGGTGCCCGTGACCTGGAGAACAATGTGGTGGAAGTGGCCAGGAGGGACACCAAGGAGAAGAACACGGTAAGTATGGATGGCATCGAAAGCTATATCAGCAACCTGCTGGAAGAGATACAGACCAATCTTTTCAACAGGGCCAAACAGTTCCGTGATGAACACATTACCCGCACAGACAACTGGGACGAGTTCGTACAGTTGCTGGACAATAAAGGGGGCTTCGTATCGGCACACTGGGATGGTACACCTGAAACAGAAGACAAGATCAAGGAACTCTGTAAGGCCACCATACGTTGTATCCCATTGAATAACCCACAGGAAGAAGGAAAGTGTATCCTGACCGGCAAACCCTCTGCGCAAAGGGTTTTATTTGCCAGAGCGTATTAGAATATTGAACAGATGAGCAAAGAACAGATGACTGTTGCAGGAAGATGATAGCTGATCATCGGTCCTTTACTCATCTGTTCCGTTGTTCGTCCAATTGCGTCCTATTTCATGAAACAGAAACCGCTTCCGGATCATATGCAACCTTATCTTGACGGTAAGGTGCTGTTATTTGATAAGCCACTCCGCTGGACCTCTTTCGACATGGTCCGTAAGATCCGGAACCTGACAAGGGTAATGAAGGTAGGGCATGCAGGCACCCTGGATCCACTTGCCACCGGATTACTGATCGTTTGCACCGGTAAGTTCACCAAGAAGATCAATGAATACATGGGGATGGAGAAAGAGTATACCGGAACTTTTACCCTTGGCGCTGTTACTCCCACATACGATCTGGAAAGTGAGCCCCGCGACCACAAAGACTATCACCGTCTTTCCGAAGAAGCTATTCATCAGGCCACCCAATCATTTAGCGGGGAGATCATGCAGGTGCCGCCCATTCATTCTGCCATCAAACAGGAAGGCAAACCTGTGTACCTGGCCGCAAGAAAGGGGGTAGATGTTAAACTGGAACCCCGGCCCGTCACCATATATTCTTTCATGATCGAGAAAATAGAATTGCCTGTTGTGCATTTTCGCGTAGTATGTTCCACTGGTACCTATATCAGGAGTCTGGCACATGATTTTGGTGCGGCCCTGGGTGTGGGTGGTTACATGAGTAGTTTGCGCAGGACCCGCATCGGCCTGTTCAAAGTGGAAGACGCACAAACCATTGAAGGCTTTGAACAGGAGCTCAGACAACTGGCCGCTGCATCAGAAGGGCAGGCCGATGCCTAACTGTAAGGCGTAGTTGGGTATCTTCAACCCGTTGGCCCTGTTCTCTGTCCATTGGAATTGATCCATCCAGCCATTGTTGTATTGTCTTGCAGGGTCCTTCACTTTATAAGCCAGGTCTAGCCGGATTAGGAAATAAGAGAAGTCTACCCGTACTCCGGTACCTACGCCGATCGCCAGATCGCGCCCCAGGTTTTTAAATGAGAATTTTGCTTCGGGATCAACGTTGTTGCTCTTAAGGTTCCAGATATTCCCGATATCTGCAAACAAAGCACTTCCGATCTTAACGCCCGCGATGGTCCCCAGCGGATAACGGTATTCAATATTGGCTTCCAGCTGGAAGTCGCCAAAACGGTCCCGATAACTGTTGGCGCTGGCACTGGCCTCACTTTGTTTCGAACTGCCCAGTCCCAATTGCCGCAATCCCCAGGCCCGCATACTGTATGGTCCGCCGGCAGAGAATTGTTTGAAGAAGGGGAGGGTTCTGTCGCGAAGTGTATCGTTCCCATAATTATATCCCACTCCCGCGAAGGCACGGAAGGCCAGTTCGGTCTTGCGCATTTTGATGGACTCCCGATACTCGGCTTCCAGTTTCACATACCGGTAGATCTGGTTACGGACACCGCCGAACAGGCTGAACAGCCCACCAGCTTCTTCCAACCCGATGCGCATATAATGGCTCCGGTTGGGATTGTTGCTGTTGATGAAGTTCCTTACCAGTGAAAGGCTCTGGCTGATCACCCTGCCTGAATTGAAAGAGGACCGTAAGAATGGGATACTGTCGAACAAACGTCTTAAACCATCCAGGGTATCTATTGAGTAGAGTTCCACATTCAGTGGTTTGTACAACCAGGTATTGTTTCCCTTTTTCCATTCATAACCCCAGCTGGTCACCAGGGAACGCAGTTTGTAAAAATCCCTTCTGTCCACATAAGAGCCGTTGATGGAAAACAGTGTTTTTTTATTGTCGAGCCGGTTCAGTGCCCGCCAGTTCTTGAAAGGGACGATCAGCTTGGGAAATGCGTAGGTGTGCCCGACGTTCACCAGAAAGGTCTGCAGTAAACGGCTTTTATCGCTGGTAAGCAGGTTCAGCTCCACTCCTGTGCGTAATGTGGTGAGCGACTGCACCGCACTTTTCCATACGTTTTTGTTGTTGTAGGCAAAATTGGTAGAGATACCCCAGAGGTTACCCAGGCCAAAATCGGCCGTGTTGCGGCTGCCTTCCAGATCTACGGTGAAGTTCTGCTTGATGGCGGGGGCCAGGAAAAAATACACATCCAGGCTATCCTTGCCACGGATCACCGGCCTGGCATCTACCTGTTGCCAGGCGCCGATCTGTCCAAGTGTGTTGATGGATTTGAAATAATCGTTCTCATTGTACAGGGTACCGTTACGCAGGAAAGTATGTTCGCGCAGCGGGCGGTAATTGAAAAGCCCTTTTTTGTAACGAATGGTCATATTCCTGCGATGCGTCTCCAGAAAATCGGTCCGTTTCAGCAGGCTGTCGGGGATATCGGACATCTTGGTCTCCGGATAATAATACAACTGTCCGATGTAATACCGTTTAAGCCGGTTCGAATCAGTGATGGGCCTGTTGAAGATGGTGATGTCCCATGTCGGGTTCTCCCTTCTTGCTTTGGCCGCTTCTGCGATCAGCTGGGCCTGTTTAAAAGGGTCCAGTGTTAACTCGAGCAGGCGGGGATCGGTTGTATCGGCTTCCGCAAAAATATCATCACGGGTGAACAGGAAATATCCATTCTGCCGGTACAGACCCACCAGGCGGTCGAGCTCGGAACTGATCAGTCCTTTGGTGTACGGCACCCCTTTCTTCAGCAGGGTGCTGTTCTCTTTTTCTTTGGTGAGTTGTTGCAGGGTGCTGTCGCCCAGTGCAAAGGAAACAGAGTCGATGGTAATGTTCTTACCTACCTGGATGCGCATATTGATCTTTGCGCGGATCTGCTCCTTTACGGTGTCGATCTTTACGGAGTCTGCGTAAGTGGCATAATAATATCCCTGCGAGTTAAGGTAGGCATTCATCAATGCTACAGTGCGGGTGATATTGGCAGAATCGAATACCGGCGGGTTCTTGATCTTATAAAACACCCCGAACTGCTGGATCTTTGGTACTTTCAGGCTGTCATCCCAGTAATTGATAAGTTCCTCGGACAAACGTTTTTTCTCATCTTTGGATATATTTCCTTTGAGTTCGATCTTGTTATCGAATACGAAGGCTTTGTTGGCGGGCGGGTTTTTGACGGTGGTGAAATTCACTATCGAACAGGAACTGAAGAGCACCAGCAGGAGAGAAAAACAGAGAAAGGAGCGAATATGTATATTATGAAAGGTCAAACCCATACAGCATGTTAAGCAAGAATGAGCTCAAATATATCCAATCTTTGTGCCAGAAAAAACAAAGGCAGGAAGAACGGCTGTTTATTGTGGAGGGCGCCAAGCTGGTAGAAGAGCTGTTGCTTACCCAATATGAGGTGAAAGGTATTTATGCCCTGGCCGCCTGGGCGGAGAAACACAGCCACTTGCCGAATCTGACCGTAATCACCGAACAGGAACTGGAAAGGATCAGCAATCTGCAAACCCCTAACCAGGTGCTGGCAGTGGTAGTGCAGCCGGAACAGGCTCCCAGCCCAGAACTGGAGAACCAACTCACCCTGGTGCTGGATAATATACAGGACCCCGGTAACCTGGGTACCATCATCCGCATTGCCGACTGGTTTGGTATCCGGCAGATCGTTGCCAGTCCGGATACCGTAGAATGCTACAATCCCAAAGTGATCCAGAGTACCATGGGTAGTTTTGCCAGGGTGCAGGTATGGTATACGCCTTTGCCAACCTTTCTGCAGTCGGTGAAACTTCCTGTGTACGGTGCCTTACTGACCGGAAAGAACCTCTTTGAGGAAACTCCGTTGAAAGAGGGTTTGTTAGTGATCGGGAATGAATCCAAAGGCATCGCGCCGGAGCTGTTGCAGTTCATCTCGCATCCTGTCACCATTCCCAGGATCGGTGGGGCCGAATCCCTGAATGCCGCGGTGGCCACCGGCATCATTGTATCGCATCTTACCCGGGTAAAATGATCGGTAAGGCTATTACCGGAACTGGATCGCTTTTACAGGTTCAATCTTTTTAATGAGCCAGGTAGGAATGATCAGTGCCAGGTAACAGACCACGGCCGTAGCAATGCATACCAATACGATCTGCCACCAGATAATATGGACGGGAGCGGTGGATACATAATAGGAGGCTTCGTCCAGTGTAATAAAACCGGTGACCTGTTGCAGTAGACAGAGTCCTATGCCCAGTATGAAACCTGTGCCGATGCCGGTGAATGTGATCACTGTGGCATGGTAGAGGAATACTTTGCGGATCAGTCCGTCTTCAGCACCCAGGGCTTTTAGAATGCCCACCATACGGGTGCGTTCCAGTATCAGTATGAGCAGACAGGTAATGAGGTTGATGATGGCCACTACCGACATCACAATAAAGATCACATTGCGGTTCATATCCTGTATGCTCAGCCAGTCGAAGATATTGGGATACACTTCACGGATGCTTCGGCTCATCCAGGCTGCGGGCAAGGCATCGGACAAACGGTTGCTCACACTGTCGATGCTGCTATGTTCCTTCAGGAAGATCTCGTATCCGCCTGTCTGGTCGGGCGCCCAGTCGTTCACCCGGCGTATCAGGTCCAGATCGCCCAGTACAAAAAGTTTGTCGTATTCTTCGATGCCCGTCTTATAGATACCCACCACAGACAGCTTCCGGTAGGTTCTGGCACCATCGATCCCGGAAATGAAATAAACGGTGATGGTATCCGATAGATCGATCTTTAGCTGGGCCGCTAGTTGCTGCGAAAGCAGGATCTCTTTGCTGTAACCGGCCGTATCAAAACGGATCCATCTGCCCGCTGACAGGTAAGGATGTAACCGACTGCTGTCGTAATCCCGTTCAATGCCTTTCAGCAATACCCCTTCTATTTCCTTGTTCTTTTCCAGTACGGCCGATTTGGTGGCAAAACTTTGCAGCTGCAGAACATCCGGGTCCTGCCTGATCAATGCTTCTATGGATGCGTCCTTATTGATGGCTGTTTCTTCGGCCACCAATGATTTGTTGGGTTCATATTTCTGTACGCGTACATGTCCCCAGAAGTTGAACACTTTCTCCGACACCGTTCGCTGGAACCCGTTCACAAAGGAGAGCGTGATGATCATCGCCATTACACTCAGTGCCGTTGCGGTAATGGACAGGCGAATGATGAACCGCGAGAAGGTCTTCTGTCGGTTAAACGCGATTCTTTTGGCAATATGAAAAGCCAGGTTCAACGGCACGATTTTGGTTGCACCAAAACTACACAGCTGCAGGCAATGCCCCAAAAGCAATTGGTTACAGAAATGTTGTATGTTTAAACCTGAATGGCACGTATGCGAAACCTTTTCGTTTGGGTATTATTGATAGCAGGTATGGGCAAGACAACTGCGCAAAGATTACCTGATCATGTTTATATGCCGGAGATACGGACCCCCAGGCTGTTTCAGCAGAATAACCAGCAAAGTATGGCCCTGATCACGCTTAATTCTTCAGACCTGCTGGAACTGCATTTCGACGATATGAGCGGGGTCCCTAAAAATTACTACTACACCTTTGTTCTGTGCAATGCCGACTGGACACCTGCAGATGTGAGTCCGTTCGATTATATCAGGGGGTTCCCGCAGAACCGGCTCAGTCAGTACCGAGCATCTACGGTGACTGCCAGCCGTTATGTACATTATCAGGCATTGTTGCCGGACCGCAACTGTATGCCCTCGAAAAGCGGGAACTACTTGCTGAAAGTCTACCTGGATGCGGACACGTCCAAACTGGCTTTCACCAAAAGGATGCTGGTGGTGGATAACCGGGCAAGCGTTGGTGCGCAGGTACAGCAGCCTTTTGATAATGAGATCTTGCGCACCCATCAAAAGATACAGGTAGCGGTGAATACGCAGCAGCTGAATATACTGAGCCCGCAACAGACCAAACTGGTGATCCTGCAGAACAACCGCTGGGACGATGCGATCAGGGATATACAACCCACTTTTATCCGCGGTAAGATGATGGAATACAATGCAGAACAGGATTGCATCTTCCCGGCAGGGAAGGAATACCGCTGGGCCGATCTGCAGAGCTTCCGTTTTCTGAGCGATAGGATGGACCGGGTAGACAAGGCCAGGGAGCCCGTTGATGTGTACCTGAAACCCGATCTGGAAAGGAACAACCTTCGTTACCTTTTTTTTCGCGACCGTAATGGCTGGGATGAGATCAATACCACCGAATCGCTGAATCCCTGGTGGCAAACGGATTATGCATATGTGCATTTCACTTTTGCACCTGCCAACAGGCAGCCCTTTGCAGGAAGATCGGTATACCTGCTGGGATCCTTTACCGGTAACCAGATAGGGGATACTTCAAGGATGGTGTATGATGCGGCCCGGGGACTGTATACCAAGACCATATTGCTGAAACAGGGCTATTACAGTTATGCTTATGTGACCAAAAGTGATAAACATCCGGAAGAAAAAGCTGACCCCGCTTTAACGGAGGGCAATTACTGGGAAACGGAGAATGAGTATACCGTCCTGTTTTATTACCGTTCCTTCAGCAGCCGGCATGATGAACTGGTGGGCATCCGTTCAGTGAATTCGCGTAATGAGCGGCAAAATTTTTAAGCTGAAATCTATGGATGATATTTATTTCGGTCAGAATCCTTCAAAAAAATAATCGAATTAGCCTGTCAACCCTTATTTTTGCGCCGGCAGGTCTCGCACGACCAGCTCCTGCTGAACCTCCCCAGGGCAGGAATGCAGCAAGGATAAGCGGTTGAGCGGTGCGATGCGAGTAGCCTGCCATTTTTTTTCTTCTATTCGCGAATTGGTTGATGAATGGATGACCGGGACGAGAATATCTGCCAATCCGCCAAGACCCTGATCAGTTAATTCGTAATCCGCAATACCAATATGAAATTTTTTATCGACACGGGTAATCTGGCCCAGATCAAGGAAGCCAATGATTTAGGGATACTGGATGGTGTGACCACCAATCCTAGTTTAATGGCCAAAGAAGGTGTTAAAGGCGAGGAAGCCATTGCCCAGCATTACAAAGCCATTTGCGAACTGGTGGATGGCGATATCAGTGCAGAAGTATTATCTACTGACTTTGCCGGAATGGTAGAAGAAGGTAAGAAACTGGCGGCCATTCACCCCAACATCGTAGTAAAAGTTCCCATGATCAAAGATGGTATCAAAGCCATCAAATGGTTCACGGACAATGGTATCCGCACCAACTGTACATTGATCTTTTCTGCGGGTCAGGCTATCCTGGCTGCAAAAGCAGGTGCTTCTTATGTTTCTCCGTTCATTGGTCGTATTGATGATAGTGGCTGGGACGGAATGGAGCTGATCGGTCAGATCCGTCATATTTTTGATGTTCAGAATTACAAAACGGAGATACTGGCTGCGTCTATCCGAAATCCGCTGCACATCATCAAGGCGGCTGAGTTGGGTGCGGATGTTTGCACCTGTCCGTTAAGTTCCATTCTGGGATTATTGAAGCATCCTTTGACAGACATCGGATTGGCTCAGTTCCTGGAGGACGCCAAGAAAATGTAATAACTAAGCGTACACTATTTATAAGAAAACCCACCTTTCGGTGGGTTTTTCATGTGGGTCATTTCAGGTCGATCACTTTTCTATTCCGGCTGCTTTCCCTGGCCGCTTCAATGATCTGCATTACATAGATGCCATCTTGGGCCGATACCTGTACCGGTTTTCCCTGGCGGAGTGATTGGTAAATGGCCTCATAATATCCGTAATAGTTTCCCTGCTGGCTAGGCACTCTTTCGCGGATCACCAGACCGTCCTTTTCTGTATGCAACAATCCCTGTTCCGATATCGGCTCGGTTCCCCAGTCCGTGAGGTTGGGTCTCTCATTGGCCAGTAACCTGGTTTCCTGCACATCCGCCCGCGTTTTCAAAAAGGAACCTTTGCGTCCATGGATCACATAAGATGGGAAGGGCTCGCGTACCTGGTACCCCGATTTTAAACGAACGCGCATCATGGGATAATACAGCAGTATCTCAAAATAGTCGTCTACCTGGGAACCAGGTCGTGTGATGCGGATATCGGCAAACACAGATTGCGGCATGCCGAACAAATGAATGGCCTGGTCTATCAGGTGTGGCCCGAGGTCGCTCACGATGCCCGCTCCCGGCGCAGCAGTTTCCTTATGAAGTTTAGGGCTCAATTCATCCTTGAATCGGTCGAAGTGGATCTCGGCTTCCATGATCTCGCCCAGCCATCCTTCCTGCACGATTTGTTTCACGGTCTTGTAATCACTGTCCCACCTGCGGTTCTGGAATACAGAGAGCAACAGTTGTTGCTGTTCTGCCAATGCGTTCAATTCTTCGGCTTCGGCCACGGTAGTGGTAAATGCTTTTTCCACCACGGCATGTTTGCCAGACTGCAATACTTTTTTGGTAAAATCAAAATGGGTTCCGGTGGGTGTATTGACCACTACCAGTTCAATGGACGGATCGGTCAGTATTTCTTCCAGTGAACGGTAGATCCTGGCATTCGGATAAAAAGCGGCCGCTTCTGATTTGCTTCTTTCCCAGATGCCGGTGAGTTCGAATCCTTTATGCAGTTCAATGAACGGAGCATGGAATACCCTTCCGGACATGCCGAATGAGAGGATGGCGGTTTTGATGGGAGACATAGGGTGGTAATGAGTGAATGAGTGGATGAATGAATGGGTGAATGATCGATTTGTATAAAATTATAAAACCTGCTCCAATTGGGAACAGGTTTTATGTGATGAGATTAGGATAACGGTTTAGTTGGTTGTGGCGGGGGTGAGTTTCTCCCGTTCTTTCATTTTATCGAGATAGGAAACCCCGTTACTGATCCATTTTTCTGCGGGTTTGCCCAGCAGGTAATGATCGAACCATTCCCTTTGTTTTTTCTGGTAGTCTATCTGGTTCTCTTTTTTAGCAAGGCCATGGTTCTCATCTGCATATACCAGCATCACATGCGGTTTTGCCATCCGGCGCATGGTGCCGTACATTTCGATGCCCTGGTGCCAGTCGACCGCCCCATCCTTATCGCCAAAAGCCACCAGTAAAGGAGCTTTGATCTTACTGGCATTGAACATGGGTGAGTTGCGGATATGTGCATCGGTTCTTTCATACCAGGGACCATCAAACCTGCCCTGACTGGTTTCGAAGATCTTCTGATCGGGTGTGCCGCTGTTCCAGTAAATGCTCATGGACATACTAATCAGGTCTGTGAGCGGTGCACCGGCGCAGGCGGCTTTGAAGATATCTGTCTGTGTGATGATAAAAGATGTCTGGTAAGCGCCCCAGCTATGCCCCATCAGGCCTATTTTATCTTTGTCGATCATACCTGTTTTTAAGACCTCTTTTACGGCAGGTACTACGCAGTTCACGGCGCTGGTACCGGGTTCGTTGGTCTCATATACGATGTCGGGCCTGAATACAAAATAGCCATTGGTAGTAAAGTTGGTGGTATTATAGGCGCTTCGGGCCGATGGGTTCGTGTAAGCATGTACGGTGTTCGACAGTAACTCATAGATGTACACGATCATGGGGTATTGTTTACCAGGCTCATAGTTAGCGGGGTAGAACAGTGCACCCTGCATTTTTTTGCCTTTGGTATTGGTGAAACTGATCAGGCGGCTCTTACCCCAATAATAGTTTTCCTGTTGCGGATTAGTGCCTGTGACCTTTTTATCATTGATGAAATTATCACTAGCATATAGTTCGGGTGATAGATGGAAATCCTGTTTCACATACAGGAAACTGTTGGTATCTCTGGCTTTTGTCAGGCGACTGATGGAGAGGTCTTCGAAAATGAGTTTGTCTGTTTGCCCATTCTCCCATTTATAATAGCCATATTTCTTGCTTTTATCGCCGTAGGCGGAAAAATAGATCGCTTTGCTATCGTCCAGATAAGGCTCTTCAAAATCGGTCCGGTATACGCGGAACATGATCTCATCCTTTTCTCCCTGCGTCAATTTCCTGCCTCCACTGCCATCTGGCTTCACGGCCCATATATTGTATTCGTCATACAATAAGAGCTCCTTGTCTGATTTGGTCCATCCTCCAATACCTACTGGTGGCCTGGTAGCAGGATGATCGTCGCGTATATCCTGGAAATCTGTTTTTATGTTTTGGGTAATATTGATATTCTTGGCGGCAGCAATATCATATACCCACCAATGTTTGTCTCTGAAATAATACAGGTATTTGCCATTGGTAGAGGGGCGGGGGCCGGTGTAGGCGCCTGCCATTGATTTTTCATACAATAATTTCTCTTCGCCAGTTTGCGTGTTCACCAGGTAAAAATCCGCATAGTCTTCTTTAAAGGCGGGTTTGTATTTTTTGTTGGTGGAAGTGATGGCATATTTCTGGTTACCGGTCAGTAATGCATCGGGGGTGTTCTCTTTCGCCAGCTGGTAGAATTGATCGTTACCCAGGTTCCATACAGACAGGTAACTGGCTTCCTTGTCTTGTGGGAAGGTTACTTTCTGTCGTGGCTGTATCTCTGGGTCTTTCCAATGCCAGATATCCACAGCGGGTAGTTTTTCATCAGTAGCGATCTTTTTTACAGCAAGATTTTTGGTACTGTCCGTTTTTGCTTTGCTGCTGTCGGTATTTTTCTTGTCCTCTTTTTTGGATTTCAGGGTCCAGGTCTTCACTCCAAAGAAAACGGCACTCATGTCATCACTGAGCTTTGGTGTAGAACCGTTATGGATCCGCATGTTCTTCGGAAAACCTGCAGTAGTGGTTGGGTCAAAGATCCTTAGTGCGGCATCTTTATAAATATCCGTGTAACTGTATACCATGGCGTTCTCTTCCTCGTGTGTATCCTTTTTGAAGATCTTGAAGAAACTTAATCCGTCACCCTCTTTCTGCCAGGTGAGTTTTGAGAAACGGGTCGTGTCACTGGCCAATACTTTCAACGTATAATGGTTCAGGTTGAACAGTTCTACCGAGTTGCCGGCAATATTTGCGGATTCGGTGATATAGGCCAGAAAATCACTTTTTTTATTGAAAGCATAGTCGGTGACATTGCCAATGGTCCGGGTGGAATGATCCGCCAGGTTCTTCAGCAACAGTACACTGCCCTTTTCCTTATTTTCTTTTGGAGCAGACAGGTACACGGTCAGGAACTTTCCGTTGCGTGAAAACCCGAACCGGGATACGTTCTGTACGGTCTCCTTTTTGCCTGTTTCCAGGTTCAGTAGCCCCATCTTGTAGTCGATGGGTTTACCCTGGTCGCGAAGTCTCTCTGCTTCTTTGAATGGTAAACCGATACGGTAGGCCAGCCATTTGTTGTCTTTCGAGAACTCCGGTGCGCTGGCGAACTCCAGTTTATAGGATTTTCCGGTGCTTCGGTGGGTAACGAACAGGGTATCATTATCTTCCTGCACCAATAGCTGGTAAGCTACCCATTCACCATTGGGTGAGAGGTCATTGGCACCAATGCTTTGCCATTTTCCGTAATCGTCTACGGGTAATGTCTTTTTTTGTTGTGCCATGGCACTGCCTGTTACACAACCGGTCAGCAATAGCACAAGAAAGAACTTCCTGAACATAAGCGTATAGTTTTAACCAAGATAACCAAACTTGCTGATGTAGGTGTCCGCATGTTGTATAGAAGCTTATTTATATACATTAACATAGTATTTACAGTTTAATTTTTCCATTATATAGAAAAGCTGTACATTTGCACCCTGAAACCGAGAACGTATTATTAAAGACTCTCATGGGTGATGTTATCTGGAGTTTCTTCTAACGATTGAACTGGTTCTTTCCCCCTTTCTGCTCGGTATATAACATAACAGTAAAAAATAGAAATATTATGAAGAATAATGTAATGCCCTCTATTGTCCAAATCGAGGCAAATGAATTGAAACAACTGGTAAGTGAAGTTAAAGAGACCGTTGCAACCGGTGTACTTCCGGTAAATCGCAAAAAGATCAACCACCGTTTTGGTGCTGTTGATATGTGGAAACTACGCCGTGGTATGAAGACCACGCGTGTGGCATGCCGCATGTTTCTGTAATGGGAATGTACCGTTGCATCAATTGTCTGCACTCTCCTTATTTGGAGGGAGACAATGACTTTTTTTCGAAAAATCATACCGTTCACCGATAATAATCCTCTAACGCCCGAATAATCGGTCTTCTGCTGTTTATCGAAAGTAGTTTTACACGGTTAAAGGTTACAACTCGGTGGCATAGCAATCGGTACCGGGTAAATAATCAGAAGCCCCTGACAAGGGGCTTCTTCATTGTTGGCATCTTTAGATCGTTTTACAGAGAATCACCATGCCGCGATAGGTTTCCTTCATGTTCTCAAAAGGCAATACCAGCCTGCCACATTCCGTGTATCCCATTTTTTGATAGAACCCGATGGCTTCCAGACTGGTGTCCATGGCTTTCAGAAAAAGAAAGTGCTGGTCATACTGCCGGGCAACCGCTTCACTCAGCTCCATCAATTGCCTGCCGATCCCTTTTCCCGTTAGGTCTTTGTGCAGGTAGATCCTTTCTATCTCCAGCCCGATCTTGTTTTCACAGGCATCGCATTCGGACCTGAGTTTTAGTTTGAGATACCCTTCTGGCAGACCTTTGTCGTCATAAACGATATAATGTAGGTTGTTGGGATCAGCCAGTTCCGCCTGCAGTTTGGCTTCCGGATAGGCATATTCATTCATATACCATTCTGCACCGCCCGGATACCATAAATGCAGGTAGTGCTCTACATAAATGGCTTTGGCCAGCCTGGAAAGTTCTGCTGCTTTTGACTTGTCTATCTGTTGAATGTTCATACGGTCTTCTTTTCGGCCCAGCTGAAATCCGCTGACCTGGGCATGCTGTCAAATACCTGCCGGAAGGATTCTGGCGGTACGGCCAGTTTACGCGTAGCGGTATCGATCCATGCCCCGTCGATGGTGATGATGGCGCTAAGTGTGTTACCGTTCTTCCAGATTTCGTGTACCATGGTCCAGCGACTCATATCGTGGGTGCTTTTCACCATTTTCAATGATATCTCCACTTTGTCGCTGAAATGGATCTCCCTTTTGAATACACATTCCTCGCGGAACAGGATGGGACCTATCTGGTTCTGTTGCATCACAAAAGGCGTAAGACCCTGTTCTGTCATGAAGGCGACCCGGACAAAAGCGCCGAAATCATAATATACGGAATGCCGCAAATGAAAATTCGGGTCAATATCGCTCCATCTGATCTCGATCTGTTTGCTATATCCATTCATGTAAGAGTCTTTAAGTGAGTGCTAAATTCCGCTATGTTTACCATTCAATTCAAAATTATGCGGGAAACAGAGAAAATATGTCATTTATTTGACGATCTGCAGCAGGGTGATTGCTGGATAGGAGTGAATATGCGGCAGGTATTGGAGGGTGTGTCGAACAGTACTGCAGCTCAGAAACTGCATGAGAAAGGGAACTGTATCTGGCAGCTTGTTAACCACATCATTTACTGGCGGAAGACTGTGATGATCCGTTTACAGGGAAAAAATGCACAGCCTCCTATGCCCGATATGTACCTGCCCGATCAGCCGGATGATACCTCCTGGCAAACCACACTGGCGCATTTTGAAGAGGTCTACCGGCAACTGCACCAGATGATCATAGGTTTTGATGAGTCAGCACTTGATAAGGCATCACCCATGAAGGGGCAGACCTATTATCAGTTGCTGATGGGATGCCTGCAGCACGATGCCTATCATATGGGGCAGATACAGTTGATCAAAAAAGCCCTGTAAGAATACAGGGCCTGTGACATAACAGATATGTACACATGAGAAAGCTCTTTACCACAAGGGCTTGCCCTGGTAAAAATCGAGCACTTTTACCCGAAGCAGGTAATCATATTTGGCTGCAATGAAATTGGCATTGCTTCTGTCCACGTTGTTCTTCGCGATCATGTATTCTACGGAAGTGTTCACCCCTGCATTGAAACGAACTTCAGCCGCTTTGAAGGAAATGGTAAAATCCTCCAGTTGACGTGCCAGGGTCTGGTAGCGTTCAAAAGCGGTATTCATATTGATATAGGCCTGGTCTACCGCTTGCCGCAGCTGTGTTTTGACCGTTTGAGCCTCAAAGCTGGTCCTTTTCTCGGCGATCTTCGCCTGGTTCATATTGCTGCGTGCACGTAATCCGTTCAGGATCGGGATCTGCAGGCCGATGCTCAATGAAGAGTTCAGGTTGTTGGTCCATTGGTCCCCATACGTGATCTTATGGCTCTGGTAATTGCTTTGTGGTGCAAATACAGGGAGTTTACTGCCGCTCAGGTCTACATACTGATTGGTGGGCATATCGGCGGTGCTGATCAGTTCTTGCCGGGTGGCCACGCTGGAATAATTGGTGCCGAAGCCTCCGTTAAAACTGAGTGTGGGCAATAACTGCGCTTTGGCTGAGAGATATCTTTTCTGCGCGCTCTGTTTGCGGTATTCAGCTGCTTTGACTATTGCCAGCTGTTGCGTAGCTGCCTGGTAAATATTATCGGCTGTGCCATCGTATAAGATGGCTGTGACGGGAGAACTGAGCGCTTCCAGTTGCAGGGATGCCTGGTAGGGTATGTTCATCATCTGCGACAGGTTGATGCGTGCGGTCTCCAGTTGGTTCTTCACATTGATCACACCCAACTGGTCGGAAGCAAGCTGACCTTTCAGGTCGTACAGTACGGCCGGAGCGATGGCACCACTGGCATTCAGCGTTTCGAGTCTGGCCACCTGAACCTTGGTAACTTCTACCTGGTTACGGGCAATGGAGAGTTGTTCCTGCGCGCTCAGTACCTGCAGGTAGGCCAGTATCACATTGATGGTGATATTGTCCTTGGCCTGCTGCCAGTCCATTTCACTGGCTTTGGCAGCCAGTTCGTTCTGCCGGATCGTATGCTGGATGGCCGAACCGTTCCAGAGTGTGACACTGGTATTGATGTTGTAGTTGGCGAAGTTGATCTGCTGGTTAGCATAAGTGTTGGTAAAAGGATCGATACTTCGGCCCTGGTTGATACCATGATTCACAGCTCCCGAGATGAAGGGTAACTGGCTGGCTCTTGCCTGGCGATAGTTCACTTTGTCGGTCTGCGCCTGGTATTCGGCCTGTCTTACCTGAAGGTTGTTCTGGATGGCCATCTCAATACATTGTTTCAGCGTAAGCATGCCATTGTCCCGATCGGTGTTTTGTGCCCTGCTTCCCATGCTCAACAGTAAGCACCCTAACCATGTGATGCCCGTCAATAGTCTCTTTTTCATATGCGCTATGCCATTTATTTTTTTTCGATCCTGCCGTCGAGCAGATTGATGATCTGTTTGCCGTATGCGGCGTTCTTTTCTGAATGGGTCACCTGAATGATGGTGACACCCTCTTCTTCGTTGATCTTTTTAAAAAGTTCCATGATCTCTTCCCCCTGTTTGGAGTTGAGATTACCGGTAGGTTCATCTGCCAGCAAAAGTTTGGGTTTGGCGATCAGTGCCCTGGCAATACCCACCAGTTGCTGTTGCCCACCGGATAACTGGGAGGGGAACAGGTCTTTTTTACCTACAATATTGAACCGGTCGAGCATATCCGCTACCATGGATTGCCGTTCTGCTGTCCTGATCTTCTGGTAAAGCAGGGGTGTTTCAATATTCTCGTACACGGTCAGTTCATCAATGAGGTGATATGCCTGGAAGACAAAACCGATATTCTGCTTGTAGAGTTCTGAACGTTGTTTCTCTTTGATCTGGAACACATCCTGTCCTAAAAAGCGGTAATTGCCTTCGGAGGCCTCATCCAGCATGCCGATAATATTCAGCAGGCTGGATTTGCCCGATCCTGAAGGACCCATGATGGAAATGAATGCACCTTCCTCAATACTGAGGTTGATGTCTTTCAGGATGAACACCCGGTTATTCCCGTTGTTATGCCATTTGTAGATCTTTTCTAACTGGATCATGGTCGGTTGTTATCGTTATGGTCGTTGGGCAAAGTTTGTGCCATCTTTACAAACCCTTTACTGGTAAGGGTTTTGAGAAATCCTGCTGTCGGAAAGTGTACGAAAACGGACAGTTACTGTCTGCGTGCGTACAGGGTCATTCCGTTCGTAAACTCTTTGCCGGGTTGCTCCGCGCCGCTCTTATCGCACGGAAAGCCACCGTAAACAAAGCCAGGGTGATGGTAGAGATACCTGTTATGGCAAAGACACTCCAATGAACTGTGATCCTGTACGAGAAATCCTGCAACCACCGGTTCACCGCCCACCAGCCAATGGGGAAGGCCAGCAGAAATGCGAGCAGGGCCAACAGGATGAACTCTTTGGAGAGTATCTTCACGATCTGGAACAGGGAGGCGCCCAGTACTTTTCGGATACCGATCTCTTTGATCCTCTGTTGTGCGGCAAAAGACGACAAACCCAATAATCCGAGGCAGGCCAGTAATATGGCGATACCTGCAAATACCGACAATACCTTCGCCAAACGGTTCTCGCTTTCGTAGAGTTCATTGAATGCGTCGTCCATGAACCGGTATTCAAAAGGCCTGTGTGGCACCATTTTCTTCCAGAGTTCTCCAATGCCGGTGATCGCCAATGACAGGTTGTTGCCATCCAGTTTTACCAGCATCTGCGAGCTCCAGGAGGAGGGGAAGAGTACCAAAGGTTCTATTTTATTGTGCAGCGATCTGAAATGAAAATCTTTGATCACGGCTTTCACATAACCCGGTCTGTCATCGCCAAGAAACATCTTTTTACCGATGGCGGCCTGTGCCGACCAGCCCAGTTCCCTGGCCGCAGACTCGTTCAGTATGAATTGATAGGCAGGATTTTCGGGATGTTTCAATTCGTCTGCGTTTTCCATGTCCTGTTGCGTAAGATCGCTTCCGGCTACCAGCTGTAAGCCGGTCGTCCTCACATATTCCTCGTCAACAGGCGAAGCTGTCACAGAGACGATCCCATCCGGGGGCATCGCATCACTCCGCATATGGTATCCGCCTTCTATCAGGGTAGGGTTGCTTACGGCCCTTGATACAGCAAGGATGCCGGTTTGTTTTTTCAATTCGGTTTTGATAGTGGGATAGTTCTCCAGCATTTTCTGATCGAGCGGTAATAGCAATACATGCTCCCGCTCATAACCCAGGTTCTTGCTACGGATATATTTCATCTGCTGCTGTATGACCAGGGTGGCGATGATGAGGAAGACAGAGATCATGAATTGGAAAACGATGAGCGACTTTCTTACCATCAGTCCCGAACTGCTGTTGCGGAACAGCCCTTTCAGTACTTTGATCGGTTGAAAGCCTGACAAGACCATTGCAGGATAACTTCCTCCTGCAAAACTTACGATGATCCATACAGACAGGAGGAAAGACAGGTTCAAAGGCGTGAATAGTGCCGAATAACTGATATGCTTATCTGCAAGTCCGTTAAACCAGGGAAGTGCCATAGCTACCAGGATCAAGCTTATCACCACTGAGATCAGGCATAGGAGGATGGATTCACCGATATGTTGCCAGAATACCTGCCATTTATCGGCTCCCAGTACTTTCCGGACACCTACTTCCTTGGCTCTTTCAATGGAGCTGGCAGTACCGAGATTGATATAGGTGAAACAGGCGATGAATAAGATCAGCAAGGCCACTGCACAGATAATATAAATATAGGTGATGCTATTATTAGGTTCGAATCCGGGATAAGGTGAGTATAAATGTATTTTAGTAAAAGGTTCCAATTCAAATGAAACATAGGTATTGGGTTGGTCGGCCATTTCTTTTTTCATGAACCCGGGTATCTTGTTCTGCAGGGAAGTGAAGCTGTTTTCGTCTCTCAGCAGCAGGTAAGTAGTGTAGTTCGCGTTCCAGTAAGTTTTCTCCTGAATATTCCCCATGGAGGAAAAAGATGCCAGGAAGTCGAATTTGATCTGCGAGTTCTCCGGGCAGTCCTGGATGATGCCCGTGATGAGGTAGGGTGTTTGCGAGGCATTGATCAATAGCGTTTTACCAACCGGGTTGGTATTGCCGAAATACCTGCGTGCTGTTGTTTCGGTAAGGACTATTTTGTTGGGGCCCGCCAGCGCACTGCTGGTGTTGCCCTGGCGTAACCGGAAGGAGAACAGGTCAAAGAAAGTGGAATCTGCGTACATGAATTTCTTTTCGTTGAAGACCTTGTCCTCGAATTTTACGATCCGGCCAGACTGGTACATACGAACCGCTGATTCCACTTCCGGAAAATTGCGTTTGAACACAGGGGCTACTTTTGTACTGGTGTAGTTGCCCTTGTTAATTTTTTCACCAAAACTGTAGGCCATGATGACGCGTGCTATGCGTTTTCCTTTTTGCTGAAAACGATCATAGTTCAGCTCATTTTGTATGTACAAGCCCATCAGTATGCAACAGGTAAAACCTATGGTGAGTCCCACAAGGTTGATGAAGGTGAAGAATCGGTTCTTCTGAAAGCTTCTGAGGGCGGTTTTGAGATAATTTCGGATCATAGTCGTGAGTCGTGAGTAGTGAGTAGTGAGTGGGGAATGCTGATTGGGTGCTCAGCAGTCACCACTCACGGGAATTATTCTGTTCGTAAACTTTTTACAGGGTTGGCTGTGGCTGCGCGGATGGCCATGATGCTGACGGTAAGCAGGGCAATGGCGGCGGCTATGCTGCCTGCTGCAACAAAGATCCACCAGCTTACCGGAATACGGTAGGCGAAATCCGCAAGCCATTGACGCATGGCGTACCAGGCAACGGGGAAAGCGATCAGTGCTGCCAGGAATACCAGTTTCATGAAGTCTTTGGATAACAGGAACACAATGCTGCCTGTTCCTGCTCCCAGCACTTTGCGTACACCGATCTCTTTGATCCTTTGTGTAATGGCAAAGGAGGAGAGTCCCAGCAGACCCAGGCAGGCTATCAGGATGGCAATGCCCGCGAAGATGGTGAACAATCGACCCTGTCTCTGCTCAGCCTGGTACAGTTTGTTGTAACTGTCATCCACGAATGAGAATTCAAAAGGGATTTCCGGTAAATACCTTTTCCATATTTTTTCTATGGCGATTACTGCTTCAGTGGTATTATTGCCAGCTATCTTGACAGAGAGGGCATTGTAAAAATTAGGAAGTGCCGGGTTGGGCATCGACAAGACCATCGGAGCGATGCGCTGCCGCAGTGATTCAAAATGGAAATCCTGAACGACCCCGATCACTTTGCCGCGGGTGCCACCATAGGAGAAGTTCCGTCCGATCGCTTTTTCTGCGGAAGGCCAGCCCAGCACTTTTACTGCGGTCTCATTCAACAGGAAATTGGCGGTATCTGTAACGATCGCTTTCGAGAAATTCCTTCCTGCTGCCATGCCAATGCCATAGGATGGGATAAAATCCTGGTCTATGGCAAGATATTTCAGTTCCGCATTAACGGGCTGTAATGAATCGCCAGACTCAGCGGCTGCATTCTGCGAGTCGAGCAGGCGGCCCGTGGGGATACGTGAGGAACGTCCTATGGTTTGTATATGATTTTGCCCTAGGATATCATTCCTGAAAGCCTCGTACTGACTATTGCTGGTAAAATAGTAAGGCAGCGCAACCACTAGTTCTTTGTGGTATCCCAGTTTTGCCTGCTGCATGTACCGGAGTTGCTGGAATACGATAGCTGTTGTGATGATCAATACGATGGAAATGCCAAACTGCATTACCACCAGTGCCTGGCGGAATGAAATACTACGGCCGCCAGTCCTGAATAGGCCTTTCAGTGTTTTGACGGGTTGAAACGAAGACATGAACAGGGCAGGATAGATGCCTGACGTGATGCCTACGATAAAAGGGACCAGGATCACCGGAACCATATATTTCCAGTTCAGAAGCATCTGGCCTGTTAAGGTCAGATCCGATAAACGGTTGATCCAGGGTAAAGTGATCCAGGCGATCAATATGGCCAGTATCATGGCTATCCAGGCGATCAATACAGACTCGCTAAGGAATTGTGCAATCAATTCACCCTTGCCAGCTCCTGCTACTTTGCGGATCCCGATCTCTTTTGCCCTTAGTGCAGAACGCGCTGTGGCAAGGTTCATATAATTGATACAAGCGATGAGCAGGATAATTAGGGCGATCACAGAGAAGATGTATACACGGGTAATATCCCCATTCTCCTCTGCTTCATAATCTGTATGCGAATAGAGATGGATATCGGTCAGCTTCTGTACACCCAGGGTGGTAAGCTTTGAGAACTTCATGGCAGGGGGCGCTCCAGGAAAGAACATGTGTTTGTCAATGAACGCTGGGAACTGCGCTTCGATCTGCTTAACAGGATAGTTTTCCGGCACCAGGAAATAGGTGAAGAAGGAATTATTGCCATAGTTCGTCTGTAACTGTTTATCGCCATATACGGCCGAATCTTTCAGGGTGTTGAACGACACCATGATCTCGGGATGAATATGTGAGTTGGACGGAAATGACCGGAATACACCCGTCACTTTCAGGTTGAACTGGTTGTTGATCTTGATGATCTTGTTCAGCGCTTCCTCATTGCCGAAATATTTCCTGGCAACGGTTTCTGAGACCATTACGGTAAACGGATCTTGTAAGGCTTTTTGCGGATTGCCTTTGGTCACATTCACGTCAAATACGTCAAATAGGTGTTCGTCGGCAAAGAACAATTGTGTTTCGCTGAAAAGTTTATCCCCGTATTTGACGGGTGTTTTCCCGCTGGGCAGCAGCCTCGTTACTTGCTGGATATCCGGAAAATCATTTTTCAGCAGCGGACCAAAGGGCGGCGCAATAGTGCTGAGTCTGAGTGTTACCGTGCCATCCGGATTATTGAAATTCCGGGTTACCCGGTAAATACGATCGGCTTTGCTGTGGTACCTGTCGAAACTGGTCTCGTGTATGATATAAATACTGATGAGCAGGCAGCAGGCCAGTCCCATGGTCAGCCCAAAGAGGTTGATGAACGAGATGAACCGATGTTTCATCAGGTTGCGCCAGGCCATTTTCAGGTAATTCTGTATCATACGTTTTCGTTTTGGGTTGATGAGGCCATTGAACAGAAGTTCACTGGCTTGCGATCATTCACTTCTCAATGTTTTTACCGGATTGGTCAATGCTGCTTTGGTGGCATTCATACTCACTGTCAGCAATGCGATCACCAGCATCAATAGGCCCACTGCAAAAAAGACCCAGATAGACACCACCACGCGGTAACTGAAATTTTCCAGCCAGCGATGCATTCCCCACCAGGCTGTGGGTATGGCGATCAGGAACGCGATGGCTACCAGATACAGGAACTCTTTCGACAACAGTAACAGCAGCTGCTGTAAGGAAGCACCCAGTACTTTTCGGATCCCGATCTCTTTTTTCCTTCTCTCAATGGAGGAAGATACCAGTCCGAACAGACCAAGGCAACAGATAAAAATACCCAGGCCTGCAAAGATCACCGACAAACGACCGATCAGTTGTTCTGTCTTGAATTTCTGGTTGAATTCGTCATCAGCAAAGCTGAATTCGAACGGGAAAGCGGGACTATATTTTTTATAAATGGATTCAATAGCGGCCATCGTCTTACGTATATCCGCCTTTTCGTTGATGCGGATATTGATGTAGCGGGACCATCTGTCCTCATAACGGAACATCAGCGGGGCAGCAGATTCGTATGGGGACCCCATGATCATATTGTCTACCACACCCACGATCTCCATATTTCTTCCCGCCCAGTTCACGGTAGCACCAATAGGGTTTTTCAGTCCCATCAGTTTGATGGCCTCCTTATTGAAGATCACACCCAGGCTGTCACCCCTTCTGAAATCACGCCCCTCGGTGATCCGGGCCTGCAGGGTTTTGGTAAGGTCTACATCAGTGAACATGAAGCCGATGATCAGGTTATCGCTGACCGGCGCATTGATCGCTTTTACACCTGAAGTGAATCCAAATATGGTAGAGGGTGGACTGGAAGTACGGTTCACGGAAGCGATGTATCCTGTTTGCAACAGGTCGTTCCGCAATGCATCAAAACTTTTGTCGGTCTGGTTCGATGCGTTTACCGTAACCAGCTTATTAGTGGAAAAGCCGATATCGCGTGTTTTGACATACTGTAGTTGCTGATAAATGATGAAAGTGGCGGATACCAGTACGATGGATACTATGAACTGAGCGGTCACCAGTATCTTTCTCGGCAATAAAACGCCACGGGTAGGCATGAAACTTCCTTTGAGCACTTTCACCGGCTGAAAACCAGACAGATAAAATGCCGGGTAACTGCCTGCCAATAAACCGGTGATCAGTGCAATACCAGCCAGGATCAGCCATAACATAGGTTCTTCGTACGGGATACGGATCTGTTCATTCAGCAGCCGGCTGAAAGCGGGGAGAAGCAGGTACACCAATCCGGTTGCCAGTATCACTGCAGTTACGGATAATAGTATCGATTCTGTGATGAATTGGACCAGTAATTGGCCTCTTCCTGATCCCAGTGTTTTACGGATGCCCACTTCTTTGGCTCTCTTTTCAGAGCGTGCGGTAGACAGGTTCATGAAATTGACACAGGCAATGGCCAGGATGATCAGCGCGATCCAGATAAAAAGTGATACGTACTGGATTCGGCCACCGGTATTTTTTCCGTCCTTGAATTCTTCATACAGCCGCCACTTCGCCATGGGATGCAGTATCAGGCTGCCCCTGGTGGTAGGATTGTCGCCCTGTGTCTTTGATTTGATCAGTTCCAGCAATTTCTTTTCCAGCGCTGGAATATTGGTGCCGGGCCTTGTGGTCAGGAATACCCGGTTGCCACAGTTCACCCATTCGTTCTGATCGGCGATCACCTGGGGGGAGGATGGGTTGAAAGGGATCAATGCGTCGAACTGTATGGTAGAGCCCGCAGGGATATCCTTTACGACTGCTTTCACTACAGCGTTCCTGTCATTATTGATCTTTACGGTGCGGCCAAAAGCGTTGCCTTTGCCGAACAGGGACCTGGCGGTAGATTGGGTCAGGGTCACCGCATCCGGGTCGTTGATCACGGATGCATCCCCCTCTAGGAAGTCAAAGCTGAATATCTTGAAAAAATCAGTTGTGGTGATGAGGGTGTTTTTGGTCAGGATCTTTTCACCAACGGTAAAGATCGTTTTTTCGCCAAAGGAAACAACGGCTGCGTTCTCCACTTCGGGATAAGCCGCTTTGGCCGCTGCCGGTAGCGGGAACATCATATCGGGACCGGTATTGATCTCACCGTTGAAATTCCGGTTAGACATGACATGGTACGTATTGGCATATTTCTCATTATGCTTGTTCCATGATTTCTCCGTGTACACCCACAGCAGGATGAGCATGGTGGCCGCCATGCCAATCGTGAGTCCCAACAGGTTGATGATAGAGAAGGAACTGTTCCTTACCAGGTTTCGCCACGCGACAATCAAATGATTCTTTAGCATTGGTTTGTTTTAAGTCGTGAAAGGATGCAACTGTTTCTCATGTGCTGATCCGTTCTTATTATCTTTCTTATTCTGTACGTAGACTTTTTACCGGATTGGCGTTGGCCGCTTTGATGGCATGATAACTGACCGTTACCACTGCGATCAGGATGCTGAGCCCCGCGGCAAAAGCAAAGACCCACCACTGGATAGATATCCGGTAAGGATAATTCTGCAACCAGTTGTGCATGAACCACCAGGCCACAGGAGATGCCAGTATGAATGAGATCACTACCAGCCCGATGAAGTCCTTGGATAACAGGGTGGCAATACCTGTTACAGAGGCGCCCAACACTTTCCTGACACCTATTTCCTTGATCCGGCTCTCTGCCATATAAGCTGCCAGGCCGAATAGACCGAGGCATGAAATAAAAATGGTAAGCCCTGCAAATAAGCCGGCCAGCGTTCCGGTTCTCTGTTCCGATTTGAACTTGGCAGCATAATCTTCATCCACAAACTTGTATTCGAAAGGGTACTCGGGATTGTATTTTTTGAAGATGGCCTCCGCCTTTTTTATATTGTCTGCGGTAGTGTTCTTGTTGTTGAGTTTGATATGTATGATGTTCATCCAGCCCTTGGCCCCTTCAATGATCATGGGTTTGGTGGGATGGTAGGGCGACTGCAGGATAAAATCCTTGATCACACCAACCACGTGCCATTCACGACCATTGTCTTTCACGATCTCACCGATGGGTTCTTTCAGGCCCATGGCTTTTACAGAGGATTCGTTCAGGATCATGGCCGAAGAGTCGGTGATGTATTGTTTCAGGTTAAAATCGCGGCCTTTTACAAATTGCAGTCCAACAGTAGTCCCCAGGTCTTCATCGGCAGAGAAACGGTCGAAATCCGTTTTGTCATCCGGAGCTTTCCCTTTCCATTCAATGCCCCAGGTATCGCTCCATCCCTGTGTGATGGGGGCACTTGTTTTGGTGACAGAAGTAGCGGCACCGGATCCGAGCAGTTCGTTCTTGACCAGTGCATAATTCTTTTCAAGATCTCCGGTTAGGAAATGAAAGATGAGATTGTTCTTATCGTAGCCCATTTCCCGGTTACGGGCATGCTGGATCTGTTCTTTTACGATGGCAGTACAGATGATCAGGATAATGGCAAAAGTGAATTGCAATACCACCAGTACTTTTCGTGGAGTGACCACTTTGTCTGATTTCAGGAAAGTACCTTTCAGCACTTTTACCGGCTGAAAGGCCGACAGGTAGAATGCCGGGTAACTCCCAGCGATCACACCTGTGAAAAGTATGAAACCGATGAAGATGAGCCAGAAGTAGAAATTGCCGTAGTCGATGAAGAGTTTCTTGTCGGTGAGTGTGCCGAAAGCCGGTAATGCTAGCTGCACAATGAGCAAGGCTGCCAGACCGGCAATCAATGAGATCAGGATGGATTCTCCTAGAAACTGTCCTACCAGTGAACCTTTATTGGCACCTACCACTTTGCGGATACCCACTTCTTTTGCCCTTTTTTCGCTGCGTGCGGTACTCAGGTTCATAAAATTGATACAGGCGATCAGCAGAATGAAAGCTGCGATCACGGCAAACATCTTTACAAAATCGATCAGCCCTCCGTCCTCCACACCATTGGTGAAGCTGGAATACAGGCGCCAGCGTTTGATGGGGTAGAGGAACATTTCATTGGTCAGCTCCGAATTATCGTATTTGCGTTTGAGTGTTTTCAGTTTCGGTGCAATGGATGCCAGTGTGGCATTCGGTTTCAGCAATACATAGTTCCGGGTGGAATTATTGCCCCAATTGGCATCATCCTCGCCTTGTTTACGCAGGTAGGCCCAGGGCAGCAGGTAGTTGAATTTGAAACGGGTATTGTTGGGAAGATCTTTCAGTATGCCGGTCACAGTAAAATTATCCTTGTCATCGATACGGACCTGTTTTCCCATAGGGTCTGCATCACCAAAGAAATTTTTGGCTGTGGTTTCTGTGAGTACGATCGAATACATATCCTTCAATACTGTATTCGGATCTCCTTTCAGTAAGGGGAAGCTGAATACATTCAGGAAATTCGAGTCCACGATATTGCCAGCCACAGTCAGCCTTTTTTCGCCGATGGAGAAGAGGTAATTACTGGGCCAGTTCACGCGGGTGGCCATCTCCACTTCCGGAAAATCACGTTCTACCGTACGGGCGAAGATCTTAGGAGTGGTATTCCAGCACTGCAGTTTGCCGCTGAAAGTATCTTTGTTCCAGGCTTCATAAATACGGTCTTTCTTTTCATGAAACTGGTCGTAGCTCATTTCATGGTTGATCCATAAAAGGATCAATATGGCGCTGGCCATACCTACGGACAGGCCCAGTATGTTGATGAAAGAAAACCCTTTGTTCTTTAAAAGATTCCTTACGGCTATTTTCAGATAGTTCCTGAACATGGTATCGGGTGGCTTTGGTAATGGTTTGTGGTTAACAGGATTACAGTATTTGAACGGATCATACCAATATGTTCTCGGTCACGGTCTGTCCATCAAGCATGCGGATGATCCGATGACTGTATCTGGCATCGTGCTCTGAGTGGGTAACCATGATGATGGTGGTGCCCTGTTCGTTCAGGTTGGTGAGCAGTTCCATTACTTCATTACCATTGGATGAGTCCAGATTACCGGTGGGCTCATCTGCGAGGATCAGTTTGGGGTTGTTGACCACGGCACGTGCAACTGCCACACGCTGCTGCTGACCACCAGATAATTGCTGGGGATAGTGATTTCGGCGATGCATGATCTGTACTTTCTCCAGCACTTCATCCACTTTCTTTTTCCGGTCCGCGGCTTTCACGCCGGTATAGATCAACGGAAGTTCTACGTTCTCAAATACGGTCAGCTCGTCTATCAGATTAAAGCTCTGGAATACGAATCCGATATTGTGTTTACGTAGGTCGGCACGCTGACGCTCATTGAATTTGGCGATCTCTGTACCGTTAAAAATAAAACTGCCATTATCAGGATCATCCAGCAGGCCAAGGATGTTCAGCAGGGTAGACTTTCCGCATCCGGAAGGACCCATTACAGCAACAAATTCTCCTGGTTTGATCTCCATTGACAGCCTGTTCAATGCAATGGTCTCTACTTCATCCGTACGGTAGATCTTCTCTAGGTCAGTGATTTTTATCATGGTTTGGTTTTTGTTATAAGTAAGAGTTGTTTTTACGCAAAAGTTGTAATGTCATTTTTTTATTTGTTGGTTCGCTCATTCATCTGCTTGCTTTCAGGTAGCCTGTGCCAACCACCAGTATCAAGTATCCAGTGACCAAAAAACTGTCTCTACTGCTTCTTCAACACCAGTTCCTGCATATTCCCATAGTTCTCATAGCTGGAGGTTACTACTTTGTCGCCTGGCTTCAGTCCCTGCAATACCTCATAGTAATCAGGGTTCTGGCGTCCCAGCTGTATGTCCACTTTGTAGGCCATGGTGCCGTTCTCGTTCACTTTGAATATCCAGTTACCGCCGGTCTGCTGATAGAAACCTCCTTTGGGTACCAGTATGGCGGTCGTCTCATCGCTCAGTGCCAGCAGAATCTGTAAGGTCTGACCGCGGCGGATACCCTGAGGGATCTCACCTACGAACTGCATGTCTACCTGGAACCGTCCATTGGTTACCTGTGTAAATACTTTGGTGATCTTGAGTTTGAAGGTCTTGTTACCGAAAGTGTAATCCCCGGTAAGGCCGGTGAAGATCCGTGAGATATAGTGTTCATCCACGTCCACACGCACTTTAAAGCCGCTCAGTACGTCGATCTGACCCAGTCGCTCGCCTTCTCTCTTGTTCTGGCCGATCTCTGCATCCAGCGACGTGAGCTGTCCATCGATCGGTGCGCGTACCACCAGATCGCCTACTTTCTTGCGCATGACCGTTAAAGCGTTCTGTGAGCCTTCGTAAGACTGTTTGGCCTGCTCCAGTTGTTGTTTGTTGGAGATGGAATCCTGCTGCAGAATCTGGTTGGTGAGTCGTTTTTTGCGCAAGAGATAATTATAGTTGTTCTCAGAAGTCTTGAATTCCTGCAAGCCTATGGCTTTTTGTTCGTATAGGGTCTTGTTCAGCTTATACAAACGTTCCGCCTCTGTCAACTGACTTTCCACATCGGTCATCTGGTTCAGCTTATTCACCGTATTCTGTAACGCAGCGTTGCGTGAGATCTGCATCTGTGTCAGCAGGTTGTATACAGAGGTCTCCTGGTTTACCAGGCTTAGCTGCAGGTTGGTGTTGGATAATTTAAGAATGGGTTGCCCTTTTTTCATGATGGCACCGTCTTCCACATATTTCTCTTCTACACGGCCTCCCTCGGTGGCATCCAGGTAGATCGAAGTCACAGGCAGCACAATACCATTTACGGGTATGGCATCCTTATAGGGGCCTTTGGTCACTTCACTTATGGTGATCCTTTCGGTATCCACATTCAGTTTGGCTTTACCAGAAGTGAGGTAAAAACTGCCGCCGATCAATGCAAGGATGCCTATGGCCGCTGCAATGGTAAGGATCCGTTTGTTGTTCCATTTCTTTTTTTGAATAACTCTGTCCACAGCTGTTGGTTTTTGGTTGAACTTATATGAGTTTGATTAAGCCGATCTCAGATCCTTCCCTTGCTGAACGATGTTTGTGAGAAGATGTTACAAACACCAGTAGCACCAGGCCAATCGTTCCTGCTGCCAGCAGGAGGGCTATGAATCGGGGTTGTTGCCGGATGGTTGTTTTCATACAGGGTGATTTATGGTATACACTATGAAACGATTGTGCCAGAAATTGTGCTCATTGATAATCAATGATTTACTTTATTCGGGATCTGAGATACTGTACGCATCTGGTACAGAAACTGTCCGCTTTTGATACACTACCTCGTGGGCTCTTTTTTCTAAATAGTTCTTTCTCAAATTATTAGCTAACTGGTATATTTATGGCTCATTTGTTTGTGGGTCAGTTCATTGATGGATCGGCCCTCTGAACGAATCAACCCTATCATAAACCATAACGATATCCGAAAAACCGATCCTGCATGAGTTTGAAGAAAGCCAGTATCCTGGTGATAGATGATGATACCGACGTGCTAACGGCGGTCCGATTGCTGCTCCGAACAGAAGTGAAAGAAGTGGTAACAGAAAAGAATCCCGAACAGATCCCCTTTTTATTGAGTAAGGATAATTTTGACCTGGTATTGCTGGACATGAATTTCAATGCTTCCATCAATACCGGTAATGAAGGTATCTACTGGCTGCAAAGGATCAAACAGCTGCAGCCCAGTGTTTCTGTGATCATGATCACCGCCTATGGCGATATTGACCTGGCGGTGCGATCCCTGAAAGAAGGTGCGGCGGATTTTGTGGTGAAACCCTGGCACAACGAGAAACTGCTGTCAACCCTGCAGGGTGTATTGAGTAACCGGGAACTTCCCAGGAACAACCCTTCAGGAAAAAAGATACAGGTAGGATTGGGTAACAATGCATTGATCGGCGAGAGTGACGTGATGCAGGATATCTTTTACAAGATCGATAAGATAGCACCCACAGATGCCAATATCCTGATACTGGGAGAGAATGGAACGGGTAAGGACCTGATCGCCACTGCTATTCATGAGCAATCCCTGCGTGCAGATAAACCATTTGTGAAAGTGGATGTAGGGGCCCTGACCGAAAGTCTTTTTGAGAGTGAACTGTTCGGTCATAAGAAAGGCGCGTTCACGGATGCAAGGGAGGATCGTATGGGGCGTTTTGAATCGGCCAATGGCGGTACACTCTTCCTGGATGAGATCGGTAACATCTCTTTGCAGCAGCAGGCCAAACTGCTCACGGTGCTGCAGAACCGGCAGGTAACGCGTTTAGGTGCCAACCAGCCTGTGCCGATCGATATCCGGTTGATCTGTGCCACCAATATTCCGCTGAACGAGCTGGCCAATGAGAACCGTTTTCGAAAAGACCTGATCTATCGCATCAATACCGTTGAGATAATGGTGCCGCCGCTTCGTAAACGCAAGGATGATATCCTGCTGCTGGCCAATCATTTTGCCAAGATCTATGCAAACAAATACCTGAAGCCGAACATTCAGTTCCATGAATCGGCGCTGGAGAAACTGCAACATTATCCGTTCCCGGGAAATGTGCGAGAGCTCCAGTATACCATTGAACGTGCCATGATCATGGCCGACAGTGAGACCATCGGTGCGGCAGACCTTCTGTTCTCACCCATTGAATCCTCCGTTACGGAATCACAGGAGGACGAAGTCTTAAAACTGAGCACCATGGAGAAGAATACGATCATGAAAGTGATCGATAAACACAATGGTAATATCAGTAAAGCCGCCAGGGAACTGGGGCTGACCAGGACCGCATTATACAGAAGACTTAGCAAATATGACATATAGAAGGCTCCAGTGGGATATTTTGACCCGCGTACTTTTATTGCTGCTTACCCTTTGTGCAGCAGCTTTTCTGCTGGTGAAAGAGTGGTATGTATACGAGATACTCGTATTGCCTGTGATCATTTACCAGGTGTTTGATTTTTACAGCTACCACAAACAGGCCCAACGGGAAGTGGAACAGTTTGTTGAATCGATCCATTACCGCGATTTCTCCAGAAACTTCAACGTGACACAGGCACCGGATGACCTGAAGGAGCTAAGGCGCGGTTTTAATGAGATCAATTCTGCTTTCAAACTGATCTCAAAAGAAAAGGAGACGCAGTACCAGTACCTGCAGAAGATCCTGGAACTGGTTGATACAGGTATCATTTCCTACGAAACGGAGACGGGCGAAGTGGTCTGGATGAACGAATCACTGAAACGTATGCTGATGTTACCGTATCTGAAGACTATCCATTCCCTGCAAAAAAGAGATGCGCTGCTGTATGAACAGGTCATTAGCCTGCAACCCGGTAACAGTCATGTGGCCACGGTTCACCAGGAAAAGAACATGTTCAAGATACTGCTGTCTGCCACGGCTTTTCAAACGGAAGGTAAAAAGTTCCAGTTGGTGGCTTTCCAGAACATCAACGAGGCGCTGGATGCCACCGAGTCGCAGGCCTGGAAAAAACTGCTGAGTGTGATGACGCATGAGATCATGAATTCAGTGGCGCCTATTTCTTCCCTCGCCGACACGCTCAAGAATCGCCTGCAGGAATCGGTTCAGTTCCTGGATAACAGCAATGGGGTGGTGGAAGACCTGGAAGTGGGTATCAATACCATCAAACGCCGCAGCGAGGGACTGCTGAAGTTCGCGGAAGTATACCGGAATCTGAACAAAATCACCAATCCAACCCTGAAACATGTGTTCGTGCGCGACCTGTTCGAGAACATGCATAACCTGATGCAGCCTACGCTCAATCAGAAGGGTATCGAGATGGAAGTGATACTTAAGGACCCTGACCTGGCCATTGAAGTGGACCCCAACCTGATAGAACAGGTGCTGATCAACCTGATCGTGAACGCCATTGAAGCAGTGAAGGAAAGTGAACAGCCACGCATCGTGCTATCGGCGGTACAATCTTCCAGCCACAAACTGGCAGTCAAAGTGTCGGATAATGGTTATGGAATGAGCGAGGATGTGATGAACAATATCTTCATACCTTTTTTCAGCACCAAAAAGAACGGCAGCGGTATTGGTCTGAGCCTGTGTAAGCAGATCATGATGTTACACAAGGGTAATATCACGGTTCAGTCGGTGGAAGGGAAGGGTTCGGTGTTCACTTTACAATTTTGATGCGGACCTCAATGCTCGCGAACCAGAGCCTGCTGCATTTTTTCCTTACTGGTGTCGGACAGGGTCTCATGCACATGGATCTGCCTGGCCATACGGGCGATGAAACCGCTCTGTTCTTCAAACCTCCGGCACATGCTGCAGAGGGCCATATGCGCACGCAGCTGCCATTTTTCGTGCCAGGACAATCGCTTTTCCTCTTTTTTAGAAACGAGCCATGTGGCTTTTTTGCAACTGATCATCAGGAATTTCATCAGCGTTATTTTGCGTGGATCCAGTTTTTTTCCAGGCAGCCACGTAATTGTAGCTTGGCCCGGTGTATCAATACCCAGTAATTAGACGATGTGATGTTCAATACCTTACAGATCTCTGCTGCGTCAAGGTCTTCCAGGTATTTCATGGAAAAAACGGCCTGTTGCATCTCCTGCAGTTTCTTTCTGCATTTTTCCAGTATTGCATAAAATTCTTTGCTGTCCGTCGGCTGTTGCTGCATGTCCCATTGGCCTGGTTGGCTTTCGGGAAGCCAATGTTCCGATTCATCGAACAAACCGTCCGGGGTGCTGGGTTCCGGAAGGGATTGGGTGATATCCCTGGCTTTTTTACGATAATGATCGATGATCTTGTTCTTGCAAATGGTGAAGAGCCAGCTTTTTTCAGAAGCTTCGCCTTTAAAACTGTTACGGGCTTTCCAGGCACTGAGGAAGGTTTCCTGGACCAGGTCTTCGGCCAGCGCTGCATCGTTTACGCGGGGAAGCGTATAACTGTATAACGCGTCCGCATAGTCGTTGATCCAGCGATCGGGGTTAAGCAAGGGAAGGGACATAGGCTTGGATGAGTTTCGAAAATACATAAATAAAATCGGATACCGTTACCGGCAGTAGAAGCCGCCAGTAAAGAAAACAGTAAGTTTGCGGTTATGCAAGCGTTCACCAGTACCAGCCGTATCATCATTACCTGTCATAAATGGCTATCACCCGCCTTACAACGCGAAGTAACGGCCCTGGGTTTCCCGATCGTACGGGCATTCCCTACGGGCGTGGAACTGAAAGGCAACCTGAACGATTGTATCCGGTTGAACCTGAACCTGCGTTGCGCCAGCCAGGTCATGTATTCGCTTAGGTCATTCCCGTGTGATCATCCGGATGAATTGTACAGGCAACTGGCAGTTATATCCTGGGAGACCCTGATCCGTCCGGATGGTTATTTTTCTGTGACCAGTAATGTATTCCATCCTACTATACAGACCAACCTGTTTGCCAACCTGCGTGTAAAAGATGCGATAGTGGATCGCATGCGGAATACAACGGGTAAAAGGCCATCCACAGGCTCAGAGTTATCGGGTGCTGTGGTGTACCTGTTCTGGAAACAGGAGGAGGCCGAGATCTTTTTGGACACATCCGGTGAAACGCTGGCCAAACATGGATACCGGAAATTGCCGGGTAAAGCTCCGATGTTGGAGGCATTGGCCGCCGCAACCATATTATCCACCAAATGGGACGGCCGCTCACCCTTTATCAATCCCATGTGTGGCTCTGGCACTCTGGCCATTGAAGCCGCATTGATCGCCTCCAACCGCCGGCCTGGCCTGCTTCGCAAGAATTATGCATTCATGCATTTCCTGGGGTATGATGCCGCTGTGTACCAGCATGAGATGGCAGCGTTGCAAAAACAGGTACAGGATGTACCGGGTTTACAGGTGGTGGCTTCGGACCGGAGTGAACTGGCCGTATCCATCGCCAAAACCAATGCTGCCGCAGCAGGGGTAGCGCAATTGATCCAGTTCCAGGTATGCGACTTTGAAAAGACCAAGGTTCCGCAGGACGCCGGTGGTGTGATCATGTTCAATCCTGAATATGGGGAGCGACTGGGTGATGAGATAGAGCTGAATGCCACATATGCAAGAATGGGCGATTTTCTGAAAAATTCCTGCAAAGGATACACGGGTTATGTGTTTACAGGGAACCTTGACCTTGCCAAAAAAATACGGCTGAAACCATCCCGCAGGATCGAGTTCTTTAATGCTACCATCGATTGCCGTTTGCTGGAATATGAAATGTATGCCGGTACCAAAAGAGAGGATAAAAAGGCGCCAGCTCCTGGGGCTGAGCAATAGGTACAGCCTGTTTCAGTTGAATTTGATTCCGCAATATTGAATTTCGGCCGGTAGGGTTCTGCAAACACCGTTTTGTGGAAATTAAATGCTGCATAGAATTACGGCCAAAGCATTTTAGTTTTATCATTGTAAGCCACAAAAGAATTTCTTCTTACGTTAAATGCTTGCACATGAAAAGATCCTTGTTGTTTTTGTTCGGTGTACTAACTGCTGCAATGATACAGGCACAGTTGTATACACCCAGTCCCGAAAATCTCGCCGCACGAAAAGAATTCCAGGATAGGAAGTTCGGAATGTTCATCCATTGGGGTGCTTCCAGCGTATTAGGTAGCGGTGAATGGGTGATGAATAACCGTAATATCCGTGTACATGAATACCAAACCCTGCAGCGGGTATTCAATCCGGTGGATTTTGATCCCAAAGCATGGGTGGCCACGGCAAAAAATGCAGGCATGCAGTACATCACCTTCATCACCCGGCACCATGATGGTTTCAGTAATTGGGATACCCAACTCTCAGACTGGAAGATCACCAATACCCCATATGGAAAAGACGCTTTGAAATTACTGGCAGATGAGTGTCATAAGCAGGGTATCCGGCTTTTCCTGTATTATTCGCTGCTCGACTGGTATCGTTCTGATTACCAGTATGAGACAGGTAAGACCGGGAAAGGTACCGGCAGGACCCAGAAAAGTAACTGGTCCAGTTATATCAATTTCATGAAAGGACAGCTGACCGAATTGCTCACCAATTATGGCGAGATCGCTGGGATCTGGTTCGATGGACACTGGGACCAGTTGGATAATGATCATGATAAAACCCTGCAATCCAAAGTGAACTGGCATTATGATGAGATCTACCCGCTGATCCACCGACTGCAGCCGAAATGCCTGATCAGCAATAACCATCATCTTTCACCCATACCCGGTGAGGACTTCCAGGCATTTGAGAAAGACCTGCCCGGTAATAATACCACTGGATTTGGCGGTGCCAGCGTTTCGCAACTGCCTCTGGAGACCTGTGAGACCATGAACGATGCCTGGGGATACAATATGACCGACCGCAAATTCAAAACGGTGCCTGCCCTGATCCATTACCTGGTGAAAGCTGCGGGTCGCAATGCTAATTTCCTGCTGAATGTCGGACCCAAGCCCAATGGGCAGATACAGTCAGAATTTACCGATACCCTAGCGCAGATCGGAAACTGGATGCGAGCCAACGGTGCAAGCATTTACGGAACGCGCGGTAATGTGATACCGGAACAAGAGTGGGGAACCCTTACTGCCAAGAACAAAACCCTCTATGTGCATATTCTGAACCCGAAGGAGGTGAAACAGAATTACCTGTTCCTGCCGGGTGTTACGGTAACGGTCACCAAAGCCACTACTTTTACCGATAAAAAAAATATCCGGTTCAAACAGCAGCCCGAAGGCCTGTTCATATACCTGGATAACATCAGCCTGGATGCTGTAGATACGATACTGGAATTAACCCTTCAATAAATACGAACATGAAACTGATCCGCTTTGGAGAACCCGGTAAGGAAAAGCCGGGTGTGCATGTCGACGGAAAGAATTACGATCTGTCTGGCCTTGTGAACGATTATGATGAAGCTTTTTTCGCTAACGACGGTATCGGCCGCTTATCGGCCCTGTTATCGAAATCAACGGAACTGCCGCAATTGCCGGAGGGAACCCGTTTGGGTTGTCCGGTAGCCAGACCCTCCAAGATATTGTGCATTGGATTGAATTATGCCAAACATGCGAAAGAGACCAATGCACCTATACCGAATGAGCCTATCCTTTTTATGAAAGCTACCAGTTCAGTGAGCGGCCCCAATGATCCCATTATCATTCCAAAGGATTCTGTTAAGACGGATTGGGAAGTGGAACTGGCATTCGTGATCGGTAAAAAAGCAAGTTATGTAGACGAATCGGAATCCATGGATTATGTGGCCGGTTATTGTTTGCACAACGATGTGAGTGAACGTGAATTCCAGCTGGAACGAGGCGGCACCTGGGACAAAGGCAAGGGCTGCGACACATTCGCCCCTTTGGGCCCGTGGATGGTGACCAGTGATGAGATCCCCGATCCACACAACCTAAGGTTATGGTTGAGCGTGAATGGTGTGATGATGCAGGATGGGAATACCGACGATCTCATTTTTTCCATTCCGCAACTGGTGGCCTATATCAGTCGCTTTATGACCTTACTGCCGGGCGATATCGTGTCTACCGGAACACCGGCCGGTGTGGGACTTGGTTGTAACCCGCCCGTTTACCTCAAACCCGGCGACGTGGTGGAACTGGGGATCGATGGATTGGGCAGTTCTCGTCAAAACCTGGTTGCTTATGCCCGTGATTGATGCACACCAGCATTTCTGGAAATACCATCCTGACACGCATCACTGGATCAGTGATGAGATGGCGGTGATCCGGAAGGATTTCCTGCCCGCAGATCTTGCCCCCGTATTGAAACAACACGGCGTTGATGGATGTATTGCCGTTCAGGCCGACCAGTCGGAAGCAGAAACCGATTTTCTGGTATCGCTTGCCAATGAGCATGATTGGATCAAAGGGGTAGTGGGCTGGGTGGATCTTTGTGCTGACAACATCAGGGAACGTTTGCAATATTATTGCGAGCTTCCGGTACTGAAGGGATTTCGTCATATTCTGCAGGCTGAAGATCCTGCGTTCATGCTGAAGCCTGAATTTTTACGGGGCATCGGTGCATTACAGGAATACGGGTTTACTTACGATATACTGGTCTATCCCCGACACTTGCCTGCAGTGCAACAACTGGTGAAGCAATTTCCCGACCAGCGTTTTGTGATTGATCATATTGCCAAACCGGATATCAGCAAGGGAGTCATGGAGGAATGGGTAAAAAATATTCAGGCAATAGCGGCTTTTCCCAACCTGTATTGCAAGGTCAGTGGTATGGTTACCGAGGCCAACTGGTCTTGTTGGAAAAAAGAGGACCTGTATCCGTACCTGGATAGGGTTACGGAATCTTTTGGGACCGACCGTTTGCTGTACGGCTCCGACTGGCCGGTTTGTTTGCTGGCTGCATCATATGAAAGAATGATGGAGCCTGTGAAAGAATATTATAGTAACTTTTCTGCTACCGAACAGGCGGCTTTGTTTGGTGGCAATGCGGCCGCTTTTTATCATGTATAATTTTTGAAGATGGACCTGCAATTACAGAACAAAGTGATCCTGGTAACTGGTGGAGCGCGCGGCATCGGCGAAGCCATCGTAAGAGTGCTCGCCAAAGAGGGAGCCATTCCGGTGATCATTGGAAGAAATGAACAGGATAACCAGCAACTGGTGAATGAGCTGCTGGCCAATGGTTGCCAGGCTGGACAGGTGGTTGCTGAGTTGGCCGACCCCGCTGCCGCTGTCAATGCCGTGCGAACAGCTTTGTTGCAGTTCGGCAAGATAGATGGTGTGGTGAATAATGCAGGTGTGAACGATGGGGTAGGACTGGAGAACGGCAGTTACGAACTTTTTATGGAGAGCCTGCATAAGAACCTGGTACATTATTATCTGGTGGCACAAACCGCTTTGCCTGAATTGATCAGGTCCAGAGGTGCCATCGTGAATATCACATCTAAAACAGCGGAAACAGGACAGGGAAACACATCGGCGTACGCTGCTGCCAATGGGGGGAGAAATGCACTGACCCGTGAATGGGCCGTTGAATTGCTCAAATACGGGATCCGGGTGAACGCCGTGGTAGTGGCCGAAAGCTGGACGCCGGCATATGAGACCTGGATCAAAACTTTACAAGATCCAGAGAAGAAACTCGCAGAAATATGTTCCAGGATACCCCTGGAGAACCGCATGACAACCCCGGAAGAGATCGCCAATACGGTTGCCTTCCTGTTATCGCCTATGTCGAGCCATACCACTGGTCAATTGATACATGTGGATGGGGGATACGTACATCTGGACCGGGCATTGGCCAATGCCTGATCTTGTTCGGACAAACCCTGTTCGTTGTTGCGGAATTCTCAGTTTGCATAATGCGCTTCTTTGGTTATTATTGTAAGTGAAATTCAATAACGATGGGAGAAATCAGGATCGTGGTAGTAGATTCCGGATCTGTCTACATAGAAAAACTGAACAAAAGGTTATACCAGGAAGTGGAATATGCGCATTATTACCATGAAATGGTACAACTGCCTGATGGTAAACAAAGGTCGCTGCACCTGTTCCGCGATACCAGGAACCCGGAATTCCTCCCTGTTCTTCTTAGAAGTTATGAAACATTGGAAGGTACCAGCTTTTACTCCGGGCGGGTGGTGGCCATCAAGAAATATTATATCCATGGCCAATCAGGACCCGAAGGGCGACTGAAAATACAGGCCGATAACAAACATCTTTACGATATCACAGCTGATGCATTGGAACAGCTGGGAATGTAAGCCTCACTTGCCCCCGGCTGCCTGTAACCTCTTATGATACGTTACATAAGAGGCCATCAATACTAACCATACGGCTATCGGGAACAGGGTGAGACCACTGAATCCATCTGTTGCCCAGTGCGAAACAAATGCCGAGATGAATGTGAAACTCAGTCCTGCATAGGCCCATTCTTTCAATCTTGGAGGAAAGGCCGGTATGATAAGTACAAGTGTGCCACATACTTTAAAAACGGTCAGCATCACCCGGAAATAATCAGGATAACCCAGATGCCGGATGCCGTCTATGGCCAGTTGGGTATGTGAAGTGAGTGCCGGCATGACACCTTCAAACAAAAAGATCAGTACGGTACAGATCCAGTAGATGAGGTTGGTGGCTTTCATATTTTCAGGGTTTTGGGTGAATAATGGTGAACAACGATACCACAGGAAAAGGCAACAGATCGCTGTAAGACCAGCGGTGTTCTGTCCGTGAATATGCGCATGCCCGTACCAATGGCCGAGGGGTTGATGAAGAGATAAAGGTCATCGATCAGTTGTTCCTGTATCAATGCAGCGGCCAGTGTGGCACCACCATATGTGATGATATCATGCCCTTCCTGCTGTTTGATCGCCAGGATCTCTTCTGTCAGCTTTCCGTTGGCTAAGCGTGTATTGGCCCATGGATTTTCTTCCAGGGTTCGGGTGAACACGACTTTCGGCGTATTCACCATTTTTTGGGTAAAAGCATCATTCGTGTCCGGGTTTTCCAGTGCGGCGGTCCAATGGGGGATAAAGCCCGTGGCCAGGTTCCTGCCTAAGATGATCGTATCAACTGGTTCCGTAAGTTGGTTCACGAATTCTTTTATGCCCTCATCCCAGTTCCATTCCATCCAGTCCATTTCACCGTTGGGGCCGGCCACAAAGCCGTCAATACTCAACTGCATCTGTAATTTTAATTTTCGCATATGGGTTGCCAATGTTTGGTTTGATCGTATTGTAATAACCAATGGTTGCCGAATTTATCGGTCAATCCCCCAAATAACGTGCCCCAGTGTGTATTTTCCAAGGGGTGTGTGGCTTTGCCGCCATCAGCCAGCCTGGCATAACTGAGCCGGGTCTCTTCTTCGCTGCTGCAGTTCAGACAAATAGCGATCGCGTTGCCATGGATCAGTCCCTCCTCACTTACCATGTCCGACCCCAGTAAGGTCCAACCGTCCTTGATCAATACCGCCTGCAGGATACAGGTCTTCATCCTTTCGGGCAAAGCTTCCGTCATGGGTGAATCGCCCAGGGTTTGCAAGGTCAGCTGACCTCCCAGGGCCTGCTGATAAAATCGCATGGCTTCCAGGCAGTTACCATTAAAACTCAAATAGGATTGTAGTTGTGTCATGCTGTTTTACACTGCTTATGGGTATCCGATACAAAACTGTTATTTGTTTTTGATCCGAACAAGGTGTAATGAAGACAATAACAGGGTTGATTACGACAAAGCTTTTTTTTACATTTAGTCCATGAAAAACGTATCCATCCTTGTCCCTGAAACAGCCATTATCGAAGCGGTCGCAGATCCCAATTACATGTTCAAAGCCGTTAATCAGTTCCTGGTAGCCTCCGGCAGGGAACCTTTATTCAATGTGCAACTGGTGGGATTAACGAGGGAGGTCAGGCTGGACAACCGTCTTTATTCTGTGCACACGGATAAGCTGTTGGATGAAGTAGACAAGACGGATCTGATCTTCATCCCTGCCATCAGTGGTGATATTGCTACGGCATTGGAGCTGAATAAAGAAATGATTCCCTGGATCGTTGCACAATATCGTTCTGGTGCTGAAGTGGCTTCCCTGTGCATTGGCGCTTTTTTGCTGGCTTCTACGGGTTTGCTGAACGGAAAAAAATGTTCCACCCACTGGAACGCGGCCAATGAGTTCAGGAACATGTTCCCTCAAGTGGAACTGGTTGATGGCAGTATCATCACGGAGGAGCAAAGGATCTATTCCAGTGGCGGGGCCAATTCTTACTGGAGACTGTTATTGTATCTCGTGGAAAAATATACGGACCGGGATACGGCCATCCTGGCCTCCAAATATTTTGCAGTGGATATAGACCGCGAAAGCCAGCGCAGTTTCATGATGTTCCGTGGACAAAAGGAGCATGCCGATACGGCCATTCTGCAGGCGCAGCTTTTCATCGAAGAGAATTTTCAGGGGCGCATTACGGTAGATGAACTGGCCGACCGCTATGCCATTGGCCGCCGTAGTTTTGAGCGACGGTTCAAGAAGGCCACCAGCAATACGGTGGTGGAATATATGCAGCGGATAAAGATAGAAGCAGCCAAACGCAGTTTTGAAAGCAGTCGCAAAAATATCAATGAAGTCATGTATGATGTGGGATATACGGATACCAAAGCGTTCCGGACGGTTTTTAAGAAGATCACAGGCTTGACGCCGATCGAGTATCGTAACAAATACAACAAACAGGCGGTATTGAATTAATAGCGGAATCGGAATTTCCCGGGAAGCACTTCTATCGTCAGATCCTTTGCCCTGTATAGGTCCCCGTCTGCCTGAATGTCCACCGCTTCGTAACAGCTGATCCGGAATTCGTATCCCTGGCGGTGCGTTACAAATGGCAGATGCAGGTGTTTCCCTTTCTGGATCACGGGCAGGTATCGAAGCCGTTTGAACATTGTCAGGGGTTCACAGAGTACCATGTCTAAACTGCCATCTTCAACAGATGCTTCGGGTGCCACAAAAAAACCGCCTCCGGCACGGGAGGAATTGACCACCATCACCAGCAGATAAGGCCCCTGCCATTTCTCTGTTCCTGCCTGGATGGTGAATCTTTTTTCCCGGAACCTAAAGATCTTTGTGACCACCGCTAACAGGTAGCCTAGTTTTCCTCCAAGCATCCGTATGGACCCCATGGACCGAACGATCTCCCCATCAAAACCCAATCCAAGACAATTGATGAACAGATGTTCGTTGAACCTGCCGGCGTCTATGCATCTTGGGGTGGCTTGCAATACCTGTTCCAATTGTTCGGCATTGGTTTTGTTCCCGTATAATTTCCAGGCAAAATCATTACCCGTGCCGCTTTTGAAAAGGGCGAGAGCCTTGTCGCAATCAGGGTATCGGTTGATGAAATAGTTGATGGTCCCGTCACCGCCGATCAGCCAGGCGTCTGAAAACCCGGCTAGCTCAAGGGGCCATTCATCTTTGTAGATAGTAGAAGGGATCTGCCTTTTCTCCAGCTCATTATGCAGCCAGGTGGCTACGGCTGCAGATCTTCCTTTCCCTGCTCTGGGGTTCTCTAATATGGCAACAGCGGTTATGGACAATGTTCAGCGAACTTGAGACGAACAAGTTACTGAAAATCGGGGTTGGAAACACCGATGGATGTAGCTGGTTCAGATCTTGTCGCGCTTCCTTTCCTGGTTCGTATGTACTTCTTTTACAGAATCGGCCTCATCGGGATTCATGCCTTCCCTGTCTTTTTTATTTTGTCGTACCAGGAAAAGTACCAGCGCCAGAACCACTAATGCGGTAATGCTGATGACGAGAATTTGATTTTGTTCCATAGAGCAGATTTGAAAGATGGCTGGATCAGGTTCCTTAAAGTTATTCAGGAAAACAGGGCGCTGGTGTTAAGTTTTTATCAATTTCTGCCGGGAAGTATATGCGCATAATCCGTAATTTGCCACACAATCTGAACTGTCTATGCGTTTCCTTTCTGTCGTGCTTCTATTCGGGATCCTGTCTGTCCAAGCAGATGCCCAAACCCATCCTGATTTCTGGAATGATGTACAGGTAATCAAGCAATATGATAAGATCTATGCACCGCCTAAGAATCCCATTCTGTTCACGGGTAGTTCCTCTATCCGCCTGTGGGGTAACCTGGCAGAGCAGTTCCGGGGGTACACCGTTCTGAACAGGGGTATCGGCGGTGCGGTAACCCGTGATATTGACCGTTATGTAGAGGATATCATACTGCCGTATAAACCCCGGCAGATCGTATTGTACATAGGGGAGAACGATATCCTGAAGGCCCCGAATGGCGATACCGTTTTTGTGGCGTTCCAGAAACTGTTCCAGCATATCCGGGCTGTATTGCCGGATGTTCCGGTTGCCTATATCTCAATTAAACCCAGCCCTTCCCGTGCGCAATTCCTTCCGATCGTTACCAGGGCCAATGAACTCATCAGGGAGTACCTAGCCACGCAAACCGGAACCGGCTTTATTGATATCTATCCGCTGATGCTCGATAAGAAAGGCAATATGCGGCCGGAGCTGTTCCGAGAAGATAAACTGCACATGAAGCAGGAGGGATATGATCTATGGTATAAAAAGATCAGACCGTTCCTAATCAAACAGTAATGCATTCCTGGCATACGGGATACGTAACATATGTTACACTGGGGTGGATAAAGCTGTACCAACTTTGGGGTACAAACAAACACCACATGTATGAAAATCCTCGTTGTCGGGGGTAATTTCGCAGGCTTTACCGCAGCGATCCTCCTCAAGAACAAACTCAAAGAAAACGTAGAAGTAACTTTACTGGACAGAAACGAAAAATTCCTGTTCGTCCCTTCCCTGATATGGTGCCTTTCAAACGCCGGGAGGTGAATGAGATCAGTGTTGACAGGCGGAACGTACTTGACCGCAAAGGGGTGAAATTCGTTCAGACCGTTGCCCTTCGCGTAGATCCCGATGAAAAGATCGTATACACCGAAAAAGGGGAGATGCCCTATGACCAACTGGTGATCGCCACCGGCCCGAAAGTAAATTTTGATGTTGCCCCTGGTGTACGTGAACATGCCTGTTATATCGGAACTCCCACCGGAGCCATGGAGGCGCGGGAAAAACTGGAAGAATTCAAAAAGGATCCCGGCCCGATCGTGATCGGAGCCACACAGGAAGCAGGTTGTATGGGTGCCGCCTACGAGTTCCTCTTCAATATGGAGAAATGGCTACGTGAGCAGGATATCCGGAAAAAAGTAGATCTGTATTGGGTAACCCCTGAAACCTATCTTGGCCACTTTGGTATTGATGGTATGCCTTTGGGCGAGTCTATGCTGAAAGGGTTCATGAAAATGTTCCATATCCATTACCGCACCAATGTTGCCATCAAGGAAGTAACGAAAGATGGCGTGTACCTGAGCAATGGAGAGTTCATTGTCAGTAAGTTCAAAATGCTGATGCCGCCATTCCGTGGGGTTGATTTTGTTACCAACTCTCCCAAGCTGGAAGCACTGCCCAATGGATTCATTGATGTGTTGCCGAGTTACCGTCATAAAAAATATCCCAACGTATGGGTGGCCGGATTAGCAGTTCAGGTGGCTCCGCCTTTTGAAAAAGGGGCCGTACCCTTTGCTGTGCCGAAAACAGGTTATCCCAGTGATGAAACCGGCAAGATCGTGGCGGAGAATATCGTACGTACCATCAAAGGCGAGACCAAGCTGAAAGAAAAGACCTGGGGCGAGATTCCTGGCGTGTGTATCATGGATGCCGGAAAAAAAGAAGTGATCATCTTATCCAATCATCTGTTCAAGCCACGCAGCATTGCCATTATGCTGCCCAATGTGATCTGGGACTTTGGCAAAGTGTTGCTCGAAAAATATTTTCTATGGAAACTCCGTAACGGTTACGCGCAGTTGCCATAAACGGATTGCGTTCATAAAGTGTAGGTGTAGGTTTGGCCCATCCCCCGTGGGGTGGGCTTTTTTGATCTTACGACAGGAATAACGAAACAGTTATATATGTATTAAAAATATAAGTAGGTGTGTAACAAATGTTACACAACGTAAAAAAGCATTGCAGGAAATTTGTCCTACGATTCTCTGCTTATTATCAACCTTCTTTGCCGGCATGCTTCACCTGCGTCCCAGTATATGTGACCTGACAGCATATTGCAATAAAGAGACTTTCTATACACTCCCCCCAAACCGGGATGGGTAAGCGCAGTTCCCTGAACGGGTATAGAGAGTAGGTGTAGGTTTGGCCCATCCCTTAACCGGGGTGGGCTTTTTTGTGCGTACCTGTTTAGCGCAAGTTCGCAAAATAAATACGCCCTGAAGTCTTTGTGTCATGAGTACTTTGCAAAGATTTCAGGGCGCAGTGTACATGAGATCTATTGGGAGATCTCTGTTTCTATTCTTTCGCTCTCATTACCTAAACGGTCAACCGCGGTGACCGCGATCTTTACGAGGTTGACGTCTTTGTTGTTTTTGTCTTTAATAGAGGCGGCGATGGTTGCTGCATGTTCATTCCGGTTCAGTATCTGGTAAGTCCAGCTGTTGCCGTATTGTGTATAGATCACCCAGCGAAATACTTTGTCGGCGTGCGGGTGCGTAAATCCAACCTGAAGACCATTGCCGGTTCTACTGGTTTGTACAGCCGGGGCTTCCGGTTGTTTTTTGCCCAGCCAGGGAGAGGCAGGCACCAGCGCATCCTTCTTATACGGCCCTTCCAGCAGTGCTTTGGAAAGATTGGTGCTGCGGATCACGGAAGAGAGGCTCCAGTGTACGGCTCCGGCGCTGTTGGGCAGCATACCCCGGGTGATCATTATCTGGCTCAATGTTTCAGTGGTTCCCTTTATGCTGCTGTCTCCTACATTCATACCAGGCCATAAGTGGCGTTTTTTGGTGTTCTCATTTTCCCACCAGCCCAGCAGTATCGGGAAGCTCAAAGGCATCCGGTTAATGGGCCAGTATAGTTGTGGCGTAAAATAATCCACCCAGCCTTTATTCAGCCAGAGTTTGGCATCGGCATAAAGGGTGTTGTACTGGTCAAAACCCTCTACAATGGAAGGGTAGCCAGGGCGCCAGGTACCGAATGGACTGATGCCGAACTTCACATGTTTCTTTTCGGCCTTGATCTCTTTGTACAACCGTTCTATCAGTGTATTCACGGCTGCCCGGCGCCAGTCGCCCCGGGAAAGGGTGCCGCCTTTCTGCTGGTAAGCAGCCCAGCTTTCCTGATCCGGAAAATCTTCTCCGCCATTGTACTCGGGATAAGGATAAAAATAATCATCCAGGTGCACGCCATCAATATCATAGCGTTTCACCAGATCACGCACTACAGCGGCAGTTTTATCCTGCGTTTCTTTTTTGGCCGGGTCCATCCAGTAATAATTCTGTTTCAGTTTCACCACCAGTTCGGGATTGGTCTTTACGATAGAGCGGTCACTGATATTCTTGCTGGTAGGATGATAGGCGCGATAGGGGTTCAGCCAGACATGCATTTCCAGGCCACGGTCGTGTGCGGCTTCGGTCCAGAACTGCAAGGGATCGTAATAAGGGTCGGGCGCCTTGCCCTGTTCGCCTGTAAGATAATAGGACCAGGGTTCCAGTTTGCTGTCATACAAAGCGTCAGCCATGGGACGCACCTGGAAGATGACCGCGTTGAAATGGTGTTCTTTTAAGAAATCGAGTTGTGCGATCGCTTCTTTCTGTTGCTCTGCCGTGCTTAATCCGGGCTTGCTGGGCCAGTTGATATTGGCAACGGTAGCTATCCAGGCAGCACGGAATTCTTTCTCAACGACCGGAGGCCGTATCTGTGTCTGCGCTTTTGCAGAGGACAGTGAGAACAATACAAGTAGACAGTAGAGAACAGGATGTAAGGGTCTTTTCATAAGTAGTAATTGAGGATGACTAAAGTACTTAAACCCTGCATCATTCAGTTAAAAATCATCAGGATTGTTATGAATGGAGGAACTGGAAAACAGGATGGACGGTTACGGTTTATCCCTGGTTCATCCCTTATATGCGGGAGTGTATCTTAAAACTCAATTAAATTATCCGTTTCATGTATCTGAACCTATCCGGTTCTCGTTATTATCGACCAAGATTGTGTAAAAAATACTGTGTTAAGATAATATGTGCCTCATCTCTTTTATGGTCCGGTTCAGGCAACGCTTCTTGCTGGCAATGGTTTTGTGGGTATTGGTCTCATGCAACAAATCGTATACGATCACTCCTGATCCCTTGGCCACCAACATTATTGCGTTAACGGGAAGTGAAGGCGCATATTCCAGATGGCGGTTGAACAAGATCGCGATCGATCAGGTCACACAACCTGCGAACACGATCAATAAGGATTATTATAAATTATATCAGCTCAATGGGAGCTTTGAGGATGGTGATGGGTTGCGCGGTAAGTGGAGCCTGGTAACCAAAGACTCACTGCGCGAAGTTGTGACCAATACCCAATCGGGATCCTACGCCGTACAGCAATATCGTATCACCAAACTGACCCGGACAGAATTATCGCTTAGCTATCTTGTGAACACAAGGGAGGTGAGTATCTCATTTACCGCGGAGAAATAAACCTGTTCCCCAGGCAATTATTTTTTGAATAACCCGAAACTGAGTGCCCCCATCATGGCACCATATAAGGTACTGTTGAGCGGCCTGGATGTGATCATGCAGGTACCTGAGCTGCAACCGACCTGTTGCCAGTATACATAACCTGCAATGGCGCCTGCCACTGCGCCGATAAGGTAAAGCTTATTTATCAGGATCCATTTTTTCATAAAGTGGGGTACTTGGAAAATATTGAGCAAAGATCAATCTTGTTTTTTGGTTAATTCCTGGAGTTTGCAGCTGATATAGGTCTTTGCCTTATCCAGGAAACTGTTCCTTCCTTTTTCGGGATAACCCAATTGTGCCAACTTGACCGCAATGGCATCTCTGTCGATGGCAATACCGCTTACGGATACCTTTTGTGTTTTGATATCCGCATCAACGGAAACCACTCCTTCCATTTGTAAAAGGTTTTCACGGATATTATTTACGCAGCCCATGCATTTTACATTTTCCACGTTCAGCAGGTAAGAGTTCATATGCCGGTTTTCAGCAAAGCTACACAGACATTTCCGCTGGCTCTGTAACAAAGGTTACAGAAAAGGAAGCACTCAGCGCAATTCGTACCGAACATCGTATTGATAGGAGGGGTAGGGCCTGACCCATAAGCCGATTTTATCTAGTGGTGCTCATAGGTTATCTTGCATTTGATATGTGGATTTACCTTTTGGTGTTCGTAGCTACTTTTTTGGTAGACCTGGTGCCGTTCATCGGGCCACCGGCCTGGACGGTCATGGTATTTTGTCAGATGCAGTTCGGGCTCAATATCTGGCTCGTTTTGGTAACGGGCGTTATCGGTTCTACACTGGGACGTTTTGCACTCAGCCAATATATGCCCTGGTTGTCTGATCGTTACATCAAGGCCGACAAAAACGAGGACCTCAAGTTCATAGGCCGTAAACTTTCTCAGAGGGGCTGGCAGATACAGTTGTTCGTGTTGGTATATACCTTAACTCCCATGTCGTCAACGCCTGTGTTCACTGCGGCAGGTATGGCAAGGATCCCACCCGTTAAGATCATTCCTGCTTTTTTTGTGGGGAAGTTCATCAGTGATATGGTGATGGTACTGGCGGGCGATTATGTGGTGCAGAATTCAAAAGCCATCTTCGCCGGCCTGCTTACCTGGAAGAGCCTGCTCACCCTTTTACCAGGGGTGCTGATCATTTTCGTTCCCCTGTTCATCGACTGGCGTGTGTTATTGGAGCAAAAGAAGTTCCGCCTCAATTTTCATATCTGGAAGTAATGGGTTCCCTATCAGGCGGCTTACCCTTCTGCCTGATACCTGTTTTTTTTCTGATAAACGGGCATTTTTGCCAGTTTAATTATCCACGCATTGTGAATAACCAACTCTTTTTTGGCTTTTTTATTATGTAAAACGGCTTTTTTATCAATGTTTTATCACCGTTTTTGTCCCGTGGAAAAGAACGCCGTTCTGTAGTGATGTTATGCCGATAGAGTAGGGCTATGTATTAAAAAAATTGACGAAAAACTGTTGTTTACCCACATCGTGCCGACTGATATCACTACAATTCATAGACGCGGGACAAACCCGGGAAGAACTCGTTGGATTGCGGATAGATCTTATCCCGCCGGTGTTTCATGGGGGTAAGTGTTCCTGAGATCCTCGCTTTTTTATGGCCGGGTAGTAGGTATTCAGAAATCTGTGGAGGAAATTCTACGAGACCAAGTAGCGACCATAGCAATTGAGTATCTGTGGCTTAGTGGTGGTTACCTCAGATTACACCGGAAATTTTCCGGATGAATTTTTATATATCAATTCGAGGGTATACTTGTGAAAGCAAAATCCAATATCACAAACTCTCCGAAGTACCCAGGAAGTTTGTTGGTATGAACTATCTACAAACAAATTTCCTAAGACTATGAACAAAAACTTCTCCCCGGGTTTTCGTAAGGCGGCCTTGACCCTTGTTGCGACCGTGGCCATCTTCACCAGCTGTACCAAAGGCTATGATCCCGGAAATCTGTTAAGCGACAGGATCGCTATTCTGACAGGGCAACCCGGCTCTGTGAATTGGGTACTCAACACCATCCTTGTAAACAATGCTGCTGATACTTCAGCAAAAGGAGCGCGGAAAGTATACCGCCCGGACGGAACCTTTGTGGATGATCTTGGTTTCACCGGTTACTGGACCCTGTATTCGAGGGACTCGTTGATCGAGAGCACACGTTCCAGTGTGAATCCAGATGCACCTTATTTCAACAATCATTTCCGCATAGAGCGTCTGGACCAGGGCCGGTTAAGGCTTACTACGACCAACGCGGATAAAATAATCCGGTTCGAATATGTATCAAACAAGTAAACGTGCATGTTATGTACTGATTACTTGTTTACTGCTGAATCTTCCTGTTGTTGCCCAGATCAAGGCCCATTATCATTTTGGCTTTATCGGAGCAACCGGCGACACATCTGTCAAACTCAGCGAACCGGTAATCATCCAGTACAGTAAATGTTTTGAGATCACCAACGGGGTACCCAAATTCATAGCTCCCAAACCGGGCCCCTTTGCCATTACCTGTAACGAAGTGCCACCGAAGATCGAGTTGCAGGTATATGCATATCCAAATCCGGCCATCCACCAGCTTACGATCCGTTCGCTGATGAATTTTCCGGAAAAGGGCCTGGTGCAGTACACGGTCTCCTTTACCGATTTGATGGGTAATCCCATCAAATCGATACGGACCGATCTGGCTTCGATCAATCGTGGACTGGCCGTTGATGTACGTGCACTACCATTGGGTTATTACCTCGTTACGTTGTACGCAAATAAGGAACAGATACAGTCATTCAAGATTCTAAAAGCTTTGTAAGATGATGAAGATGAAAAGGGTAGGCCGTATAGCAATATTGTTGTTCGTTTGGGTATTTGCGGGTAGAGATGTTGTTGCGCAAATCGTACAAACCCCCAAGGGTATTTTATTCCAGGCATCCATTACGGATGGTAAAGGCAACTCGGCCTCTGGCAGAAAAGTCTATATCCAGGATGCCATTGTGCAAAAGACCGCCAACGGTAAAGTGGTGTACAGTGAAACTTTTCAGGTAACTGCGTCGGAACAAGGGTTGGTGACCATCGTGGTAGGCCAGGGTACCCGTATCTCGGGTGCTGCCTCCATCGCCGATATTGACTGGTCTGCCGGGCCCTATTTTTTCAGCGTAAAAGCTGCGGTGGCACCGGCTTCCTCTGCCATTGGCTGGGATCCTTCACAGAATTATGTGGACCTGGGCACTTCTCCTTTCTGGGCAGTTCCCTATGCTTTATACGCGGCCAAAGTGGAAGGTATGGACAAGAAACTGAACATTGCCGATACAGCGGCCATGCTGAAACCTTATGCGGATAATAAGAATGTGGTTTTTGCAACGGGTGTCAACGGACTGGTGCCTGCGCCCGGATCGGTACGTGGCCGTTACCTGGCCGATAATGGTCAATGGCTACCCATCCTGGATACTGTGTTGTTAAACAGCAGGATCAACCGGAAACTCGACGCAGCAGATACGGTATCCTTGAGTAACCGGATACTTGCGGCGCAACAATCGTTAAAAGGACACCTGGAAGAAACCACTTCAGGACTGGCGGTCCAGATCAATGCCAAACTGAATACAAGCGATACGGTAGGTCTGAATACAAGGATCCGTGGAAAATTGAGCCTGACTGATACGGCAGCTATGTTGTCCGGTTATGCCAGGGCCGGTCAGTCTGTGAGATACGCTGATACGGCCTCAATGTTAAGCGGCTACGCAAAAGCTGGCCGATCTGTACAATATTCAGATACTGCTTCAATGCTGTTGAACCGTTTGAAGATATCAGATACAACGGTTATGCTGAGTGGTTATGCGAAGAACGGTCAGTCTGTGAGATATGCTGATACGGCTTCGATGTTAAGTGGCTACGCAAAATCCGGTAGATCTGTACAGTATTCAGATACTGCTTCAATGTTGTTGAACCGCTTGAAGGCATCAGATACAACATCTATGCTGAGCGGTTATGCGAAGAATGGCCAATCTGTGAGATATTCAGATACGTCTTCAATGCTGTTGAACCGTTTGAAGGTATCCGATACAACGTCTATGCTGAGTGGTTATGCCAGGGCCGGTCAATCTGTGAGATACGCTGATACGGCTTCGATGTTAAGTGGCTATGCAAAAGCCGGTCGCTCTGTGCAGTATTCAGATACAGCTTCAATGTTGTTGAATCGTTTGAAGGTATCAGATACAACGTTTATGCTGAGTGGTTATACAAAGAATGGCCAATCTGTGAGATAAGCTGATACGGCTTCGATGTTAACTGGCTAGGCAAAAGCCGGTCACTCTGTGCAGTATTCAGATACAGCTTCAATGCAGTT
>JADBXR010000007.1 GCA_020403425.1 Chitinophagaceae bacterium | reverse complement strand
CAAATGATTTTTGCAACTGAAAATAATGTATCAGCTGTATCAGAAAAATCATTTTCTCCGGACAGATTTGAAAGTTCGTAAAACGCCTCGTTACAATAGTTTAGGATGCTACGAAATATGGGAGGAGCTCATATCTTAGAAAACTCTAACTAACCGTGGCACTAAAATAGGGGGAGCTTACAGTGTTACTTTTGGATTTATAGTAGCCGCTGTTTATTAGCAGTATTTTAAAATTTTAACACCATTTTTATTTTGTAATTGGCAACCTTACAAACCATTCTGCAATTGAATCCCACAATGGAAAGCATACTTGAAAAAAAATGAGATAGTGAAATATAATAAACAGACCTAAAAGTAAAGGGAATACCCATCGTCAACCATTTTGTTTTCGTTCAATAATAATAAAGGAAATAATCAGTGCATACATTATGGCAACCGTAATACCCAACCCAAGGAAAAAATTGGGCTCAGGTAATAAGGTAAGATTAATAAAACGTCCCAAAGTTGGCTCTATAAATACAATACAAGTAGCAAGCATGGCACGTGCTTGAACTTGCATGTTATGTCTGTTCATCATGGCTATTGTAAACATGACTCCGATAATAATCAAATCTTTTAATTGCAACCACAAACTAGCCCCCAAACCTTCGGTAATTTCACCTCCAATTCTATGATGCTTTAGTAAAATTACTGACACAAAGAACAAAGGCTAAATGAAAAAACTCAATTTTCCAGTTTGCTTATGGATTGAGAATTTCTTCTTCCTGATAAGTATTGGTTGTAGAATTAATAGTGCTATCCATAAGGATGCCATTGCAAAATGAAAATGAAAATAAAAATTGAAGTCAGCTGCACGGAATCCCCGATATCGCAAACCCCTTGTTAGTAGTAGTGGTTCTTTGTCTCTCTTTATTTTGCCCAATCATCGTTGTCAACTTCGTTAATGGTTATTTGTCTGATAATGTTATTTGCCCCGTTGTCGGAATATGTGCCGTAACCATTTACAAAAACACCTTTTGCGCCATCTTTCAAATTCCGCATTGCATACAAAATAGCTTCATCTTCCAAATCATTGCTCCCTGTAAAACGGTAAATTTTATCAATCACTATGTCGTGTAAGTTTACTTTTTCACCGCCTTTTTTGTAAGAAATATTTTCTTCCAAAAGGTTAAAGTCCTCGGTATAACCTCTGCTTCTAAGGACTTCTATTACTTCCGATAATGTCTTTTCTGTATTAATCATACTCTGTTATTTAGATAAATTAAGAATTTTCAAAGCTCCTTGTCCAACAATGAAAAACATAATTGTCCCAACAATAAGGTCAGGATATTTTGAGTTTGTCAAGTAAACAAGTCCGCCTGCTACAATTACTCCAAGATTTGCAATTATGTCATTGGATGTAAAAATCATACTTGCTTGCATATGTGCTTCCTTGCTTTTACTCTTTTGTAGCAAATACAAACTTAGTCCGTTACCAATTAGTGCAAGAATTGAAATAGTTACCATTGTCTGAAATGCAGGATCGTTTTCAGTCCCAATAAATCGTCTGATTACTTCAAAGAATCCGAAAACGGTAAGTGTCAATTGGAAATAACCTGCTGATTTTGCAATGTTCTTTTTTCGTGTCATTGCTCCGCCAACTGCAAAAAGTGCGAGTCCATAAACAATGCTGTCGGCAAGCATATCTAAACTGTCGGCAACAAGTCCCATTGAGTTTGAAATAAAACCTGTTGTAAGTTCAAGGACAAAAAAGAAAAAATTAATGGCTAAAACTTGCCAAAGCAATTTTCTTTCTTTGGCGGTGTTGTCGGTTGCTGATGTGTAATTGTCTGCTAAAACACTGTCTATAAGTGAAGTGTCAAACTTCAAGTTGTCAAGTCGTTTAAAAATTTGGTCGTGGTTGTCAGTATGGAAAACTGTCAATTGTCTATTAGGTATATCAAAGTCCAACGAGTTGATGTTTGTCAAGTCGACAAGTTTCATCCGTATCATTTGTTCTTCGGATGGGCAGTCCATTTTGGATATTTTAAATGTCGTTTTCTGCATATTTATTTTCTTCGCTCAGGTCGTTCTATCTATCATCAATTTAGCAACATTTAACTCCTAATTGAATTGGTGGGCATTTAACTGTTGCGTAACTGCAATAAACACAACAGTCGCCTTGTTTTGGTTTAAGAACTTGTTTGCAGTTTTCACATTCGTAAAAATATTGGCAAGCGTCTGTCGGCATTGTTTCTTCTTTCTTGTGTCCGCAGTAGGGGCAAGTTATTGTTGATTGCAATTTGATTTCCATTTTAATTTTCTTTTTTGTCGGTTACAGAATATCCTGTTGAGTTTATTGCTTTTTCGATTTCAGAAATATTTGTTTTTGAGTTGTCAAATTCTACGATTGCGTTTCCATTTTCGTAAGAAGCATTTGAACTTATTATTCCTGTCAATTTATTTACTTCGTGATTTACCTGTTCGCCACAACTTGCGCAAGTCATTCCGCTAATCGTAAATTCTACTTTTTGAATTTTGGATTTGTCCACTACTATGATTTGCCTTTCTGTCTTTGGGTAGAAAATGCTTGAGTAGAATGGAAAGGCAAGCATAACGATTGCAAATGCTGTTACAATCCCTAAAAACATTTTTGACTGAATGAATTTTGGTTTTTCTTCTGTTGCACAATTGCAGTCAATTTGCGTTTTATGTTTTAACTTTTGATACCAAGCAAAACCAAGAACCAAAATTGTCAAACTGATAAAATAAGGTCGGTAAGGTTCAAACCAAGAGAAAGTTGAGACAAGTCCACTTGTTCCCGTAATTAAAGCCAAGACTGGCGTAATACAACACAATGATGCTGCAATTGCTGTCAAAACTCCTGCTCCGATAAGTTTGTTGTCTGTTTTCATATTGTTTCCAAAATTTTGTTTTCGTCAAGTATTTTGAAAAACGGTTTCAGCATTTTTTCATACTCTTTTGTCAATGAGTAAAAAATGGTTTGTGCTTCTCGTTCTGTTTCAATAAGTTTTCGGTCCTTTAGTTTTCGCAAGTGTTGTGAAACTGCTGAAATTGTCATGTCAAGAATGTCGCTTATATCACAAACACAAAGTCGTTTTTCTTCATAGAGCAGAAAGAGAATTTTTAATCTTACGTTGTTTCCTGCTAATTCAAGTCCGTTCGATAAATAGTCAAATGATCCGTTGAGTTCTGAAACTCGGTCTTTACAGCGGTTTATTTGTTTAATGTCCGCTTGTTGTCTTATGCATGAAATATTGTCCATAATGCAAAATTAGTCAATTTGCTTATTTAAGCAATTACTAAAATACAAAACATCAAAAAGAACCCGATTTATCTGTCGGGTTGTGTCGTGATAGCCTTGCCATTAACTAAGTTATACGCACTATTCTGATTGTACCAATTCAACCATTTTGGCTGGCTTGGCGTGCAAAACCTGCGTATAATATTTTATTTAGTTTCCTACAATTATTTCGTTCCTATAAAAATATTCTCCTAAGAAGGGTAAAAGATTAAATCTCTTTGCGAATGATCCGGATACTTCAGTGGATTATTTTTTATTCAACAAATTTTGTAACAATTCAACCTTTTCTTTTTCGCTTTTTACCAACGCCTCATACAATTCCACTATTTTATCGATGGGATTGAAGTTGCATTTGTAATTCTCAACGTATGCTACTGATTCATCATGAAAACTGTTCGACACAATACTAATTGCCGCCTCTTCATCAAAATTCTTAATCGCCTCCACCGGTACTTTCAAGACCTTAGCCACTTCGGCCAGTAATTCATCTTCTATCACTTCTTTTTGCTCGAGCAGGGAAATTTTCCGCTGGTTCCAGTCCTCGCCCAGTTCAAGGGCCAGTCCCTCCTGTTTGATACCCAGCATTTCACGGAAGCGTTTTACGTTTCGACCCTGGTGTATTGTCTTTTCCATAGTAGATAGATTAGTCTTTATACAAATATATTGAAATTATCAGACCGGTAAAATACCTGATCTAAGGCCTTTGTTCCCGGTAATTTACTGCTTTCTGGTATAGTTTACCGGTATTACTTGTTGGAATTTCAGCCCTATAAATCTAAGGGTATGAAAACCAGTACCAAAATTGAGGAGCCAACCCGGCAACCCTCTATCATCCACTTACGGGACGATCAGTACCAGCTAACAATGGACGAACTGCGGGAACAGACGGGCCACAAAGCCGGTTTACCCCTCACTTGGTGTCCTGCCAGTTTACAGTTTATTTCCTATCAGGATGGACAGTTGCATTTACGCAATATCTGTAAACAGGAGTCCTATCTGCTTTCACTGACCATGAAACTGGATGGATTACAGGTTACCTGCAACTGTTCAGACAACAGTAACCCCTATTGTGATCATATTTATGGTGCTTTACGAACCCTAATCGGAACGTTGGGAGAGTGTTATTTTAAAAAGTTATTGCCGGATGGAGCTATGGAGCTGGCGTTTAAACATAGGTTCTGCTTTGATAAAAGGGAGTCCAGTGCTGGGCTGGATGTTTCGGTAAGGGCTGAATTGCAGACCGTTTTCTGGTTGGATAACCGGATCGTGGTAACGGACCTGCCAGCCATGCTAAATCTCCCAGCAGATGGTCCAAAATCGACAAAACCATTCATAGCCCAAGAAGATAAAAAGCCAGGGGAAGATGCCATTTGTTACCTATTAATTGTTCCTTACTACAACAGGTTTCAGCCCTTTGTGGTTCCCTGTTCCGGTCGATTGAATAAGGCGCAAACGGAGATTAAACATTTTCACGATTTTCTAAGTGTTTTGCAAAAGCCATATGATGGCTTGTTATCGGTAGCCCAGCAGGAATTGAATAAAACCTGTTTTGCCCACTGGCAACTGGCCGAAGCTTTACCGGGCAAGCTCATTAAAGAGGGATTGCTCCAGTGTCAAACCCATACATGGATCGAGATACTGAACCTCTGGCGAGACCTGATCAACCAATTATCCCAGCAAACATTTGTTTACGCCTATTTTCTGGGCCGACTGGAACAGTTAAAGAAGAACAAGCCCTCCAAAAATAGTGCTGCACGGATTGCCGTATCTACCGATGTTCCGGTGGTAACCTTCAGTTTAACGGACAAGGATGTGTACTATCAGTTCAGACCGGAGATATGGATTAATGGAGAGGCAATTGAGGAATACGAAGCTGATACCAGTTTCTTTGTTTCACACAGGAATACACTCTATTTACTCGGGTCTTTGCGTGATGCTGCCATCCTGCAGTGGATGGATCAACTGGATGGAGTGATCACGGTTTTTAAAGAGCATTTCGCGGCATTTGAGCAAACCATCCTTGCCCCTGTTCGAGAGCATTACACTGTAACCACCTACAAAATCAGCAAGCCATGAGGCCTTTTACGATCTACCAGGCGGCTTTTGACAGCTTTCAGCATACAGGCAATAGGATTGTAGACCTGATCGGAGAACTGGTTGAAGTGGACAGGATTTATCTATTGGGAGGATCCTTGTATAGGAGAAGAACGGAGAGCCTGTTCCATCAACTGGCACCTTCGCTGCAATACGTGGCAGATTGCTATTGCCTCATCCTGTTGCCTGATACAAACACCACCCGCTTAGTACAATTGCAGGATCAGATCGAGCAACATTGTGCGAAGATCCTGCCTATAACCGCAATCGTACTGAGTACCAAACAGTTCGATAGTTGGTTACAGGATGGCCATACATTTGCTCTGCGGGTGCATACTTGCGCACCCTTACTCCTGCAAAAAGATGCCGGATTCCAGGGCAACCTGGGAACAATAGATGAGGTGGCAGAACAAAAGAGAACCGAGTTGACTCATAAGGAAGGACTAAAACGGGTCGATGCGTTTTTGGCGGGGGCAGAACTATTCTGTCTGCGTAAAGAAAACCGGATGGCAGCATTCATGCTGCATCAGGCGGCGGAGCAGGCACTGAGTACCCTGCTAAAAATAGCCACCGGCTACTACTGCTGCACACATAATATTGAGCGGCTCCTGAGATACGCGGGCATGGTTACCCACCGGGTTAACGAGATCTTCCCCAAAAACAATGAACCGGAAAAACGGCTGGTAAGCCTGCTGCAAAAAGCCTATATCGACAGCCGCTACAGGGAGGATTATGCCATGCCAGAAGCGGATTTACGGGACATGCTGGGAAGGGGCAGCGAACTGCGGAAAATATTGACAGAATCAGCTGAGGCAGTAAAACAAAAACTCTAACCACACTCGCATCAAGAAATACCGATCTTTCATTCGGTAAGATATTTCTGCATCATTTTTTGATTGGCTTTAGACTGTTGTTCATAAAGGGTTTCCCAGGCTTTCTGGTACTTATTGTTTTCATATTCTTGTGTAATCCATTTGTCCCCCAGTAGGTAGGCAAATTTGGCAATACAAAGCATAACCAGCCAGAACAGGATACGGCCGAAAACCACCTTATAATACTCGGTTGTTCCATGCTCCGGGAACAGCAGGATCCGGAACTCTCTTCTAACGGGCTTTGCATGGCTTTCTACCTGCGCAGAAAACGCCTCCATTTTCTGCAACAAAAACGTCTTCAGTTCCTCATTTTGCCTGGCAGATTTTTCTTCCATTCGCTTTAGAATCAGCACCTGTTCTTCTAAAAACTGGACATTCTTTTGGGCCAATTGGTTGCTTTGCTTCTGCTCTTCCAGCACTTCCGTTAACACGGTTTCAATGATCTCGTTTTCCATGGGACTATTTTATAAATGAAGGGATTGGTTTTTCTTTCTTTTTTTCTCCAATAATTCATGTGGGGTATAATCAAATTCATGCTCTGGTCGCAGTAAGATTTCAAGAGCTTTGGGTAAATCAGGGAGATAGTCGGGTAACTTACTTTTGGACATTTCAGGACGGTTGATTTTGGGATCTGGGATCAACCTTTTTTCTTTTCGTAGATCCTGGTGGATCTGCAATTTTTTTTGGATCAGCGTCAGTTGTAAAACCTTTTCAATTTTTGACAGGGAATACCCCAGTTCACTACCCTTGGCATACATCTTTTTGCTATCCCGAAAAGCAATACCTCTGGCTTTAATTACCTCATAGCCTTTTTGCTTCATCCGGCTTTCAAATTCCACGTAGGAGGTACTTTCCAAGAGACTGATCCGCAGATCGGTTTTCATGGCTTCTTTGCGGCTGTCCAGCCGGGGGATATTGCGTCTTTCTTTGGGCAGGAACCGCTTGGGACTTTCTACCAGTTTTAGGTGGTATTTCAGCTCCATTTTCCGGCAGCAATTGGCGATCTTTTTGTAGTTATTACTGTCACTTAAAGTCTTACCATCAAATCCTACCCGGTTAACCACGATATGCAGGTGCATGTGATCAGTATCATTGTGTGTTACAGACAGGTACTGATGTTTGTCAAATCCCAGTTCTTTGGCACAGTCCTCTGCCATTGTGATCAAGGTGGTTTTGCCCGGTGTTTCACCGGGTGCCAGGCTAAGGATTACATGCATCACCGGTTTGGCCAATCTGGGGTTCAAAAAACGCACATCATTGAACTGCCTGATCAGCTCCTTTTTATCGCCAAAACACTGGTTGAAACTGATCAGTTCTGCACGATTAACGGGGCCGCATTTTAGCACAACGTCCTGCTTGTTTTCAAGCACATAGCCGATACAGCCACGAAAGGATTTTCCGAGTATGATTTTGCCGATCATTTGATGTAATTTTTAATGTCTACAGCAAGCTGCTTTACTGATAAACTGAGCTGGTTTAATTGGGCTCTTTCCAGCGCATTTAATTCATCCAACTGGTTCCTTTTTTTAGCGATCTGATTTAGGTTGGCGGCCAGGTGATTGAGGGTGCCGGTGAACTGCAGAATCTCTTTCGGTATCCTGATCTTTCGCATGTCAATTTTACTGCTTAAGGCCAGGTTGCGCAAGTATTCAGACACGTTTACTCCGCTGTATTTGGCTTTGGCTTCAATGGTTCTCTTTTCGACAAGGGTGCATTTTACGCCCAGTACTTTATTGCGTTTAACAGCTTTTGCTGGCCGCCCGCCTTTGTTTCGGTTGGGTAATTTGGTTTCGGTTATCATATCTCACTTTTCATTGTCCTCGATGCAGTTCCCTTTATGAATCCCGCCCGAGGCGGGATGAATAAAGCCAGCGTTTCGGTAAAACCGAAACATAGCTGGCTCCTGAAAATTTAAGGCCTCATGCCTTTCCTTTGTGAATGGCTCTGATCCAGATACTCTTTTATCAAATACTCGTTTAAGTCCTTGTGATCCTTATACAACTGGCTTTTATCCTGGTATTTACTGCCAAGTGACAAAAGCTCACTGGTAACAGATACCCCCATATTGTCCCGGTCAAGATAAAGGTGAACAGAAGCGTATTTTTCAAGTCCTGGCTTGATCCTTTCAATAAACCCAACGGAATTTAGAATCAGGAAGTTGGGCTGCTGTTTTGGCAGTAGGATCAGTTTTCGTTGGTGGATGGATTGGTAAGAAAGGAAATCCATAAAACCTTCGAAAACGAGAATGGTTTTTGAAAAATCTTTGCCAAACAAGGTCACTTCCTTGGGGCTGCTGCTGCCTTTAAAATGCGCACTCCGTAACTCGAAGCCACCGGCACTGTTTTTGAACCCAATAGCGGTGATTTTCTTGTCATATAAAAGAAAGTCAACTTCCCGGCAGAAACTGTTGGCGATATGTAATGGGATTTTCCGGAAGGTTAAGTATTCCTGTAATGACCTTAATTCGATGCTGTTTCGAATATCCGTAATGGCGATCTTTCCTTTTTCATCAGCCTGGGAAAATGATTTCTTTTTTGGGTACGAAAATGGCGGATGAAAGAAAAAGGGATTTTGCTGTCCGAGTTTGTCTAATAGTTCACTGACGGAACACCTGTAATACAAGATACCAAAATCAATCAAATTGCCCCCTTTGGAAAGCCCAAAATCATACCAGACATTAAATTTTTTGTTAACCTTAAACGAAGGGGTTCGTTCATTCCTGAAGGGGGAAAAATACCAATAGTCATTACCCTGAATTTTGGTCGGTTTATGACCTAATGCTAAAAGGTAATCAACTATCGCCAACTGATTAAATTCTTTGCAGTTCATGGCGAAGAATTAAAGATTGGATAATTTGTTCCCTTGCCGGATAATAGCTTCAATGTCTTGCCGGGAAAAATAGCGGCGTGACTGGATCTTGAAACTGGCAATCTTTTTCTGCTTTAACCACTCGTAAAGGGTGGGCTTGGAGATCTGGAAAATGGTGCAGACTTCTGAGGCTTTTAGAAGGGCCTTTTCCGGTATCAGGGTGGCGGAAATTGAAGAAGTTGCAGTAGTTAGTTTGGCTTCCACTACTTTTTCCACTACACTTTGCATTTTGTCCCAGAACTCAGTTTGAGTCATAGGAACCATCATTGGAAACTCTGTCATAAAAAATGTTTCCAACTCAGTAGCAATTCAGGTGACAGTATGCATTTATGTATACATCATCTTACCTGTTTTATATTCATTAACATTATTCCGCTATTCTGGCATTAAATGGCAGGCGGTTTCTTTGATACAAGTACATCAGTCTGAATGTCACCTAACAAACTGACAGCCCGCATATTGCCTATGGCAGAAAAATATTGTCCTGCTTTTTTAAATGCGTCGGCCATCTCGGTATCCATACGTTTGCTTTGTTTCCAGTCAGCATTAAGCACACTATTTAGAGCATCATGAAAACTCCTTTCTGAAATGCCATATAGCTTTGCCATTTCATCTTTGGAAACCCTGCCACCTTCTAGGATGGGAAATCCGGCGAGTTTGTTAGTTACAATATGAATTAATACAATGGTAGTGGCACTATACTGAGCCTTTTTTACATCATCGATTTCCTTCAAATAATCTCCGCTCAAAGTTTCAATTGCATTATTCAACAGTGGTACAAATTCATTCATATAAATTGGGTTGTAAACCCAAAGCCTGAGACTGAAATAAACGAGAACTACTGCTATGGAAATAACGGTAATCAATTCAGATATGTTCTGCTGCCGAAATAAAAAGTAAGAGCAGGCAATTAACACTATACAAAAAAGAGTAAAAAGATGCACCGGCACGACTCGTGTCCAATATGCCGAAAGAAGTTTCTGCTTTGTCGATTCATAACTCCACTTAGAATAATGATTTGACCATTTTTCATGGTGCCTTTTGGCAAGTCCTTCAATGGCCGTCAAAGATGAAAAATCCGACAATGTAAAAAAGTTAATTACCGATTTCAAGTTTTTCATGAGCAGACGTATCAACCTTAAAAATACTTTCAATAAAGAGTAATGTAGCTACCGTTAACCTGTTTTAAGAAAGTATTTAGAAATTAACAGTCCTAAATGCACAAAACTACCATAGATATGGCGATTTTTACAAAACCTGAGTATTGGGAATCATGATAAAATATCACTCAACCCGATTCCAGCCTCTCAATCAATAATATTTTTTTCGCGGTGTGGCTTTAAGCAGATCAATTCCATTTTTCTTACAAGTTCAGAGGCGGAAAGTTATCCTTGATCATCCATTTTAGTGCCTTTCATTCCCAGTGTTCTTGCGTCGGATTTTGCGAAAAGGGGCTTCGAAGCGTCTGGATTACTAGTAAAATAATAAGTCCTAATTCTATTCAATAGTATTTGTTTAAAATGAAACCTCCTGCTCAAGTAAAACCGGCTGAACTTTTGAAAATTTATGGGAAAAAGGATTTTGAATGGACTGTGCGATTCACCAACAGTTGTGATCAAATAATCTTCATTTAATGATATAGGATTTTTAAGATGATGAAGGCATTCTCCATTTTCGTCGTAAAGGTTGAATTGAGTCAACTGCTTTCCAGTAACCAATAATGGCGTTTCATGGAATTGTCATATTATGTCATTTTCAACATTAAATTTGGCGTACAATACTATCCTTTTCACTTCTTCAATTGTAATATAGGTGGATTTAGGCGTTTATTTTTTGAATTCGGATCTCGCATTTAATATTGCCAATAAAGCAACGTCAATATTGGCAATGACCGGTTCTTAAAAAGTCCCTACTCTGCCTGCACCGAGCGTTTAAAAGGCTACTTTAAGAGTAATTGCAATGTTAATATACTGCTAAACCATACTCGCGTGATCCAATTCTTGAGACATTGCCTCAGAAATTTACCCGGCAACTAGGCGTTATACCGGCAAGCGTTTCGACTTTCAGTCTGCACAATAGATGAAATCCTGCACAATGCAACTTGTAAAACCCCGTATAAAATCAAGGTCGATTCATATCAAAAGGTGTAGTTTGTAAACTATGCAGAGATGACAATTAAAGGATAAAACTTTTCATTTCTTTGTTTATATTTGCCTGAATGAAATTTTTTGCCTTCATAATGAGCATTTATCTTTTGGTGCTGTCCTGCATACCATGCAACGACAAGCAGGAATGTAGTGCAAAGGCAGAGCAAAAAATTTCCGCTATTCCATCGCATCAGCATCAGCAACCTGTTGACGAAGCCTGTACCCCTTTTTGCAGTTGTTCCCATTGTCCGGCATCCGCATTTTACCAGTCTGTTGCTCATAATAATATAGCCACAGCGGTATTTCAATCCTTGAAATATCCAATTTATAATTATTCCTTTTCTACAGAGGTTTCTTTTTCTATTTGGCAACCGCCTAAAATAGCCTAATTACTCCTTTTATTGATTTGCTGCATTGCCGTTGAATAGGCGTGTGCTGCATTTTTAATTTACCCTTTTTCCATTCCATAATGGCAAAAGCAAAAAAGTCCAAAAAGGCTAACGAGCCATTGGCAATAAGAGTAATTAAGTTTATTGTTTTTGCCCTGTGTTGTGTCATTCTTTTAGCAGCCATTGCGGAGAGAATTGTTCATTATTACAGGTATCTAACCAAATAGAAAAAATCAATGTTTCAAAAAATAATTCGGTTCTCCATAAAAAACAAATTGGTAGTGGGTGCTTTTACATTGGCTCTCATTATTTGGGGCGTTATATCCGCTATACGGTTGCCTATTGATGCAGTGCCGGATATTACCAACAACCAGGTACAGATAATTACCCAAGCGCCAACATTAGGTGCCCAGGAGGTAGAACAGTTTATTACCACACCTATTGAGTTGGCAATGGCTAATATTCCCAATGTAATAGAAAAGCGAAGTATTAGCCGTAGTGGTATTTCTGTAATAACTATTGTGTTTAAAGACAATGCCGACATCTATTGGGCAAGGCAGCAGATAAGCGAACGCCTAAAAGATGCTGAAGCACAAATTCCGCAAGGCATAGGCGAACCTTCATTAGCACCCATCACTACAGGGTTAGGAGAAATATACCAATATATTATTCATACCAAAAAAGGATATGAAAACAAATACACAGCTACTGATTTGCGTACCATGCAGGATTGGATTGTCCGCAGGCAGTTAGCTGGTACAGAAGGCTTAGCAGAAGTCAGCGGATGGGGCGGTTATGTAAAGCAATATGAAATTGCTTTGGATAACGACAAACTTAATGCAATGGACATAGCCATCCCTGAAATTTATAAAGCATTAGAGAGCAACAACGAAAACACCGGAGGCAGCTACATAGAGCAACGAAGCAATGCCTACTTCATTCGTGGTTTGGGATTGGTAAAGTCGTTGAGTGATATTGAAAAAATTGTGGTGAAGAATGTAAACGGAATACCCGTTTTAATCCGTGATGTAGCAACAGTACAATTTGGTACTGCCACCCGTTACGGGGCAGTTACAAGAAACGGTGAGGGCGAGGTAGTGGCAGGGATTACACTCATGCTGAAAGGTGAAAACTTTGCACAGGTAATTGCCAACGTAAAGCAGAGGATGGTACAAATACAAAAATCATTGCCCGAAGGTGTAGTAATAGAGCCATTCATTGATAGAACCGAATTAGTGAACAGGGCAATAGGTACAGTAGAGAAAAATCTTATTGAAGGTGGTTTAATTGTAATATTTATATTGGTATTGCTCTTAGGTAATTTAAGGGCGGGTCTTATTGTAGCTTCTGTAATTCCTTTAGCCATGCTTTTCGCCATAATACTGATGAACCTGTTTGGTGTAAGTGGCAATTTGATGAGTTTGGGAGCTATTGACTTCGGGCTTATTGTAGATGGTGCGGTAATCATAGTAGAAGCAATTGTACACAGAATTTACATGAGCAAGCATCATCATATCGGATTGAATAAACTTTCACAATCACAAATGGATGATGAAGTGTTTGAAGCTGCATCAAAAATCAGGAGCAGTGCAGCATTTGGTGAAATCATCATCTTAATTGTTTACCTGCCGCTTTTTGCATTAGTAGGCATCGAGGGAAAAATGTTTAAGCCAATGGCTCAAACAGTTGCATTTGCAATATTGGGCGCCTTCATACTTTCCTTAACCTATGTGCCAATGATGAGTGCTTTATTTCTTAGCAAGAAAACTGCACATAAAAATAATATTTCCGATAGCATAATTGTTTTTTTTCAAAAACTTTATGAGCCCATGCTGAGTTGGGCTTTACGCTGGAAGAAAACTATTGTGCTTGCCATGATAGTATTATTTACTGGCAGCTTAATCCTTTTTAACAGTTTAGGTGGTGAGTTCATACCAACATTGGAAGAAGGTGACCTTACTGTTGAAATAAGGATGGAACAAGGAACATCATTAACGCAGGTAGTGGAAATATTTAGCAAGGCAGAGAAAATCTTGAAAGATAAATTTCCAGAAATAAAACAAGCAGTAACGAGAATTGGCAGTTCTGAAATTCCAACCGATCCAATGCCGATGGAAAGAGCCGATATGATGCTTGCCATGAAGCCTAAAGAAAAATGGACATCGGCACATACCCGTGAAGCAATGATGGAAAAAATGGAAGAAGCACTAAGAATTTTACCGGGGGTAAGTTTTGAAATTACACAACCCATGCAAATGCGGTTTAATGAATTAATTACAGGCATAAAGCAAGATGTGGCAATAAAAATTTATGGTGCAGATTTGGAAATCTTGAATGTCCATGCAAATAAAGTTGCAATGCTTATCAAAAATGTAAAAGGAGTAAGTGAACCCTTTGTCGAAAAAGTAAGCGGACTACCACAAATACAAGTGGAATACAACCGAGATAAAATTGCACAATATGGTTTAACCATCAGTGATGTAAATATGGTGCTGAAAACTGCTTTTGCAGGAAATGTGGCAGGTGTAGTGTTTGAAGGCGATAAACGGTTTGACATGGTAGTGCGGTTGCAAAAAGATTTACGGCAGGATTTCAGCAATATTGAAAACCTCTATGTGCCTTTACCATCAGGCAAAAAAGTGCCAATAAACCAGGTTGCTAATATATCATTTAAAACAGCTCCTGCACAAATAAGTCATGACGGCGGACAACGAAGAATTTTTGTTGGCTTCAATGTTCATGGCCGTGATGTTGAAAGCACAGTGGAAGAAATACAACCGATATTGGATGCAAATCTTAAACTGTCAACAGGTTATTATTATAACTATGGCGGACAGTTTCAAAATCTTAAAGAAGCAAAAGGGCGTTTGGGCATAGCAGTACCGGTGGCCTTATTACTCATTTTAGTATTGCTTTATTTCACGTTCAACAGCATAAAACAATCATTGCTCATATTTAGTGCTGTACCATTATCAGCCATTGGCGGCATTATAGCATTGTGGCTAAGAGGTATGCCATTCAGTATTTCGGCAGGTGTTGGTTTCATTGCTTTATTTGGTGTAGCCGTGTTAAATGGTATTGTGCTTATAGGTTATTTCAATCAGCTAAAAGACGAAGGCATTACCGACATATACGAAAGAGTAAGAATAGGAACATCCGTAAGGTTACGCCCGGTAATAATGACGGCTGCGGTTGCTTCATTGGGTTTTTTACCAATGGCACTTTCTACTGGTGCAGGTGGTGAGGTACAAAAACCATTAGCTACCGTAGTTATTGGTGGCTTAATCACAGCTACATTATTAACCTTGCTGGTACTTCCTGCACTCTATATTTTGTTTAACACCAAAATTAACTTCAAACCAAATAAAATGAAGAAGGCAAAACTACCAGATAATACAACGGCTATTTTTTTGTTGTTTATATTCATCAGTTTGTTTGCAGATAAATCCTATGGACAAGACAATCAAAAAACTTTACAGGAGTGTATTGACATAGCAGTAAAGAATAACCTGCAAATGAAAGCAGCCGATTTAAACATTCAACAATCACAGGCTTTGCAGAAAACAGGTTTTAATCCCGATAAAACAAATCTGCAACTCACACAAGACCCCACCAGTGGAGGTAATATTGATAACAGCATTGGAATTATCCAAAATTTTGCATTCCCAACAGTATATGCCAATCAGAATAAATTGTTGACACAGCATACTTTATTAGCTCAAAAGGCAAAACTGGTAAATCAAAATGAAATTAAAAAAGAAGTAACAGAAGCATACTACAATCTTGTGTATGGCATGCAAAAAGTAAAACTGTTGCAGCTGCTGGATAGCATATACAGCAATTTCTTAAAGAGGGCTACACTGCGTTTCAACACTGGTGAAACAAACCAGTTGGAAAAGATGCAGGCTGAAAACCGGTATAAAGAAAATCAGTTACATTTAAAACTGGCTAACACTACCGTAAACAGTTATCAACTGGCATTGCAAAAATGGGTAAACACTACGGAGCAAATTATACCCAAGGAAAATGAGTTGGTAAAACTGCCTGATGTTTTTATGGCTGATACCACTGCTTTACAATCAACGCCCTTAATCCAGTATTATAATCAAAGACTGAATGTAAATACAGCACAAGTGAAAGTAGAAAAAAGCAGATTGCTGCCGGATTTGAATGTAGGCTATTATCATCAGTTGCTTATCAAAGGTTTTGACCCTGCAAAAATCAACCGTGATTATTTCAATGGTACACGGATAGCAGGTCTTCAAGTAGGTATTGGAGTGCCTTTATTCTTTGGTACTCAAAAAGCAAAAATAAAGGCAGCACAAATAAACAATACACTTATTGAAACAGAAAAACAGCAAACATTTCAATACCTGCAAAGCAATTATGCCATGCAGTACAACGAATACCTGAAAGCAAAAGAAAGTTTGCAGTATTATGAAACTACAGGATTAAAACAGGCCGATGATATTATCAGGATTTCAAACACGGCATACACCAAAGGAGAAATAGGCTATATGGAGTATATTCAAAACTTGCAAACCGCCATTAATACAAAGCTACAATATACCGATGCAGTAAATCAGTTCAATCAGTCTATCATATTGTTAAACTATTTAAAAGGAAACCAGTAAAATGAAGTCAATTAATATAAAATCAATCATAACATATGCAGTAGTTGTAAGTGCAATCAGTTTTTCTTCCTGTAAATCAAATGGCAAAGCTGATGTAAAAGAAGTGACCAGGAAAGAAGAAGAGCACACAGCTGCAATAGAAGTTTCCCCAGAACAAATGAAAGCCGTAGGCATTGAGTTGGGTACAATAGAAATGAAAAACTTAAACAGTGTGGTAAAATCAAGCGGTCAATTAGAAGTGCCGCCACAAAACAAAGCAGATGTAAACTCTTTAGTATCGGGGATTATCAAAAAAATAATGGTACTGGAAGGCAATTATGTTCGCCAAGGGCAAACAGTGGCAATATTAGAAAATACAGATATAGTAAGATTGCAACAAGATTACCTTACGCTGAAAAAAGAGTTTGTGTACACACAGCAGGAGTATCAGCGCCAAAAAGAACTCAATAACGAAAATGCAGGTACTGGTAAGATATTTCAACAGGCTGCATCAAAATATGAAACAGATAAAGCAAGACTGCATGGAATGGAAACACAATTACAGCAATTGAACATCAGCCCTGCATCCGTAGCCAATGGAAATTTTGCAAGCCAAATTCCAATTTATGCACCTATTAGTGGTGTTATAGGGCATATACGAATAAAGACAGGCAGCTATATTGATATGCAAACTTCACTAATGGATATTATAGATAACTCACAGGTGCATTGCGATTTACAGGTGTACGAAAAGGATTTATTCAAGGTGAAGAATGGGCAAAAGGTGGCGTTCATTCTTACCAATCAAAACAACAAGCAAATCACGGGTACTATATACGGCATCAACCAATCATTCGAAAACGAAAACAAATCCGTAATTGTTCATGCCAAAATAAATAATATGAGCAGCATCAGGTTATTGCCCGGCATGTATGTATCGGCATTGATTAATGTAGGTAATCAAACAGTACAGGCAGTTCCTGTTGATGCAGTGGTAAATGCAGAAGGCAAAACTTTCATCTTTATAGTAAGTAGTGAGGAAGAAAAGGCAGTAGAAAAAGATGAAAAGGAAAAAACTGGAAAAGATACAGAAGCCAAAGCTGAAAAGCATATCCGTTTCAAAAGAGTTGAAGTAATTTCAGGTATAACAGAATTAGGCTATATAGAAATAACACCACTTGAAGAAATACCTAAAGATGCAATGATAGTTACCAAAGGTGCTTTTTATGTTCTATCAAAAGCAGCAGGGGGTGAAGAAAAAGAATAAAAAGTACATTATGATAAGCACAACACAATTCTCCTATGTTCAGTACAAAGGGCTCAGCTTTTTTCAATTGCTGGCAATATTTTGGCAGGAACGGAAGTTGCACTCTTTCGAAAAATGGAGCAAGGAAAAGATATTAGAGTATTAGGAAAAAGAGCTTCGCAGGTTGCGTGACTTTGCTTATAGTAATCGCTATTTTTACATAAAGTTTCATCAGGGGCTGGAAAACAGCCCATTGAATGAATTGCCAATTTTTACCAAAAAGCAGTTGATGCAATCATGGAATGAAATTGTTACGGACAGGTCTTTGCACATTATGGTAAAACGCAATTAAAAAGAATACCTAAGAACGAATTTTTAAACTTGATAAAATAAAAATCAATGAAAAATGTAAATCAACTTATGCAAGAAATAATCTTAATCACTTCAACGATTGAATCAGATTATCCTGAACTATACAAATTTTTGGATGAAACTCCCTTCAAGATTTGTGAAACCAATAAAAATGAAATCTGTATTTCAGATTTAGAAGAATACCTGAAAACCCTAAAGGAACAACTTAAGGATTATATTTCTTCGCATTATAAAATAAACGGTATAAAATGATAAATCCAGATCCAAATCATGTTCATACCTACGATGACGAAGGCAAGATTACTTGCTGTACATTAGACGAGAGAGTTTACAGTAAAGCCGGGGCAGATAATTTGTTACATGAAATAAAGCCAGATGACAGTAAGCCCGTTCACAAAACTGAAATAGCTGAAAGTAGTATGCTCAAACAATATCTTCCGGCTATCATCAGTTTTATTATGCTGCTTATTGGCATTGCCGTAGATAATTATTTTAAGTCTGCTTTTTTAAAAGAATATATTCGCTTTGCATGGTATGCAATTGCCTACCTGCCAGTAGGCTTTCCTGTAATAAAAGAAGGTTGGGAAGCTATTCTTAAAAAAGAGTTCTTTACAGAGTTCACATTAATGGTTTTGGCAACTTCAGGGGCTTTTGCCATTGGGCAATATCCTGAAGGCGTTGCGGTGATGTTATTCTATGCCATTGGAGAATTGTTTCAAAGTGCAGCAGTAAAAAGAGCAAAGAATAACATTAAAGCCTTATTGGATGTTCGTCCATCTTCTGCCAGTGTTTTAAGAAATAATAGGTACCAGGAAGTAAAACCCGAAGAAGTTCAAATAAACGAAACCATTCAAATTAAGGCGGGTGAAAAGGTGCCGCTGGATGGCGAAATGCTCAGCGATGGCAGTAGCTTCAATACCGCAGCCCTTACAGGCGAAAGTAAGCCAAAATCAATTTACAAAGGAGAGCAGGTATTGGCCGGTATGCTAAACCTTGATAAAGTAATTGAACTGAAAGTAATCAAAAAATTTGCCGATAGTTCACTTGCACGCATTTTAGAAATGGTACAAAATGCCACAGCCAGAAAAGCAAAGACAGAATTATTGATAAGAAAGTTTGCAAAAATCTATACACCGATTGTTTTCTTTTTAGCGGTTGCGTTGGTTATAATTCCCTACTTCGTTGTAAGCGATTATGTATTTGCACAATGGCTGTACAGGGCTTTAATTTTCTTAGTTATCAGTTGCCCTTGTGCCTTGGTCATTTCCATTCCTTTGGGCTATTTTGGCGGCATTGGTGCAGCCAGCAAAAACGGTATTCTTTTCAAAGGCTCAAATTACCTGGAGCTTATAACCAAACTAAATACCGTGGTGATGGATAAAACCGGAACATTAACGGCTGGTGTTTTTAAAGTACAGGAAATTGTAACAAATGGAATGGACAAAAATGAGTTCATCAAAACATTGGCAGCATTGGAAACCAAATCAACACACCCTATTGCCAAAGCCATAGCCGAATATGAAAAGAACGAAACACAGATTTATCAGGCAGAGGATGTAGTAGAAATTTCTGGACATGGTTTAAAAGGAAAAATAAATGGCAAGGAAGTATTGGCGGGTAATACCAGGTTGCTAAAAAAATTCGATATTAGTTACGATACGAAATTGGATGAAATTGTAGAAAGCATTGTGGTAGTCGCCATCAATAATCAATATACAGGTTATGTGCTCATTGCCGATGAAGTTAAAGAAGATGCACAGGATGCCATTAAGCAAATGCATTTGAATGGCATTACTCAGATTGTAATGCTCAGTGGCGACAAAAATGCAATCACTCAAAAAGTAGCAAAGCACATTGGTATTGATACAGCCTTTGGCGATTTATTACCCGAAAACAAAGTGCAAAAAGTAGAGGAATTAAAGCAGGACACAACAAAAATGATTGCCTTTGTTGGTGATGGCATCAACGATGCTCCTGTATTGGCTTTAAGCGATGTAGGTATTGCAATGGGTGCAATGGGCAGTGATGCAGCCATTGAAACAGCTGACGTGGTAATACAAACCGATCAGCCCTCAAAAATTGCCACCGCCATTAAGATAGGCAAAGCCACCCGCAGCATTGTTATTCAGAATATTGTTTTGGCATTTGCCGTAAAAATTATTGTACTGTCATTAGGTGCAGGTGGTTTAGCTACCATGTGGGAAGCAGTTTTTGCTGATGTGGGTGTGGCACTTTTAGCTATTCTGAACGCAGTGAGAATACAAAGAATGAAGTTTTAAATATGTACTATTTAAACCAAACAAATAGAGGTAGAAACTATTTATATGATTACTAACTCGTGAAACTCGAATCACTGGATCAAAACAATCGGATTATGCAATCATCTTCAAAATCCTTGTAAGGCATGCCGGACAATATGATTAGATAGAGGTAAAAAGATAGCGAGCCTTTCATATGGCAACGATACCCGATAACGAAAGTATATTGTATATTTTATTTGCAGTGTAGCTGCATAACAATAGCGAATGAGCCTACCTGAATCGATTATTTCTTACCGCGATAGAAAAATGTGAATAAAAAGACTGTCTTAATTTTTCTTAGTCGAAGATGGTTTTACCAAAAGTCTATAGGTTTTACCCAAGTTTTACTTTTAATAAAAAAGACCTACATTTTATATGTAAGTCTTTGATTATCAAGTGGAGAGTATCGGGGTCGAACCGACGACCTCTTGCATGCCATGCAAGCGCTCTAGCCAACTGAGCTAACCCCCCGTACAACCGGTCATCTTTTACAGAGAAGCTGATTGATGCCGATAGGATTGCAAATGTATAGTCTGGTACGATTCTGACAAAATTTAGTTATCTGCCGGTTCCATGTTTCCCATAGTTCTTTTCTCCTGCCGTGATCGCCAATGACAGGCGGTTCTGGGGCGGTGGTAGGGGGCAGGTGGCAAAAGGGGTAAAAGCGCAGGGAGGATTATAGGCCTTGTTAAAATCAATGACCGTATTTCCCTGAGCATCTGGCCTTGGAATGTATAGGAAACGTCCCGAAGGATAGGTCCCGGTGGCATTGGTGGCATCAGCAAAAACGATGAAGAGTTCCTCTTCGCCCTCGTCCAGCACATCCAGCGTATAGGTTTTGCCTCTCAGGGTGAATACCAGTTTGCCGGCCGCATTCTGCAGGTTGGTCTGTCCCAGTACATTGGTAATGGAAATGCGTCCGGGTTGTCCGGAGGTCTCCAGTTTGGCCGTGGTTCTCCAGGCCGTATTTACCGGGTATCTGTCAATGCCTTTGAAATGTTCCAGCTCCTTGCTCTTCAGATCACGCAGGCGGATGCCGATCCTGTCCTCTCTTTTGATCACCGACCATCTCAAAGAGCCATATGCCAACACCGGGGTCCTTATCGAATCCGGCTGGAAAATGATGCGATCGGTCACGACAGTATCCTGTATGGTGATCCTCACGCCTGGCTGGGTAAGCAATGAAACGGTATTGCCTTTTCGTACGAAATAGCCTGCATGGGCTGGAATACTACCTTTGGGAAAAACGACCGCTTGTGTAGAATCACTGCCGAAACTGTTACTGCCTTCCTGTAACCAGAACAGTCCGGCCAGGTTCAGCCAGCCGTTCTCTTTTTTCAGGTTCTCTGTTCTGGCACGATGCCAGCTATCGATGCTGGCCCGGTAGGCATCGGTGGATTGTGCAAAGGATTGAATGGAAAGGGCCAGGGCCGATAACAGGATAGTTATTCTTGTATGATGATTCATGGGAACGGTTGTAAAGGTGAAAGGTGGATGATTTCAATAAACAGTCGACTTACTAAATAGTTCTGATGCAGAACGGCAATCAGGTCAGCAACAACAACAGGAATGCCTGTTGACTTGGAAATAGTGAAAGCGGATAACAGGAGCGCTGATGGTTGGATTTACCTGCATGATACGGTATTGATTAGTCTACTTATTTGGTAGGCAAATATAAACGACCCGATCAGACATCGCCAAAAATATTTTATGGTTGCAGTCGCTGGTCGGTGATGAAGGATTGATCTTTTGCACTACTATTCAGGATGATCAGAATACCAGCTCCAGCTTGCCCAGTTTGTCATTGATGAGTTGTAATTCTTCATGGCTCAGTTGGATATTGCTTGCCCGGGCGTTCTGGCTTGCCTGTTCTGCGTTGCGGGCGCCCACCAATGCCAATGTGATACCGGGTTGCCGTAGGGTCCAGGCAATGACCAGTTGTGCCAGTGAGGCGTTCTTATCTGCCGCCAGTGACCGGAGATCGTCGAGGAAACCATTGATCCGCCTGATATTCTCGTCAGAATAAAAACGGTTGCCTTCGCGGGTATCACCTTCGTTGAACTGGTGGCCGGGTTTGATCTTGCCTGTCAGCAAGCCCCGCTGTAAGGGACTATAGGCGATCACGGCTTTCTGATGTTCGATACAGTAGGGGATCACATCTTTCTCTATATCGCGGAACACCATACTGTATGGCACCTGGTTGGATGCCAGCGGAAGAACGGTTTCAGCGGTCTTCATCTGATCGACCGTATAGTTGCAGACACCCGCTGCACGGATCTTACCGGCTTGCTGTAATTGCAGTACTGCTTCCATGGTCTCTTCAATAGGGGTGGTGGGATCGGCCCAGTGTATCTGGTAGAGGTCAATATGATCCGTACCCAACCTTCGCAAACTGTTCTCACATTCCTCGATGATACTTTCTTTGCCGGAATAGCGGTTGACCACGATGGGATTGCCACCATTATCTATACTGTTAAAGAAGAACTCACCCTTGCTCAGGTCCCAGCGAAGCCCGTATTTGGTGAGGATCTGTACCTTGTCTCTCGGAAGGGTCTTCAAAGCATCCCCTACGATCTCTTCACTGAGTCCCTGTCCGTAGGCAGGGGCCGTATCTATTGAAGTAACACCCAGTTCATAAGAAGCCAGAATGGCTTCCAGCGCCTCTTTGCGGTCGGCCCCGCCCCACATCCACCCACCAATGGCCCAGGCACCAAAAGTGATGGCCGAAGCATGTATGCCCGATTGTCCGATCTCCCTATATTCCATATTGCTGAATTTGAAATGAATTCTGGTATAAAATTATCAAAAGTTGATAATAATCTTACCGGAGCATACAGGAAGAAAAATAATACTTTAGATTTAAGTAATGATGCAATAGAAGATAGTATGTGTCTCATTCACTCACTATCATGCACTCATTCACTCATTGTATATACGATTGCTATGCCCGATACACTTCATGTCAACACCAAAGGTGTTGCGCAAAATTCTTTTGATGCCATTGTGGTAGGTTCCGGCATCAGTGGCGGCTGGTCTGCCAAGGAGCTCTGTGACCAGGGACTGAAGACCCTGTTGCTCGAAAGAGGAAAAGATGTGGTACACCTGAAAGATTACCCTACAGCCACCAAGAACCCATGGGATTTCCCGCATCGGGGTAAAATGCCGCCCCCCATCGCTGAAAAAGATCCGGTAGTGAACCGTTGTTATGCGTATGGCGAGGCCACGGATCATTTTTTTGTGAAGGACCATGAACATCCCTATGTGCAGGAAAAACCCTTCGACTGGATCCGTGGATACCAGGTAGGTGGTAAATCTTTGCTTTGGGCGAGGCAAACACAACGTTGGAGCAAATACGATTTTGAAGGTCCGGGCCGCGATGGTTTTGCGGTTGACTGGCCCATCCGCTATGATGACCTGGCGCCCTGGTATACGCATGTGGAAAGGTTTGCCGGTATCAGTGGTAATAAAGACGGGGTGGAAACATTACCTGACGGTGATTTTCTGCCGGCCTGGGAAATGAATTGTGTAGAGAAAGAGATCCAGCAAAAGATCAAGGCCCATTACAAAGACCGTTATGTGGTGCAGGGCCGTTGTGCACATCTGACGCAGCCCAGAGATATCCATATCCAACAGGGACGTACCCAGTGTCAGGCAAGAAGCCTGTGTGAAAGGGGCTGTCCATTCGGTGGCTATTTCAGTTCCAATTCCACCACCATTCCCTGGGCTCAGCGGACCGGTAACCTTACGCTGCGTCCCAATTCGGTGGTGCATTCCATCATTTACGACGAACAGAAGCAAAAAGCCATTGGCGTTCGGGTGATAGATACTGTGACACATGTGGCCACAGAATATTTTGCACGCATTATTTTTGTGAATGCTGCCTGTTTGAATACCAATCTGATCCTGTTGAATTCCACTTCTAACCGTTTTCCCAACGGCTTGGGCAACGATAATGGTTTGCTGGGTAAGTTCGTGGCTTTTCACAATTATCGGGGCTCTTTGACGGCATCGTACGACGGGCCGCAAGACAAATACTATTACGGCCGTAGACCCACTGCGGTGATGATGCCCAATTTCCGAAATGTATATAAGCAGGAAATGGATTTCCTGCGTGGTTATATGGTGCATTACAGCGCCAGCAGGGGTAGGGCATGGGCCGACGGTATCGGTGGTGAATACAAAGATGCACTGACCGAAGCCGGTGGATGGGGCATCTATATGATGATGCAGGGTGAGACGATCCCCAAAGAATCGAACCATGTACGTTTAAGTAAGGACCAGAAAGATGAATGGGGCATCCCGCAGTTGATCACATCTGTAGGGTATGATGATAATGATGAAAAACTATTAAAGGATTTTCTTGAGCAGGGCAAGGAAATGCTGGAGAAAGCAGGTTGCACCAATATCAATGCCCGCGACAGCAAACAGGCTCCCGGACTGGATATCCATGAGATGGGCGGGGTGCGGATGGGACGGGATCCCAAAACATCCATGCTGAATGCCTGGAACCAGTTGCATCAGTGTAAGAATGTTTTTGTAACGGATGGAGCCTGCATGACCTCGACCAGTACCCAGAATCCATCACTCACTTTCATGGCCATTACGGCAAGAGCGGCCAACCATGCGGTGGAAGAGCTGAAGAAAGGGACCTTGTAAGGGGTAATTTTGAATTGTGAGAAGAGAGTGGGACTGGTTCTGAGACCCGTCATTATTAATCCGTCATCCTCTAATCGAAATAACATGTCTGCAGATTCAACCAATGTGAACAACAAAGTCAGAACGCAAAATACTTTCGATGCCATTGTAGTGGGGTCGGGTATCAGTGGGGGCTGGGCGGCAAAGGAACTTACTGAGAAAGGACTGAAAGTGCTGATGCTGGAACGTGGCAGAGATTATCAGCATATCAAGGACTATACGACCGCATCCAAGGATCCCTGGGACTTTACACATCGTGGCAGAACTACTGCTGACCAGAAAAAGAAATATCCTGTCATTCACCGGGGCTGGGCGGCCAGTGAGGCTGTGATGGATTCCTGGACAAATGAAGAGGATTGTCCGTATACAGAAGTGAAACCCTTTACCTGGTGGCGTAGTTATCAGTTGGGCGGCCGTTCCATTTTATGGGGCAGGCAGAGTTACCGGTTGAGTGATCTTGATTTTGAGGCCAACGCCAAAGAAGGGGTCGGCATCGATTGGCCGATCCGTTATAAAGACATTGCATCCTGGTATGATCATGTGGAGAAATTTGCCGGTATCAGCGGATCAAAAGAAGGGTTGGCACATTTGCCCGACGGCCAGTTTCTGCCACCGATGGACCTGAACTGTGTGGAGAAGGATGTAGCTGCCAGGATCAAAGCACAATACAAAGGTGCACGCCACCTGTTCATTGGCCGTGTGGCCAATCTCACGGCGCCAATTGAAGGTAGAACGCAATGCCAGTTCCGTAACCGTTGCTGGGAGGGTTGCCCCTTTGGTGGATATTTCAGTACGCAATCTTCCACTTTACCAGCGGCCATGAAAACGGGAAACTTGACCGTAAGGCCTTTCTCGATCGTTACCAAACTGATCTACGACAAGGATACACAAAAGGCCAAAGGGGTAGAAGTGCTGGACGCGGAGACCAATCAGACCTATGAGTATTATTCCAAGATCGTTTTTCTGAATGCTTCGGCTTTGAATTCCACTTGGGTATTGTTCAATACGGCAACTGATATCTGGCCCGGCGGACTGGGCAGCAGTAGTGGTGAACTGGGACATAATGTGATGGACCATCACTACAATCTGGGCGCTTCCGGTCAGATGGAAGGATACGAAGACCAATATTATTTCGGAAGAAGGGCCAATGGTTTTTACATTCCCCGTTTTGCCAATATCGGTAACGATAAACGCGATTTCCTGCGTGGCTTTGGTTACCAGGGAAGTGCCAGCAGGGCCGGATGGAGCAGGGATATTGCAGAATTGAATATTGGCGCTGATTTTAAGGAAGCCTTGACAGAGCCCGGCGGCTGGAGTATCGGAGCTACAGGTTTTGGCGAGATCCTTCCTTATCACGAGAACAAGATCACACTTGATACAAACAGGAAAGATAAATGGGGTTTGCCTGTATTATCCATGGATTGTGAGTTGAAAGACAATGAAAAGAAAATGCGTAAAGCCATTGTAGAAGAACTGAAAGCCATGTTCGAAGTATCTGGGGTAAAGAATGTACGTACCTGGGACAATGGGCATGCCATCGGGCACGGGATTCATGAAATGGGAACGGCACGCATGGGTAAGGATCCCAAGACATCTGTCTTGAATGCGACGAACCAGGTGTGGGATGCTAAGAACGTATTCATTACAGATGGCGCCTGTATGACATCCTCGGCCTGCCAGAACCCATCACTTACCTATATGGCCTTAACGGCCAGGGCGGCTAATTTCGCTGTTGATGAATTAAAGAAGGGGAACTTGTAAAAGAAGGTGTCTGTCAGGTTGTTGGATAGGGGAACATCTTCTCCTCTGCATGGCTTTCCCTTTCATGACCCTACCATCCTCCCTGTAATCCTTGTTCCAAGGCCTTTTTATATTTTTTCAGATCAAATGAATACAGGAAAGGCGCTTTGTGTGCACCGCCTTTACGGGTCTCTTTCAGGCGTTTGATGAAGCCGAAGGAGAGAATGCGCCGCTGGAAATTCCTTCTGTCTAGTTTCTTGCCTAGTATGGTTTCGTAAAGCTTCTGTAGTTCCGGCATCGTGAATTTCTGTGGCAGCAGTTTGTGACCGATGGGAACATAATTCAATTGCATCCGTAATGTATACAAAGCCGTATCCAGGATATGTTTGTGATCCATGAATAGGTCCTGGATACTGTATATATCCTTCCATTCGCAGGCAACGGAACTCTGGTCGGGTTCTGGTGTGACCGTGGCGAAATCAACGAGTGCATAATAGCCCACTGTGATGAAACGCTGTAGGATCCAATTGTCCTTGCTCACCTTGATGCCATCTTTCCGGAGCAGGTTGCTGTGGAACTTCTTCTCTGAACGGCTGGGTTGTCCGAATACATGGAACTGCCGCAGGAAAATATCGTGCAGCCCGGTCCTTTCGCGCAATACCCTGATGGCTGCATTCTCTATGTCTTCCTCCTTGTAGATAAAACCGCCGGGTAGTGCCCAGGTGTCGGCATTCTTCATTTTCAGCAGTAACACTTTCAATTCGTTCTCGTGGAAGCCAAAAATGACACAATCCAGTGATAATGAGGGCATAAAGAAATTAGCCCCTCTTTGTATGGTTTCTTTGATGGATAACTCCCGTTTCATAACGCAGCTAAAATTAGGGAAAACTGTGGCTCAGGTTTGGATTTTCCTATTTAATCAGTATTATTGTGTCATAACGACGCAATGAAAATGAAAAAACAAATCATCAACCCAAGCCTGTTGTTGCTGGCAGTGTTTTCCCTGCTGCTGATCACAGTCTCCTGGGTAACGTTCCCCCGTAATGGATCCGGTAAAACGGCTCCTGGCTTCCGCGATCTGAACAAGAACGGAAAACTGGATGTGTATGAAGATGTGAAACAACCCATCAATGCCCGGGTGAAAGACCTGTTGGCACAGATGACACTGGAAGAAAAAGCCGGCACATTATTCATCAACGGGGCCAAGATCCCTGCTGATGGATCGCTGAATGATTTCAGCGGTACAGGTTTCTTTGACCGTATCCCGGTCGCCACCCAGTTGATCGACGGGAAAAAGATGAATCACATCAACCTGTGGCAGGTACCGGATATCAGAGCACTGGCCACCTGGTACAATAACGTGCAGAAACATGCTGAGCAAAGCAGACTGGGTATTCCGGTAACGGTGGCTTCCGATCCGCGGAACGCATTTGCCCAGAATATTTTTGCGATGGCCGCCAACGGTTTTACATTGTTCTGTGAGCCGCTCGGACTTGCCGCCATCGGTGACGAAGCGTTCACCAGGAAGTTTGCAGATATCGTGCGCCAGGAATATGTAGCCGTAGGTATCAGAGAAGCGCTGCATCCCATGGCCGATCTGGCCACTGAACCCCGCTGGCCCCGTATCAGCGGTACTTTTGGTGAAGACGCCAGCCTTGCTGCACGCATGACCAAAGCTTATGTGGAAGGATTGCAGGGGGCACAATTGGGTACCAATAGCGTGGCTGCCATGACCAAACATTTCTCAGGTGGCGGACCACAGAAAGAAGGTCTTGACCCGCATTTCGAATTTCAGAAAGGACAGGTATACCCTGGTAATAATTTCAAATATCACCTGATCCCGTTCGAGGCCGCATTCAAGGCACAAACGGCTGCCATCATGCCTTATTATGGTATCCCTGTTGATCAGACCAACAGAACGTGGCATTCTCCTTCAATAAAGCCATGATCACGGACCTGCTCAGGAAACAGTACAAATATGATGGCGTGGTATGTACGGACTGGGGACTCATCACCGATGCTAATATGGGCGCTTTTGTATGGCCGGCCCGTGCATGGGGGGTGGAAAAACTGACACCGGAAGAACGTGTATTGAAAGTGATCAATGCAGGTGTTGACCAGTTTGGCGGAGAAAGTGTGCCGGAGCTGGTAGTGAAACTTGTAAAGGAAGGCAAGCTCAAAGAATCAAGGATCGATGAATCCGTGGCCCGCCTGTTGCGCCAGAAATTCCAGTTGGGGCTGTTCGATCATCCGTATGTGGATGTTGACCATGCCGTGAAAACCGTGGGTCGTGCAGATTTTGTGAAAGTGGGAGAGGAATCGCAGCGAAGGGCGATGGTGTTGCTGAAGAACACCAATACCGGTAAAGGCCTATTGCCTTTGTCCAATACAAAGCTGAAGATCTATGCCGGAAATATGGATCCCAAAGTGGTGGGCAAATATGGCATTGTGGTGAACCAGCCTGCTGAAGCGGATATTGCCATCCTGCGTTTGAATACGCCCTGGGTACCGGTAGAGACCCCTAATATGATGGCAAGGATGTTCCATCACGGTGATCTGGATTTTAAACAGAAAGAGCGCGACAGCATTCTGCAGATCATGAGCAAGGTTCCTACCATTGTTGATATTTATCTGGACAGACCCGCTGTTTTTCCTGAGATCAATGCCAAGGCCAAAGCCGTTCTGGCGAATTTTGGTGCAAGCGATGCTGCGTTGATGGATGTGATCTTTGGTAAGGCAAGACCTGGCGGGAAACTTCCTTTTGAATTACCTTCTTCCATGGAAGCCGTTCGCAACCAGAAAGAAGACCTGCCTTACGATTCAAAAGATCCATTGTACAAGTTCGGATTCGGCTTAACCTATTAATTCATCCATCATTCTGATCATCATGAATACGCGTAGAAAGTTTCTAAAAAATACAGCTGCCATGACCCTGGGTGGCCTGCTGCTGAACAATGGCCTGTTGGCCAAAGCCTTACTCAAGAAAAAAGCATTACCGGGTGTAGGTCTGCAGTTATATACTTTATTCGGCGTACTGGATGAAGATGTTCCCGGTAACCTGAAAAAGATAGCTGATATCGGGTATACAGAGATCGAATCGGCTTTCAGTAAAAAAGGTGGTTTTTATGGCATGAAACCAAAAGAGTTCGCTTCCATGCTGAACGGGATGGGTATGCATTGGCGCTCACACCATGTGCTGGGTGCCCCATTCAAATTGCCGCCCGGCGCTAAAATGCCTGCTGGAGCAGATGGTAAACCCATGGTGATCCCACCGATGAAAAATCTGCGGGATGATTACCAGGAACTGGTTGACCAGGCCGCAGAAGGTGGCGTGAAATACCTGGTTTGTGCTAATACGCCCATCGGCTCGCTGGATGAGATCAGATCCTCTATCGATACACTGAACCGATCTGCCGAAGCAGCTAAGAAAGCAGGCCTGCTCTTTGCTTACCATAACCATGATGCTGAATTCAGGACGGTGGATGGGGTAGTGCCTTACGACCTGATCCTGTCGGAAACGGATAAGGACCTGGTGAAGATGGAATTAGACCTGGGCTGGACCCTGAAAGCCGGTAAAGACCCGGTTGCCTTGTTCGCGCAACACCCCGGCCGTTTCCACCTGTGGCATGTGAAAGATATGGATGCCAAATTTGAACATATCCTGGAAGTGGGTAAAGGTAATTTCGATTTCAAGCGTATTTTCGACCATGCCGCTGATTCGGGTATGCGATATTTCTTTATTGAGCAGGATGGAGCGCCCAAACCGTTCGAGAATATTGCTACCAGCTACCAGAACATCAAGAACATACTGAAATAGTACCAGCAAGCAATGTCCGGTTTCAGGACAGCCATCCAAAGGCCCGCTCAGTAATGGCGGGTCTTTTTATTTTCCTGACATTCGTCAGTACATAAACAGCTAAATTTTTCTAACTTGGCCCGTCTTCTGCAGGTGAACCTGTTTGTCTGCATTCACTTCAAAAATACAGTTATGAAAAAGCTACTAGTGGCCGGGGCATTGTTGCTGCTCGCGTCCCCATCCTTTTCGCAAAACACCTACACGGCCAAAGCCAAAGCACTGATGGCCAAGATGACCCTCGAGGAAAAGATCGGTCAGCTGAACCTGATCATACCCGGCGGTGCTGCGGTAACGGGTTCTGTGGTAAGCACCGATGTGGAGAATAAGATCAAAAAAGGACTGGTGGGCGGATTGTTCGGCATCACTTCGCCCGAGAAGGTAAGAAAAGCGCAGGAGTTGGCTGTGAACGGATCACGTTTGCATATACCAATGATCTTTGGCCTGGATGTGATCCATGGACATAAGACCATCTTCCCCATCCCGCTGGGATTATCTGCTTCCTGGGATATGGGACTGATCGAACAATCGGCCCGTATCGCTGCCAAAGAGGCCACAGCTGACGGATTGAACTGGGCTTTTTCACCCATGGTGGACATTGCCCGTGATGCCCGTTGGGGAAGGATCTCGGAGGGTTCTGGTGAAGACCCTTACCTGGGTGGCAAGATCGCTCAGGCCATGGTGCGTGGTTACCAGGGTTCTGATCTGTCAAAGAACAATACTCTGATGGCCTGTGTAAAACACTTTGCCTTATATGGAGCAGCAGAGGCCGGGCGTGAATACAACACGGTAGATATGAGCCGCATTCAGATGTATGAATATTACCTGCCTCCCTACAAAGCTGCGATCGATGCAGGCGCGGGAAGTATCATGAGTTCCTTCAACGTGATTGATGGGGTTCCTGCTACTGGTAACAAATGGTTGCTGACAGATCTGCTTCGGAAAGAATGGGGTTTCAACGGTTTTGTAGTATCTGATTATACTTCATTGAATGAAATGATCAACCATGGCATGGGCGACCTGCAGGCTGTTTCTGCATTGGCACTGAAAGCCGGACTGGATATGGATATGGTGGGTGAAGGTATGCTGACCACTCTGGCCAAATCTTTGAAAGAAGGGAAGGTCACTGTAGCTGATATAGACAAAGCCTGCCTGCGTATCCTGGAAGCCAAATACAAACTGGGATTGTTTGATGATCCTTACAGGTATATTGATGAATCAAGGCCAGCCAAAGAGATACTGACGGCGGATAACCGTGCAGCTGCCCGTAATATAGCGGCTCACAGCATGGTATTGCTGAAAAACGACAAACAGGTGTTGCCCTTGAAACGTTCCGGTACGATCGCACTGGTAGGCCCGTTGGCCGATAACCGGAGGAACATGCTGGGTACCTGGGTGGTTGCCGGCGACTGGAACAAGTCCGTTAGTGTACTGGAGGGCTTTAAGAATGTTGCAGGATCCGGAGTGAATATCCTTTCAGCCAAAGGCGCCAATATCACCGATGATACGGCCATGTTTCTGAAACGGGTGAATGCCCTGGGACTGGAGGCGGATATCGATCCTAGATCTCCACAGGCAATGATAGACGAAGCTGTTGCCGCAGCCAATAAAGCGGATGTAGTAGTAGCGGTGGTAGGAGAGTCGGCAAATATGTCTGGAGAATCTTCCAGCCGTGCAGATATCAGTTTGCCGGCCAGTCAGCAGGCTTTGCTGAAAGCTTTACACAAGACCGGTAAGCCATTGGTAGTAGTGCTGATCAACGGAAGGCCCCTAACCCTGGTATGGGAGAACGAACATGCTACTGCCATCCTGGAAGCATGGGCGCCGGGAACAGAGGCTGGGAACGCTATTGCGGATGTTCTATTCGGGAATTACAATCCTTCCGGAAAACTCTCCGCTACTTTCCCGCGTAGCGTGGGACAGATCCCTATCTATTACAACCACAAGAACACCGGCCGCCCTTTCGACGGAACAGGGGGGGCTAAATTCAAAACAAGTTACCTGGATGAGGTGAATGAGCCTTTGTATCCTTTCGGTTATGGACTGAGTTACACCCATTTCGATTACAGTCCTGTGAAACTGAGCAAGACCATTTTGAAAGGGGGGGGAAAGCTGATAGCATCTGTAACCCTGACCAACAGCGGTAAATATGCCGGAGAGGAAGTGGTGCAGTTGTATGTTTCAGATCCGGTAGCCAGCATAAGCCGTTCTGTGAAAGACCTCAAAGGTTTTCAGAAAGTGATGCTGCAGCCAGGTGAATCGAAAGAGGTCAGCTTTACAGTTACCACCGAAGAACTGAAATTTTTCAACAGCGAACTGAAAAGGGTATGGGAGCCAGGTAAGTTTGTGATCCATATCGGTACCAGCTCTTCCCAGGTGAAGTCAGCTGAAGTGGAATGGAATAAATAATTATTGACATAGTAAACGTCATTCCGGTCGCAGGGAGGATGCAGTTTTCTGTAGCTTCCTCTTTGTTCCACCGGAATGACGTTTTTATTTTCAGTAGGCTCCGATGGAATCCAGTACTTTCACTTCCTTCCACAAATGTTTGCAGGTTTCTACAAAATGTAAATGCAGGGGATCTACCTGGTATGCATCCTGCGCTTCCTTATTGGGGAAAATGGCCAGCCAGGAGAACTGGTAACTGGTATCGATCACATCCCGGTTGGTAGAGGCCGGGACCCCGATGTGGAATTGTTGTATGGAAGGCACTTTGCTTAATGCTTTCAGACCGGCTAGTAAAGCAGCATGATCTTCTGGTTTATCCGGATAAGCCAGCCAGAAGTATACGTGATGGATGAAAAGGTCTTGTGATAACATGGTGTTGGATTTGTTGGTACTTTATTTTTTTAGTGCAAATGCTACATAACTGTCTCCTGAGGTTTTGCCAAGTTTACCGCCGCCACAAGCGATGACGATGAATTGTTGTCCATTTTTTTCATACACAGAAGGCGTGGCAAAACCTGATGCCGGCAGATCATATTCCCATAAGAGCTGGCCGGTGCGTTTGTTGAATGCCCGGAAGGTATGGTCACTGGTGGCAGCTATGAATACAAGTCCTCCGGCGGTGACCACAGAACCTCCGTAGTTCTCGGTTCCTGAATGAATGCCCTTGGCTTTCAGTTCCGGATAATCGCCAAGGGTTGTCTTCCATTCCAGTTTACCAGTGTTCAGGTTGATGGCGTTCAAACTACCCCAGGGCGTATCCACTGCGGGATAGCCCTCTTTGGTAAGGAACTTGTTATAACCGGTGGAAGTATAAGGAAGCTGATTATAGGGATCTGTTGGTTTGGGAGGTGCTACAAAAGATTTTTGCTGGCTGCTCCTGATCATAAGTACATACGATGCAATGGCCTCGGTTTCTGAACTGCTGAGTTGTTTGAATGCGGGCATCATTCTGCGGCCATTGCTGAGTAGGGCTTTGAATGAATCTATCGTATATTTTTTTTCAATACCCAGCAGGGAAGGGTTGTTGCCGGAGCCTTGTCGCTGTGCCCCATGACAGGCCATGCAGGTAGTTGTGTATAAACGTTTGCCTGCTTCCAGGTTGGTCTCCTGTTTTTTCTTCTGGTCTTTGATGTCTATCATCGTCAGTATCCAGGGCATTTCGCTGGCATTCACATACAGGATGCCTGAAGTAGGATCAAAAGAAGGCCCGCCCCATTCTGCACCACCATCAAATCCAGGGAAAATGATCGTTCCCTGTTTGGAAGGAGGTGTGAACAGGTGGTCATGCCTGGTTGCCAGCCACCTTTTCCTGATGTCCTGATAGGAAGAATCCGGAACGATCCTGTTCAGGTTGTTTTCCGTGAGCAATTGTCGGACAAATGGTTTTGGAAAACTGGGTATGGGTTGTGTGGGCCATGGCTTTTCCCCTGCCAGTTCTGATACGGTAGGGACCGGCGTTTCTGTTATGGGGTACAGCGGTTTCCCGGTTGTTCTCTCAAGAAGAAAAATAAAACCCGATTTGGTCACCTGTGCAATGGCTTCGGTCTTCTTGCCGTCTTTGGTGACCGTCACCAGTACGGGAGCGGTGGGCAGGTCCCTGTCCCACAGGTCATGGTGCACTGTCTGGTAATGCCAGATACGTTTGCCCGTAGCTGCATCGAGGGCCAGTACGGAATTTGCAAAAAGGTTTTGTCCCGTCCTTTTCCCTCCGTAAAAATCATAGGAAGCAGAACCGATGGGTGCAAATACGATACCTTTTTCCTCATCCAGACTAAAGCCGGACCAGGCGTTGGCGCCGCCAATATGTTTGTAGGCTTCTTTGTCATCCCATGTTTCATATCCTTCTTCTCCCGGATGGGGAATGGTGTGAAAGATCCACCGGAGTTTGCCGCTATACACATCGTAAGCGCGGATATGGCCGGGGGCGGCGGTAGCCCCCTCATCAACACGGGTGCCTATGATGATCATGTCTTTATAGATGATGCCTGGAGTGGTGGATGCAACATACAGGTCCTTTGCTTCCCGGTCAAGATCATTGCGGAGGTCCAGCCTGCCTGCTGTTCCGAATGTGTTCACAGGTTTACCGCTGGCCGCATCTATGCAGTAAAGGTGGTCGCCAGCTGCATAAAAAATACGCGCATCTTTTCCCTGTTTGCTGTAATAGGTAACACCCCGGCAGACATTCATGGAAAAATATCCCTTTCCCTGCACGCTGGTAACCGTGTCAACAGGATCGAAGACCCAATTCTCTTTTCCGGTAGCGGCATCCAAGGCAAATAGCTTGAGCTTGGGTGATACGCCATAGAGTATGCCATTCACCACGATGGGGTTTACCTGTATCTGTGTTCTTTCTTCCGCATCACCTGTATGGTATTCCCAGGCAACCGACAGTTGTGTCACGTTGGATGTATCTACGGACGTCAGTAGAGAATAGTGTATACCCGCTTTATTGCCGCCATACACGGGCCACTCGGCAGGATCGTGTTTACAGGATGCCAGCACCCAAAGTAAGATGGTTGCTGATAACCCCGACAGGTGCTTGCATCTCATGTGTTCGTTGCTGTTTAAAAAACAGGGAACGAAGAACCATGAAGCATTCACTTCATCATTCAACATTCCCTGCTCGTCATTCATTATTCAAGGATCCTTTCAATGATCTTGCCGGATTGTTTGTTTTTGAGGATGAGTTTTTTGGCGCCGTAATGTGTCATCTCTTCTTTTACCAGGTAATGATCGGCATCGTAGTCAACCAGATGACTTTCCTTGCTCAATCCTGTTTTTCCTCTCCAGATATCCAGTTTTACCGGCTCCCATAACTTTGTCTTGGCAGAACGGTAAGCGGCATCCAGTATGGCGTTCACCACATACCCATCATAGAAGGTCTCTTTGGGATCCACCCCTTTTTCCATGGCATTGAACATGTCCATGAACATGTGGTTGTAACCCAGTTCATTCAACTCGTCGCCTACTGGGAATAACCAGCCTGTATTGCTTTCTGCTTTCTCTGCAATATAGTCACCGCCCTTTCCGGTAGTGAACATGTCAAAGCCGGTGCGCAGGAAACTATTGATCCAGATGGTACCTTCGGAGCCCATCACTTCATCGCGCAGATCAAGGCCGCCGCGGAAGGTCCAGCTGACTTCGAACTGACCAATGGCGCCATTCTCGTATTTAACAAGGCCAATGGCATGGTCTTCCGCATCGATTGGTTTTACCTGTGTATCGGCCCAGCACATGACTTCCACAGGTTTGATGTCTTTACCGATATAACTACGCGTGATCTCAACGCAATGACAGCCGAGGTCTAGTATACAACCTCCGCCGGCCTGTTCAATGTCCCAGAACCATTCGCTGTGTGGGCCAGGGTGGGTTTCCCTTGACTTGGCCCAGAGGATTCTACCCAGTGCGCCTTCTTTTACGCTCTGGCTGGCTTTGATGAATTTGGGTGTATATACCAGGTCTTCCAGATAGCCATTGAATATACCGGCTTCTTCTACTGCCAGTAACATGCGTTTGGCCTCTTCTGCATTCCGACCCAGCGGTTTGGTGGTCATCACGGCTTTTTTGTGTTTGCAGCAAAGCATCACAGCGGTCTCATGCAGGTTGTTGGGAAGGGCGATACAAACAATATCCACTTCAGGATGCGCGATGGCTTCTTCCATATTGGTGGTCCAATGCTGGCAGCCATAATCTGCGGCAAATTTCTTTGCACTTTCTTCTCTCCGGGCATAGATACTGAATACTTTATCCCGGCTTCTGTAACCTTGTAATGAGTCGGCATAAAAACGTCCGATAAAACCGGAGCCCAGCATAGCAATTCGTTTCATAATTGGGTGTTATTTGTGTGGTTATTGAATTTTGATTGGTCGATCGTCAGACGTGAGCGGTGAGTGGTGAGTAGTGAGTAGTGAGTAGGACGTTTTTTATTTCCCATTCATTACTCATATCTGATAACTTACGACTCACGAAACAGCTGTTTTCTTTTCTTTAAAGAATAATATGAAATAAATGAGTACACCTAATGCGATATAGGCCGGTACCATCCAGATGCCTTGCCAGTTATGTGTGTCACCCGCTGCTTTGTATTGGTCAACCGTAAAGCCCGAGAACCAGGTTCCGATGAACATACCTACGCCATAGGTGGCAAAAGTGAATAGACCCTGTGCGGCATTTTTGATCTTTTCTCCCGCTTTTTTCTCTGTGTACATATAACCGGTCACAAAGAAGAAATCGTAGCAGATGCCGTGGAGTATGATCCCTCCGTACAACATCCAACTGGCGGTTTCTGCATTACCGTAAGCAAAACAGATATATCTCAGGATCCAGGCGCTCATGCCCATCAGCAACATCTTTTTTACGCCGATGCGGTTAAAGAGGAATGGGATAGCAAGGATGAAGACCGCTTCAGAGACCTGTCCCAACGTCATCTTGCTGGCGGCGTTCTCAAAACCGATCTCATTCAGGAAAGGATTGGCAAAACCGTAGTAGAACGACAGCGGTATACACACCAGGATGGCTGCGATAAAAAAGATGAGGTAAGGTTTTTCTTTGAACAGCACAAAAGCTTCCGTTCCTAATGCGCTGGATGCATCCGATGTCTGTGCCTTGGGCGGTGTATTGGGTAAAACGAAACTCAGCAGTCCCAGGCCAGCAGAAACGGCAGCGGCCATATGGAAAGTGGCAGAGGTCTTTTCAATGCCCAGTTGACCGATAAGCAGACCGGCCACGATCCAGCCGAGGGTGCCAAAGACCCGGATCCAGGGAAACTGTTTGCCGGGATCGGTCATTTGCGAGAATGCCACACTGTTACTCAAAGCAATGGTTGGCATGTACAGAAGTGAATACACGAGTATGACCCAGTAAAAAGTATTGCTGTGTTCGATCCTGGTGGCCAGGAACAGCAGCAGGGCACCGGTGAGGTGTAAGACCCCCATGATCCGTTGTGCAGCAAAAAAACGGTCGGCGATCAATCCTACAAAAAAGGGGGAGATCATGGTAGCAATGGCTAGCGCACTATAAGTGGCCCCGATCTCGATACCGGTGGCATGCAGGTGTTCCACCATATAGGTTCCCATGGTCACGTACCAGGCGCCCCAGATGAAATATTCGAAAAACATCATGGAGGCCAGTAAAGAACCCGTTTTTGCTTTCATAAGCAGCGTAGTTTTGATTTCTTTCGTTAGATTTAGTCTATGGTTTGCGAGGGTTGAATGTAAGAATAATTAGTAATTAATAATTAGCAATTAGTGATTATTTATTGACCTGTTGCAGCCTTCTACGATTGTTTTTTTAAATTCCGCTATGAAAAAGATTGCTTCCCTTTTCCTCACTGCCAGCCTGTTCTGCGCCAGTGCCTTTTCGCAAACCGATAGTACCTATGCCGAAAAACTGGGGTATCCGCGTGGAACCAAACTATTGATCCTGCATGTGGATGATGTGGGTATGTCGTTCGATTCCAATGAAGGTGCCATCAATGCCATCACCAAGGGTGTGGCCAGTTCGCTGAGCATTATGATGCCCTGTCCCTGGGTACCGGCATTTGTTCAGTACATGAAAGCACATCCTGGCCTGGATGCGGGTCTGCACCTGACACTGACCTCCGAATGGAAGGGCTATCGTTGGGGGCCTTTATCGGGAAAGAATTCTACGCCCGGACTGGTGGATGCGGATGGTGCTTTGTGGCCGGGTGTAAGTGATGTGGTACAACATGCCAGCGGCGATGAAGTGGAAAAAGAGATCAAGGCTCAATTGGAAAGAGCCCGTTCCATGGGTTTCGAACCTACCCATTTTGATACGCATATGGGCACACTGCTGGCTACCCCTGAATTTACACAGCGATATGTGAAACTGGGTATTGAAAACCAGATACCGGTGATGGTACCTGCAGGTCATGCCACGCTGATCAAGGCCCAGATGAATGCACCTGAGGCACAGATACAACAAATGCGGATGATCGGTAAACTCTTGTGGAAGGCAGGTTTACCCGTGCTGGACGACCTGCACAATGAAAGTTATGGCTGGCCCATCCCTCAAGAGATCGCATCGGATGATGCCAAACTCCAGGCCTATAAAACGAAGAAATATATTGAGGGGGTACGTTCCCTGAAACCCGGTCTTACTATGATGATCATGCATTGTACCGCTACCTCTGAGGTGTTTCCACATATTTCAGATTCAGGCCCCGTGCGCAGGGGCGATATGCTGGCCATGATGGATCCCGCCCTTCGTAAAGCCATACAGGATGAGAAGATCATCATCACTACCTGGCGCGAAATGATGGAGCGAAGAAAAAAAGTCAAATAAGCACGTAACCGTATAAAAATACACCATGAAAAAAATCAACAGACCTATTGGCATTTTACTCTTTGCACTGGCATTGGTTTCATTCATCGAAACCAAAAGAACGCCGCATATATTGGTATATGCCAAAACAAAAGGCTTTCATCACAAGTCCATCGCTGTCGGACTGACGGCTATTCAGAAACTGGGGTTAGAAAATAATTTTGCCGTGGACACGACAACGGACTCCTCATATTTTGTTCCGAAAACGCTGAAAAAATATGCAGCGGTCGTTTTCCTTAGCACCACCGGTAATGTACTGACGGATGAACAGCAGGCTGCTTTCGAGCAATACATCCGTTCTGGACATGGTTTTGTAGGGGTACATGCAGCCACAGATACGGAGTATGACTGGCCCTGGTATAACCAGCTGGTAGGCGCTTATTTCCAGAGTCACCCCAAACAACAGGAAGCGATGCTGCAGGTGGTTAACAATAATCATATGGCTACCCAACACCTGCCCAGGTCCTGGAAACGGTTTGATGAATGGTATAATTTTAAAAGCATACAACCTGGACTGAATACACTTATCACCATCGATGAAAAGAGTTATACGGGTGGCACCAACGGTGAGGTACATCCCATGGCATGGTATCATGATTTTGATGGTGGACGCTCCTTCTACACGGCCCTGGGGCATACCGATGAATCATACAGCGATCCCCTGTTCCTGAAACACCTGTTAGGAGGGATCATCTATGCGATGAATCCATGAATGGTACTCAAATATCCGTTTGCTGATCACAAGAAAAGGACACAGCCATGAAAAGATCCCGGTTACCAGGTTTTACCATTTGCTGGTTGATGTTACTGGGTTTCCTGTCTGCCTGCAACAATCCAGCTGCAAATGAAAAGAATGCTGCAGTTGACAGTAGTATGGACTGGGCCTTGCTGGGTTTTGAGAAAGTGGATACCAGCAATCCCGTATTGACGCCCGGAAACAACCAGTTTGTGGATCCGATATGGAAAAAGAAGCTGTACTGGGAGGAGAAGGATGTGTTTAATCCTGCCATTGTGGTCAGGGATAATAAGATATACATGTTGTACAGGGCACAGGATAAAATCGGTCTGCCCGGAGGTACTTCCAGGATCGGGCTTGCTACCAGCTCGGACGGACTGCATTTTACAAGGAATACAGCGCCTGTTCTCTTTCCTGATAATGATGCTTACAGGAAATATGAATGGCAGGGTGGGTGCGAGGATCCCCGCATTGTGGAAGATCAGGGCGGCACTTATTATATGACCTATACCGCTTTTGATGGTAAGACCGCACGTTTGCTGATCGCCAGTTCCAGGGACCTGTTGCACTGGACCAAACATGGGCCTGTTTTTGCAACAGCCATGAACGGCAAGTATTTGGATCAGTGGTCCAAATCGGGCAGCATCGTTTCCCGATATGAACATGGCAGGATCATAGCAGCAAAAATTAACGGTAAATACTGGATGTACTGGGGCGATCAGAACATATGGGCCGCTACTTCAGATGACCTGGTTATCTGGACGCCGGTAGAGATGGAAGCGGGACAAACAGCCCCCATTCCGTTGCGGGGACAGGCACTGAATATGCCCGACCTGAAAATCGTCGTACCCAGCAGGGCTAAGAAATTCGACAGCGACCTGGTTGAACCCGGGCCACCGGCCATGCTTACTGACAAAGGGATTTTATTGATCTACAACAGTCGCAATATTCCTGCTATCGGTGATACCAGCCTGGCAGAAGGTGCGTATGCAGCAGGGCAGGTGTTGATGGACAAGAATGATCCCACCAAAGTGATCAAAAGACTGGATCACTATTTCATGAAGCCCGATAAACCCTACGAGCTAGCCGGACAGGTGAACCGGGTCTGTTTTATAGAAGGGCTTGCACAATTCCAGAACAAATGGTTCCTGTATTACGGAACAGCAGATTCAAAGATAGCGGTTGCTGTAAAGCATCGGTAAACGTGACAGAGCATAAGTTTCCGATAAAGAACAGCCTATTCGTTTCAATCGTCTCTCAGTCCATCAGTCCCTTGTTCCTCAGTTCACCTGATCATCTGATCATCTGTTCAATTCTCTTATCTTCATACTATGATCCTCCCAGTATTAGTCATAGCACCATCCGGTGATCGCGGTAGGGGCGTGTTCACCACGGAACCCCTCCCGGAGGGTACGTTGATAGAGATCTCACCTGTATTGGTACTGAACGAAACGGAAAGGGTGGAAGTGGAGAAGACCCGGTTGTACAATTATATCTTCGAATGGGGACCCGAAAGCCGGCAGTGTTGTATCGGCCTGGGATACCTGTCTATGTACAATCATTCTTACCAGGCCAACTGTAACTACGACATGGATTTTGATGACGAGCAAATGCGTATTGTAACCGTACGCCATATAGAAGCAGGCGAAGAGCTCTTCATTAACTACAACGCCACCCCCGATGATGAAAAACCCGTCTGGTTCGAAACGAAATAACAGTCGGTGATCAGTAATGGAACATACACGATCACTGATCACCAACAATTATTTCATAACTAGGAATTACCAGTACTGGTATCCCATTAACCTGGTCAACTCCAGTTTTGCCAGGCATAACTGATATTCGTATTGCAGTCTGGTAAGCGCGGCCCGCTGCAGGTTGGTACTGGCATTGGTGATCTCAAGATTCGTTCCGGTACCATTCTTTAACCGGACACTGGCCAGTTGCTGAGCGGTTTGTGCCTGCTCAATCTGTCCCTGGGTATTTTTGATGCGTTCCAGGTTGGCACTGATATCGGTCAGGGCCTGTTCAATATCTTTTTTATAGGTACTGCTCAGGCTTTCTACCGCCATCTCGTTCTGTTTGATAATGTTCTGCTGCAGCTTCTGTTGTTGTTTGTTCTTGCCTCCATTGTAGATAGGGACTGAAAATGAGATGCCGGTCAGGTAATTGAAACGCATATCGGCAATATAGGGAACATAGCCATTTTTCACACCTGCAGCGGCACGCAGGCCGATCACGGGTTTATCGGCAGTTTTGGTGATGGCCAGGTCACTGTTGGCTTGTTTGATCCTGTCTTTGGCAAGGATAAAATCGGGGTTTTGTGTCTGGGCAGTCATCAGGGCATTGTTGGCGTCCGTAAGGTTCACATCAAAATCGAAATTCTGCCCGTTGTTCTGTTTGTTTCCGGTAGTGTATTCCAGCAGGTTCAGCTGTTTCTGCAGACTGTTGTTCAGATCGATCTTCCTGTTTTTTTCGTTGTCGATCGCTGCCTGTATGTTCAACAGGTCTATGCGCAACGCGGTCCCGTTCGCCAGCTGGCTCTCCACGATGCGCCTATTCTCGTTCAGGAAGCTAAGGACACTGTCCTGGATGCTGATGGCCTTTTGCAGGAACACGATATTGTAGTACACATTGGCTACCTGGAATGCCAACTGTGCCTTGGTATATTCTACCTGGTGTTTGGCAAACTGAAGATCGTCCTTACTCCTGTTGATATTGGCCTGTAACCTGCCAAAATCGAATAGTGCATAGTTGGCATTAATGGCTCCATTCAGGTTGTGTAAGGGAGCAAACTGGAATTTTTCGCCATTGATGGGTAATTCGATCTTGGGTCGGACATACGCATAAGAAGCATCCGCCGTAACCTCAGGGAATTTGTTCAGTTGGGTGAGTGCCAGTTTTTCCTGGGCGGTGACAACAGTATTCTCAACTTCCTTCAGTTTCGGAAAATATCCGAACGACTGCCCGATCAGGTTTTTCAGTTCCGCATTCACTTTCACCTGTGCGTGACTGGCCAGGCTGATCAATGAAAGGGTTGATGCAAAGATGATTTTTTTCATTGTACGGTTATACTTTTAAAGCCGATCCGTGGATTCGTTTATAGCAGATCGGTAAATTGTTATTTATGTTCTTTCATTCCATTCCATTCTCTAATTCACTCATCCACTCATTCACTCATTATCCTAATGCGTTTCCGCAGCTGCTTTCATTGAAGCGGCGATCTCCGCGGCTGATTTTTTCTTTACCCGCAGGAAAGCCACCAGGGGTATTACCAGGACAAAGAAAATAGCAGTAAGCCGGAACGTGTCAAGATAGGAGAGGTAATATGACTGCCTGTCAATAATTGCGTTGATAGTGGCAAGGGCCTTGTTGGCGGCTCCGGCCACGTCCCCCGATCGGGCAATAAAACCCTGGGTAAGGGTATTGCTTCTTTCGATAAACATCTGCGACTCGCCGGTTACTTTGCTTACCAGGTCGTAGCGGTGTTGTGCGTATTGATGGGCGATATAGTTATTGGCCAGTGCAATGCCGAATGCACCGCCCAATTGCCGTATCATATTGTTGAGCGCGATGCCGGATGCATAATCTTTAGGTTGCAAACCGGCTACCGCCTGGTTGATCAAAGGCAGCTGTACCATACTGATGCCAACGGCACGTAAGGCAAGTGGCACGAAGAAATCCTGTTTGCCTACATCCGGACTGACATTGGCACTCATCCATGCGTAAGCGGCGAACAGCAGAAAGCCGACTACCACAAAAGGGATGGGAGAAACGCCCTTGCTCATGGTCTTTCCGATTATGGGCATCATGAACACCGTGATGAGGGTGGGCGCCAGTAGGGTGAGGCCGGTCTCATATGCTGTAAAACCCAGTGTGCGCTGTGCCAGTACAGGAAATACGAAAACAGAGGTGAACAGCCCTACACCGACCACGAACGTGAAAATGGTGGTGAAAGCCAGGTTGCGGTTGCCCAGCACACGCAGGTTCACTGCGGGATTCTTGATGCTGAGTTCGTACCAGATAAAACCCACCATGCCGATAAAAGCCAGTATGCTGGTGATGCGGATGATAGTGCTGCTGAACCAGTCTTCCGATTCGCCCCGCTCCAGCACATACTGTAAACAGCCGATGCCTATGGAGAGCAGCAGGATACCGGTATAGTCGATCTTGATCTCTTTTTTCCGTTTGCCTTCTCCTTCCTTTTTCTCAATGAATGTGAAAGAGAGGAAAGTGGCCAGGATACCGATGGGTATGTTGATCATGAAGATCAGTGGCCAGGAGAAATGGTCGATGATATAACCACCCAGGGTTGGTCCGAGTGTTGGTCCTAATACGATCCCCATTCCGAATAGGCCGGAGGCGATGGGTCGGTCCTTGGGCTCAAATGCGTCGAACAGGATGGCTTGTGAGGTAGAGAGCAATGCGCCGCCACCTACACCCTGTATGAACCGCCAGATGATCAGCTCCACCAATGTGTCAGACTGCCCGCACATATACGAGGCAATGGTGAAGATGATCATGGAAACGATGTAATAATTTTTTCTTCCGAAATATTCTGCGAGAAATCCGGTAAGGGGTATGATGATCACATTGGCGATGGCATAGGAAGTGATCACCCAGCTCATGTCCTCAATGTTCACCCCCAGGCTGCCGCTCATATCGGTCAGGGCCACGTTCACGATGGAAGTGTCGATCAGTTCCATCACTGCAGCTGTGACCGTTGTGAGCACAATGATCGCTCTCGCAAATCCTTTTGGTGTTGCCATGTATATGATTTATCCTCCTTGCCGGAGGCTAGGATTTAGTTAATGGATTTCTGCACTCACATATACGCTTAATCCGGCGCGCAGCATATTGTGGTACTGATTGATGTTGTTGATGAGGATTTTCACCGGTACGCGTTGGGTTACTTTCACAAAGTTGCCGCTGGCATTATCGGGTGGCAATAAGGAGAATTTAGCGCCAGTGGCCTCACTCAGACTTTCGATGGTGCCTTTGATCTTCACATCGGGGAATGCATCCACTTCCACATCCACTTCCTTGCCTGGATAAAGTTTCTTCAGCTGGTTCTCTTTAAAATTGGCCACGATCCAGTAAGTGGTATCGTTCACGATCGAGAATAGCGGGGTTCCAGCCTGTACATACTGTCCTTCCGATACGTTTTTCTTTCCGATACGGCCAGCCTGAGGCGCAAATATCCTGGTGTAACTGATCTTGAGTTTGGTCTGCTCGATCTTTGCTTTTTTAACATCCAGCGCGGCAGTGGCTTTCTGTACCCCTGCCTGTAATACCGCTATACGGCTTTGGGCTGCAGTGAGGTCGGTGCGACTGTTCTCCAACTGCTGTGATGCAGTCTCTGCATTGAATTTAGAATCGTCCAGCTGTTTACGGGTAATGGCCTGTTCAGCATAGAGGTTCTGATCACGTTTCAGGTCATCCTCCGCTTTTTTGCGGCGAACCTGGCTCAGTTCTATATTCCCTTTGTTGACTTTTAACGATACCACTGCGTTATTCAATGCAGCTTTGGCGTTGATGATGTCTACCTCCGCCTGTCGGTAATCGGCTTCCATCTCCAGTAACTGGGTCTGCAGTTCCGCATCATCCAGCTCTACCACCAGTTCGCCAGCTTTTACAGAATCGTAATCCTTTACGGAAATATGTTTCACGTAACCAGCCACACGGGGTAATACCGGCGTGATCTGGGTCTCTACCTGTGCATTGTCGGTGGTTTCATGAGTGAGGGCAAAATGGATCTTCTTATACCCGTAAAAACCGGCCACCAGCAGGGCCAGGACCAATACGATCAGTTTTACCGGTGATTTTTTTTCGTTGCTTGCTTGCGACATAAGGTTGTTTATTTACTTGTTATGGTTGTTTACATCATTCATTATTCATCATTCCTTGTTCGTCTGTTCGTCTGTTCATCTGTTCACCTGTTCCCTTCCTCCAGCAGATAAGAATGCATCACCTGCTTCAGGTGTTTGATGACCCTTTTCTGGAAGGTATCATCCGTGTAGGGATCGAAATCATCCTTGGGTTCAACCAGCATCACGCAGAGGGATTTGGATAACATCACCTGGTTGATGGTGCCGATCAGTGTGGCCATGGTAAGCTCAGGATCCACTTTGCGGAATACTTTCTTACGGATGCCCTTTTCAATGATATTGCGCAGGGTATGTGTGTTCTGTACAAAGATGCGGATGATGTTCTCGTGCAGGGCCTCGCGTTCCTGTTTCAGCAGTTCCTGGTAAAGTATGCGGTGGAATGAGGGTTGCGAAAGGATCTTGGCCACATAGTTCTCGATGATGGCGTCGATTTTCCCGATCTCGGTCAGCGTGGTATCAGCTTCTATCTCATCGAGTTTGCCCCGCATGAAAGTGGCGCGGTGCTCAACAATGGTCTCGAACAATTTCTCCTTGCTGCCGAAATAATAGTTCACCATGGCCACATTCACATCGGCCCGGGCTGCCAGGTCGCGGATAGAACTTCCTTCAAAACCTTTTTCGGCGAACAGCTCAATAGCGGCATTGAGAATATGTTGTTTCTTGTCTGATAAGATCTGCCCTTGGCTTTCCTGTAACATGTCACTGAATTGAGGGCGCAAATTTTAAACAAATGTTTGAATTAAACAAACGTTTGATTAAAATTTGACAAACACATTACCTTTCGGCAGGGGGGCGTATCAGATCTGCTTGATTATCAGGCCAAAATATCGTTCACATTTTTCCGGATATTTTCTGCGATCCGGTGCATAGGCAGGTCATTCTCGTCCTTGCCAAATGGGTCTTCGATCTCTTCTGCGATCATTTCCAGGCTTCCCAGCACGTATGAGATGAATGCCACCACCGGTATGGTGAAATAACCCATCACCAGCGGGAAACCCAGTGGCATGGTAAGGATATAGATGAACAGGAATTTTTTGATGAATACGCTATAGGAGTAAGGAATGGGTGTATTCTTGATGCGTTCACACCCACCTGTAATATCCAGGAAGGATTGCAGTTCCTGGTTCAGCATGAGTAGCTGGTAACCGCTGATCTTACCGTCACGGTGCAGCAGGTTGATCTTTGTCATCAGCAGGCTGATCACCTGGTTGGGGATATGTTTGCTGCTATCAAAATCGGGGATCTCGGGGTGCGGCTGCTCATCCAATGCCAGCCTGGTCCTTTCGTTCAGCAGGTGCTGGCGTAGTTCATCGGCAAACAATGCGATGAGTTTCTTGAAGAAGATCCGGTTCTGGTCATCATCATTGGGCAGGATACTGTTCAGCTTCACTGCCAGGTTACGGCTGTTATTCACCAATGCCCCCCATAACTTACGCCCTTCCCACCAGCGGTCGTAGGCGGTATTGGTTCGGAAGACCAATAACATGGATATGGCGAAACCCAGCAGGCTGTGCATGGTGGTGATATTCTTTACATGACTGGTAAGCTCCATGTGCAGGTATTCGATTTGCAGGTAAGCCACCAGCCAGGAATACAGGCACACGAAAATGATCACAGGAAATAAGCGGCGAACGGTATCGGCTTTGTGAAACCGGAAAATGAACGGGAACATACCCCGTGGATTGTAATTGATCATATGCTAAAATACTAAACGGGGGGAAGTATTGCCGAGGATTTGTCAAGAGCCAGTCTCTGTAATGCTTCCTAAACATAACGATAGCTTAATACCATCTTAACAAAAGCATCGGGGAACTTTGCCAAAACCGGTTCCTTGCAACATCCGCAACATTTTTCGGCAAACAGCTTTGGTAAAGATTTCCTTTGGGGAGTGGCCATAGCCGCCGCACAGAACGAAGGGGCACATACTGCCGATGGCAGGGGGCTGTCTATCTGGGATACTTTCTCCCGTCGTCCCGGAAAGATCAAAGGGGGTGCCAAACCCTACGAAGCCTGTGATTTCTATCATCGTTACAAAGACGACCTGATGCTGGTGAAAGCGCTGGGTTTTAAGGTATTCCGTTTTTCCATTTCCTGGAGCCGGATCCTGCCGGAGGGTATTGGCAGGGTGAATAAGGAAGGGATCGCTTTTTATCACCGATTGATAGATGAATGCCTGCTGCTGGGCCTGGTTCCCTATGTCACCCTGTATCATTGGGACCTTCCACAGGAACTGCAGCGGAATGGTGGCTGGACCAGTCACCAGATGCTCAAATGGTTCACCCGATTTGTTACGGTCTGCTGTGAGGAATATGGTGGTAAGGTAAAGAACTGGATCATCCTGAACGAACCCATGGGTTTCACATCGCTGGGATATATGCTGGGGGTACATGCACCCGGCAAGACAGGTATCAGTAATTTTTTCTCAGCAGTACACAATGCAGCCCTTTGCCAGGCAGAGGGTGGAAGACTGGTACGCGCGCTGGTACCTGGGGCCAATATCGGCACCACCTTCTCCTGCAGCGAGGTGATGCCTTATACACAGCGGGAAGAAGATATACTTGCGGCCAAAAGGGCCGATGCTTTGCTGAACCGTTTATTTATAGAGCCAGCGCTCGGCAGGGGGTATCCGCAGGTAGATCATTTTCCCTTGCTGGATAAACTGCACCTGCACAACAAAGCCTGGAAATATACTGAGCGGATGCGGTTCAATTTTGACTTCATCGGTATCCAGAATTATTTTTCACTAACGGTCAGGTACAATGCATTGATCCCGTACCTGCATGCCTCAGAAGTGAAAGCCGCGACCCGTAAAGTGCCGCATACTGCCATGGGCTGGGAGATCAATGCCGATAGCTTTTACCGGATGATCAAACGTTTCTGGTTGTACGGTGGTGTAAAAGAGATCATTGTAACTGAAGGAGGGGCCGCTTTTAAAGATACAATGGTGAACGGAGTGGTGGATGATGCGGATCGGATCGATTATTTCAAACAATACCTTCAGGCCGTGCTGCGTGCCAAAAAAGAGGGAGTGAATGTGAACGGATACTTTGCCTGGACGCTTACCGATAATTTTGAATGGTCCGAAGGGTACCATCCCCGTTTCGGGCTCATACATGTTGATTTTGCCACACAGCTGCGCACCATTAAAAACTCAGGTTACTGGTTCCGCGATTTTATGAGGGGTTCCTGAATTTTTGTTGTTAAGTTTGGTTACCTAAATACCAAACCATGCTGCGTTATTGCCTGCTATTTCTCTGTATGTTTATTTCGGGTTCCTTATGCGCGCAAACGGTCCGTATCCCGGCCTATACCGGTTATGCGGTTCCGGTTGAAAAGGAAGGAATCGATATGTTTTCTGTGCAGAAAGGTTTGCACTGGACGGATACCAGGCAACAGATCAGTTATTCTTTTTATGTACGCAAAACAGGAACGCTCCAACTGGTATTGCTGGCAAAAAATTCGGTAGTAGGCTCGCAAGTAAAGCTGCTCTTTAACGGCAAAGAGCAATTGCTACAGGTGCCTGCCGGAAAAACATTCCTGAAAATACCCGCGGGTAATTATGTGATCAGCGACACTGGATTTTATACCATTCAGCTCAAGGCGGTGAGGAAAGCAGGCGCAACCATCGCCGATATCAGCGCTGTAGAACTTGCCGGTACTGCGGCTGATGTTCATTTCAATCCTCAGCCGCGCCGTAATGCCGCATCGGTACACCTGCGTTATCCATTGCCAGACTCAGTGAAAGCCGTGGCTTTCTACAACGAGATCTCCGTTCCCGAAGGAGCTGACCTGGAGCACAGCTATTATATGGCCTGTGGTTTTGCAAGAGGGTATTTTGGTATACAGGTGAACAGTGTCACGGAACGGCGTGTGATCTTTTCTGTATGGGATGCAGGTAATGAAGCCGTCGACCGTGCCAAAGTACCTGATTCCAACCGGGTACAATTGCTGGCCAAAGGAGAAGAAGTGATAGCAAATGATTTTGGCAATGAAGGTACCGGTGGTCACAGTCATTGGGTGTACCCTTGGAAAACCGGACAAACCTACCCGCTGATGGTGACAGCGCTGACCGATAGTGCCACGGCAACAACGATCTATACGGGTTATTTCTTCCTGCCCGAATTGCAGAAATGGAAACTCATCGCCAGTTTCAAAGCGCCGCGGGATGGTAAGAACCTTCGGAACCTGTATTCTTTCAGTGAGAATTTCGGGGGCTCTAACGGACAACTGCAACGTAAGGTTTATTTCGCGAACCAATGGGTACAGCGTGAGAACGGTTCATGGAAAGAGCTTACCCAAAGTAGTTTCTCTTACGATGCTACTGGAAAGGCCGGCGACCGGATCGATTATGGTGCTGGCGTGACCGATGGTAGGTTTTACCTGTGGAATGGGGGTTTCCAAAAGGCCAATGCGGTATATGGACAGTTGTTTGAAAGGCCGGCTGCGGGCAAACGGCCTGCTATTGACTGGACAAAAAATGCCGACAGTGCCGTCCAGGCTATAAAAGACAGAACAATGATACTGGAAGCAGTACAGAAAAAGGAGGTCGATACCACGGGATCGAACGAGGGTGTGTATTATCATCTTCTGCGGGAAGGCTCTGGTGCTGCAGTTTCGGTAGATGATACCGTGACCGTCTTTTACAAAGGTTCGTTGCTGAAAGATGGAAGCATATTTGACCAGACCAAAGATAAACCTGCCACGTTTCCTTTAAAAAGACTGATTAAAGGTTGGCAGGTCGGTTTGCCCATGTGTAAAGTAGGTGGCAAGATCCGGTTGCTGATCCCCTCCGGGCTGGCATATACGATCCGCAGCCGCAGTAAAGCCATTCCACCCAATAGTGTGCTCGTCTTCGACATAGAAGTGTTGGCTTCCAAAAGATAGGTCCTCGCACTTTAGTGTCATGCTGGACAATGTATTTCAAAGCGAGAGATCGCGAGGGTATATCGTATTGAAAACAATCTGTATCTTGATCATTCAATTCTAATCGTATGAGAACAATGATTGCCCTGGCAGTCTGCCTGCTTAGCGTAACTGCATTTTCCCAAAAAGCTGTCACACCGGTTCCGCCCATACCTGAACTGGTTCCTGCCGGTGTAGAAGTGACCGTAACCAGGAACAGCGTGGTGGCCGACGGTAAAAAGATCGATTATACGGCGCATACCGGGTACCTCAATCTGAAGAACGATACAGGAAAACTGATCGCCAAAGTGTTCTTTACCTATTATCGTAAAGAAGGGGAGGATGCAGGTAAAAGACCTGTAACTTTTACGTTCAATGGCGGCCCCGGTTCTTCTTCGGTATGGTTGCATATGGGTGGCCTGGGACCCAAAAGGGTGTTGATGCAGGACGATGGAACGGCCACAGCGCCGCCCTACCAGTATATCAACAATGAATACACCTGGCTCAATAAGACCGATTTGGTGTTCATCGATCCGGTCTCAACCGGTTTTAGCCGAGCTGCTCCGGGTGAAAATCCCAAACAGTTTCATGGTTATGTGGAAGATATCTCTTCTGTTGGGTCGTTCATCCGTCACTTTTTATCGAGGTATGAAAGGTGGGGTTCGCCCAAATTCCTGGCAGGGGAAAGTTATGGCACCACGCGTGCAGCGGGACTGTCCAAGTTCCTGCAGGACCGATACCGGATCTACCTCAACGGTATCTTCCTGATCTCGGCAGTATTGAATTTCGGCACCAATGATTATTATGTAGGAAATGACCTTCCCCGTGCCTTATATATTCCCTCGTATGCAGCAGCAGCCTGGTACCATAAAAAGCTGGCCCCGGCTTTACAGGCCGACCTGAAAAAGACCTTACACGAAGCTGAACAGTTTGCACTTGGCGAATATGCATCCGCTTTACTGAAAGGCGGTTGGCTGACCGATGCAGAGAAAGATGCGGTAGCCACTAAAATGAGTTATTACACGGGACTGAGCAAAGAGTTCTGTCTGCGTAGTAATCTGCGCGTGGAAGAGGGCCGTTTCTGGAAAGAACTCCGCCGTTCGGATGGCCTGATCATAGGCAGACTGGATGCACGGTTTACCGGTCGCGATATTGACGATGGCGGAGAGAATTTCAGCTTTGACCCCTCTTTTGCCAATATCGACGGCCCTTTCACAGCCACCATCAACGACTATTTTCAAAAGGAGCTGAACTTCAAGGAAGAGAAAGGCTATAATATATTTGGAGATGTAGGTCCCTGGAATTACAACAATGTACAGAACCAGTTCCTGAACGTGGCGGAGAGTTTACGAGATGCCATGTCGAAGAACCCTTCCTTGAAAGTATATCTCGGTTGTGGTTATTATGATTTTGCCACTCCTTATTTCACGGCCCAATACGATCTGGAACATATGTTCCTGAGGCCGGAACAGCGGAAGAATGTGAAAGTGTATACTTATGAATCGGGTCATATGTACTATATTCATAAGCCCGCCTTGCAGCAATTCAAGAAGGATGTGGATGAGTTCTTTAACTGGAGCAGTAATGTGAAATAAACGATAAGATCCCGGCTGAGACCGGGATCTTTGTTTTTTTGGGGATTCATGACCATCGTCATTTGTTTAACTGCATTATTTTTCTTTATTTGTATAAACAATGTCATAAGATGAAAACAGCCCGCCAGTTATCCGTTGCCATACTTGTGCTGCTAGCCATCACTGCGCTGTATGGAAGTTATCATATGATCACCGATCCTACCGGAGCTTCGCTCGGTTTGCCTTTTTACCTGTTGAATGGCTCTTATTTTACGGATTATCTGCTGGCAGGTTGGGTGCTGCTGATCGTGGTGGGGCTGTTCAGTATGTATACTATGGCACAAACCCTGCGTAAGGGCCGCAGCTACTCTTTTCTGATCATGCTGCAGGGAGTGCTGCTCTGTACCTTTGTTACGCTCCAGATGTTGTTACTGGGTGAGACCTTTATGATCCAGTATGCATACATGATCGCCGGTATCGTTCTCATTGGGTTGGGTGCCTTGCAGAACCAGCGTAAGATCGTGTCTGAAGCGGAGAAACAGCGCCTGCATCCGGCTCCCAAAAGCCATCATCACAAACACCGGAAGCACAAATAGGATTTAACTGAGCGACCTGAATTTCAGGTACACACCATTGGTCCAACCAAAGCCGTCCTGGTTGGGATATTCACCTCCACCTGCCTGGCTGCCGGTATCCGTCACATTGTATTTCTCCATCAGTTTGCCGGTAGCTGCATATACTTTCTCATTGTTGTGCATCCAGTTATCTCTGATCTTCTTGGCAAGTGCATGGAACCCATAGGGCACCCTGCTGAATGCCTGGTAGGCGATCCATTGCAGTGGCGCCCATCCATTGGGAGCATCCCATTGCTGCCCGGTATGCTGTAAGGTGGTGAGCAGTCCGCCAGGTTGCAGGAACCTGTTCTCAATGATATCCGCCACTTTACTGGCCTGTTGCATATCTGCGAGTGCAAAGAACAGTGGGAAAACGGATGCTAGTGTATACGCTTCTGAAAACCGGTTCTCCCGGAACTGGTAATCAAAGTAAAATCCTTTCTCTTCGTTCCAGCAATATTTCTGAATCGCGGTCTTTCTTTGGAGGAAACGTGCAAACAACTGCTCACTTTTTGCGTTATTGCCTTGGTTGCCGTACGTGATGGATAATAGCATCTCCATGGAACACAAAAGACAGTTCAGGTCAACAGGGATCAGGTCGGTGGTCTGAATGGTACCCATATCGTTGCCATCCTTGAACCAGCGGCTGCTGAAATCCCAACCCGACTCAGCAGCAGCACGGATGTGTCGATACACTTCTGACAGGTTACGGCCCGATCTGCTGGCCAGGTGTTGGTCTTCTATGAATGCTTCCGGCCGGGGTGTATCAAAATCGTCCCAGTAACGGTTCAGTACAGAGCCATCAGGCATCCGAACCGAACGGCGATGTGTGGGGACGTTATCAGAAAGCTGTTCCTCGCCATCCATCCAGAATCGGTATTCTTTCTCCAATTGGGGAAGGTATTGCTGCAAAATACTGTCACCTTTCATTTCCGAGAGTAACAGGACCATTGAGGCGAAAAAAGGCGGTTGTGAACGGCCTAAGTAATAACTCCGGTTGCCATTGGGAATGAAACCAAATGTATCGATCAGGTAAGCAAAATTGTTCACCATATTCTCGATGATATCTATACGCTTGGATACCTGTAAACCAAGCATGGTGAAATAGCTGTCCCAGTAATACACTTCCCGGAAGCGGCCGCCTGGAACCAGGTAGGGATGAGGTAGCGGTAATAAGCTGCCGGCTTCCCTGTCGGGTGTACGGGTCAGTATATCCCAGAGTTCTGATATATGCAGTGTGATGGGTTTGTTGGCCGAGCGGTAACTGCTATCCGGTTCCGGTGGTAATTGAAAATGCGATTCTATGAATGCCAGAAGGTTGAAACCTGCGGTTGTCTTGGTACTGTTATAGGCGGTAACAATCGCTGCCACAGGTTGTAATGGGATCGTATCCACAAAATATTTGGAATCAGCAAAGAGTCCGCTACTCTGTACGTCTTCATACAGTGGGGATAGCTGATCCAGTGTAAGATAGTTGGTAACCTTCATGTGTTGTCGTTAATGTACCTGTTCCGGATTGGCCAGTTTGAACCGGTTCTGAAGTCGTTTGAAAATAAAGAGACAGGTAATGAGTATGGCCATCGGAACAAGAGAAAAATAAAAAGCGGTTTGTCCACCATACTTTTCAAAAATATGTCCTGTGATGATGGACCCGGTTGTGCCACCCAGTGCCGAGAAGATGATGATGAGACCGCTCATCAAACCATGTTTCTGTACGGGTAGTGTACTCAGTATGACTGAATTCACAGCAGGATAGATGGGTGCGATCAGCAATCCGATAAGGGGGAAGATGAATGCGGCCAATGGCGCACTGCTCCATCCGGTAATGGGTTCGCCGGACAGGTTCTCTGCCATGGGTATCGCAAGCAATACCAATGCGGCGGCCAGTATCAAACAGCCAGCCAATACCAGGAACCAGTTCATTTTTTTCAGCAACAGTCCTGCCAGGAACCTGCCCACGGCGGTAGATCCTGCCAGTATGCTGGCCATTTGTATACTTAGTGCAGCGGGTAGCAGCAGCACTTTGTTGTTGAAAGTAGGAAGCCAGCTCATGATGCTCTGCTCTATCAGAACATAAAAGAAAGCACAGAAAATGAAAACAAGCACAATAGGAGATACCATCAGCCGGAACATCTTTCCAAAGTCGTTTACCAGGGAGCCGTTCTCCTGTGTCCTTACCGTAGATTCATCCAGTGGAGCACTTAACAACAACAGAAAAGCAGCGAGTGAGATGGTGCCCAGTACATAATACACTTTCAGCCATTGGGTGGATTGCGGGTTTTGATCGTCCACGAAATATCCAAAGATGAAATAACCGGTAAGGATACCGATCATGAAAAACGATTCAATAAAATTCATCAGGCTGATGTGTTCTTTCTCGTTGTGGGTGACCAATCCGATAGTGCTGTAGACAGACATCTTGATCAAGGCGAAACCAGAGCCTACAGCGGCGAACAACAGCTTGGTAGTGAAGAAACTTCCGGTAAACGGCATGATGAAACAAATGGCCGTCACAAATCCTAAGGCAATCAGCATGGCGTTCTTGTAACCGATCCGCGTGATGTAGGAGGAGACCAGGAACGAAACAATGGCAATGCTCAGGTCTTTGAAAGCTTCCAGTACAGAGGCCGATCCCTGGGTCACGCCATAATTGTTCTGCACCTGTAATATGACGGTTCCTACACTGTTCAGGAGGATGGCAAAAACAAAATAGTTGAGAAAAAGGGAGGTTTTGATCTTCCAGTTCTGCATAATGCTGTTTTATATTAGAGGAACAATGTTTTTTATTTTGCCAACAGTTGCAGGCACACCGGGCTGGGCACTTCCACTTTCTGCAGGGTGGGCTTCAATAAACCGGTTTCCTGGTTCCTTTGAAAGATCACGATATTATTCGTTTTCTGGTTGGCCACCAGTAAGTATTTACCACTGGGATCAATGATGAAATTACGCGGCTGTACACCTTCTACCGGTTGGTAACCCACGGCGGTCAGTTTCCCGCTCACAGGATGAATGGAGAAGATGGCGATATTGTTCTCTTCACCCCGATTGGATGCGTATAGGAATTTTCCATCGGGCGATACATGGATGTCCGCACTGCCGGGCTGCCCGGTAAAACCATCCGGATGGGTAGCAATGGTCTGTATATTCTTCATAACGCCGTTACTGTAGGTTGATACGGTGACCGTACCGGTGAGCTCTTCTATTCGATATACAAAATTTTTATTAGGATGAAATGCCAGATGTCTTGGTCCACTGCCTGGTTCCGAAAGACTGAAAGGAACGGCTGCAGGTTGTAAAGGTTTTTGCGCAGTTGCGGTAAATCGGTAACTCATCACTTTGTCCATGCCCAGGTCCGGTGCCAGAATATATTGATGATCCGGTGAGAAAAATGTGGAATGCACATGTGCACTGCTTTGCCGTTCTTTATTGCCTCCGGAACCTTTGTGTTGGATGAGTTGTGTGTAAGGCGCCAGTGTTCCATCGGGATTGACAGGCAGTGCTGATAGGTTGCCGCCACTGTAGTTTGCTACAACCACCCATTTGCCCGAAGGATGAACCGTGATAAAACATGGGTCGTCTCCACCGCTGGCTTGCTGGTTCAGCAACTGCAACTGCCCGTTGTTCTTGTTAAAGGCATAGGCACTTACCCGGCCCGGAATAGTACGCCCTGTTTCATTAACCGCATATACATACCGGCCATTCGGTGCTATGGCCAGAAAAGAAGGATTACTGCTGCTGTCGGTATTACTCACCCAGGTCATCTCCCCGTTTTGGGCATTGAATTCGTATACATAGATGCCTTTGCTTTTACCGGTAGTGTAGGTCCCTACAAAGAGGTAATAGTGCTGGGCATACAGAGATGGGAATGATAAACATAGGAATAGGGCAAGCAGGTATCGCATACAGGATCATTTTAGGACCTGTAAGATAAAGATTGCACACGAGATATGAAAGCCACCTTTGCCGGAACCATTGTTTTAATACAGGTGCAGTGCGTGCTGTAGTATGAAGGTGAGTATGCCACCCAGGAAGCCCAGTAAAGCCAGCCAACCGATCTTTTTGAGGTACCAGACAAAGTCGATCTTTTCAATACCCATGACAGCCACACCGGCTGCTGAACCGATGATGATCATGCTGCCCCCTGTTCCTGTGGTAAGCGCCAGAAATTCCCAGAAGGCGTGATCGGTCGGGTAAGTGGCCAGGTCGTACATGCCCTGTGAAGCTGCCACCAGCGGAACATTGTCCACAAGCGCAGATAACACACCTAATGTGGCACCTATCAGGTAATCGTTCTGCAGATGTGTGCTTAAAAAAACGGCCAACTGTGTTAGTATGCCAACCGATTGTAAGGCAGCTACCGCCAGTAAGATGCCCAGAAAGAACAGGATACTGGATGAATCGATCCGTTGCAGGGCTTTGGCAACGGTGAATTTTTCTGCCAGTTCCGCTTCTTTCCTTTTGTGCAGCAGGGTGGTGATGATCCACATGCAACCAAGCGCCAGCAGCATACCCATGAACGGCGGTAAATGGGTGATGGTTTTAAATGCGGGAACAAATACAAGAAAACCAAGTCCAGAGAACAGGATAATGCTTCCTTCTTTTTTCTCAGTGGCTGTGGTGGTGGACTGTGTGCGTAATATCAGTGTTTGTCCGGCAAAACGTCTGGCGATCAGTAAGGCAGGTACAATGCCGACCACCAGACTGGGCAGGAACAGTTGTTTGATGATGTTGAGTGCCGTAATCTGTCCGCCGATCCATAACATCGTGGTGGTCACATCGCCCAGTGGCGACCAGGCACCGCCTGCGTTGGCGGCGATCACGATCATGCCCGCAAACCACAATTTGTCCTCTTTGTCTGAAAGGATCTTGGCACAGAGCGATGTCATGACAATGGCCGTGGTCAGGTTATCCAGCAGTGCAGAAAGGAAAAAGGTGATGGCAGCGATCAGCAGTAACAGGCTTGATTTACGGGTAGCGGTTATCTTTTCGGTGATGATCTCAAAACCATTGTGTGAATCGATCAGCTCCACAATGGTCATGGCACCCAACAGGAAAAACAGGATCGAAGCGATCTCCCCTAGGTGGTGCATCAGTTCTTCTACAGCTGTATGCGGGTCTGTTCCCTGCAGGAGGTAAATGGTCCAGCAAAGTACGCCTGTGATCAGTGCAGGTGCGGCTTTGTTGAGCTGCAGGGGATGTTCAAAGGCGATAGCAAGATACCCTATCACAAAGACCGCTATCAGTAAAAATGTGACCATGACAAATGAATTAAGATGACCTGATGCATACAAATATATTCCTTAAAACGATATCGGTCCTTGCTGTAAAAGCGGGTTTCGGTGGTTTGTCTATATTCGTAGTATGCGTTATCTAGCTTTATTACTGTCGGTCTTTCTTTTTTTGATTATCGCTTGTAACCCTTCAACAACTATGCAACCGAATTCAAAACACCATGCTTTCCGTTTATTGCCGGGACAGGATCTGAGAAAATCCATTGAGCAGTATGTAAGTGACCACAAAATTCAGGCGGGATGGGTCGCTGCCTGTGTGGGTAGCCTTACCGAATACCAGCTCCGTTTTGCCAACCAGGACAGGGCGTATGGCGATAAAGGGCATTTTGAGATCGTGAGTCTCACCGGAACCGTTTCGGTGAATGGCTCACATCTGCATATGGCCGTTTCTGACAGTACCGGCAAGACCATCGGCGGCCATTTACTGGATGGGAATATCGTCTATACCACAGCCGAGATCGTTATCGGCGAATCCAAAGAACAGGTATTCATGCGGGAAAAAGATGGTTCTACACCCTGGGAGGAATTACAGGTAAGGCCTGCAAAACCATAAATGAGTCACTGGTAGGTTTTACGAATCCGGTAAATTAACATATTGGGTTATCGGGTGAGTTCTATTTTCGTATCCACAAAAAAAGTTATGGTATATCAACGTGTGAAATGGGTATTGATGTGTATGACGATGCTGACAGTGGCACATGCACAGAAGGTTCCGGAAAATTCGGCCTGGTTCGGGTATCTGTTGCGGGAAGACGGGAAACAGATACGTTTTCATTTCGATCTTCGGACCGAGAACCATAAGCCGGTGATGTACATCATCAATGCGGCTGAAAAGTTACGGGTAGACAAGATCCGGTACACGGCTGATTCCGTGTTTATTGAAATGCCTGTTTTTGAATCGTATTTCCGTGCCAGAAGGGTGTCTGCTCAAAAATGGGAAGGCTCCTGGACCAATGCGGGCTCTACCCAATGGATCGTAATGCCATTCATAGCTGAACAGCAGGCGGTGGTTGCACAGCCGGCACTGGCAGCACCCAGGACCGATGTCACGGGTAAGTGGCAGGTAACGTTAACCCGCCCCAATGGTACCACTAGGCCCGCTATAGGTGAGTGGCAGCAGAAGGGAAACCAGCTTACCGGAACTTTTCTCGCGCCTTCGGGGGACTATCGTTACCTCACCGGTGTGGTCAATGGCGATAGCCTGCAGCTGTCGACCTTTGATGGGTCACATGCTTTCTTATTCACGGCTGGTATCAAAAATGAAAATGAGATAACCGGAGGTATGTTCTACTCTGGCGCTACAGGCGTAGAGCCCTGGGTTGCTGTTCGGAACAAGGATGCCAGCTTGCCTGATGCCGCTGCCGTTTACCTGAAAGAAGACCAGGAAAGACTGAATTTCCGTTTTCGTGACCTTGATAAGAACTGGGTGTCGATCAATGATGCCAGGTTTAAAAATAAAGTGGTCGTAGTACAGATCATGGGATCCTGGTGTCCTAACTGTATGGATGAAACAGCTTTTCTGAGTCACTATTACCGGAAAAATAAACAACGCGGGGTTGAGATCATTGGCCTGGCCTACGAGTATAGTACGGATTTTGAAAGGGCCAGCAACAGTATCCGGAAATTCAAGGATAGGTTCCAGGTGGGGTATCCGTTACTGAATACGGGTGTTGCTGTATCCGATAGCCTGCGCACGGAGAAAACACTTCCGCAGATCACACCTATCAAAGCATTTCCTACCACCATATTTATTGGCAGGGATGGTAAAGTAGCAAAGATCAAAGCCGGTTTTGCCGGTCCGGGTGCCGGTATGTACCATGAACAGCTAAAAAAAGAATTTGAAGCAACGGTTGAGAAGTTGCTGAAGCAATGAAAAAGGTTCACAGATCATCTGTGAACCTTTTTCATTGGGATAGGAATCTTATTTGGCATTCTTCACATATTTCTCCAGCCACTGGTACTGCTCCCATAAAGTGTGCAATACGTTTTCCTTACCACGGTAGCCATGCGCTTCATAGGGTAGAAATACAAAACGGACCGTACCGCCGTTCCCTTTGATGGCGGCAAACAGACGCTCACTGTTGATGGGGTAGGTACCGGTATTGTCGTCCGCTTCGCCGTGTATCAGCAGGATCGGTGTTTTGATCTTGTCTGCATAACTGAAGGGGCTCATCTCATAATATAGTTTTGGCGCCTGCCAGTAAGTACGGTCCTCATTCTGGAAACCAAAAGGTGTCAATGTTCTGTTATAGGCACCACTTCGGGCAATACCTGCTTTGAACAGGTTGGTATGCGCCAGCAGGTTGGCGGTCATGAAGGCGCCGTAACTATGTCCTCCAACGGCCATTCGGTTCCTGTCGCCCACACCCATCTCAACCAGTTTGTTGATGGCCGCTTCTGCATTCAGTGTCAATTGCGCAACAAAATCATCGTTCGGTTTTTTATCCGGTCCCGTTGCCACGATCGGCATCTCTGCATTTTCCAGGATGGCATATCCCTGCGTCACATAATAGATGGGTGTACCCCAGCTCAAGGTGGTAAAACGATCCTTGCTTCCACGTACCTGTGCGGCATCAGCCGCAGAGTTGAATTCACGCGGATAGGCCCAGATCACCACCGGTAACGGACCATCCTTGTCCTTGTTGTATCCCTTGGGCAGGTAGAGGTCGCCGGTAAGGTCAACCCCGTCAGCCCTTTTGTATTTGATCTTTTCTTTGGTCACACCTTCCAACTGTGGGTAAGGATTGGCAAAGTTGGTGATGGCTTTGTCTGCGATGCGCAAGACAAGGTTCTTGATGTAATAGTTGGGTACATCTTTCTGCGATTCCCTTCGGGTGAGCAATACCAGTTTATTGGCATCGATCACATCTTCTACCGCTTCGAACACACCTTCCTGACAACGCCAGATGATCTCGTTCTGTTTGCTGGCCAGGTCGAACTTGGCCAGGAACGGAAGATCGCCTTTGGGCGATGCACCTGTGGTATTGTTCATCAGTATCTTGCTCCCGTTATCCGTGGTCTGGATAGCTGGCCGGCCAAAGACATTCTTTGTCATAACAGGCGCCCCCGGATTGTTATAGGCATCTGTCATGTTACGTTCATACAATAACTCCAGTGTGTTGGAAGAAGCATTGAAACGGCTTACACGGAACATCTGTTTAGACCTTGACATTTCAGTCACCAGCGCCAGATAGGCATCGCCCCAGGTGGTGCCCGAATAGCGCATTCTGGTTTTGAACAGTTCTTTTGCTTCACCGGTAAAAGGAGCGCTTAATGCATATACCGCATCGTGAAATTCAACTTGTTTTTTGATCAGACCGCTATCCAGTGGCATGGCCCAGGTAACGGTTGCTGCTTCGTCATCGCGCCAGTCGTATACACGGGCTACGTTCTGCGTATTGTCATAACCGGACGGTGTTCCTTCCGTGGATGGAAGTTCTGCCAGCACTTTTACCAGCTTACCACTGAGGTCGGTAATAGTGATGGTAGATGGGAAACCGTTGGCAGTGACCAGGTAAGAGAAAGGCTTGCGGATGGTACGAACCATCATGTATTTCTTATCGGGCGATAGTGAGAAACTGCTGATCAATGCGGGTTTGCCTATTTTGCTTTCTACCCCGTTCTTATTTTGAACCAGCTGTGTGGTTGCAAAGAACTCGAATAGCTGTTCATCGTAGGGCGACTTGATCAGGTCCTGGTAAGTAGGACTGGGTGCTGTTTTACCCAGGTTCTGCTGAATGGTGGGCCCTTTGGGCGTTATGGGTTTTTTGGGAGCATTGGCCGCAGCTTGTGTGGCGGCTTTGTACAGGATGGTAACATCGTCTACCCAGGTATAAGCATTGCCCAATACTGTATTCAGAGGTTGTTTGTTCAGTTTACTGGCTTTTTTAGTGGCTATATCGATCACATACAGATCTACCTGTTTGCCGGTAGTATTGGTGAATGCTATCCTGGTTTCTGATGGATTCCAGGTTACACTACCTGCCAGCAGGTTAGCGGGTAATCCTGATACGGTAAATTCCTGGTTGTTTTTGATGTTCTTTAACCGGAAATTATTGACAAAGATCTGCCTGCTGGGTGAGAAATTATTCGGGTTCAAACGCAGGCCTGCAATACGGCTCTCGGGTTGTCCCAGTTCTTCTACGGTTGGATACGAATTGCGTTCGCTCAGTAACATCCACTCTGCTTTACTGTCTATTCGGACGGCAGGTGTGGGTTTGGCCAGTAACAGGTCGGCCACATCTTTTGGAGGAACCTGATAGCTGGTAGCATCCTGTCCAAAGGCAATACTGCCTAAGAAAAAGAGTAGCAACAGGGTTGCGATCGGTCTTTTGTTTCTCATGATAGTTTAGTTTGTATAGTTGGGGTTATTGATAAACGCGAACATAATCCACTTCCATTTTTGCCGGGAATGCTTTTTCATCCACACCTTTCTGTCCACCCCAGTCGCCGCCCACCGCAATATTCAATAACAGGTGAAAAGGTTTGTTGAATGGCCAGGCTTCTTTGCCACTGTGTTCGTTCTTGAAGCTGAAATAAGCTTTGCCGTCTATGAGCATGGTGATGTTTTCTGCATCCCAATCGAGTGAATACACATGAAATGACTCGCTGCAATCCGGTATCAGGGTAGTGGCTGTTTTTTGCGTGCCGATGCTGTGAAAATATTTACGGGTATGGGCCGAAGCGTGTATCACACCCTGGTTATAACCTACATGTTCCATGATGTCGATCTCCCCGTCATCCGGCCATTTCAATGGATTTGCCGAGGACAGCATCCAGATAGCCGGCCAGGTACCTGTTCCTTTGGGCAGGCGGGCGCGCACATCTATATGACCATAGGTCCAGTCGCCCTTGCCCTTGGTCACCAATCTTGCCGAAGAATAGGCATGCTGCCCGTTGGTTTCCTTTCTGGCTTCTATGATCAGGTGCCCATTTTCTACCCTTGCATTCTCTGTTTTTTTTGAAGTGTAGTATTGTAACTCATGGTTCCCCCAGCCATGGCCCCCCACATCATAACCCCATTTGGCAGAGTCGGGCAGTCCCTGGTAATTGAACTCATCGCTCCATACCAGTTTTCTTTTTACCTGGGCCGTAAGCTTACCGGCTAAAAATAAAGCGCTTGAGACAATAATAACAACTGTAAGTTTTTTCATCAGGGATGAGCTTTAGGGTACCTAAGATACTGACAAAACGGGCTTTGCTGGTTCCCTGGTAAACTTACTGTGAAAAAAATTTGCGGGTAAATGGCATAGGCTGTACTTTTGTGTCCTGATATGAAAACATTCGCACATACTCATCACCATCATTTCTTACCCCAGGGGTAGGCTGTTGGTGTTTTGTATGGTTTCCGATAAAACATTAAAGGGCTTACCGAACGGTAGGCCCTTTGCTTTTGCCCCCATCCTCTGAAGGGGGGCTATCATACTTCAGAGAAAAAAACATCGCGAAGCGATCAATGGTATGAAAGACAGTAATCAAAAAACAGCAGCAGTTGGCGACAAACTCAAGTTGGCGATCCAGAAAAGCGGCCGGCTGCATGATGATTCGATCCGTTTATTGAAAGAATGTGGTATCGATATCAGCAATGGTGTTAACAAACTGAAAGCGGAAGCCAGCAATTTTCCGATCGAAGTATATTTTCTGCGTGATGATGATATTCCACAATACGTGGAAGACGGTGTGGCCGATATCGGTTTTGTAGGTGAGAACGTGGTGTATGAAAAGAAAAAGAAAGTGACCGTGGCCGAGAAACTAGGTTTTGGGAAATGTCGCCTGAGTCTGGCCGTAAGAAAAGGTGAGAACTATACCGGCGTCCAGTTCCTTTCCGGCAAGAAGATCGCTACCAGTTACCCTGTGATACTGGGCGATTTCCTGAAAGAGAAAGGTATTGATGCCGAGATCCACGAGATCAGTGGCAGTGTGGAGATCGCACCAGGCATTGGACTGGCAGATGCTATTTGCGACCTGGTAAGCAGCGGTTCTACCTTGTTCATGAACGGATTGAAAGAAACGGAAAGCATCCTGCAGTCGCAGGCGGTTCTGATCAAGAACAAAGGGCTGAGTGAAGAAAAGGAGCAGCTGATCGCAAGACTGTTGTTCCGTATCCAATCGGTGAAAAAGGCCAAGAACAACAAGTACATCCTGCTGAACGCGCCCAATGCCAAGCTGAAAGAGATTATTGCTTTGTTGCCCGGCATGAAAAGTCCCACTGTGCTACCCCTGGCCGAAGAGGGCTGGAGCAGCGTGCACAGCGTACTGAATGAAAATGAATTCTGGGATATCATTGAACAGCTGAAAGCAGCCGGCGCCCAGGGAATACTGGTGGTGCCGATTGAGAAGATGATTGTGTAGGAGGTGAGTAGTAAGTAGTGAGTAGTAAGTGAAGAGGGGGATGGGGTTGTGAATGGTCAATGGTCAATGGTCAATGGATGGATCTCTATTCACCACTCGCCACTCACTACTCACGCTTCTCGAAATTTTAGAAAACAGGAATATGAAAATTGTACAATACCCTGAGCGGGCCGCCTGGCAGCAGTTGCTTACGCGGCCTGCCATTGATAACAGTTCGCTACAGCAGAAAGTAAAGGAAGTGATGGCAGAGGTAAAACTGCAGGGCGACACGGCTGTAAAAAAGTTCACCCGGCAGTTTGATGGAGTGGATCTGGCAGATTGGGTTGTATCGGAGAAAGAGATCCGTGAGGCCGCGTCCCTGCTGTCTGATGAACTGAAGCGGGCCATCAGCCAGGCTGCTGAGAATATTGAACTGTTTCACCAGAAACAAACGGCAGCGGTCGAAGTGATAGAGACCATGCCCGGTATACAATGCTGGCGCAGGAGCATCGGTATTGAGAAAGTAGGTCTGTACATACCCGGTGGCACGGCACCCCTGTTCTCCACCATCCTAATGCTGGCCATTCCGGCAAGGATCGCAGGTTGTAAAAAAGTAGTATTGTGTTCACCCCCGGGTAAAGATGGTAAACTGAATCCGGCTATTGTATATGCGGCATCGATCACAGGGATCACGTCTATGTACAAGATCGGTGGCGTACAGGCCATCGCAGCCATGGCTTACGGAACGGATACGGTACCGCAGGTGTATAAGATATTCGGTCCGGGAAACCAGTACGTGACCTGTGCCAAACAATTGGTACAGCAGGAAGGCATTGCTATAGACATGCCGGCAGGTCCGAGCGAGGTCTGTGTGCTGGCAGATGATACGGCCGATGCGGCATTCGTTGCTGCCGACCTGCTTAGCCAGGCCGAGCACGGGGTAGACAGCCAGGTATTGCTGGTGACCACATCGGCTGTATTGATTGAGCAGGTGCAGGCGGAGCTGGAACGGCAGCTGGCGCAATTGTCGCGCAAAGAGTTGGCCGCAAAAGCGCTGGATAACAGTACGGCTATCCTGGTGAAAAACAAGGAGGAAGCGCTTGCGCTGGTAAATGAATATGCGGCGGAACACCTGATCATCTCCTGCAAGGATGCGGATGAACTGGCTGCGCAGGTAGTGAATGCGGGTTCTGTATTCATTGGTAACTATTCACCTGAAAGTGTGGGCGATTATGCCAGCGGTACCAATCACACATTGCCCACCAATGGTTTTGCCAAGGCCTATAGTGGCGTAAGTGTGGATAGTTTCGTAAAAAAAGTGACCTATCAGAAATTATCGCAGCAGGGCTTACAGCATATTGCTGAAACCGTGGTGCTGATGGCGGAAGCGGAAGGGTTGGATGCACATGCCAATGCTGTGCGTGTCCGTCTTAATAAAGGATAAAATATCACCGATCAATCAAAGAATAAAGAAAGTAATATGTCATTCGATCTCGATAAACTGGTTCGGTCCAATATCAAAAACCTGGTAGCGTATTCTTCTGCACGCGATGAATTCAGCGGAGAGGCAAAAGTGTTTCTGGATGCCAATGAGAACAGTCTGGGTTCCCCGCTTGCCAAATGGTATAACCGTTATCCCGATCCGCACCAGCGTGCCATTAAGCAGAAATTAAGTGTCATCAAGGGTATTGGTCCGGAACATATCTTCCTCGGCAATGGCAGCGATGAGTGTATTGACCTGTTGTTCCGGTGTTTCTGCGAACCTGGCAAGGATAATGTGATCATTTGTCCGCCGACCTACGGTATGTACGAAGTCAGCGCCAATATCAATGATGTGGCCGTGAAGAAAGCACCCCTGCTCGAAGATTTTCAGCTGGACCTGGTTCATCTGGAGAACCTGGTAGATGCCCATACCAAACTGATCTGGCTCTGCTCGCCCAACAATCCCACCGGTAATGCCCTTAACAGGACGGATATTGAAACGGTCCTGAACAATTTTGATGGTATCGTGGTGGTGGATGAAGCATATATCAACTTCGCACAGCAGAAATCTTTCATACAGGAACTGGCAGACTATCCCAATCTGGTGGTATTGCAGACCCTGAGCAAAGCATGGGGCCTGGCGGGACTCCGGTTGGGCATGGCTTTTGCTTCATCATCCATTATCGAATTGCTGGATAAGGTAAAACCTCCTTACAATATCAACCAGGCCACGCAGGACCTGGTATTAAAAGCACTGGATGAAGTAGGTCAGGTGAATGATATGATCCGTTTGCTGGTAGATATGCGGGAAGCACTGGCGGAAGTATTTCGTTCCATGCCAACGGTTGAAAAAGTGTATCCATCCGATGCCAATTTCCTGCTGGTGAAAATAAAGGATGCGAGAAAGATCTATGAATTTTTACTGGAAAAGGGTATTGTGCTTCGAGACAGGAGCAATGTGAAACTCTGTGAAGACTGCCTTCGGATCACGATAGGCACTGAAAAAGAGAACACATTACTGGTAGATGCCATGCAAGACTGGTATGAGCGATAAACAAAGCGCTGATTTGTCTGTATTAGGTTGTAAATTCAACCCCTAATCAAAACACATATGAAAAAGACCATTTCTGTACTCTCACTCTTGCTGGTTGTTGCAGCATTCAGCAGTTTTACTGCCTGCGCGTCCGATTCACTCAGATCTGCGGCACCCAATTCGGTGGTAGCCGATGCGGATAATGCCGGGTTGAAACTGCCTGCCGGTTTCAGTGCACTGAAAGTGGCCGAAGGCCTGGGCCGCGCCCGTCATATTGCGGTTACCGCACAGGGCGATATCTATGTAAAGCTGATGGGTCGTGTGGCAGAAGGAAAAGCCGTCCTTCGCTTACGCGATCGCAATGGTGATGGTAAAGCGGAAGAGATCAGCGGCATGGGTAATTACGGTGGTACTGGTATCGCCATCAAAAATGGATACCTGTATGCTTCTTCTGATGAGGAAGTGTTTCGTTATAAACTGAATGAGAAAGGAGAAGTGATCAGTCCCATGCAGCCTGAGAAGATCATCACCGGCCTCATTAACCGTCGTCAGCATGAATCCAAATCGATCACGCTGGATAATGCCGGGAACATCTATGTAAATATCGGAGCTTACTCCAATTCCTGTCAGGAGCGCGACAGGCAGCCAGGTTCTCTTGGCCGCATGCCTTGCCCCATCCTGGATTCTGCAGGTGGCATCTGGCAGTTCAGGGCCGATAAACTGAACCAGACCTATGGGGATGGTATCAGATATGCAACCGGTCTGCGTAATGTGGTGGGCCTTGACTGGAATAACCAGTTGAACCAACTGTTTGTAATGCAGCATGGACGTGATGACCTGCATAATATTTTCCCTTCCCTGTTCACCGAACAGCAGAATGCGGACCTGCCGGCAGAGACCATGTATGCATTGAAAAAAGGTGACAATGCCGGATGGCCTTATACCTATTACGATCCTTTCCAGAATAAAAAGATGCTGGCGCCTGAATATGGCGGCGATGGTAAAAAGGAAGGTGGCAAAGAATTCATAGATCCGGTAGTGGCATTTCCTGCACATATGGCTCCGAATGCCTTGTTGTTTTATACAGGTGATATGTTCCCGGCCAAATACAAGAATGGCGCTTTTATCGCATTCCATGGTTCCTGGAATCGTGCACCCCTGCCACAGGAAGGTTATTATGTAGCATTCGTTCCTTTTGATGAAAACGGTAAACCTGGTAAGTGGGAAATATTTGCCAATGGTTTTGCAGGTGTGGAAGTAGTTACCGGAACCCGCGGTGCACAACACCGTCCTACCGGATTGGCACAAGGTCCTGACGGATCACTTTATGTATCTGATGATTCCAAGGGAACCATTTATCGTATCATTTATAAAGGCAAATAATGATGATGAAGAAAATAGGGATACTGCCTGCTTTCGCCCTGGTATTGATGGCATTTCAGACAGCACCGAAAAAACCGCTACCGGTCAAAAAGCCGGTAGCGGTCGCTCCGGCAGGGCTGGCTGCGGCTGTGAATAGGGGTAAGACCATCTATCTGGAACGTTGTCTTGCCTGTCACCAGGTAGACGGTGGCGGCGTACCACACCTGAACCCGCCGCTGGATGGCGCTTCCGGTGTGTTGGGCAAGGACAAGGCGCGCCTGATCCGAATTGTGCTGAAAGGATTTGACGAGCGTGTGGAACTGGATGGAGAATACTACAGTAACAATATGGCCGCACACGCGGATCTTTCAGACCAGCAGATCGCAGATGTGCTTACCTATATCCGCAACAGTTGGAGTAATAAAGCGGGGGCGGTGACCCCGGCCGAAGTGAAAGCGGTACGTGCCAGAATAAAATAAGCAACCCGATCATGAGCAGTAACAAACAGGATACAGTTCCCAATACATCTTCCACTGAACAGGTAAAGAAAAGGATCCTTTTCATAGACAGGGACGGAGTGGTATTGGAAGAACCACCCACCGATTTCCAGGTAGACAGCATAGAGAAGACCACATTCATTCCGGGAGCGATCACCGCTTTATCGCGTATAGCCGCCGACCTGGATTATTATAAGGTGATGGTGACCAATCAGGACGGACTGGGAACGGATTCTTATCCGGAAAAGGATTTTCATCCCTACCATGACCTGATGCTGCGTACCTTACAGGGCGAGGGGTTCGTATTCGATGAAATGATCATCGACAGGACTTTTGCCAGCGAGAACAAACCTACCCGCAAACCGGGAACGGCTTTGCTGCAGCATATCCTGGATAATCCAACATTCGATCTGGCCAATTCCTTTGTGATCGGCGACAGGTGGAGCGATATTGAACTGGCCAGGAACCTGGGTTGTAAGGCCATTTACCTGCACTCTCCTCTGCACCAGCTGACGGACGAGCAGGAAGCACGCCTGTGCGATACCATCGTGTTTGAATCAGGCAGCTGGGCCGATGTGTATACTTTCCTGAAACTGGGCCTGCGTAAAGTGGTGCATGAACGCAATACCAACGAAACAAAGATCCGGGTGGAGCTGAACCTGGATGGTAGCGGTAAGGCGAAGATCAGTACCGGTCTGGGTTTTTTCGACCATATGTTAGACCAGATAGCCCGTCATGGCAAGATGGACCTGGCCATTACCACGCAGGGTGATCTGCATATTGATGAACACCATACCATTGAAGATACCGGTATCGCACTGGGAGAAGCATTTGCCAAAGCGCTGGCGGACAAACGTGGGATGGAACGGTACGGGTTTGCCTTGCCCATGGATGAGGCGGAAGCCAAAGTGCTGATCGATTTCGGCGGACGTAACTGGATCGTATGGAATGCCGAATTCAAAAGGGAGAAGATAGGGGAGATGCCTACGGAAATGTTCTTCCACTTCTTCAAATCATTCAGCGACGCGGCCAGGTGTAACCTGAATATCGAATGCAGGGGAGACAATGAACATCATAAGATCGAAGCCATTTTCAAAGCTTTTGCCAAAGCCATCCGCATGGCAGTAAAACGTGATCCGCTATCGGATCAACTGCCCTCAACGAAGGGAGTGTTGTAGGTGAATCGTGAGTAGTGAGTGGAATATTTTCCTATTCACTACTCACCACTCATCGTCCCGTTAGCCCGCCCTTTTCCAAAGTTCCGTTCTGCCCAGGAGCGAAATGCCGATATAACCCCGTAAGCTGAGTGTTTGCGGATCTTTCAGTTTGATATAACTTTTGTATTCCTTTCCGTTCTTGGGATCGTAGATAAGTCCTCCACTCCATTCACCATCATCATACCTGAAATTTTTCAGGATCACCAAACCCAGCAAGGGTTTGTTTCTGAGGGCGGGGTCTGGATTGTTATTGTCCAATTTCGGGTTGCCCTTGGGTCCATTGGGTTCTTTCATCCAATAGAGTTTGCCGAAATAGCGGTCTCCTTCCTTGTAGATCTGAATCTTACCCTCCCCGCTGGCGCTGAGCCAGATGCCAACTATGTCGTCGGCGTTACTTGCGGAGGCCATGATGGTAGTGCCAAAGAAAACTGTGATAATGGCGATCAGTTTTTTCATGTTCGTTGTATTTCTCTTGTGTTATTATTGATTCAGGTATATCTTCCCGTTCTTCATCACCAGTGCTGTTTTGCGGATATCGGATATCTGTACGGATGGATCGCCATTCACTGCCACCAGGTCGGCCAATAATCCTGGCTTGATCCGGCCAATACTGCTACCGTATCCGAATACATCTGCATTCACCGATGTGGCACTTTGTAAAACTTTTATCGGTTGCATGCCATACGCTACCATGGCTTCCATTTCTCGCGCATTATCGCCGTGCGGATAAACGCCAACATCACCACCAAATACGATGGTTACCCCTTTCTGCAGGGCCATTTGAAAAGCTTTTCGTTTGGTGGCGATGCGTTTGGGTTCGGGCAGGCTGCCTCTTTTCCATCCATCGTATTCGCTGGTGGCTTCTGCCGCGCTGAGGGTGGCACAATAAGCTACTTTGTGCTGCAGCATCAGGTCAAAAATGGCTTCGGTGGCATTGTCTCCATGTTCAATGGTGGAGATGCCGGCCAATATGGATCGGCGCATACCTTCTTCTGTACTGGCATGTGCCACTACCTTGCGGCCACTGCTGCCAGCTACTCCCACCACCGTTTTCAACTCATCCAGTGTAAAAGTGGGTTCTGATCTTTTGGGGTCCAGCCCCCAACGGTAATCTGCATATACCTTGATCAGGTCGGCTCCGTTCCCGATCTGTGCCCGGGTCTCTTTGATCAGGGCATCCACACCATCCGCTTCGGCTGCGCCCCTGATGAGCTGGTGGTCGAGGTTCTTCATTTTCGGACCATAACTGCCGGTAGCAACGATGGCTTTGGTGGCAATGATCATCCTCGGTCCGGGAATGATGCCTTTCTCGATCGCCGATTTCAATCCAACGTCATCATAATCGGCACCCTCAGTGCCCAGGTCGCGTACCGTGGTAAAACCGGCCAGTAAGGTCTTATTGGCATGAACCACCGCTCTTGCCGTTCTTTCGGCCCTGGATTCATTGAGCACCTGCTCGTCCCATTTGGTTTCATTATAGGGATGTAGCAACAGGTGCGAATGCCCTTCTATCAGACCGGGCAACAATGTTTTACCTTTCAGGTTGAGGGAGGTAAAGACACCTTCCGGTTTTACGGTACTGGCATCCCCCACGGCAATGATCCGGTCTTTTTTTACCAGCACTACCCAGTTGTTATGCATCAGCTCCCCGTCAAATACCCTGTCGGGTTTCAGTAATAAAGCGGTGTCCTGCGCATCGGCGCAGAATGTCCGGAACAGGCAGAAAAGCAGTAAAGCCGCGGATATTCTCATATGGTCCTTATTACTGTGAAGTTAATGAACGATCGTGCCCCCTTAAAAAAAATTTGTTTTTCCAAAGATTCTCCCACAACTTTGCTTGCAATGAACCAGATCACAAACAAATATTGGTGGTGGCATACAAACTCCGTTCGGGGATTGTAATGGCATAGCCAGTACTTTTTTGAATATTATTCAGAACCCCGACAGAGATTGTCGGGGTTTTTTGTTACTACCGTCTGGAAGCCTTCGTAGGATACCAGACGGGTTTAAAAAAGGGATATGAAGAAAATAGAATTACAGACACAGTGCAAGAAAATGCTGGCCGACCTGTTTACGCCGGTGGGCATTTACCTGCGGGTGCGTGACCGGTTTCGGGATACGGTATTGCTGGAAAGCACCGATCACCATGCTGCGGAGAACAGTTATTCATTTATCTGCATCAATGCGATCGCTGGTATCGAGATATCATCGACCAAAAGCATCGAATTCAAGCTGCCGGGTCAGAAACCGGAGCGTTTGGCCATCAAGGATACGGCAGAAGTGCCAGGTCAGTTATGGTCCTTTATGCAGCGTTTTCATGCGCATGAGCCTGCGGCCAAAGAAGGTAAATTCGCCCAGGGGTTGTTTGGTTATACCGCTTTTGATGCCGTTCAGTTCTTCGACACCATCACCCTGCATACTGCTGCCGCAACTGAGCCTGCCATACCATTGATCCGTTACCGCTTGTACCAGTATGTGATCGCTTTCAATCATTTCAAGGATGAACTGTATATCTGCGAGAACCTGATCCCCGGAATCGAGTCTGAACTGCCGATAGTGGAATCACTGATCAGGAGCAAGGATGCGCCGGTGTTCCCGTTCAAGATTCGCGGTGAAGAACTGTCTAACATGACCAACGAGACCTACCTGGAAATGGTGCAGAAAGGAATACAGCGCTGTATGCGCGGTGATGTGTTCCAGATCGTTCTGAGCAGACGCTTCCAACAAAGTTTTTCCGGTGATGAATTCAATGTGTATCGCTCACTGCGCAGCGTGAACCCATCGCCTTATCTTTTCTTTTTCGATTATGGTGATTATAAACTGATGGGCTCTTCGCCAGAGGCCCAGCTGATCATTAAAAACGGGAAAGCCATTGTACACCCGATCGCCGGAACCTTCAAAAGGACAGGAGATGATGCGGTTGACCAGCAGATGGCTGAAAAACTGCTGACCGATGCGAAGGAAAATGCAGAACATGTGATGTTGGTGGACCTGGCCCGCAACGATCTAAGTCGCGCCTGCGATGAGGTGGAAGTGAGCCAGTACCGACAGGTACAGTATTACAGCCATGTGATACACCTGGTAAGCGAAGTGACCGGTAAAGTGCGTAAGGATCAGAATCCGTTTGAACTGCTGGCCAAAACCTTTCCTGCCGGAACCCTGAGCGGTGCGCCTAAGTTCAAGGCCATGGAGATCATAGACGATTATGAACCGACTGCCAGAAGTTATTATGGCGGCGGACTTGGCTTTATCGGTTTTGATGGCCGCTGCAATCATGCTATCATGATCCGAACATTCCTTAGTAAGAACAATACGCTGTTTTACCAGGCCGGCGCCGGCGTAGTGGCGGCCAGTGTTCCCGAAAGCGAATTGCAGGAAGTGAACAACAAGCTGAACGCACTGAAAAAAGCCATAGAGATAGCGGAACAGATCTGATTTACGATCGAACACCTGTAGATAGAAAATAATACCATGAAAATATTAGTCTTTGATAATTACGATTCGTTCACGTACAACCTGGTTCACCTGGTACAGAAGATCACACATGATCAGGTAGATGTGTACCGAAATGATGAACTGCCCATGGAAAAAGTGAAGGGGTATGACAAGATCATCCTTTCTCCCGGCCCCGGCATCCCATCAGAAGCAGGTATGCTGCTGCCGCTGATCAAAGAATATGCGGCCAGTAAATCCATATTGGGTGTTTGCCTGGGCCACCAGGCCATTGGTGAAGCATTCGGAGCAACGCTCACCAATTTGTCTACGGTATACCATGGTGTGGCCACAAAGATCCATGTGGTGTCTCCCGCATTGGCCGATTCACCTGGCATCTTCAAAGACCTGCCTGCTACCATCGAAGTGGCGCGTTACCACAGCTGGGTGGTTGATGAGAAAGGGTTTCCGGAAGAACTGGAGATCACGGCAAAAGACGATAACAATTATATCATGGCCCTACAGCATCGGAAATATGATGTGGAGGGGGTACAGTTCCATCCGGAAAGCGTATTGACGCCGGATGGCGAAACCATGATGCGTAACTGGTTAAAAAAATAGCAATGAAAAAGATATTACAGTATTTATTCGAATACAAGACGTTGTCAAGGGAAAAGGCAAAGGAAGTGCTGGTGAATATGTCGCGTGGGCAGTACAACGAAGCAGAAATGTCGGCGTTCATCACCGTGTTCCTGATGCGTACGATCACCATCGAGGAACTGCTGGGCTTCCGGGATGCTTTGCTGGAGCTGTGTGTGAAAGTGGATCTGAAAGGCTACCCGGTGATGGATATCGTGGGCACTGGTGGTGACGGTAAGAACACATTCAATATATCCACCCTGTCGTGCTTCATTGTGGCGGGAGCTGGCCAGCGGGTGTCCAAACATGGTAACTACGGCGCTACGGCGATCAGCGGTGCCTCCAATGTGATGGAGCAGCTGGGTTATACATTCAAAAATGACAATGACCGTCTGCTGAAAGAACTGGAGACGGCCAATATCTGTTTCCTGCATGCGCCTATGTTCCACCCGGCCATGAAGATCGTGGGACCCATCCGCAAGAACCTGGGAGTGAGGACCTTTTTCAACATGCTCGGACCTATGATCAATCCGGCAGAACCCGATTTTCAGCTGGTGGGTGTGTACAATCTGGAGATGGCCCGTATCTACAATTACCTGCTGCAACAGACCAGCAACGCTTTCACCATCATCCATAGCCTGGATGGGTATGACGAGATCTCGCTTACCGGAGATACCAAAGTGATCACCCAGGATGGAGAAAAGATCATGACACCCGAACAATTGGGAAAACGAATTGTGGCCGCAGAAGACATATATGGTGGTAATTCTGTGGAAGAAGCTGCCAGGATCTTTACCCGGATCATCAAGGGTGAAGGCAGCTGGGCGCAGAACGCCGTAGTACTTGCCAATGCTGCTATGGCGCTGCATTGCACCGGCAATTATATCAGTTATGATGCCGCTTATCTTGCTGCGGTGGAGAGCCTGGAAAGCGGTAAAGCATACCGTTCATTACAAACCCTAATCAGCCTGCAATAACATGAACATATTAGACAAGATAGTAGTACAGAAACAGAAGGAAGTGGCAGAACGGAAAGCCAGGGTTTCAGTAGCGGAACTGGAGAAAGGAAAATTCTTCGCCAGTGAGACCTTATCGCTGAAATCCTTCCTGGCAGATCCGGCCCGTACCGGCATCATTGCCGAGTTCAAGAGGAAATCTCCCAGTAAAGGCATCATTAACGACCGCGTAACGGTGGAAGAGGTGACCGGTGCCTATGCAAAATATGGCGCTTCGGGGATCTCTGTCTTAACAGATCAGGAGTTCTTCGGCGGCTCACTGGATGACCTGCTGGCTGCCACCATCAATGAAGTGCCTTTGCTGCGAAAGGATTTCATGATAGATGAGTATCAGCTGATCGAGGCCAAAGCCTATGGGGCGGAAGTGATCCTGCTGATCGCCGCCTGTTTAACGCCGGTACAGGTAAAAACCATGGCAGCTACGGCAAAAGGGCTGGGATTGGAAGTATTGCTGGAAATACACAATGAGGAGGAACTGGGACATGTCTGTGATGCGGTAGACCTGGTTGGCGTTAACAACCGGAATCTCAAGACCTTCGAGGTCAATATCGACACATCGCTGGGGCTTATTCACAAGATACCCAAAGAAAAACCTGCCGTAGCAGAAAGTGGTATCAGTGATGTGGATACTATTGTAACTTTACGTCAGGCCGGTTTTTCCGGATTTCTGATAGGAGAGAACTTCATGAAACAGGCCAGTCCTTCGGTTGCTTTTGCTGATTTCGTCAATCAACTAAAAGCAAAATAATATGCGGATCAAGGTTTGCGGTATGACCAGCACGGAGCAGGTTCTTCAACTCGATGAAATGGGTGTGGAATTCGCAGGATTCATTTTCTATCCCAAGTCGCCCCGTTATGTTCACAAATTCATGCCGCAGGCCGAGATCAAAAAGATCAAAGGAAAACACATCAATAAAGTAGGGGTATTTGTAAACGCCACGGTGGAGGAGGTCTTGCAGGCAGTGGACGAATGTGGCCTGTACCTGGTACAGCTGCATGGAGACGAGACCCCAAAGTACTGCGAAAAAATTGCCAATTATGTGGGTGTGGTGAAAGCGTTTCGTTTACGTGAGGAAGACAACGTGTTGTGGAAAGTGAAAGACTATATGGACATTGCCGATATGTTCCTCTTTGATACGGAAGGTGCCGGTTATGGAGGTACGGGTAAACAATTTGACTGGAACATCCTCCGCGGGCTGAATATCGGCAAACCGTTTTTTCTCAGTGGTGGTATCGGGCCCAATGATGTGGACAAACTAAAAGAATTTTCCGGGGAACCGGTATCGAAAGACCTTTTCTCGGCAGATGTGAACAGCAAATTTGAGATAGCGCCGGGCATCAAAGACATGGACATGCTTCGGTCGTTCATACAATCCGTAAAACAGATATAATCAGCATATAAGATGACAGCAACCAAAACTTATCAGCAACCGAATGAGCAGGGATATTATGGACAGTTTGGCGGCGCCTATATTCCTGAAATGTTACACAGGAATGTGGAAGAATTGAAGGCCCGTTATCTCGACATCATGTATGAACCTTCTTTTCAGAAAGAATTCAGGTTGTTGTTGAAAGATTACGTAGGTAGGCCAACACCCTTGTTCCTGGCAGAAAGGTTGAGCAAAGAATTCAACAGTTCCATTTACCTGAAGCGTGAAGATCTTTGCCATACGGGTGCACATAAGATCAACAATACCATCGGTCAGATCTTGCTGGCACGAAAACTGGGAAAGACACGTATCATTGCCGAGACCGGTGCCGGTCAGCATGGAGTGGCCACGGCTACGGTCTGCGCCCTTAAAGGCATGGAGTGTATTGTGTATATGGGCGAAAAGGATATCGAGCGCCAGGCACCCAATGTGGCTAGAATGAAAATGCTGGGAGCAAAAGTGGTGCCCGCCACCAGTGGCAGTAAAACATTGAAGGATGCCACCAATGAGGCCATCCGTGATTGGATCAATAATCCGGCAGATACGCATTATATCATCGGCAGCGTGGTAGGTCCGCATCCTTACCCGGATATGGTGGCCCGTTTTCAGAGTGTGATCAGCGAGGAGACCCGCTGGCAGTTACAGGAAAAAACAGGCAATGAACTGCCAACTCATGTAGTGGCCTGCGTGGGTGGCGGCAGTAATGCAGCAGGTGCTTTTTATCATTTTCTGGATGAACTGAGTGTACAATTGGTAGCCGTGGAAGCTGCCGGGTATGGGGTGAACACCGGTATGAGTGCAGCCACCACACAACTGGGTAAACCGGGTATTCTCCATGGAAGCAAAAGCCTGGTTATGCAAACTGCAGACGGACAGGTGGTAGAGCCACATAGTATATCGGCCGGACTGGATTATCCCGGAGTGGGTCCCCTACATGCACATTTATTTGCCAGTGGTCGGGGAACCTTCCTGAGTGCAACGGATGAAGAGGCTTTACAGGCAGCTTTTCATGTGAGTAAAACAGAAGGTATCATTCCTGCACTGGAAACGGCCCATGCGTTTGCCGTTCTGGGAAAACTGAAACTGAAACCAACGGATAGGGTAGTGCTTTGTTTAAGCGGCAGGGGCGATAAGGACCTGGCTACTTATATGAATGCCATGTAAAACAATAAAATATAGTGCTGCGGGTGTTTGAACAACCGGCGGTACCCGGAAAATTATGAGTAGAATACAACAACTTTTTGCCGAAAAAAAACAACAGGTATTGAATGTATACTGTACGGCAGGTTATCCCGAACTGAATAGTACGGTGACTGTAATGAAAGCCTTGCAGGACGCAGGTGCGAACCTGATAGAGCTGGGTATGCCGTACAGTGATCCATTGGCAGATGGTCCGGTGATACAGGCCAGCAGCAGCCGTGCCCTGACCAATGGCATGACACTGGCCACCTTGTTCACGCAACTGAAGGATTTTCGCAAAACGATCCGTGTGCCGGTGATATTGATGGGATATATGAACCCGATACTGCAATACGGCTTTGAAAAATTCTGTGCCGATGCGGCAGCTGTGGGTGTTGATGGACTGATATTGCCGGACCTGCCCGAGTTTGAATTTGAAACAGAATATGGGGCCATCATCAGGAAATACGGACTGGATTTTATTTTCCTGGTGACACCCGAAACTTCAGAAGAACGTGTGCGTAAGCTGGATGAACTGAGTAGCGGTTTCTTGTATGCGGTAAGCTCATCAGCCACTACCGGTAAGGAGAAGGATTTTTCCGCTGTTGAATTGTACCTGCAACGGCTGCAGTCCATGCAACTCCGGAACCCCGTGCTGGTAGGTTTTGGTATCAAGGACAAGGAGACCTTCCAGTCGGCCTGCAAATACGCCAATGGCGCCATCATCGGAACCGCCTATATCAAGATGCTGGAAAATGCCACTGATATTGAAACAGCTACCCGGCAATTTCTGGGAGAAGTGCTGAATTAAGAATGAACCTTGTCTATTATGAAACTTGCAATTGTAAAATATAATGCCGGAAATATCCAGTCTGTATTGTATGCACTGGAAAGAATTGGAATGGAAGCCGAGGTGACGGATGATCATGCCCTATTGCGGTCGGCCGATAAAGTGATCTTCCCCGGCGTAGGAGAGGCCAGCAGCGCGATGAATTACCTGAAAGAAAGGCAACTGGATAGCCTGATCAAAAACCTGGAACAACCGGTGTTGGGCATTTGTCTCGGTATGCAGCTCATGTGTATGCATAGTGAAGAGAACAATACAGATTGCCTGGGCATTTTTGATACGACTGTGAGAAGATTTTCCGGCAGTCTGAAAATACCGCAGATAGGGTGGAACCTGGTACAAGAAACCCGGGAACCTTTGTTTAGTCATCTTCCGAAAGAGGCTTACTGCTATTTTGTTCATAGTTACTATGCGGATTTATGCGATGAAACTACTGCTACCACAGAATATGGTGTTCGTTTCAGCAGCGCCCTGCAGAAGCGGAATTTTTATGGTGTTCAGTTTCACCCGGAGAAAAGCGCTTCAGTAGGTGAACAGATCCTGAAGAATTTCATTACCCTATAAAATCGCCCTAAAAAAGCATAATTACCGATTTCTCATTCTCAATTAACCTTCTTCCCATGCAGATCATACCCGCAATCGATATCATTGATGGAAAATGTGTCCGCCTCACGCAGGGTGATTATGACCAGAAGACCATCTATAACTCCAACCCCCTGGAAGTGGCCAAAGAGTTCGAAGATGCGGGCCTGCAGCGTTTACACCTGGTAGACCTGGATGGCGCCAAGGCCGGAGCCATCAAGAACTGGAAGATCCTGGAAGCCATTACCAAGGCTACTTCGCTGGTAGTGGATTATGGCGGAGGTATCAAAACCGAAGATGACCTGCGTACCGTATTCAGATCTGGCGCCGCTTTTGCAACCATTGGCAGCCTGGCCGTAAAGAATGAATCTTTATTTGTAGAGTGGATACAGAAATACGGGGCTGAGAAATTTTTATTGGGTGCTGATGTAAAAGATGAGAAGATAGCGGTGGGCGGCTGGCTGGAGACGACAGAGATCGATATTTTCAGTTTCCTGGAAAAATACATTGGGTATGGCATCACACAGGTGTTCTGTACCGATGTAAGTAAGGATGGAAAACTGGAAGGACCTTCGATAGTGTTGTACGAAAAGATCATCCATCGTTTCCCGGACCTCATTTTTATTGCCAGTGGTGGTGTGGCCACACTAGAAGACCTGGAAGAATTGAAACTGATCGGTTGCTGTGGTGCTATTGTGGGAAAGGCGATCTATGAGAACAGGATCACCCTTACTGAATTGATCAATTTTTAAAAGTGGAACGCTGCGGCACAGGTTGCAGCACAAAACAGATATATGCTGACAAAACGAATCATACCCTGCCTGGATATCAAAGATGGTCGCACTGTGAAAGGCGTCAACTTTGAGAATATACGGGATGCAGGTGATCCGGTTGAGCTGGGTGCCTTGTATGCCCGGCAGGGAGCGGATGAACTGGTGTTCCTGGATATTACGGCAACCGTAGAGAAAAGAAAAACGCTGAGCGAGCTGGTGAACAAGATCTCGCACCATATCAATATCCCTTTTACGGTGGGTGGCGGTATCAGCAGCGTGGAAGATGTGAGCGTGTTGCTCCAGAACGGTGCCGATAAGATCTCGGTGAACACCGCAGCCTACCGGAACCCACAGCTCATTGCAGATCTGGCAAGGGAATTCGGCAGCCAGTGCGTGGTGCTGGCCATTGATACCAAACAGGAAGCGGACGGTCAGTGGTATGTGTACCTGAATGGAGGCCGTGTGAAAACCGATACACTTTGCACCGACTGGGCCAAACAGGCCGTAGACCTGGGCGCAGGGGAGATATTGCTGACCTCGATGAACCACGACGGTACCAAACAGGGTTTTGCCCTGGACATTACCGCCGCTTTGGCCGGAAGCCTTCCTGTGCCGGTGATCGCTTCGGGTGGAGGAGGAACGATGGATCATTTTGTGGATGTGTTCACCACCGGTAAGGCGGATGCGGCATTGGCTGCCAGCATCTTCCACTTCAAGGAGATAGGTATACCGGAACTGAAAAGCTACCTGCATGACAAGGGGATCGTGGTCAGGCAATAATGTTCGGGCAACTGCGGTCAAAGGGGTGGCAAAACAATAGTTACTGTACCTTTACGACCCGGTGACGGGACGATACGATAACAGCCGAACTTGGCGATGCTGTACAAGTGTGCGACGCAACCGGGCTGACACAACAACAAAAAGCTGGAAACATGAAAATAGATTATGCCAAATATGCGGATGGACTGGTGCCGGCCATTGTGCAGGATTTCCATACGCACAAAGTGCTGATGCTGGGTTTTATGAATGCCGAAGCATTGGAAAAAACAGAACAGACAGGGAAAGTGACCTTCTTCAGCCGTAGTAAGGGTCGCTTATGGACCAAGGGAGAAGAGAGTGGTAATTTCCTGGAAGTGAAAAGCATTACGGAAGATTGTGATCATGACACCCTGTTGATCAAAGCGCACCCGCTGGGACCGGTTTGCCATACCGGCGCCGATACCTGCTGGAGTGAGCGCAATCACAGTGATAATTTCCTGTTTTATCTGGAAGACATCATTCGCCTGCGTAAGAAAGCATCTCCGGATGAATCGTATGTGGCACGCCTGTTTGGTAAGGGATTGAATAAAATAGCCCAGAAAGTGGGTGAGGAAGCGGTAGAACTGGTGATTGAGGCCAAAGACAATAACGACGATCTGTTCCTGAATGAAGCTGCCGATCTGATGTTCCATTATTTGCTTTTGCTTAACGCGAAAGGACATAATTTACAGGCTGTAATGGATGTACTTCAAAAACGTCATTCCAAATAAAAATATGAAAAGAGTACTGGTTGTATTATTGATGCCATTGATGAGCCTGGCACAGGGTGGTCAGGGTTTTACCATGATGACACCCCCCTCGGGTGGAGGTTTTGTGATCAAGGGAAACCTGGCAGGAGTCAAAGACAGCACGGAAGTGGTGTTGCGTGGTGGCAGTACCGGCAATATCATTGCGAAGGATAAAGTAAAGAAAGGGGTGTTCACCCTGAAAGGCAAACTGACGGAACCGGATATTTTTCAGGTAAGTTTCAGTGGGTATCAGCAGGTGCTGGACCTGTTCATCTTTAACGATAATATCTCTGTTTCGGGTAATCTGGCGGAACCGGCTACGGTTCAGGTGAAGGGATCGGCTACAGAAACGGATTATGAATCATTCAAAGCCTCTTTCAATCCCCTGTTCGAAGAACTGCGTAATAAAGTGCAGCTGATCAATGCAGAGAAAAATGCAGCCAGCAGGGATTCACTGATCAAACTCTATTCGGTGGTCAGGACCCGTGCCTTAACGAATGCGGAACGTTTTGCCAGGGAAAAACCCTCTTCTGCAGTGAGCTCGCTGGCATTATTCGCGGTTATGCCCCTTTTTGAAAATGTAGAGGATCTGGAGACCGCTTACCGACAGCTGCTGCCCTCTGCACGAAAGGGAAGTTTTGCCAGGGAGATCGAAAAGAAGTTCATTGGTAAAGTGGGTTCACAGGCAATTGATTTTACACAGAAGGATGTGGATGGTAAACCGATATCACTGGCTTCTTTCCGGGGCAAATATGTACTGGTCGATTTCTGGGCAAGCTGGTGTAAACCCTGCCGTATGGAGAACCCGAACGTAGTAACGGCCTATCAATCCTACAAAGACAAGAATTTTACCGTACTGGGTGTGTCCCTTGATCAGTCCAAGCCCAACTGGCTGGCTGCGATCAAGGCCGATAACCTCACCTGGACCCATGTTAGTGACCTGCAATACTGGAACAATGCAGTTGCGCAATTATATGGTATACAGAGCATCCCTGCCAACCTGCTCATCGATCCGAATGGGAAGATCATTGCGCGCGATATTCGTGGGGAAGAGTTACAGAACAAGTTGAAGGAGATCCTGAAATAACCGATCCTCTAAAAGGTATGATCTCCGTTTCCCATTGCAGGGGAACGGAGATTTTTTTTATGGATTATTTTTTGAAGGCCTGCTCGTAATTGGCCGGATCAAACCCGAGTGCGGTCACTTTGCCGTCAGGGTTCTCAATCAGTGGGCGTTTGATGGCGCTGGTATTGCCCGCCAGCAGTTGAATGGCTGCTTTCTCGCTGGTGATGGATGCCTGTACTTCGGGATCCAGTTTACGCCAGGTGGTACCTTTCCTGTTCAGCAATGCTTCCCAACCTGTCTGGCTGCTCCAGTTCTTCAGTTTGGCGGCAGTAATACCTTGTTTCTTATAGTTATGGAAGGTATAGGGTATTTTGTGTGCGTCTAACCAGGTAAGGGCTTTCTTTACCGTATCGCAGTTGGGTATTCCGTAAACAGTATACATATTGACCGATTTTGGCGGCAAAAATAGCCACAGAACGACAATAATTTGAAGGATTCTCTCTCAATGACTTATTTTGTATCCAGCTATTCTTACATGGGCAGAATTTGGGTTTTACTACTATTGGCAGGCTTGTTTACTTCACTGGACGCGCAGGAAAATAACCGTCAAAAAGTTCAGTTAGGAAGTCTGATCGGCAATGTGCTGGATAATACATCCGGTAAGGCTTTGCCATTTGCCAGCATGTCGCTGGCCCGCCTGGATATCGATCAAACGCCCTTTAGTCTGCTTACAGACAAAAACGGAGGTTTTGATTTTGAAAAACTTCCTTTCGGGTATTACCGTTTAACAGTGGATGTGGTAGGTTTTGCCAAATATCATTTGGACAGTATCCATATATATGCAGAAAGGATAGATATTAACCTTGGCGATATCAGGTTAAGTACATCGGCTGCCACATTGAACGAAGTAGTGGTGTATGCAGAAAAACCACTCATTGAGAACCGTGACGGAAAAGTTATCTATAACGTGGCAGAGAGTCCGCTCAGTAATGGTACCAATGCATCCGAAATGTTACGCAACCTGCCATTGATGAATGCCAATCCGGATGGCACTTTGTTGTTGCGTGGTAAAGAGCCCCTGATCCTGATGGATGAGAAACCGGTGAACCTGACCGGCCAGCAGCTAAGCGATCTGCTGGAGAGTTTACCGGCCAACGTGGTGGAAAAAGTGGAAGTGATGCAGAACCCACCACCTGAATATGCGACATATCCCGGAGGGGTCATCAATATCATAACCCGCAAGGGGCGCGTAGGTATTTACCAGAAACTGAGCGTTAGTGGCGGCACGCGTGGCGAAGCCGGAATTTCGGGACATTTCAATTATCGTAGTAGTAAGCTGAATATCAGTTCAGGCATTGGTTATGGATCTTCCTTGAACCAGGGGAATTCCTGGTCTCACCGACAGAACATTTACCGCGATTCTGTCAATTATTTCTATTCACAGTCCGAGTTCCATAACCGCAGCAGGCATCCCAACGCCCGTTTCCAGGCCGATTACGATTTTACCAAAAAAAGTACCGCCAGTTTTGTGTACCAGGGCAACTTGAATTTTTATCAGAACAGCAGCCATGTATTATACAGTAACCGCGACAGTCTCCTGAACGTGTATAAAGCCAGTTCGCGTGATAATGCCTACGGGGGTAACGGTTACAACCATGGCATTTCGGGTTCATACCAGCGGAAGGGAAAGAATCCTGTAGAGAAACTGCAGGTATACAGTGGTATCAACTTCAGTAAGAACGAGAACAATCGTGATTTTTACCAGCAGTTTCTCAGAGCGGATTTTTTACCGACCGGGTTGGATTCTACGCAGGTGCAGTTGATAGATAATTACATCACCTCCTGGTATGTGAACGCGAATTACAACAAACCCCTGAACGACACAGGAACCGTGTACCTATCCATGGGAAGCACCTATTCATCGAACATGTACCACAATATGCTCAATACAAGTTTTCTCAGAAAAGCAGACCAGGCACTGGTGGAGAATGCGATATTGAGCAACGATTTTTATTTTCATCAGTCGGTCTATACCGGCCGTTTGGCGTTGGTGATAGGGCTGTGGCACAATATAAAACTGATCGTAGGGGCACAGGCAGAAAATACAAGGACCGATTTCCGTTTTGTGAAGGGAAATGCACCCAATGCCAACAACAGTTACTGGCGGGTACTACCTAATCTTACGCTGCGTAAAGAATTTGACAGAGAGTTCAATATGTCGTTCGTTTTCCGGGAAACCATCCGCAGACCGGGCATGAATGAATTGAACCCTAGTATTGATTTCAGTGATCCCTTCAATGTCCGTTTTGGGAATCCCTATATCCAGCCCTCACTGACGGATAATTTTGACCTTAACTTCAGTTATGCGGCAAAGAAGTTCAATATCAACGCCTCGCTGGGTTATAACCGGGTAAAGAATGTGTTCAACTCGATCCGTACGCTGATCGATAGTGGTAAGACGCAGACCACCTGGCAGAACATCTCAGACCAGGAGGAATACCAGGCCAGTGTATGGAGTGGCATAACGATTGCCAAAAAACTCAGGATCAGCATCAGCGGCGGATATAATTACAATAAGTACAGCGCCCGGGAGAAACAGTTGTATCGCTATGTGGATGGAGGAACGGCATATGCTACTTTCAACTACACCTATTCGCCGGATAACCTTACTATCATTGAAGCCAATAACCGTTATACCAGTTTCGCCACACCTCAGGGCCGCTCGCGCAGCAATGTCAACATGAGTTTGAGCGTACAGCGGAAATTCTTCAACAAACGTGTGATCATCGGCATCTCAGCCATAGATCCGTTCGGTCTGCAGAAGTACAGTGGATTCACCTACGGCAGTAATTTCAATATAGAGAGTTACAGCATCAGTAATACCAGAAACTTCCGTTTATCGGTGAGTTATCAGCTGAGTAAAGTGATGGTACGTAGTAACCTGAACGATAAACAGCGCAAAGAAGCGCTGGATAAATTGCAACAGAAGTAATTACTGGTATCGGTCCTTGCTTACAGACCTGCCGATTGTTTGGCAATACGTGTGGCCAGCCAGCTCTCTCTGATCGGCACCATCCACTCGGTGAACAATGCTTTCTTGTCGCTTACCAGGTTATTGAAATAGATCGTGTCGGGTGTAAGGAACCCATTCTGCAAAGCATAATTGAGTTGTGCCATCGGAATGGTCTCGATCTTGTCTTTTACCAGGAATGCCAGGTTCTGGCGGTTGAACATGTCCACTTTAAAAGCGGCCTCGATTTTCTGGATGAAATGTACGGAGCTGTCGGTACTGCATCCACCCACGCCTGTCTGTGTTTCATCTGCCATCAGTACGATGAACTGACCGAACAGCAGGTTGCCATATCCTTTTACGGGTGCACCATGACTTTTCCAATGCCCGATGAACTGTTTCAGCATATCCTCGATCTCCAATGCTTCACTGATGGTGAACAGGCGGTTGCTCTGGTAAAGCCATACACGGGAGGAAGGATGAAAATCTTCCGGTATCAGGTGTCTGTATTCGAAGTCCATACAGCAAAATTACTGTATTTGTCATAATTCCGCATGAAGAGGGCTTTGCCTGGACCTGAGGTGAAAATAGGCTGTTCTGTAACGGATTCAGGGTTTTCGGCTAAAACGCATAAAACTCAGGAGGGTACCGCTGAGCACAGCAGCCAACAGCCTGGCGGCAATGGCAGAACGGGTAAAAAGCTGTGCCCTGGTTTCGGGGGATTCCTTCAGTAATAACGATAGAAGCCAGCTGATCAGCAGGGTGACGGCGAACATATATGCGGTGATCGCCAACCATTTTTTCCAGCTAAAGTGTTTTCGGGCGAACATAGGTCGTCATTGTGTTTGTGAATGTCGACAAGCTTTCGGAAACCTATTCCATGCTTGCGGCGATCATTTCTGCGAGGTCCAGAACGGCCACTTCATTTTCCTTCTCGCGGTTCTTGACACCATCGGTCATCATGGTATTGCAGAAAGGACAGGCTGAAGCAATGAATGATGCGCCTGTTGCCAGCGCTTCATCCGTACGTTCAATGTTGATGCGTTTATCGCCTGGTTCATCCTCTTTGAACATCTGCGCGCCACCGGCTCCGCAGCAAAGTCCGTTGGTGCGGCAACGTTTCATCTCCACCAGCTCTGCATCCAATGCTTCCAGCACTTTACGGGGCGCTTCATAAATATCGTTGGCCCGGCCCAGGTAACAGCTGTCGTGGTAGGAGATCTTTTTTCCTTTGAAACTACCGCCTTCTTTCAGTTTGATCCGTCCTTCGTCAATGAGTTGCTGCAGCAAAGTGGTATGGTGGATCACTTCATAATTACCACCCAGTTCGGGATATTCGTTCTTGAGCGTATTGAAACAATGCGGGCAGGTGGTCACGATCTTCTTGATGCCATAACCGTTCAACACCTGAATGTTCTGGTAAGCCATCATCTGGAATAGGAATTCATTGCCGGCGCGCCTGGCGGGGTCCCCGGTGCAAGCTTCCTCTTTTCCGAGTATCGCATATTTGAAACCTACTTTATCAAGGATGGCCGCAAAAGCTTTGGTGATTCTCTGTGCACGTTGGTCAAAACTGCCGGCACAGCCTACCCAGAAAAGAATATCGGGGCTTTCTCCGGCAGCCATCATCTCTGCCATGGTGTTCACTTTCATATCCGAAAGATTTATACGAATGTAGCTGAAATTTGCATATGACGGAGTGTAATGAATGAAGAACTTGACCCGGATCAACGTGATCCTTCTTGCCCTTCAACTAATCAACGATCAGTAATCTACAGCCCTCTTTTGAATAGGTCCTATGTGCATCGCTATCGTCACCCACCGTGTAAATAAGCCCCTTGCTAAGGGTATGTTTACTGCCGTTGGCCAGCTCAGTCTCCATGGATCCTTCTATGCAGAAAATGATATGCCCCTTGCTGCACCAATGATCGGCCAGGTATTCCGGTGAGTAGGTGACCTGCCGGATCCTGACATCGTCTCGGTAAAACGTTCTCCATTCCGCAAACCCCGTAATACCCGGTTTGATCTCCGGCGTTATATCGCCGAAATCAGTGATAGAGAAAGGAAACGAAGAGAGTTTCATAAGATAGGTTTCAGTCTGTATGATCAGAGTCGATCGAATAATGCACAAGTACTCACTTCAACATTCCCTGTTCATTATTCGTTATTCATAATTCCCCAACCCATTTGTCCCGTTCATCCGGTGAGAATTTCCACGGGGCGAAGTTGTTCTCGATATTGCTGAATGTGCTGTTCCATTCCTGCGGGGCATTACTTTCCTCCATGATCAGGGAACGGCGCAGTTCTGTAATGATGTCGAGCGGGGAGATACTTACCGGACAGGCTTCCACACAGGCGTTGCAGGTGGTGCAGGCGCGAAGTTCTTCCACACTGATATAATCATGCAGCAGTGTTTTGTTATCGGTTACAAACGATTTGTTTTGGTTGATATTGCGGCCAACATCTTCCATGCGGTCGCGGGTGGCCATCATGATCCTGCGGGGGCTTAGTTGTTTCCCGGTCAGGTTGGCGGGGCAGGAAGCGGTGCACCGGCCACATTCGGTACAGCTATAGGCATCCAGCAGGCTCTTCCAGCTCAGTTCAAAGATATCCCTGGCGCCGAAATGAGCAGGTGGTACGGCATCTGCCGGCACAGTTTCAGGCTGCATAGCGTACAAGACCTCTTTCTGTACCTCAGGCATGTTCTTCATTTTACCATTGGGTTCCAGTCTGGCAAAATAGGCATTGGGGAATGCCAGTAGAATGTGCAGGTGTTTGGAATAAGGCAGGTAGTTCAGGAAAGCGAAAATGCCTACAATGTGCAACCACCAGCAGCTACGTTCGATGGCTGTCAGGCTGCCGTCGTTCAGACCGGAGAACAATAGACTGATGAGGCTGGAAACGGCAAAAGAACCTGTTTGTAGATAATGTTCACTGCCTCTTGCCTGTAATACCTGATCGGCGGCGTTCATGGTCAGGAACAGTGACATCAGGATGATCTCAGTGAACAGGATATAATTGGCATCGCTCCTGGGCCAGCCATTCAGGTCCTTGCTGAGGAAGCGTTTCAGTTGCAGGATGTTTCTCCGGCTAAGGAATACTACGCAAACAACGATCACGCCGAGTGCCAGCCATTCGAATGCATTGATCAGCCAGTTATACAGGTTGCCCAGCACCGGGGCAAACAGGCGATGGGTGCCCAGGATACCGTCCAGCACGATCTCCAGCACTTCCAGGTTGATGATGATGAAACCGGCATAGATCAGGAAGTGCATGACGGCCACCAGCGGATTCTTGAACATCTTTTTTTGTCCAAATGCCAGTAACAGCAGGTTGTTCCAGCGTTTGCCGGGTTGGTCGTTCAGTTGCTCCTTTTTGCCCAGCAGGATGTTTCTTTTGATCTCACCTGCTTTTTTGGCAAATAACCAAACGGCTGCCACAGAAATGACCACAAACAGGATTTGCTGTAGATAGTGCATAGTAATCGCTTATTTTGCTAAGATAACAAATTGACGAGTTGTAAAGGGATTGTGGGTTGGTTTTATTGTTGTTACTTTTGACTGATAAATCCTGATTATGGCAGCAAAGAATTATATACTGAACCGGGAAGCGGCAGAACAGAAACTGCACCGGATGACACTGGAACTGGCCGAAAGCCTGAACGGTGATACCGAGCCCGTTGTTTTGATCGGTATCCGGAACAGTGGCACCGTGATCGCAGAAAAAGTGGCAGGCCTGCTGAAGAATTATGTCAGTAATGAGATCAAAGTGGTCTCACTTACCATGGATAAGAAACACCCTGTAGAGATCACTTTGGATGAACAGATCTCTCTCAACAACCTACATGTGGTCATCACAGATGATGTTACCAATAGTGGCCGCACCCTTTTGTATGCGCTGAAGCCGCTGCTGGACTACTTCCCCAAAAGCATCCAGACCCTGGTTCTGGTGGAACGTATGCACAAACTGTTCCCCATTAACCCGGATTATGTGGGATTGTCTGTGGCCACCACCTTGCAGGAACATATCCAGGTAGAAGTGGAGAACGGGGTGTTGACGGGTGCATATATACAATAGCGGCCAATATTGCCGATGATCTTTGCTGCACAGGCCGGCATGGCCGGCGCAAATCGGACAGAACCCCTGCAGTTGGCTGAAAATGCAAAAAATATTCATAAACTTGTCAGGAAAAAGAACCTTCACTTAAACTTAGTATTATGGATGCTGCCATTCAGGAGCGGATCAATGTCTGGGTAAACGGACATTACGACCAGGCTACAAAAGACACCATTGCTCAATTACAGAAAGAGAACCCCGATGAACTGGCAGATGCTTTTTACCGGAACCTTGAATTTGGTACCGGAGGTCTGCGTGGCATCATGGGTGTAGGTACCAACCGCATCAACAAATACACCATTGGCATGGCCACACAGGGTTTTGCCAATTACCTGAAAAAGACATACGGTAACGAAGAAGTAAAAGTGGCAATAGCGCACGATAGTCGCAATAACAGCCGTTTTTTTGCAGAGACCACTGCCCATGTGTTCGCAGCCAACGGTATCAAAGTATACCTGTTCGAAGCCCTGCGTCCCACACCCGAACTCAGTTTTGCCATCCGCCAGCTGGGTTGTAAGGGAGGTGTGGTCTGTACGGCATCACATAACCCGCGCGAGTACAACGGGTATAAGGCTTATTGGAACGATGGGGGACAACTGGTGCCGCCGCATGATAAGAATGTGATCAGGGAGGTGGAGGCCATCACCAATGTGAATGAAGTGAAATGGAGCGGTGGTGATGCCAATATTACCCTGATCGGTAAGGAAATGGATAATGCCTACCTGGATATGGTAAAAAGCCTGAGTGTCTATCCGGATGTGATCTCCCAACAGAAGGACCTCAAGATCGTGTACACGCCGATCCATGGTACCGGGATCATGCTGGTGCCCGAAGTGCTGAAGCGTTTTGGGTTTACCAACGTGACCATTGTGGAAGAGCAGGCCACACCCGATGGTAATTTTCCTACGGTCAATTACCCGAACCCGGAAGAAAGTGAGACCATGAGCATTGGCCTGAAAAAAGCCAAGGAACTGGATGCGGACATCTTACTGGGTACAGACCCGGATGCAGACCGGGTGGGAATTGGTGTCAAGAATCATAAAGGAGAGTGGGTATTGATGAATGGGAACCAGACCGCTGTGCTGGCTTTCAGTTACCTGATGGAGGCAAGAAAGGCCAAGGGCATTGCACAGCCGAATGATATGGTGATCACCACGATCGTTACCACCGAAATGATCAATGAAGTGGCCAGGCAGAATGAAGTGGCCTGTTATAATGTACTCACCGGTTTCAAATGGATCGCCGAAAAGATCAAGGAACTGGATGGGCAGAAGAACTACGTGATCGGCGGTGAGGAAAGTTTTGGACTGATGATCGGTAACCAGATCCGTGACAAAGATGCGGTAAGTGCAGTGGCTCTGATGTGCGAGATGGCCGCATACGAAAAGAACCAGGGCAGAACACTTTTCGATAAGATGATAGAACTGTATATCAAATATGGTTTCTACTACGAAAACCTGATCAGCATCACCAAAAAAGGAATGAATGGGCAGAAGGAGATCGCGGATATGATGGAGAGTTACCGCAACCATCCGCCCAAGACCATTGCCGGCGCTGAAGTGGCCACATTACTGGATTATGAATTGCAGAAAGGGACCAACCTGCTGACCGGTGAAAACTGGAAGATAGAACTTCCCAAAAGTAATGTGCTGCAGTTTGTGACCGCAGACGGCACCAAGATCTCGGCCCGCCCATCGGGCACTGAACCCAAGATCAAGTTCTATTTCAGCGTGAACACGCAGCTGAAACGCAAAGAAGATTTCGATAGTACGTTTGCAATGCTTGAGAATAAGATCAAGGCGATCATTGCAGACATGAACCTGCAGTAAGTAGCTATTTTATAGATCCGGATACCGGTCATCACCCGGTATCCGGATTTTTATGCAGGATGAAAAACAGTCATGCCTGTAATAACAATCCGGTGTGGGTTAATTATTTACAGATACAGTTTCTGTTCACAGTGTTCCATACTGACCGGATGCATGCCAACTATGCAGTATATTCGTAGTGTTTATGAGAAAATACGAAGACACATACCAGCATAAGGGGCTGCGGAAAAAACTCGTTGACCTGCTGCGTGAAAAAGGCATCACGGATGAGCGGGTATTGGATGCCATCAATGCCATACCCCGTCATTATTTCCTGGATTCGGCTTTTGATAAGATCGCTTATGAGGACCGCGCTTTTCAGATCGCTGCCGGTCAGACAATTTCTCAACCCTACACCGTTGCCTACCAGACACAGTTGCTGCAGATAAAGAAAGGCGATAAAGTACTGGAGATAGGAACAGGCAGCGTGTACCAGGCAACCATACTTGCCGAAATGGGAGCGAGGGTATATACCATCGAACGACAGAAAAAACTATACGATCTACAGAAAGGATATTATTTCCGCAGTAAATACCCCAATATCAAATTCTTTTTTGGAGACGGTTTTGAAGGATTGCCCACGTATGCACCGTTTGATAAGGTGATCATCACTGCCGCTGCTCCATTTATACCGCCCAAACTGGTGGAACAGCTGAAACCCGGCGGATTAATGGTGATACCACTGGATGAAGGAGGTTCGCAACGGATGCTTCGCCTGACCAAACAGGAGGATGGATCGGTGACCGAAGAGGCCTTCGACCTGTTCTCTTTCGTACCCATGCTCACGGGTAAGAACCTGTAACTTATCGGCTTCTGCCTTCCGGCTCAAAGGAGACGCCCATAGCATATATGCAAAAGCAAAGATCCGTAACGGTACTCCCTTTTATTGTTGCAGCGCAGTTTGCCTGTACTTCCGTATGGTTTGCGGGAAATGCGGTCATCAACGATGTCATCCGGCATTTTTCACTTTCTGCCGAGGTACTGGGGCATCTGGTGGCTGCCGTACAGTTGGGGTTCATTACCGGCACATTACTGTTCGCCATATTTACCGTTTCTGACAGGTTTTCCCCTTCGCGTGTATTTGTGGTTTGTGCGTTTGCTGCTGCCTTGTGTAACCTGTCAATATTTGTGGCAGAAGGATTTACGTCATTGATGCTCGCACGTTTTGCCACGGGGTTCTTCCTTGCGGGAATCTATCCAGTAGGCATGAAGATAGCCGCCGATCATCACCAGCAGGGGTTGGGTACCGCATTGGGCTGGCTGGTAGGTGCATTGGTATTGGGTACGGCTTTCCCGCACCTGGTGCATGTATACACGGCCGGTTTTTCCTGGAAATGGGTGATAGCTGTCAGCGCATTGCTGTCAGCGGCAGGCGCATGCATCATAGGTTTTTTTGTGCCTGATGGACCTTACCGCAGCAAAAGCAACGGGTTCGATCCGGCAGTATTGCTGAAGATATTCCGCAATGCGGATTTCAGGTCCGCTGCCTTCGGATATTTCGGCCATATGTGGGAACTCTATGCATTCTGGGCCTTCGTACCTTCTGTATTCCATACCTACTTCTCGATGCATGGCCAGGAGAACGGGCAGGTGGCGTTGCTTTCTTTTCTAGTGATCGCCATCGGAGCACCGGCCTGTGTCATGGGTGGTTATCTTTCGCGCAGCTGGGGCAGCGCACGAACCGCATTTCTGGCGTTGCTGATCTCCGCAGGTTGCTGTTTGCTATCGCCATTCTTTTTTCAAATGCCGTTTCCGGTATTCTTGTTGCTGATGTTGGTCTGGGGTATGTCTGTAGTAGCCGATTCTCCACAGTTCTCAACACTGGTGGCGCGTTCCATCCCGCCTGAGGTCAGGGGTACAGCACTCACCATCACCAATTCCATCGGGTTTACCATCACCATCCTCAGTATCGAGACCCTCAATTATCTGCGGGATGAACTTTCTTCCCGTTATCTCTACCTGCTACTTGCCGCAGGCCCACTGCTGGGTATGCTGGCCATGAAACGGCAGTTGCGGAAAACATGACCGGTCCGAAAAAAAAGAGCCGTCCCATTGGACGGCTCTGATATTCTCTGTCAGAATGCTCTTTACTGCTGCATCATTTCCATTCCGCCACCCTGGTCGGCCTTGGTATTCTTGCGTTTGAACAGGGTTGCGTCAAACTTACCAAAGCGGTAGCTGAAGTTCAGGCGAAGTATCTGCTGGTCCCTTCTTCTTTCACTTGTCTGGGTAAAGAAAGTGCTTTCAGAATATGATTTGAAGACCTGTGTACGGAACACATCGTTTATGCTGAGGGTCAGTGAGCCGCTCTGTCCGTTCTTCCAGGTCCAGTCTTTGCGGATGGCCAGGTCGAAACCATAGCGTGGCAGGTTGTAGCCCTGTGAGGTAGATTGTGGGCCACCCCACATCATACCACCGCCGCCACCACCACGGCCTCCCATACCACCTGAGTTCGGAGGTAACACGGATTTTGCCTGGTAGTCGCCGCTGAACTGTACAGACCAGCCCTTGGCCACTTTGAAGTTGTTGTTCATCTTACCGAACCAGCTCACCATGGAATTGCTCAGACTCTGGCCGGGTACGGTTGCATTGATCTGCGAGTTGAACAGGTTCACGTTCACGGTGAAATCCCACCATTTGGTCAATGCCATCTTGTTGGTCAGCTCCAGACCGTAGGAATAACTGTAATCGGCGTTGATATAAGTGTTGAAATAAGCACTGTCGCCACTGACCAGTCCGTTCTTGTCCCTGTACACATACCGGGTGATCAGGTCTGTTGTATGTTTGAAGAAGGCTGTTGCCAGGAAATTGGCGCCACGGGTATACGCATTGTTGTAGGAGACCTCGAATGAGTTGGTGAACTCAGGCTTCAGTCCGGCATTACCGATATTGATGTTCTGCGGATCAGAATAATCCGGGAACGGCATCAACTGGAAGAAGTTTGGACGGTTCACGCGACGCGAATAATTCAGTTGCAGGTCCTGCTTGTCGTTGATCTTGTATGTGATGAACGCACTAGGGAACAGGCTCAGCGGATACTTCACCTTGAAAGTGGCAGAATCCTGCCCTTTGGCATTCAGTAAGGTACCAGTGTAGTTAGAGCTCTCTGCGCGGAAACCTAACTGGTAGCTCCATTTTTTTACTTTGAAACTGTAAGTGGCATAAGCAGCCGATACCTGGTCGTAGAACTTGTATTTATTGCTGATACCCGGAACCAGGTTGTAACTGCTGCTGTTGTAGTCATAGCGGTACTGGTCGCTCATGTTGTTGAAGTCCCTGATGGCGGTTCTTACACCGGCTTCCAGTTTGCTGTCGTCGCTCAATGGGTTCTCATAATCTGCCTGTAAGATGTAATTCTTGGTAGCGCCGCTGCCCAATGTCTTCTGCAGCAGAGCCTGTCCTTTGGTGGTACCATTGCTGTTATAGGTCTGTGTGCCGATATTGGCATTGTTCTCATTACTGCTAGAATTGTAGTTGAAGTCAGCAGAGATGTTATGCCCGCTCTTGGTGAAATTGTGTTTGTAGCTGATCTGGGTACCAACGTTCCGCATGACCGCACTGCTGTTGGTGCTGATCTGGTTATAGGACGTGAATACTGATTTGATGGTGGAGTCCACACGCTGTGTCTGTTCATTATCGAACTGCCCCCTCATGAAATTCCCTGCTACTGAGATCGTGTTGCGGTTGTCTACCAGAAAATCCAGTCCCGCACGGGCAAAACCGAAATACCCGTTATTAATACCGTTGCTGGTATTGAATACGGTGCTGGGGGTATACAGCAGGTTGGTCCTGTCCGTGATACCGTCTGAAATGGATTTACGCTGGTTGAAGTTGGCACTCAGCGAGAAGTTGATCTTGTCCTGTCGCAGGTTCAGGTCGCCGCCCAGGTTCAGTTTACCGCGTGAGTCGATACCGGTCCTGATACCGCCATTGTAACCTGTTTTTTTGTTCTTTTTCAGTACGATATTCAGGATACCCGCATTACCACCCGAAGCGTCGAACTTGGCCGAAGGGTTGGTGATCAGCTCCACTTTGTCGATGATATCGGCAGGGATCTGGTCAAGGGTAAGCGTAGTGGGACGGTTGTCGATGAACAGGGTAGGGCTGGCATTACGCATGGTCACATTACCATCAATATCCACATTCAGCGAAGGGATACTTTTCATGATCTCGGTAGCAGTCTGACCTGAGCTGACCAGGTTCTTGTCCACATTGAAGATCTTCCGGTCAATACCCAGTTCCAGTAATGGCTTGGCAGAAGAGGTAACGGTCACATTACCCAGGTTGGTGGCATCTTCTTCCATTTTAATGTTGCCCAGGTCCTTATCGGCCATGGCCAGCATCTGCTGCATATTGCCATTGGCTGCACCACCTTGTGGCATTTTGATACCGAAACTAATGGGTTTTTCCAGGGATTTGTAACCTAAAGCGCTGATTTTCAATTTGAAATTGCCAAAAATGGGCAGGTTGTCAAAGCTAAAGTCACCATTTGCCTTGGTGATCAGGGTACTCAATATCGCTTCTTTCATTTTTTTGGTGGCCGTATCAAAACGGTTACCAACCAGCTGAACGGTAACAGATTCCAGTCCCTTATTGGTCTTGCTATCTACCAGTTTACCGTAAAAATGGCCAATATTCATGCTCTGGGAGTTGCCTCCGCCGCGCATACCTCCGGGCATCTGGGCAAAGGCCGTGATAACGAGGAGGTTGAAAATGGCAATCGTAAATAATTTTCTCATGATTCTGTTATAATTATATAATGCAAAGTTGCGATGCAATAGGGCCATGCCCGTTTTTCATTACACCAGCGGTAATAAGACAATTTTGAATGGACAAAGTTGGAACATGGGGGGTAGAACTATCGATATTGTCGGTGATTACCCCTTTTAATCGGTAATTCTTACAAGGAAGTGAGCAAGATCTGTAACAAACCGATCACAAAACCCAGCACTCCGCCAATGATCTCCACAAAGCGGAACTCTTTTGCCATGATGCTGTTCAGGATCTGCTCCAGTTTATCGGACGAAAAACCGGCTACCTTTTCGATCACGATCTTTTCCAGGTCAAGCTGCTCCTGCAGGGTTCCCATATAGTTCTTCATCAGAACGGGGAACAAGGTCTCCAGTTCGGCCAGAAATACCGATTTCAGCTCGTTAATGGTCTTGTCGCCAATGAACATGCTGATCACAGGCATCTGTTCGGCCAGTTTTACCCGCAGGAACTGGTCAATATGACCTTCTACATGGGGCATGATCTTCTTAAGGTTCTCCGGGTGGGTGATCCTGGATTCTATCTCGCTGAAAGACAATAGCTCCGCACTGACCAGTTTACCCAGTTTTTCAGCGAACTGCCGTTGTCTTTTCGGGAAAATGCCATGCAGGGTGAACCAGAGGATCTTTTTGGGCTCCCTGGGATGGAACAGCATTTTGATCGCGATCCAGTTGGTGAACCAACCAATAAAAGCAGAGATCAGGGGAATCAGTAACAGGCCGTAGCTCATGTCTATAAAATTTAAAAACCCATCCCGCTTTCAAGGCGGGATAGGTTTTGCAGGGGGAGAACGATGGGTCTCGAACCCACGGCCTTCAGTGCCACAAACTGACGCTCTAACCAACTGAGCTACGCTCTCCGTTTTTGGGACGGCAAAAATAGGAAAATTCAGTATTACTTGAACGTCATTTTGCACAATCTTTTTCTGAACCGCTCATCAAAACCTTTGTTAATTGGGATAAGTCTTGGCTCCTCAACCGGTTTTTAGGCTATTTTTGGAACAGTCATGCAAAAATTTACGCATTTTATGAAGAGTAGAAAAGGGTTATTGTTGGTGGCCATCGTATTGTTTGGCGGCCTGTTCTTTGCTTTCAGGACCTCCGGTATCGGGTCTAAAGATATACTGGTCACCCAGAAACAGCGTTTGCTGAACGCGGTAGGCTCCATCCTGGAGCAGCAGCATTATAGCCCTAAGAATATCAACGACGATTTTTCCCGCCAGGTATTCAAGAAATACCTGGAAGACCTGGATGGCGACAAGTCGCATTTTCTCCAGTCCGATATCGCCGCGCTCAAAAAATATGAGAACAGCATCGATGATGAGATCCATGAAACCGCTCCCATCCAGTTCGCTCCCGCGGTAAGTGCGGTGTACGATCAGCGCATCAAAGATGTGATGGGCATTTATCGGGAGATCCTTTCCCAGCCATTCAGCTTTACGGCCGATGAGACCGTGGAACTGAACGGCGACAAGCTGAATTATGCGGCTACCGAGGCGGAAAGGAAAGAACGCTGGCGCAAGAAACTGAAATATTATACCCTGGAAAGATATGCCGACCTGCTGGCACAACGTGAGAAGAACAAAGGGCAGAAGGATTTTGTGGTAAAAGCAGACAGCACACTGGAGCGGGAATCGCGCGAGAAAGTACTCAAGATCATGAATGAGACCTATGAGCGTATCCAGAAGACATTCAAGGAAGAGGAACGCTTCAACTCATTCATCAATGTGATCACCAACCAGATGGATCCGCACAGTGATTATTTTCCGCCGGTGGAGAAAAGGTCCTTTGATGAGAATATGAGTGGCAAATTCTATGGCATTGGCGCCACACTGCAGAAAGATGACTATGGTATTAAGATAGCCGCTGTGGTCACAGGTGGAGCCGCCTGGAAATCGGGCGAGATCGTGGTGAACGATGTCATCACCAAAGTGGCGCAGGGCAAAGAGGAACCCGTTGATGTTACCGGTTACGAGACCACCGATGCGGTGAAACTGATCCGTGGCAACAAGGGAACGGAAGTGAGACTGACCATCAAGAAACAGGATGGTTCCATCAAAGTGGTATCCATGATCCGTGAGGAAGTGGTAGTGGATGAAAGATATGCGAGAAGTGCTGTGATCCAGAATGGTAATGATAAGATCGGTTATATCTTCCTGCCCGATTTCTATTCCGATTTTGAAGATGCCAGTGGTCATCACTGTTCAGAAGATGTGGCGGAAGAAGTGAAGAAGCTGAAAGCCGAGAATGTAAAAGGTATTGTGATCGATATCCGCAGCAATGGCGGCGGTTCCCTGTATGAAGTGGTGAAAATGGTGGGCCTGTTCATTAAAAGCGGACCTGTGGTGCAGGTAAAGGAAAGAAGCGGCCGGGTTGACCAGAATACCTGGCGCGATAATGATGAGTCTGTCCTGTATGATGGCCCGCTGGCGGTGATGGTGAACGAGTTCAGCGCCTCTGCCAGTGAGATCTTTGCCGGAGCCATACAGGATTACAAGCGTGGTGTGATCATTGGCAGCACTTCAACCTATGGTAAGGGCACGGTGCAGCGTCAGGTTCCGTTCGGCAACCGCAACGACCTGTTCAGCGGCCGCACCGATATGGGAGCGATGACCCTTACTTTCCAGAAATTCTACCGCATCAACGGTGGGTCGACCCAATTGAAAGGAGTGACCCCTGATATTGTTTTACCCGATGCACTGGAATATTACAAAGGCCGCGAAAAGGATAATCCCGGCGCGCTGCCTTACGATGAGATCCCCAAACTGAACTACCAGACCTGGAGCAGCGATTTTGGATTGGAGAGCCTCGCCAAAAAGGAAAATGAAAGGATACAAAGCAACCCATCCCTGAACCTGCTGAAGAGTAACCTGCAATGGCTGGCTAAAAATTCCGAACTGCCGGTGGATCTGAACCTTGAAAAATACAGGAACCGCCAGCAGCAGGTCATGTCCACTGTGAATCAGAATAATGCGCTGTTAAAAGCAAAGCAGGAGTTGAACGTATCAGCACTGGCTGCTGATAAGGATAAGTTCTATAACAACCCAGACCCGTCAAAAGGGGAGCGTTACCAGGCCTGGCTGAAGTTCTTAAAGACCGATATGCATATTGATGAGAGTGTTAAGATCGTAAGTCAAATGGCCCACTCACAAGTGCAGATGGTTGCCAAATAAAACAAACACCTGAAAATTATTACTGTATTTTGCAATACTAAACTGGCTGACTGCGATGCAAGTTGAAAAAAAATGGTATGCTTTATACACGAAACCCCGCTGGGAAAAAAAGATAGATGCGGCACTGGTCAGGAAGGGGATTGAAAGCTGGTGCCCACTGCAGAAAGTGGAGCGCCAGTGGAGCGATCGTAAAAAAGTGATTGAGGATCCATTGTTCAAGTCCTATGTATTCGTTCATATTGACGACACAGAACGTGCCAAAGTGCTCATGACGGACGGCGTACTCAATTTTGTATATTACCTGGGTAAACCGGCTGTGATCAAACATGAGGAAGTGGACCTCATCAAAAAATACCTTGCCGAAAAAGACGCGAGCATTTCCATCCTTTCCCAGGAGGGCTACAAGGAAGAAATGCGGATCAAAGTGAACCACGGCGTATTCATGGGCAACGAAGGAACAGTGATAAGGGGTGGCCGCAAGAAGGTCTATGTGAAACTGGAAAGCCTTGGCCAGGTGATGGTGGTCGAATTCCCCGCAGAATTCCTATCGCCGATATAGGGCGTGAATCGTGAGACGTGAGACGTGAGTGGTGAGTAGGGAGTAGGGAGTTCAGAAAAAAATAAGATGTCGATCTCCTGCCGATTCACCATTCACCAATCACTACCTACTGCCCACTCACCACTCACGTCTCACGATTCACATCTTCCAATCCACCACCTCATTCGCCCATTCTTTCCGGTACGGTGTGCTGATGCGGATATAGTTGTCCGTGTAACCTTCCATCATGCCGTTTTTCTCAAAGGCCTCAAACAATACTTTCCGGGTTTGTTCGGTGAACTGGTTGGTGAAGTATTGCATCTTCATGTAGGAAAGATTGCGCAGGGTCTTGTTTCGTTCGTTACGAACGGATATTGGTACTACGGGTTTGATGTCAAGTGCCTTGGTGTTGTCCCGCTCCGAGTAAGTGAATACGTGCAGGTAAGAGATATCCAGCGAATGCAGGAATTCAAAGGTCTCCGTAAAATGGGCATCGGTCTCTCCCGGAAATCCAACGATCACATCCACACCGATGGCGCAATGCGGCATTAGGGTCTTGATCAGTGCCACACGTTCTGCATAGAGTTCCCTCTTGTACCGTCTTCTCATCAGTTTCAGGATCTCATTGCTTCCGCTTTGTAACGGAATATGGAAATGTGGCATGAATTTGTTGCTGTTGGCCACGAATGTTATGATCTCGTTGGTGAGCAGGTTGGGTTCAATGGAGGAGATACGGTAGCGTTCAATACCGCCCACCTGATCCAGTGCCTTTACCAGGTCAAAGAAGTTCTCGTCGTATTTGATGGTGCCATCGGGTCCTTTGCCAAAATCGCCCAGATTGACCCCGGTCAGTACGATCTCCTTTACGCCATCGGCCGCCAGTTTTTCGGCATGGGCCACTACATTGGCCACATTATCGCTGCGGCTTTTCCCCCTTGCCATAGGGATGGTGCAGAAGGAGCAGTTGTAATCACAGCCATCCTGCACCTTCAAGAAGGTCCGGGTACGGTCGTTCTGCGAAAAAGAGGCATTAAAGCCGCTTACTTCATCAATATCGCAGCTGCAGATCCGGGCCGCATCGCCCTTGGCCAGTTCGCCGATATGCTGGGCGATATTGAATTTTTCGGCAGCACCCAGTACCAGGTCAACCCCCGGTATGGAAGCGATCTCTTTGGGTTTCAGCTGGGCATAACAGCCCGTGATCACCACGAAACTTTCCGGTGCCTTGCGCTGGATGCGGCGCACCAACTGCCGGCATTCCTTATCGGCATTGTCTGTAACGGAACAGGTATTGATCACATACACGTCAGCCTGGTCGTCGAACTCCTTCTTCTCAAAACCCTCGTTCTCCAGCATACGCGAGAGGGTGGAGGTCTCAGAAAAATTGAGTTTACAACCCAGTGTGTGAAAGGCAACGGTCCGCTTTTTTTCCATAGAGGGGGCAAAGATAGGAAAGTTAGCAGTTTGGGTAGGGCTTTCGGTTCTTCTTCCCCGGTCCGGTACCCCACCCTAAGGTTTTCTTAAAATAGGGTAAACCCCCATCTCCATTTCCCGGTTTACGATATAAAAGTTATGTTTGCCAGTCTTAAAAAACCAAAACAAATGCAGTTTAAGAAGATCAACAATCTTGTTGGATGGGTAGTAGCCCTGATAGCCTGTACTGTTTACATCCTGACCACGGAAGCCGGAGGTAGTTTCTGGGATTGTGGTGAGTTCGTAAGCTCCTGTTTCAAACTTCAGATACCCCACCCGCCGGGAGCCCCGCTGTTTGTGATGCTGGGCCGTATCTTCATTATCCTGTTCGGTGATAATCCGCTCACTGCCGCTAAAGCCGTGAACATCATGAGCGCCCTGGCCAGCGGGTTCACCATCTTGTTCCTGTTCTGGACCATTACCCACTTTGCCAGACGTATCGCCAACGTTAAGACCAGCGATACCCTTACCATGGGCCAGGTATGGTCGATCATGGGAGCCGGTGCAGTAGGCGCCCTGGCCTATACTTTCAGCGATTCATTCTGGTACAGTGCTGTGGAAGGTGAGGTATATGCCATGTCATCCTTCTTCACCGCCATCGTTTTCTGGGCCATCCTGAAATGGGAGAACCACGCTGATGAACCCGGTGCGGATCGATGGATCGTGTTCATCTTTTTCCTGATGGGATTGTCTATCGGCGTTCACCTGCTGAACCTGTTGACCATCCCAGCGATCGTTATGGTGTATTATTTCCGCAGACGAGAATCTTTTCAATATGAAACAGTACGTAAATGGTTCCTTCGCTTAGTGGCGATAGGAGGTGTTCTTGCCGTGATCGGCGCACTGATCAGTGCCTCTGCCGATTCTACTGATAATGTACCGATGGATGGTACCATGGCTGGTCTTATGCTGGTAGGCGCTTTGGCGGCTATCGGCTTGCTCTTCCTGGTAGAGAAATGGGGTAAGGACAAAAAAGCGTACTATGGCGGCATCTATATCTTCTTTGCCATCGGTTGTGTGATCACTGGTATCGTGCAGGTAGGAGTGATCCAGTATTCAGTAAAACTAGCCGGTACCTTTGACCGTTATTTCGTGAACGGTTTTGGACTGCCGTTCTTCTCCGGTTTCGCTTTCTTCTTTGTATTGGTAGCTGTGCTGATCTGGTTTGGTTTGAAATATGCCAGCAAAAAAGCATGGGCCTATTTACGACTCGGCATCTGGTGTTTCACCTTTATGCTGGTTGGTTACAGTACCTATGTGACCACCATGATCCGCAGTAATGCCAATCCTTCGGTTGACATGTACAATGTGGACAATCCGATCAGCTTGGTGGGATATCTGGGCCGCGACCAGTATGGAGATTTCCCGCTGCTCTATGGACAGAAATTCACCGCAGACCCGGTTGATGTGAAGAACACAGGTATGCGTTACCAGAAATCGCATGATAAATATATCGAGCTGGGTCAGGATCGTAAATACGTGTATGCAGCAGAAGATAAGATGGTATTGCCCCGTGTATGGGATCCCAGCAATGACCAGAACCACGCAGATTATTATGCATACTATCTGGGCATCAACAAGACCCGGGAAGGCAAATACGAAAGGGCCCCCACACAGGCCGATAACGTGAAGTTCTTCATGGGGTACCAGACCTACTGGATGTATTTCCGCTACTTCATGTGGAACTTCTCCGGTAAGCAGAATGACAACCAGGGACTGTTCGCCGGTAATGTGCGTGACGGTAACTGGATCACCGGTATCTCTTTCTTTGATAACATGATCTATGGCGACCAGAGCACTATGCCTGACAGCCTCAGGAACAATAAGGCCAATAACAAATTATTCGCCCTACCCTTCATTCTGGGCCTGCTGGGTATGTTCTACCAGTTCAAGAAAAGGGGAGATGATGGCATCATCAATCTATTGCTTTTCTTCTTCACAGGGATGGCCATTGTGTTATACCTGAACCAGGCGGGTTATCAGCCACGTGAGCGTGATTATGCATATGTGGGCAGTTTCTATGCCTTTGCCGTATGGATCGGTCTGGGTGTACTGAAAGTACGCGACTGGCTGATGAAGGGATTGTCGCAGGCAACCGCTGCCTCCCTGGCTACGGTGGTCTGCTTACTGGCAGTTCCCGTACTGATGGCGCAGCAGGAGTGGGATGACCATGACCGAAGCAAAAAAGAACTGCCGCGCGATCTTGCTAAAGACTACCTGGAAAGCTGTGCGCCTAACGCCATCCTCTTCAGTTATGGGGATAACGATACTTACCCCCTCTGGTATGCACAGGAGGTGGAAGGTATTCGTCCGGATGTACGCGTGGTGAACTTCAGCTTATTGGGTATTGACTGGTACATCAACGAACTGCGGTACAAGGTGAACCAGAGTGATCCTGTAGATGTGATCTGGACAGCCGAGCAGATCGAAGGTGGTAAACGGGATTATGTACTGTACCGCCCACAGCCAAGCATTCCTGAAAACACCTATTATGATCTGTATGATCTGATGAAAAATTATGTGGGCAGTGATGATCCGGCCAAGATGGATGACAGGGGCAATGGTGAGGGATTGAATACCTATCCCGTTAAGAAAGTATCCGTTCCGGTTGATAAGGCCTTCGTACTCAAGAACGGTACCGTAAATGCCAGCGACAGCGTGGTGAGCGAACTGCGTTTCGACATACCGAAGAATGCGCTGGTGAAAAATGACCTCGCATTGCTGAACATCATCGCAGCCAACAAATGGCATCGTCCGATCTATTTTACAGGACCTACTGCCGACCTTGGTTTTGATCAGTACCTGCGCAGGGATGGGTTGACCTATCGTCTGGTACCCGTGGAGAACAGCCGCGTGAATACAGACTGGATGAAAGAAAAAGCCATGAATGTATTTGCTTTTGGTAACGCCAATGTGAAAGGGGTATACTTCGATGAAGAGAACCGTCGCCACCTGGGTACCATCCGGACTGCCTATGCAGACCTGGCCATGGACCTGGCAGCGAAGAACCGTAAGGAGGAAGCCCGTAAAGTGCTGGAGAAAGCCGATAAGATGCTGACCAGCGCCGGTAATTTTGATTATGGTATGACCAGTCGCGGCAACATGCATAACCGTACATCCTTGCTGTTCCTGCAGGCTTGTTATATGGCAGAAGACACCACGCTGGCCAATAAAGTAGCCACTTCTGTTAAGAAGGACCTGCAGCAGCAGGTGCGTTACTACAATTCTCTGGGCGGACAGAAAGCGGAGAATATGGCCGATGAGAAGCGTATGGCCGAGAACTACATACAAGGACTGGAACAGATGCAGAGTGTGTACAATCCGCGTATCCAGATACCGGGTAAGTTGATGGCACCGAAAGGATCTGCAGACAGTATCCAAAAATAGAATTTCATGATCCATGACAGAAAGCCCGGAATTCCCGGGCTTTCTGTTTTACGGGCCTGCATTTATTTCCTATCCCGCAAACCAATGCCCGGCATCTTCGTTATTATTGTACTACTCATCTTTTTTGTAGTTTACAGTCATGCGGGGACACAGGTTCATACAGTTCAATCCACACGAGAACGATAAAAGCAGGTTTGAGCAACTGCTCGACCTTTTCATGCAGTTACTCACCTATACCAATGGCGATGCATCGGAGGCGCTGGACTGGCTGAACCAGCTTGACCGGAAATACCAGCTCACCAATGACGAATACGGCATGGGTGATTTCATCGATGATCTGAAACAGAACGGTTACCTCCAGGAGAACCCGATGGACGGGAGTTTCAAGATCACTGGTAAATCGGAACAGACCATCCGCAAGAAAAGCCTGGAAGAGATCTTCGGGAAACTGAAGAAGACCCAGCAGGGCAATCACCAGACATTCAAACCGGGACAGGGAGATGAACAGAACTCCGATACCCGTCCCTTCCAGTTCGGCGACATGCTGGAGCAGATCGATTTTACGGAAAGCATCCGCAACGCGCAGATCAACCACGGGGTTGATAGTTTTTCGATGAAGGAAGATGACCTGCAGATCCGGGAAACTGATTTTAAAACACAGACCTCCACCGTATTGATGATCGATATCTCGCATTCGATGATCCTGTATGGGGAAGACCGGATCACACCGGCCAAAAAAGTGGCCATGGCATTAAGCGAGCTCATCACCACCAAATACCCGAAAGACACATTGGATATTGTTGTATTCGGTAACGATGCATGGAGTATCGAGATCAAGGACCTTCCTTATCTGCAGGTGGGTCCCTATCATACCAATACTGTGGCAGGTCTGGAACTGGCAATGGATATCCTGCGCCGCAGGAAGAATCCCAACAAGCAGATCTTCATGATCACTGATGGCAAGCCGACCTGTTTAAAGATCGGTGGCCGATATTATAAGAACAGTTTCGGCCTGGACAGGAAAGTGGTGAACCGTTGTATCAACCTGGCGGCCCAGTGTAAGAAACTGAAGATCCCGATCACCACTTTCATGATCGCATCGGATCCTTACCTGCAGAAATTTGTGCAGGAATTCACAGAGACCAATCACGGCAAAGCATTTTTTGCCTCACTGGATAAATTGGGCGCTTTCATCTTCAAAGATTTCGAAAGCGGCAAACGGAGAACGGTGTATTAGTAGTGAGTGGTGAGTGGTGAGTGGTGAGTGGTGAGTAGTGAGTAGTAAGTAGTGAGTAAGGACTTCCCACTGACCACTTACTACTCACCACTCATCACTCACTCAAATAAATCTGAACTATGGACATCAAAAAAATAAAGACGCTTGGTCAGCTGCAGAAAAGCGGTTATCGGCCAAGATCGGTGAAAGAAGAGATCAGGGATAACCTGATCAAAAGTATACGTAATAAGGAGAACCCTTTTGAAGGGATCCTGGGGTACGAGGACACAGTGATACCGGATACAGAGCGTGCGTTATTGAGTCGCCACAATATCCTGTTCCTGGGTTTGCGCGGACAGGCCAAGACCCGTATGGCCCGGCAAATGGTGGACCTGCTTGACGAGTACATACCTGTGGTGGCCGGGAGCGAAGTGAATGACGATCCGATGAATCCCCTGAGTAAATTCGCCAAAGACCTGATAGCGGAGCATGGCGACGATACGCCGATACAATGGATCCACCGGAGTGAGCGTTACGGCGAAAAGCTGGCAACGCCGGATGTAAGTGTGGCCGATCTGATCGGCGATATCGATCCCATCAAAGCGGCCAACCTGAAACTCAGTTTTGCCGACGAAAAAGTGATCCACTACGGTATCATCCCGCGAAGTAACCGGGGCATTTTCGTGATCAATGAATTGCCCGACCTGCAGGCAAGGATACAGGTAGCTTTGTTCAATATCCTGCAGGAAGGAGATATCCAGATCCGTGGCTTTAAGCTCCGTATGCCGCTGGATATTCTGTTCGTATTCACGGCCAATCCCGAAGATTATACCAACCGGGGAAGCATCGTTACCCCGTTGAAAGATCGTATCGAGAGCCAGATATTGACGCATTATCCCAAAGACATTGAAACATCCCTGGCCATTACCGAACAGGAAGCAGATGTACTGGAAGTACAGAAAGAAAAAGTGGCGGTAAGCGACCTCGTAAAACGGTTGATAGAACAGGTGGCATTTGAAGCCAGGTCCAATGAGTATGTGGATAAGAAAAGCGGCGTAAGTGCCCGTCTGACCATCGCGGCTTACGAAAATGCCGTGAGTAGTGCGGAGCGTCGTGCCATCATTCACAATGAGGATGAAACGCAGGTATGGATCAGTGATCTTTCGGGCATCATTCCGTCTATCACCGGTAAGATTGAACTGGTGTACGAAGGAGAACAGGAGGGGCCGTATCAGGTGGCATTGAATCTGTTGGATAAAGCCATCCGGACACAGTTCGTACAATATTTCCCGAACCCGGAACAACTGAAGAAAAAAAGAAGTACCGGTAAACGATCGGTGGAGGAAAAAGAACCCGAGAATCCCTACAAGACCATCACCCGCTGGTTTGATGCAGGCAACCACCTGGACCTGCTGCTGGACATGAAGGACGGCGACAAGATCGCCAACCTCTACAAAGTGGATGGTCTATATGGTTTCGTGAAGAGATATTTTCCGCATGCCAATGAAAAGGAAAACGCCCTGTTGATGGAATTCGTGCTGCACGGCCTGTCAACCTATTCCATGATCAGCAAAAAAATGATCGATGGAAAGATCGAATTCAAGGATCTGATGGGCAGCATGATGAACCTGGGTTCCTTTAACCTGGATGAGGAAGGGGATGAGTTCAATGAAGAGGATTATCGGTAGGGAATGTTGAATGATGAGCAAGGAATGTTGAATGTTGAAGTAAAGGCAAAATGATTCAACATTCAACATTCCTTGCTCAATATTCGATATTCTATATGAGTTCTTTCAGCTTCTCCACCACAACATCGATCTCTTCTTTGGTGTTGTGTTTGCTGAAGGAGAAACGAACGGTGACCTGGTTGGGGTTGTTGTTGATGGCGCGGATCACGTGTGAGCCCTGGTCGGCACCACTGGTGCAGGCACTGCCGCCGCTGGCACAGATATGGTTGATGTCGAGGTTGAACAGGATCATCTCGCTTTTCTCCGTTTTAGGGAAACTCACGCTTAATACAGTATAGAGACTACGTCCCAGCGGATCTCCGTTGAAAGAAACGCCTTTGATGTTCTTTTTCAGGCGTTCCATCATATACAGTTTCAGACCTTTCATGTAAGCACTGTCATGCTCGTATTGTTCGGTAGCCAGCTGCAGTGCTTTGGCGAATCCTACTATGCCATACAGGTTTTCAGTGCCCGCACGCATGTTCCTTTCCTGGCTGCCCCCGTGTACAAAAGGTTTGATCTTCACATTCTCGTTGATGTACAGCAGGCCCACACCTTTGGGACCGTGAAATTTATGTCCCGCACCGGTCACAAAATGAACAGGTGTATTACGCAGATCGAAAGGGAAATGACCAACGGTCTGCACGGTATCGCTGTGGAAAATGGCATTGTATAATTTACAAAGTTCGCCTACCGCATGTATGTCGAGCATATTGCCGATCTCGTTATTGGCATGCATCAGGGTAACCAGGCTCTTCTCTTCGCTTTCTGCCAGCAGTTTCTCAAGGTCCTCCATATCGATATGTCCGTTGGGAAGCAGTTTCACATAACTGACCGATGCTTCGCCATTGTGGTACAGGTATTCAACGGTATGGGTGGTGGCATGGTGTTCGATCACAGAAGAGATGATGTGTTTGCAGCCCAGGTCGCGAACGGCAGCTGTGATAGCGGTATTGCTGCTCTCTGTTCCGCCACTGGTGAAAAAGATCTCGGCAGGATGAGCATTCAGGATCTTGGCCACGCTTTTACGCGCATTCTCTACCGCCATCCTCGACTCACGCCCATAACTGTAAATGGAAGAGGGGTTACCGAAATGGGTGGTCAGGTAAGGCATCATCGCTTCCAGCACCTGTGGGTCCAGCGGGGTGGTAGCGGCATTATCGAGGTAGATTCTTTCGCTCATGAACACAAACTTACTGAAATCACCGTAATTTCTATTTTCCCCAACCCCAAACCCCCAACCCCAAACCCCCAACTCCAAACCCCCAACTCCAAACCCCAAACTCCCCCCTACATCGCTTCCCTGATATCCTGCATCAGTTTTTGCGCAATATTGGACGCAGTGGTCTCAAAATTGCTCTCGGCATAGATGCGGATAATGGGTTCGGTATTGCTGGTACGCAGGTGCACCCAATCTGTCTCGAATTCGATCTTTAATCCGTCCTCTGTATTGATGGGGTGTTTCTTGTATTTCTTTTTGATATGATCGAAGATCTTCTTCAGGTCAAAACCCGGCGTCAGTTCGATCTTGTTCTTGCTCATGAAATAATCCGGGTAGGTATTGCGCAACTGGCGAACCGATTTTTTCTGTTTGGCCAGGTGTGTCAGGAACAAAGCTATTCCGATCAAGGCATCGCGACCATAATGCAGGTCTGGAACAATGATGCCGCCGTTGCCTTCACCACCGATCACCGCATTCACGGCTTTCATCTTGTTCACCACGTTCACTTCGCCCACGGCACTTGGGGTATATTCACCGCCATGTTTCAGGGTCACATCTTTTAAGGCACGGGTAGAGGACATATTGCTCACCGTATTGCCCTTACGCTGCGACAGGATATAGTCGGCCACAGCTACCAGTGTATATTCTTCACCGAACAGGCTGCCGTCCTCACAAACGAAACAAAGCCTGTCCACATCGGGGTCAACGGCAATGCCCATGCTGGCATTCTGTTTTTTCACCTCGTTGCACAGTTGCAACAGGTTCTCGGGAAGCGGTTCGGGGTTATGCGCGAATTTTCCGTTCACTTCCTCGTTCAGAACAGTGAAATCCTTCACGCCCAACGCCTTCAGCAATTGCGGGACCGCAATGGCGCCGGTACTGTTGATGGCATCTATGACAATATTGAATTTCGCTTTTTTAATGGCGGCCACATCTACCAGTGGGTAGTTCACTACCGCATCGATATGCTGTTGTAATAACTGGTCGTTGGTGGTATAAGAACCCAGCTGGTCAACCCCGGCAAATACGAAGTCTTCCTGTGCGGCCAGTTCCAGTACCTGGGCACCCACTTCGCCGCTGATGAATTCCCCTTTGTTATTGAGCAGTTTCAAGGCGTTCCATTCTTTGGGGTTATGACTGGCAGTTAAAATGATGCCACCAGCCGCCTTTTCAAATACCACGGCCATTTCTACGGTAGGGGTGGTGCTCAGGCCCAGGTCTACCACATCCAGTCCCAGCGCATTTAGCGTACTCACCACCAGCCTTTGTACCAGTTCACCACTGATCCTTCCGTCGCGACCGATCACGACTTTCCGGTTATCGGACTGCTGTGCCAGCCAGGTGCCAAAAGCAGCGGTAAAACGTACCACATCGAGCGGACTAAGGGTATCGCCCGGTTTACCGCCAATGGTACCCCGGATTCCTGAAATGCTCTTGATCAATGCCATGAGATCGGTTTTTAGGGATGCAAACATAATAGAAATTTTTTGTTTGCTCTGCTGGCGTAATTTTGCAGCATAATGAGCAATTATGCCGGATAAAGCGTGGTACAAGGACTGGTTTAACTCGAATTATTATCATTTGCTGTACCAACACAGGGATGAGGAGGAAGCCCTACAGTTTATTCAGACACTGATACAGCATCTGCACCCCCCTGTGGGCGCAACCATGGTGGATGTGGCCTGCGGAAAGGGACGTCATAGCAAAGTGCTGGCCGATATGGGTTTTGATGTTACCGGTATCGACCTTTCAGCCGCTTCCATTGAAGAGGCCAAAAAGGAAGAATCCGATAACCTGCATTTTTTTCAGCATGATATGCGGCTGCCTTTCTGGATGAACTATTTCCAGTACGCATTCAACTTCTTCACCAGTTTTGGTTATTTCAGAACCCGTCGCGAGCACGACAATGCCATCCGGACCATAGCCCAGAGCCTGAAAAAAGATGGCGTTTTCGTGATCGATTACCTGAACGTGCACTATACCGAGGAGCGACTGGAGAAGACCTTCACCACAACCATCGAAGGCATTACTTTCCATATTACCAAGTGGCAGGATGAGGATCATTTCTTCAAACAGATCCAGATCACCGATGCAGCGAACCCTGCACCCAAACATCTCTATACCGAACGCGTAGCCAAATTCTCGCTCGGCGATTTTACCGATATGCTGTCTTACCAGGGTATGCAGGTCCAGGAAGTGTTTGGCGATTACCAGCTGGGACATTACGATGTGAAAAGATCGCCCAGAATGATCATCGTAGCTACGAAGAACTAAAGGAAGGGATTGTTGGTCAGGCGACCAACAACGGCTACAGTTGATGACCACTCCCCCAAAAACATTCACTCATCCACTCATCCACTCATTGTTATCGTTATCTTTACGCCATGTCAACACCCGTATTGCTCAACAGTTTTCTCGAAAATGCCTGGGAATGGCTCCGCTACCTGGATACCCGGCTGTTCCTGAAGATCAATACGGAGTGGACCAGTTCTTTCCTGGACAGCGTATTCCCCTGGTATCGCGAAGCCAATGCCTGGGTGCCCCTGTACCTGTTCCTGATCGTATTTGCCTTGATGAACTTTAAACAGAAAGCGATCCCCTGGATCCTGTTCGCAGTGCTTACGGCCACCCTTACCGACCAGATCAGCAGTTCCCTCATCAAGAACTGGATCGCCAGGCCCAGGCCCTGTCGCGATGAACTGTTCATGAGTCAGGTGCGGCTGATCCTGAACAATTGTTCCGGGGGCTACAGTTTTCCCTCTTCGCATGCTACCAATCATTTCGGTTTTGCTATGTTCCTTTTTCTGACGCTGAGGCCGATCCTGAAGCAATGGGTATGGCTGTTCTTTGTCTGGGCGGCCACCATCTGTTACGGCCAGGTATACGTAGGGGTGCATTACCCGCTTGACGTGTTATGCGGGGCGATACTGGGTACGGCGATCGGTTATTTGACGGCTTCGTTCTTCAACAAAAAGATCGGCTTGTCCTTATGACCCATCTGCTGTGTGTTGTTGTCCGTGCAGCAGAGCAAGACGCTACGGCATAAAATCCTTTATTTTTGATCCATTAACCCATGTTCATGATCCCTAACCGCGTTTACCGGCTGATCCTTTCCTTATGTGCCTTGGTGTATTTATTGGGCATGTTCCTGGTGCCTTTGATGGATATCGATGCTTCGCAATATGCTTCCATCAGCCGGGAAATGCTGGAGAATAAAAGTTTCCTGCAGGTATTTGACCTGGGCTACGACTATCTCGACAAACCGCCCATGCTGTTCTGGTTATCGGCCCTGAGCATGAAAATGCTGGGTGTGCACGACTGGGCTTACCGGTTACCTTCCTTCTTTTTTGCATTGCTGGCGGTATTGTCTACCTACCGGCTGGCAAGGATCTATTACAGCCGGGAGATCGCACAGTTGAGTGCAATGGTGCTGGCGTCTTCCCAGGCACTGTTCCTTATCACCCATGATGTGCGTACCGATACCATGCTGATGGGTTGGGTGGCTTTGAGCCTGTGGCAGATGGCCGCCTGGTATGAAACGGGCAGGTGGAAATATTTTTTGGTGGCATTCGTGGCCATCGCCTGCGGTATGATGACCAAGGGGCCCATAGCGCTGATGGTGCCAGCTTTTGCTTTTGTGCCGCATGTGCTATTGCGGCGCGACTGGAAACAACTGTTCCGCTGGGAATACCTGGTGGGTGTGTTGATCATAGCGGTGATGCTGGTGCCTATGAGTATTGGGTTGTACCAGCAGTTCGACCTGCATCCGGGAAAGATGATCAATGGGGTGCCGATCAGGTCAGGTCTTCGCTTTTATTATTGGACACAAAGTTTTGGTCGTTATACGGGTGAGAATGTGTTCAACGAAATGAACCATTTCACCTTCCTGCTGGAGAACATGCTCTGGAGTTTCCTGCCCTGGATCCTGTTTTTTCTGCTGGGACTGGCATTCTCTGTGAAGGAGCTCCTGCAAAAACGGTTTCACCTCAGCGGTTCGGAAGAGTGGGTAAGCACCGGAGGCTTTATGGTTACCTACTGTATCCTGGCTCGCAGCCAGGCGCAGTTGCCGCATTATATTTTTGTGGTGTTCCCGCTGGCGGCCATCGTAACGGCGCGTTTCCTGTACCGGTTATTGTTTACCAGCGACCTGCTGCATTGGAAGAAACCTTTGCTGGTATTGCATGCGATCATTTTTGCCCTGTTATGGGTGGCGGTGATCATACTCATGAAGTGGCCGTTTAACGTGCCCGCTTATGTTACGGTGCTGGCGGTGGCCGGACTCATCGGGTTCTTTGTGATCCTGTTCGCGCGTAAACTGCGTTTGCCGCTGGTCCTCACCATTGCCCTGTACACCGTGATCGGGGTGAACTGTTTTCTGAGCACCGCCTTTTACCCCAATGTGGTGAGATACCAATTGGGCAACGATGCGGCCGCTTTCATCAACACCCGGCAATTGCCTAAGGAAAAGATCGGTCTGTACGGCATACACGAGGGCAGGGCCCTGCATTTTTATGCAAAACATATCTTTCCTACCAAACTGTCGGTAACTGATTTCAAGGAAGATGAGATGGTGATCACGATGAAAGACAGTCTGCCCTTGTTCACCCGGACCTTTCCGCAGGCCACTGTATTACACGAAGGACCACATTTCGGGGTCACAGCTTTGACCCTACCTTTCCTGAACCCCGCCACCCGCGACCAGGAAGTTCCCAAATATGTGTTGGTCAGGCTCGGAAACAGGCCTTAATGATGATTTAACAGGGATTGATTAGTTTTGGGTAAGTACAGCTATGACAGAAGTAATCATTTTATTGATCTTGATCGTGATCAACGGCCTTTTCTCTATGGCCGAGATCGCGTTGGTTTCGGCACGAAAGGCAAGGTTGGAGGCGCAGGCACTGAAAGGCGATTCCGATGCCAAACAGGCATTGCAATTGGCCAATCATCCGGAAACATTTCTTTCCACCGTACAGATCGGGATCACGCTGATCGGCGTGTTGACCGGTATCTACTCAGGAGACAGCTTTAAGATCCCCCTGCAGCAATGGCTGGCAAAATTTGAATGGATAGCACCCTACAGCAGCACGCTCGCTACTACGCTGATCGTGATCATATTGACCTATCTGTCACTGGTATTGGGAGAACTGGTTCCCAAAAGACTGGGTTTAAGTAACCCGGAAGGCATTGCCAAATCTGCGGCAACACCCATGCGACTGGTCACCTGGATCATGTATCCCTTTATCTGGCTGCTCAGCATATCGGCCAGCAGCATCATCAAATTGTTCAAGATCAAAGGAACCGATAACCAGGTAACAGAGGAAGAGATCAAAGCCATCATCAGCGAGGGTACCGAACATGGCGCCATTGAAGAGGCCGAGCAGGATATCATTGAACGGGTGTTCCACCTGAGCGACCGTAACATCACTTCCCTAATGACACACCGCAGTGAGATCACCTGGATAGATGGGTCCAGGACCATTGCAGAAGTAAAGAAGTCGATGGAAGACATCATCCATTCCATTTATCCCGTTTGCGAAGACAATATCGACCATATCAAAGGGGTGGTAAGCATCAAGGACCTGTTTGCTGCCGACCCTTCCGCCACTGTTTTCTCCATCATGCGCGAAGCCATGTATGTTCCGGAGAACAACACCGCTTACCAGGTACTGGAAAGGTTCAAACAGACCAAGATCCACCATTGTTTCATTGTGGATGAATATGGCAGCGTGCAGGGACTGATGACCCTGAATGATATCCTGGAAGCCATCGTGGGCGATATACCGCAGGAAGAAGATGAAGAACACGAGATCACCGAAAGGGCCGATGGGTCCTTCCTCATCGACGCACAGATCCCTTTTTACGATTTTCTCTCACACTTCGATAAAACAGAATGGATGAAAGAAGGTGACCAGGATTTTGATACACTGGGAGGATTCATCATCCATGAGCTGGAAAAGATCCCCAGCACAGGAGATACCATGGAATGGAAGATCTTCACTTTCGAGATCGTGGACATGGATAATCACCGCATCGATAAGATCCTGGTAACCGCTAAAAAAACTGAAGAGGAAGGGTAGGGAATGTCGAATGTTGAACAAGGAATGATGAATGTTGAGGTTGGGAGATGATCTTCAGCTCTGCGGTGAATACAATATCGGGGAAACACTGAATACTGTTTGACCAGATCTTCCGTTCCTCTGTTCAATTGTTCAGAACTCGAACGTCGCATAATTCTTCGGGTAATCCAGTTTGTAGCTTTTGTCCGAGTTCCGGGCCTTTACATGTATCAGGTTGCTCTGTAACTTCTCAAAATCATAGAGCAGGGTGCAGTCGATCTCGAGTTTTTTCACGTCGGTCGTTTTGGGTACCTCCAGATAACTCCATACACTTTCTTTCTGTATCTCATGCCCCAGGTAATGCAGGGTCACCGGCTGGCCGTTGATCTTCAGGCGGATGGTGCGGGTAAGATAGGTGCCGATCTGCTTTTCCAGAAAAGCGTTGTCGGCGGGTTTCAGGATGTCCAGTTTGGTGCTGGTATATTTCTGCAGGGTTTTTTCCAGGTCTTCGGCGAAGATGCGAACGCTCACTTCCACAGTGGCATCTTTCGCATTATGATTTATTTCTATAACAGAAACATAGAACGGGTGCAACAGTGCCAGAATACCCGTCATCATCCACTGAACCAGTATATTTACCATTCAAATAGGTTTTTTGACAGCTACAAATGTCATCATTAATTTAACATCCTGTACATGAATGATTTTGCACTTTATTTAGAACTAGGTTACAAGCATATTGCCGACTTGCGGGGTATCGATCATATCCTGTTCGTGATGGCACTCTGCCTGCGTTACCAGTTCAGCGACTGGCGCAAGATCCTGGTACTGGTAACAGCTTTCACCATCGGTCATTCCGTTACACTGGCACTGAGTGTGTTTGAAGTACTGGAATACCCGGTAAAATGGATCGAGTTCCTCATACCAGTGACCATCCTGATCACTGCCATCAGTAATGTATTCGTGAAGAAGTTCGTGTACCGGTCAAAGTTCCCGGTCATTTATTTCTTTGCCCTGTTTTTCGGGCTGATACATGGACTGGGTTTCAGCAACTACCTGAAAAGCCTGCTGGGCTCAGATACCAATATTGTGGCGCAACTGCTGGCCTTCAATGTGGGACTGGAACTGGGGCAGTTGCTGATTGTATCCGGCGTTTTATTGATTTCCTTTATATTCGTATCCATTCTGAAATGTAACCGCAGGGAATACATCCTGTATGCAACAGGCGGTATTTTCGCGATCGCAGTTCAAATGGCCATCGAAAGACTTCCTTTCTAAAACAAACAACAAGAATGAGAAAATTACTGATCATGTCCTTGCTGCTTTGCTCAGCCGGCTTTTTACAGGCCCAGGACATCCGTAACAACCCAACTTCAAACCACGGTAACAAGTTTGAGCAACTGGGAACGATTTTGCCGACTCCCAACGAGTATCGTACCGCAAGCGGAGCTCCGGGACCCAAGTACTGGCAGCAGCGCGCCGATTACGATATCAAGTGTGAGCTGGACGAGGCCAACCTGAAATTAAAAGGTAGCGAGACCGTTACCTATTTCAACAACTCACCCGATGTATTGACCTATCTCTGGTTGCAACTGGATGAGAACGAACACAGCACCGTGAACAATGCCAATTACCAGGATGCAAGCTACCTGAGCAAAGCCCTTTCTTTGAATGCCGTTGAAAAACTGGCATCGCAGAATACGGACAACGGGTATGGTTTTGTGATCACCAAACTGACCGATGCTACCGGTAAAGCATTGAAGTATACCGTTAATAAGACCATGATGCGTGTAGACCTGCCCGTTGCCCTGAAGCCCGGTCAGAAATTCGTATTCAACCTGGACTGGAACTACAAGATCTCCGATCGTATGACCTTCGGTGGTCGCGGTGGTTACGAGTTCTTTGCCGAAGATGGCAACCACCTGTTCACCATGGCACAGTGGTACCCCCGTTTGTGCGTATACAGCGATTTTCAGGGATGGCAGAACCACCAGTTCACCGGCCGTGGAGAGTTCGCACTCACTTTCGGTAATTTCAATGTGCAGATGACCGTTCCTGCGGATCATGTGGTATTGGCCACCGGTCAGTGCCAGAACTATCCCCAGGTATTGTCTGCCGCACAGCTTGCCAGATGGAACCAGGCACAGAATGCCAAGGAACCCGTAGAAGTGGTTACACTGGACGAAGCCACCAAAGCGGAGAAACAGAAAAGTACCGCCAAAAAAACATGGGTATTCAAGGCAGATAACGTTCGTGACTTTGCCTGGACCGCCAGCCGTAAACTGATCTGGGATGCCATGCCTGCCTATGTGGAAGGTAAGAAAGTGATGTGTATGAGTGGTTACGGTAAAGAGGCCTATGGCCTGTACCGTAAGTTCTCTACCAAAGCAGTGGCACATACCATCAAGACCTATTCAAAATTCTCTATCCCATATCCCTATCCTGTAGCCCAGAGTATCGAAGCTGCCAACGGAATGGAATACCCGATGATCTGCTTCAACTATGGCCGTACCGAGAAAGATGGTACGTACAGTGAATCAGCCAAACAGGGAATGCTGGGTGTGATCATCCACGAAGTGGGTCATAACTTCTTCCCAATGATCGTTAACAGCGATGAGCGCCAGTGGTCATGGATGGATGAGGGTCTGAACTCTTTTGTAGAATACCTCACCGAGGAACTGTATGATAATAAGTTCCCTTCCCGTATGGGCTTTGCCTCATCAATGAAGAATTATATGTCATTGCCCAAGGACCAGTTGGAACCCATTATGACCAACAGTGAGAACATCATTGGTTTTGGTCCGAATGCCTATACCAAACCTGCTACCGGTCTGAACATTCTCCGCGAGACCATCATGGGTCGCGAATTGTTCGACTATGCATTCAAGGAATACGCGCGCCGCTGGGCCTTCAAACATCCCACACCTGCTGACCTGTTCCGCACCATGGAAGATGCGAGTGGCGAAGACCTGGATTGGTTCTGGAGAGGTTGGTTCTATGGCATCGATCCATGCGATATCGCGATCGATACCGTTAAACATGCCGTATTCGATCCCAACGCAGTGGCCGGTAACGGTGGTGGCGCCGGACGATTTGGAATGGGTGCCGCCGGACCCCGTGGTATGGACAAACCGATGCTGCCGATGTTCGATGATATATCCAAGATCCGCAACCGCGAAGACAAAAAGATCGTGTTCCTGACCGATGCCGATACCAGCCTGCGTGATTTTTACTGGAGGTATGCAAGAGGTCTGGAGCCTTACGATTCTGTTACCAAGATACCAGCCCCTGCACCTAATCCACCTGCCGGTCTGACCGATGAAGAAAAGGCGAAATATGCAGATGTGAACCTCTATGAGATCACTTTTGCCAACAAGGGCGGCCTGGTAATGCCGATCATTGTTGAGTTCACTTTCGAAGATGGCAGCAAGGAAACACAAAGGATCCCTGCCCAGATCTGGCGCAAGAATGAGAACAGCGTGACCAAATTGTTCCTCACCAGGAAAAAAGCGGTTGGCATCAAACTTGACCCGATGAAGGAAACAGCCGACATCAATGAGAACAACAATATCTGGCCTAAAACAGGAGCGGTCACTGCTGAACCCAGCAAGTTCTCCCTGTTCAAAGCGGCTAACAGGTCACGTGGCCAGTCGCAGGGTGTGAACCCGATGCAGAATGCATTACAGAAAGGAAAATAATCCATAACAGCCTTGATACAATAAAGCCACTGCGTTTTTGCGGTGGCTTTATTTGTGAAGGGTAATGGTGAATTGTCAATTGTCAATGGGCAATGGGCAATGGGGCTGTTGCCTTTCGGTCAGGTGAACGAACTATTCAATTGAAATCATCATGAGAACAATTTGTTTTTTCTTATCGGCCTTTTTAGCGCTGACCACCCGCGCTGCCACGGTAGATACGGTGGAGATCTACAGCAACAGTATGCACCGCAATGTGAAAACGGTAGTGGTCAGGCCAGCATCGTACAACAGCACGAATGAGCAGCGTTTCCCGGTGCTGTACCTGCTGCACGGGGCTTTTGGCAGTTATTCCAACTGGGTACGGAAAGTGCCGCATATACAGCAACTGGCCGACCAGTACGGAATGATGATCGTTTGTCCGGATGGTGGTTATACCAGCTGGTACTTCGATAGTCCCGTAGACAGTACCTATCGTTTCGAGACTTTCGTGGCTACGGAAGTGCCCCAGTACATCGACCAACACTACCGTACGATCAATGACAGGAGTGGCAGGGCCATCACAGGTTTGAGCATGGGTGGACATGGCAGCATCTTTCTTGCTTTCCGACATGCAGGGACCTTCAGCGCCTGTGGCAGTATGAGCGGTGCATTACACATCACCGTGATCAGCAAAGGCTATGATCTGGATAAACGCCTGGGCGATACGGCCACCAATAAAAGTTACTGGGTCAACTGGAGTACCCTGAAAGCGATCGAGAACTATCCCAAAGATTCCCTGTCCATTCTCATAGACTGCGGAACAGAGGATAAAGTGCTGCCCATGAACAGGGCGGTTCATGAAAAGATGCTGGCACTCAAGATCCCGCATGAGTATACCGAAAGACCGGGCGAACACAACTGGGCCTACTGGACCAATGCCATCGATTATCAGGCATTGTTCTTCAGGAAACATTTTGATAGGAGCAGGAAGTAGTGAGTGGTGAGTGGTGAGTAGTGAGTAGTGAGTAGTGAGTAGTGAGTGTTGATGGTAGATTATTGGAAGTAGCGGCGATTGATTGCCCACTCACCATTGCCCATTCACAACTACCCACTCACCACTCACCACCTCTCTTCCAAAAGTAAAAGCAACTCCGAAGAGTTGCTTTTTTATTGATGCAGCAAATACAATGAAGCCCCGTTAATAAATCATTGCATCTGTGATCTGCACCAATGTTCTGAACCCGATGGGGGATAAGATACATGGTTGTTCATAGGTGATACGTTCTTATTTCTTAGCAGGTTGCCTGTGTTGCAGTAACAGGTTCAAACCGAAACTGCTGAGACGGATACTGCCGAATCCTACACCTCCTAATGGCAGTTTGGCGTAGGGCTCTACCTGTATGGACCATTTTTTACTCAGTGGCTTCTCGAACCCTGCAGACAGGTGAACGATAGACAGCACATGTTTGTCGCTTGAGTTCAGGCTGCTGTTCCTGGTTACCGGTTGTCCATTGTAGTAGTAGAAGTAATCATAGTTTTCGCTGGTCATGAAATAAGAGGACAGGCCGGCGCTAAGGAAACTGCTTTTGTTCGCTGTATGGCCCATGGTATACCTGGCCAGTAAAGGAACTTCCCACATACGGCAGTAGCCGGTCACATCCTCGAGTTTGTAATAGCTGATCCAGGTGCCTTTGGGAGCGGTAAAATCAGCTCCCGCCACTTTGTAATTCTTTTGTGTGTAAATGGCGCCCGTATGTACCGACCAGCGGTTGCTGATATGATACCCTGCCAGTATACCGATATTGATGCCGGGACTGTTACCATACCTGAATTTTACGGTGCTCTTGTCAACACCCAACACCAACGCATAACTGAAACCCTTTCCGGATGGACGTTTTACGGTAACGACAGCTGCGTTTGTTTCAGTGGCAGTGTTACTGTTTGCGTTGGTCACCGCAGTACTGGAATCAGTTTCCGAGGTAGGTATTACGGGTGACACCTGTTCGGTCTTTTGAGCTACGATGAGAGGATCCGTAGCCGTTTCCTGCGTTGCCTTGAGGCTACGTACCGATGCTTCCGCTTCCTGGTTCCCTGCTGGCTGGACCCGGGTTAAGGGATCGATCTGACCGTTCGATTGTTGGTCATTGTTCCGGCTGTTACTGTTGCGGAGCGATTCCTCATTGAAAGGATGATCGTTCTGCTCTTTTTTTGTACCGCTTAGAATGGGTGATGAAGAGACCTGTTTTGTAACTGAAATGGTCGATTCGTTTTTTTGTGCCAGGTTTTCATTGGCAGTAACAGCTTCTTTTGTGTCAGCCGCTTTTACAGGATGGTCAGTGCCGGTAATGGCTGGCAGCTGTGTTACGGCAACAGTGTTTTCCACCGGTTGTGGTGCTTCCTGCCGGTTGCTCATCCAGTGAACAGCTGCGCCGCCGGCTACCAGCAGAGGAAATAGCCACCAGAAAAGAAAACGACGTTTCTTTTCTTCCGTAACAGGCATAACCCTGTCCAGCTCTTCGCTCAGCGCCTGCCAGTTGGCTTTGCCGGGAGGTGCATACCTATCCGCAGCTTCCCTGCTTAAGCGGTCCAGTTCCTTATCGTCGCCAAGGTTATACATATACTTTGTATGCTGTTTTTTGGATAATGATCTTTCTCAGGTTATGCCTGGCTTTCGACAGGTTCGATTTGGATGCGCCTACGCTGATATTCAGTTGCGCAGAGATCTCCTCATGCGTGTACCCCTCGATCACGAACAGGTTGAATACCGTCCGGTAAACAGGGGTCAGCAGTCGTATGGCGTCAATGATCTCCTGGTACATCAGTTTGTCGATCCCCGTTTCCTGCGTGTCCATGAAGACCTCTCCCTCCTCACTGATCTCCTGGCTCACCAGCTTCAGATGGGTGCGGCGCAGGTGGTCGATACAGGTATTGACCACGATCCGTTTGAACCATCCTTTCAGCAAAGCTTCGGTTTCTCCGTTCCGGTTGCCATCGAACTGCTGTATGTTCCTGAATAGTTTAACAAAGGATTCGCTGGTCAGTTCCTCGGCCTCTTCGGTCCGGTTCACATAACGGTAACAGATCTTCATGGCATAGTCATACAGCCAGTGGTACAGGTCACGCTGGCTGTTCCGGTCGTTTTTACAACAACCGGTGATCAGGCTCGATATCTGGTGTATCTCCCGGGGCAATGGTTACAGGATACAGGTTTTGATAATAAGACTGCTTAAAGCTACAAATCCTGTTCTGTATACGGTAGTGGTGGCGGTAAGGTTGCCTGGGGATGGATAAAGGGGTAAAATGGTAAAGGGAGCAGATGATCAACCACCGGTGCGGCCATCACGTACCTTGTTCTTTTTACCGGAGGTCTTTTTCTCGAACTCCAGCACTTCTTTGGGTTTGGGCTTGTCGGCCGGTTTGGCTTTGCTGGTATCGGTACTGATCTTGGTGAGTCCTGCGACCGGATTCTCCGCACCGGGTTCCTGTAACTGGTCCAGAAAATAGGCTTCTGTGGCAATAAGTTTACCGGTAGGGGGGTAATAGTATTTCCAGGTGCCGTGACGCAATGAATTGCCTTCGTTCTTGATCACGATCCTTTCGTATTTGTTGGGATCTTTCGGATCGGCAACATCGATGGTGTCATAGGTCTTGTCTGGATTCACCGCCCGCCAGCTTTCTTCCCGTTCCAGCCCCGCGATGGTGAAATAACGGCAGATCCCGTTTTTGTTGCCCCAACGATAGTTCTCCGTGGCCACCAGGTCATCCATGAGGTTATACCTGCGCCAGAGACCCTCTTTCCGGTCATTCACATAACTGCCTTCTTCCTCGTAACCAGGGTTGCCACGCAGGGGGTCCACATGTATCAGCCACCTGCCCTGTTTCAGTCCCTTACTGTCTACGATATTCAACGTATCTCCTTTAGAACCAATACGAAAGCTTTTGTATTGGGACCGGGCCGATACGGAAAATAAAATGAGCAACGGTAACAGCAGAAGACGCATAATTGCTATATTGGGTGTTCGAATTTATCAATTATTTATAACTGCTATGAGAAGATTAACAATCCTGTTATTCCTGGTCATTGCCGTTCAGGCAATGGCCCAGGTAAAGCCTACCCCCGCTTCGGTGCGTTTACAAAAAACGGAACAGCGGAAAGCCCTGCTGCAGCGGTCGCTGCTGAATGGCACATCCTTCAGAAATATCGGCCCCAGTGTCATGAGCGGCCGTGTGGTCGACCTGGAAGTGAACCCCGATGATCCCACTGAATTCTATGTGGCCTATGCTTCGGGTGGTCTATGGCATACCACCAATAATGGACAGAGTTTTGTCTCCATTTTCGATTCGGAAGACATCCTTACCCTGGGTGATATTGCGGTAAACTGGAAGACCCGCACCATCTGGGTGGGCACCGGTGAAGTGAACAGCAGTCGTTCCTCTTACGCGGGTATCGGCGTATACAAGTCCACCAATAATGGAAAGAACTGGGAATACCTGGGTTTACCCGAAAGCCACCATATCGGTAAGATCCTGTTGCATCCGGCCGATAACAATACCGCCTGGGTAGCGGTGCTGGGACACCTCTATTCCTCCAATAAGGAAAGGGGCGTATATAAGACAACCGATGGTGGTAAAAGCTGGAAACAGTCACTGTCAGTTGATGACAATACCGGGGCCATCGATATTGACATGAATCCACAGAACGCAAACGAGTTGTATGCTGCCATGTGGTATCGTACCCGCAGCGCATCTAATTTTGAGGAAGGTGGCAAGACCAGTGGTATTTACAAAAGCACCAATGGTGGCGATAGCTGGGAGCTGGTTTCCAAAGAAGGCAGTGGTTTCCCCAGTGGCGATGGGGTAGGCCGTATCGGTCTCGCTGTGGCACAGCAGAATCCGAATGTGGTGTATGCGGTGGTGGATAATAATTTCCATCAGCCGGATACCGCACTCCGTAAAACGGATACTACCCGTTATGTGCTGCGCGATTTCAAGGACCTTACCAAAGAACAGTTCCTTGCGCTGGATGATAAAAAGCTCAACGCCTTTATCAGCAACCGCCGAAACGGGATCCCGCAGAAATATACGGCCGCCTCTATCAAGGAATCCGTGGCCAATGGCCGATTCTCTCCATCAGTGATCTGGGACTATCTGTTCGATGCCAACACGGCCCTGTTCGAGACCCCCATCATCGGTTGTGAGCTCTACCGCAGCGATGATGCCGGTAAAACCTGGAAAAAGACCAACACCAAACCTTTGACCATGTACAGTACCTATGGGTATTATTTTGGTAAAGTGTTTGTAAGTCCGGCCAACGATAACAAAGTGGTACTTACCGGTTTTGATGTGCAGATGAGTACCGATGGCGGAAAAACATTCAAGTTCATCGGAGGCGATAATGTACATGCCGACCATCACGTGGCCTGGATGAACCCTAAACGCGACAGCCATATACTCATCGGAAACGATGGCGGTTGCAACATCACGTATGATAATGGCGAACATTGGTTCAAAGCCAATACACCACCTGTTGGCCAGTTCTATAACGTGGCGGTAGATATGGCCAAGCCATACAATGTGTACGGAGGTCTGCAGGATAACGGGACCTGGTATGGCAAAAGCACTACCCGCGAAAGTTTTGACTGGTTCGATTCCGGACATAACCCGTATACCGGTATCGGCGGTGGAGACGGCATGCAGGTGCAGGTAGACTGGCGCGATAACAAGACCGTATACAGTGGTTCACAGTTCGGTGCTTATTCAAGGCAGAACCTGGCAACGGGCGAGTATAGGTCAGTTCGTCCTTCACGCGATCTGGGCGAAGCGGCATTGCGTTATAACTGGCAGACGCCTATCTTACTGAGCCGTCATAACCAGGATGTGTTCTATTATGGCAGCAATAAGTTCCATCGCTCCTTCAACAGGGGAGACAGTTCTGTGGTCATGAGTGCCGACCTCACCACCAATCCCAAACAGGGAGATGTGCCTTTTGGTACAGCAACGACCATGAGCGAGAGTCCATTGCGTTTCGGGCTGGTATATGTGGGAACCGATGATGGAAATATCCAGGTGACCAAAGATGGCGGTTACAGTTGGGAACTGATCAACAAGAAATTGCCCAAAGGCCTGTATGTGAGCCGCGTATTCGCCAGTGCCTTCAAAGAGGGCCGCGTGTATGCTTCATTGAACGGTTATCGTAATGATCATTTTCTGCCTTATCTCTATGTGAGTGAAGATTATGGTGCTACCTGGAAACAGATCGGTAAGGACCTGCCCAATGAACCCATCAATGTGGTAAAAGAGGACCTGACCAGCGAGAACATACTCTATGTGGGTACCGACGGAGGTCTGTATGTAAGCATCGATGGTGGTAACAGCTGGATGATGTGGAACAAAGGACTTCCTTACAGCGTACCTGTTCACGACCTGGTACAACACCCTCGCGAGAATGAACTCGTGCTGGGAACCCATGGCCGCAGTCTCTACATAGCCAAACTGGACGAGATCCAGAAACTGGCAAAAGATGCAGACTATCGCGCCAAAAAAGAAGCCGAGTTGAACAAGACCAAGTAAACCTGTAAAAAAATCAGACCGTGCCTTTGGCCTTTGAGAGTGTATATTTCACTCAAAGGCCAAAGGCACGGTTGTTTTTAGCGGGTGGTCCTTTTGAACCAGAGGATGAAACCGGTGATGCTCAGTATCGCCCCGGTCAGGCCGAGGAGGCCATATAACAGTTTTACAGGCCACCCACCGTAACGGCCATAATGCAGTTGCGCATTGATGATGTCTCTCCGGTTCTCGGGGATGATCTCGGTCACAAAAGCGGTCCTGGCAATACTTCCCACACTATCCAGGAAAACAGCATCTGCATATTTTTTCGAATGAATGAAAGAATTGGTGGAACGGCTTCCATAAACGGCCGTGTTCCTTTTAGCATCAGGTGCGAAATAGATGACATGTGCCGTAAAAGCCGGGTGTTGTTGCTGAACGGCTTTCAGGGAGCTGTCCAGCGGAAAGAACAGTGCAGGAGAAGGTTTCCGGGTGATGGTATAGGGTTGCTCTGCCGCATAGAATGAACCGGTGAACACGTAACGCTGCATCCATACCCCGGTGGCGCCGATGAGCAGGTTGAACAATAAGGCATACACGCCGATCAGCTGGTGCAGGTTGCTACGCCGGTACAAAGGTTTTTTGAACAGCAGTATGGGTACGATCTTTTTCCGGTAGTGGATGATGCCGGTGCAAAGGCTCAGGAGAAACAGTACGCCAAATACCCCCAGCAGCCATTCCCCTTTTTTTTGGAGATGAAATGAATTGTGAAATACAGTGAGCCAGGCCATGAAATTATGTTTCCTGTCCTTACCCGCTCCCCTGAATGCCAGTATCTGTGCTGTTTGCGGATGCACAAATACCTGCATCGTCTGTGTCCCTTTCCGGTAGGACGAATCGTATACTGAAAAAATGAATGGCTGTCCGGTATTCTCTGCCAGCATACAGCTGCTGATCTGCGCATGGGGAAATTCTTTCTGCAGGCTGCGGTAACAGCTGTCAACCGGTAACAAGGGCCGCCCGTTCAATTGCCCGATGGCCGGATGTTGCAGACTGTCCAGTTCATCATGGAACACCAATGCCGATCCGGATAGCGACATCAGTAGGATAAAAATACCCGATAATAGACCCGTGAAAGAATGTATCCTGAATAATAGTCCTTTTTTCATGTGTTGGTTTTGTATTGCCGGTGCAACAATTTACAATACTTCCTTGATCTGCCGGTAGCCCCTGCAACGGTCAAAACTTGTGGGAAGACCTGCTGGCGGCATGCTCATCTATTGCCAGCGCTTCGTACAGATAGGTTCTTAGTATGTTCGCATCTATTTCTGTAACAGAACGGAAATCTTTATACGATACGAATTTCCGATCGCCCCGGTCAAGATAACCGATTTCGTCGGATAGCAGGTGCCCGGAAGTAAATCCGAGCCGAACCCCTTCATAGGTTTTTTTCTTACCCCATAATATGGATGCTGGCCAGATGAAGCAGAATTGCCTGTGAAGTTTGTAATAAGGTACGTTATAAGATAGTTTTTCAGTTATGCGGGAATCGCAGCCGAGTATGAGCTTGCGCAGCAATTCAGTGATTGTTCGTTCGTCATCAGGAAGGTATTCGAAGAACTCGTCTATATGCCGGAAAGAGACCTCCTGCATTTTTTGTTTGGGTTTCATTTGGTCCCTTTTTTCTTGGCCGCCTTGGCAAGGTTCTCCTTCATCCTGAATTTGACCATCTGGGTCACCAGCGTGGCAGGAATGGGTGCATCGAGCGGGAACTGAACAGCCCCTTTTGAATATTTGTACCGGGCGATCTTCGCAGCAAACTCCTTGATGACGGAGGGGGTAGGATAGAAACCAACATGTTTCTCGTATCCGGCAAAATAGACCAGCACTCCGTGATATTTATAGGCAGGCATGCCGTAACTGATCAGCTCTTCTGCATCGGGGGCGGCTTTGCGTATGATATCCCGTAGTTGTTTCAGCAGTTTGCCGGTGGCTACCGGGAAACCGGCAATATAGGAACTAACATCTGTTACGGCATTGTTGCGGCTTTGCATAAAAGGGTGTATGAGGTTAAGTAAGGTCCTTTGTTCTTCAATATTAACAAATAGATCCGCTACAATCAAGTCCTCGCGGCAAGTTATGGTGGTATCTGGAACAGGCAGACAGGTTTGCCGTGATAATGTTCGGGTAAACCTTCTGTATCCTGCATATGGAACATGCCCAGGAAATCGAAACCGGATGCAGTATAGTGTCTGATCAGGCCGGTATTCCGATCCAGTGTATCCAGGCGGATAAAATCCTTGTGGTGCAGCCTGGCATAGGTCCTTGCCCAGTCAACGATCCGTTTCACAAAATGCTGTCCCCTGAAATCCGGATGGGTAGCGATCCGGTGGATATATACGGCGGCATCCTGGTTACGTTCCTCCCAGATCTGCTCATCGCTGAAAGTGGTTGCCCAGATACAGGCCACACGACCATCGATCAGCAGCTTCCACTGTCGTAGTTCCCTGATCTCCGTTTCTACCATTGTCCGGTCAAATTCAGGCCATACCACCACGGTCTGTTTGCTTCGCTGGTAATCGGCCGCGATCCTGTACAGATCGAATACGGTATCGATATCGGCCGGTGTCACATTCTCTATGATCATTTACGCTGCTGTTTTGGTAGCATAAATATCAGGTGTCTGCTCCGGCGTACAAAGAGCAACATGGTTGAATTGTGATAGGGTGGTATAAGCGGTAGCGGCTTTTTCGCAGTATCAGCAGGTGTGAATAGGATTAGGCGATGCACGCAGCCACTCTTTTTCTCAACTCTGGTAATACCTCTTTGCCAAACCATTCGTTCCTGGCCTGCCAGATATTGTTTCGGGGAGAAGGGTGGGGCAAGGGAAAATATTCCGGTAGATATTCCCTGAAATGCTGAACCGTTTCGGTAAGGTTGCTTTTGACCCTGTTGCCGAGGTAATGGTTCTGTGCATACTGTCCCACCAGTAAGATCAATCGGCTCTTGGATAATTGATCCATTAATCTCGGGTGCCATAATGGAGCACATTCGGGTCTGGGCGGCAGGTCCCCGTTTTTGCCGGTTCCGGGATAACAGAATCCCATAGGGATCAATGCCACTGCATCCGCATCGTAAAAGAGGGTACTGTCGATACCCAGCCAGTTCCGCAGGTTGTCGCCACTTTTGTCGTTCCAGGGAATGCCGGTGGTATGCACTATTTTTCCGGGAGCCTGACCAATGATGACCAGCCTGCTCTTGGCACTGGCGGCAACAATGGGCCTGGCGCCATCCGGAAGGTGCTGAATGCAGACTGTGCAACGCCTGATCTCCTGTAAAAGGGTTTTCATAAGCCGGATAAGGTAAACAATAAATTTGATAGCTGTCCCTAAGGGGACAACTGCTATCTCATACCCGTAACATGGGACATCAGTTAAGGATGGTCCTGAATGCTTCGGAGAAAGGTTCTACAGGTGAATCACTGTCCATATTGGTCAGTATGATGAGCGTCATCTTCTTGCCAGGATGGTACAGTACATGTGAGTTATAACCGGAGATACTTCCCGGGTGACCGATCCAGGTACCAGCTTTCATTACACAAAAACCATAATGGTCGCCGATCCAGGCAAATCTTTCTTTTTTCATTTTTTCTGAAAGCAGGCTGCCTTCCGCCACCGCTTTGGCCCAGATCTTCATGTCAGCGAAATTAGAGATCATGGCGCCCGCGGTATATCCCCAGGAAGGGTTCCAGTTACTCGCATCCTGTATGGCGCCGTAATCCTTGTTATAACCATGGATATAGGGTGTGCTGATAAAGTAGGGGCCTCCCCAGTAGGTATGGCTCAGCTGCAGGGGCTGCAGCAGTTTCTCCTCGATCACGGTCCTTGCGGTTTTACCACTCACTTTTTCCATCAGCAGGCCCAGCAGTACGGTATTGGTATTGCAGTATTCGTATTGCGTACCGGGCTCGAAATTATTGGGCCGGCTGAAGGCGATGGCAAGCATCGAATCCGGAGGAAAGGTTTTTACGAAATGATCAGCGTTCATCCGTAACCATAAATTATCATCATCCGTATAGTTGAATAAACCGCTGGTCATATTGCCCAGCATACGGATGGTGATCTTATTGCCTTTGGGTATTTTACGTTCCGGCAGGTAGAATGCGATGGAGCTGTCCAGGTTTATTTTTCCTTCATCGGCCAGTAGCAGTACGGCGGCACCTGTGAATGTTTTGGTATTGCTGGCAATGCGCCAGTAACTGTTCTCGCTCATGGGCTCACCTGTAGCGATATTGGCAACACCCCGTTTGATGATCAGGTCCGCTTCACCTTCTGCCGATAGGATAGCGATCATGCCAGGTGTCTGAGCCGATTTGAATACACTGTCGGCCGCAGCTTCCAGCCGGGTTCTGATGTTTTCGGTCAACTGGATCGTAGTAGGGGTCCAGTTGCTTTCTTTCGTGCAGGAAGTTGGCACCATGCTGAACAGCAGCATTGATCCAACCAACCATGACATGGGTAGTATCGTTTGTTTCATGGTAATAAGTATTTGACTGGGTAAGAGGCTTTTTCCTTTCAGTTGATGTCCAAAGGCATGGCTTTGAGAAGTAGTGGGGGGAGTGCTTCAGGAAAGTCTGTCAAATAGGCCCCATAAAGGTACAACAGAAAACAACCGATCGGAAGAGCTATCCTGCTGATTAGTAAACAAAAACAAGGGAAGAACCTTTCCCCGGATGACGGAAAGAACGGGCCCCTGTTCCTTTGATGCGCTATCGTTATTGCCTGGCTGCCCATTGCCTGTGGTATGACTAAGCAGCCTCCTCCCGTGTCTCATTCAGGTATCGTTCACTGTTAAACGGTCAATGAACCGTGAGTATCCCCCTTATGACCCGCTTCTTTAAAGAGGCGGATTATCTGCGGGTTATAGGCGGGTCATAGGCGGGTTATCTACGGGTTATCTACGAATTAAGTACGGATAATCAATGAGTTAGAGAGCATTCGCCAACGGGTTGTCTTGTACTGAAAAAACTTTACAGTTGAGAATCAAATTACTACGAGGACTTTACAGTATTTAGCGATAGCACTAAATAAGCTTTACAGTGTTTTACAATAGTACTGATTTAGCTTTACGGTATTGTTTCTTTTTCCAT
>JADBXR010000006.1 GCA_020403425.1 Chitinophagaceae bacterium | reverse complement strand
TGCCTACAATCGTCTGAGACCTCATATGAGCATTGGTAATCTCACGCCAAATGAGGCACATTCTTCAACCCAAAAACCTCAAAAAAAATGGAAAAAGACGCAATACCGTAAAGCTAAATCAGTACTATTGTAAAACACTGTAAAGCTTATTTAGTGCTATCGCTAAATACTGTAAAGTCCTCGTAGTAATTTGATCCTCAACTGTAAAGTTTTTTCAGTACAAGACAAAGTTTTTTCAGTACAAGACATTTCTTGTTTTCTTTTACTCAATTCATATTTTGTTCGCCCTCGCTTCGCCTTTTCTTCGCTCCGCAGCCAGTAAAAGAGTGTAAAAAGCGAAGAAAGGGCGAAGAACAGGTAGTAAAAGGGTAGCAAAAAGGTATAGCGGGATCGAACGAATAACGAAGCAATAAAGAAGGAAGGACGAGGCGGGAGGTGAATGAGTGGATCGTCAATCGTGAATGGTGAGTGGGCAATTGTCAATCCGCTATCCGCCAATTCGCCAAAAGCAAATGAGTGAATGAGTGGATGATAGAATGAGTGAATGTTTTGATTCTGCTCTTGTATTGAGGATGGCGTCCCAAGGGTAAATGCCGGGCATCCTCATAATAAACTGATCAGAAACTACCATACCCAATCACCACCAAGTAAGCCAAATCGTATCAAAGCGAAGATCCCGCTGAAAGCGGGAGACTAATACGCTCAAACAAATTTCAACACACAAATCCCTGGTATACAATTCTCTACCAAAGGTACTACTACCCTTACTACCCTTTCCCATGCATTTGCCAGGATAGTTTTGTTCCGTTAACAAACCACTAGTGGCCCGTCTGCAGCGGGAAGTAAACCAATTATTCATTTTTTAAAAGAGTTAGTTATGGCAACTTTTTACAAGGGGATCCTGGGTGGATTCTCTGGAAAAACAGGAAGTGTGATAGGTACCAACTGGAAGGGTAGATCGGTGATGCGTAGTCTGCCCGGCAAGAGGACCAAAGCATCCACGCAGGCACAGCTGGACCAGCAGGAGAAATTCAAGCTGGCCATCGGGTTCCTTTCGGGTATGGCTGACCTGCTGAGTATCAGTTTCGGTTCTTTTGCTTCCAATGTGTCGGGGTATAATGCCGCCGTTTCCTACAATCTCCAGAAAGCGGTTGTGGGCAATGCATCCCCCTTTAGTATCGACTTTTCACTGGCACAGGTAAGCCTGGGCGTACTTCCCGGAGCCTCCAACCCCAAAGCCGTGGCGGTTGCAGGTAACAAGGTAAAGTTCGACTGGGACGATAATGCCGGTGTGGGGAAAGCGGCAGCTACCGATATTGTTCTGTTGGTGGCATACTGTGCGGAAACCCAGCGATCTGTGTATACAGCCGCCGGGGCGATGCGCAGCGGGCTTACCCAAATACTCGATACCAGTGTGTTTGCCGGTAAAGCAGTGGAGACCTGGATCGCTTTCATGAGCATCGATGGCAAAAAAAGCTCGGACAGTACCTATACAGGCCTGGTTACGCTGACCCCGTAACCCATGGAACTGTTCCTGGTAAGGAGCTACCACCAACAGGGAACCCATGGTGTGCTGAGCGGAACGGATCAGTTCATCTGTTACACCATTGAATTACCCTGGTTGCACAATTGTCCACAGGTATCCTGTATACCAGAAGGAAGGTACCCTGTTCTGAAAAGGTATAGCGCTAAGTTCCAATGGCACCTGCATCTGACCGATGTTCCCGGGCGCGAGCTGATCCTTTTGCACCCGGCCAACCATGCACTGAAGGAACTAAAGGGCTGTATTGCACCTGTTACCGAAATAACAGGTATCGGGCAGGGTATCTTTTCCCGAAAAGCCTGTAAGGCAGTTATGGAACTGGTGGAGCAAGCTATTCAGCGAAATGAATCCGTATTTATCACTATCCGGCCTTCGGCTGGACCAAACATGCGTTTATGAAACAGCTCATGAAGAGGGTCAGGTCAAGGACCCCCTCGTTTTTCTCCCGGTTGCGTAATATCAGCCTGGTTGTGGTAGGGTTGGCTACGGCCTTGCTTACGGCACCAGTGGTATTACCTGCCGTGATCACTTCGGTAGCTGGTTACCTGTTTACCGCGGGCACCGTAGCCTCGGTTGTCAGCCAGTTGACCGTGCAGGGAGAGGAGGAAGCGGAGACCCCGCAAAAACCATCCGCAAAAGGAGGTGCCGATGGCAGCGCCCTTTCATAACCATCGATCCACCCTGTTCATCACCCTGGGTGGCAGTTTTGCCGGGTTCTGCAAAGCCATCGCGGCAGAAGATATCGTACGTACCTGCCTGCTCGCAGCCTGCGGTACTCTAGTTAGTTTCCTGCTGACCCTGGTGTTGAAAAAATGGTTCAAAAAACAGATCTGACCGCAAAAGCCCCGGAAACGGGGCTTTTGCCTGTTAAATGGGCCATTAGCATTTGGCTTGTTGGAATTTGGCTTTTGGGGAACGCAACCTGCGGCGGCATGCGTTTATGAGAACTGGTTAGCGTTATGGACACTTTGAATCATACAACTACTCGCTTCCGTCATTTCGATCCCGCCTTTGGCGGGATCGAAATGACGGAAGCCTTAACAATGAGTAGATGAGCGAATGCGCGAATGGGCAATGGTGAATGGGCAATTGTCAATCCGCCAATGCGCTAATCCGCCAATCCGCAAATTGTTTTCCGCCAAATGCCGAGTACCCTCAATTTAAACTCGCGAACAACTACCTACCCAATAACCCTAAAATAAACCAAAGACTAAAGACCAAATCGCAGCGAAGCGAAGATCCCGCCCCGCGGGAGACTGCTCCCCAAAATCATTCTATCATTCTATCATCCTCTCATTGATCTCCCTTCCCCATGATTATCAATCTTCTAAAAAATCCCTCCTTTCTTTTTTTAACCAAGTCCCCGCCCCTATATTTGCACCGCATCCAACGTTCCCCCACCGGATGTTAGTTCAAAATTTCAATTTATTATATCGTATTTAATACACGGCTGGCAGCAGTGCCTGAGTATTTCATAACTGATTACTGAATAATCCATTGGTTACCATCAGTAAACACGATGTTATACTTCAAAATGACAATGTTGGAACAGTGAAAAGTTGTAGTAAAAAAGCAGCTGGATTGTAGTAGGTATTAATAAAAATACATTAGCTTAGCTACTCAATAATAAGTCATTCTGCCCCTGATCTGGGGGTCAGGGTGGCGAAGCCGTTCCAGAGCTTCCATAAATAGCCTTCATTTGTTGTTAGACCACCTTTTTTCAGGGAAAATTCGTATTCGCTTGTTAACCAAGCTCTTACTCAATCCTGCCAGTAAAGTGTACCTGCGGGGGTTGGAAAAAGAATTGGGGGTTAGCAGCAATACCGTGCGCCTGGAGTTGAACAAACTCTCTGATATGCAACTGATCGAAGTGGAAGAAGCCGATGCCAATGCCAAAGTGAAACATTATACGGCCAACACCGGGCATCCTTTATTTACTTCTTTGCGCAATATCATCCTCAAACATGTTGGTCTGGACCAGATCCTGGAACAGGTCATTGCCAAACTCGGCGATCTTGACCAGGTGTACCTTACCGGTGATCTGGCACAAGGTAAAAACTCACATTTTATCGACCTGGTCATCGTAGGTGATATTGATAAGGTCTACCTTCATAAATTGATCGATAAAGTAGAGCCCCTGATCGAAAAGAAAATTCGAGTGGCTTTATTTACTCCCGGAGAGTTTCGGGAAGAGCATTTGCAGGATATGGGGGTGGCGATTGATTTGCTAGCAGGTTAGCGGGGTATCGGAGTATCGGTCTCGCACGGAGCGTGATATTCGCTTGACTACTATTTGGTCTTTAGTTTTTTAGCTTTAGGCTATAGACCAAGACTAACTGCAAACACTAAATTTCAATCTCTACCACGAATCAGCCAAATTGTAGCAAAGATCCCACTATGTAGGCGACCAAAGACTAAAGACCAAAGACTAAATGCACCGAATTATGAATAGATTCTGTAAATGTATACTCTTCCTCCTAATCTCACTAACTACCACCATCTCCCTCCCTGCCCAGGATCTGTTGAAAGGTAAGGACCTTAGCCAGGTTCGGGTTGATCAGTTGAGTGATGCGGATATCGCAAAATTAAAGACGCAGTTAACCAGCTCGGGAATGACCATTGACCAAGCGGAACAGGCAGCTTTGGCCAAGGGTATGTCGGCGGTAGAGTTTGCGAAACTGAAAAAAAGGGTAGAAGCATTGGGTACGGATAATAAAGAGGGTGTCGGTAAGCTAAGATCTAAGACGGATCTTAACCAGCCATCCGCAGAGAAGCAGGACAATAGCTCCGATTCTCTGGATAAAGAGAAGTATAAAGAGACGCCACCCAAACCCTTGATCGATCCATTGATCTTTGGTTCCGAATTGTATACCACAGTATCGCCCAGCTTTGAACCCAATATGAAATTGGCTACTCCATTGAACTATGTATTGGGGCCTGATGACCAGATCCTAGTGTCTGTGTATGGGGTACAACAATACGAAGGTGATTTGCTCGTATCTGCAGAAGGATTTATCAACATACCGAATGTAGGCCAGGTGAAAGTGGCGGGTTTAACCATTGAAGCCGCTACACAGAAGATCAAAACTGTAATGGGTAATACGGTATACGGTTACCTGAGATCGGGGGGGGCCAAGTTATCGGTTACTTTAAGTAAGATCCGCAGTATCAAGGTACTGATCATCGGAGCCAATCGGCCAGGCACCTATACGCTTTCTTCCCTTTCTACCGTGTTCAATGCTTTGTATGTTGCTGGCGGTCCTACGGCTTTCGGTAGTTTCCGGGAAATAGAATTGGTGCGCGATAATAAACTATTTCGTAAGATCGATTTATACCGTCTCTTATTGCATGGTGATCAATCGGATAATATTGGCTTGAAAGACAATGATGTGATTCGCATACCTGCCTATCAAACCCGCGTGGAACTGCAGGGGCAGGTGAAACGTCCTGGTTATTTTGAAGTATTGCCAGGTGAAAGTTTTCAACAGATTCTGGCTTTTGCCTCGGGTTTTACCGATACGGCTTACCGGGCATCGGTGAAATTGTTTCAGCGTAGCGAAAAAGAAAGAAAACTGGCCGATCTGGAAGCGGCTGTCTACAATAACTATCATCCACAAACTGGGGATGTGTTTGTCGTGTCTAAAATATTGAACCGCTTTGAAAATAGGGTGCGTATCTCGGGTGCCGTGTTCCGTCCGGATGTGTATTCCCTGAGCCAGGGACTCAAAGTGGCCGACCTGATCCGCAAAGCGGATGGGTTAAAAGAAGATGCGTTTACCGGCAGGGGGCAAATACTTCGTTTAGAAGAAGATCTGACCCGTTCCATGGCTTCTTTTGATATCAAAAGAGCCTTAGCCAATGATCCGCAGCACAATTTATTGTTGCAGCGGGAAGACGAAGTGTTGATCAGTTCTGTATTGGATCTACGAGATTCTTTTAAAGTAACCATTCAGGGCGAAGTGCGATTGCCTGGTCAATATGAATATGTTGAGAACCTGAGTTTGAAGGACCTGATACTGCAGGCGGGCGGATTTACCGATGCCGCTTTTAAAAATATTGAGATCGCTCGTTTGATCAAACGCGATTCTATTGCTGCCACTGACAATCGCGCCAGTATCATTATCAATACAGAAATTTCTGGTGATTTAGGTTCTGCTATTGCCAATACCGTTTTACAACCTTACGATGTGATCACTATCCGGCGCAAAGCAGGGTATACCATACCGGAAACAGTTACGGTGGTTGGCCAAGTCCAATATCCGGGCCCTTATGCTTTGAATAGCCGTAATGAACGCGTGAGTGACATCTTGAGAAGGGCAGGCGGTTATACGCCGGATGCCTACCCCGAAGGGGCTTATTTGAAACGGTATAAAACAGATGAAGAAAAAGCAAAATCCAAAGATGTGGCGCGTAAGGCGGAAAAGAACGCCCGTGACACGTCGATGACTGCTAAGAAAATGTTGGTAGAAGATATTACACGTGAATATGATCAAATACCACTAAACGTGCCCGTGATCTTATCCTCTCCAGGATCTGTTGAGGATTTGATTGTACGGGCAAAAGACGAGTTGGTGGTTCCTAAATTTGATGGACAGGTTAAAATTAGTGGGGCTGTATTGATGACAACACAAGTGCCCTATCAGCAGAAAAGTAAATTTCAAGATTATATTTCTGATGCTGGAGGTTTCAGTGGCGATGCCTGGCGTAAAAAAGCATATGTGGTATATGCTAATGGAAAAGCAGCTACTACAAAACATTTTTTGTTCTTTAAATTTTATCCGAAAATGATGCCAGGTTGCGAATTAATTGTTCCTAAGAAACTAGAGAAAAAGGGGATGTCTACGGGTGAAATTATTGGACTTTCAAGTGCTTTAGCAAGTTTATCTGGGGTTGTTATTGCAATTCTTAGACTCTAAATTTGAGCAGTTTTAGTTTTATTATCTAAATATGTCTAATTCATGTATTTGTTATGAAAGATGAAATGATTCCCGTTTTTTCATTGAAGCAGGCTATTCAAATTTTAAAAGATTGGACTATTTTTTTTACTAGTAAATGGAAGATTATTTTAATTGTGTGCATAGCTGGCGCACTTATTGGCCTGCTAGTCGTTTATCCCAAAAAAAATAAATACACTGCTTTACTCAGCTTTGCAATGGAGGATGATAAATCTTCAGGAGGGTTGGGTGGGGCTTTGGGACTGGCCAGTCAGTTGGGATTTGATTTAGGTTCTGGAGCTGGCGGGGCATTTAGCTCGGCAAATATTATGGAATTGTTCAAATCGCGTACTATTATCGAAAGAGCATTGCTGCAGAAACTACCTTCTGGTAAGGGGGAGTCGTTTGCTGAACTATACATCAACTTCAACAATCTACGGGAGAAATGGAAGGCTAGTCCTGAATTGATGAATGTGAAATTTACACCAGGCACGGATATCAGCAATCTGAGCCTATATCAAAATCAAGTAATTGGTTCCATATACGGAAACCTTATAAAGGACAATCTTACTGTAAATCAAAAAGATAAAAAAATTAGTATCATAACAATTGAAGTTGTGTCAGAAAACGAGGATTTCTCCAAATACTTTTCTGAGGCGCTTGTTAATGAGGTGACCAGGTTTTATGTTGACACCAAGACAAAAAAATCTATTCAAAATTTGCAGATTCTTCAAAAGCAGACCGATTCTCTACGAACGGAATTGAATCTTGCCATAACAGGGTCTGCTGTAGCTAATGACAATGTATATAATCTGAATCCCGCCCACAATATTAATAGGGTTCCTTCTGCAAAAAAACAGATCGATGTTCAGGCAAATACGGCTATTTTGGTGGAATTGCTGAAAAACCTTGAAGTTGCCAAAATCACATTGCGTAAAGAGACTCCGCTGGTACAGATTATTGATAAGCCATTTTTCCCTTTATCCAAGAAAAAATCAAGTAAGTTAAAAGGCTTGTTGTTAGGAGCTTTTTTAGGTGTTGTCAGTTCCTTGTTATTTCTGGGAATATGGCGTCTCTGGAGATTAGCCATGCAGGAAAAATAGAATTAGTTTGATTATAAGCTTTAATATGTGCCCCTTAATAGTTGCATGATTTAAATGGAAATTTCTATAAAGGAAAAGCTTAAAGAGGTCGCTAAGCATGGGATTGTTTATGGACTTACTTCATCGCTACAAAATGTATTAACCTTTTTACTGTTGCCCATATTGACCAGCTACTTAAAGCCGGCAGATTTTGGTGTGTACAGTATAATCATTTTAGCCACCGCCCTAGCGGGTGCTATTTTTTCATTCGGGGCTCCTTCTGCTTTGGGTAGATTTTATTTTGATGAAGATTCTGACCTTTTTAGAAGGCAGGTTGTATCCATGACCTTGCTTATTTCAATCCTCGGTTCAGTAATTCTGGTTGTTGGGGCGCTGATTTTTTCAGCTAATATTTCTGTCTGGTTGTTTGGTACTTCCGCTTACAGGTTGCACATTGTGCTGGCTTTGGTTGCCGCCGCTTTTATTTTTTTGCTTAACGTAATGACGCTTGTCTTGCGGTATGAAAAAAGGTCTCTTTTGTTCATGATCGTTATGATCGCCAACGTGGTTGTTAACTTTTGTATTACCTATTTTATTCTTACCAAATACCTGTTAGGTATACTGGCCCCTCTGTATGGATTAATGATAAGTAATTGTGTCTCTTTTTTGTTTCTCTTTATCGTGTATATCAGGAAAATGACATTGAACCTGAATGTAGGTCATTTTTCCATGTTGATGAATTTTGGAATACAGGCCTCCATTACGGGCCTCTTGTTTTACCTGCTCGATTGGGTAGACAGGTTGATTCTAAAACAATTGGTGTCTATGTCTGATGTAGGGGTGTATTCTTTGGGGTATCGGTTGGGCGCGATTCTCAATGTACTTTTAATTACGCCATTTGGATTAATATGGGCGCCAATCAGGATGCAATATGCCAACTCGGAAAACAACAATCAGTTTGTATCCCGTGCTTTTTCTTATTTCTCTATAATTGGTTGTCTGCTGATAATATTGGCTACTTTATTTGGAGCAGATGCAATGTATTTCTTCTTCAAAAACAATGAGTATTATAAGGCAGTAAACATATTCCCGGTAATTATGTTGGCAATTCTTTTTTTTGGATTTCAAAGCATACTGGATTATGGAATTTATTTGCACAAAAAAGTACACTTTTATATAATCATAGCATTGGTGGCCTTGGTTTTTAATGTAGGGTTGAATTATATTTTTATACCCCGTTTTGGAATAATTGCTGCTGCCTATATAACATTGTTTACCTATCTGCTTTCCACATCACTCATATATTTTATTTCAAATAGATACCATAAGATTTACATAGAATGGGGTAGGTTTCTTGGCCCATTAGCATTAATAACGGTGATTCATCTCGTCATCTCCTATACCGATTTTTTTGAAACAAATCATCTCATAAAGGGTACGATTCTTTTTGTTTTTCTGTTGGTGGCATTTTACTTTCTTTGGCTTTCCAATAGTGAGAGAGCGGCCTTAAAAAAAATTATCAAATGACTGCCGTCTAATGAAAAAGCTGATTCTTAATTTTTTATTGCTCTTCAAGCCCTTTATAAGACGCCTTGCCAATGTTTATGACATCAGGCTCAATTATCCTATTACTGGTTCCGGGTCATTCCAGATTGAAATTGATGATTTTGAAGTGTCATCTAAGCTGATACCCAAGACGGTTTATTTTAACACGCGATCCGGGAAAATAAAAATTGGGAGAAATACGGTATTTGGTGAGGATGTAATGTTGCTTACCGGGAAACATTTGAGTATTGACGAAGTAGATTCTAGCGAAAACCTGCACCATGTTCCTGAGGGAGGTAGAGATATACTGATCGGTTCTAATTGTTACATTGGAAGCGGGGCTATCCTGATTGGCCCTTTACAGGTTGGTGATTATTCAGTTATTTGCGCCGGTGCTGTTGTGACAAAAGATATTCCCGCATATACGATGGTTGGGGGTGTGCCAGCAAAAAAAATCAAGGACTTACAAAAACGATTTGCGAATGCTTGAAAAATCGATTGGATCTTGGATAACGATTCCAAGCGTTTCCATAGCAGAGATCATGGCAGATACCAGTTTCGATTGGCTTTGCATTGACATGGAACATTCTGTTACGGATTATGCTGTTGCCCAGCAAATGATGATGGCAATTCAAGGTAAGGGCAAGAAGGCTTTTGTACGGGTTGGTGAAAACAATCCACTGCTGATTAAGCGTGTTTTGGATGCGGGTGCCGATGGGATTATTGTACCCTCTGTAAACTCCAGGGAGGATGCAGTAAGGGCAATTAACGCGCTCAAATATCCTCCGGTAGGTAACAGGGGAGTTGGATTGGCAAGAGCACAAGGATACGGATTCAACTTTGAAACCTATAGGGATGAGATAGCTCCCAATATACCTTTGATCGCTCAGATAGAACATATCAATGCAATTAATGAATTGGAGTCGATACTTGAACTAGAGGGGATCGATGGAACCTTTATTGGTCCATATGACTTGTCAGGATCAATGGGGAAACCAGGACAATATGATGATGAAGATGTCAGGAATGCCATAGGCAGGTATGAAAGGGTTGCGAAAATGTATAATAAATCTATCGGCTTCCATGTCGTAAAACCAGATTACAGTTTGGTAAAGGAAAAACTCGATAAGGGATATAACTTCATCGCCTTCAGTTTTGATGCATACTTCCTGGGAAATTCTATCAGGGAGCAACTAAAGAACAAGTAAAGAAACAGATCAACAAATGAAAATTCTAGGAGTAATACCGGCAAGAATGGCAGCCACGCGATTTCCCAATAAGCCAATGGCAATGATTGGGGGCATGCCAATGATTGGGCACTGTTATATAAGAAGCAGAATGTGTGATTTTTTTGATGAAGTATGTGTGGCAACTTGTGATCAGGTAATAGTTGATTACATTGAGGGCATCGGAGGTAAAGCAATCATGACCTCCGACAAACATGAGCGTGCATCCGAACGAGCTGCTGAGGCATTGTTAAATATTGAGAAAGAGCTTAGTGAAGAAGGGGCCTACGATATTATCGTCATGATTCAGGGAGATGAGCCATTGGTTGATCCTGGAATGATCAGGGAAGTTATTGAACCTTTACTAACAGGCGATAAAAAAGTGTCTAACTTAATGGCATACCTGCCTACAGAACAAGAAAGACAAAACCCCAACAATGTGAAGGTAGCTTACAGTATCTCCGGGAAAGCCCTGTATATGTCTCGAGAACCCATCCCCTCATCTAAAAAATTCAAAGGGGATATTCGTTCCTGCCGGCAGTTAGGCCTCATCGCTTTTACGAGAGATGCTTTACTTAATTTCATTTCACTGCCTGCAACACCGCTGGAAATCATTGAATCTGTTGATATGAATCGCTTTATTGAGCATGGAATAGCTATTCATATGCGTGAGACAATGTTTGAAGCAGACTCAGTGGACACCCAGGAAGATCTGTTGCGTGTATCTGAAAAAATGAAGTCAGACAAATTGTTCGAAAAGTATAAAAGGTTCATCAATGAAGGTTAAGGTCTCCACAATCGCTTTTTCATCAAATGCTTACCTGGTTGCTCAATTAAAACAGGTATTTCCTGGTGCAGAGGTGAATGATGCAGGTAAAAGGATTAAGGAAGAGGATCTGCCTGAATTTTTCGCTGGTGCGGAAGGTATTATTGTAGGTCTAGAGCCTATAACCCCCCAATTGCTTGACAAGTTGCCTGACCTGAGAATAATTGCCAAATATGGTGTAGGATTGGATAACATTAATCTTTCAGCCTGTGCTGAGCGGGGTATTCAAGTTGGCTGGACAGGCGGAGTGAATAAAACATCCGTAGCAGAAATGGCTTTGGGATTCATGCTTGCATTAAGCAGAAATTTATATAGCACATCTAATCAATTAAAGCAGGGAGTGTGGAATAAGTCAGGTGGTTTTCAGTTGACGGGCAAAACAGTTGGAATTGTTGGCCTGGGTAATATAGGAAAGGAGGTGGCGCGGCTATTAACTCCATTTCAATGTAAAATACTCGTTAATGATATTGAAGATGTTAGTGAATATGCAAAAAATAATCAATTTGAAATAGTTAGTAAGGAAACGTTGTTTGCGGAATCAGATATTGTAACCATTCATACTCCCCTTACTCCGGAAACCCAAAATATGGTAAACCTGGAATTGATAAGCAAAATGAAAAAAACTGCTTTTATCATTAATACGGCACGGGGTGGAATTGTTAATGAGTCTGATTTAAAAGTTGCTTTACGCGAGAAGTTGATCTCTGGTGCGGCATTGGATGTGTATGAGACAGAACCTCCGGTTGATATGGAGTTGCTGTCTAACTTTAACCTAATAAATACCCCACATACTGGTGGAAACGCCTATGAAGCTGTAGTGGCAATGGGTATGTCAGCAATTTCTCATCTAGTCAATTATTCAAACAAATAAAAGTTTACTATAGACATGACAAAATTAAAAGTGGGTATTGCTGGTTTTGGTATCGTTGGTAAAAGACGATATCAATTTATCAATGAACACCCCAATTTGCAAGTTGTGGCAGTTTGTGATCAGGCTTTTAAAACCAATCACACAACAGAATATGGGCTTCAATGCTTTATGAATTCATCAGAGTTGCTGCAGTGCGATCTGGATATTCTTTTTGTTTGCCTGCCCAACAATGTCGCGGCTGAAGTTACAATCGCGGGACTTGAAAAAGGGCTGCATGTCTTCTGCGAAAAGCCCCCGGGGAGAACCGTAGAGGATATTGAAAATGTTATCGCTGTGGAAAAAATGAACCCACATTTGAAGCTTAAATATGGTTTTAACCACAGATATCATGATTCTATTCGCGAGGCTCTTAAGTTAATCAAGTCAGGTGAGTTAGGAGCCATTATCAATTTGCGTGGCGTATATGGAAAGAGCAGAGTTATTCCGTTTTCAGGGGGATGGCGCTCAAAAAGAGAATTGGCTGGCGGAGGTATTTTGCTGGATCAGGGAATACATATGGTTGATTTGATGCGACTTTTTTGTGGAGAGTTCACGGATGTGAAAAGTTTCATCTCTAATGATTACTGGGGACATGATGTGGAAGATAACGCTTATGCAATTATGAGAGATGCACAGGGAAGGGTAGCGATGCTTAATTCTACAGCAACACAATGGCAGCATAAGTTTAGCCTTGAGATTTCTTTAACGGAAGGCTATATCGAATTGTATGGAATACTTTCAGGATCAAAGAGTTATGGTGAAGAAAAAATAACATTTGGGAGAAGAGATGAGGATTCTGATAACGGTCAGATGGAAAGCAGGACCATTAAGTTTCTACAGGATAATTCATGGCGGGATGAAATTTATGAATTTGCTGAGGCTGTCCTTAATAACAAGCCTATTGAATCCGGCACCAGTAATGATGCCCTGGAAACTATGAAATTGGTCTACAATATATATTACAGCGATAGCGACTGGTGTAAAAAATTTAATATTAACAAGTAAACTATAGCAATGAATAATCTTGACAAAATCTACCAAGAAAAAGGATTGAATGGCGAGGCATTTAGCAAGGCTTATGCCGATTATCTTACAACTCTTTTGAGTCAGCTGGATCATAAGGCGATAGCTGAATGTATTCGCCATCTCGAAGAAGCCAGACTTAACGATAACACTATATTCATTATTGGAAATGGTGGTTCAGCTTCTACCGCTTCTCATATCGGAAATGACTTCGGTCTGGCAGTCTTGAAAAAGACCAATAAAAAGGTAAATAAATCCTACAGGGCGTTGGCATTAACAGATAATATATCAGTAATATCTGCAATAGGCAATGATAGCACGTTCAATAATATTTTTTTAGATCAGCTTAAGGTTCATTACCGCGCCGGTGACAAACTAATTGCTATTTCAGCAAGCGGTAATTCTCCGAATCTTGTTGAAGCTGCAAAATGGTTTAGAGAGCAGGGGGGGACAGTGATCGGATGGCTTGGATTTGACGGAGGTAAGCTAAAAGAGCTTTCCGATGTTTCTGTAGTTGTTGAGACGCCTAAAGGCGAATATGCACCGGTAGAGGACATTCATCTTATAATCAATCACATTATTGTGACATGGATGCAATATCATACTATGAATCAAGACGGAATCTTGTAATATATGAAACTCGATTTTGCCGGGAAAACCATATTGATAACGGGTGCAACCAGAGGAATTGGTAAGCAGATAGCCGAAGACCTACTTGGCTTAGGTGCTGATTTACTTTTAACAGGTACCAATAAGGAACAGATAGAGGATCTTAATCTTGAATCTGAAAAAAAAGGGCTATCACAGAAGTATTTTTGTGTGGATCTCACTCAGGAATCTAGCCTTTCCGAATTTATCGATCAGATCAAAGATATTGAACAGATACACGGGCTTGTCAATAACGCCGGAATTAATAAATTGAATTCTATCCAAAATGCCTTAGACCATGATTGGGACCAGATGCTTCAGGTTAATTTGTCTTCCCCGTTTCGTTTAATTAAGGCCGTTTCTGCTAAAATGATTAACCAGCAGTATGGAAGAATTGTAAACATTGGTTCTATCTTTAGCAAGATCAGCAAAGAACGAAGGTCTGTTTATTCGGCGACCAAATTTGGGCTGGATGGCCTAACGGTAGGAGCTTCCAATGATCTGGCGCAATACAATATTTTGGTAAATACATTATCTCCGGGTTTTGTATTGACGGACCTTACACGAAAAAATCTATCTGAGTCTGAAATGAAAGAATTGGCGGAGAAAGTTCCAGCAAAAAGACTTGCCCAGGTATCTGACATTTCCAATGTCGCAGTTTTTCTTTTAAGCTCATTCAATCAGTATTTAACAGGACAAAACATAGTCGTTGATGGCGGATTTACAAATATCTGATTCGTTTTATGTTAAGTCGTCCCTAAAGGACAAGTATTACGTATCATTCATTAATGAGGTAAAGACTCACTTTGAACAAAGTGAGCAAACTGTCAATAACATATATATAGTTGATGACAAGTTGAAGTATCTTTTCAAAGTGGAATTGGAACCATTGCTTACGGCAAGAACTATATACATTACTTGTGACGAATCCCATAAAACAATCGATTATTCCCAGGAGGTAATTCGGAAACTGATTGAACTTGGCGTCAGAAAAAATGATAGCCTCATTGCTATAGGAGGGGGAATCACCCAGGATATTGTCGCCTTCATTTCTTCGATTTTATATAGAGGGATAGATTGGAAATTTTATCCTACGACGTTGCTCGCACAATGTGATAGCTGTATTGGAAGTAAAAGCTCAATTAATTTTGATCAATTCAAAAATCTGATAGGCACTTTTAATCCTCCTTCACAGATTTTCATTTATCTTGAATTTCTTAGGACCCTATCTCAAAGTGAGATCAGGTCGGGAATCGGAGAGATGTTACACTATTATTTCACGGAGGGTATAGACCTCGCGTTGCAGATAAAAAACGACTTCGAAAAATTACTCGTCAACAGGTCTTTATTACCATACTATATTCATAATAGTCTTAGAATTAAAAAGAAGATAATCGAGCTTGACGAATTCGATACATCCTTGCGACATATTTTTAATTATGGCCACACTTTTGGTCATGCGATTGAGGCGATTACATCCTATGCAATACCCCATGGACAGGCTATCAGTATAGGTATGGATATCGCCAATTTTATTTCTCTGCATAAAGGCATGATTACACAAGTTGAATTTGATGAAATGCATGAGGTTTTGCATTTAAATATACCTCCATTCAAGCTTACCGATTCCAATATCGATGAATATTGCCAGGCATTAGCCAGAGATAAAAAAAATAAGGGGAATATGCTTGGATGTATACTCACTCGGGGAGCCGGTAAAGTTGAAAAAGTATTTGTTGGAATAGATGCCGCATTCAGACAACTCCTGCTTAGTTATTCAGCAACTTACGGTCGATAATGAATCCTATCTTTCTTTCCCATACATTGAATGAGAATACTCCGGCATACGGGGGAGTCACTAATTCGGTTGTTGTAGAGCGCGTGAATGAAATCGCTAAAGGCAATACATCCAATAATCTCAAAATCACTTTGCCTGTCCATATTGGAACCCACATAGACTTCCCCTATCATTTTAGTGACACGGGAAAGAAAAGTCATCAATATCCTGCTTCTTATTGGATATTCGAAAAGGTTGGATTTTTAGAGTGCCATGTTGATGAAGTGCCAGATCGGTTGGATACGTTAGGAAATGATATCGAGTTACTGATTTTAAAAACTGGTTTTGGTAAGGTCCGATACGAGAGGGAGTACTGGGAAAAACAACCGGTAATACCAGCCTCTTTTGCAGGACTGTTCAGGTCAAAATTTCCTCGCTTACGTGTATTTGGATTCGACATGATCTCTCTCACAAGTAAACTTGACAGGGTGGAAGGAAAGAATGCGCATATAGAATTTTTGCTGACGCATGAAATATTGGTAATTGAGGATATGAAGCTGGATGCGTTATCTGGAACGCCGAAACGGGTAATTGTATCTCCTATTCAAATAGAAGGTGCCGACGGGGCTCCTTGTAATATAATCGCTTATTAATTTTTATGAAAATATCAGAACAGGAAATCCGACCGCAAGAGGTATTTAACGAATATCTGTCACTTACCGAAAAGGATGTGCAGACGTATTTTGCCGGCGTTGAGCGTCAGGAATATCTATGCCCGGTTTGCGGGAAACCCGGCGAGGAATGGGTCAACAAAAGCGGGTTTAATTATCAAAAATGCGCTACATGCTATTCTGTGTTTGTGAGTCCACGACCTGTCCGGGAGGCTTTTGATGCATACTATACAGACTCTCCTTCCACCAAGTTTTGGGCCACTACCTTTTACAAGGTTACCGAAGCTGCAAGAAGGGAAAAATTGTGGAAACCCAAGGCTCAGCTAATTAAAGACACCATTAAAAAAATGGAGGGAAATAATCCTGTTCAGTATATTATTGACATAGGAGGCGGATATGGTGTATTCGATGAAGAAATAAAGAAGATTATTGATTGTGAGCCAATTATTATTGAACCTTCCGTGCATTTAGCCAAGATTTGCCGGGAGAAAGGCTTTCAAGTGATAGAGGCATTTATGGAAGATCTCCAACCGGATCAATTGCCTTTAGGGCGAAAATGCTTTGTAAGTTTTGAATTATTTGAACATCTGCATGATCCTCTAACTTTTCTGCAAACCGTTTTTAATACAATGAACTCTTCGGATATCTTCATTTTTACTACGTTGAGTGGGATGGGGTTGGATATACAGGTTCTGAAGGAAAATGCAAAGGCATTGTCACCGCCGCATCACTTGAATTTTCTAAATCCTAAATCCGTATCCGTATTGTTGGAAAGAAGCGGATTTGAAGTACTTGAAGCTATAACACCTGGAACACTTGACATTGATATCTTGAGAAATAACCAGCAGTTTATCAAAGATGATTTTTGGAAAAATATACTGGGTTATCTGTCTGAGGATAAGCTTTCTTCTTTCCAGGAATTTATCTCAAAGTCTGGCCTGAGTTCACATATGATGATTACCTGCAGAAAACCGTGAATTGATGAAATTTGTTGATATATCAGGCTTTGGGCATTCAGGAAAAAGTGTTATTACGGATTTGCTTAAAGAATTTAAAGGATACCAGGTTCCCCATTATAACTTTGAATTCAATCTGTTGAGAATACAGGGTGGATTGCTGGATCTTAAATTCGCATTACATGATAACTGGTCACCTATTCGTTCTGATGCGGCCATCAGAAGATTTCAGCGGTTGGTTAGACGAATAGGGCCATCGGCAAACCTTTCACGCCCGTTAACCTTGGCGTATTCAAACGGGATGAATTATGATAATGCTTTCCAGGGAAAATTTTCCGAGATCACGAGGGATTATATCGGGCGATTAATCCGATACAGTTATCGAGGGGAATGGCCGTACATTGTACTGGATCAACCCGTTTGGAAACAGTTCCTGCAGAGAATTTTGCTAAATTTTCGTATTAAAAAAAGTTTTCTCTCAGACATTTATGTTACAGAGCCGGATAATTTTATCCCAATTACCGTGACGTATTTAGAGGAGTTGTTTGGTCTGATTAAGGAAGAACAAACAACATGTATAGTAACGCATAATGCGGTAGAGCCTTTTAACCCAACAGAGGCACTGGAATTTTTTAAGAATGGGAAGGTTGTTATTGTACAACGTGATCCACGGGATATATATGCCAGTACATTGATTCCTCAAAAAGGATATATACCTGAATATGAAATTTCGAGGCATTGGCAGATTAAAGGAAGTTTCCTTGAAATTAACAATCTTGACAGATTTATCGAAAGACAAAAACTGCTTTACGAAAGAATCAGATTAAGCAGGGATAATAATAAGGTTCTGCGCCTGAGGTATGAAGATGTTGTACTGAATTATGAGAGAACGGTAACTCAAATTCTTGAATTTTTAAATGAATCCCCTGAAATTCATTTTAAGAAAAAAACTTTTTTCAACCCTGATCAGTCAAAAAAAAATATAGGGCTATGGAAAAGTATGGAAAATCAGGAGTCAATCAGGCGGATACAGGAAGCCCTGCCTGAATTTTGTTTTCAATAAAACTAAAATGATGATTAAAATTGGGTTAATTGGTTATGGTTACTGGGGACCTAACCTTGTCAGGAATTTTGTAGCAACAGAAAACTGCCAGGTTAAAACAGTTGCGGATAGTCGCCTAGACAGACTTTCCATAGTCAGTAAAATGTATCCCGGGATTTCTGTTACGGATAAAGCAACGGATATTATTCAGGATCCGGAAATTGATGCAGTAATTATAGCAACGCCTGTTTTTTCTCATTTTGGAATAGCCATGTCGGCGTTAGAGAACGGCAAACATGTACTAATCGAGAAACCTATGACCAGTTCTGTCCAGGAAGCTGAACAATTACTGGAAGTAGCGGAGAAAAAGGGACTGGTTGTAATGGTTGATCATACTTTCCTGTATACAGGAGCTGTAAATAAAATGAAGCAACTGATCAATGATGATATTATAGGTGAATTAAAATATTTTGATTCTACTCGTATCAACCTAGGATTGTTTCAACCCGATGTGAACGTATTATGGGATCTCGCCCCGCACGACCTGTCTATTTTGTTTCATTTGGTTGATGAAAAGCCGGTAAGTGTTAACGCTACAGGCGTTTCCCACACCAACAACGGGATTGAAAATATTGCTTACCTGACAGTTAACTATGGGAATAATTTCATCGCACATATTAATTGTTCATGGACATCTCCTATGAAAGTCAGGTCTACATTGATTGGCGGGGATAAAAAAATGATCTTTTACAATGATCTGGAACCGTCAGAAAAAATAAGGGTATATGATACTGGTTTTAGCTATAAAACGGATGAAGAAAAAAATCGAATTTTAGTAGATTATCGAGTTGGCGACGTTCAGATCCCCAAAATATCTCCCAGTGAAGCCCTTGCAGGAGTAGCAAAGGATTTTATCCAGTCTATTCAGTCAAAAGGCACACCTGTAGCTAATGGTATTATCGGGTTAACAGTGGTAAAAGTGCTGGAAGCAGCTCAAGAATCCATTAAACAGGATGGAAAAGAAGTAAAAATTAAAATTTAATACAATCGTATGAATACAATAACTATCTCCAATGAACATCAAAAACTCAACAATGTTCAGGTTGGCGAAAATGTACGTTTTTTTAGTTTTGTGAATGCTTATTCCTGCTCTGTTGATGATAATTCAAAAATTGGCGCGTTTGTAGAAATTCAAAAAGCTGCTTCAATAGGGAAAAATTGTAAAATTTCCAGTCACTCATTTATTTGCGAAGGAGTTCATATTGAAGATAATGTTTTTATTGGCCATGGCGTAATGTTCACCAACGATCTGTTTCCGAGAGCTACCAATCCTGATGGAAGCCAGCAAACAGATGCGGACTGGAAGGTTGTTGAAACCATTGTTCGCAAAGGAGCATCAATCGGGAGTAATGTTACAGTATTGTGTGGAATTACCATTGGCGAAAATGCCATGGTAGGTGCCGGATCCGTAGTAGTCAAGGATGTTCCAGATAATGCGGTCGTAGTAGGTAATCCGGGACGGGTTGTTAAATTTTTAAAATAACCGTGAAATAAAATATCATAATCATGTCTAATAAAATCAATTGTTTAGATCTTCAAAGACAACACCAATTTATAAAAGCGGAAGTTTTTGAATTGTTTGAAAAAGTCTATAGCGACACAGCATTTTCCGGTGGAAAGTTTGTTGACGATTTCGAGAATGAATTCGCCACATTTTGTAATACACGATTTTCCATTGGTGTCAATAATGGCACTTCAGCGCTGCATCTGACTTTAATGGCTTTGGGAATTAAAAGCGGTGATGAAGTGATTGTGCCCGCCAATACATTTATTGCTACTGCATGGGCCGTTTCTTATGTGGGCGCAACACCGGTATTTGTAGATTGTACCAGTGATACCTGGGAAATTGATCCAGAAGTGGTTGAAGCAAAAATTACCAATAAGACTAAAGCAATTATTGGAGTCCATCTGTATGGGCAACCTTTTGATATCGATGCGATATCAGCAATTGCCAAAAAACATAACCTCTTTCTTGTAGAAGATGCAGCACAGGCGCATGGTGCAGAATATAAAGGTAAAAGGGTAGGTAGTTTTGGAGAAATGGCATGTTTTAGCTTTTATCCTGGTAAAAATCTCGGCGCCTGCGGCGAAGCAGGTGGAATCTCTACCAATAGTGAGGTATACAATAAACATTTAAGAAGTTTGAGAAACCACGGATCTACGGTTAGGTATCATCATGACGAGATAGGGTATAATATGCGTATGGGGGGACTGGAAGCTGCTTCATTGAGTGTTAAGATTAAATATATTTCCCAATGGAATCAGCGAAGACAAGCAATAGCCAAAAGGTATCATGAGGAAATTACAAACGACAAAATTTGTATGCAAAAACAGCCTGAATGGACAAAATCCATTTATCATTTGTTTGTTGTAACTACCGATGATAGAGCATCCTTGATGAAATACCTGAATGATCATGATATCAATCCAGGATTGCACTATCCAATACCTTGTCATCTCCAAAAGGCATATTCTTATTTGGGCTATCAGAAAGGATCGCTGCCAAATGCAGAATATTTGGCAGAGCATTGCCTGTCACTTCCCATGTTTGCTGAAATGAATGATGAAGAAGTAAATCATGTTATTGAAACTCTGAATAAATATTAAATGCTTGTACATAAACTCATAGATCGCGTAGAGGCGCTGCAATTAGATTTAAAAGGAAAAGTCGTTTTAACCGAGGCAGCCACTGGCGCATATGTAGTAACCCCTCTATTAGCAGCGCTTGCTGGTGCTAAGGTGTATGCATTTACCAAAACAACAAAGTACGGAACTGCTCAGGATGTTATCGAAAACACACGAAAAGAAATGGAGCGAATTCATGGACGTAATTTAGATATTGAATTCATTACAGAATTGACACCGGAAATAATCGGCAAGGTAGACATTATCACAAATTCAGGTCACTTGAGGCCTCTGGATCAGGATAAACTAAAGCATGCTAAGGCTTCAGTTGTTATTCCGCTAATGTATGAAGCATGGGAATGGCGTGATGCGGATATGGACCTTGCCTATGTACGTGAACGAGGTTTTTCAGTTGGAGCGACTAACGAAAGACATCCGGGTGTAGATGTCTTCAACTACCTTGGCGACATGGCGGTTAAGCTGATTTTCGATGCGGGGATATGTCCCTATAACAACAAATTTGTTTTGATTTGTAATAACGATTTTGGCCCTTTTATTGCAAAAGTCTTATCAAAGATAACTAAATCACTAGCCGTTATAGATAAAGCAGAAAATAAGTATAAATATGATCTCGAATCCATTGACTGGATAAGTGATTTTCCGAAAATTGAATACTCTGAAAAATATTATGATGCCGAAGCATTGATTTTTACTGCTTATCCATTTGATAAAACCTGGATCGGGGATAATCCGGCTGAAATTTCAATCGATGCAATTAAAAGTGCATTTAAAGATCCATTGATTCTCCGTTATGCCGGAGATGTAGATTGTAAAGGATTAGATAAAAGTGAAATTAGGTATTTCCCAAAACAGGTAAGTAGCGGTCATATGGGCATTCTTCCGTCTGCTATCGGGTTTGATCCAATCATTCGCTTACAAGCGGGAGGGCTAAAAGTAGGCGAATGTATGTTGAAAAGGGAGACCTCGTTTCAAAATATCCCAATCGTCGAACTGATTTAAATATGAAAAAAAATTTGATTGCAATTGGAAGGTCGCGGTATTTGTATGATAGTATCAAGTATCTTCAGAGACATGGATATAGCTTCAAAGCAATCGTTACAGATGAGGCATACGACGAATACGACGTGAAGTCGACCGATTTTGAAAAACTTGCAAATGACTTTGGTGCCGGCTTTTATCTATTGAAAAGTCTGAAAGCAGCTGATATAAAAGATTTGATTTATGAGAATGAAATTAAAGTTGCCATAAGCGCTAACTGGAGATATACGATTCCGGAAAATTTTTTGAATCTTTTTGAACTAGGGGTACTTAATTTTCATTTAGGGAATCTTCCGGACTATAAAGGGAATGCTACTGTAAATTGGAGCATTATTAACGGAGAGAGTTACATCAACGGAAATATCCATAAAATGGAACCGGAACTGGATGCTGGTGATGTGATTGCAGTAAAAAGTATCCCTATTGATGAAGATACCTATGTGTCTGATATAATCCGTCAGGCAGAAATCATGGTTCCTGATCTTTACCTGGAGGCGGTTAACTCAATTTTGGGAAACCCTGAACACTGTGCGATAAAAGGTACGGCGAAGGGCCTACGTTGTTTTCCGAGAATACCCGAAGACGGCAGGATTCAATGGAATCAATCCGCTCAACAGATTTGTCGGTTGGTCCGTGCATCATCAAGGCCTTACAGCGGGGCATTTGCGTATTATGAAGACAAACCCCTGATTATTTGGAAAGCCCGTGTATACACATACGACGAAAAGTTCCTGGCAACACCAGGTCACGTGACCATGATAAACAAATCGGCGGGAAATATAATAGTTGCATGCGATAACAGTATGCTTGAGATTCAGGAACTGGAGTACGAAGGTATTGTGTATTCTCCTGCTTCTTTAATAAAAAGTATCCGAACAAGATTAAAATAAGGATTATGAATAATAAAGTGGAAAATTCGGTTGTTTTGGTTACCGGAGGAGCCGGTTTTATCGGTTCATATGTTGTCGAAGAGTTACTTGCACTTGATGTTAAAAAAGTGATTATCATCGATAACTTGATACGTGGATCTTATGAAAACATGAAGAATTTCATAGATAATCCCCTTGTTCAATTTATTGAGAGTGATATAAGAAATCTGGAAGTTCTTGATAATGCGGTTAAAGAGTCCGACTATGTTTTTCACATGGCTGCATTAAGAATCAATTCCTGCGCGGCAGATCCGAAGGAGGGATTTGAAGTAATGCTGAAAGCTACATTTGACCTTGCCCAGTTATGCGTAAAACATAACATCAAGAAGGTTGTATATAGTTCTAGTGCATCTGTGTATGGACTTGCTCAGAATTTCCCTACACCTGAAACAGATAATCCTTATAATAATCAGACATTTTACGGAGGAGCTAAACTATGGGGTGAGCAGCTTTTCAGAAGCTTCAAATTTATGTATGGCTTAAATTATGTAGCACTTAGGTATTTTAATGTATATGGCCCAAGGATGGATACAGACGGGAAATATACTGAAGTGATGATTAAATGGCTTGATTGCATACGCGATGGAAGACGTCCCGCAATTTTCGGAACAGGGTCTACCTCAATGGACTTTGTTTATGTAAAAGATGTTGCCAAGGCCAATATAGCTGCTTTGAATGCAGATGTGACAGATGAGGCTTTTAATGTAGGTAATAAAGAAGAGACCACACTCCTTCAGTTACTAGGCGTTTTATTGAAAGTCAATCAATCTGATCTGCATCCCGAGTTTAAAGAAGAAAATTCTATAAATCCAGTCAGTAGAAGATTGGCTGATAACACGAAAGCACTTACACTTTTAAATTTCAAACCGACCATGTCGCTTGAGGCTGGCATGAGGGAGCTGTCCGATTGGTATTTCAGTAAACAAAGCAAATAATATACAATGATCCCTATATCAAAACCGTTTTTAACAAAAGAAGAAGCGCAACTTGCTTACGACACAATACTTACTGGCTGGATTACCCAGGGACCCAGGGTTACCGAATTTGAAGAAAAATTCGCAACTTATGTAGGAGCTAAATATGCGGTAGCTGTATCTAATTGTACAACAGCCCTGCACCTGGCCATGATTGTGGCAGGTGTTGGATCTGGAGATGAAGTTATTTGTCCTTCTCTCAGTTATATTGCCACGGCCAATGCCATTAAGTATGTTAATGCAATTCCTGTTTTTGCAGAAATAGATCCGGTAACATATAACTTAGATGCCCTGGATGTTGAAAGGAAAATCACTAAGAAAACGAAAGCCATTCTGCTGGTTCATCAAATTGGTATGCCGGCAGATATTGATCGATTCGCCGAATTGGCGAAGAAGTATGACCTGAAATTAATTGAAGATGCCGCTTGTGCCGCAGGGTCTTCGTACAAAGGCAAAAAAATCGGCAGCCATTCAGATTTGGTTTGTTTTTCCTTACACCCCAGGAAGGTTATTACAACCGGGGATGGTGGTTTTGTGACAACCAACAGGGAGGATTATTACAAAAGAATAAAGCTGTTAAGGCAGCACGGTATGTCTGTGAATGATCGCGTCAGACATGAATCTAACAAGGTTATTTTTGAAGATCATATTGAGGTAGGATATAATTACCGCCTTACTGATATTCAGGCTTCGGTAGGTATTAAGCAATTGGAAAAGCTTGATTGGATCGTAAATGAAAGGAGGAAAATAGCGGAGAAATACAATGATTCGTTTAAAAGTATACCTTATCTCAGGTTGCCACTGGAAGAAAAAGGGTATTTCAGCAACTACCAGTCATATTCAGTATATCTGAAGGATGGGTGTCCTGTGAGCAGAAACGAGTTAATGCAGCAAATGCTTGATTTGGGTATTGCGACGCGTAGGGGTATCATGACCATCCATAGAGAGTCAGCATACAAAAACGAATGCGAAAACACGTCTTTGCCAGTATCAGAAGATGCTAGCGATAATAGCATTCTTTTGCCTTTGTATGTTCCGATGAGTGATACGGATATTGATTATGTTATCAGGACTTTTATGAAGTTAATCACAACCTAGTTCAGTGAACGGAGAAATTAAGAGTATAACATTTTTTTTTCCTTACCCTTACATAAGCGGTATTCCGGTTCTCTTTTCCAATGTAGCAAATTTCCTAACAAAGCAAACCACTCTTGAAGTTAATATCATCGACTATAAAGGAGGCGCATTAATACGCAGCTGTAATTTCTGCAAGCAGCTGCGATTTATAGAATTCAGGGATTTCGAGCCCTGCGTTTTGGATTTTGATACATGCCTGGTACTGCAGGCTGGTATTCCGTATAAACTACGTAATGAATTAGTAATTGGGAAAGAAGTTAAAATTATTCAATGGGCTGCTCACGAGTTTAATCTGGTTCCCTTTATATCTAAGTTTAATTATTTCAGGAAACTTCAGGAGCAGTATGTGTGGATTTATTCACTCTTCTGTTTTTTTAACCGGAATAAATACCAAATGCTCAGCGATTGGACTGCTAAAATGATTGATCGCGGGGCAATTGTTTTCATGACGCAATGTATTTATGAAATTACCCAGGGATATCTGAAATTTCCTGATTCTTTGAATATTACATATGTTCCCAATCTGGGAGATGGCATTACAACGTATGATGAAAATCTTATACGGCAGAAATCGGAAGAAGTAAAGGAGACACTGGAATTGGCTTGGGTTGGCAGAATTGCGGATTTCAAGATACATATTTTGAATTATTCAATTCTTTCATTGAGTCGGCTGGCTTTACAGAAACGGAGAAAGATACATTTTCATATCATCGGTGAAGGGGAGTTTATGCATCTACTGGAATTGCATTGTGAGCATGAATTCTTCAAGATCACTTGTGTAGGAAAATTGGAAAAATCTGCGGTTGACATTTATTTAAAGGAAAAAATTCACTGCCTGTTTTCAATGGGTACCTCCGCACTTGATGGTGCGCGAATCGGGCTGCCGGTAGTACTTCTTGATCAGTCGTACCTTCCGATAAAAAAAGACTATACGTTTAGATATTTACAGAACGCAACAGGTTATGATCTTGGTCATCCAGTCACTAAGCAGGATTTTGAACCCAACAATAACAGTCTTACTGAAATTATTGATGAGGTGGTTTACAGGTATCAGGCTGTATCGAACGACTGCTTAATATATTATAACCAAAATCACCAGATCGGGACTGTTGTGAAAAAATTATTGAAACAGTTTGAGGATAGCTTTTATAGGATTGAGGAAGTGCCAGAGCCTCTATTAAAACAGGGGATGTTCCGAAAATGCTACTTGTGGTATAAGAGAAATGTCAAGAAGAGCTATTATTAGAAAAAAAATTAACGGAAAGAAAAATTCATCAGATGCATAGATTGTCCAAATCCGTAGTGGGGCACAAAGAGGTTGATGCGGTTACAGATGTATTGTTAAAGGATGGGTATTTGGGTATGGGTGCAGAAGTGGCCAGGTTTGAAGCAGATATTGCTAATTATATAGGCGTTTCAGCTGATCAGGTAGTTTGTGTAAATTCCGGTACTGCTGCTTTGCATCTGGCGGTAGAAGCCATCCTGTCAAAGGAAAAATATGAGGTTATTGTACCTTCATTTACATTCCTCTCCTCTTATCAGGCAATTAGCGCTGCAGGAGCCGTTCCAGTTTCTTGTGATGTGTATGATAATACATGGACCCTTGATCTTGAAATGGCAAAGGAGCTGATTTCAGAGAGAACTTGTGCCATCATGGCCGTTCACTATGCCAGTAATCCTGTAAATCTTAATAAACTATATGAGCTGGCTGCTCAACACAATATCAGGGTTATTGAAGATGCCGCTCATGCATTTGGATGTGTTCACAATGGTAAGAAAATTGGATCAGTTGGAGATATTGTATGCTTTTCCTTTGATGGAATAAAGAACATAACATCAGGTGAAGGAGGTGCCATCTTAAGCAGGGACTCTGAATTTCTTTCCATTGTTAAAGATACCCGTTTGTTGGGTGTTGAAAAGGATACAGAAAAAAGGATCGCAGGTCAGCGTAGCTGGGATTTTGATGTTAAAAGACAAGGCTACAGGTACCATATGAGTAATATTTTTGCAGCGATAGGCAGGGTTCAGTTATCGAGGCTTGATAGTGAGTTCGCTCCAAAACGAAAATCACTGCTATCTATCTATACTACGTTGCTGGCAGGAAACGAAAATATCATATTGCAGAAGATTGAGGAAGGTAATGACATTATTCCACACATCTTCCCTGTAAGGGTAAAAAACGGGAAGCGGGATTCACTAAGAGCACATCTGGAAAGTAAAAGTATACAAACGGGGATTCATTATAAACCCAATCATCTGCTTTCGCTTTATAAAAACGATGACAATCGCTTTATAAATACCTTAAATATTTATAAAGAGATTGTTACATTGCCACTCCATCCCGATTTAACGGAAGGAGATGTTAAGAATATTTGTAAAGAAATCATTAATTATCTAGAAAAATGAAGACTATTTTATTAGCTGGAGGACTCGGTACAAGATTAAGTGAGGAAACGGGTGTAAGGCCAAAGCCAATGGTTGAAATTGGTGGAATGCCCATATTATGGCATATCATGAAGCTGTATTCTCATTATGGGTACAATGATTTCGCTGTAGCATTAGGATACAAGGGATATGTGATTAAAGAGTTCTTTTGCAATTATAAATTACACAAAAGCGACATGATAGTTGATTTATTGTCAGGAGATGTTAAATACGAAAATGATCAGTCTGAGAATTGGGCAATAGGTCTTCATGAGACAGGAAGTCAAAGCATGACGGGTGGCCGGTTATTGCGGTTAAAAAAATTATTTAAAGAGGGAGATACTTTCATGCTTACTTATGGCGACGGTGTTGCAGATGTGAATATTGACGAGTTGGTGAAATTCCATAAGAGTCATGGTAAAGCTGCAACATTGACGTGTGTTCGTCCCCCGGCCCGATTTGGATCCATTGTCTCTGATGACAATAATTTTGTGCAGGAGTTCAAGGAAAAACCTCAAATTGGTGAGGGCTGGATAAATGGAGGTTTTTTTGTGTTTAACTACAGTGTTTTTGATCTGCTTACTGATGATGGCACCATACTGGAAAGAGAACCTCTAGAAACGCTCGCTGCAAGGAATGAGCTTGCCGCTTTTAAGCACGATGGTTTTTGGCATTGTATGGATACTGTTCGAGATAAAGATAATCTTAATGAAATCTGGGCTACAGGAAAAGCGCCCTGGAAAAAATGGTAAATTATGTTCAAAAATGTTTACAAAGGGAAAAATGTGTTAATAACCGGTAATACCGGTTTCAAGGGCTCTTGGCTTTCTGAATGGCTTGTTAGTCTGGGAGCCAATGTGGCAGGATATTCTATAGGTGTTCCTTCAACACCTTCTCACTTTGAAGAACTACATCTTAGTGATAAAATCCAGTATTTCGTTGGGGATATCCGGTCTTACGAGCAGTTTAAAAATGCTTGTGTATTATTTAAGCCTGAATTCATTTTTCATTTAGCAGCACAACCATTGGTTCGTGAATCCTACGTGAACCCGAGAGAAACTTTTGAAGTCAATGTAAGTGGAACATTGAACGTACTTGAAGTGATTCGCGAAATGTCTGATGTTGTTAAAGTAGGCGTAATCATAACCAGTGATAAATGTTATGATAATGTAGAATGGATTTATGGGTATAGGGAAAATGACCGCTTGGGAGGAGAAGATCCGTATAGCGGTTCTAAAGGGGCTGCAGAACTTGTTGCCAATTCATATATGAAGTCCTATTTCAAAACTGGTTTTCCAAACGTTGCCACAACACGCGCTGGTAATGTGATTGGGGGAGGGGATTGGGCAAAGGATCGTATTATACCGGATATTGTAAGAAGTTGGTCGGTTGGAAAGCCTGTAGAGGTTAGAAATATTTCCAGTACCCGACCCTGGCAGCATGTTCTCGAACCACTTAGTGGGTATTTGTGTCTTGGTGCCAATCTGTACACAGAGGGTACGGATCTGAGAAACCAGGCCTTTAATTTTGGCCCCGATTCCAGGATTAATAAGACTGTGGGAGAACTTATCGCAGAACTTGAGCAGAGTTGGGATCAAGCCCCGGGTATGCAATATGTTCCCTTGGAAACTGCGCAAAAAGAATCAGTTTTACTAAAATTGTCATGTGAAAAAGCCAATATTCAGCTAAGCTGGTTCCCGGTATTAACCTTCGAAGAAACAATCCGGTTTACTTCAACATGGTACAAGTCGTATTATGAAGATGTTACTGCTGCAGAGCTGACCAGAAAACAAATCAATGAATATTGTAATCTGGCCGCTGAACGGAAATTGGAATGGGCGCTTTCTTAGAATAAACAGGATACTCATTTGAATGATGATAATAGATAATGTTACATTGACCCCGTTAAAACAATTTGTTGATCCGCGAGGAGCTGTTTTCCATTACTTGAAGAGCTCTTCACCTACTTTTGTATCATTTGGGGAAGCTTATTTTTCCAAAATAAATGAAGCGGTTGTAAAGGGATGGAAGAAGCACAAAAGAATTACCCAGAATTTTTGTGTTCCTTTCGGGGCAGTAAAAATTGTTATATACGATGATCGTAAGGATTCGAAAACAGCAGGTATGGTAAATGAATACCTGCTTGACGATCTAGATCACTATTGTCTTTTATCGGTACCTCCCATGGTTTGGTATTCGTTTATGTGTGTCTCAAAGGGGCATGCACTCCTTGCCAATATTATCGATGAGCCACATAGCCCTGAAGAATCGGACACAGCAGATCTTAATTCCAATGCTATACCTTATGACTGGACAAATGGGTAATAAATATCCATTAGTAAGTGTTATTATCAACTGCTATAATGGAAGCGAATTCTTGAGTGAGGCAATGAATTCTGTATGTAGTCAGACATATGAGAATTGGGAGATAATATTCTGGGATAATTGCAGCACGGATAATAGCCCTGAAATAGCGAAACAATATGGTAATAAGGTAAAATATTACAGAGCTGAATCCAATACAGTTTTGGGAGAAGCCAGGAATAAGGCTCTAGCAAAAGCCAGCGGAAAATACATCACTTTCATTGATTGTGATGATGTGTGGTGCGATCCTGATAAATTGAGGGAGCAGGTCGAATTGATGGAAACTAATCCTGATTATGGCCTGTGTTATGGAAGTATTGAAGAAATCTATACCGATAATTCGCATTTTCGCAATGTTATTACGCTTTATGAAAGCGGAGATATATTCGAGGAACTTTTATATCAATTTGATATTAGCATAATAACTTCTATGCTTAGAAAATCTTTTCTGGAGGAATCGCGTCTGAATTTTGACCCCCAAGTAAAAGCATCGGAAGAATACTGCCTTTTCATGCAAATGGCTTGCAGGTATAAAATAGGAGTAACGAAGAAAATCTATGCAAAATATCGTGTTCACATGACTTCGCTGACTTCTAGGTCATTGTCTATTCTTGGAGCAGAGCGAAGATATACATTGAATAAGATTCTGCAATTTGCCCCGTCCTTGCGGAAGAAGTATAAGAATGCATTCCGGGAAGCTTTTGCCAGGGGCGATTACTATGATGCAAGATGGTATATGTCTGAAGGTTTAAAAGGCAAGGCTTTTTCTTCTCTATCAAGAAATGCATTAGTTAGTTTAAGATATTTTATATTAATGATACTTTCTCTTTTCCCCGTTGTATTTTGGAATAAAGTGCACATTTTAAAAAGAAATAGAGTTTAGTGAATAATGAGAGGAAAATCAAGCTGGAAATCAATTTTTCCAATCCATTGCTTGTGTATTCAGGTATTTGGTTGTTGACGTTATACTTGTATTCAATTGAGTTTACAAATAATATTCGTGGCTTAAATAGTAATGTTAAAATTCTTATTTATACAAGTATTTCTGTATTTGCCTTTGTTTTTTTCTTTGTTTACCTAGTCAGAATTCTTTCTAAGAAAGTTATTTACCGGCCACGTGATTTGCTTTTCAGGATAAATGAGAAAAAACAGCAACAGCGGTTTGAAACTTTTATAAAGAGAATTTATAAATTCTGGCTGTTTTTTACATTTTTTGAAATACTGCTTTTTAAAGGGGTACCGCTTGTTTCGGTAATTATATTTAAACAATATGATTTAGATTATAAGGCTTTCGGAATACCAACTATTCATGGATTGTTGAATGCCTGTTATTACACCTGTGTAACGGGTTTTTATATTCTTTTTGTCTTTACAAAAGAAAAAAAATACAGGAATAAAGTAATCCTATTACTAACTTGGCCAATACTAGTAATGTCCAGGGCTGTACTTTTATGGGTATTAATAGAAATTTTATGCGCGTATCTATTTTTTAATAAAGTTAATATTAAACGTACATTTATTATTTCTATTAGTATTGTTTTGTTTATTATCGTTTTTGGTTTAGTTGGCGATTCCAGAAGCGGTGAGTCAAGTGCTTTTTCTACATCAGCTTTTGTAAACGAGAAATATGCTGACATTGCAGAGAAAATTCCCAGTGGGTTTGTATGGGTATATCTGTATGCCACTACACCGATCAATAATATTGTTTTGAACATAAACAATTTAGAACCTGCTTATAGTTTTAAATATTCCCTAAATGGATTGATGCCTTCTTTCATACGAAACAGGCTGTTTAATGAGAATGATAAATATTCTGTAGTGCTGGATGACGATGCATTTAATGTATCTAGTTTTTTCGCAAACTATCTCCACGATTTCGGAATCATTGGTGCTATTATTTTTGTTGGAGTTCTACAGATGATTATTACAATTTTTTATTTTTCTGCAACATCCGGGACTCTCGGTAGCCTTATCTCTTATTCTGCATTATTCTACGCCTTATTCACGAGTGTTTTTTTTGATAATTTCATAAGCCTCGTGACCCTGTTTCAGGTAATTCTGGGAGTCGTTATAAATCATTTCGTATATAAAAAGTAATTAAATGTTTAAAGACAAGGTTTTGTTGATTACAGGCGGTACAGGTTCTTTTGGGAATGCTGTACTGAAAAAAATGCTGTTAAGCGATATCAAAGAGATCAGAATTTTTAGCCGTGATGAAAAGAAACAGCATGATATGCGTGTTGAACTTGCTTCGGATAAAGTCAAATTTTATATCGGAGACGTTCGCGATATAAATAGCATCAATGCGGCTATGAATGGGGTTGATTATGTGTTTCATGCGGCAGCTTTAAAGCAGGTACCATCCTGTGAGTTTTTTCCGATTGAAGCTGTTAAGACCAATGTATTTGGCACCGAAAATGTACTAGAATCTGCCATCCGGTTCAAAGTGAAAAGGGTAATCTGTTTGAGCACTGATAAAGCAGTTTATCCAATTAATTCAATGGGAATGACCAAAGGTGTAATGGAAAAAGTAGCTATTGCAAAATCAAGGAGCGTAACCGATACTGTTATTACCATAACTAGGTATGGCAATGTGCTTGCATCCCGTGGTTCTGTTATACCTCATTTTGTTGAACAAATGCGGAAAGGAATGGATCTAACCGTAACCGATCCCAACATGACAAGGTTCATAATGACATTGGAAGAGGCTGTAGATTTGGTATTGTTTGCCTTTGAGCATGGACAGGCAGGTGACATTTTTGTTCAAAAAGCACCAGCAGCTACTATTGAAACACTTGCCAATACTTTATTGGAAATTTATAAAAGTAATCTGAAAGTGCGAGTGATAGGTACACGTCACGGTGAAAAGCTTTATGAGTCACTGCTTACCAGGGAGGAATTTGCGCATGCGGAAGATATGAATACGCACTATCGTATAAAAGCAGATAATCGGGATTTGAATTACAGCAAGTATTTTGAACAGGGAGATCGGCAGGTTGACCAGATGGAGGAATACCATTCACACAACACTTACAGATTATCGAATATGGAGCTGAAAGATATCTTGCTAAAGCTTGATTTTGTTCAGGAGACTCTTAATTCTATACAATGAGGATTTTAATTTTAGGTGGAAATGGAATGATTGGCCATAAAATGTATCAGGTCTTATCTGAAAGATATACGGATACATGGATTCTTATAAAAAGGTCTTTGAATGATATTTCCTTTTCAAATTTGTATGATAAGTCCAGAGTAATAGACCAGACTAACCTGACTAATTTATCTTTGCTCACAACAATACTTGAAAATATTCAACCGGATATAATTATTAATGCTGTCGGAATTACCATTCGCAGAGGTATTGATCATGTAATATCCGACTCAATTATAATCAACGCTGCTTTACCGCACTTTTTAAGTGAATGGGTGGGAAAATATTCTGGGAAGAGATTCATTCATTTTAGTACAGATTGTGTTTTTTCTGGAAAAAAGGGTGCTTATGAGGAATCTGATATTACTGATGCGTATGACACATACGGAAGAACTAAGGCTCTTGGAGAAGTTGCCAGGTCAGCTCAGACACTTACACTGAGGGGATCTATGATTGGACGAGAGCTAGAAAATAAAACCGAGTTGCTTGAATGGTTTCTAAAACAAAGCAATAAAAGTATTAAAGGTTTCTCTGGTGCAATCTATTCTGGCATCACTACTAATCAGATGGCGAAATATGTATTGAAGATAATAAATGACTATCCAGATCTTTCAGGAGTCTATAATGTTTCTTCTGAACCGATTTCAAAACTAGAACTATTAAATTTGTTTAATAAGGCATTTAACGTGGGTGCAGTTATTTCTGACGATACTACCTACCATTCCAAAAAGGACCTGATATCCGACAGATTTTATAAAACTATTGGAGAAAAGAAACTGACATGGGATGAACTGATAGAAGATCTCCGTATTGATAGTGAAAAATATTTTGATATTTATAAATAAAATGTAAACTAATGAGAACCAAAGTTATGACCATTGTCGGTACAAGACCGGAAATAATAAAATTGAGCAGGGTAATGAGCGAACTAGATAAAGGAGTTGAACACATTATTGTACATACCGGTCAAAACTATGACTATGAGCTTAATGAAATATTCTTTAATGATCTGGGTGTACGAAAGCCAGATTATTTTCTGAATGCAGTTGGAACGACAACTGCTGAGACAATCGGAAATGTAATAATAAAGTCGGATGAGATTCTTGAAAAGATAGCTCCTGACGCAGTGTTACTTTATGGAGATACTAATTCTTGTTTGGCTGTGATTTCAGCAAAACGCAGACAAATCCCTATTTTTCATATGGAAGCGGGAAACAGATGTTTCGATCAGCGAGTTCCTGAAGAATTGAATCGTAAAATAGTAGATCATCTGAGCGATATTAATATGCCACTTACTGAACAGGCGCGTGATTACTTAATCAAGGAAGGATTAAGGCCAGAAACAGTGATCAAGACGGGTTCATGCATGAAGGAGATTCTTACTTTCTACAGACCGCAGATCGATTCCTGCGGTGTAATCGAACGATTGGATATTAAAAGGAAAGAATACTTTGTTGTTTCAATCCACAGAGAAGAAAATGTAGACTACCCGGAAAATTTAAAAAAACTAGTAGATTCTCTAAATGCAATAGCGGAAAAATACAGATATCCGCTTATTGTTTCAACACATCCCAGAACAAAGAAAAGATTAGAAAATATTAAGGAAGATATTCAATTGAATCCGCTTATAAACTTCATGAAGCCTATGGGATTCTTTGATTATATAGCCCTTCAGGAAAATGCTTGCTGTGTTATTTCTGATAGTGGTACTATTACTGAAGAATCTTCAATATTAAATTTTCCAGCGATCATGATAAGGGCAGCCCATGAAAGGCCAGAAGGAATGGATGAAGGAACGGTTATTATGTCCGGTATTGAAAGAGATCGTGTAATTGAGACTGTAGATATTGTAGTATCACAATACAGGGGAAATCCGAATTGTACGAGAATTATTAGGGACTATGATGTAGAAAACGTTTCTATAAAGGTTGTTAGGATTATTTTAAGTTATATAGATTTTGTCAACAGAACTGTTTGGAAAAAAGATACAGTCAGAAAAGAATTTTATAAGGTGTGAGGAAGATTTCAGGTAAACTGTTATCATTAGAATGTTAACGACTAATTGAAGTAGAATGGGGAAAGTATGGATAATATCTCAAATATTTTATCCAGATGAGATTTCAACTGGGTATGTAATAACACGAATCGCTGATAGACTGGCGAAAGATGGGCAGATACATGTTATTTGCGGATCTGCCCAATATCAATCTGCTGCTCTGAGTTCCAAACGAGAGATTAATAAAAATATCATAATAAACCGTGTTACAACTCCATCTTGGAATAAGAATAATTTATTTATTAGAATAATTTTATTTTTATACTTTACCATAAGGGTAAGTTTCATCGTAATTGCCAGAATCAAAAGAAGTGACAAAGTGATACTGGTAACAAACCCGCCAACATTGCTAACCACGGTTTCCTTTTTGAAGTTTTTCATAAGGTTTCGTTTATACATTATCCTACAAGACATTTTCCCCGAAAATGCGGCAGTATCAGGACTGATTAAGGGTAATTCTGCATTATATAAATTTATGTTAAACATATTTAAAGTGGCATATCGACAGGCAAATCACTTGATTGCCTGTGGTTCCGATATGGCTGTTCTTTTTGAAAAAAAGGGGATTGAAAGAAGTAGAATTTCTGTTATAACAAACTGGGCAGATCACGAAGAAGTATTTCCGGATAATTTGATCAATGCTAATAGAAATATTTACTTTAATGTTGATTTGAACAATAAGATCGTAATTGAATTTGCCGGAAATATTGGACGTGTGCAGGGATTAGACTCTTTTGTTGCACTTTTTTTAAAGGTAAATAACCCCTGTCTCAGATTAGTAATTATTGGAAATGGAGCTTTTAAAGATAAAGTAAAGAATTTGGCACAAAAAAACGGAGCTATTAATAAAAGTATTCTTTTTTTTGAATCAAAGCCACGTTCGGAACAAGTGATTTTTTTGAATTCTTGTGATATAGGCCTGGTTACTTTATGCGAAGGGATGTACGGGTTAGGAGTACCTTCTAAAATTTATAATATTATGGCAGCAGGAAAGCCGGTCCTTTATATAGGAGATGCTGGCTCAGAAATTTTTGAGTATGTTAAAAAACAGGATATCGGATGGGGATTTAGCTGGGATGAGTCCGAAAAAATTATTCATTTTTTGAAAACTTTGAATATAGCTAAGTATGGAGAAATCTGTGAGAAAGGCTCTAAAGCTAGAGCCTTTGTAGAATGTGAATACACAGAAGAAAAAATCATTGACAAGTATGTTTCAATTGTTAATCATTGATACATACGTATCATGATGGACTGATTTTATAAAAAAGTTCAATGAAAGTACTGATTACAGGAGGCTCTGGGTTTTTAGGAGGCGAAATCGTTAATAAGTTTAGAGCTACTTCGGGTTTTGAAGTGAAGCTTTTAGGAAGGAATTCAAACAGTGATTACCAATATGATCTGCGTGAATGTAATGCAAAGATCACTGAAAAATTCGACATTGTTGTTCATGTTGCCGGTAAGGCCCATTCGATTCCTAAAAGTGAAAAAGATAAACAAGCATTCTATGATGTCAATGTTAAGGGTACCATCCGCTTGCTAGAATTACTAGAGAATACCCCACCAAAATCAATTGTTTTCATAAGTACGGTGGCTGTATATGGCCGTTTGTCTGGTGCCAACCTTACAGAAGATACACCCCTCAATGCTAAAGACGCTTACGGTAAAAGTAAGATCATGGCAGAGAAGTATTTAAGGGACTGGTGTACTGAAAGAAATATCCAGTGCGTCATATTCAGACTGCCTTTGGTGATTGGTAGGGATGCCCCTGGTAATCTACGAAGTATGGTGCAAGCGATACGTAAAGGCTACTATTTCAATATTGAAGGGGGAGTTGCCAGGAAAAGTATGGTCATGGCCTCTGATGTTGCCAGAGCCGTTGTTCAAGCTATCGGCAAAAACGGAACATTTCATTTGACAGATGGATGTCATCCATCTTTTTTTGAATTAAGTCACCTGATTGCCAAGCATGTAGGTCGAAAACGGGTTTTAAATCTGCCGATTGGGTTAGCCAAGTTTGTGGCACGATTCGGAGATGCCTTGGCCGATAAAGCTCCCCTGAATACATTGAAGCTTAGCAAAATTACCTCAGAACTGACTTTTGATGATACAAAAGCCCGTGTTGAATTAAAATGGGCACCATTACCTGTTTTGGATGTATTTAAAGTATCCTGAATAACAATTGGTATGTAATTGTTCATTTGTAAACGAATAGATGTTTTCAGTTTTTTTAAAACTAGATTCTTTAAAGCGGGTCACGTCTAGTGGAGAATATGTCTCAGAAATTGATGGATTTCGTTTCATAGCCATTCTCTTTGTTATTATCTGCCATACGTCGGTGCATTTTTTTGAGTTTGCCGAGCTTAGAAATTCTTTTACTTCCTGGCAAGTGATTTTGGAAAGAGGAGCTAATGGCGTAAGGATATTTTTTGCAATCTCCGGCTTTATTTTAGCTCACAATTTCTTTTCTAGAGAGAGTCTTAACATCAAGCAGTATTATTGGAGAAGAATTACACGGCTGGAGCCACCATATATAATATCGTTATTGATTTATTTCTTTTGTATTTATCATAAGCAACTTGCTTCATTACTGCCCAACCTGATCTATAGCATATTTTATCTTCACTCATGGGTTTACGATATGCCCTCCGTTATCAATGGAGTAACATGGTCTCTTGAAGTAGAGATAGCCTTTTATATAATTTTCCCTATAATATTTTATTTACTAAAGAAAAAAGTATTTAAAGATTCAAAGTGGCAAGTTTTTTTCTGTATTACTATGATATTGTCTAGTGTATTTCTTAATAAATATTATCATCCAGCTTCTTATAACTTGCTCAATTTTCTACATTTTTTTTTTATTGGGATTCTGGCAGCCGTTTCGCCAGGGCTGAACTTTTCAGAAAATTGGAAAATTCCTCCGGTAGCTAATGGGATTCTACTCTGTGTTATTGTGATTTCTCTATTTATCATTGAAAGTAGATCCAGTAACATTCGAGTCGTTTTTTTATATTGTTTATTATTATATATATTGTTAAATAGAACTTTCCATACTCAATCTTTCTTTCGAAGCATTCTACAGCTGAAATTTATTCGTTACACAGGAGGTATGTGTTATACAATTTATCTTTATCATATATTTCTTTTACTTATATTCGACAAATTTTTTTTTACAACATACCGAGGGAACGTTATTATGACATTAATAATATCAGTCACTTATATTATTTGCCTTTGGTTTTTCTCAGCAACCCTGTTTTTATTGTTTGAGAAACCCTTTATGAAAAGTTGGTTTCCGAGCTTGAAACTTTCCGGTAAATAATAGGGATTTAAGTATGCTTGATTCATTTCGCAATATAATGGTACCTTTAAATAAGTTTACGGTTTCTTTAAATGAGTCATCGTTGGAGCAATAATTCAAACTATTTAAGTATGTTTAGAAAAATTAATATACTCCCTCGCTGGATTATTTTCCTCATTGATCTGGGGATTTGCTGTTTTGCTCTAATGTTTGCATACCTGATTCGGGTAAATCTTTCTGTAGAAGCCATTAACCTGAAGGATCTGAGCGGGAACCTACTCATACTGGTACTGATCAATTCCATTGTATTCATCAATTTCCGGACTTACGCTGGTATAATCCGGTATACGGGTGTACAGGACGCTTTGCGGATCTGTTATGCGATTACCATGACCACTTGTGTGCTGTTTTTTATCAGCCTGGTGGCTGCTAATTCGGGTGGGGCATTAGTGTTTTCGAATGTTACTTTGATCATTTATGCCTTGTTCAGTTTTCTGTTCCTGATCGCTTACCGGGTATTGGTGAAATACGCTTTTAGTTACCTGCGTAACTATAAAATGGACCGTAAAAATGTGATCATTTACGGAGCCGGTGAAGCAGGGTTTGCCACAAAACGTGTGTTGGAGCATGATACTACGGCTAATGTAAATATTGTGGCATTTGTTGATGATGATGCCCGTAAAGTGGGTAAAGTAGTAGATGGTATACGGATATATCATACCCATGATCTGCAGACCCTTTCAATGGCACAAAAGATAGATGAGATCATTATTGCTGCGTTTACTTTACCTCCAGCCAAAAAGAACGAATTGGTAGACTTTTGTTTGGATCATGCCATCCGGGTACTGAATGTACCGCCATTGGAGAAATGGATCAACGGTCAGTTCTCGGCCCGCCAGTTACAGGCCATCAAAATTGAGAATCTGTTGGAGCGTGATCCTATCCGCATCAACAATGAAGAGATTGCCAGCCAGATCAGTAACAAACGGATCCTGGTTACCGGCGCTGCGGGATCGATCGGCAGTGAGATTGTACGACAATTACTTAAATTCAACCCCCAGACCATTGTACTCTGCGACCAGGCTGAAACTCCGCTGCATCAGTTGGAGCTGGAACTGCAGGATCTGAAAACTTCCACCAACTGTGTATCCTTTTTAGGGGATGTCCGGAATGAAAAACGTATGGAAGAACTCTTCAGCCTGTTTGAGCCCCATTATGTGTACCATGCCGCGGCCTACAAACATGTACCCATGATGGAACTCTGCCCCACAGAATCCATCCTGACCAATGTGCTGGGCACTAAGATCATTGCCGACCTGAGCGTGAAACACCAGGTACAGCGTTTTGTGATGGTATCTACCGACAAAGCCGTAAACCCTACTAACGTCATGGGCGCTTCCAAACGCCTGGCGGAAGCGTATGTGCAGCAACTGCATTATAAATTGAGTCACCCCGAATTGCCTGTAGATGGTAATGCGGCTCAACCTCAACCGTTTGTAACCAAATTCATCACCACCCGTTTTGGGAATGTATTGGGTTCCAACGGTTCTGTAATGATCCGCTTTAAAGAACAGATTGAAAAAGGCGGCCCGGTTACCGTAACCCATCCCAATATCACCCGTTTCTTTATGACCATTACCGAAGCCTGTCAACTGGTACTGGAAGCAGGTTCCATGGGTAAGGGGGGCGAGATCTTTGTATTTGACATGGGTAAACCGGTGGCCATTGTAGAACTGGCCAAAAAAATGATCCGTCTCTATGGCTTAGTGCCGGGCATTGATATCGAGATCAAATACTCCGGCTTACGCCCCGGTGAAAAATTATACGAAGAGTTATTGACCGACTCAGAAAATACCTTACCTACCTACCACGAAAAGATCATGATCGCCAAAGTTCGCCAACAGGTGCATGATCTGCAGGTGCATTTTGAAGAACTGATCGAGCTGGCCCGCCAGAAACAGGGATCTATGGCCATGGTGGCTAAAATGAAGCAACTGGTCCCTGAATTCGTGAGCAATAATTCGGTTTTTGAGAGTTTGGATAAGAAAGATACGGGGGCTGCGAGTGTGGTTTCGATTTCGAAAGTAAGTTAGGAAGGCGTATTGGCGGGTTGGCGTATTAGCGCATTGGGGTGGTTCGCCTGCCTGCGGTAGGCAAAGGGGGTGAAATAGTTACTCAATCTATCATTGTTTTTTAGCTTACAACCATTCACTTTCTTTTGTAAGTTTCTTTTGACAATTTTATTCTTTTTTTAGGGTTGACAGCATCTGGAGATCGCTGATGTTCATGGTCTCTGTTTACTTTTTTGTCTTGACACAAAAAAGTAACAAAAAAAGTCAAGGCAAACATGATCGCTCCGCGCATTTTGCCGTGCCACGCACCCTCCTGTTATAAGTAAACTTACGCGAGTGTATTCTGTGGATCATTTTAGCAGCATCTGGAGGTTGTCGATGTTGTGGGTCCTGTTTGCTTTTTGCCTTTTGCCTTGATCTCGCTTTCTGCTGGACAGGTACAAAGAAAGTAACCTGCCTACCGGCAGGCAGGCAAAAGAAAATCAAGGCAACCTAATCGACTCTTACGCAGGATGCGGGACGAATGGGGATTTTTCCGTTATACGAACAAATCTATGAGTGCATGAGTAGATGAGTGAATGTTTTAGTTCTGCTCGGATCAGAAGTAGGTGTTTCAAAACTAATTGCAAGTAAGGACCAAAATAGGCTGGTTTGAAACAACAATACCTACCACCCCCCCAGTAACCCAATGCGCCAACCTGCCTGCCGGCAGGCAGGTGCGCCAAATGCTCTATGCCATTTTCTAATAAAAAAACTGCTTATCCATACTGCTCTCAACAAGCCAAATCGCAGCGAAGCGAAGATCCCGCTGAAAGCGGGAGACTAAAGACCCAATACTAAAGACTAAAGACTAAAGACCAAAAACCCAAATGCTAACCCGCCTCTTCGCCCTAATACTCCTATTGATCCTTTCCCCACTATTTCTGCTAGTTGCACTCTTCATTCTGATAGAAGATGGTTTCCCCGTTTTCTTTACACAGAAACGGGTGGGAATTAATTATAGTTTTTTCCAGATCTACAAGTTCCGGAGTATGAAGAAGAATACACTGAATGTTGCCACGCATTTGTTGACCAATCCGGCTCAATATTTGTTAAAGACCGGGGGGCTTTTGCGTAAGCTTAGCCTGGATGAATTGCCTAACCTGATCAATATCATGAAAGGAGAAATGGTATTTGTGGGACCGCGCCCTGCATTGTATAACCAGGACGATCTGATGGCTTTGCGGGTAGCTGCCGGGGTTGATAAATTAAAACCTGGTATCACGGGCTGGGCCCAGATCAATGGGAGAGATGATATCTCGATCGAGCGGAAAGTGGAACTGGAACAGGAATACCTGCAGCGGAAATCTGTTCTTTTTGATCTGAAAATAGTAGTTCGAACTTTTACGAATGTTTTGTTTAGTAAGGGGGTGAGTCATTAGTCTTTAGTCTTTGGTCTTTAGTTTGATTGGAGGAGATTGGGGGAGTAGTTCATTGGTTAGTAATTGAGGAGGGGGTATTGGCATTTAGCATTTGGCATTTGGCTTTTTGGACGCCTGCCTGCCGCATGAAGTTGGCACTTTCACCTCAGCATCCAGTATCCAGCATCCAGCATCCAGTATCCAGCTATTTGTCGGAGCCCCTAAAGTACACTAGTAAACTACCCATTATCCAATACCCCCCATTTAGCCAAAGACAAAAGACTAAAGACCATCTGCAAAAGATTTTGTCTTTCTTATCGATTATGCTGTACTTGCTTATATTTGAATGATAAATACTTGTAATGAGGTCTTTTTTGAAGTACATACTGTGTTTGTTGTTGTTGAGCTGGCAGTTGTCTGTAAATGCCCAGCAATTGCCAATTAGTATTGAGAACCTGTCTGATGAGCAACTGACACAACTGGTGGCAAAATACCAGTTAGCGGGTTTGTCGGAGGCAGAACTGGAAACAAAAGCCCGGGAATTTGGGTTGTCATCTGACCAGATATTAATACTGAAAAAGCGAATAACACTTTTGGATCCAAGTGGAATGGGGGCTTCCCAAGCTACCTATAATAACAAAACGGATTCGTATGTACTTAGAAACAAAGTATACACAAAAGGTCCCTCTATCCGACCAAAAGATTCTTTGGGAGTTTTGCAGATTTTTGGGTCGGAGATTTTTGATAATGCAGACCTGAGTTTTGAACCCAACCTTACTATTGCAACTCCCCGTAATTATCTGTTGGGTGTCAATGACCAGCTTGTCGTGGATGTATACGGGGTATCGGATAATACGAAAAAGCTGAAAATAACCACTGAAGGTGATATCCGTTTCCCTAATCTTGGTCCTATTAAAGTGGCCGGATTAACCATTGAAGATGCAAGGGTTCGCATTAAGAAAGCCCTTACCCGTATTTACCCAGGCATAGCAAACGGTTCGATAGCGGTACAGGTATCCGTTGGACAGATCCGCAGTATTCATATTACCCTACTGGGTGAGATCAAAAGGCCGGGAAGTTATACTGTTTCAGCCTTATCTACGCTGATGAATGCTTTATATGCATCAGGAGGTCCTAACGATATAGGTTCGTTCCGTAAAATTGAGTTAGTTAGGGGAGGGAAAGTTGTCGTTGAGTTTGACCTGTACGATTTCCTCATCAAGGGTGACCTGAGTAAGAATGCCCTGTTACAGGATGATGATGTGATCAGGGTAGGACCATACCGCACAAGGGTGGCTTTGAAAGGCGCTTTTAAAAAAGCGGCTATTTTTGATGTGAAAGAAGGAGAGAAGATATCAGAGCTGGTGAATTATGCAGGAGGATTTGCGGATATTGCTTATAAAGATCGCCTTCGTGTAACCCGTTTGGGACAAAATACCAAAGAAATCATTACCCTGCGTCCTGAAGAGTTAAGCCGGTTTATACCAGTTTCCGGGGACACTATAACAGTAGACACACTCGCTAATATTTTTACCAATAGGATAACCGTAACAGGATCCGTATATCACCCGGGTATTTACGGACTTGCGCAGATTCCCAGTTTGCAGGAACTGATAAACGTGGTAAAACCCCGTGAAGAGGCTTTTTATGATCGGGCAGTTATCAGAAGGTTTCAACCGGATTATACGGCATCGGTGATCGATTTCAATGTAAATGATGTTTTGAATGGGAAATTCAATCTCAAACTGCAAAGAGAAGATTCTATTCATATCTATAAAAAGGATGAATTACGGGAGAAATACACTGTTGTCATCAACGGCGAGATCAATAAATCCGGTACGTATGCCTATTTTGAAAATATGACGGTGCAGGATCTCGTATTAATGGCGAATGGTTACCGTGATGGCGCCGCGCTACAGAAAATAGAGGTATCGAGGAGGGTAAAAAAACACATGGCTGATAACGACAGCGCTGTTTACTCATTGATAAAAGAAATTAACCTGGAGGAGAACACGAAAGCAGATCTAGGCTTTAGATTAGCGCCTTTTGATGTGGTATCTGTCAGAAGGTTACCCGCTTATAAGGAACAGATCAGTGTGTTTGTAGAAGGAGAAGTGATGTATCCCGGTATGTATACCCTATCCGGCACCAATGAACGTCTTTCAGATATAGTGAAAAGGGCGGGTGGGATAAAATCGAATGCTTTTGTAGAAGGTGCCATCCTGATCCGGAGTACGTATGTGGGCATATCCCAGTCGGATGCAGCCCTGGTGAACTCGAAAGCCAATCTAATTAACCTGCGAAGTGGTAAAACCCCGGTTGTAACGAACAGTAGCGATACAGCATTGGTGAAATCTCTTTCCGATCAACAGAAGCCCGTAAGTATCAAGCTGGCCTCGGCATTACAGCAGCCGGGTTCTACTGATGACGTGTTTCTGGAAGAAGGAGATATACTCAAGATCCCAAAAAATAAGCAAACGATCCAGACATTTGGGTTGGTAAATGTGCCGAAGCAGATTGTGTACAGGGATGGTATCAGTTTCAGAGAAGCTATCCGTGAATCAGGGGGATTTGCTGTGAATGCTGCCCGAAGGAATGCATATGTGGTGTATGCTAACGGACAAGTGAAAGTTACCAGAAAGTTCTTGTTTTTCAGATCCTATCCTACGATCAAAACGGGATCCGAAATATATGTTCCTTCCAGGGCGGATCGTAAAAAATTAAGTACAGGTGAAGCAATTGGGCTGATTTCCGGACTTTCTTCGTTAATCGGATTGATTGTAGTTCTGGTGAATACCGCAAAATAGCAGGTATCAGGTCAGGAGCAATAACCAGTTTGAATGCAGTTTTGGTTGAAAGCTTAAATCTGATAAAAGTAATTTAAAAGTTGCTACATAAGATCGGGAAAAGTAATGCAGGTAAAACCCATTAGCACCATGGAAACCGTTAAAATGTCGGACTTGTTGGATGCAGCAGGCAGACTCGTGCAGTTTGCAAAAAAGCACCTGGTAAAAGCATGCAGTATAATAGCATTCTGCACCCTGCTTGGTTTTGTGTATTCACTTGTTCAAGATCCCAGCTATAAAGGAACCGTTAGCTTTATTCTTGATGAGAAAAGCAGTGGCACAAGTGGTGGCCTGGCTGGTCTGGCTTCCCAGTTCGGTTTCGATATAGCGGGATTGGGGGGTAGTTCGGGCATGTTGGCCGGTGATAATATCCTGGATATACTTACTTCCCAATCGATTGTAACAAACGTATTGCTGTCTAAAACGGATAGTAGTAAGGGGGTGCAGTCTGCTACATTAGCAGACCGTTACCTTGATTTTTCAGGATTAAAGAATAAATGGAAACACAAGGAAGCTTCTTTATCTGGGATTTCGTTTGCCCGGCTGGATCAAGGTAAAGTTCATAGTATGATGCAGGATAGCATATTATTTGTATTGTATGAGCGATTGATCAAAAAACATATCAAAGCGGAGCGGCTGAATAAGAAGGGATCCATCATTACAGTGACCACCCAAACTTCAGACCCTGTTTTTTCTAAACTTTTTTCAGAGCGTTTGGTGGATGAGACCCGGAAGTTATATATCAATGTTAAAACCGGAGTAGCTGCAGCCAATATGATCCGTCTCGAAAAAAGAGCTGATTCACTCCAACAGATCATCAATGCCAAATCTTACCAGTCGGCTTCCTTACAACTACTGGATGCCAATACTGCTTTTAAAACAGAATCGGTTCCTGCTGAAGTGTCTCAAAGAGAACGGATGGTAGCTTATGCCATTTATACAGAAGTGATGAAGAATCTTGAAGCTAGCCGAATGACCATTGCCAACCAAACCCCGGTTATGCAGGTTTTAGATGTTTCAGCATATCCTTTGCAAAACCAGCGACCTTCCGGATGGTTAATTACCCTCTATGGAGCACTAGTAGGTCTTTTTGTTTGTATAGTATTGGTGTTTTTACTTTACCCTGCTAGACGTTTGCCATCTTGAAGCATGTAAAACTAAACTTTTTGGAAAGGAAGAATATGTCTGCAAAGAATACCGTCCTATGTACTTGCGTACTTGCCTTTTTCATTGTTGCATTAGGAAGGGCACAAACCGTTCCGGTTGGAGCCGTTGGCTTTGATGATCAGCTAAGGATTCTGCAGTTACAAGGACGATTAAGTATACAGAACTCTTTAATGGCACGTCCTTTTTTTACGGATAAAGTAGTCAGTACGGATAGTCTATATCGTCTGATCGATTCAAACAGTAGTTACGTGCCATTCCAAAAAAAAATGTTAAAGAACCAGCTAAGGTTTGAACTACTACCACTTCACATATACAATAAATTCACCAGCGACCGTCCCTATGCATGGAACCAGGCTGGCTTTTTGCAAGCTAAAGGGATTCAGACGCAAATATCTACTGGCGCTTATTTGTCGTATGGCTGGCTGGACATTCAGTTGAAGCCGGAACTGGTATATGCTGATAATCCGGCATTTCCTCATAATAGTTCATATGGATCTCCTACAAAAAGTGGGTATAAGCGATTATTCATGGGACAGTCTTCTGTCAGAGTGAGTAAAGCAGGGCTTTCTATCGGCTTATCAACAGAAAATATATGGTGGGGGCCTGGTATACACAACTCACTTTTAATGAGTAATAATGCTCCAGGTTTTGCACATCTTACTTTTAATACAACACGCCCTATTAAAACACCTGTTGGTAATTTCGAATGGCAGTTGATAGCAGGCAAGTTAATGGAAGATACGGCTGTGTTGCTGGAAAACAAGGGTCTGACAACCTCATATTATAACCCGTATTCTTATGATGGCAGTGGTTATTCAGGTTCGTATGATCCTAAAAAGAACTGGCGTTATCTAAGTGGTATCACCCTTACCTATAATCCAAAATGGATAGAGGGGCTTTTCATTTCGGTTAATAGGGTAGGATATACCTATAAATATAAACTGGATAGCAATGCTACAGGTTTTTCTTTCTTCCAGAAATATCTGCCAGTACTATTTGGTGTGTTGCGAGAAACGTATCCATACGGGACACCCACTTATAACCACGATATTGGGTATAAGCAAATGGCTTCCATTTCTGTTCGAATGGTGTTTCCGAGATCTCATACAGAAGTATACACAGAATATGGCTATGGTGATAATTTCTTTAACATGCGCGACTGGAATGTGGATGCTCCCCATTCTACCGCTTATATTCTTGGTTTGCGAAAACTAAAAAAATTACCAGGAAGTCGTAGTTGGCTTGATTTTTCTGCGGAAATGGTTCGTTTATCGGAGCCTGTGAACTATTTATTAAGAACAGCCGGTGACTGGTATAGCTATCAAGGTGGCTATACTAATCAGAGCAGGATTATCGGAGCGGGTGTAGGGAAAGGCAATAATGCCTATACGGCAAGAATGCAATGGCTTTCAGGATTCTCACGCTTGGGTATGGTGGTACAAGGTATACAACACGGCCCTTCACAACTCGTCGGCCCTTTGACCAATTTCGGCCTGGGGGATGTGAAATGGAATGATTTTGCAGTTGGGGTGTCAGGACAGAAAAAACACAAGAAACTGATACTGAGCGGTGAAGTACAAACCGTATTTACCAAAAACTATGCATGGGAGAAAGGAAATAACCGGTTTAATCTTTATGCTTTGTTAACTGCTACGTATTTATGGTAAACTATTATAGATCTGTAGGGTTTTTCTGCCTGTGCATCATTGCGATGTCTAAGCTGCATGCGCAACAGGGCTTATTGCAGAAAATCCAATTGAATGATTACTATCGAAGGTTGCAGTTGGCTGGAGATAGTACTATCAGCAGTAGTTTTTCTATTGGGCCGTATACTCCATCTTTTATGCAAGGAACTGGTAAAGGGTCGAAAGACACTTTTCTTATTCGTTCCATGATCGGAATGTCTATACAGAATAATTCTGCCCTGCCATACGGGTATAATGACGAAAGTTTTTTGCCTGCCGTAGGACTCCAACATCGGTTTACGGCTGGGGTTCAGTTTGAAACAAAAAATCTATATATCAATATCCAACCTGAATGGGTAAATGCCAGCAATACAGCTCAAAATGATTTACTCCCTCCCCCTAACAATAATCTGAATAATTACTGGGGTAAATATTTTGCCATGCTCGGTAACCGGATCGATATGCCTTCCCGGTTCGGGGATACAAAGATCAGCACCATCTATCCTGGGCAATCAGCGATTCGTTATCAAATAGCCGGATTGTCGGCTGGCATTTCAACGGAGAATATCTGGTGGGGGCCAGCGCGCTATAATGCCTTGATCTCCAGTAATAATGCGCCAGGTTTTTTGCATGCTACCCTCAAAACCACAAGACCTTTTGTTATACCTATCGGTAAGATCGAAGCCCAGTTTATTTTTGGAAAATTAAATGGCTCTGGCGTGACACCTCCGGAGTATGACCGGATTGCACAGTTAGGGTGTCCCCAGTGTTACGAACCACCTATCGATGGTAAAACAAGAAATATTAGTGGATATGCTTTCTCTTTTATGCCAAAAGGGATCGAGAATCTGTCAATAGGAATGGCATATGCATCTTACCGGTATGCTGATACCACGTTACAGTCCTCATCCCTCGGGTCCTTGTTTTTCCGCTATTCCATGCCCAAAGACCGGGCTGAGATTTATGCAGAATATGGCCGGTCTGACAAGTTGATGGGTCCATTCGACATGTTTAAGGATTCAGTACCCTATGGGTATACGATAGGATTTAGAAAACTGGTAGCTACCAGGAAAAAAGGAAGTTTTGTGAGTATAGCTGCTGAAATATCACACCTGGGACTTCCTAAAGCCGGACTCATATTCGACAGGAACAATATCTGGGGCCCTCCTAATCCCAATTCTTATAGTTGGTACACGAGTGCAAAAATACGGCATGGATATACCAATAGAGGACAGGTAATGGGCGCTTCCATTGGCCCTGGCAGTAACAGTCAGACCCTGAATATTGCCTGGGTGTCCGGTCAGAACCAGGTCGGTTTTCAGTTACAAAGGGTGATGCGTAATACAGATTTCTATTATTATAATTATTTCAATGGTTTTATTGGGGGAGGGAATACCGATGCTTTCTGGGTAGATATATCCGCCTCTTTATATGGACAATGGCAGTATAAACAAATACTTTTCGCTGGTTCTATCGATTATCTGAGTTCGATCAATTACTATTGGCTCAAGCTGGATGGCGGATTTGGCGAACCCTCGTCACTTTCCGATAAGCGAAATTTTCAACTTCGTTTATCCGCACAGTATTTGATAGATTGGGGAAGGATGAAAAGACATTAGTCGTGTCGAGTATTTCACAGTTTTCGGAGAAAGGGGAGTTTGGTAAAGAGCAGTTACTGGCAATTGATAGGATTATCTTTATTGAGGTTGATAACTGGTACGCGTATGAATCTTGCGAACTAGATTGACTTCCAATCAACAGGCTGTATTATGTTTGTATCGTCATTGATCAAAGAATAGCAAGAAGCCCAACAATAGCCTATGAAGAATGCCAGAACGGTTTTGCTGTTGAGAGCTTATGGTGATTTTTTAATTGCTCTTCATTTGGCTTCCAAAAGCAGATCATCCTCGCCGACTACCCTAATTGCGTCAAAACACCTGGAGCCTTTGTATGTAGCGATAGCTCCTGAGCTCCCCGACAACATTCATATCTTTTTTTATGATTTTAAGATACGGGGGCAGATGATGGGTTGTTTTACGAATAAATTCCTCTTTCATCCCCACACTTGTATCGAATTACTGGCACTACGAAGAATGCTGCATAAGCTGGTGCCGGATAGACCGATCTACTTAGAGCAAAAAAAAAGGGCATTCCTACCTCGCCTTTTTTGTGGTTACCCCTTCTATTCTGTTGTTAGGCGTTGCAGTGTATATAAAGCTTATGCCGATTTTTTTTTCGTATCCCTTCAACAATTGGAAGAAATTCCCCTTGAAACGAAAAAAACAGCCAAAAAAATATTGATCGTGCCAGATGCGCGACAATCCAAAAGAATAATCAGTGACCAGCTTATTCAGCTGATACAAGATAATTATACAACTGGTGGGGCAGAGATTACCGTGGCACGTTTTAAAAAAGAAGCAGATCCTGGTAGGCAAGATGTTGTTATATATCATGATTTCGAACAACTGGTATCACTGGTCAGGAACGCAGATCTCATCATAGGGAGTGACAGTATGCCCGTACACCTGGCCCAGTTTTTAGGTAAACCACACTATATACTATATCCCCAGTCCGTCAATCCCACTTTTTTTACTCCTTTTGCCCTGCGGCACAAAACTTATTTTACATTTGAAGATGTAAAATCTGGAAAATCTTTCTTGCGGGATGTGTGATGTAATTCATGGTTTTATTATTGGTTCGGTGCATGAACGAGACAGAATAAGAAATGTCAGGGAACTGCAGAAACAACTTCCATTGATTCGATATGAAGAAGCTGTTTATCCAGCTTATACGAAAGTTCCTTTTATGAACAGGCTTCTTGATCTGTCGTATTCACGAACGGGCCACCGGCTAAACAAAGGTGAACTGGGTTGCCTGTTGAGTCATAGACGTATATGGCAAAAAATTGTTCAGTCTGCAGTTACGGATGATCGTATGTTTTTAGTTTTGGAATCTGATAGCCATATCAGGGAGCAAACGCTTTTACAAAACTCATTTGAAAAAGTGGCATCTGACTTTGATCTTTTTTTCTGGGGTGCCTGGGAGGGGCATATGAAATTGTTTCGTAGTACCCGGAAACACTTATCGAAAAATGTAGACTATGGAATTCCTTTTATCAAAACGGTTTATTGTACCTACGGGTATTCTCTAAACAGGAAAGCAGCTGCGTATTTATTGAAGCAAACAGGAAAACTGGGATATCCTGTAGACCAGTTTAAGCGATTTGTTCGGCCTGGTGATCTTCGAATAGGTGGTGTGCAGCCCGAATTGGTGGGCACTACGACAAGAAATAAAAGTTATATTCAGAAAAAAAGAAGTGGGATAAAAGAGTTTTTTTATTGGCTGATTCTTGATTGTAAGAATAGCCTGGTTTGTTTTTTTAAATAGGTCTATCTTATAGGAGAGAGGCTGTTATTGGTAAGTCGTTTAATATGATAAGATATGTATTGCCCGGTATGTAATTCGCCAGAAAGATCGTTACTTTTTAAAGATACCATTGAATCAGCTGAATGGATACTGGAGGGTGAGCATTATGATTATTGCTATTGTCAACATTGTGGGTTTATTCAGTCCTTCCCGATTCCGCCTGAAAAAGCTATCTTGAAATATTACGAGGAGCAATATGCCTACGATTGGTTTGCTAAAAATATCTTCTACAAAAAAATACAAGCCTGGCACCGGTTTTGGAAAATCAGGAAATATTTGAACGGTGCTAAACGAGTACTGGATTTTGGTTGTGGACATGGCCTTTTTGTGAAAGAAATAGCCAGGAGAGGTTTTGCCAGTTTTGGCTTTGATATCGGTGCTGAAAAGATTAGCCAGGGAGGTAATATATTCATTACCAATAAAAACAGGCTGGATGAATATGAAGAAACAGCGTTTGATGTAATCACAGCATGGCATGTGCTTGAGCATATGCGTGAACAAGAGACGATACTAACCGATCTTTACAAACGACTGAACACTGGGGGAACGCTTATTGTGGCGGTCCCCAATACCAATAGTTATGCTTTTAAATGGTTGCAGCAGAAATGGGGATGGCTACAACAGCCTTATGTACATATTAATCAATATAATAGCAGCAATCTTGCGCAATTACTGAAGGATCATGGATTTACGATTTGTGCAATCAGTACTACTGATACCTGGGATCAGAATTTATACGACGTTTTGATCAGCTTGTTTTTTTATAGAAACAGATCAAGAAATCCGATACGCACGTATCAGCCGACTATGTTGGGTAATCTGTTTTTTCGGGTTAATCAGATCTTACGCCTACTGTTTACACCACTTTCTTATCTTGTGTCAGCGATCAGGTCGGCAAAGAGAGAAGGTAATGAATTACGTATTGTAGCGCAAAAACTCACATGAAATTTGGTAAAATAACTAGTTCAAGGCAGTATTGGGCGAACCTGATAGCTACGTTTCTTTCCCAGGCTTGCAGCGCAGGCTTAATTATTATACTCACACCTGTGCTGCAGAAAAATTTTAGTGTGGCAGAATTTAGTAATTATGGGGTTTTGTTGAATATGGTTCTCTTTGCTGCTGCATTTGATATGGGGCTAAACATGGGCCTGTTGCGCAGGCTAATACATGAGCAGGATAAGGCCTCAGATTTAGTAAGCTCTGTTTTTTTTGTTTATTTACTTTTGTTTTTTTTAGCTTTTCCTGTCTTTCTGATACTCCATTATATGGGGATTATAGAAACGGGTCACTCTTTTTTGTATCATGCGTTATTGACAGCATTGCTGATGGTACAAAACATCATTGCCATGTTGTTCGATGTTATCTTACAGACAACCAACAAGATTTTTGTAGGCAAGATTATTCGTATAGGCAAAACTGTAATAGAATTATTTCTTTTACTTTGGTGTAGCCGATGGGGTACGGCTGGTTTATTATTGCTCGTCAGCGGAGCGGTTAATTTTCTATATATTCTGGTTCTTTTCAGTTTTTCAAGAAAAGAAATGGATTATCAGATTTCCTGGGACCGTTTTCATATTGGGATATTGACGGGACATATGAGGTATAGTTTCTGGTATTTTTTAAATGCCATTAGTGTAGTACTGGTATTCAACTCGCAGATCATCATGCTGAATGGACTGATAAATAAAGCAGATGTAGCCAAATATATTTTGGTGAATCGTTTTTTAGATGTCATAAGAATGGGGAGTACTAATTTTACGACAATTCTTTTCCCTTCCCTGGCAACACTGGAAGCGAAAGGGGAGTGGAATAACCTGCGAAAGCTCTATTTTGCTGCTCTGCTCAGGATTGTCGTATTGTCAATACTGATCCTGCTTTTTTTGTTTACTGGTGGTAAATATATCTTTCAATGGTGGAGTGGCCAATATGGTGAGGATATTATGACATTATACTATGTATGTTCAGGCTTTACTGTTTTGATTATACTTGATAATGTTTCTTCTGTTTTTTTACATGCCTTTCGGCTAAACAAGGTGCAAACTTTGTTGTCGATAGGTCAGGGTTTGATGGCTTTGTTTATAGGATACTTTTTATTACAGAAATTTGGGCCAGTTGGGATGGCGATTGGCTCCATTATTGCTCTTCTAAGTACTAATTTTATATACAATCCCGCTTTTTTGATGGCTCATTTGAAGCGAAAAGCTACTTAGTAAAGACCCAGAAAGGGGAACCATACACTTAATAAGTAAGGATGGTGCTTATTTGTTAGCCATCAGGACTGAAAACACTTTTCGGGTTATCGTTGCTACTACTTGAAGGGATATTCAGGCTATTGGAATACACGCATACACAACAATCTTTTTCTGAATATCTTTTTTATGTTGTTTAATGATTTCCTTCATTTCTTTTTTGGGATGTTTAGGAAATCTGGAATAGTCAGTACCAATAGGTTTGGTATGGCACATGATGATTGCATCTATGATAGCGATTTTATTCTCCGGATAACCTAAAATAAGAGGCCAGAGATAGTCGTATCCCCATCCGGAATAATTAATCAGGAACGTATCGGTTAGTTTCAATAAAGTATTGATATGCATAAGCGGAGCCAGTACTTCTACGAAATTGGTATACCGCAAAAATGATCCAGGTTGGGGTTGGGTTACTCTGTGAGAGATGTAACCTGTCATGGCCGGCTGGCTTAACATCAGGTTGTATTCTTCAGCTGTTTTAAAAAGCTTGTTGATATGGTCTGTAGCAATGGATACATCATTGTCAGGTAGCCAGATATAAGTATAGGTTTGAACAAGATCAAAATTATTCTTTACCCATTCATGGATAAGACGATATTTCATACCCTGAGCATGGTGAAAAAAGGTTGATTGTTTGGAATAGCTTGTCGCTATTGTTTCGTTATTGCCATAATAAATTAAGCAAAGATCAAATTCTGGATTCCCGGCAATCCATTCACTGTGTAACGAATCATCACCAACAGCGCTGATAATTAGGTATTTCATAATTTGTGATTGCTTATAAAATCAAGGGCAGATTCAATTACTTGGTGCATGTCATAATATTTATATTCAGCCAGCCTTCCCCCAAAAAAAACTTTGTTTTCTTTCTCGGCAAGTGACTTATATTTTGCATACATTTCATTATTATAAGTGTCGTTAACCGGATAAAAGGGTTCTGTTTTCATAGCTTGGTATTGGGAGGGATATTCATAACTGATCCAGGTGTGGTCTGATGGCGTATTTTCGAAATGTTTGTGCTCAATGATCCTAGTATAGGGTACTTCAATATCCGTGAAATTCATCATGGCTACTCCCTGGTAATTAGAGGTAGATTTGATTAGCCGGTGATCAAACTGCGTAGTCTTATATTCTAGTTCTCCATATTTGTATCCATAGTAACGATCAATAGGGCCGGTATAGATTAGGTTGTCGTAGCCAGGGAGAGTGTCGGTAAAGAAATCGGTATTTAAGCGGACTTCGATGCCTTCTAAAAGCTTTTCAAAGATTTGGGTATATCCGCCAATGGGGATGCCCTGGTATTTGTCGTTGAAATAATTATTGTCGTAAGTAAATCTTACCGGCAGACGTTTAATGATACTGGCGGGGAGGGATGCTGGTTCTTTTCCCCATTGTTTTTGCGTATACCCTTTTATCAGCTTATGATAAATGTCTGTGCCTACCAGTTTGATGGCTTGTTCCTCGAGGTTCTGAGGTTCGTTCGGTACAGCGGACCCCTGTGATTCGATGATGGCTTTTGCTTCTTCCGGAAGACTGATGTCCCAAAGTTTGGAAAAGGTCCACATATTAAACGGTAGGGAATAGATGCTACCTTTATAATTTGCTACAGGCCTGAGGGTGAAATTATTAAAAGATACTAGTTGGTTGATCCATTTCCAGATCCGTTCATTAGAAGTATGAAAGATATGGGGGCCATATATGTGCACTTGTATCCCATCTCTTTTTTCTGTATAACAATTTCCACCAATATGGTTTCTGGAATCAATTACACAAACTCGCTTTCCTCTTTTTTTGAGTTCATTGGCACATATACTGCCAAAAAAACCAGCTCCTACAATCAAATAGTCAAAGGAAGTACGGGTCATGTTATCTGATTTATCCTAAGGTAATGTCAGGTGGCTTAGTGGCGCATGTCTGTTGGCAAATATAGTTTTTAATGATATAAAATTTGTTTTATTTGAGGCGGTTCAGATTACCTTTACGAAATGTAAGCAAACAAGGATAATGGCAGCGATCAAGCGATTGTATTTTAATTTTTTTGTATTGGTCTACTTACTCTATGTACTTTTTAACAAAGGTATTGCGTATAGTTATTTAAGTGAAGTCGTTATTGTTGCTGGACTGATATTGATATTATGGAACATACGATCGTATGAATTCGCATGGGATAAACGAATGGCCCTATTGGTTTTTTTTGTCCTGATGTCGGTGGTATATATTTTTAGGGGCTTTTTGGGAGGATATTCGATAGGGGATGTTATTCGCGACTCTGTTATCTTCAACTATATCGTATTTGCTTTTATTGTGTATTTTTTTAAGGACGAGTTGCCCTATTTGAAAAAAAGACTTTTTGGCATTTACAAGTGGTATCCTTTTCTAATGTGCTGTTTCTTTTTATTATCGTCGTATGTTCCGTATTTCCGTGATCTGACTTTGTTCCAGGGCCAACGGCTTTTTTTATACAAGTTTGGCGATATGGGGGTCCACCTCTTTATAGCGAGTATTTTATTGCTGAATGGAAACATAGTATTGCGTGGACGTTTTTTTGTTTTACAATGGATCCTGATTGTATATCTTTTTCTGATAGTGTCGTCTTACAGCCGTTCGGGCATGATTTCGTTTATTATTCCGATGTTCCTTTTTTTTATTTATAGTAGAAACCGGCAGTTGAAGGATCAAATGATAAAGTGGTTGAAATTTGTACCCCTGCTGGTTTTGTTGGCAATTCCTTTGTTTTTGTCAACGAATCTTGAAGAAAATTTCCAAGGAAGGACATTAAGTATTGAACAATTGAAAAGAAATGCCGTGAGCATTTTTTCTTCAGAGGATGATGGGAGTACACTGAGCGATAATAAAGCCTGGCGACTGGTATGGTGGGCCAGGATTGTTGAGTACACTTTTTTAGGGGATTATTTTTTATATGGCAGGGGCTTGGGGATGAGTCTCGCCGCAACAGACGATATTGTCTATGATCCTTCTGAAGGAAATTTGCGTTCTCCGCATAGTTTCCACATGACCATACTGGCACGGTTTGGAGTGCCCCTATTTTTTTTGTGGTTATGTTGGATATATCTTCACCTGAGGGAAATCAGGAAAAAGGAAATCAGTCCAGAGATACTAATGATGTTGGTTATCGGTTGTGCTTTTCTTATTAATGCATCTTTTGATGTTTTTTTAGAAGGTCCGATGGGGGCTATGCCATTTTGGATATTTACAGGACTTGTGTATGCAGAAGAGGCCTTTCATTCAGTTTAAAAAAGCCGATTATATAAAACTCGTATTATTGTATTCGTCATAGATCAAACAAATATCTAAGTATCGAAGGCTCACGTAAAGTGTAAAAGATAAAAATGGAAATACAGAAATTATTAAAAGACAATCCGAGTTTTCATGTGTGGGAGGATGGGAGCCCGGCAAATTTTGGAGTATCTGATAAAGTAGTTATATATATACTCGGGAAATTGAGACCAGGATTTGTGACACTTGAAACCGGTTCCGGAAAATCAACTTTTGCTTTCCTGATGGCTGGATGTAAACATATCTCTATCGCTCCTGATCCGGGCGAAGAGATGAGGATCAGGCAATATTGTGAAACCAATACTATCAAAACTGATTTTACATTTATTGCAGATAGTTCAGCAGATGTATTACCTGAATTGATCAAAACCATCCCTTTGCTTGATTTTGTATTTATTGATGGGGCACATCGTTACCCCTATGCAGAGATCGATTATCATTTTACAGAGAAGAAATTGAAAATAGGTGGTTATATGGTAGTTGATGATATTCAGCTGCCTTCAGTCAGAAACCTGTTTCGATTTCTGAAAAAGGAAAAGAACTGGAAGTTGGATGCCGTAATAGGTAAAACAGCTTTTTTCATTAAAACTGGCGAGGAAGTTCTGGTAAATGACTGGCAGAACCAGGGGATCAATCGCTTTTATTTGATTTATTCGGATTATAAAGTGAAACTGAAAAAGCTGATAAAAAAGATGCTGTTGATGAAAACTCGATAGAAACCAGTAGCCTGATGGAGTGATCATATTCGCGGTTATTAGATACAGTAGGTAATTATTTTATTATTGAAAGGTTAAATAATATGATTTCTGTTCTGAATACGCCTTTTTACGATAAGAATATTGAAATGGCGGTAGAGGAGCTGCTAATGGAGATTGGAACGGGTACTTCAAAAGGCAGAAATCTTTGTATAAGTGCCACCGGCGCCCATGGGTTGATAGAGGCGAAGAAAGACCCTTCATTTAATCAGGTATTACAGAAATTCTATTTCAACCTGCCGGATGGTATGCCGGTTGTGTGGGTGGGCAGGATGAAAGGAGCAAAGGGGATGCAAAGGTGCTATGGCCCTGCTTTTTTTGAAAGCCTTTTAAGAGCTACAGCAAAACTGCCGGTCAATCATTTTTTTTGTGGAGGGAAAGAAGGGGTGGCGGAGGATTTAAAGGCAACAGTAAGCAGGAGATTCGGAAACGATAGCGTAACAGGGGTGTATTCTCCACCTTTCCGGGATATGACAGAAAACGAAATGAGTGAGCTGGGGCAGCGGATTTCCGAATCTGATGCTCATATCGTATGGGTTGGAATCAGTACACCGAAGCAAGAGAGATTTGCCATCAATTTGGCAAAATATGTACGTACCAATTACATAATTACGGTTGGGGCTGCTTTTGACTTTCATACGGGTAGAGTAAAACAGGCGCCAAGATGGATACAGAATATGGGGCTGGAGTGGTTTTTCAGGCTTTTAATGGAGCCTAAGCGACTGTATAAGAGGTACTCTGAGATAGTTCCCAAGTTTATCTGGTTAAATATCAAAGAATTTATGGATTTTTACATCTTTAAAAAGAAACATATATGAGCAGGAAGAAAGTGCTGGTGTGTGGAGCTGGAGGATTTATCGGTGGTCATTTGGTAAAGAGACTCAAAGAAGAAGGGGCCTGGGTAAGAGGGGTCGACATCAAAGAACATGAGTTCAGCAGATCAGCAGCAGATGAATTTGTTATAGGAGACTTGACGGAACAGGTAATTGTTAGAGATGTTATGGATATGCCTTTCGACGAAGTATACCAGTTAGCCGCCGATATGGGTGGCGCCGGATATATCTTTACCGGTGAAAACGATGCCAATGTAATGCATAATTCAGCAACGATCAACTTGAATGTTTTGCAACAGGCATTAAAAACAGGATCCAATAAAATATTTTATTCCTCGTCAGCCTGTATCTATCCTGCTTATAATCAAACAGATCCGGATAATCCGAAGTGTTCGGAGGATTCGGCCTATCCGGCAGAACCTGACAGTGATTATGGGTGGGAGAAATTATTCAGCGAGCGTTTGTACCTGGCATTTGGGCGCAATCATGGTTTGGATGTAAAGATTGCCCGTTTCCATAATATTTTTGGTCCGGAAGGTACCTGGACCGGGGGAAAAGAAAAAGCACCAGCCGCCATTTGCCGAAAAGTAGCGGAAGCCCCTGATGGTGGCCATATTGAAGTCTGGGGCGATGGAAAACAAACAAGATCATTTCTGTATATTGATGAATGTCTGGAAGGGGTATCAAGACTGATGCGGTCTGACCTGAGCGGTCCATTCAATATAGGATCTGAGGAGATGGTGACACTGAATCAACTGGCCCGGATGGCCATTGATATTTCCGGTAAGAAGATCGACATTAAGAATATTTCGGTGCCTCATACCGGTGTGAGAGGGCGGAACTCTGATAATAAACTGATAGCTGAAAAGTTGCATTGGCAACCATCACGTTCGCTGAAAGAAGGCTTGGTAAAAACATACAGCTGGATAGCCGATCAGGTAAAAGTAAAGATGGATCGGAATAAGGAAGAAGTGTTGGCTGGGTAGCATATCATCAGCAGGTATGTGGGATCCTCCCCGGCTTACGGTAAGATTGTGCCAGGCTCTATTTGTTAATCATTGCCTATCGGTCAAAAACTCCGCTATCGGGGACCTGCCTGATCTGGATCTACTAAGGTTTTTTGGGCATTGTTTGTAGTCGTATTTTATGTACCGGAAATAGCAAGGAATTCGGGATTACCTCATTATGATGCATTTCCTTTTTTTACAGTGGGTACTGAAGACCTTTTCTCATGGCCGGTAGTGATCATTTCGGCAAAAGCGCGGTGCCTGGTTTTGTGAAAAAACGCTTACTTCGGCTGTCACCCTCATCCAACTCTATCCCTGCCCAATAAAAAGCAGGATTATCTTATGTGTATGCTTCTTGGTTCCCTGTTATCTTTATCTTCTGACTTATCTGATATAAAATGAGTACAATTAAAAAATATGTCTCACTGCTTGTTACGGTCTTTCTATTTCAGGTAGCGTTGAATGCACAGCCGGTATATGAACGGCACACGCATGAGGTATACAATTACCTGAGTCGATTGGCACAAAAAGGTGTGGTTGTATTTAATGACAATGTTAGGCCCCTTAGTAAAACATATATCAATTCGGTGCTGGATTCTGTTGCAGCGCATGCTTCGGTTTTACATGAAACAGAAAAGAAGGAACTGGATTTTTATTTACGAGAGTTCAGGGAAGGGGAACGCAAAAGGATCCTTTCGGCTCGCGGAGAAGGTTTTACATTGTATGCCGATCCGATTATGACGGCTTCTTATACCGGTGGCAAAGGAATGGATATCAGATCAAAAAGTCTGGGGATCAATTTCTGGGGAAGGATAGGGAAACGACTGGGTTACCAGTTTTCCTTTCACGACATCAATGAAGATGGAAAGGGGTTGGATACTTCACGAAAATCCTTATTTGCAGGCAGTAACACTGGCATTGTTAATACAAGTCCTTTTGCTGTAAATAAAGCCAGTTATTCAGAGTTGAGAGCCAATTTGCGATATGAATTCAATAAAGGTGCGGTGAGTGTAGGGCAGGACTATCTTTTATGGGGTTACGGAGAATCAGGGCGGCTGGTGCTGTCAGATAAAGCACCAGTATACCCCTATATCAGACTTGATTATCAGCCATTACCTTGGTTGAAGTTTAACTATACCCATGCCTGGCTCCGTTCTAATATTGTAGACTCTTCTCGCTCATATCCTATTTCAACCGGGACTGGCTACAGGACTGTAGAAGTTGCAAAATATATGGCCTTACACAGCATTGACATTAACCTGACTAAAGGAATGGTACTGTCATTAGGGGAATCAATGATTTATAACGATCGGCTTAATATCGGGTATCTTGTTCCGATCATGTTTTTTAAGGCGATTGATAATAATTCAAACTCAACCTTTCTGGAACGTGGATCAAACGGGCAATTCTTTTTTCAGGTAAGCTCGCGAAATCAATTAAAAAAGACACATCTGTATGGAACACTTTTTATCGACGAGATTAAACTGACGGGTTTGTTTAATAAAACCAAACAACGGAACCAGTTAGGATACACAATAGGCGGTTCCTTGACTGATGTGGCTGGTATCCATTATCTTACCATTGGTGCAGAATATACCCGTGTTCGTCCTTTTGTGTACAGGAATATTTTGTCTGCTCAGGATTATGTTAATCAGGGATATCTGATGGGAGACTGGATTGGCAGTAACGCTGATCGTGTGGTTGTATATTCGCGGTTTACGCCATTGCCCCGCTTAAAACTTTATGCCCGTTACACCCATCTCCGGAAAGGAGGAGCCGGCACTTTAGATCAGCAATACAATCAGCAGCCCCAGCCGCCATTTCTTTTTGATTTTCAACAGCGGTCAGATGAATTCTTGCTGAATGCCTCTTATGAATATGTGAATCGCCTTTATCTTAATATGCAGTTACGCAGGTTCGATCAGCAGAATATGTTCAGTGTAGGAGTTACTTATGGGCTCTGAGGTGACTAGTGTTAAGTTACACCTGGTTTGCAGCTGATTGGCAGTAGTCTATAATGAGTAAATCCTCATAACCGATTCACTTACTCACCACTCACCACTCACGATTCACTTAACCATAGTAGTAAAACACTTTGTTAGTTATTGAAAACTCCGCTATTGGCAACCCCCTAATAAGCATTCTCATCTCCCTTGATCATGTTCACAATGGTTTGGAAAATGATCTGACAGTCGAGCCAGAAACTCCAGTTCTCAATGTACCAAAGGTCATAATTCACCCGTTTACGCATATCATCGGGGTGGATCGTTTCACCACGGCTGCCGTTTACCTGGGCCCATCCTGTAATGCCGGGTTTCACCAGGTGTCGCAACATATAGTTGGGGATAATATCTTTCGATTCCAATGACAAGGGGATTGGGTGAGGTCTGGGGCCTACGATCGACATACTCCCAGATAACACATTGATAAATTGGGGAAGTTCATCCAAACTGGTCTTGCGTAAAAACCTCCCTACACCTGTAACACGTTTGTCATTCCGTCTGGCCTGCTCAAAACCATTGCCTCCCTCATCTTCCTCTTTCCTCATGTACATGGTTCTGAATTTATAACAGATGATCTTCCTGTTATTCAATCCCCATCTTTCCTGTTTGAATAAAATAGGTCCACGCGAATTCAATTTGATGGCTAAGGCAATGATAGGTGCCAGCCAGCTGTAGATCAGAACGAGAAAGGCAATGGAGAACAGGATGTCGAATATTCTTTTGAAGAACCTGTTCTCGGCTTCGTCGAGGGGAAAATAACGCAGGCCAACCACCGGGAAACCAGCATAGTTGGTCACTTTAAGGGACGGAAGACCGTGTCTGCCGAAATCCTGTATTAGGCTTACCCTTTTGGCATTTTTTTCACAAACATCGATCACATAATCAATTTTCTCCGTTTCATCATTGGGTACTGCCAGGAATACCTCGTCGATATTGTTGTGTTTGAGTAAATCAGGGAGCTGATGCAGTTGTCCGAGGTACTTTCCATTGAAAGAGTGATGTTCTGTATCGTCTATCACCCCTACCAGGTTATATTTCAGATCATTGTTTAGGATGCCGGTTCTGTAGAAGTTGGCAGCAAGGGAGCCTGCGCCAACAATAAGGATGTTCTTTTCGTATTTATACTGCTTACGGACAAAAGCAACTGTTACCCTGTAAAAATATTTTAGAAATGGAATAGTGGCAAAGATCAATATATGGTAATAGAATACCAGGGAACGATAGATGTAGAATTCTTCATAGAATAGGAAGAGTAAAAAGATCAGGAGTAATAAGTGAGTTGCCAGATGGCGCAGAAAGACCGTCATCTCCTGTGAAAAGGAGAATATGGTTATCTCGCCATACAATAAGAAAATTCGCGCTGAGATATACCATATCAGTAGACTGCTTCCGAATACGAATACTAAGGGAGGCCAAAGAATAGGTAAAAATTTACCCGTATCAATAAAAGAAGCTAAAGCAAAACAAAATAGAAGCAGGATATAATCCAGGATGATTCTGGCTAGATAATTGACTTGGGTTCCTTTAAACATCTCCAAGGTGGATTTAACTGCAATATATGACCTTATTATTTAGTATGAACCAGGCTGGCGCAGGATAAAAACGACCGGAATGAAGATACGTGTTAAAACGTTACAGCAGAAATGAAGATCATGCAGGATTGTATGCTCAGGATTGACTTTTGCGACCTCTGATACCCGTGTTTCCCCTACTTATACAAGTATAGATACGGATTAAAAGTGATGAATTATTAGTAAAACTGCCGCTGACCTGAAAAAGGAGATAAACCGTCTTCGTTTTGGCTGGAGAAAATGCGGGAGGGGAATCGTGAGTAGTGAGTAGTCAGTGGTGAGGCGTGAGTGGGTAATGGGCGCAAGAACAATGAGCGAATGAGTGAATGCTCAAACCCCATACCCCAAGACCAAAGGCTAAAGACCAAAGACCAATGACCAAATCGTAGCGAAACGAAAATCCCGCTGAAAGCGGGAGAGAGTGAATGGTCAATGGGCAATGGTGAATGTTTGGGCGCATATGATCGTGACCATTCACATGCAGTTTTAACTATAATTTTCAATTGCCGCCAGGCAAGTACCCCACTAATACTCCCTACTCACTACTGACTACTCACTACTGCATCTCCGCTTCGATCATCCTTTCGATCACTTCTTCAAAGCTCACTTTGGCTTCCCATCCAAGTTGCTGTTTGGCTTTGGCAGGATTGGCCATGCCGCCATGCAGGTCGGTCAAACGGAAGAGAGCCGGGTCTGTCAATACATGGTCCTGAGGGTTCAGTTGTAATTTTTCGAAAGTGATCCTGATCAGGTCGTTCAATGAGTGCGTTTTTCCGGTGGCGATCACATAGTCTTCAGGTTTTTCCTGTTGCATCATCAACCACATGGCGGTCACATACTCGGGCGCCCAGCCCCAGTCGCGGTAGATATCTGTGTTACCCAGGTACAATTTCTCCTTGCTCCCTTTATAGATACGGCAGGCTGTGGAAATGATCTTTTTGGTGACGAAATTCTCCTTGCGCAAAGGCGATTCGTGGTTGAACAGGATACCTGTACAGGCGAATAGATGGTAGGCTTCCCGGTAATTGGCCAGCTGCCAGAATGCAGTGGATTTGGCTACGGCATAAGGACTGCGTGGCCGGAAAGGGGTGTTTTCATCTGCTGCCACACCCAATGTATCGCCAAAAGATTCACTGGATCCCGCATTGTACAATTTGGTTGGCAGGTTGATGAAACGGATGGCTTCGATCAGGTTCAGGTTGGCCATGACGATACTTTCCAGTGTCTCTACCGGTTGCTCAAAGGAAAGACCTACCGAGCTCTGTCCGGAGAGGTTATAGATCTCATCCGGTTTTACCTTTTGAATGGTTTGCAGGGTGCTACGGAAATCGGTGATACTGATAGAAAGTAACCGGACATCCTTTTTAATGCCCAGTATCTCCAGGTTTCTAAAAGAAACCGACTGTGCATCGCGGGAACCGCCATAGACCTCGTATCCCTTCTCTAATAATAATTGGGCCAGGTATGCTCCATCCTGTCCAGAAACCCCGCAGATGATTGCTTTCTTCATTGATGATGGTATTGACCGGAAAACAGGGGAATTGCACCTGGATAGTTGGTGTCCACTATTTCAACCGATATGGTCAAAAATAACAAATCTTAACCGGTATGGACAATTTTGCCGATATGTCTCCAGATCTGGTTCCCATTAAGATCATCAACCAGTACAGCAACCCCTGCGCGAATATGCAACATACGACTCTCCGGATTGGATGTCGGGGTATCCGTTGATGGGATTTCCTACGCATACTGAGGATCGAGGCATTGTCTCATTGTCTTCCGGTGCTAGTTGTTTTCTTCATCAAAAAACCTCTGACGTGCGGCCCTGGCTGGACACCCCAGGCTGATTTATCTGCTCACCTAACGCATTAAAACATATTATCATTCACTCATTCACTCATCCACTCATTCATTCATTGTCTTCCATTTGGCCAGTTCTTAAAATTCAGCTAGCTTTACTACTATATTCACCCTGCTGGCTGAAACAGGTAAAACCCCCTGTATCCCTCCCCCATATGGCCAGCACGATATCCTGGTAAAACAGGCAGGTATTCCGAGAATCCTTTTTTACATCCGTATTTTGAAACGCTGGAATATGAAAAAAAATCTATTGCTGCTGAGCATCCTGTTGCTGGTTGGTACGCTGTCTGTAAGGGCCAATGGCATCACTCTTCAGAAAGTGGCGCTTACCGACACCAATAAAACAGCCAAGACAGCCATGATACGTTTCAATATTGCCTGGGAGAATTCCTGGCGCGATAGCATCAACTGGGACGCAGCATGGATCTTTGTGAAATTCAGGGAGTTGAAGGACAGTGTATGGAAATACCGGCACCTTACCCTTTCTCAAACCGGCAACCTTCCCGGAACAGGAAATACCACGATGAAATTTGCCGTTTCATCCGATAATAAAGGCGTGTTTTATTACCGGCAGTTGCCAGGTAGCGGTAATGTAAAAATGGATAGTGTGAAATTGTTATGGAACTATGCCCTAGATAAAATTGCCAATATAGACAGTGTAGAGATCAAAGTGTTTGCCACAGAAATGGTGTATGTGCCGGCCGGTAACTTTAGCCTGGGTGATGGTAATGGGACCCAGCGCAGCTATAACTCCTTCCAGCTCAAGAATGCACCGAACAACTATGCAGTGATCACCGATAAGTGGAGCCCGCTCATCAATACCAAAAATGAAGGAAACCAGGGCATGCAATACGACGATGCCATCCTTTATACCGATGGCATCCGGATATCGGGACTGGGGGGATTGGATATCAGCGGTGATAAAGTAGCGGAATACCCTGATTTCCCTACGGGTTACCGGTCGTTCTATTGCATGAAATACGATGTGACCCAGGGGCAGTATGCCGATTTCCTGAATACCCTTTCTTTACGTGATACTACGCTTTCGTATTACTATACAGATACCTCCCGGCTTAAAAAAGTACCTGGAAAATATAAACTGGCCCTGCAAACCCTTGATCCGGTTTATGGAATGACCCCGTTGGACCTGCAACGGCACACGATCGTGATGGACAGCACAGAAGTAAAATACACGGTTTCCAGACCTGACCGTGCTTATGCAAAAGGCAATACGACCACTTACCTCTCCTTCTCCGACTGGGCGGCTCTCAGGCCGATGACGGAACTGGAATACGAGAAGGCTGCCCGTGGTCCTTTGCCGCCAATATACAAAACCTACAATAACAACAATTATAATAATTATAATGCCGATACCACCAGTAACTGGTCGGGTTTCGACTGGGCATGGGGCAATGATACCAGTTATGCCAGAACCAATTCTATGACCGGCAACAATACTTATAATGTTCTTACGTATAGCGGTGTAGAAAACGGGACCGAAACATTTAGTAATTACAATGTATATAAACGCTATATCAATCCTGTCTATAGCAGCAATAATATGGGAAATAAGACCTTTTCTGGTGGAGATGGTGGAGATGGCCCCTATCGGGTAGGGATCTTTGCTACGGATAGTTCTACCCGTATATCCTCTGGCGCTACTTATTATGGCATCATGGACTTCAGTAAAAATGTTTCCAAAATAGTGGTCAGTATTTCATATCCCGCCGGCAGAACCTTTTCCTATAAAGTGCATGGTGATGGAATGTTAAATGCGTATGGTAACAGCGATAATGCTGAATTCTTCTCCAATGGGAATAATGGTCCGATCATGGGTGGCGGCTCTTATCTGAATAAGACAGGAGCTGTATCTGAAAGGCAAAATGGCTACCAATTTATCGGATTCCGTTCCGTAAGAACTGCTCCGTCAGATAATTAAATTCCAGCACGACAGGTTTGAAAAAGCTTCTAATCATATGTTTCCTGGTAACCGTTTCCGGCAGTCTGTCGGCGCAGGTATTATTGCTGAAAAAGCCCATGGCCGGCGATATATGGCCCGGTTATTCAGTACAAAGGATCGAATGGACCAGCACCAATATCGATAATATCAAAATTGAATCCTCGCTGGATTCCGGAAGAACCTGGAACCTGATCATCAACAGTTATCCAGCTTCGGCGCAATATTATGACTGGGAAGTTCCCAATAAGGTTTCCGACAGTTGTTTTATCCGTATCACCGATATTGCCAATACGGCTACTTCCAGTTCCAATTACAGAAACAATCCTTTCCGCATACCTCCGGCAGGAATTACCCTGGATAGCCTGGCAACTACGCAATTCATGCACACGACTTTACCGGTTACCTGGACCTCCAGTGGCGTTAGAAAGCTGAACCTGTCCGTTAGTTATGATAACCAGGTCAGCTTCCAGAAAATTGCAGATAGTATACCTGCCAACCGTTTCTATTACAATTGGGTTATTCCGGCCATATCCAGCAACCAGGTATCTCTCAAGCTACAGGATGCTGAACAGCCTTCGCTGGTCAGCATCAGCCCTGTTGCATTCACCATTCAACCATTGACAACGACCAATACCGCCAAGTACAAAGGTGGTAGCTACGATGGTCATACAGTTGCCAATAACCAATTGCCCAAATTGTCTTTTACCAGTCCGGCAGGCATTGATTCTGCATTTGGCAGTGACGTGTATACGATCAGGTGGACCCAAAACAATGTGGACCAGGTGACGCTGCAATACTCCCTCAATGATGGCGTGAGCTGGAATACCATTGTATCAGGCTTGGCTGCCACCGGCGGGCGTTATGCCTGGACCGTTCCTAACTCACCCACTACCCAGGGGCGGTTGCGTATTCTCAACAGCACTGACAGCAGTAATCAGCAGATCTCCGCATTTCCTTTTATCATTCGTAAAAAGATCCTGCAGGTAACATCACCCCTGACAGAGAATACGGTTTACCGGGGCACTGTCCTGCCCATTAGCTGGAACAGTGGAGGTATCAGCCTGCTCAGGATCATCTGTCTGTATAATAACAAAACCCTCCTGGTCAGGGATTCAGTACCCGTTCAGAACGAAACCATTAACTGGATCATACCCGATACACTCACCGGCAGTTGCCGGATAGTGATACAGGACAGGGCTGACGCCACTGCCAGTGATACAAGCGCCATACTAACGATGACAGCTATCCCTAAGGCTGCGGCGGCCAAGTTCAGAGGAGGAAGTTTTGACGGGCATAGCGCCCTGTCTGGCCAGCGCCCGCAGTTGCAGCTGCTTACCCCTAAGGAAGGGGATAAGATAGCGGTATCCATGACGGTCAGCGTCAATTGGAAAGCGAATAACCTGGAGAGGGTTCATCTGTATTTTTCTTCCAACAATGGCGGCAACTGGACACGTATTGCCTCTAATATAGCCGCGTCTGCGGGTAGTTATGACTGGCGTACGCCGAACAGCACTTCTTCGCAATGTTTGTTACGCATAGAAGATGCGACCGATTCCACTGTATTCGATCAATCCAAAACAAATTTCACACTGCTTCCCAAACAGATCGGTCATTTGACAGATTCACTTAACTGGATCAGAAGAACAGCCAAAACCCTGGAGTGGAGCACATTGGGTATCGATGCCATCCGGATCTATTATAAACTCCGCGAAAACGATACCTGGACCTTACTGAGGGACTCAATTCCTGCAGCTTATCAAGCTTGTAACTGGATCGTACCGGCATCCCTGAAGGATACGGTATGGATAAGGTTACAGGACCGGGCAGACAGTACCGTGCTGGCAGACAAATACTACACATCCCTGCGCAGTCTTGCAGAAAACTTTTCGGCCACCAAATACCGGGGAGGAAGTTTTGACGGACATACCCAACGAAGCAATATCACGAAGATCATTGTACAAAGGCCGGTAGAAAATGAAGTACTCACTTCCGGTACCATCTATACCATTAAATGGTCCACTGTAAACCTGGAAGATTCCATTGTGCTGCAATATTCGGTGGACAGTGGGGCCACTTGGACCACGATCGCCAGAACCCTAGCCAACCTCGGACTGTATGAATGGCGGATACCTGCTGTTTTATCCAGTTACCAGCCGCCACAGTTCATGACAATCAAAACACAAAGTACGGGAACTGCCGGCGGGTACCTGTATCAGACCAATGGGGGCAGCGGTGTAGCCAATAAATGCCTGATACGCGCGCTGGACCCATCATCCGGTAATACATTGGTGGGTATCAGTAGTAAGCCCTTCACCATTGCAGCGAAAGATGTTCCGCTAAAAGCAGATATCAATTTCCCGTTACCGGAAGAGAAAGAATATAGGACCGGTTTGCAGATCATGCTGGCTGCCAGCAGTCAGACCAAAAATCCTGTTACCTATTTTGTGACCAGGGGTTCCGCTACGGTTGCAGGGGATACTTTGCGGGTATCTGAGGCCGGACCAATTACCATCGGGGCTTTTGTAGCTGCCAGGAACGGATACCTGGGGTCAGATACACTCTACCAAAGTTTCTGCATCAATCCGATCCGGCCCATTATCCAGGTAAATGGCGATACCAGTGCCTGTGCCAATGATACCCTTACATTGCGCTCCAATGTTACTGCCGGTAACCAATGGTATCGGAACGGTCAACCGATCATGGGTGGCAACGAAAGCAGCTTACGCGTGTTTAACGGGGGAATATACACGGACAGTCTGAATGTATCAGGCTGCAAGTCCGGTTCACTGCCGATGACCGTTCAGTTCAACACAAGACCCGCTACACCGATCCTTACTGCCAGCAGAGCCAGCATCTGTACAGGAGATAGCGCGATTCTTCACAGCAGCCACGCAACAACCAATCGCTGGTTATTCAATGGGACCATGCTGGCAAACCAGTCAGACTCTGTATTGGTAACCCGTAATGCGGGTAAATACCAGGTAATTGCCAGTGACAACGGTTGTTTCAGTGATACCAGTAATGCCCTCAACATGTTGTTGAACCAATCACCCGCTCCGCCACAGGTAAGTCCGATAAGGGTTTGCCAGGGAACTCCCATAGTGTTGTCGGCAATAAAAACAAGGGGTAATGAATTGTTGTGGTACCCGGTTGCAACAGGGGGCACTGCATTCAATGGCACGCCAGTGATCGCTTCGGATAAACCGGGGCAGACTTTGTTATACGCCAGTCAGAAAGATCCGGTTACAGGCTGCGAGAGTGAACGTGCGGCCTTATTGATCGCTATTGGCAGCGTGCCTGTACAACCCGTGATTACCCGAAATGGAGACAGGTTGATCAGTACACCGGCCAAACAATACCAGTGGTACCGGAATAACCTGCCATTGACAGCGGCAGATAGCAGCCAGCTGAAAATACCCGCCAGTGGCACCTATCAGGTAGCAGTGTCTACAGATAGCAGTTGCTGGTTACGATCGGCCGGTTACCTTGTGCAGGAAGACCCTGTTCTGGCTGCGCAAGACAGTCTACAGGTGCTGGCATATCCCAATCCTGCACAGGGGCAGTTCTTTGTTCAGGTGCAGGCCCAGCATCCGATCAATGGCTTCATCAACTTACAATTGTTTGATATGAACGGTGTGCCGGTCACTTCGTTGCAGCGGTTTGTATTTAATGAGAAGCAGGTCCGGATACCTGTGTACATCTATCTGAACAAATCCCTCTACACCATCCGTGTAACCGTGAACGGTTATCAAACCAAAAACATACAGCTGATCGGACTTTGAGAGACCTGCTACGATATGGTTTACTGATCTGTATGAGCATGTGGCAGCTTGCCTGCAGCAAAACCTTTATTGAGACCGATCCCGGTACGGGTGGCCAGTCCGGATCCATTGCTACCGCAACAGATACCCTCTGTGGAATAGCTGCCATACGGCAGGTGAATGGCAGCACCCTTTACAACGAATGGGTCTATACCCGCAATGCCAGTCAGCAAACCAGCCGTATTCAATTCAGGGATCTCATTGCAGCAGCCACCACTTTTTCCCAAACATTTCAATATAAGGGGGATACCATTCTGCTGGACACGACCAGCTGGATGATCCGCGAGCCCAAGACCGGTCGTATCCAGCAGTTTTTTACCCGTGTAGCATATGCCGGAGCCTTATACGATAATATCTATTATACTTACCAGTACGATTCCAATGGTCGGTTAAAACAGAAACAGACTTATTACAACCAAACACTTACGCCCGATTATATCACTTTCTACTATTACAATGGTAATAATTTGATCAATTGCCAATTATTTACAGGAGATCAGAAACAGCGGCTGTTGCAATCAAAGTTCAGTTACGATCTTACCAGGCAGATCAAACCCTGGATCTACCTGTTTACAGACGCCTTTCACGAATACCCGTATCTGCCCATCCTGAATTTTGGGGTTTACCCGCAAAACCCCGTTACGGAAATACAAACCTTTCTCTACAACGTATCCGATGATAGTCTGAAGGACCAATGGACCACCCGCTTCAATGGGTATGTATTCAGCAGCGACAATTATACCCTACAGGTAACCACTTCAGGACAGCCCCAGCAAGGACTCGGTTTCCTGATAGGAACCCAGCGGTTCGATTACCAGTGTTGGTAGTGAGGGTAGTTAGCAGTTAGCTGTGAGCGATGAGCTTTGAGCTGCGAGGAGTTGGTGGTTTTTTAAGTGGTCGACCTGCAGCAGGGGCAGACACAAATGGGGAAATTTCTTTTACTTATTCAGTTCATTTTTGCTTGTCATTTCCAGGCCAGTTGCCGGATCCGTGGAACAGGAAGGGATAAGTCGTTGTATCGGGTAAGCGTACAATGTAATTCCCTAAGGACTGCGTTGACCCCAACAGCAAAATGCTGGAACGATAGATGCTCTGGGCAGGGATCGTAACACAGGCTTAAGGGAAAGGCATTCTATCAACAGGCACGGACACATGTTTTTCGTAATTATCGCTTAGTTTCAAACCCCTAACTTTGTCAACTATGCATGTGTCGATCCCTATTATCAATAAATCGGTCAACGACCTGCCTGAATACGCCACTTTAGGCGCATCAGGTATGGATATAAGGGCCAGTATGGAAGCGCCCCTGAATCTGAAACCCATGGAAAGAGTACTGGTACCCACAGGTCTCTTTGTAGAGATCCCCGAAGGGTATGAGATCCAGGTGCGCCCCCGCAGCGGACTGGCCATCAAACAGGGGCTCACCTGTCTGAACACGCCCGGCACTATTGACGCTGACTATCGGGGAGAGATCAAAGTGATCCTGATCAATCTTTCGGGTGAAGAACAGACCATTTTACCCGGCGACCGAATAGCCCAAATGGTATTACAAAAAGTAGAAAAAATAAACTGGAGACCCGTGGACGGGATCTCTCAAACCGACAGAGGGGCCGGAGGTTTTGGCCATACCGGTAAATAAGTCCATTATGATGAAACAGCCCATACTGATCCTTGCCGCCCTTGTATTGGCAGCGGCATCCTGTACCACGGTTAAAAAAACACAGGTCATACAGGAAGCCATCACCAAAAAAGATACGGCACAGACCATTGTGATCAAGGAATCGCCGCATGTAGACTCTGAAGCGATCGTAAAAGAGATCCTGGGTAAGGTTACATTGAGCAAAATAGCGTTCAATACCTTCAATGCCAAGATCAAAGTGTCTTATGAAAGCGCTGAAAAAAGCGATAACTATACCGTGTACCTGGGTATGAAAAAGGACAGTGTGATCCTGATCAAAGTGACCGGTACCTTCCTGGGCATACCCGGGCTGGGTCTGGAGGCCAAGATCAAAAAAGACAGTGTGCTCATTGTGCGCCATGCCGGTGAGAAGTACGTGATGAACCGCCCCATCAACTATTTACCCGAAGTGACCCAGATCCCCTTCGATTTTGCCACGATACAGGATATCCTGATCGGTAATCCGGTGTTCATAGACAGTAACGTGGTATCCTATAAAGCAGGTGCCAGCCAGTTACTGGTGCTGATGGTGGGAGATGTGTTCAAACACCTGTTGACCCTCGATAATACCGATTACAAGGTACTGCATAGCAAACTGGATGATGTGGACATACAGCGTAACCGAACCTGCGATATCACATTCGGTAACTACCAGGCCATGGGACCATACCGTTTTGCGGCTTACCGGAGTATTTCGGTGGCCGAGAAATCCAAACTTGATATTTACCTGGATTTTAAGGAGTTTACCCTAAACGAACCGTTAAAATACAATTTTGAACCACCCAAAAAATACAAGCGTAAGTAATTTACCTGCAACTTAGCCGTTCTATAACGGGCAAGTGTATCCTTTTAAATCCTGACAACATGTATACAAGGCTTTTTTCTGTGTTCTTTCTGATCATCACGATGAGTGTCTGTGCGTTTGCCCAGAATACCAGGGAAGAATTGCAGAAAAAAGAACAGGAGCTGCAGAAGGAGATCGCCGAACTGAACCGGATGTTCAATGAAACGCAGAACAACAAGAAGACCTCTCTGAAACAGCTGGCCCTCATCAAAAGCAAGATCAATAAACGGGAAGAACTCATCAACAGCATCAACCGCCAGGTAAGGCAGATGGATGAGACCATCTTCACCAATGAACGGGATATCTACCGTTTGCGTAAGGAATTGGATACGCTGAAGATGAAATATGCCAAAAGCATTGTGTTTGCCTATAAGAACAGGAGCAGTTACGAATACCTGAATTTCCTGTTCTCGGCCAGCAGCTTCAATGATGCCATCAAACGGATCACTTACCTGAAAAGCTATCGACAGAACCGCGAAACACAGGCCAATGCCATTATGCAGTCGGACAAACTGCTGCAGGACAAGATCAGCCTGCTCAGCTCCAACAAAAAAGAAAGGCTGGGCGTTCTGCAGACACAGAGCCAGCAGCTGAAAGTGCTGGAAGCCGATAAAAAGGAACAGGACCAGGTGGTGGCCCAGTATAAGGGAAAGGAAAAAGAACTCTCCCGACAGATCAACGATAAAGAAAAACAGCGTCAGCGGGTGCAACAGGCCTTCAATGCCATCATCCGCCGGGAGATAGAAGAGGCCCGTAAAAAAGAACTGGCCCGTCAGAAAGCACTGGAAGAACAGAAAAAAGCCGCACTGGCCGATGCTGCCAAAAACAACAATGGGGCCAGTAAGCCAGCCACATCCAAACCGTCCACTGCCACACTGAGCAACGAACCGGTGACGGGCGTGGCAGCTCCTGCGCGTGACAGGGTATATACCCCGCTTGAGTCAACGCCAGAGGGCAGGGAGATGTCGATCAATTTTGAGAATAACAAAGGACGTTTGCCCTGGCCGGCATCAACAGGAGTGGTGACTGCCCACTTTGGCGTTGAAAGGATTGCCGGAACCAAATTGAGCCGCCGTACAGACGGTATTGAAATATCCCTTCCCGTCGGCACCGTGGTCCGTTCTGTGGCTGATGGGAAAGTGCTATATACCGGTGAGGTGGAAGGCCAGCAGGTACTGGTGGTAAAACACGGTAAGTATTTCTGCGGATACCAGAATCTTTCCTCCGTATCCGTATCCAAAGATCAGGAAATAAAAGCCGGCTCCGTACTGGGCCGTACCGGAACCTCTATTGATGGGGAAGGTGTACTCCTGTTCTCCATCATGAACGATAAACTCGTACAGCAAGACCCGGAGGACTGGCTGAAGCCGAGAAAGTGATAGGAATATCGAACAGACGAACAAGGAATGATGAATGTTGATTTTGGTACTCATCATTCCTTGTTCGTCTGTTCATCATTCATCTGTTCATCATTCATCTGTTCATCATTCATCTGTTCCTTGTTCATCTGTTCATCATTCATCTGTTCCTTGTTCGTCTGTTCATCATTCATCTGTTCTATTTCTTCACAACTTCCAAAATCCCTAACTTCAACAAAATGCTTGCTTTCTATGAACCAGTACATTTTGTCGTTCGATCAGGGAACCACCAGTAGCCGTGCGATCGTGTTTGATAAAAAAGGGGCCATTGTTTCAGTGGCCCAGAAAGAGTTCACACAGATCTTTCCGCAGCCGGGATGGGTGGAGCATGATGCCAATGAAATATGGAGCACCCAGCTGGGTGTTGCAGCGGAAGCCATCACCAAGGCGGGACTGACCATACAGCATATCGCTGCCATCGGTATCACCAACCAGCGTGAAACAACGGTGGTATGGGATAAGGTTACCGGTATGCCCATACATCATGCCATTGTATGGCAGGACCGACGCACCGCTTCGTTCTGTGACGAATTGAAAGCGGCAGGTAAGGACAAGATGATCCAACAGAGAACAGGCCTGGTGGTGGATGCGTATTTCTCGGCCACCAAAGTAAAATGGATACTGGATCATGTGGAAGGTGCACGCGCCAGGGCCGCAAAAGGAGAACTTTGTTTTGGGACGGTGGATAGCTGGTTGCTATGGAAACTCACCAATGGCAAGGTACATGCTACCGATGTGTCGAACGCATCGCGTACAATGCTGTTCAATATTCATACCCTGGCCTGGGATGAAGAGCTGTTACAGCTATTCGATTTGCCAGCTTCCATGCTGCCCGAAGTGCGCAGCAGCAGTGAAGTATACGGTCATACGCAGAATGTATTGACGGCACACAATGTTCCTATCGCAGGCATTGCGGGCGACCAGCAGGCCGCTTTGTTTGGCCAGATGTGCACACAGCCGGGCATGGTGAAGAATACCTATGGTACGGGTTGTTTTATGCTGATGAATACAGGAGAGAAAGCAGTGCCCTCTTCCAATAACCTGTTGACCACCATTGCCTGGAAAGTGAATGGGGTTACGCAATATGCCCTGGAGGGGAGTGTGTTCATAGCTGGCGCCGTGGTGCAATGGCTGCGCGATGGTCTGAAGATCATCCGAAACTCTTCCGAAGTGGAAAGTCTGGCAGCCCAAGTGAGCAGCAGCGAAGGCGTGTATGTGGTTCCGGCTTTTGCCGGACTGGGTGCCCCTTACTGGAACCAGCACGCGCGTGGTACCATTGTGGGCATTACCAGGGGTACCACGGGTGCACATTTTGCTAGGGCAGCCCTGGATAGCATTGCCTACCAGACCAGGGATGTGTTAAAAGCGATGGAAGCCGATTCGGGTATCGCCATCAAAGAATTGCGGGTAGATGGCGGCGCTACCGCCAACAATCTGCTGATGCAGTTCCAGAGCGATATTCTGCAGACCAATGTGGTACGTCCCACTGTAGTAGAGACCACCGCACTGGGCGCGGCCTACCTGGCCGGTCTGGCCGTAGGCTACTGGAGCGGTACCGATGATATACAGCAGCAGTGGCAGATGGAACGGGTGTTCTCCCCTCAAATGCCCGAATCCGAACGTGCTGCACTCACAGCCGGCTGGACCCGTGCCATTAACGCCACTATCAGTTGGAGCGTTTAAAAAAAGAAATATACCAGCTTACTGCCATTGATCATCGCCTTGTCAAAATTTTGAAATAACAGCATAGATGAACACGCCACTCAAAAGAACTATTTTCCGGTTGGTGGATTTTTGTGTGTTCCCTGTCATGTTACTCAGTGTTCCCCTGTTTCGTATGATCAGGCGATATGGGGTCAAATATTTTCCCCTAAGCAGGTACCTGTTCCTGCGCCAGGGGGTTTTCCCGATCAGGGATCATTACTATGAGCCGCTTTTCCGGCTTCCCCAAGATTTTGAGGAGGGGAAGAAAAGGGAACTGCAGCTTGATCTTTCTCTGGAACAACAACTGCAAAGCTTGAACCGGTTACAGTATTCGGAGGAACTCAAAGCTTTTCCCGAAACAGCAGTGGCCGGCGGTTTTTATGTGCGGAATCCCAATTTTGGTCCGGGAGACTGTGACCTCTATTATTTGCTTATCAGGAATAGCCAACCCCGGAATATTATTGAGATCGGTTCGGGCTTCAGTACCCTGATCGCCCATGAAGCCATCCGTAAGAACAGACAGGAGGGGGTTCTTACAAAAATGACCTGCATTGAACCCTACGAGAATACATGGCTGGAGAGATTGCCCGATATCACATTGATCAGGCAAAAGGCAGAAAAAGTATCGCCAGATCTTTTTGAGACTTTGGAAGAGAACGATATCCTGTTCATAGATTCGTCACATGTGATACGGCCGGAGGGAGATGTGCTTTTTGAATACCTGACCGTATTGCCCCGTTTGAAAAAAGGTGTGATCATTCATGTACATGATATTTTTACACCCAGGCATTACAGGTCCGACTGGTTGGATACCGAATTCCGTTTTTGGAACGAGCAATACCTGTTGGAGGCCTTTTTGTATTTCAATGATCATTTTGAGATCATGTATGCGGCTAATTTTTTAAAACATGAGGCCTGTCAGGAGACAGCCCGGGTGCTGACAAGCCTCACGCAGAACGATGAACCCTCTTCCTTCTGGATGCGTAAGATCAAGTGAGTTTCTGATAAATAAGGGTAGTGCAGGATATTGTCCGGTTTGAGGGGGCTGGATTCGGTAAATTGTATGGCTTTTTCACAAGACAGATAATGGTAAAAAGGAAAATGGATAGGGATGATTTACTGAGCCGTTTGCAACACACGCAAAACGATCGATGGGACATTGTGATCATTGGTGGCGGGGCCACCGGTTTAGGGGCGGCGCTGGATGCTGCTTCCCGCGGTTACAAGACCTTGCTGGTAGAACAATACGACTTTGCCAAAGGCACATCCAGCCGTTCCACCAAACTGGTACACGGGGGCGTACGCTACCTGCAGCAGGGCAACATCAAACTGGTAAGGGAAGCGCTGCGCGAAAGGGGCTACCTGCTTCGAAATGCTCCGCATCTTACTTCGGTTCAGGCATTCATTGTGCCGGCTTTCAGTTGGTGGGAGAAGACCTATTATGCGGTGGGCCTGAAGATATATGACCTGCTTTCAGGAAAACTGTCGCTTGGCAAAACAAAGCTGCTGTCTAAACAGGAAACGAAGGAACGGTTGCCTGCTATCCAGGCAAAAGACCTTTCGGGAGGCATTTTATATTACGATGGACAGTTCGACGATAGCCGTTTGTGTACCGATCTGGCTGTAACAGCCATGCGGTATGGTGCCAGCCTGGTGAACTATTGCAAAGCCATAGGTTTTGAAAAAGAGAACGGGAAGATCACGCGGGTACAGCTGGAAGATGTGATGACAGGTAGCCGGTATACCGTGTCCACCAGAGTGGTGATCAATGCCACCGGGGTATTTACAGATAGTTTACTGCAGTTGGATGATGCGCTGCGGGAAAACCTGGTTGCACCATCGCAGGGCATTCACCTGGTGGTGGACAAACACTTCTTTCCGGGTAATGATGCCATGATGATTCCGAAAACGGATGATGGCAGGGTATTGTTTGCAGTGCCCTGGCATGGGGAAGTGGTGCTGGGAACCACAGATACGCCCGTGGAAACTGCGGAAATTGAACCCAGGCCACTGGAAGAGGAAATAGCGTTCATTCTGAAACATATCAACCAGTACGGTACGCAAACCATCACACGCGGGGATGTGAAAAGTGTATTTGTGGGATTACGACCGCTGGTTAAGGCAAAAGGTTCCGGCGGCAGTACGGCGCTTTTGTCGAGAGACCATACGTTGATGATCGCTGCCAGTGGATTGATCACGGTCACGGGTGGCAAGTGGACCACATATCGGAAGATGGCGGAAGACGCGGTGAACAATGCCATCTTCGTGGCCCGTCTTGCCCAGCGGGAATGCATTACCCGCGACCTGAAGATAGGCGATCCCGACGGGAGAGAACAGGCCATTGCCAGGATCATTTCGGAAGATGCGGGTATGGGTGCCAAACTGCATCCCGAACAACCCTATACCTGGGCGGAACTCCGGTATGCGATCCGCTTTGAGATGGCTCAGACGGTAGAGGACCTGCTGGCCCGCAGAACCCGGATCCTGTTCCTGGATGCCGCAGCCGCCAAAGCGCTGGCCCCACAAGTAGCCGCTTTTATGGCTGGCGAACTGAATAAAGAGGAAACCTGGATACAGGCACAGGTGATCCAATTCACCGAACTGGCACAACAGTATTTGCTGGTATAATGTCTTATGTTATCGGATAATTATAATGGTTATAAAGAAAAAAGACAGCCAATTCAGGGTGTTTAATGAAAAAAAATTAATCAGTGCCTGTGGACGGGCCTCTTTTTATTCGGTGCCGAGCGAAGGCGAAGGCAGACAAAATGATGCGTAGCACATTTTGACAGAAGAAAAAGTAGCCCGGTAACAGGCTCGGGGCCCAGCGGCCGAGAGCGACAAGGATTCCCGAATAACAGCATAATCGATTTTATTACCGCAACACATTGCTTGTATAATTTCCCTATCTTTTACCTCTAAACGATTGATACTATGACGCCATTCGTTGCTGAATTGACCGGCACCGCATTACTCATCATCCTGGGCGATGGGGTAGTGGCCAACGTGGTCCTTAATAAGACCAAAGGGAACAACGGAGGACTGATCTCCATTACTTTCGGCTGGGCCATTGCTGTATTCGTGGCCGTATATGCCACTGCTGCTGTGAGCGGAGCGCATTTGAATCCGGCGGTGACCGTGGCCCTGGCGTCTATCGGAAAATTTGACTGGGCATTGGTACCCGGGTATCTGCTGGCGCAGTTGCTGGGCGCTATGTTGGGCGCCTTCCTGGTATGGCTGGTCTATCGCCAGCATTTTAACGGGACAGAGGATGCGGATACCAAGAGGGCTGTTTTCTGTACCGGTCCTGCCATCAAAAATCCTATCGATAATATCCTTTCCGAGCTCATCGGAACCTTTGTGTTCATACTGGCAGTCTTGTTCATCACCAAATCGCAGAGTTCGTTGGGGGCACTGGATGCGTTACCGGTAGCTCTGCTGGTGTTGGGTATCGGCCTAAGCCTTGGTGGTACCACTGGTTATGCCATCAATCCCGCCCGTGATCTGGGACCACGTATCATGCACACCTTGTTGCCCATCCATAATAAAGGCGGGAGTGACTGGTGGTATGCCTGGATACCGGTAGTAGGTCCTTTGGTTGGAGCGGTACTCGCTGCCTGGGTGTACCAGTGGATCGCCTAAAGATGCTTGTTGCCGGGTTTTTCTTTGCTCTTTAGGAACGGCATGTTGAAATACGGCGTGACCTGGGTTCGCTTTTTCCTGGCGGGATGCGGTTTCTGGTATTCCAGGTAATAGATACGTAGCAGGATGATGAAATAAGAAATGATCAACGGCCCGAAGATCAGTCCGGTGATGCCGAAATAACGGATTCCCACGATCACGCCCAATACGGTTACGATCGGATGTACGTCTGCCATTTTCTGGGCCAGTACAAAACGCACCACATTATCTACACTGCTCAGGATGATGAGTCCCCAGGCGAGCAGAAAAATCCCCTGCCATACCTGGTCATTGGTCAGTACATAAATACCCATCGGCACCCAGATCAATCCCGTACCCACGATGGGGATGATGGATGCAAAACCTGTGAAGACGGCCCAGAATACCGGTTCGTCCACCCCGGCGATCAGGTAAGAGATATAGGCCACAGTGCCCTGAGCCAGCGCCACCAGGGGTACTCCCACGGCATTGCTGAAGGTCTGGGCCTTCAATTCCTGTCCGAACAGTTCTATCTTTTTCCGGTTAAAGGGCAGGTAAAAAACAATGGCAGCTTCCAGGCGATTGATGTTCACGATGAGGAAATACAGGAAGAAGTACATCATCGTGATCGTACCCAGCAGGTTCAGTCCCTGGTTCAGCAGCGAAGAGATGAAGGAAGTGATGAAAGCCTGCGCTTCGGCGATATTTTTTTCTGTGATCAGTTTTACATGAAAATGATCCTGTAACACAGCATCCAGGTGCTGCAGGGGTTGTACCACCACGGTCTGGATATCGGTACCGATGGCCTGCGCCTTCTTGAATAGCAATGCAGCCATCAGTGAAACGGGAAGGAGGATGATGAAGAACGATATGATGATCACCAGCACGGCCGCGGCAGATTTGTTCCAGCCCTTCTTTTTGATGAGCCATTCCACCGAATGTTTACTGAGTACATAGAACATGATGGCCGCCAGGAAAGCGGTGAAGAATTCCAGCAGACTGTACAATAAAAACAAGGCGAACAAAAGGATGCCCGCCAGGAAAAAATACCGGTTAATCTTATGTTCTTGCGCGTTTTCCATGTAACTTGTATAGTGAAATCCGATGGTCTTGTGAAGATAACCAAGAAACGCTAGATTTCATTCACAGAATAGCAGATGTTGAAAGCGGTTTTGCTGCATGTTACCCCTTGTTTCGGACACCTGTTGTTCGACCCATAAACTTGATCTTATGACAGACAATCAGAAATTCATGGCGGGTCTACTGCTGGGTGCAGTGGCCGGCGCCGCATTGGCATTGTTCCTGAAAACAGAGAAAGGCCAGGAGCTGGTAAGCGACGTACAGGAGGGTGCCGATAAAGTACAGGAAGAACTGAAAGAGAAATTGCATGGGTTCGATACCGCGGTGAACGACCTGCTCCAAAAAGGCAAGGCATTCATCAACGACCTGGAACAGAAATCCCAGCAAACCAGTGCTTAAAAATTGAAGAATGGAAGAGAATACAGAAAACTTTTTTGCGGCTTCGAAAAAAGACCTGGAAGGATATGTGCAGGACAGGATCTGGTTACTCAAACTGCAGGCCGGCGAAAAGACATCCCGGATCATTGCCGTACTGGTATCGATCCTGCTGATAGGCTTACTTTCCTTTTTTGTGCTGCTGTTCCTCAGCATCATGGCCGGTTATTATTTTTCAGAGCTTACCGGTAGTCTGTTCTCAGGTTTTGGCATCATCACCGGTTTGTATATCCTGTTATTGGTCGCCATCATACTGGGCCGGAAACGGATCGAGGCAAAAGTGATCGATACGGTGATCCGTATCTTCTTTGACAAAACACCCGAAAAAGATGCTTAATCAGACGAATAGACCGATCCGGTCACTGGCCGATCTGCAGACCGAGATGCGGGAGACCCAATTGCGGATCAAAGAACGGGAGACCGGTCTGGCCACCCGCTTACAGAGCCTGCCCGGTGAGGTTGTGAAATCGGTGGCGGCAGGTGTGGTCCCGCTGTTCCTTGGGGGCGAACTGGCCACCGGGGCCTGGAAACTGGCCAAGGGGGCATTCGAACTGATCCGAAGCCGGAAATCCGGCGACCAGGCAGCCAGCTCTGGCGACTGGAAAGCGGATCTACTGGGCGGCGCCAGAAAGCTGGGACTTTTCGGTGCCCTGAAACTGCTGTTCGGCCTTTGGAAAGGGAAATAAGGTCCATACCGCGCCTTTGCGCCTCTGCGAGAACTTCCTGCCAGTAGTTGGCCAGGAAATAGGGTGAAAGGCCTGTTTTTGGATACTTACGCCCTTAATCGGCTCTACGGGGCTTACAATTCCTTTTCTTTCCCACATTTTTCCAATTTTCCCCTTGTTTTTTCTCAATTAACGGTGCATCCCCTTACCTTTGCCGCCAAGTTGGAAAACCCCGGTTTCCTGACGCAAAAAAGCTCATTTTAAAACCATAATATATCTCCTGATATGGCTACGAAAGGTAAGATCAAACAGATTATTGGTGCGGTAGTTGACGTTCACTTCCCCGACGATAATACCCTTCCTGAAATTTATAACGCCCTGGAAATTACCAGGGAGAGTGGTGAAAAGCTGGTACTGGAAGTACAACAGCACCTGGGTGAAGACAGTGTACGTACCATTGCGATGGACGGAACCGAGGGCCTGGTGCGTGGTATGGAAGTGATCGATACCGGTAAAGCCATCGCTATGCCAATCGGTGAAGGTATCAACGGTCGTCTGTTCAACGTAACAGGTGATGCGATCGATGGTCTGCCACAACTGAACAAAGACAATGGTCGTCCCATCCATAATAAACCCCCGTTGTTCGAGAACCTGAGCACATCGGCTGAGGTATTGTTCACCGGTATCAAAGTAATTGACCTGATCGAGCCTTATGCAAAAGGTGGTAAGATCGGTCTGTTTGGTGGTGCGGGTGTAGGTAAGACTGTATTGATCCAGGAGTTGATCAACAATATCGCAAAAGGCCACGGTGGTCTGTCAGTATTTGCCGGTGTGGGTGAGCGTACCCGTGAAGGTAATGACCTGTTGCGCGAGATGATCGAAGCGGGCATCATGAAATACGGAGATGCTTTCAAACATAGCATGGAAGAAGGTGGATGGGACCTGAGCAAAGTGGACCTGGAAGGCCTGAAAGATTCTAAAGCGACCTTCGTGTTCGGACAGATGAACGAGCCACCGGGAGCCCGTGCACGTGTGGCACTGAGCGGTCTGACCATTGCTGAATATTTCCGTGATGGAGATGGTACCGGAAAAGGTAAGGACATCCTGTTCTTCGTAGATAATATCTTCCGTTTCACCCAGGCAGGTTCTGAGGTATCGGCGCTGTTGGGTCGTATGCCTTCAGCGGTAGGTTACCAGCCTACGCTGGCTACAGAAATGGGTCTGATGCAGGAGCGAATCACTTCTACCAAGAATGGTTCCATTACCTCCGTACAGGCGGTATACGTACCTGCAGATGACTTGACCGACCCTGCTCCGGCAACCACTTTCGCCCACCTGGATGCTACAACGGTATTGAGCCGTAAGATCGCCGACCTGGGTATCTATCCTGCGGTGGACCCACTGGATTCCACTTCCCGGATCCTGACACCGGCTATCGTGGGTGAAGCACACTACGATTGTGCCAACCGTGTAAAACTGATCCTCCAGCGTTATAAGGAGTTACAGGATATCATCGCCATCCTGGGTATGGATGAACTGAGCGAAGAAGATAAGATGACCGTACAGCGTGCCCGTAAGGTACAGCGTTTCCTGAGTCAGCCCTTCCATGTGGCTGAGCAGTTCACCGGTCTGAAAGGCGTGTTCGTAGATATCAACGATACCATCCGCGGATTCAACGCCATCATGGATGGTGAAGTGGATGAATATCCTGAAGCGGCTTTCAACTTGGTAGGTACCCTGGAAGACGCGATCGAGAAGGGTAAGAAGATGATGGAAGCAGCGAAATAATTAATTTGAAAATTTGAGAATTTGAAAATGTGATAATGGTCAAGACCATTCCGCATTGTAAAAATTTTCAAATTTTCAAATTCTCAAATTTTCAAATTGATCCAATGACATTAGAAATATTAACTCCCGAAAAAAAGCTCTATAGCGGCGAAGTATACGGCGTAATGTTGCCCGGTATTACTGGTCTGTTCGAGGTTCTCGACAAACACGCCCCGCTAGTAAGTGCTTTGGGAAAAGGTACCCTGAAGATCCTGAAAGCCAAAAACGACACAGAACGCTACTCTATTCAGAGCGGTTTTGTAGAAGTGCTCAATAACAAAGTGACCGTACTGGTAGAAGGGGCGGAAATGATTTAATGAGTGAATGATAGAATGAGTGAATGAGTGAATGTTTTTTTGATTTGAAAAATGAAATAATGAGCGGCTCCGGGAAACCGGGGTCGTTTTTTTTATTGGCAATAACACAAAAGTAAACTTACTGCATCCCCCCATTCACTCATTCACTCACCCACTCATTCACTCATTAATTCAGCTGCGGGTCTATCGGATAATTGACCATCTGTTTGTATTCGCCGCCTAATTCCTCGAGGGCGGTTCGCCAGAGCTGGTAGGGGTCCTTGGTAAAAACAAGGTTGGGGTTGGCGTTCCGGGTGATCCAGCTTTTCTCTTTGATTTCATCTTCCAGTTGTCCCTGGTCCCAGCCACTGTAGCCCAGGTAAAAACGGATCTCGGTCCTGCTCAGCTTCTCTTCCCTGAGCAGTTTCAGTACTTCGGCAAAGTCGCCGCCCCAGTAGATGCCGTTGGTGATCTCCATACCGCCGGTGATCAGGTCCGGGCGCTGGTGAAGAAAATGGAGGGTCTCTTTCTGTACCGGCCCGCCTTCATATACCGGGAAACGGATACCCTCAGCATCTTCGATCAGGTCGCCGATGTCATGGTCAAAGGTCTTGTTGATGACAAAGCCAAAAGCTCCATCCTGCCGGTAATCGCAGATAAAGATCACGGAACGGATAAAGTTCGGGTCCTTCAGGAAAGGATTTGAGATGAGTAATATGCCAGCTGACAGATCGGTCATAATCGATAGTAAGTTACGAAATTCCCGGGGGAAATACAGCAGTTAAAATCCTGATAAAGCTCTCCCTTCCGTAACAGGTATCTCGGCTTCCCAGTATATTTGTAAGGATGAAGAGAACTTTCCCCGCTATCGTCATACTGATCTCCCTCTCTCTTTTCGGTCTGATACTGCTTCAGATCTCATGGTTCCATAACCTATTGGAAACCACGCGGAACCAGTATGATAATAACTATACGCAGGTGGGGGCCACCGTGGCAGATGAACTTTTCAACAGCACTTCCAAGCCCATGCTCAGACTGCCACGTAGAGGGGGGATGACCTTTAACTCAGACCCGCATTTCTATTTTTTGAAACCTACGCTGGTCGGTGAAAAATTCACTTCGCAGGAAGTGCAGGAAAAGATCCGGGCCAATTTCGACAGGTACAACCTGAAAAAATTGGAATTCGAGTTTGCCGTGACCAATGCGGAAGATGAATATGAACTGGGTAGCAAGAATTTTTCCCAGGAATATTTTGATACGGTGAACAACAAACGCCGTTATTTTCCGATCATCCCGATCAATAACCAGGACATAGAGATCGGCACTCCGGAAATGCTGATCATTGTGGTGCCCGATTTTGACAAACAGATCTGGGATGCATTGCGTTGGGTGATTTTTGGCGCCGTTGTATTCATGCTGGTGATCGTAGCGGCGTTCTATGTGACCGTGAAATCGCTACTGTACCAGAAAAAACTCAGTGAGATCAAGAGTGATTTCATCAATAACATGACGCATGAGTTCAAAACGCCCCTGGCCACCATATCACTGGCGGTAGATGCTTTGCGGAACGAGAAAGTGCAGAACGATAAGGAGAAAACGAAATACTTCAGCAATATCATCAAGGAGGAGAATGTGCGCATGAACAAACATGTGGAAACCATTCTTCAGGCTGCGTTCATGGAGAAACAGGAACTGCAGCTGAATCTGACCTCTTTGCATGTGCATGATGTGATACAGGCCGTACTGGAGAATTATCAGTTGCAGTTACAGGAGAAAGGGGCAAACATACAGTTGCTGCTGAATGCCCGAAACGACCTGGTGAAGGCAGACGAAGTACATTTCACCAACCTCTTCTCCAACCTGATCGATAATGCGATCAAGTATTCAAAGGAGCAGCTCAGCATCGTGATATCCACACACAGTACCAAGAACCATATTGTGATACGGGTGGCGGACAATGGGATCGGCATGAGTAAGGAATCTGTAAAAAGGGTATTCGAAAAATTCTACCGGGCACATACCGGTAACCTGCATAATGTAAAAGGCTTTGGGCTGGGTATGAGTTATGTGAAAACTGTGATCGATGCACATAAAGGCAAGATCAAGGTAGACAGTACCCTGGGCAAAGGAACCACATTTACCATTGATATGACCTTATTGCCGGAAGACAAAGTCTGAGGTATTCCTATAGCCATAACAAACTCCCGTCCCCATAACTCAGAAAACGGAAATCGTGATCCAGTGCGTACTGGTAGATCTTTCGCCAGTTGTTTCCAGTGATAGCCGCAACCAATAATAACAGCGTAGACTGTGGCTGGTGGAAATTGGTAATAAGCCCTTTTACTACCCGGAACACATAACCGGGCGCAATGATGATCTGGGTCCGTGTGATCAGCCTGTCTGTGCGGTGCTGCTGTAACCAGCTAAGCAGTGCGGTCAATGCTTCTGCTGTGCTGATATTCTTCTCGGCCAGAGAATACGCTTCCCATTGTGTAAGGGTAAGTGCTTCCGGACCGATGCCAGGATGCAACAGCGTTTTTACACCCAGCCAATACAGGCTTTCCAGCGTACGAAGTGATGTGGTTCCCACAGCGATCACCGGATCATTCAGTTGTTGTAAGAGTGTATGGATGAATATAGCGGTCACATCGATGAATTCTGCATGCATTTCATGGTGTTGCATGATCTCGCTCTTTACGGGTTTGAATGTGCCAGCGCCAACATGCAGGGTAATAAAGGCACGACCGATATTTTTTTTCGATAGTTTATCAAACAGACTTTCAGTGAAATGTAGACCCGCAGTGGGTGCGGCTACAGAGCCATCGTGTTTGGCGTAGATGGTCTGGTACCTTTCCTGGTCGGTTTCTTCTGCCTGACGGTTCAGGTAAGGGGGCAAGGGTATCACACCGGCCATATGCAGTAATTCCGCAAAACTCAGATTGGGATCATCCCAGCTTAATTCAATCAAGTAAGCATCTGTAATCTGTTCAACCTTTCGGGCGGTTAGGCTGACCTTGGTGGAATCCTGTCTTTCGATCTGCGTGATCAGCGTTCCCTCTTTCCATTTTTTGGCGCCACCTACCAGGCATTTCCATAGAACTTGTCCTTTTTGCAACATGGCGCTGGTGACATCCCCATATGACTCATGTGGCTCCAGACAGAAGATCTCGATCTTGCCACCATTGGGTTTTTCAAAGAGTAACCGGGCTTCTACCACTTTGGTATTGTTGAATACCAATAGACTGTTGGCGGGTATGTGATCAGCGAGATCGGCATAAATACTTTCCGTTATGTCACCATCACGGTAGATGAGCAGTTTGCTCTGGTCCCTTTCTGCCAGTGGATACCGGGCAATGCGTTGGTCCGGTAATTCGTAACTGAAATCTTTGATAGAAAGTTCTTGAGGATGCATGATCACGGATGCTTATGATTTAGTATCTCTGATTACGATGATTTAGTATGATTGTCAGATGATGGGTGCGAAGCTAAACCAACTGTTCAAAACATCGTTCTCAATCAGAAGAATCCTGTTACCGTATTAATCGATTGGCTCCGCCGAGTAACGCCTATCCCCCAGGCTTACAGCCTAGAATCTAAGTCTTACGCGTAGCTCTCCGGGAATATCCGCCCGTATTACCACTTTTTACCACTCCCATGGGTTCACTGCTATTTTAGGCCGTAAAAAAGCCTGTCAGGCCCGAAAAAGGCTTCCACTAGCTCGCTGAAAGGGCTTCTCCTATGGACTTTCCCTGGAAGGGCTCCACAAACTGATATAGTTGATTATTAAACAGATATATATGGATGTCGAGGTTAATTCACAGTTTGGCCTCGGAAATTCACGTGTTATCCACAGTAATTCACAGCTATTCAGGAATAGTATTCAAAAAATCGCTTCAAACGCTTTGCTGCATTGCGTTACAGGTCAATGCATTCTGTGGATAAATACAAATGCTCCAAAATGGAGATAAAAGTGGGAAAAGGTGTTATTTTGTGTCAACAAGTGGTAAACTTGAAAATATTTATACCCAAATGAACGGATTTCACGGAGAATATGAAGCAACGGTTGACGCGAAAGGTCGCTTCCTGATTCCGGGCGGACTGAAAAAACAGTTGCCTGAAGGGGAGGGGCGTTTCATCCTCAGCCGTGGTTTTGAAAAATGTCTCACGTTGTATCCGATCAAAAGTTGGGAATTGATTATTGCCAAGATTAGCCAGTTGAATGATTTCGACCCCAAGGTACGTCAATTTCGCCGCCAGTTTCTGGGCGGGGCAACGGAAATAGAGCTGGATTCTGCCGGCCGTATGTTGCTTCCCCAAACACTGAGGGAATTTGCCGGTTTAGGCAAGGATATTGTTCTTGCCGCCGCATTGGACCGATTCGAGATCTGGGATGCTAGTAAGTACAAACAGCTCTTTGAGGATTTTTCACCCGAGGCCTTTAGTAACCTAGCGCAGGAAGTGATGACTGAAAAAATTTGAAAATGCGGCAATTTGATCCCGCCAACGGCGGGATGAAAATGAAACAACACGTAACCAATTTTCAAATACCGCGATTATTTGAATTTTCAAATTTTCAAATTTTCAAACTCATGACATCAGCGTATCACGTTCCTGTTTTGTTTCATGAAACCTTACAAGGTTTGGCCATTCAACCCGATGGTGTGTATGTGGATTGCACATTTGGCGGTGGTGGTCATAGTAGGGGAATTCTGGAACAGCTGAGTGCTAAAGGGAAACTGATCGCTTTTGACCAGGATGCGGATGCGCAGCGGAACCTGCCGCAGGATGATCGTGTCATCTTTGTGGCACAGAATTTCCGGCACCTGCAGCGGATGCTTCGCCTGCACAAGATCACGCAGGTGGATGGTATTCTGGCCGATCTCGGCGTTAGCAGTCATCAGTTCGATGAAGGCGAACGCGGCTTCTCTATCCGCTTTTCCGGACCGATGGATATGCGGATGGACAGGAGGCAGGGCGCTACGGCCGTTGATATCATCAAGACCTATAGTGAACAACAGTTGCATAAGCTGTTTGAGCAATATGGCGAAGTCACCAACTCCAAAACGCTGGCGAAGCATATTGTGCATGAGCGCAAACATCTGCAGTTCGAGACCGTTGAACAGTTCAAAGCATTGATCAGTCCCGTGGTGAAGGGAAATCCTAATAAGTACTTAGCCCAGGTATTCCAGGCTTTGCGAATTGAGGTGAACGATGAAATGGGTGCTTTGAAAGACATGCTGCAGCAGGTTCCTGCTGTGCTGAAACCCGGTGGCCGTGTTGCCATCATCACCTTCCATTCTATAGAAGACAGGGTCGTGAAGAATTTCTTCCGCCAGGGTAGTTTCGACGAAACACCTGATAACCCTTTATTGCCTGTGATTAAGGAAGAAGTGTTCAGGATCGTTACCCGAAAACCGGTAACGGCCTCAGAAGAAGAGTTGAAAAGGAATACCAGGAGCCGCAGCGCAAAACTGAGAGTTGCGGAGAAAATATAAAGAGCCGGGTGTGTTGGTTGATGGGGCCTGTGCAGCAGGGTCGGATACCAATGGGCCAGCAATTAATCGTCAATTAACCAATGAACTGAAAGTGTCCGAACCATTGACCGATAAGACTACTAAGAACCCGCTGAAAGGTTTGTTTAACTACCAGTGGATCGTGAAGAACATTCCGTTCTTCCTGTTCTTATCTGTGTTAACGATACTATATATCGCCAATGGCCATAGGGCGGATAAGACCATACGTAGGATCAACAGTACCACATCTGAGCTGAAGGACCTGCAGTATGAATTCAAGACACTGAAAAGCGAAGTGATGTTCCGGAGCGAAGAGGGGCAGATCGTGAAATCGACGGAACCGTTGGGATTGAAAGTGAGTAAGGATATGCCCCGCCGGTTGCAAGCTGAAAAACCTTAAAAACCAAAAATCAACCATTCAATAAAAGGTGGACGTAAAACGCGACATACTCTGGAGAGTTTACCTCAGTTACATACTGGTGGTGCTTGCCTGTGTGGCCATTTTCGGGAAAGCCATCTATATACAACAGGTGCAGGGAAGTCATTGGCGCAGCATGAGTGATAGCTTGCACCAAAAGCTCGATGAAATAGAAGCGGAGCGGGGAACCATTTACAGCGAAGATGGACAGATGCTGAGCACCAGTATTCCTCAGTTCGATCTGTACATCGATTTCAGGGTGGATGCTTTGCGTGAAAAGAACGGCCGGCTGTTTCGTGAGAACCTGGATTCTTTGAGTGAGAGCCTGGCGGGACTGTTCAAGGATATGTCGGCCGGAGAGTACAAGGCCTTGCTTAAGGAGGGATATAAGAATGAAGAGGGGTATTTTCCTCTGAAGAAAAAGATCTCTTTCCGTGAATACGAGCAATTGCGTCATTTTCCGCTGTTCAAGCTGGGTAGATATAAAAGTGGTTTGATAGCGCAGGAGAAGACCATCCGATTGAATCCTTACCAGATGCTGGCATTCAGAACGATCGGCCTGGCGCGAGACTCCAATAAAGTGGGACTTGAAATGACCTACGATTCAATACTGAGGGGTAGGAATGGAAAACAGTTCGTAAGAAGGATCGCAGGAGGGGTGAATGTTCCCGTTGATGATACCTACGAGATAGAACCTGAAACCGGAAAAGATATTGTGAGTACTATCGATGTGTTCATTCAGGATGTAACGGAGAATGCCCTGATGAAGATGATGGTGAAGAATGAGGCCCAGACCGGTTGTGCAATTGTGATGGAAGTGAAGACCGGTAAGATCAAAGCCATTGCCAACCTGGGGAAAAGGAGCGACGGAAGCTACTGGGAAGATTTTAATTATGCGATCAGTCCTACAGAACCCGGGTCGACCTTTAAGCTGGCTACCATGCTGGCTTTGCTGGAAGACAAGAAAGTGTCGCTGAACCAGATGATCACCCTGGAGCATGGCGCCTGGAAGATCGCGGGTCAGACGGTGTATGATTCTGAAGTGCATAAAGAAAATGATGTGACCGTACAACATGCATTTGAGTTGAGTTCCAATGTGGCGATGGCTAAGATGGCAGCACAGCATTATTCTTCCAATCCGAACCAGTTTCTGAGGCACCTGAAGAAAATGCGGATGGATACACTTACTGGTGTTGATCTCTCCGGTGAAAGGAAGCCGGTGATCTACAGGCCCGGCGGTAAATTCTGGGGCCCTACCACTTTGCCCTGGATGGCTTTTGGTTATAACCTGTCGGTAAGCCCGCTGCAGACAACCGTATTATACAATGCCATTGCCAATAATGGAAAGATCATGCGTCCTTATCTGGTGAGTGCGGTAAAAGAAGAAGGTATTCTGTTGCAGGAGTTTGGTCCGAGAGTGATCGATGAAAGTGTTTGCAGCAGTCAGACCTTACAAAAGTTGAAAGCCTGCCTCGAAGGTGTTTGTATTTCAGGAACTGCGAAGGAGCTATTCAAAGGTTCTCCTTATAAAGTGGCTGGCAAAACCGGCACGGCACTGGTGGCAGACGGTAACAGGGGGTATGCCGATAAGATCTACCAATCTTCCTTTGCCGGTTATTTTCCTGCAGAGAACCCTCAGTATACCTGTGTGGTGATCATCAAGAACAAGGCGCATGCGCCGGTATATTATGGTGCTGCAGTTGCGGGACCTGTTTTTAAAGAGATCGCTGACCGCTTGTACAGTACTTATATCAGGCAAGCCAATACAGTTATGGCGCAGGCTAAAAAGGACAGTAGTGTGTTCAATTATGCCGGAAATAAGAAAGATATCGCGTACCTGTCACAAAAACTGCGTTTGTCCTATTCCGATTCCACTGGCAGAACAGATGAGTGGATCGATATGAAAGGAAAAGATGCGGTGGTGGTGCTGAGCAAAAAACCGGTTGATAAAAATACCATGCCCCAGTTAAAGGGAATGGGGCTGAAGGATGTGGTGCTGCTCTGCGAGAACATGGGACTGAAAGTGAATGCGAAAGGGAGGGGCAAAGTAGCCGAACAGTCGATCCTGCCAGGTCAGCCAGTGGTGAAAGGTCAGTTAGTGAATGTTGCATTGAATTGATAATGATAAAATGATGGCAATACTCAAAGACATATTATACAAGGTGCACCTGAAGCAGGTTCAGGGTACTACGGGTATTGACGTGAACGGCATACAGATCGATTCGCGGAAAGTACTTCCCGGTAATGTGTTTGTGGCGATCCGCGGTGTGCAGTCTGATGGGCATCAGTTCATTGATAAAGCTATATCGCTTGGTGCTGTAGCGATTGTTTGTGAGGAAATACCTGCTTTGACCGCAGAAGGTGTTACCTACCTGCAGGTGAATAATACCAGTGAAGCGGTTGCGTATATGGCGCATCAGTTCTATGGAGAACCCTCCACCAAAATAAAATTGGTGGGTGTTACCGGCACCAATGGTAAAACCACGATCGCAACGGTTCTGTTTAAGTTGTTTACCAAGCTGGGTTACCGTTGCGGATTGGTGAGCACTGTGCAGAATCAGATAGGGGAAAGCATCATTCCGGCCACCCATACCACACCGGATGCGGTCAGTTTGAATGCATTGTTGAAACAGATGCTGGATGAGGGTTGCACCCATGTGTTCATGGAATGCAGCAGTCATGCCATACACCAGCACCGCATTACAGGTTTACAGTTCACAGGGGCGCTGTTTAGCAACATCACCCATGACCATTTGGATTATCACAAGACCTTCGATGAGTATATCCGTGTGAAGAAAAGTTTCTTCGATCATCTTCCTTCCAGTGCTTTTGCGATCTCGAATGCTGATGATAAGAGAGGTGAAGTGATGCTGCAGAATACACATGCCAAAAAATACCTGTACAGTCTGAAAACAGTGGCGGCCTTCAAAGGAAAGATACTAGAGAACGCGTTGACCGGTCTGGTAATGCTGGTAAATGATAAGGAAGTGCATTTTCGGCTGATCGGGGAATTCAATGCTTATAACCTGCTGGCGGTTTACGGCGCAGCTGTTTGCCTGGGTGAAGAGAGTGAGCAGGTGTTAACGGCGCTCAGCCTGCTCAGTGGGGCGGAGGGAAGGTTCGATTACAGCATCAGCAGTGGGTTGATCATCGGTATCGTGGATTATGCACATACACCGGATGCACTGGAGAATGTGCTGATGACCATCAAAAAATTACGGAAAGGGCATGAGCAGATCATTACGGTCGTGGGATGTGGAGGTGACAGGGACAAGACAAAACGCCCCATCATGGCCCAAACGGCCTGTGATCTGAGTGACAGGGTGATACTGACCAGCGATAATCCCCGGACAGAAGATCCGGCCCAGATACTGCGCGACATGGAAACAGGATTGAGCAGTTCTGCCAAAAGAAAATATATCTCGATCACAGACAGGAAAGAAGCCATTAAAACAGCGGTGAGTTTTGCCAACAAAGATGATATCATTCTGGTGGCAGGAAAGGGGCACGAGAAATACCAGGATATCAACGGGGTGAAACATCCCTTTGATGACAAAGAGATTTTAAAAGAAATGTTTGAATTATTAGGAAAGTGAAATCGATGACAGCTGGCGGTACATAAGCAGGCCGTCACAGCTAACACTAACAACTTTAATTATGCTATACTACTTATTCAGCTGGCTTAACAAAGAGTTTCACCTTCCGGGTACGGGCATGTTTCAGTTCCTCACATTCCGTATAGCGATGGCCGTGATTTTATCACTGCTGCTGGCAACAGTGTATGGTAAACGCATCATCCTGCTGCTGAAAAGAAAACAAATCGGCGAAAGCGTCCGCGATCTGGGGCTGGAAGGGCAGGCGCAGAAGAAGGGTACACCTACCATGGGTGGTATCATCATCCTGCTGAGTATCCTGATACCCACATTGCTGTTTGCCAACCTGGATAAAGTATACATACGCCTGATGATACTCTGCACCGTATGGCTGGGTGTGATCGGATTCCTGGATGATCTCTTCAAGATCAGGGCCAGGAAAGCTGCCCAGGAAAGAGGTGAAGCATATAAAAAGAAAGATAGTGATGGATTGGCCGGTATCTCAAAGATCATCGGGCAGATTGGTCTTGGTGTCATCATTGGTTTGACCCTCTATTTCAGTAATGCCGTGACCGTTGAGCGGGAAGTCATCACCAGTCCGCAGGCACAACTGCAGCAAGGGGAGCGCCTGGCAAAGGATTCCAATATCGTCGTAAGAAAACTGAATGGCATTGAAAAGAAGTTCGTGAAAGTGAAAACCCCCATTACAACGATCCCCTTTGTGAAGAACCACCAGTTCAACTATAGCAAACTGATCAGCTGGATCGGTCCGGGCGCAGAGAAGTATACCTGGGTGGTGTATATCCTGATCGTAACCTTTATCGTAACGGCCGTATCGAACGGGGCCAATTTGACGGATGGGCTGGATGGACTGGCCGCTGGTGTAAGTGCGATCATTGGTGCGGGTATCGGAGTGTTCGTATATGTGAGCGGTAACTACATTTTTGCCGATTACTTTGATGTGATGTATATCCCTAACCTGGGTGAGCTGTCCATTTTTGTGGGCGCATTTGTGGGAGCCTGCATCGGTTTCCTTTGGTACAATGCCTTTCCGGCCCAGGTATTCATGGGCGATACGGGTAGCCTGGCTTTGGGTGGTATCATCGCTTCCCTTGCCATCATTGTTCGTAAAGAATTATTGATCCCTATTTTCTGCGGTGTGTTCCTGATAGAGAACCTGAGTGTGATCATCCAGGTGAGCTATTTCAAGTATACCAAGAAAAAATATGGTGAAGGAAAAAGGGTGTTCCTGATGAGCCCCCTGCATCATCACTACCAGAAAAAGGGATTTCACGAAAGTAAAATAGCAGTGCGGTTCTGGATCATTACCATCATCTGTGTGGTACTGTCCATTGTAACACTGAAAATGAGATAAAAGATGGCGCATAAACTGGTGATACTGGGCGGAGGAGAAAGCGGCATCGGTGCAGCTATCCTGGGGAAGAAACAAGGGTACGATGTATTCCTGAGTGATGGTGGCCAGCTGAAAACATCCTACAAACAAGAGCTCTTTGATAACGGAATTGCATTTGAAGAAGGACAGCATACAGCTGAAAAGATCCTGTCGGCAGATGAAGTGATGAAGAGTCCGGGTATCCCTGAGAAGAATGAGATGGTGAAACAGGTCAGGGCCAAAGGTATACCGGTGATCAGTGAGATAGAGCTGGCCTACCGCTTCAAGGGTGATAGCAAAATTGTTGCCATCACGGGTAGTAATGGGAAAAGCACCACTACGGCGCTTACCTACCATATCTGCCGGACTGCGGGGTTGGATTGTGCCATGGTGGGAAATATCGGTATCTCGTTTGCCAAACAGGTGGCACTCGATCCTAAAAAGCTCTACGTGGTGGAAGTAAGCTCTTTTCAGTTGGACGATATCAAGGAATTCCGGGCAGACATCGCAGTGTTGCTGAACATTACCGAAGATCACCTCGACAGGTACGAGTACAAGTTCGAGAATTACGTCAACAGTAAGTTCAGGATCATCAGCAACCAAACAGAAAAAGATTATTTCATCTATTGTCTGGATGATGAAGTGATCATGCAAAAAATCCCATTACTAACCATTCATACTAACCCATTACCATTCTCTATGAAACAAGAAGTAAAAAAAGGCGGCTACATCAAGGGTGACCAGATGATGCTGAGAATCCAGGAAGAAAGAGTAAGCATGAGTATCTATGACTTTGCTCTGAAAGGTAAACACAATAACTACAACACTATGGCAGCAGGAATCGCAGCCGCTACGCTCGGCATCCGCAAAGAGAAGATCCGTGAGGCAGTAAAGAACTTTCACAGCCTCGAGCATCGTATGGAGTTTGTGGCCATGGTACGGGGTGTTGAATTTATTAACGACAGTAAGGCAACCAACGTGAACAGTACCTGGTTTGCCCTGGAGAGTATGAATAAGCCGACCATATTGGTATTGGGTGGTACCGATAAGGGGAATGACTACAGCCTTATCGCCGATCTCGTAAAGGAGAAGGTGAAGGCAATAGTATGTATGGGAGTGGACAATAAGAAGATCATAGAGGCCTTCAAAGATATTGTGCCAACGATCGTTGAGACCGATTCAGCCAAGAAGGCGGTAAATGCTTCCTTTAAATTATCAGCCAAAGGTGATGTGGTTCTGTTAAGCCCGGCTTGTGCCAGTTTTGACCTCTTTAAAAATTATGAGGATAGGGGCCGTCAGTTTAAAGATGCAGTAAAAGAATTGTAATAGGCATGTCTGTGGTATGAGGCCAGAACCCTGTTTTGAGTATCACGCCACGTAATTCAAACCGAAATGTCAGAGATCAGAGATACCTTGTTTTCACAGATACCCAGCATTGGTGGAATGCGCGGGCAGCTGGTGAACCGTACCCGTGGTGATAAATATATCTGGGGTATCGTGGTATTGTTATCGCTGATCTCCATCCTGGTGGTATACAGTGCAACGGGTTCGCTGGCCTATAAGATGTATAAGGGTAATACCAATGTATACCTGTTTAAGCAGGTCTCTTTTTCACTGGTGGGGTTACTAGTGATCTATTTCCTGCACCGCATCAACTATACCATCTTCTCGAGAGTGGCTACGATCATGTTCCTCATCTCGATACCTCTATTATTATATACCTTGTTCTTTGGCGCCAAGATCAACGATGGCAGCCGCTGGATCAAGTTACCCATCATCAACATGACCATCCAGACAAGCGACCTAGCCAAGCTGGCATTGTTCATGTACATTTCCCGTTTGCTGAGTAAGAAACAGGAAATGATCAAAGATTTTAAGAAGGGATTTCTTCCTGTTGTTACACCGGTGCTGATCATCTGTGCGTTGATCATGCCGGCCAACCTGTCGAATGCCTTATTGACCGGTGCCACTGCGCTATTGCTGATGTTCATTGGCCGGGTCAGTATCAAACATATTCTGATGACCATTGGCGTTGCGCTGATACCCGTGGCACTCATCATCACGGTGGCGGTGTTCACATACGATGGCAAACAGAGCGATGAGACCAAAAAAGCAGGTATTGCCGAAAAGGCCAAATCCTTCGGTCGTATCGGTACCTGGGTGCGCCGGGTGCAGGATTTCATGTACGCCAAAGACAATGAGACCCCATACCAGGTGCAGCAGGCCAAGATCGCTATTGCTAACGGTAGTGTGCTGGTGGGATTGGGTCCTGGAAACAGTCGTCAGCGGAACTTTCTGCCACAGGCATATAACGACTTTATTTATTCCATCATCATAGAAGAGTATGGCTTGTTGGGTGGTGCGTTCATGATATTCATCTACCTCGTTTTTCTGTTCCGTTGTATCCGGATATTCCGCAGGTGCCCTTATGCGTTTGGCGCATTTCTTGCATTGGGATTGAGTTTTACACTGGTGATACAGGCAGTTGCGAATATGGCGGTGAATGTGAACCTGGTGCCGGTTACAGGAGTAACGCTTCCCCTGGTAAGTATGGGAGGTAGCTCCTTCCTGTTTACCTGTGGTGCTATAGGAATTATATTGAGTGTGGCAAGAAATGTGGAACAGATGGAAGGAAAGGTAGAGCCGGTTGCCGTAACACAGCCAGTGCCTGAAGAACCCGTTAAACCAGTTGAACAGAAATCATGAACGGGCATACACATACCATGATGCATTCAGATGCTGCCGCAGGGCAGAAGCCGATCCGTGTGATCATTGCCGGAGGAGGAACGGGTGGACATATCTTCCCGGCGATCGCGATCGCCAACGCTTTGAAGCAGGCGGATAACGCTATCGAGATACTGTTTGTGGGGGCCAATGGTAAGATGGAGATGGAGAAAGTTCCGCAGGCCGGTTATCCGATCAAAGGACTGGATATTGCAGGACTTGACAGGCAATCCTTATGGAGGAACCTCAGTCTTCCGATCAAACTGGTAAAAAGTTTTTTACAGGTAAGGCTGATCATAGATAAGTTCCGCCCCGATGCGGTCATTGGTGTGGGAGGATATTCTTCGTTCCCGGTATTGCGGTATGCCCAGTCAAAAAGGATCCCCACATTCATCCACGAGAGCAACTCATTTGCGGGCAAGAGCAATATCCTGCTGGGTAAAAAGGCCACGGCCGTGTTTGTGGCAACGGATGGTATGGAGAGGTTCTTCCCCAAAGAAAAACTTTTCGTGGTGGGTAATCCTGTGCGGAAGACCATTGTTGAGTCAAAGATCGACCACGCGGAGGCGCTTCGGTTCTTCGACCTGGATCCCAATAAAAAAACCGTTCTCGCTATTGGTGGAAGTCTTGGGGCACGCAGTATCAATGAGTCATTGGCCCTGCATCTGGACGAGTTTGCGCAGAATGATCTGCAGTTGATCTGGCAGACCGGGAAAACCACCGCTTCTGAATATATGATGAAGGGGGGCGGGAGAAAAAATGTGTGGGTGAATGATTTCATCAAAGAAATGGAAATGGCCTATGCAGCTGCCGATGTGGTCATCAGCAGAGCGGGGGCCATGTCGGTAACGGAGATCTGTGTGGTGGGCAAACCAACGGTGTTTGTTCCGTTCCCACTGGCTGCAGAGGATCACCAGACCTCCAATGCCATGAACCTTGTGAATCGAGAGGCTGCATTGATAGTGAGCGATAAGGAAGCCAAAACGAAACTGATAGCAACGGTGATCGCATTGGCAAAGGATGAGACCTTGCAGCAACAGTTACATACCAATTGTAAAGCCTTGGCGGTAAACAATGCGGACGAAGTGATTGCCAAAGAAATATTGAAACATATCAGGTGAGCAAATTGAACGACATACGAAAGATCTATTTCATCGGTATCGGTGGAATTGGCATGAGTGCCCTGGCCCGTTATTTCAAGGCCAAGGGAGTTGCTGTGAGTGGTTATGACAGGACATCAACGCCGCTAACACGAGAGTTGGAAGCATCTGGTATCACTATTCATTACGAGGAGCGTGTGGACCTGGTTCCCAAAGATGTGGATGCGGTCGTCTATACACCTGCTATTCCGGCACAGCATGCTGAACTGGTGTTTTACCGGGAGAATGGGTATACCGTGGTGAAAAGGAGTGATGTGTTGCAGTGGATCACGGAAGGCTCTTTCAATATCTGCGTGGGAGGAACCCATGGAAAGACCACCGTTACTTCCATGACAGCGCACCTGCTTCGCCACACCGGTTATGGGTGTAATGCGTTTTTAGGAGGCATTGCGGCTAATTACCATACGAATTTCTGGAGCAGCGAAAAGAATGTGGTGGTGGTGGAAGCCGACGAATATGACCGGAGTTTTTTAAAACTGGTTCCCGATGTGGCGGTGATCACGGCCATGGATCCTGATCATCTGGATATTTATGGCACACCGGAGGAAGTAGTGAATGCATTCATCCAGTTCTCTCAGAAACTGAAGCCCGGAGGTTGCCTGATCGCCAAATACGACCTGGAACGTGGCGAGGAGCTGACCGCTGCCAATCTGTATACCTACAGTTTTGAAGATACCCGGGCCGATGTATATGCAGCCAATCGTAAAGTGCTGAATGGCAGTTATGTATTTGATGTGGTCAGTCAGAACTGGACCATACCGAATGTGGTGCTGCACATGGGCGGCTTGCATAATATTGAAAACTGTGTGGCTGCGATCACGGTTGCCAAACACCTGGGCATCGATGATGATAAGATCAAAGCGGCTGTGGCCGATTTCAAAGGTGTGAGGAGAAGGTTCGAATATGCATTGAAGACAGAGGACCATGTGCTGATCGATGATTATGCACATCATCCTGAGGAGCTGCGCGCATTGATCACCGGTGTGAAGAGCATTTTTCCCGGAGAGAAGCTGACGCTGGTATTTCAGCCACATCTGTTCAGTCGTACCAACGACCTGGCCAACGAATTTGCCCTGAGCCTGGATATGGCCGATGAAGTGATACTGTTGCCCATCTACCCTGCACGTGAACTGCCGATGCGAGGTGTGAGCAGTGAACTGGTGATGAGTAAGATGACCGTGGCCAAACGCCAGGTGCTGGATAAGGAAGAATTGAAGAGTTGGGTGGCTGTAAATAAACCCAGGCTGTTGGTGATGGCCGGAGCTGGTGATATTGACGCGATGGTACAACCTGTAAAAGAATTGTTGCTGAAAGGATAAACATGCGGAAGTACAACTGGAAAAAAATACTGTTGAATGGTCTCTGGATCCTGGCCGGCATCGGAACGATGGTACTGCTGGGAGCTGCTATGCAACAGAAAAACCAGAAAACCTGTACCAATATTACCATTGAGATCACCGGGGTTGAGCGGCATATGTTCATTGATGAAAAGGATGTGATGGAAATGTTGCATTCGGTGGGCCAGGTTGCCGGCAGCCGTATCGGCTCGCTGAACCTTCGGCAGATGGAATCGCTGGTAGAGAAAGATCCGTGGGTAAAGAACGCCGAAATGTTCATCGATAACAACCAGGTATTACAGGTGAAGATAGAGGAACGGCAACCCGTAGCCAGGGTGTTTACGCTGGGAGGGAACTCCTTTTACCTCGATAGCAATGCGCTCCGCCTGCCGCTGAGTGAGAAACTGTCGGCAAGGGTGCCAGTCTTTACCGGCTTCCCATCGGATAAATCCTCACTGGCCAAGCCGGACAGCATACTGCTGAATGACATTGTGAAGGTTGGGAAGTATATACTGGCTGATTCTTTCTGGATGGCACAGGTGGCCCAGGTAGATATCACGCCAGGAGCCGGTTTTGAACTGGTGCCGGTGCTGGGAGACCATACGGTAAGCCTGGGAGGAGCGGAAGATCTTGACAGGAAGTTCCGGAAACTGGGTACTTTCTACCACAAAGCCTGGTTGCAGAACGGGATCAATACCTATGAGAAGCTGGACATACAATACGATAACCAGGTAGTGGCCATCCGTAAAGGAAGCTCCCAGGCCCGTATCGATTCTGCAAGGGCGCATGCCCTGATGCAGGCAATGATGAATCAGCCGGCACCGGGTTTCGCGGATAGTGGTCGCGTAAGCAATCCGGTACCTGTTAGCAAAAAAGATACGGTGGTAAAAAAGCCGTTGGTGACCACAGTGTTAAAACCTGTTGCAAAAGCAAATTCTGCAACGGTTACAAACAATAAAGTGATTAATAAATCGTTAACGAATGTGAAGAAAGCCGCGACTAAAAAAGCAGCGCAAAAAAAGCCTGCTGTCAGGAATAAAAAACCAAGAGCCGTGATGACCAGAAATCAATGACCGTGACCGGTGGTTGTGGATCGGGGAAGGTTTTCGCCGCTGTTCACTACCTGCCACGAACGATAACATAACAACTACCCATTAAAAACAACTAAAACACAACACATGAATCACAACGAATCACCCATCATTGTTGGCCTGGACATCGGTACAACAAAGATCGCAGCCATTGCCGGCCGTAAGAATGAATATGGCAAGCTGGAGATTTTGGGTTTTGGCCGCGCCAACAGCAATGGCGTGCAGCATGGCCAGGTTTTGAACATTGATCAGACCATCAAGGCCATACAGCAGGCCCTGGAAAATTGTTATGAAAGTAACCCGGATCTGGAGATCAATGAAGTATATGTGGGTATTGCCGGGCACCATATCAAGAGCCTGCAGACCCGTGGCGATATCGTTCGTCAGGACGCAGATATCGAGATCAAACGACCTGAGATAGAACAGCTGATCAACAACCAGCGCAAGACCTTCATTCCTGCAGGCGACCAGATCATTGATGTGATCCCACAGGATTTTCATGTGGATAATATCCAGAATATCAAGGACCCCATCGGATACAACGGGGTGAAAGTGGGAGCGAACTTCCATATCATCACCGGCGACCGTAACGCGATCCGTAACATCAACCGCGCCGTTGAAAGAAGCGGACTGACCACCAAAGACCTGGTTCTCCAGCCCCTGGCTTCTGCCAGCGCTGTTATGAGCGATATAGATATGGAAGCAGGTGTTGCCATCCTCGATATCGGTGGTGGTACCAGCGACCTGGCCGTATTTTATGAAGGTATCCTGAAACATACTGCCGTGATCCCTTTTGGCGGCGAGAACATTACCAATGATATCCGTATGGGTCTGGGTGTGTTGAAGAGCCAGGCCGAAGCCATGAAGGTTCAGTTCGGTTCAGCCCTGGCCGATGAGGCAAAAGCCAATGCCTATATCACGATACCCGGTCTGAAGGGCATGCCCGCTAAGGAGATCAGCGTAAAGAACCTGGCAGCTATCATCCAGGCAAGGATGAGCGAGATCCTGGATTTTGTGACCTATCACCTGAAGCAGGTGGGGCTCGACAGCCGCATGCTGAATGGAGGTATCATCCTGACGGGTGGCGGATCGCAGCTGAAACACCTGATCCAGTTGACAGAATATACCACAGGCCTGAATGCCCGTATCGGATACCCGAATGAGCACCTGGCGCCTAATCATATTGAAGAACTGAAAAAACCGATGTACTCTACCTGTTTGGGACTGATCCTGAAAGGATACAGCGATTTCGATCACAGACACAAAGAGTTCACCGAGAAATTCAGGAAGGTGGAAGTGCCTAAGAAACTCACGGTGGAACAGGCAGAGGTTCCGACTGAACCCGTTGCCCCTGCTGCATCTGTGGATGTGTCTGGAAGAAAAGGGAAGTTCTGGGACAAGTTCAAGAACAACCTGATCGATCTCTTCAAGGAAGAAGAAGACCAGGTGATAAAATAAAACGAGGCTACTCATCGTTAGTACCCAAACCCCTTCTAAGAAAACCCGTTAATTCAATTTAAAAAGTACGCTATGATTCATTTCGATCTTCCCAAACAGAAATCATCCATCATCAAAGTGTTGGGTGTGGGTGGAGGTGGAAGCAACGCTGTCAACTTCATGTTTGAACAGAATATCGAAGGTGTAGATTTCATCATCTGTAATACGGATGCGAAAGCCATCGAACAAAGTAATATTCCCAATAAAATTCAGCTCGGACCACACCTTACACAAGGGCTGGGCGCCGGAGCCAATCCTGAAGTAGGTAAGAAAGCAACAGAAGAGTCGCTGGAAGAGATCAAACGTATCCTGGAAGTGAACACCAAAATGGCATTCATTACTGTGGGTATGGGTGGTGGTACCGGTACCGGTGGTGCTCCTATTATTGCGCAGATCTGTAAAGAACTGGGCATCCTTACGGTAGGTATTGTTACCACACCTTTCGGATTCGAAGGCCCCCGCCGTCACCAACAGGCGGAAGAAGGTATCATGGCATTGAAGCCCTACGTAGATACCCTCCTGGTGATCAGCAACGATAAACTGCGTATGCAGTATGGTAACCTGAAAATGAAGGAAGCATTTGGCAAGGCAGATAATGTACTGGCCACTGCTGCCAAATGTATCACAGATATCATCAACAGCCGCGGACATATCATCGTCGATTTCGCCGATGTGTGCACCGTCATGAAGAACGGAGGTGTAGCTATCCTTGGTAAAGCGGAACTGGAAGGTGAGGACCGAGCCCAGCGTGCCATTGAAGAGGCTTTGTCATCGCCCCTGCTGAACGATAACGATATCCGCGGAGCCAAATGGATCCTGATCAATATCAACAGCGCCGAAGGTGAACACGAGTGCACTATGGACGAGCTGGAGATCATCAATAACCACCTGCGTATGCAAGCCGGTGAGAATACCGATGTGATCGTAGGTATGGGGTATGATCCTACACTTGATAAGAAGATCGGTATTACCTTAATCGCAACCGGTTTTGAGCATAAGGATCCTTTTGCCAAACCCGTGCAGGCCAAAAAAGTGGAACCACAGCCCGAGAAGATCGTAATGGTACTGGAAACGGAAGCACCAGCTGCTGTAACTCCTGTAAAGGAAGCGGTAGCACCAGCCCCGGTGCCAGTGGCCGAAGAACCTCAGGACCAGCTGGCCCCCAGCATGCAGGAGAGAATGCCCCTGGAAGATATGCTGACGGTGTTCAGCAAACCGGAATTCACTTCCAGCCAGGTGCAGATATATGAGGAAGTGGCCGAAGAGAAAGAGACCACTGTACTACAGTTTGAACTGAGCACAGAGATCACACAGGAAGTAAAAGTGGAAGAACCTGTTGAGGAAGTGCATGTTCCCAAAACAGTCATGGAGGAGCTGACCACTTTCGAAGTGAATGAGAAAGAAGAACCACAGGCTCCCATAGCTACCATGAGTTTTTTGAGTAAACCGGTGAATATTTATGCAGAGCCTGAGATGCCGGTGCAACAACCGATACAGGCCCCGGCGGTGGAAAACCGGCAGCCGGAACCACAGCCCCAGCCGGAACCCGTAAACAAAGCGGAAGAGCCTGATATGGAATTTCAACTGGTGGAGAAAGAGCTGACGGTTACGCAGTCGCCCGTATCACATCCTGCTATGCAGGCTGCTTTCCAGGAAGATAGTTTTGATGAAACAGAAGAGCAGAAGAAAAGGGCAGCAGAAAGGATCCAGAAGCTCCGTAATCTGTCGTTCAACATGAACAATGCAGCCGATGCCAATAATGAGTTTGACGCGGTACCAGCCTACGTGCGCCGAAATATGGAACTGTTTGGTAATACGCTGACTTCTGTAGAGAATTTCTACAGCAAATACACTGTGGGTAAGGATGAGAACGACCAGACGCAGATCTCAACGATCAACACGTTCCTGGACGGTAAAAAACCAGACTAACCCCTTGCTTGCTATAGTTGTGTTTTAAAATGGTGATTTTAGTTGTGGCCCCCGGTGAATAACCGGGGGTTTTTGTTGAACAGCTGTTAAGGGCATCACCAGCAGATCTGCAAACACTGTGTTGATTCTGACTGATAAGTATGATCTTTGCTGTCTCATAACCGCGTCGTTGCGCTTTCGCAGGCAATTCTCCGCCAAAGCAGTCAATGCGCTGTAAAACTCAATAGAATGGCAACCATACTGATTACAGGTGGCACAGGCATGATCGGTACCCGCTTGACAGCAATGCTGGCAGACAAAGGATATGAAGTGATCATCCTTACAAGGGATACAACCAAATACACTCCATCGCCAGGTATTAGTTATGCAAGTTGGAATATAGATGCGCAGGCAATTGACAGGGATGCCATCGGGAAAGCGGATCACATCATCCATCTGGCAGGTGCAGGTGTTGCAGATAAGCGCTGGAGCCAGGCCCGTAAGCAAGAGATCCTGCGCAGCCGTACAGAAAGCAGTGCGCTGATCGTAAAAGCGCTGAAGGAATATCCTAATAAAGTTCAGTCAGTGATCAGTAGTTCCGCCATCGGGTGGTATGGGCCAGATACAGCCAGTAGCCTGAAAGAGGGCTTTACGGAAGATGCACCAGCCGATGCCGCTTTTCTGGGTGAGACCTGTCGCCAATGGGAAGCCAGCATAGAACCGGTGACCGGTTTAGGTAAACGCCTGGTGAAATTAAGAACAGGTATTGTTTTGAGTGACAGGGGTGGGGCACTGGCAGAATTCCGGAAACCGGTCATGGGTGGTGTGGCGGCCATCCTGGGTAACGGTAACCAGGTGGTTAGCTGGATCCATGTGGACGATCTTTGTAGGATGTTTTTGTTTGCGGTTGAGAATCATTCGATGGCTGGGGCCTACAATGCAGTGGCGCCACATCCAGTGACCAATAAGACCCTCACTTTGCATATTGCTCAAAAACTTCGGGGTCGGTTCTATATACCGGTGTATGTACCGGCTTTTGTGTTGAAGGTCGTATTGGGCGAAATGAGCATTGAGGTACTCAAAAGCGCCAATGTAAGTGCCCGGAAAATTCAGCAGGCCGGTTTTGACTTCAGCTATCCGGTTATCGATAAGGCGCTTGATCACCTGCTTGCTGGCTAAAGTATTACAGGTCCCTTCTTTTGTGTATCGCATAACAGATGATCCAGATGAGGATCGTCAGGACGATCGTATACACCACATGCTCCGGGATCAGGCCGATCAAACGGGTATAGGCTTCTTTGGCATCCTTACCCATCCTGCTGAAGAATGGCGGAGCCGGTATCAAACGGTCAGACATTTCAAAGGGAAGGAACCTGCCGATATCGTTCATCTTAAACCGCGCATAGGTGACCGCAATGTTCTCTACAATGAGGTAATAAAACAGGAAGATACCCAACGCAATAAATGCTTTTTTGATCAGGTAGCCTAACAGGAATGCGATTGTTAACTGCGCAAAGGTTTGTAAGAGGAACAGGGGTATGTACTGCAGGCCCTCTGTCCATCGGTTTACGGAACTGCTGTCTGCGTAAACGCCAAATCCCGCTGCTGCTAAGACATATACCAGTGTAACGATCACAGAAATGATCAGTACATCGAACAATTTGCTGGTGATGTACTGCGACCTGCTCCAGCCATCAATGATGTTCTGTCGATGGGTGCGGAACGTATATTCATTGGTCACCATCATGATCACCAGTATCGAAGGCAGCAGGATGAAAAAAGAAGAGAAATACGCAACGGAATGCCAGGCATCCGGGAAGGCAAAGGGGTTGCCCAAAAACATTTTTGCCAGGTTATTACTAAGTGCTTTTCCGGTAGTGGCTTTCAGGTACCCCACATAGGCCATGGAATTGGTGCCAGGGTAGGTGAGTGCCACAATACCCAACATCCACCAGAAAGCGGGGTATTTCTTTATCTTGAGCCATTCGATTTTGATCAGGGCGAACATGAGCAGTGTTTTAGTCGTTGGTTAATTCAAAGAATTTGGTTTCCAGACTTTTCTTCTTGGCAAAAAGCAGGTTCAGTGTGATACCCTTCTCAAAGCAGTACCGGTTGATATCTTCCATGGGCGCGGTACCGATGGGGAAGAACAGCTGTACCTTGTTTCCTTCCAGTTTGATATGGGTATGACCGGGAAATCCGATCAGCAGATCGTGCAGGTGTATCGGGTTGCTGCAGGAAAGTTCTACGATATCTTCATTGGTCAGGACCTCGTCTACCGGTCCTGCAGTCAGGAGGGTCCCTTTTTTGAGGATGGCCACATGGGTGCATACTTTTTCTACTTCATCCAACAGGTGACTGGCCATGATGATGGTCTTGCCGCGTCTTGCCAGCTCTTTGATCAGCTCCCTGATCTCTGCAATGCCTACCGGGTCCAGTCCGTTGGTGGGTTCATCAAACACCAATACCTGCGGATCGCCCAGCAATGCGGCAGCGATGGCCAGCCTTTGTTTCATACCAAGGCTATAGGCGCTGAAGCGGCTTCGCTTCCGTTCGGATAATTTAACGATCTCCAGTACATGGTCTATATCTGCAGCACTGCCTCGTCCGCTGATGGCATGGGTGATATTGAGGTTATCAACGGCAGACAGGTAGTGGTAAAAATTAGGCGTTTCCAGCAAAGACCCGATCTGTTTGCGTGTTTCGGGTGAACCCGGTTGGCCAAACCAGGCAAAACTGCCCGCGTCTGCTTTGAGGATATCGAGTATGATGCTCAGCATCGTGGTCTTGCCGCTGCCATTGGGTCCGAGGATACCGAATACTGAACCTTCCGGTACTTCAAAAGCAACGTTTTTTAATGCCTGGATCTTACCATAAGACTTGCAAATGCCATTCAGCGTTAGTACAGGTTGCATATAACCTTGTTTAAGGATGTATTCCGAAGATACTCAGTTCTCTGAGATTCCGTGCCATTCTTGATGAGTCGGCGCAACAGGGTTACAAGCGGTAAAAAAAAGGATATGGTTGTGAAAAATGCACTGGTGATAATTGTATTCCAGTCAGTTATTGCACCACTCATCTGCCCGTTCACAACAAATAGCTGATCTCCGCAAGATCATACTGGCGGGTTTAAAGAACCATTTTGTTCGGAGGATACGCGCTTTCACTATTGCTGCTTCAACAACTTCGGCAGCAGCGGGTAAAATAAGTACATTTAAAGTATATACCTATTACCCGTATGAAATCTATTTGTACTTGTTTTTTTATATCCATTGTGCTGATAACTGCCGGTTGCAGCAAAACGAACTCTGGCACTAGTGCACCGGTTACCCCATCGGCACCAGTTACGCCAACAACACCATCGCCATCATTGACTTACCAGTTGGTTTGGTCCGATGAATTTAATACCGATGGAAACCCGGATACTACCAAATGGAGCTATGAGGTGGGTGGTACTGGCTGGGGTAATAATGAATTGCAATATTATACCAACGCCCGCCCCGAGAACGCCCGGGTAAACGGAGGCAATCTGGTGATCGAAACCAGAAAGGAAAGTTTCGGTGGGAAGAACTATACCTCTGCAAGGCTGGTTACCAAAGGCAAAGCTCAATGGACTTATGGCAAATTTGAGATCAGGGCCAAACTTCCCAAAGGGAGAGGTACCTGGCCGGCCATCTGGACATTGGCAGCAACCAGTCCACTGATCTGGCCCGATGATGGTGAACTGGATATTATGGAAGAAGTGGGCTATGATCCCAATGTGATCCATGGTACTGCGCATAGCAAATTATATAATGGAGCCAATGGTAAACAAAAGGGCGGTAGTGTATTGATTAAAGATGCGCAGGATTCTTTTCATGTATATAGTATGGAATGGACAGAGTCTTCGGTAACCTGGTCGGTGGATGGCAATTTTTATTTTGTGTATAATAATCCCAATACAGGAACAGATGCCTGGCCTTTTCTCAAGAATTTTTTCCTGATCCTGAATATTGCCATCGGAGGGAACTGGGGTGGGGTACAGGGTGTGGATGATAGTATTTTTCCGCAAAGTATGCTGATCGATTATGTTCGGGTCTACCAGAAGAAATGACCTGGCTGCGGATGGATTTTGTATCTTACTGATCCATGTCGTCAAGCATCGGTACAAAAGATATTGGGGCCATCATCCATGACCTGAAAAATGCGGAACTCTCCGCTTATGAACAATCGCTGCTGGCCCAGCTGGAAGCGAAACTGGAAAAAGGCGGTCTCTCCGGACAACAGGTGCTATCCTATCATCTTCAGCCATTAGACATCAAAAAGATCTTGGAAGAAGAAGTGCTTATCCTGCTTCAAAGCCAGCAGCATACGGTAGAGGTACAATTGCATGCGCCACCTGAAACCAACCTTGTATTGGCCGATCTTTTTTATCTGCGTATTGTAATGGCTGTTGTATTGCATTATTTCTTCGATCAGGCCGGTCTGAGAACACTCTCTCTGCTGATTACGCGTGGCGAAGAAAAATGTATCCTGGAAGTAGAACAGTCGGTTGATCCGAATAGGGTTGCGCTGGTCGATAAAGAAACAAGGGCTTCCCATATATTAGCTGTATGCCGGAAACTAATGGAAGAAATGAACGGTGAGCTGATCTATACAGGGTCCGGCAACAGCAGTAATTATTTCAATCTGAAAATACCACTAGCCTGAGAGCTGTATACCACAAAAGTAAACGGACACATCATAAAATGTGTCCGTTTACTTTATCTTGAACTGCACCGATTAATTTCTGATAGGTCTGCCGCTTTTTAAAACGCTCTGGATCCTTTCCAGTGTTTTCTTTTCGCCACAGAGACTCAGGAATGCCTCCCTTTCCAGGTCAAGCAGGTATTGTTCGCTCACCAGGCTCTGGCTGCTAAGGTCACCGCCGCACATTACATAGGCCAGCTTACGTGCCACCACTGCATCGTGATCGGTGGCGTAACCACCCCGCCACATACCGTTGATACCGGCCAGCATGGCACCCAGTCCCTGGCGACCCATGACTTTTACGTCTTTCCGGGGTTGCGGCATAGAATAACCCTGGTCATAAATCTCGATCACCGATTTCTTGGCTTCCGCGATCCTGCGACCTGTATTCATCACTACTTCATCATGTCCTTTGCGTAAGATACCCATATCAAAACCTTCCTGTGCCGATGTGGCTACTTTGGCCGTAGCAATGGCAAAAAACCGGTTCTTCAGGGTCACGGTCTCGGGTTCGTCTTCGTGCAGTTCATCACCGGCGCGTAATGCGAACTCTTTGGTTCCGCCGCCGCCGGGTATCAGTCCCACACCCAGTTCCACCAGCCCGATATAGGTCTCTGCCGCTGCACAGATCTTATCGGCATGCAGGTTGATCTCGCAGCCACCACCCAATGATAAGCCATGTGGTGCGGTAACCACAGGTACAGAGGAGTAACGTACCCGCATCATGCTGTTCTGGAACATACGGATGGCCATATCCAATTCATCGTATTCCTGTTCAATGGCCAGCATGAAGATCATGCCCACATTGGCGCCCGCACTGAAATTGGGGCCGTCGTTTGCGATCACTAGCCCCTTGAATTTTTCTTCTGCTGTTGTGATGGCTTTGTTCAATCCCTCCAGTACTTCACCGCCGATGCTGTTCATCTTGGTGCTCCACTCAAAACCGGCCACCCCGTCGCCAATATCGTACAGGCGGCAGGTACTGTTTTTCCAGACCAGCTTATCTGCATGGTGATTGAGAATGATAAACGCATCGCCACCCGGAAGGGATTTGTATGTTTTGGATGACAGGTCATAATACATCCGTTTGCCGCTTTCTACTTTATAGAAACTGGTGGCGCCGCTGGCAAGCATCTCATCTACCCAGGCTGCTACGGAGTAACCGGCAGCTTTCATGGCTTCTACTGTCTTTGCCGCGCCAAGCGTGTCCCAGCTTTCAAAAGCGCCGATCTCCCAGCCAAAACCGGCCATCATCGCATCGTCGAGGCGATAGATCTCGTCGCTGATCTCAGGGATACGGTGTGAGATATAGGAGAACAAGGAAAAATGGAACTGGCGGTAGAACTCACCTGCTTTATCCGGAGAGGCCGACAACATCTTGATACGCTGTTTCAGGTCCTCTACGGGTTTGGCAGCATCGATACTGGCAAATTTGGGTTTACTCCTCGGGCCATATTCCATGGTCTGCAGGTTCAGGGTCAGGATCTCTTTGCCTGCAGCTGATTTGGTTTTTTTGAAGAATCCCTGGCCTGTTTTATCTCCCAGCCAGTTATTGTTCACCACAGTCTCAAGCCATGCGGGGATGGTAAAAATAGCTTTGGCCTCGTCATTGGGACAATTGTCTGCAACCCCTTTGGCCACTTTCACCAGTGTATCGATGCCCACAACATCCGCTGTGCGGAATGTGGCCGATTTGGGGCGTCCGATGATGGGCCCCGTTAAGGCATCCACTTCATCTATGCTCAGGCCCAGTTTGTTCATGATATGAAAGATGCTCATGATGCTGAACACACCGATACGGTTGGCAATGAACGCAGGTGTGTCTTTGCATAGTACGGTGGTCTTACCCAGGTACAGATCACCGTAATGCATCAGGAAGTCAACAATTTCCGGATCTGTATGCGGGGTAGGAATGATCTCAAGCAACCGCAGGTAACGGGGTGGATTGAAGAAGTGAGAACCACAGAAATGTTTTTTGAAATCCTCACTTCTGCCTTCTGCCATCATATGAATAGGTATGCCCGAAGTGTTGGAAGTGACCAGGGTGCCGGGCTTCCGGAACTTTTCTACCTTTTCGTAGATCAGTTGTTTGATATCCAGGCGTTCCACCACCACTTCGATGATCCAGTCACAGCCGGCAATATCTTTCATGTTATCGTCGAAATTGCCTGTTGTGATGCGTTTCACCACCTCTTTGGTGAATACGGGCGAGGGGTTGCTTTTGACAGCAGCCTGCAATGCGTCGTTCACCAGCTTGTTACGCTCGGCGGGTTGGGTACTTGCCTCGGCACTTTTGGGTACCATGTCCAGCAACAATACCTGCACGCCAATACCTGCAAAATGGCAGGCGATACGCGAGCCCATTACACCACTACCTAAAACAGCCACTTTCCGGATAGATCGTTTCATAAGACAATGCTTTGTGTAAAAATAGTTAGTTATGCAACTAATTTGTGCAAATGAACCTAATTTTTTTTCACCGGGGGGATCAGGAGATCTGGGTAAAAGAATAGGGAGGGCCTAAAATGAAAATAGTTAACTGTGCTACCTGGGGGGTAATACAGTTAACTATGGGGGAGTACTCAACTCTTTCGGTGAATACAGCGGTTGGTCATTCTTCGGCTGTTGCCGCACCTTTATATGCCATATAAAGGCATACCAGATACACAACAACCAGTACAAATACTAACATATGCGGGGGATTTAATGTTAATTTAAGTCAATTTACTTAGAAAACATTTTCATCTGCAACACTATTTATTAAGACCTGTGGATAGCGATATTGTTCGTTAAAATATCGCGAATGTTCTGTTAAAACCCTATTTGCCTCGCTTTCAAGCTCTTTTGACCGCGAATGGCGCTGATTTACCGTCCTTTAAGCCTAATGACCTTTTAAAAATTACGGCATGGTTTTGCCGTTGATTCTGTTATTTTTGTTTATATGACTATTGATGCTAACACGGTAGACAATCTGGCTCATCTGGCCCGCTTGCGTTTTGCAGAAGAAGAGAAGGAGGCCATCCGTACCGATCTGGAGAAGATGGTGGCTTTTGTAGAGAAGTTGCAGGCCATAGATACATCCGGCGTGCCGCCCTTGCTGCATATCAGCGATGCGGCCAATGTTTTGCGGGAAGATGAGGTACGGGGTTCTATCCCCCGCGAAGAAGCTTTGTTGAATTCGCCAGTGGCTGATCCGGAGTTCTTTAAAGTGCCCAAAGTGATCAAGAAATAAATCCGACACGATTACCAAAACCCTTTCTATGAGCGATGCGATCATCCGTTTAGAAGATATCCAGAAAAGTTATTTCATGGGTAACCAGGCCATCCCGGTACTGAAAGGGATCACACTGGATATTTTTAAGAATGAATACGTGGCGCTGATGGGACCTTCGGGCAGCGGTAAAAGTACCCTGATGAATATCTTGGGCTGCCTGGATTCCCCAACTGGCGGCAGGTACATCCTCAATGGTAAGGACGTGAGCAAAATGCCGGATGATGACCTGGCCGAGGTCCGTAATACGGAGATCGGTTTTGTGTTCCAGCAATTCAACCTGCTTCCAAGGTTGACGGCTGCAGAGAATGTGGCACTGCCCCTGATCTATGCAGGTGTATCGAAAAAGGAAAGGCATGAACGTGCGATGGAAGCATTGAAGAAAGTAGGACTGGAAGAAAGAAGCCATCATAAATCGAATGAGCTGAGCGGTGGACAGATCCAGCGGGTTGCCATTGCCCGTGCGCTGGTGAACAATCCCTCCCTGCTGCTGGCCGATGAGCCCACCGGTAACCTTGATTCGCGCACATCGGTGGAAGTGATGGAGATCTTCGGGAAGATACAGGAAGCCGGTAATACCGTGGTGCTGGTAACACACGAAGAAGATATTGCACATTATGCCCACCGCGTGGTACGTTTGCGGGATGGACTGATAGAAAGTGATAAGCAACAGGCATTCACCACCATACACCATTGACAGCCCCCGGTTCGTTTTTGGTGATTACCGAACTTTTCCGATCTGTTTTTGTTCCATACCTGTTATTCATTTTTTTACGATAAGTATACATGGCACTTAAAATATATACCAAAACAGGCGACCTGGGCAAAACCTCTCTGATAGGCGGGACCAAAGTGCCCAAAAGCCATATCCGTATCGAGACCTACGGCACTGTGGATGAACTGAACTCTTATGTTGGATTGGTGAGCGACCATACCGCCGACAATGCTTCCCGGATAATTCTGAAAGAGATACAGGACCGTCTGTTCACGATCGGATCCTCTCTGGCCTGCGATCCGGATAAAGAACCCCTGATGAAAATGCCAGATCTGAAAGAGAGTGATATCACCCTCCTGGAAAAACAGATCGATGCGATGAATGATGTGTTACCACCCATGAAATCCTTTTTACTTCCCGGAGGCCATGTAGCGGTATCTACTACCCATGTGGCGCGTTGTGTTTGTCGGAGGGCCGAAAGACTTTGTGTGAATATGCAGGAACACGAACTGTTTGTAGACCCGCTGGTGATCAAATACCTGAATCGTTTGAGCGATTATTTATTCGTACTCTCCCGTTATATAGGGCACCTGCTGCAGGTCGCGGAAATTCCCTGGAAACCAAGGGTCTCTTAATTTGAGAATTAGCTAATTTGATCCCGCCAACTGCGGGATGAGAATGGTCTTGAGAGAATCATTGGTCAATTTTCAAATTGCCACATTCTCAAATTATCCTCCCGTCTTTCATATGTAACACCCGATCACTCATACCAGCGAGTTCTTCGTTATGGGTCACAATGAGGAAGGTCTGTTGGAAGTCGTCACGGAGCCGCACAAACAATTCGTGCAGTTCCTTGGCGTGTATGCTGTCGAGGTTGCCAGTAGGCTCGTCGGCAAATACGATGGAGGGGTGATTGATCAGTGCCCTGGCCACGGCCACCCGTTGCTGTTCGCCTCCGGAAAGCTCCTGTGGCCTGTTCCCCATGCGGTCGGCCAGCCCCAAAGTTGTTAACAATTCTACGGCCCTCTCGGCCACTTCTTTCTTTTTCCGGCCGGCTATCCAACCGGGGATGGAAACATTCTCCAGGGCAGTGAATTCAGGTAACAGGTGGTGAAACTGGAAGACAAAACCAATATGCCGGTTACGGAAAGCGGCCAGTTTCTTGCCCTGTAATAGGTCTACCCGTTGCCCGTCAAGCCAGATATGCCCTTCATCGGCCCTGTCCAGGGTCCCTAATATGTGTAAAAGTGTACTTTTTCCGGCTCCTGAGGAGCCTACAATACTTACGATCTCGCCGGTTTTTACCTCAATATCAACGCCTTTGAGAACCTGTAGACTGCCGTACCTCTTGGTTATATGTTCTGCTTTCAGCATCCGGGATGGGGCCTTTTTTGATTACAAACCTACAACAGGGGGCGGGTTAACGGGCAATTTTTAAACATTTCTTTGCACAGGCTGAAAAACTCGCATTTGGTGGTTTCGTATATACGGCTACATTTGCAAAAAATTAAAAGGTAAAATATGTTCTGGACATTAGAATTGGCAAGTTACCTGGAAGAGGCTCCCTGGCCTGCAACCAAAGACGAACTGATTGACTATTCTATCCGTAGTGGTGCCCCGCTGGAAGTGGTGGAGAACCTGCAGGAACTGGACGACGAAGGGGAAGTATATGAGAGCATCGAAGACATCTGGCCGGATTACCCAAGCCAGGAAGATTTCATGTTCAACGAAGACGAGTATTGATCCATACCTGGCGAGTCCGGGTAACTGATATGGTAAAAAAGCCATCATGCTTAGCGCGTGATGGCTTTTTTGTTGCCTGCGGCTAACAAGGCCCCTATTATCAGCTTTGTTTCTTGAAACTGTATTTGAAATAAAGGAGAACCAGGGTCAGCAACAATACCACGGTATTGGCAACGATCACCGGACCGCTGTGAATGGCGAACCCATAGATGAGCCAGACGATGGTGCTGGTGACCACGATCAGGATCATCCAGATGCTCAGGTCGCCCACACTTTTCGACTGCCAGGATTTATATACCTGGGGAATGAAAGTGATCGCCGTTAGAAAAGATCCGAAATAACCGATATACTCAACCAGGTTAGCGGGGATTTCCAGTAGTGTAGGCATGGGTATGGTTTTACAGGAAAACTCTCTGCGGAGACCGCCTTGTCAGGTCCATGTGGGGACATTGCAGGGCAGTATGCGCAGAGAGTAAGTAGTATGATGACTAAGAAATACCGAGTTTCTGCATGACCTCATTGCTCACGCCGGTGGTGGAGTAGCCGCCATCGTGAAATAGGTTCTGCATGGTAACCATCCTGGTCAGGTCAGAGAACAGGGTGATACAGTAATTGGCACAATCTTCGGCAGAAGCATTGCCTAACGGGGCGATCGCATCGGCATAATCGTAAAAGTCTCCAAAACCTTTGATACCGGTACCGGCAGTGGTTTTGGTCGGTGATTGCGATACGGTGTTGATACGTACTTTCTTCTCCAGTCCGTAATGGTATCCGAAACTGCGGGCAATGGATTCCAGCATGGCTTTGATATCGGCCATATCGGTATAGAAGGGGAATGTACGCTGGGCAGCGGCATAGGTAAGGGCCACTACGCTTCCCCATTCATTGATGGCATCTAATTTTTTGGCTACGGCCAGCATCTTGTGTAACGACATGGCAGAGACATCGATACCCTTCATGAAGAAATCATAGTTGGATTCCGTATAAGGGATATTCTTACGGATGTTCACGCTCATACCGATGGAGTGGAGCACAAAGTCTATTTTGCCACCCAGAACCTCCTGGGATTTTGTGAATAAATTGGTCAACTCTTCAACGCTGGTGGCATCTGCAGGAATGATCTCTGAGCCGGTCTTTTCAGCCAGTTTTTTGATCTCACCCATTCGCATGGCGATCGGGGCATTGGTCAATACAAAACTGGCACCCTCTTCGTGTGCTTTCTCCGCTACTTTCCATGCAATGGAATTCTCATCCAGGGCACCGGTGATGATACCGCGTTTTCCTTTTAATAAGTTGTAAGCCATAGTCTTCGTTTGTTTAGAATGATTACAGGTGGTAAAAGTATAGAAAAGTTAGGAGTTTGGGGTTTGGGGTTTGGAGTTTCAAAGATACCAGCAACCCCCAAACTCCTAACCCCCAACTCAATTCATCATCTCCCGCGCATTCTCCATTGCTGCGGCAGTTGGTTTCTCGCCACTCAGCATACGTGCGATGGCGGTGATCCGTTCGTCTTCATTGAGCAGGCGGATATTGGTCTTGACCGCATCGTTTTTGATCTCTTTATATACAAAGAAATGCGCATTGGCCTTTCCGGCTATCTGTGGCTGGTGAGTGATGCAGATGATCTGCCTGCTGCCTGCCAGTCCTTTCATGATCAACCCTACCTGTTTGGCTGCTTCACCTGAAATGCCAGTATCGATCTCGTCAAAGATCAGGGTAGGCAGGTCAATGGATTGTGCTACCAGCGATTTGATGCATAACATCAAACGGCTGAGTTCGCCACCACTGGCTACCTTGCGTATGGGTTCAAAACGGTTGCTCTTGTTGGCGTCGAATAAAAAATCGATCTGGTCTTTCCCTGAAAGGGTTAAAGTATTGTCCTTTAGTTCCACTTTCATGCGGGCGTTGGGCATACCCACCTGTGCCAGTAGTTGGTTCACTTTTTCTTCCAGTGGTTTACTTTGTTTGTGGCGGGCTTGAGAGAGCAGATCTGCCAGTTTTCGGGCTTCACTCAACAACTGGCCGGTCTGTTTCTCTTTTGCCATAAGGGCATCATCCATATCCAGTACCGCTTTCAGTTTCTCTTCCAGTTGGCCTTGTATCTCCAGCAGTTGGGCGGTGGTCTGTACATTATGTTTTTTGGCCAGCTTATAGCCTTCCATCAGGCGCTGGTTGATCCATTCAATCCTTTTCTCATCGAAGTTCACCGAATCGTTGATGCGCTCCACTTCATCGGCTATATCCTGTAGTTCTATCTGTGAACTTTGCAGGCGTTCTATCACGTTCGGTAAGTTGGTATGATAAGAAGCGTAGCCCTGTAACTGATTCAGCAGCTGTTTCAGTAGCTGTACCACAGGCTGTTCACTTTCTTTCAGGTCGAAATATACTTTTGACAAGGTGGTTTTGATGCCTTCTGCATTCGTCAGCAGTTTCAGTTCATTGTCCAGATCTTCCAGCTCATTTTCCTTCAGATCAAGTTCATTCAGTTCGTCGAACAGGAACTGGTTATAGTCTAGTTCTTTGGTGAAAGCCGCTTTTTGCTGTTGCAGTTGTTCCAACTCCTTACAGGCTGTCTGCCATTGACGGAAAACTTTCTGATAGCCAAGCAAGGACTGTTCGTTGCCGGCCAGTGCATCCATTACCTCTCGCTGAAAATCGGCATCGCCCAGTTCCAGTGTGTCGAACTGCTGGTGAAGGTCGACCAGCAGGGATGCCAATACCTTTAGCTGTTGCAGTGTGGCAGGCGTATCGTTGATGAACGCCCTTGATTTTCCATTGGCAGCGATCTCTCGGCGCAATACCAGCTCTTCTTCCACATCCAGGTCATTCTCCTCTAAAAAGTGGATGACCGATCTTTTATGGTTCACTGCAAAATAGCCTTCTATGAAACATTTCTTCTCAGTATTCACCAGTACGGAACTGTCGGCACGTTCACCCAGTATCAGGCTTAGCGCACCCATCAGGATACTTTTACCCGCGCCAGTTTCACCGGTGATGATGTTCAGCTGCGATGAGAAATCGATCGCGATCTCATCTATGATGGCGTAGTTCTGTATGATCAGTTTACGAAGCATGGTTGTGAATGGGCAATGGTGAATCGGCAGTCGTGAGTTGTGAGTTGTTAGTGGGGAGCTTTCTTGTTGGAAATCCCTGCCTATTCACCACTCACTACTACCGACTGCCTGCGGTGCCTGCACGCAATTTATGTTACTAAGCCTGTTTGGCAAAGAGCTGTCATGAATACCTGATGAAAATACGGGTTATTCACCCTTACACCGGGCAATACCTGATTTGGCTTTCTGGTCAAGCGAGTCTTTGTATTCATGGTCGTCCATGTCCAGGCATTTCTGGTAATAACTGATGGCAAGCGCTTTCTGTCCTCTTTTTTCGTAGATCTGACCTATCTGTAAAGCGGCACGTGCTGCATAGTATTCCTGCCGGTGTTCACCCAATCGTATCGCGATCAGGTAATTGCGGATGGCATCGTCCTCACGGTGCAGGTCGTCATAGATGCGGGCTACGCGGTAGGCAAATTCCAGTTTCTCTTCTTCCAGGTCAAAATCATCTTCTGTTTTTCCCTGTAGCAAGGCTGCTGCGTCAATGGCATATCCACCATCGCTTAATAAGCGGGCCCTTAGCAGGAGTTTATTGGGCCATTTGCCCGATCTGGCATCTTTTAGTGCCTGTTTGTCGGCATCTGCATCTGTGCCCCCTCTTTTCAGGATGTTTTTCCTCACTTCTTCGGCCCTGGCCTGGTTGCCCTGCAGGTAATAACACCAGCTCAGTTTCTGGTAAGCATCCCTTACATAGAACTTGCCCTTAAAAACGGCCAGGAAATTTTCCAGGTGCCGGGCGGCTTCCTGGGTCTCCAGGTGGTAGATCTTGGTGAACCCCAGTTCAAAATCCCAGATACCGGTTTTCAGGTATTCGTCAGATCTGTTCCGGTTCAATATCACATTCTTTGCATATTCCGACTGTTTGTTGTTGATGGCCAGGTTGGCGGCCATGTATGTGTGCAGGTGGTTGTTCACCAGGTCTAGCCTGCGTTGTTGTGTAAATACCAAGGCTTCTTCCTTTTTGTTCTCCAGGTAGAACAGGAGGTAGGGATACATGAAAGCAGCTTCGTTAAAGAATGCTTTTGCCCAGGGATCATTGCTGTTGATGAAGCCCCTTACGATCCGCATACCTTCCGTTAAAGACCCCCGCATGCCAAACAGGCTGGCGATCCATTTGTATCCTTTGGGGATGGTGCCTATCACTGCCTGTAAGGATCCGTAAAAAAGCTCGTTGGGAACAAAATGGGGGAACTGCTTCCTGTTTTCCTTGATCAGCTGATAGGATTTTCGGAAATCCCAGCCGCCATCCCATAACCTGCCAAACTTGATGGCGGTGCCGGCCCTATGCAGTTTGCTTAGACTCAAACAGTAATAATAAAAAGGTGAGTTCCTGGGACCTTCCTGTAACAGGGCATAGCGTTCAGCAAAACGTGGATAACGGAGGTCAAATTCTTTGGGGTCTTCGTTCAGGAAGAGTACATAAAAGTCCGCATAACTTTCCAGCAGCAGAGGGATCAGGTTATCGGGGTTCTGCTGCCTGGCTTTTTCTATCAGGGCCAGGCCACTGCTGATCTTCAGTTTGGTGATCTCCTGGTAAGCCTGTAAACAGGTGCTGTTGAAGTCGTATACTTTCTCTGCACTGCACAGTGCGCTGTGCCCCAGGCAGAAAATAAACATGATCAGCCATTTACCCATACCCCGAAAATAAGACAACTACGATATACCGGTATGTTAATATGCGGAAGCTGCGGTTAACTCCATAAAGAAAGGCTGCCATCGGCAGCCTTTCTAACTATCATCAAATCATACTTTGATCTGTGTAATCAGAGATCTTATTTTGCTTCCACACTATCATTCAGGTCCGCATCAACCAGGATACGTCCACAGTTCTCGCAAACAATGATCTTTTTGTGCAGGCGGATCTCGCTCTGGCGCTGTGGCGGGATAGAGTTGAAGCAACCACCACAGGCGTCACGCTCAACCGGCACAACGGCCAGACCATTGCGGTAGCTCTTGCGGATACGGTCGTAGCTGTACAGCAAACGCTCATCTATATGGCCACGTGCTTCTGTGCTCAGCTTGTTGAAAGCGGTCTCCTCTTTTTCTGTATCGGTGATGATCTTCTGTAATTCGCCTTTCTTGTGGTTCAGTACGCCTTCTTTCACAGCTACCTGCTTTTTGGCAGCTTCCAGATTCTTTACCTTCTCGGCCAGCTCTTCATTGGCATCGCGGATATGTTTCTCAGACAGCTTGATCTCCAGCTGCTGCATCTCAATCTCTTTGTTGATGGCCTCGAACTCGCGGTTGTTCTTCACATTCTCGCTCTGCTTCTCGTATTTGGCTATCAGGGCCTCGCTTTCCTTGATGGCGTTCTTCTTACCATCGATGAATTCTGTGATACCGTTGATCTCTTCCTCGATACGGGTCTGGCGGGCGGTTAAACCCTGGATCTCATCTTCCAGGTCGCTCACTTCCATCGGAAGTTCACCTTTCAGGATCTGGATCTCGTCCAGTTTGCTGTCAATCTTCTGTAAACGTAACAGGGTTACCAGCTTTTCTTCAACAGAGAAATCTTTAACTGCGGCCATAGCTAATTTGTTGTTTGTGGTTTGTTGTTTGGAGTGTTGTTCCGACAGCGGTCTTTTGGGCATCGCCGGTTGTGTCACTCACTTCAGGGTTCCTGAACCTTCCTCAACCCAGAAAGTAGTGAACCGGATTGGTTTTCACTCCTGATTTGAGGACGGCAAAGGTAGGGAATTTCGCCTGTAAAATCTCAACCAAAAGGTCGGTGGTAAATTGTTCGCTCTCCCAGTGACCGATATCGGCCAGCAAAATCCGGTCATTGGCATCAAAAAACTCGTGGTATTTGATATCCGAGGTCACATACACATCTGCCCCTGCGGCTAGCGCTTTTCCGCTTAAAAAGCTGCCCGAACCGCCGCAAACCGCCACTTTTTTGATCTTTTTGCCCAATAATGGGGTATGTTTTACCATTTTCAGCTCAAAAGAGGTCTTCAGCATGTGTAAAAAGCCGGTTTCGTCCAGCGCCTCAGGCAATTCTCCCAGTAACCCGCTCCCAACTAATTGATTATCATTTGATAAGCTGACCAGGTCATAGGCAACTTCCTCGTAAGGATGGGCTTCCCAAAGGGCTTTCACCACGGATGGCTGCAGGTAGGCGGGCAGGATCACTTCTATCTTCACTTCCTTCTCCTCATGTCGTTTGCCGGGCTGGCCCGCAAATGGATTGGTATTTTCAGACCCCTTGAAGGTACCGGTACCCTCGCTGTTAAAACTGGTCTCGCTGTATTCGCCAATATGCCCGGCCCCGGCGGCAAAAAGTGCCTCCCGCACCTGATTGGCCTGCGCATGAGGTACAAAAGTGTACAGTTTCATGAGCTGGCCAGCTTTTGGAGACAGGATCCGGCGGTTCGTCAACCCCAATCGGTCGGCTATCCGGTCATTCACCCCGTCCAGCACATTATCCAGGTTGGTATGGATGGCATACATAGCGATATCGTTCTTAATGGAGGTTATCACGGTCCTCTCTACATAATTCTTGCCGTTCAGCTTTTTCAGTCCCCCGAAGATGATCGGATGGTGCGCCACCACCAGGTTGCAACCCCGCTCCCTGGCTTCCAGGATCACAGCTTCCGTGGCATCCAGTGTGCAAAGCACGCCTGTGCATTCCCAGTCGGCATTACCGGTAAGCAGGCCGGCATTATCATAACTCTCCTGCAGTGAAAGCGGTGCTTTTTTTTCCAGTTCACGGATGATGTCTCTGATCTGCATGGGTGTTGGTGATTGGTTTGGGTGGGGGTATATCGGTTAAAACAGTTTCTGCCGTATCGGGGGTTAAAAATAGCGTAAAAGCTTAAACAGAAACCGATAAACTTGTTTTGCAGCCTATCTTTGAGCCTATGGTAGCGGGCAACTTTCTTTTTTACAATGGCCGGATCAGCAAAGCGGGTAAACCCCTGATCTCTCCGGATAACCGCTCGTTCCGGTATGGGGATGGTTTTTTTGAGACGCTGAAACTGCTGAATGGGAAGATCATACTAGCCGACCATCATTTCGAAAGATTGTTCGCCTCGCTGGATCTCCTGCATTTTCAGAAGCCCACGTATTTTACTCCCGAATACCTGTACGAGCATATCAGCCTGCTGGCCAAAAAGAATTACCATCATAAGATGGCGCGGGTGCGCGTCACCATTTTTCGTGGTGATGGCGGTTTATACGATGTGGAGAACCATTTTCCACATCACCTTATCCAGACCTGGCAACTGAACCCCGCCAACAACCACCTGAACGAGAACGGACTCGTGATCGGTATTTACCCGGATGCCAAAAAGGTCTGTGACCATTTTTCTGCAGTAAAGAGTAACAATTACCTGGGGTATGCCATGGGTGCATTATGGGCCAAACAGCAAAAATACAATGATGTGATCCTGCTGAATCCTTACGGAAGGGTAGCAGATGCAACCATTGCCAATGTTTTTGTGGTTAAGGACGGTATGGTAAAGACCCCGGCATTGACAGAGGGTCCCATCAATGGGATCATGCGGCGTTACCTGCTCGAGATGATGCGTAAAGAGAACATACCCGTTGAAGAAGGTATGCTGACCCTGGAAGAGCTGGAACAGGCATCTGAATTGTTTCTCACTAACTCCATTTATGGTATCCGCTGGGTAAGGCAGATGGGCAAGAGCGGTTATACGCACCAGCTGACCTCCCATTTATACAAAAATTTCATTCTCCCGTTGCAGGCAGAAAAGTCGGCTGTGGTCCATAAACAATCTGTTGGCCAATAAACCTTTTCTTCCCAGACTTGTTTCATTGCCGTATGAAACCCCAAGTTAACATCATGTGGTTCAGGCGGGACCTCCGTTTAACGGATAATGCGGCCCTGTATCTTGCCCTGCAACAGGGCCTGCCGGTTGTGCCAGTCTTTATTTTCGACAGAAATATCCTTGATCAGCTGGAGGATAAGGCGGACAGACGGGTGGAATTTATTCATACGGCCCTCACGGAAATGCAGCAGCAATTGGTGCAACTGGGTAGCAGTCTGGAAGTGTATCATGGTTTTCCGGAGCAGGTGTTTGCGATGCTGATGGAGAAATACCAGGTATCGACCGTGTTCGCCAATCACGACTATGAATCCTATGCCCTTGAACGGGAAGCATTGATCGCTGCACTGCTTGCATCGAAGGAGGTTTCCTTAGAGACATACAAGGATCAGGTGATATTTGAAAAGAGCGAAGTGGTGAAAGACGATGGGAAACCCTATACGGTGTTCACCCCTTATTCGAACAAATGGAAGGCAAAGCTAAAAGAGGCTGACCTGGTTCCATATCCTACCGAAAAGTACTTCAGTCATTTTTACCGGCAGCCTGCTTTACCAATACCTGCCTTGGAAAACATGGGTTTCAGCAGAACTGGCCAGCCTTTCCCTCCGGGTCAATTGGAGGAGGATGTGATCAGGCACTATTCAGAGCGGAGAAATTTTCCGGCATTGGAGAACGGTACTTCCAAAATGGGGGTGCATCTGCGTTTTGGCACCATTAGTATCCGGGAGCTGGCCCGACGTTCCAAAGCCATCAACGAGACCTACCTGAACGAACTGATCTGGCGCGATTTCTACCACATGATCCTCTGGCATTTTCCACAGGTGGGCAAGGGCAAAAGTTTTAAACCTGCCTATGAAATGATCGAGTGGCGGAATAATGAAGAAGAGTTTCAGAAATGGTGCGAAGGCAAGACAGGATATCCTATTGTAGATGCGGGCATGCGTGAACTGAATGCCACCGGATTCATGCACAACCGGGTACGCATGATCGTGGCTTCCTTTTTGGTTAAACACCTGCTGATCGACTGGCGTTGGGGAGAAGCTTATTTTGCACAGAAACTGCTCGATTTTGACCTGGCTGCCAATAATGGCGGATGGCAGTGGGCCAGCAGCAGTGGCTGCGATGCGGCCCCGTACTTCAGGGTATTCAACCCCAGCTTGCAGACAGAGAAATTCGATAAGGATTTGAAGTATATCAAGAAATGGGTACCAGAGTTTCAGGAGCTGACCTATCCCAGGCCTATTGTACAGCATGAATTGGCACGCAAGCGCGTGTTGGAAGCCTATGCGAAAGCATTGAAGTCGCAATAGGTCATGCAACAAAAATACCTGAAGCGTCTATGGCGGAGCTGTTGTTGATCTTTTGGTATACGTCCAGTAGTGTGTTCACTGCTTTTTTTCCTTCATCTCCGAGGCCCAATGAATATTGGTTCACGTAAAGGTCGATATGCTGACGCATCACCTGTTCGCTCATTTCCTGTGAATGCTGGTGAACATAGTCGGGAATCTGTGGGTAGTTGGCAAAAGCATATTCCAGACTTTTACGGATCAGCTTGTCGATGGTCTGCTGTTGAGCAGGATCGATATCCTTCCTGATGATGATGCCGCCCAGCGGAATGGGTACTTTTACGGTTTCTTCCCAATATTCGCCCAGGTCGCGGATCTTATAGAGGCCTTTGTCCTGGTAGGTGAATCGGTTCTCATGGATGATAACACCTGCGTCCACCCGTCCGCTCAGTACCGCTTCCTCGATCTCATGGAAAACCAGGAACTGCTTGTTCCGGGCATTCGGGTAGGCCAGTGAGAACAGCATATGTGCCGTGGTGTTCTCTCCGGGTATGGCGATCAGCATATCTTCTACCGCTTTCGTCGTTTTGCCTTTCGATATCAGCAAGGGGCCCACACCCATTCCCAGGGCACCGCCACTGTTCAATACCTTGTAGCTGTTCAGCACCAGCGGCAAAACGCCATAGCTGATCTTGGAAATGTCCAGTTTGCCGGCCTTTGCCCATTCATTGAGGGTCTGCACATCTTCCAGCACCACATCGAAGGAAATGCCTTCTGTATCGATCTTGCCGTTCACCAGCGCATCGAAGATGAAGGTATCATTGGGGCAGGGGGAGAAAGCGAGGGTCATCTTTTTAATGAGTGAATGATAGAATGATAGAATGATAGAATGATAGAATGATAGAATGATTGGGTTATTTGAGTTTGTACAGTTTATCGATGTATTTGATAAGGGTCTGGTTGAGGTTTTCGATGGCGTTTTTGAGGTCCCAGTTGGCCTTGTTTCTTTCACCGATATAATTAGAGATGGCGCGGATCTGCAGGAATGGGATCCGTGCTTCACGGCATACATAATGCAGTGCGGCACCTTCCATGCTTTCGGTAACCGGGTTGTATTTTTTGATGAGTTGTTTGATACGATCGGGGTCGGCGCTGATCTCATTAATGGTAATGGCACTTACCTTGGGTAATTTCAAGAGGTTGTACGCAGAGAGCCATGGATTGGGCAGTTTCCTTTTTTCAAAAGGATGATAACTGCTCTTTTCCAGCTTGAGGTCAAAAATATCCCGCCACTTGCCATCTTCCTGAACACCCATATCAGCAAGGGATTCGTCTGAAATGACCACTACTTTCCCCAATGGCTGGCTGGTATCGAAGCAGCCGGCGATGCCCACCTGGATAACCAGGTCGGGTTTATCTTCCAATACCATCCTGCTAAGCGAAACGGCGGAAGCCAGCATGCCCACGCCGCTCTGGTGAAACTGTACTTTTAAACGTTGACTTTCACCCGCATACAAGGGGTCCAATGACAGAAAACTCGGCATCCATTCGGCAACAGTGGCGGCGGTGATCATGACTCGCATGGAGCAAAGGTGGGGAAAAAGCGTGAATCGTGAGTCGTCAGCAGGTAGTTGGGGTATGCCCAATATACCTACTCCCCACTGACCACTCACTACTCACGCCTTACGCCTCACGAATTCCCCCTCATTGCTTACCTTTGCCGAAATTTTGAGGCGAATGGTGTATTTAACCAGACAGGAACATTTTAATGCAGCGCATAAGCTCTTTAATCCCAGATGGACCAAGGAGCAGAATGAGGCTGTTTTCGGGGTTTGTGCCAATGAGAACTGGCATGGCCATAATTATGACCTTTTTGTGACAATAAAGGGAGAGCCCCATCCTGACACCGGTTTTTTATACGATGTGAAGCAACTGAGCAAGCTGATCAAGACGTATGTGATAGACAAACTGGATCATAAGAACCTGAACCTGGATGTGGATTTCATGAAAGACAAGATGTGCAGTACAGAGAACCTGGTCATTGCCATCTGGCAGCAGCTAGCACCCCATCTGCCGGCCGAGGTAAAACTGCATTGCATCAAATTATACGAGACACAACGGATCTACGTAGAGTATTTTGGAGAATAATTTTCCGGTTTTGCAAACAAAATAAAGGGTATACGGGTTATTAGTATCCTGTGTAACTTTATAAGAGATTATCGGAATTGATATTCAAGCTCAGTCATTGATTCTCTGGCCCCTTTGATGTCCGGCCACTTGATCAGCACACTTCTGAAACAGTGCCGGCAGTTAATGACAGAACCACTTGAAAATTGTTTCACATAAAGTTCAGCGATGTTGTGCTGCCCAGAAGTGTGCGACGCAACCGGTGTGGATGTATGCACAGGAACTGGACAATGAATCATGATTTCATGGCAAACAAAGTAGCGGTTTACCGGAAAGAACATTTTAATGCGGCCCACAGGCTGTTCAATCCCTTGTGGACAGATGCGGAGAACGACCGTGTGTTCGGGTTGTGTAACAATCCCAATTACCATGGACATAACTATGACCTGGTGGTGAAAGTGACAGGCGAACCTGATCCGCAAACGGGTTATGTGATCGACCTGAAACTGCTGAGTGACCTGGTTAGGGATGAGGTGTTGTCCCGTTTTGATCATAAGAACCTGAACCTGGATACGGTGGAGTTTGCCAGCCTGAACCCTACTGCGGAGAACATAGCCGTCGTGATCTATGGATTGCTGCGACCGAAGATCGACGCTAAGCTGGATCTGCAGATCCGTTTGTATGAGACCGAAAGAAATTTTGTAGAATATCCTGCATAATTCACCAACACAAAAACAACGCCATGGCGTATACCAAAATTGAGAAGTACGATGAAGACGTTACTTCCGGACTGATCAAGAATTATCACGAAGCATTGTCATTACTGGGAGAGGATCCTGAACGGGAGGGGCTGGTGAAAACGCCTGAGCGAGTGGCCAAGGCCATGCAGTACCTGACGCAAGGGTACCACCAGGATCCCATTGCGATCATCAATTCAGCAAAGTTCAAGGAATCTGTAAGTGAGATGGTGATCGTGAAGGATATAGAGTTGTACTCCATGTGCGAGCACCACATGTTGCCGTTCTTTGGCAAAGCGCATATTGCCTATATCCCCAACGGATGGATCACCGGCCTGAGCAAACTGGCCCGTGTAGTGGATGTGTATTCACGAAGGCTGCAGGTACAGGAACGTCTGACCACACAGATCCTCGATGCCATCAAGGAGTCGCTTAACCCTGTGGGTGTGGCAGTGGTCATTGAAGCCAAACATTTGTGTATGATGATGCGGGGTGTTGGTAAGCAGAATTCCGTTACCACCACTTCTGCTTTTGATGGTGAGTTTCTGAAGAACACCACCCGCAGCGAGTTCCTGAAGCTGATTAATAAAAAGCTAGATTAGTAGTTGCTTTTATCCGCCATAGATGCACGATTCTGCACAGATAAATCAACTGTGCCGGCTTGTGAAACTATGGCGATTTTATTTGGTTGTGCGCCCGTATAATCAATATTTTTGCTGCAAAGAGACCTCACATGAAACATGCGTATGTATTCCCCGGCCAGGGTTCCCAGTTCAGTGGAATGGGTAAGAGTCTTTACGAGATCAACCCGGTTGCGAAAGATTTGTTTGAAAAAGCCAACGATATCCTTGGGTTTCGTATCAGCGATGTGATGTTCGATGGAACGGATGAAGAGCTGAAACAGACCAATATCACACAGCCTGCGGTATTTCTTCATTCAGTCATAGCTTTTTCAACGCTGGATGCGGTACGACCGGATATGGTCGCCGGTCATTCATTGGGAGAATTCTCTGCGCTGGTGGCCAATGGTGTGCTGCAGTTTGAAGATGCCTTGAAACTGGTGAGTATCCGAGCCAAAGCCATGCAAAAAGCTTGTGAGCTGCAACCCTCTACCATGGCAGCCGTACTGGCACTGGCCGATGAGAAAGTGGAAGAGATCTGTGCTGAAGTGAGCAAAGAGAGTGGAGAAGTGGTGGTAGCTGCCAATTACAACTGTCCCGGGCAGCTGGTGATCAGCGGTTCTGTAAAGGGTATTGAGATCGCCTGCGAAAGAATGAAGGTGGCCGGCGCCAAACGTGCACTGGTATTGCCTGTGGGTGGCGCTTTCCATTCTCCTTTGATGGCTCCTGCCAAGGAAGAATTGGCGGCGGCCATTGAATCTACCGTGTTTCATGCGGCCAGTTGTCCCGTTTACCAGAACGTGGTTGCCAAAGCAGTGACCGATCCTACCCAGATCAAACAAAATCTCATAGACCAGTTGACGGGTGCCGTTCGCTGGACACAAAGCGTACAGGCGATGGTTGCTGATGGAGCCACCCATTTTACCGAATCAGGTCCTGGTAAAGTACTGCAGGGACTGGTGCAGAAGATCTACAAAGAAGCCGTGGTAACAGGTGTGAATTGAGGAGACCAGGGATTCGCGGATGATGGATTTGCGGATTGGGCTCCACATATAATCCGCAAATCCGTCATCGGCGAATTGTTACTCAAAATCCAGGATGCCATTCACCCATTCAGGGTCAAGGGTTGCCTGGTATTTTTTATAGAAATTGATGGCTGGTTCGTTCCATTCGAGTACCTGCCATACCATACGTTTGAAGCCCCTGTCTTTCGCTTCCTGTATAACGCGGTCGAATAACAATTTGCCTGCTCCCAAACCCCGCAGTTTCTCCGTTACCAGGAAATCTTCCAGGTACAGGCACTGTCCCTTCCAGGTACTGTAACGGATATAGTACAGGGCAAAACCTTCCACCCGACCGTTTATTTCAGCTACAAAGGCCCACCATACAGGATTGGGCCCAAAACCGCTTTCTTCAAAATGAGACAGCGTTACGGTCACTTCCTGTGGCGCCTTCTCATAATCTGCCAGTTCCTGTATCAACTCCAATAAACGCGCGCAGTCTTTCCTATCCGCACGCCTGATCAATATTTCCATATCTCTTTTTTACACTACAAAAATCATTCACTCATTCACTCATCCACTCATTCACTCATTCACTCATCGTCTCCCTCCTCCCTTCACAAATCTTCCCGGTTTTGCTCCCGTATGTTCACCCTCTTTCAACACCTGTGTGCCGTTCACCCAGACATGCAGCATACCCTCTGCATACTGGTGAGGTTTTTCATAAGTGGCATTGTCTTTTACTTTAGCAGGATCAAAAATAAGGATGTCGGCATAGTTGCCTGTTTTCAGTTCGCCTCTTTTTTTGATGTTGAGATGCGTGGCAGCCACTTTGGCCAGTTTGTGGATGGCTTGTTCAAGCGGAAGCACTTTTTCATCTCTCACATAGTGGCCGATGACCCTGGCAAAATTACCGTATGCGCGTGGATGAGAACTTTGTTTGATGAAATTGCCTTCTGTAGCCATGGAGGCCGCATCGGATCCAAAACTAAGCCAGGGAAGGGCTACTTGTTTTTTTACATTCTCCTCGCTCATCAGGAAATAGGCGACTTCTACCCGGCTGCTGTCCTGGATGATCAGGTCGATGGCGGCATCTTCCGGCGTGGTATTTCTGAGTTTCGCAACTTCGGCCAGCGATTTGCCGGTGTATTTGAACAGGGAATCCCTTCGGAACCCGAGTAACAATACCTTGTCGGCAGAGCCGGCGCCGTAATAGAGGTTCTCCCAGTCGGCGGCATTGGTCTTCATGGCTTTTTTCATTTGTTCCCGTATTTTGGGATCCTGGAGCCGCTGCCAGAGTTTGCCAAAACCGCCATCCTGTAAAGAGGGGGGCAAAGCTGCCGTCATGCCCGTAGCGCCTGCCGTGTAGGTGTACATGTTGGCGGCAATGTCAATACCTTCCTTACGGGCTCGCTCCACTCTCCTGATCACACTGTCCATTTTCCCCCAATTGCTTACGCCTGCCGCTTTCAGGTGATAGATCTCTCCATGAACACCCGCTTCTTTGGCAATGGTGATCAGCTCTTCCACGGCTTCGTTCAGTTTATTGCCTTCGCTGCGCATGTGTGAGATATAACCACCGCCATAAGGTGCCGCTGCTTTACAGAGTTCGATCAGTTCCTTTGTCTTGGCAAAAAATGCCGGAGGATAAATAAGTGATGTACCCACACCCAATGCACCTTCTTCCATGGCCTGTTTGACCAGGTCCTTCATGCGCTGCATTTCCGCTGCCGTGGGTTCGCGGTTGTCTTCACCGATCACGTTGGTTCGGATGGTGGTGGCGCCAACAAAAGAGGCGATATTGGTACTGATACCCCTTTTCTCCATATACCGCATGTATTCCCCGAGTGTGTTCCAGGCAACATCGAATTTGATCAGCGACTGGTCATTCTGCATGTCCGCCTTCATTTTTGCATTGAGCGGCCCCATACTTTCCCCTTCGCCGAATACTTCCAGTGTCACCCCCTGCCTGATATCGCCCTGCGATCTCCCATCTTCTATCAGCGACACCGGTGCCCAGCTGAGCATGTTGATGAATCCGGGCGATACGGTCATACCTTTGGCATCCACTTCATTTTTGGCCGACTCACCTGACAGATCGCCGATAAAGGCAATGGTATCATTCTGAATGGCGATATCAGCTTTAAAAGGTTTGCCGCCATTGCCGTCGTACACCAGTCCATTGCGGATGATGGTGTCGTATTTTTTATGGCTGCACGATGCGATCAGTCCGGCGCATATCAGTAAACAGGCAAGTTTATGCATACGATTTGATTGGGTAGTTTACAATTGTTTTCTGGTTGCTTTGAAATTCCCATTGGGTTGTAGGAATGTGGCATTCACGGATTCGCCTTTGTCATTCACCTCGAACTGCAGAAAAAAACCATTGGCCACTTTGAGGGCGAACTTATGTTTCTCAACGGGAAGCAGCTCATAGTCGGGCTGGCCCGGTACCAGCACGTACAGCGTTTTGTTGTCTTTGATATACACTTTTACGGTAGCGCCTCCCAGGAGATATTCGCCTACATATTTTTCCAGTTCTTCTTTGGTGATGGCTTTGGGTTTTGGCGTTTTCGTGAATTTGAAAGGTTCCAGACCTGCTTCCAGTTGCTGTGTAACCATGGAGATGTCGCCCGCTTCGTTCATATGGAACTGCAGCTTGAACGGACTTTTTTCGGTAGTATCTATGGTTTCGCCGGGTGTTTTACCAAAGGGTTCAAATATGTCGTAATGATAATGCCGTAACCACATCAGGTCCTTACCCATCTGTGCGAACAAGGAGTCGTTCACCAGGCTGATCTCAAAACTTCCATATCCGGGGTGTTGGTAAATGCCCTCATAATCTTTTAAGGGATGAGAAGGTTGGGTATTCGCTTTCTGACTGCTGCTTTTCAGTTTCTCCGCTTGTTTGGCTTTTGCCTTGGCACTGTCTGATGTACGTTTCAGATCTGTGTTCCAGTCGAAATAGGGCAAGTTCAACAACCTGTCCGATACCAGATTTCTTACGATGGAAGGTACGGCTGAACCGTTCTGGTTAGCCAGTACCACGATGCCGATACTGTCGGTAGGATAAAAACTGGTGCTGGCAGAAAAACCATCGATATTGCCACCATGTTCAACGCGGTAATGGCCTTTGTAAGAGCTGATCATCCATCCGAAGCCATAGTTGGCCAAATGCATATCCGGTTTTTCTTTGCTGGGCATTCCACCGCTGATCACCATCTGCGCGCTCATGGCTTCTGTAACATAAGCGGCTGGTAAGAGTTCTTTTCCATTGAATTTTCCGCCATTGATCCATGTACGCAACCAGTTGGCCATTTCCGTTACGCTGCTGTTGATACTGCCGGCTGGTCCCATGGCATCGATATGGTAATAGTCCAGCTTCTTGATGATGCTGTCTTGTTTGAGTGCGTACCCGATCGCGGCATCGTCGCTTTTTTCCATTTCTCCAATGGTGAAGACCGTCCGGTTCATGCCGAGTGGTCTGAGTAAGTTATCGCGAACGGCATTCTCCCAGCTTTTGTTCATCAGCTTCTCGGCGATCATTCCCTGTAGCAAGAACATGAAATTGTTATACTGCCATTTTTCTCTAACGTGGAAGGTCGGTTCCATGAAACGGATGCGTTTCATGAGACTGTCGCGTGAGGAACTGGGGAATGCATACCAGGAGAAATCGTGCCGGGGCAGGCCGGTGCGGTGACTCATCATATCGCGAACCGTCACAAGATTGTTCATCTCGTCGTTGTAGAATTTAAGTTCGGGCAGGTAATCGCGTACCGGTTTGTCGTACTGCAGTTTGCCGTCTTTCTGCAGCAAGCCGAGTATAGACGAAGTAAAGGCCTTGGTACAGCTGCCGATGGCAAATAAGGTATTGGCGGTTACGGGTAATTTCTTATCAATATCCCGGTAGCCGAAGCCCTTGGCATAGATGAGTTTGTCCTTCTCTACTACCGCAACGGCAAAACCCGCTGCGTGCCAGTCTCTCAGTATCCGCTCAAATGCGGTATCCAGACCTGCGAAACGGTCTATGGCCGGCATATTTTTTTTCTTCTGTGCAATGGCAGGGAGGCCTAATGCCAGCAAGCAAACAAACCAGATGAATTTTCTCATGTTGTCAGTTTTTGGTATGAAAAAGCCCGATAAATGTAAACAGTTACCGGGCTAAAAGCAATAATGTTATGTGGATTCCTATACTTTCTTCAGGGCCTGTTCCATATCGGCCAGGATATCGGCAATGTTTTCGATGCCCACACTGAGGCGGATCAACCCGTCGGTGATGCCGAACTGGATCCTTTCTTCCTTTTTCAGGCCTGCATGGCTCATGGTGGCCGGGTGTGATAACAGCGTGTCTACGGTCCCCAGTGATACGGCCCTGACACACATCTGCAAAGCGTCGATGAATTTGCGGCCGGCTTCCAATCCTCCTTTTAATTCAAAGCTCATCAGTGCGCCAGGGTGTTTCATCTGTTTGGCGGTGATGGCATGATCGGGATGAGAGGTAAGACCATTATAGTTCACATGCGCGATTTCGGGATGCCTGTCGAGAAATGCGGCCACTTCCATGGCATTGGCACAGTGCCGGTCCATCCGCAGTTCAAGCGTTTTCATACCCTGCGTTAAGAGAAAAGCATCGAAGGGATTACTGTTGCCGCCCAATAATACATGCCATTTCCAGACTTTGGTCCGCATATATTCCAGATCCCTGCCCAGCAATACGCCACCGATCGCGGTACCGTGTCCGTTCAGGAATTTAGTGGTTGAGTGAAAGACGAAATCAACGCCATACCGGAAAGGTTGCTGCAGGTAGGGAGTTGCAAATGTATTGTCGACCGACACCAGTTTGTTGTATCGTTTGGCTATCCTGGTCACTTCTTCTATATCCACGCACTGGATAGTTGGATTGGCAGGGGTTTCAATATGGACCAGTTTGATCTTAGGATCTTTTTTCAGGGCCTCTTCCACCAGTTCCAGATTGCGCATGTCAATGATGGTGGCGGTTACGCCTGTATCGGCCAGCAGCTTGTTCAGGATCTCATGTGTACCGCCATATAAAGAATAATGGGAGAGTACGGAATCACCTGCCTGTAAAGTGCTCAGGAACAGGGTACTCATGGCGGCCTGCCCGCTGGCATGGAGCAGGGCTTTTACTTCCAGTTGGCTGCCATCAGGGTTTTTGATCCCGAAGGTCTCCAGTGCCGCAATGGTTTCCTCTGCAACGGTAAAAGTTGGGTTGCCCCAGCGGCTGTAGATCTTTGTTTTATCGGCGCCGGCAAAACGGTCACTGCCCTGCTGGGCAGAGTCGAAAGTGAAGGTGGAAGTGGCATAGATCGGCGTAAGGTGCGCATAATCGGCATTCTCCTGTCCGGAAGCATGCATGGCCACGGAACTGATACCGGTGAATGGGAATTTTTTATTCATTATATTTAAATTGGTATAGGATTGTTTTCAAAACCGGCCGGACCGGCCACCTCAAAAGTAGGACTAAACATGAAGCAATTATTAACCTCTTTTGCCCGTTACGAAAGATGGGCCAACGAAAAGCTCCTCGATATATCGGTTACGCTTACCGAGGCCCAGCAACAACAGGAGATCATCAGCAGTTTTCCCTCCATACAGAAAACCTGGCTGCATCTCTGGGACGCTTCCAGTATCTGGTGGCAGCGTTTGCAACGGCACGAGCAGGTGGTGGTGCCCAGTCTGAGTTTCCATCCTTCCATGAGAGATATTGAGAATGGTATCCTGCACCAGAACGACCAGTGGATCGATTGGATCGAATCCGTCACGGACGCTCAGCTGGAGGCGATCCTACCTTACAGGAACATGAAAGGTGAACCTTATCAGCAGCCCGTAAAAGATATTCTCTTACACCTGAACAACCACGGTACCTATCACCGTGGCCAATTGGTCACCATGCTACGGCAGGTAGGAGTAAGTGCCATACCACAAACGGATTATATCTTGTTCAACAGGATATGATCGTTCGTTGCATGATCTAAAAAAAATCCCCCTCGAGAAGGAGGATGTTTTCATTTATTAAGGTAATCTGGTTTTGTGAAAAAGGGTCAATAGGCCCATTTTACCCAGGTGGCACCCCAGGTAAATCCGCCGCCGAAAGCAGCCAGTACCAGGTTGTCCCCCTTTTTCAGTTTGCTCTCCCATTCCCACAGGCACAGCGGTATGGTAGCAGCTGTGGTGTTACCGTATTTCTGGATATTGATCATTACTTTTTCTTTTGACAGGCCCATCCGGTTGGCTGTTGCATCGATGATGCGCAGGTTGGCCTGGTGGGGTACCAGCCAGGCGATATCCTCGCTTTTCAGGTGGTTGCGTTCCATCAGTTCGGCACTTACATCGGCCATCCCTTTTACAGCAAATTTGAATACAGGTTGACCTTCCTGGTAAGCATAGTGCTCCTTGGCCAGCACGGTCTCTACAGTGGCGGGTTTAACAGAACCGCCTGCTTTCATGTGCAGGTACTGCCGTCCGCTTCCATCGGTGCGGAGGATGCTATCGAGGATGCCGTTCTCGTCGGTGGAAGGCTCCAGCAGTACGGCGCCGGCACCGTCGCCGAAAATGATACAGGTGGCACGGTCGGTATAGTCCACAATGGCGCTCATTTTGTCAACACCTACCACCACCACTCTTTTATAGCGGCCACTTTCGATGTACATGGCGCCGGTGGTGAGGGCAAACAGGAAACCGCTGCAGGCTGCGCTCATATCGTAACCCCATGCATTGGTGGCGCCGATCTTATCGCAGATGATATTGGCAGTTGCCGGAAACACCATGTCCGGGGTAACAGTGGCGCAGATCAAACAGTCGATATCTGTCGGGGCAAGGCCTTTTTTCCGGAGGAGTTCCTGTACCGCGGGTACTGCCAGGTCGCTACTGCCCATGCCGGGTTCTTTTAAGATCCTTCTTTCTTCAATACCGGTTCTGGTGCGTATCCATTCATCGTTGGTATCGACCATTTTTTCGAGATCGAAATTGGTGAGTTTGGTTTCGGGTACATAACCGCCTACGCCGGTTATGGCTGCTCTGATTTTATCCATAAATTTTGCTAAGATTGGCGCAAATATCCATAAGATTTCCATATTATCTTACACATAAGGCTGCCCACCAGTGAAATTCATCGTATTCTAACAATTGTTAGCGGACCGCTAGTGTGGCTGTTCCGGTCGGGTAATGAGGCAGATGGAGGCCCTTTTGGAGTAATAAAGTTAATTGCAGCAAGGTTTTTTAACATATTTTTGAAAAAGCTATGATCGCTTTTGTAAGAGGAAATTTTGCAGTGAAAACCCCCGCCCGGGTAGTGGTGGATGTGAACGGGGTAGGTTATGAGTTACAGGTGAGCCTGAATACCTATTCTGCCATCAGTAATAAGGAGAGCGGTCAGCTGTTCACGTACCTGCATATTACGGAAAATGCCCAGACCCTGTTTGGTTTTGCTGAATGGGCCGAGAAAGAAATGTTCCTCCACCTGATCAGTGTATCTGGGGTGGGTGCGGCCACCGCCCGTATGATGCTGTCCGGCATGCGACCCGATGAAATTGCCAGGGCTATCGTACAAGGCAACACCCGGCAGCTGGAAGGTATCAAGGGTATTGGAAAGAAATCAGCTGAAAGGCTGATCGTGGAACTGAGGGATAAACTGGGTAAACTTTCGCTGGACCCTGCCACACCGCAGCTGACCGGTTTTCAATCGGTGGATGCAGATGCAGTGAATGCACTGGTTGCGCTGGGTATCGGCAAGGCCGTGGCGGAACAGGCCGTTAAAAAGACCCTGGCAGCAACAACGCAGGATCTGTCGCTGGAAGATATCATTAAACAAGCACTCAAAAATTTATAGTCTATCGCCCCTATTTCTACCTAACCAGTTTTACTATTATCGTTCCAACTGTACCTAACCAAGCGTAACTGTTTGAGAGTTATTCGTCATTTACTGATCGCCCTTTTGCTGTTGCAAGCTGAGACCAGCGTCTTTTCGCAGCAGAAAGATTCTGTACACTATCCTATCAGTGACAGGAGAGGGGACCCTTTGTCTAACCAGAGCAAAAATCCTTTTGATCTCCGCGAAAGCGCCTTGATCAAGCGAGAGATCGAATACGATCCCAAGACTAGGCAATACTATGTGATCGAAAAGATCGGCAACAAGTATTACCGTACGCCTACTTCACTTAGTTATGATGAGTTCTGGCGCATCCAGTCGCGGCAGGCAGAAACGGATTACTTCAAGAAACGGGCTGCGGCATTGACCACACTCAATCTGAAATCGCCCAGACCCAAAATGCAGATCTATGATAAGCTGTTCGACCGCATATTCGGCACTTCGGGTAACGGATTGAAGGTGGATATCAGGCCGACCGGAGAAGTGAACATCATGGCGGGTTACCAGGGGCAGAACATCAAGAACCCGACCCTGCCTGAAAGGGCAAGAAAGAATGGCGGGTTTGATTTTGACATGAACGCCAAGCTTAATGTGAATGCCAATATCGGTGAGAAGCTGAAATTCCCTATCAACTATAACACGCTGTCCAATTTCGGTTTTGATAACCAGTTGAAGCTCGACTATAAGGGCATGGATGACGAGATCATCAAGAGCCTGGAAGCGGGTAATATCTCATTCCAGTCCAGAAGTACACTCATGCCCAGTGCGCAGAATCTGTTTGGTATCAAAGCGCAGTTGCAGTTTGGTAAATTGTTTGTTACGGGAGCCATCGCCAACCAGCGGTCAACGCGCCAGTCGGTAGGACTGCAAGGTGGGGCAGCCACCACCAATTTCCAGAAGCGGCTGGATGATTATGAGGAGAACCGTCACTTTCTGTTGGGACAATATTTCCGGGATACGTATAACAAGACCATGTCGAACCTGCCGGTGGTCAACTCGCAGGTACAGATACAGAAAATGGAAGTATGGGTGACCAACCGGACCGGCGCCACCACCGATGCCAGGGATATTGTGGGATTGATGGACCTGGCAGAATCAAAACCGTATAATCCATCGATACGTTCTTTGACAACCTCCCCATTGCCAGCCAATGGTGTGAACGACCTGTATGCTTCGCTGGCGGGTAATCCCATGTCAAGGAATCCCGCTGCCATCAACTCTCTTTTATTGGCAAAGGGATTGAGGCCGGTGGATGATTATGAAAAGACCTTTGCGAGAAAGCTCAATCCTTCAGAATATTATTTCAACCCCCAGGCAGGTTTTCTTTCGGTGAACGTGCAGTTACAATCGGATGAAGTGTTGGCAGTGGCCTATCAATATACCTATAACGGACAGGTGTTCCAGGTAGGAGAACTGTCGCAGGATGTGGCGCTGGATTCAACGCGTGGTGTGCAGAAAGTATTGTTCCTGAAATTGTTGAAAGCTACTTCGCAAAGGGTCGAATTGCCTACCTGGGGCTGGATGATGAAGAACGTGTATGCACTGGACCTGTTCGGTGGCATCCAGCGTGACGGTTTTCAGTTGAATGTATTGTATGAAGAACCCAGTGGTGGATTGAAAAGGTACCTGCCGGAATCTTCTCCTGCGGTGGATGGTAAATCATTGTTGCGCATCCTGAACCTTGACCGGCTGAATAACCGGAATGACCCCCAGCCTGATGGGGTATTCGACTATGTGGATGGCTTTACCATTTTGCCACAGATGGGTCGTGTCATCTTCCCTGTTCTGGAGCCCTTTGGCCGCGATCTGGATACCATGGCATTTGCCGGACAGAGTACGGCCATGAAGAAGAAGTATGTGTATTACCAGTTGTACGATTCCATCAAAGCCATAGCACAGACCTATGCCAACCTGAACCGTTTTGTGATGCAGGGCCAGGTAAAAGGCAGTGCCGGTGGATCGGAGATCAATCTGAATGCGTTTAATATTCCGCCTGGATCCGTTACGGTAACTGCCGGTGGACAAATATTACGCGAAGGGCTGGATTATTCGATCGATTATAACCTAGGTGTAGTCAAGATCCTGAATGCCGGTATCCTCAGTTCCAATATACCGGTGAAAGTGTCCTACGAGAACAATGCAGGGTTTGGTATACAGCAGCGGAATTTTACCGGGCTCAGATTAGATTATGTGGCTAATAAAAAACTTACACTGGGTACCACTTTCATGCGCCTGTCTGAACGGCCCTTTTTCACCAAGATGGGTTATGGTGATGACCCTATCCGGAACAGCATGTACGGATTTGATGTGAGTTACCGTTCGGAATTACCGGGACTTACCCGCTTGCTGGATAAACTTCCTTTTTATTCCACTAAGGCAAGATCCAGTATCACCGCCTACGGAGAGGCGGCGGTATTGAAACCCGGCCACCCTTCGCAGATCGGAAGTGGGGAGAATGGATTGATCTTTGTGGATGATTTCGAAGGTACGCGCACCAGCATCGATCTTCGGTTTCCGCTGGTGGCCTGGGCATTGGCTTCCACACCGCAGGGGAACCCTAAATTTCCGGAAGCAAGTCTGAACGATTCGGTGGATTACAATTATAACCGTGCCAAACTTGCCTGGTACAATATTGAACCCAATCTGCAGGACAAGAACAGTCCGAATAACCCTCTGCGCCGGAACCTCACGGAGTTGAGCGACCCACGTGTGCGGCAGGTGTTCACCAATGAACTGTTCCCACAACGTACCACCAATATTACCGATGTGCAGGCATCGACTTTTGACCTTGCATATTATCCCTCAGAAAAAGGGCCTTACAATTTTGAAACAAGAAGGACGGAACTGGATGCCAATGGCAACCTGGTAAGACCCGCCAGCAGGTGGGGCGGCCTCATGCGTTCCATAGATCAGACCGATTTTGAAACAGGGAATATCGAGTACATAGAATTCTGGATGCAGAATCCATTCATCAAGAATCCCACCAGCAAGGGAGGTAAGATGTTCCTGAACCTGGGTAATATCAGCGAAGACATCTTAAAAGACGGAAAACGATTCTATGAGAACGGGATGAATACGCCCAATATCCCATCTGCGGTGGATAGCACGAATACCTGGGGTAAAACACCCGTGAACCCCATACAGATCACCCAGGCATTCAGTAATGATCCCAATGACCGTCCATACCAGGATGTGGGATTGGATGGTCTGGATGATGATGCAGAGAGAAGGAAGAAAGGGTATGTGCTGAATAAGCTTGCTGCTAATTTCGGTACGGCCTCTCCCGTATACCAGAAAGCGCTTGTCGATCCGGCAAGCGATAATTATAAATGGTATCGCGATCCTAGTTTTGACCCCTTGGGTACCGGGATTCTTGGTCGTTACAAGAATTTCAACAACCCACAGGGTAACTCACCCATTGCCACCACCGGAGGTCAGTTCACTTCCGCCGCTACCTTATATCCCGATAATGAGGATCTGAACAGGGATAATACCTTGAATGAAACAGAATCGTATTATGAGTATGAGATAGAACTCAAGCCCGGCATGGCTGTGGGTGCCACACCTTATATCACGGATAAAAGAACGGTGAGCGTGAATTCTGCAGATGGGGTGCGTCGTACCGAAGACTGGTTCCTGTTCCGTATCCCCATCAAGGGCTATGCCAGGAAGATCGGAAGCATACCTGATTTTAAATCGATCCGCTTTGCGCGTCTGTACCTGACCGATTTTGAAGATTCGGTGGTGTTGCGTCTGGCGCGTCTGGATCTGGTACGTAACCAATGGCGCCAGTTCATTTACAATATTGATACTACGGGTTCTTATACGCCGATCAATAATTCAGGGGGCACAAGTTTGAATACACTGGCCGTGAACCTGGAAGAGAACAGCAGTCGCCAGCCTGTGAACTACCTGATGCCGCCCGGTGTGGAAAGGGTACAATTGCTCAGTAACAATGGGGTGAACCTGCAGCAGAACGAGCAGGCCATGAGCCTGAAGATCCGGAACCTGTCATCGGGTGATTCGCGTGGTGTATTCAAGACCATGAATCTGGATATCCGGCAGTTCGGTAAACTTTCCATGTATGTACATGCCGAATCGGTTCCCGGGGAGCGTCCCTTGAAAGATAATGAGATGAATGCTGTTATCCGGATCGGTCAGGATTTCCTGAATAACTATTACGAGATCAAGATACCACTCAAGATCACTGCACCGGGTACTTATACACGCGGACAGGAAGATAAAGTGTGGCCCGCAGCGAATAATCTCGACATCAGTCTGCGGTCACTGATAGATCTGAAACTGAAACGGAACAATTCCGGTGCATCTGTCACCAAAATATTCCGTACTGTTTTGGATAATAAGACCGTCTCGATCATGGGTAACCCTAACCTCGGAGAAGTACGTGGTATCCTGTTTGCGATAGAGAATCCGCTCCAGCAGGATGGGGCTATTATCAATACGGAAGTATGGGCCAATGAGTTAAGGCTTTCACAGTTGGATGAGAACGGTGGATGGGCCGCACTGGGCCGTGTGGATCTTACCCTGGCCGACCTGGGTACGTTGACGGTATCTGCCAACACGCATACACAGGGATTCGGAACCATTGAACAAAGGGTGAACGAACGTGCCAAGGAGAATTTGCTGCAGTTTGATGCAGCTGCAAGTATCGACGCAGGAAAACTCATGCCAAAACAAGCCAGGATCTCGTTACCGGTATATGCAAGTATTAACCGCACAATACTGACCCCACAGTTCGATCCGTATGATCTGGATGTTCGTTATAAAGACAAACTCAATGCGGCCGCCAAAGAGAAACGCGATTCTATCCGGAATGCGGCACTGGATCAGACAACGATCAAGACCATCAACTTCACCAATGTGCGCATATTGCCTGGAAAAGCAAAACCGGGTTTACTGAATATCAGCAATTTTGATTTCAGCTATTCGTATTCACAGATCACACAGACCAATCCGGTGATCCTGCAGAATTCAGTGACCAAACAAAGAGGAGGCCTGGGTTACACCTATGTAGGATCCTCTTCTTATATAGAGCCCTTCCGTAAGATCATCCGTACGCAAACCCCGTGGTTGTCACTTTTCCGCGAGTTCAATTTTAATCTGAAACCTTCTTTCTTAAGTTTCAGGGCCGATATCAACCGGCAGTTCGGAGAGTTCATACCGCGTATCGTCAATACCATCGACAGCAAAGTGGAACGTGTAGATACGACCTATGATAAATACTTCACGTTCGACCGGTATTATGGACTGCGCTGGGATCTTTCCCGTTCGCTGAACCTTGATTTCAATGCCACCAACAATGCCCGTATCGATGAACCGTATGGCAGATTGAATACACAGGCCAAAAAGGACACCGTGCGAAACAACCTGTTTAAAGGTGGAAGAAATACATTGTACCAGCAGAAAGCCACATTGGGGTATACATTGCCCCTGAGTAAGTTCCCGCTTACCGACTGGATCAATGCGCGGTATACCTATGCCACTTCCTATAACTGGATTGGGGCCAGCAGGTTGGCCCTGAATCTGGGTAATACGATCGAGAACTCACAGGAAAACAGCCTTACCGCACAGTTCAATTTCGCCAGTTTGTACAATAAGTCAAAATGGTTACGTGCATTGGATAATATCCCGGCACCCAAACCCAAACCAGACCCTAACCGACCGGCTGATGTGAAAGACACGAAGAAGAATGTATTGGGCACAGAAATACCTACCAAAGCGGAAGTAGTGAAAGGATTGAAAGGCAAACAACGCAGGGAAGCACTGAAGAAGTGGCGTAAGATGAAACGCGATGCCCGCATTGCGGAACGTTTGCTGAAAGCCAATGAACAGTTGGAACTGAATGGCTTTACACGTACTGTAGGTAAGCTGATCACCATGGTTCGTAGTGTGAATGTTCAGTATACAGAGAACTACCGCAGCCGCTTGCCGGGTTATATGGACAGTACCCGTTTCATGGGACAGAACTGGGGCTCCATGGCACCCGGACTGGATTATGTATTTGGCAAGCAGCCCGATAGTAACTGGCTTAATAAAAAGGCTGCTCAGGGGTTAATTACACGCGATAGTACGTTCAATTTTCTTTTCAGGCAGAGCTTTGAACAGCAGTTCAGAATAACGGCGCAGCTGGAGCCTATCCGGGAACTGGTGATCGATATCAATCTCGATAAGACCTTTACCAAAGAGTATTCAGAGTTATACAAGGATACTACAGGGCGATCTGGTTTACGTCACCTGAATCCTTTGGCCAGTGGCGGATTCAGCGTATCTTATATATCTTTTAATACGCTATTTGGACAACATAATCCCAACGAGATATCACAGACCTTCCGAACATTTGAAGATAATCGACTGATCGTGAGTAAACGGGTGGCCGAGCAGAACCCTTACTGGCAACAGTTGCCGACAGGCCAGAAATTCACTGCAGATGGGTATGCTACCGGGTATGGCAGGTATGCGCAGGATGTGCTGGTACCGGCATTCCTGGCAGCGTATACGAAAAAGGATCCCAATACGATCTCATTGATACGCCAGTCCAACCCAAAGATCAGTTCCAACCCCTTTAGCGGGATTCTGCCCAAGCCCAATTGGAAGATGACCTATACAGGATTGAGCAAGTATCCTGCATTGGCATCCGTATTCAGCAACATCGTGATCACACACGGTTACAATGGTAACCTGAGTATGAACAGCTTTAACAGCGCATTGCTGTACCAGGACCCGTTCCGTTTTAATGCGCCAGGGTTCATTGATACGGTCAGTGGTAATTTCATTCCTTATTTCCTGGTGCCGAATATCACCATCAAAGAGGGATTCGAACCGTTGATAGGGGTAGACGTGACCACCGTGGATCAGCTCAATGTGAAATTCGAATACCGTAAGAGCCGGCAGCTGAGCCTGAGCCTGATCGATTACCAGCTCAGCGAAAGCCGCAGTACGGAATGGATCTTCGGAGCAGGACTCAGGAAGAGGGGCGTGAACCTGCCATTCAGGTTGCCGGGAGGGAAGGGAAAGAAACTGCAGAATGACCTGAATATCCGACTTGATCTTTCCATGCGGGATGTGGCCACCAGCAACAGCCGTCTTGATCAGGCCAATGCTTATGGAACCGGCGGACAGAAAGAGATCTCCATTCAGCCATCTATCGACTATGTGTTGAACAACCGGATCAATATCAAGTTCTTCTTCGATCAGCGGAAAGTGATCCCGTATATCTCCACTTCTGCGCCGATCACCAATACCAAGGCTGGAATCAATGTGAGGATATCCTTGGCTCAATAATGAGTACGTAAAAGCCTCGGCTATTTCAGGATATTCCCGAATAGCTGAGGCTTTATGATATCAGAAGTTTGCTTGGTTTAGTTCTTTCGGAAAGCCCACTTGAACATTTCTTTCCAGCTTACTTTTTTTCCGTACATGAGGATACCCGTCCGGTAGATCTTGGCACTGAGCCAGGTGGTCAGTAAAAATCCACCGATCAGCGACAGCATACTTGCGCCCAACTGCCAGTATGGAACAGTGCCCGGTATGCCATAGGCGATCTTTGCCATCATTACCATGGGTGAGCTGAATGGTATGATACTGGCCCAAACAGCCATGGGTGTGCTGGGATCCTGTACGGCATTCGTCATGATGATGAATGAGAAGATGATGGGCATGGTGATCGGTAGCATCAGGCTCTGGGCATCCTGCGGGTCTTCGTTCACTACGCTGCCTACCGCAGCAAAGAGAGCCGCATAGAATAAATATCCGCCCAGGAAATAGAAGATAAAGCAGGCAATGATCACTGGCCAGTTAGCGGTGCTGAATGTATGCTGCATCTTATAGATCTGCTGTGCTGCTTCGCCGGCCTGGGCCATATTGTTTCCCGGTAATTGCCCATTGGCCTGTTGCAGGGTCTTTACCTGCTCCATTACGTCATGCGGAACAAATGCCTGTGCAGCTGTTGTCAGTCCAACGATCAGCACGATCCACATCAGGAACTGCGTTAAGCCTACTGCACCGATCCCTATGATCTTTCCCGACATCAGTTGAAAAGGTTTTACGCTACTGACCATTACTTCCGCAATGCGGTTGGTCTTTTCTTCCATTACACCCCGCATGACCATGGCGCCATAAATGAACATGGTGATATAGATGAGCATACCACTGCCGAAACCAATGCCGTATGACAGGCCGGCGCTGCTCTCTTTTACGCTGCCTTCGCTTTCTTCCACAGCTTTCAGTTCTGCGAAATGCGATTGTTTGTGGATAGAATCCAGCTGTGCCTTATCGATTCCGGCGGTCTGCAGCATGTGGTCCTCAATAGCAGCGTTGATCCTCTCCGAGATCTGCGATTCGGTTGTGATACTGATCCTTTTTTTGGAACGGATGAGATAGGTCGTTTTTTCCGCATCCCCCAGTTTGGGTATCAGTATGATGTCAGTGTAGCCTTTCTGCAGGTAGTTGCTGGTGTCTACATTGTCGGGAAACTCGAAAGCAAGCTGTGGAGAGCTTTTGATGTTTCCTTTGAAGAAACCATTGTTGTCAATGATGGCGATCTTGCGTTCGTCTTTACCCTTAATTGATAAAAAGGTAGTACCACCTATCAGAACCACGATCAGCAGCGGCATAAGGATGGTGGTGAGTACGAACCTTTTGTTCTTAACCCTGGTGAGGTATTCCCGTTGTATAATAAGTAAGGTCTTGTTCATATAAACAGTTTGAAAAATAGAAGGATATTAGGATTGAACGGTTTGAAAGGCGCGGCTGGTTGCCCTTGTGCCTTCTACCAGGTTGATGAAGATCTCATTCAGCGAGGGTAACACTTCGTGAAAGGCTTCGATGGTCAGATCTTGTTGCAGCAGGTGTTGTAAAACATCATTGCTCCTGTATCCATCCCGGATCTTTACGGTCAGGCGGTTGGCTTTCTGTTCCGTTATCTCAAAGGATACGGCCGTAAGACTGGCTGGTACTTCGGCAAGTTGGATAGCGAACTTGTTTTCCTTGAATTTCTGTTTGATATCGCTGACAGTTCCGTCCAGTATCTTTTTACCCAGGTTCACCAGCACGATATGGTCGCAGATCTCTTCTACCTGTTCCATCCGGTGCGTGCTGAAAATGATGGTGCTGCCTCTTTGTGCCAGTCCGTAGATCTCATCTTTGATCAGGTTGGCATTCACAGGGTCCAGTCCGCTGAATGGTTCATCCAGAATAATGAGTTTGGGTTCGTGCAGGACCGTGGTCACAAACTGAAGTTTCTGGCTCATACCCTTACTCAGGTCTTCTACTTTTTTGTTCCACCAGGTTTCCATTTCCAGTCTTTTGAACCAGAACCGGATCTTGGCCATGGCCTCATTTCTGCTGAGCCCTTTCAGCTGTGCGAGATAAAGGGCCTGTTCACCGATCTTCATTTTTTTATATAGGCCCCGTTCTTCCGGCATGTATCCGATCTTGATGATGTCGTTGGCAGGATCAAAATCTTTTCCGTCGAAACGGATATGGCCGCTGTCGGGATAAAAAATACCTGTGATCATACGGAGCAGAGTGGTCTTACCGGCGCCATTAGGGCCCAGTAAGCCAAAAATGCTGCCCTTTTCAATGGAGAAGCTGATATCGTCCACCGCTTTTTGGGTAGCGTAGTGTTTTTTCAGGTGACTGAGTTCAAGTATGGTGTTCATAAGCCAGAGGTTGTTCTCAAATGTAGGGTTTATTTTTCTGGCTGGTTAGTAGCATCATTCACCTAATTCTTACAGTCAGGAAGGAAAAAATAATACATTTGCCCCTTCATAAGTTAACAAATATGCTATGTTACGGAAGTTGGGATTTACGGTATTGATCGTTGGAATAGGGGTTATTTCAGTCAGTTGGGGTTTCTTGGCGCACAAGACCATTCATCAGCTGGCAGTATATGAGTTGCCGGATGCAATGATGCCTGTTTTTTACCCGGGTATGGAAAGCCTGGTAAGCAATGCTACACGGCCGGATATGCGCCGTAACCAGGATAGTCTGGAAGCTACTCGGCATTTTATCGACTTTGAAATGTTTGGAGAACAGGCGGCGACCAAAATGCCGATGGATTGGAACCGGGCGGTAAAAAAATATACAAAGGACAGCCTGTTGAAATACGGATATGTTCCTTATCATGTCATGTACATGAAAGACAAACTAACCCAGGCTTTTCGCAGCGGTAACCGGGATAGCATCCTGTTCTATGCAACGGATCTCGGTCATTACATTGCAGATGCGCATGTGCCCTTGCATACCACGGTCAATTACGACGGCCAACTGACGGGTCAGAAGGGGATTCATAGCTTATGGGAGTCCATGATTCCTGAGCTGGAGATCGCTAATTATGATCTGTATTCGGCCCACAAAGCTACTTATCTGAAACGACCGGATCAGGCCATCTGGAAAGCGCTTCGCAGGGCGGCAAGCCTGGTGCCGGATATGCTGCAGAAAGAAAAAGAAGTGAGTAAGGGTTTTACGGAACAGGAGAAGTTTCGTATACAGATCAGGAGGGGCAGAGAGTCAAAGAGTTATACCACGGCATTTGCCAAAGTCTATGCAGCTGCACTGGCGCCAACGATTAATGAACAGCTGCGTAATTCAGCAGACCTTATTGCCGATTTCTGGTATACCAGTTGGGTAGATGCCGGGAAACCTGACCTCAATGCCATCGCGAATGGCTGGACCGCTGAGGCAAAACAACGACTGGAGAGAGAATTGAAAGCTTTCAGAGAAAATAAGCTGTTGGAAAACAAATGGTTACTTTCTAAAAAGGGGGAAGAGAAAGAGGAGCATACCAATTAGGTATAACTACTTATTAAAATAGGGTGTAAAAACGGTTGTCTGGCGATAACCGTTTTTTTATTTTGGGGTGGTTTTGAAGAATATCCTGAGAAAAACAATTGAAAATTGATGAAATGGTATTTAAATAATTTGGCAGAATTAGTATGCCTGTTGATTGCAATTATCTATTACCCCTATTTGAAAGGAACTTTTATGAGATGGGTATTGCCGTTTCTGATCTTTATTTTTTTGAGTGAGTTATATGCAAAATATATAGGACATTGTTTGGGAGGAACTACAATTAAGTCTAATTATATTATTGGAATAATAGAATCTATTTTTTATGGTTATGTTTTTTATACTCTTGGACGTAGTAGCCTTTTAAGGAAGTTGATCCGGGGAATGATCATAGTAAGCGTTTTTTGTTATGTTGTCTCTTTGTTTTTTTTCTCATCAAATCCTTATTTATTATATATTAACTTGGTTGTTTCGGGGTTGATACTTTCTTTTATATCCTTAGTATATCTATATTCAAGATTTCTAGATGACAATTCTGGCTCTCTTATTGAAGAACCGGAATTTTGGATTGCTTTCGGTGTATCGATATTTTTCTCTGGTGTTTGTATTGTTTTTTCTTTACATGATACAATTGTGAAGAACGATCTTTCTATACATGGCCTCAAATTGCATCATTTTGTTCCTCGTGTGTTGAGTGTAATATTATATCTCAGTATTTCAATCGCAATTATTCAATGCAAAAAGAAAACCAGGATTTCATTATAGCCATCATTAGCGGAACCCTGTTTATTCTGCTATTTGGATTGATCAGTTTTCTGGTGGTGTATAGTTACGTTCGGCATAAGCGGAAACTCTTGCAGGAAAAAGAGGCCCGCGAGATCGTCTATCAAAAAGAACTGTTACAGGCTCAGCTGGAGATGCAGGAACATACATTCCGAACCATTGCCCAGGAGATACATGATAATGTAGGACAGATACTCGGACTCGTGAAGCTGAACGTCAACCTGCTGGTACTGTCAATGAAAGACAATCCGATCGTTGAAAATTTGCGTGAACAGACCAATAAGGCCGCTGCAGAACTCAGACATCTTGGTAATTCCTATCATGCGGATCGACTCGCTGAACAGGGCCTCATTGATGCTGTAAAACAGCAGTTGGAGCAATTACAGAAAACGGGAATGTTCACCACGACCTTTTGTTCTGAATACGACAGGTTACAAATCAGTAAGAACTCCCTCATATTTTTATACCGGATGCTGCAGGAGGCATTGAACAATATTGTGAAACATGCAAAAGCTGATAAGATAGACCTGAGTATTTCGCAGAGATTCGGAGAGGTTTGTATCACCCTGAAAGATAATGGACAGGGCTTTAATATGGCAGATAGTTCCTTTAAGCCGGGAATAGGGCTGTTGAGTATGCGGGAACGGGCCGCCATGATCAATGTACAAATGGAGCTGAACAGTAAACCCGGGGTCGGTACTTCTATTCAATTTAGTTTCAACCAAAAAGAGTTATGATCAGAATTGCATTGGTAGATGATCATGTAGTGCTGAGGAAAAGCCTCGGTATCATGCTGGGCAATATGCCGGGATTCGAAGTGGTGTTGGAAGCCGATAATGGGCTGCAGTTGATCGAACAGCTGAAGACAGGCTGTGCGCCAGATCTGGTGCTGCTGGACATCACCATGCCAGGAATGGATGGAACCGAAACAGCCCGCTGGCTAAAACAGGAATATCCGGGTATTAAAATTCTGGTCGTGACCATGCTCCGAAGCGACCCGGTGATATTGCAGATGGTGAAAATAGGTGCCAGGGGCTACCTACTAAAAGATTGTGAGCCATCTGAATTGCAGGAAGCCATCAACGCTGTGTATGAAACCGGGTATTATTACAATGAGCTGGTTACTCCGGGTATGCGTACCAGTAATATCTCAGATGATAATACCGCTCTAAGTGCACAGGAGATCAGTTTTTTACGTTGGGCCTGTACGGATCTGACACACAAAGAAATTGCCGTTGAAATGCAAGTCAGCCCGAGAACGATTGATGGTTACCGGGATTCACTGTTCCGGAAGTTGAATGTAACGTCAAGGGTGGGGATCGTTATTTATGCTATCCGTAATGGATTTATTCAAGTATAATGTCTTTTTTACCCGGTTTTTCAAAAAAACGGGAATTTTCCCGTATGCCGTTTCGTCCTGGCAATGTAGCTTTACAACATAAAGAGAATTAACAAGGTAGGCCGAAAGGTTAGCCTGTTAAGCAGAAGTAGCGGTCCAATACCGGGGGGAATTTGGTCCCGCTATTTCTGCCTCTTTCATAACATTGGAAGGGCAATTCTTCAGTTTGGCAAGTAACTGTTCAATTGTTTTTGGAGGGGAGAGATGATCATCATCTCTCTTTTTTTATGATCACCTGTGCTACGCGCTCCCCATCCATTGCGGCACTGATGATGCCGCCGGCATAACCAGCACCCTCCCCACATGGGTATAGATTCCGCACCTGTGGATGAGATAAAAGATCCGGGTCCCGTGGGATCCGTACTGGCGAAGAAGTCCGGCTTTCAGTTGCCACCACAATGGCTTCATTGGTCAGGTAGCCGCGCATCTTCCTGCCAAAAGCCTGAAATCCTTTTTGCAGGCGCTGGTGTATAAAGCCTGGCAATACCGTTTTCAGATCAGCTGTCACAACCCCGGGTAAGTAACTGCAGTGAGGAAGGTCCTGAGATATTTTATGGGTGCAGAAATCTGCCATTCTTTGCGCAGGCGCCTGCAACTGTCCGCCACCGGCACGGAAAGCTGCCTGCTCAATTTCCTGCTGAAAATAGAGGAGTGCCAGAGGATCTTTCTCCAAAACCTTTTCTTTCCGGGAAGGTCTGTTCAGGTGGGCCAGGGCATCGGCCAGTTCTACCTGAACCACCATACCGCTGTTGGCGAAAGGATTGTTTCTTTTACTCGGACTCCAGCCATTTACCACCAGCTCACCGGGTGCAGTGGCAGCGGGTGCAATAATGCCTCCTGGGCACATGCAGAAACTAAAAACCCCTCTCTCGTTCACCTGCTCAACCAATCCGTATGAAGCGGGAGGCAGGTCCCCATCCCTTACGGTACAATGATATTGAATAGAATCGATCAATGATTGCGGATGTTCGATGCGGACACCCATGGCAAAGGGCTTGGCCTCAATATGTAGTTTCTTATTCGCTAAGAGATGAAAAATATCCCTCGCCGAATGTCCCGTGGCCAGTATGGCGGCATCGCCCGCTATTTTCTCGCCGTCAGCAGTTATGACCCCCGTCAGCCGGTCACCTGCTATCACCAGGTCGGTCACTTTTTTCTCAAAGTGGAACTGCCCGCCGCATGACCTGATCTGTTCGCGGATGGCAGTAATGATATGGGGTAGTTTGTTGGTGCCGATATGCGGGTGGGCTTCGTACAGGATACGCTCGTCTGCTCCAAATCGCCAGAACAGGTGCAGGATACGATTGATATCGCCCCGTTTATTACTTCTTGTATACAATTTGCCATCGCTATAGGTGCCGGCACCCCCTTCTCCAAAACAATAATTGCTTTCGGGGTTGACCACACCTTCTTTGTTCAGTGCAGCAAGATCCCTTCGTCTGGCTTTTACATCCTTGCCTCTTTCGAGTACGATGGGCTGTATACCGGCTTCAATGAGCTGAAGTGCGGCAAAAAGTCCTGCTGGACCAGCGCCGATGATGATGACTTTTGTTAGCGCTTTACTTACATCCGGAAAGTGTATCGGCAGAAAATGCCTCTTTTCAAAAGGCTCATTCACAAAAGCCTTCACAGTAAGATTGATCCATACCTGGCTCCTGCTCCGGGCATCAATCGATTGCTTCAGTTTCTGGAAACCAGTGATCTCCTCTTCCTTAATGCCGATAGAAGCGGCGATATGCCGACTGATGGCACTGTCACTGACAGCTTCAGCCGGTTTTAATTTGAGTTGGATGTCTTTTTGCATTCCGTTAGGTGTTTATCCTAAAAAGAAATCTATTGGTTATTGTCCAGGCGGACAGTTTACCTAAAATGGCAGGTCGTCGATATTGTCTGATGCGGGTGGCATATCATGATAATCCACGGAATCGCCTCCATTACTGTTTTGACCAAGCTTAACGGTTTCCATACGCCAGGCATCCAGGTTGGTGATATAGTTCTCCCTGCCATCCTTCACCCATTTGGTACCCTTGATGTTGAACTGCACTTTTACTTCATCGCCAAGGTTGAACCTGTCGGGCAGGGAGGTCCTGTCCTGTACACATTGGAACTTTACATAATTGGTAATAGTGCGGCCTCCAATATCTTCTGTTTTTTCAATGACAAACTCGCGTGTTTTGAATGTTTCCTTGCGCTGTACGATCTCAAATACAGCCACCAGTTTTCCAACAATTTCGTAAGACATAACTTCTTTGTTTAAAGTGGTCAAAAGTAGGATTAAAATCTGCTCGCCCTTCAAAAAAAAGGGCATTTAAAGGCTCATTAATATTGTACCTTTCGTACCATAAGTCAGCCTACCCATGAACAGGAGTTTCTTTTTATTCTGTACCCTTATTGTCTGTATCAGTTCCTGCACCAGCACCCAGCCTGTTACCACTGTTCAATACAAGGATTATCGTATAGAAAGATCGGTGCGGTCCGATACTGCCATTGTCAGCCTGCTGGCACCGTATGGTGCGGCACTGAATGAGTCCATGAATAAGGTCATCGGCTTCTCCAATAACCAGCTTTCAGCCAAACAGCCGGAAAGTGGCCTGGGAAACTTCATGGCCGATTGTATGCGTATCATGGCCGAGAAAAAATTTGGCAGGAAGGTGGATGCCGGATTCATGAACCAGGGTGGTATCAGGTCCTATATACCTAAAGGGAACATTACGGTGGGAAGGATCTTTGAACTGATGCCTTTCGATAACCTGTTGGTGCTTCAGGAAGTAAAGGGCGCCGTATTGCAACAGTTCCTGGATAAGATGGCTTCGGATGGAGGATGGCCGGTATCGGCGGGATTGACCATGGGCATTCAAGATAAAAAGGCCGTGAATGTTCAGATCAATGGTAAACCACTGGATATCGCGGCGGTGTATGTGATCGCTAATTCCGATTATGTGGCCAATGGGGGCAGCGATTGTGAGATGTTGCGCAGGATCCCCCAACAGAACAAAGGATACCTGATGCGGGATGCGTTGATCGATTTTGTGTCGGATCTGACCCGCCAGGGGAAACCATTGGATTATCATATTGAAAATAGGGTAGTACATGTTAATTAATAGAAGAAAATTCCTTGAGCAATCTGCGATGGCCACTGGAGCACTGGCCCTGTCTTCGGTTTTGCCCACTTCCGGGGTGGCAGCGGCAGCGGCCGTTAAGCGTATTACGATTTTACATACCAATGATGTCCATAGCCGGCTGGATCCTTTCCCGATGGATGGAGGCCGTAACCAGGGGCTGGGAGGCGTAGCTGCCAGGGCTGCCCTGATAGAGGAGATCCGTGCTGAAGGAGGAGAGGTGTTATTACTGGATGCAGGTGATATTTTTCAGGGCACCCCCTATTTTAACCTGTACAAGGGAGAACCTGAAATGAAAGCCATGGAAAAAATGGGCTATGATGCCGCTACCATGGGTAATCACGATTTTGATGCCGGACTGGAGAACTTTGCTACCCAGTTGATGCATGTCAGCTTCCCTATCCTGATCTGTAACTACGATTTTTCAGGAACCGCAATGGAATCAAAGTTTCAACCTTATAAAATTTTCCAGAAAGGTGACCTGAAAATAGGCGTGTTAGGTGTGGGTATTGAACTGCGGGGATTGGTACCTGAGAATCTCTACGGTAAGACCGTGTACCTGAACCCAATAGAATCTGCCAACCGGACTGCTGACCTCTTGCGGAAACAGGGTTGCGATATGGTGATCTGTTTATCACACCTGGGCGATAAGTACGATGATGACAAGGTTAGCGATGAGATATTGGCCAAAGAGAGTTACGATATAGACCTGATCATAGGCGGACATACCCACCGTTTTTTTGAGCAACCCCGCAAATACCCTAATCGTAGGGGGGCTGATACGGTAGTGAACCAGGTGGGTTGGGCGGGTATCCAGCTGGGCCGTCTGGACTATAGCTTTTCTGGCTCAAAAAAGAAAAATCTGGCAAATGCCCATACTGTGGTAATAGGGAAAAAAACAAGGGAATAAAAAATTTTTTTTTCAACATAAAGTCTACATATTCGCAACCCCAATTTATTTTTTTTACTTATCCACATGTGGAAAAAAAACGATAACTTGAAGGCTTGGGATAAGTAATAAAGCAGAATAATATAACTCATTATAAATTCTTTCTTTTTGTATGGCTAAGAATGCTGAATCAGTCTGGAGCAATTGTTTAAAGATCATCAAAGACATTGTAGAATGGCAACATTTTAAAACATGGTTTGAGCCGATTACCCCTGTAGAATTGAAGGGCAATGTTTTAATGATTCAGGTTCCCAGTCAGTTCTTTTACGAATACCTGGAAGAGCATTATGTGAACCTGCTTGCTAAGACACTGAAAAGAGAACTGGGAAAAGAGGCAAGGTTAGAATACAGGATCATGGTCGACAGTGGCAACACGAATGGACGGAATGGATCCATGGATGTTCCTGCCAGCAATATGAAGACATACAACAACAACGAGATGAATTTTCCGTTGGTGATCGATAACCCAGTTAAAAATCCTTTCGTCATCCCTGGGCTCAAGAAGATGCAGATTGATCCGCAGCTGAACCACATGTATGTTTTCGAATCTTTCATCGAAGGCGATTGCAACCGTGTGGCCCGCCGTGCAGGTAAGACCGTGGCGGAGAAACCCGGAGCCAATTCCTTTAATCCCCTGGTGATCTATGGCGGTGTAGGGCTGGGTAAGACCCACCTGGCACAAGCCATTGGTAATGAGGTAAAAAGACAGCATCCAGGGAAAGTGGTCCTGTATGTGAGCAGCGAAAAATTCATCAACCAGTTCCAGGATCATAGCCGGAACAACGCTATTAATGATTTTATCCATTTCTACCAGCTGATCGACGTACTGATCATTGACGATGTGCAGTTCTTCAGCCGGGCAGAAAAAAGTCAGGATGCTTTTTTTGCCATCTTCAATCACCTGCACCAGAGCGGTAAACAACTGGTATTGACTTCCGACAAACCACCCAAAGACCTGGATGGTATGCAGGAACGTTTATTGAGCCGTTTCCGTTGGGGATTGAGTGCCGACCTGCAGATCCCCGATTACGAGACCCGCATCGAGATCCTGGAAAAGAAAATGAAGAACGATGGGCTGGATATGCCCAAAGAAGTGGTGAAATATGTTGCTTATAACATCAACACCAATGTGCGTGAACTGGAAGGCGCGTTGATCTCACTGCTGGCCCAGTCCTCTCTGAACAAAAAGGACATTGATGTGGAACTGGCCAAGAAAGTGCTCCGCAACTTTGTTAAGACCAGCAGCAAAGAGATCACCATCGATGCGATCCAGAAAATGGTATGTGAATATTTTGATGTTTCTTACGATAAACTGTTACAGAAGACCCGTAAGCGCGAGATCGTACAGGCAAGGCAGATCACGATGTACCTGGCCAAGGCCTTCACCAAGAACTCCCTGAAGACCATCGGAGAACATTTTGGCGGACGCGATCACACCACGGTGATCCATTCCTGCCAAACGGTAAAAGATCTGATGGATACGGATTCCATTTTTCGCGAGAATGTGATGGAGCTGACCCAGAAAGTACAGTTGGCCGCAATGTAACCCCCTGCTATTAGAAGAGATTATGATGGCATCCCGGACTCATCCCGTTCGGGATGTTTATTTTTTAGGTTTTTATGATACATTTTTGGCAGTTAAGCACGGGCATCCTATTTTTGCAGCCCTCTCTGAAAAGAGTAGGAACGGTGAGGTGGGAGAGTGGCTCAATCCAGTAGTTTGCTAAACTGCCGTACGGGTCAAACTGTACCGAGGGTTCGAATCCCTCCCTCACCGCTTTCTTTCTTGGCTCATCGCCTGGAAGAAAGTATCGGCATCCTTATGGAGGTTTCGGGAAGTAGCGCAGGCCGGTAGCGCACCTGGTTTGGGACCAGGGGGTCGCAGGTTCGAATCCTGTCTTCCCGACACAAAACGAAAGCCCCGTGATTTTTCACGGGGCTTTTTTATGGATGATGATGGATCGTTCTCAGGCAGGCCGGTAGCGC
>JADBXR010000005.1 GCA_020403425.1 Chitinophagaceae bacterium | reverse complement strand
TTACAATACCGAAAGACCACATAAATCACTAGGCTATTTATCACCGATACGTTATGCCGAAAAATGGGTCGAAAAACAGAAAAAAACTATCTTAGAAAACTCTAACTAACCGTGGCACTAAAATAGGGGGAGCTTACACATACATTGATAAAGAAGTGAAATTATAAAAATGAACGTACAATATCGGTTTGGCAAAGTTGGGCCAACTTATATCGACCATCGGCTTCAGTAATTTTGCCTCAACTAATCCATTCTTTAGTAACCCAGCCAGTAGTGGGATCACAGATGGCACAACCTTCGTTGGGTGTTTAACGTTAGTAGCAAATATAAAACAGCCAAACTGTAACAAACGATTTCTCTGTTCGTCCTATAATAAAACCAGACCGATGACCGACAAAAAACAAAAATTGGAAGACTACAAAGTAAACATCAGGATACAACTTTCTGCAATTTGGACAGCTGTGATGTTCTGTTATATATATGGCGACTACTTTGAACTATATGTGCCTAAAAAAGTAGAAGGACTTGTTAACGGACAAAATATGTTGGATAGCCCAGCCAAATTGTTTTTGGCCACTTTTATTTTGACCATCCCGGCCCTGATGATCTTTCTATCCTTGCTACTGACCCCACGGCTCACAAAATGGCTAAATATAGGAGTGGGGATATTTTTTACCCTATTCACAGCATTGGTTGGGGTTTCGTCCATTTCGGAATGGAGGGCCTTTTATGTATTCCTGGCTTTGTTGGAAAGCCTGTTAACTGCAGCGATAGTATGGCGATCTTGGCAATGGCCAAAACAGAACGCGGCATAAAACACCTGTAGCAAACTTTTTGTAAAATTCCGGAACTTTTCAAAAGCAACGTGGCAAAAAAATAGCCGCGTAGCTGCAGAACAGGAATCTGAACGGCAACCCGCGGCCCCCCAATTATAACAGAGATCTATACTAACTTGTCTTTGAACGCTTTGGCCACTGCTTCGCTTTTACTGTTCACGTGCAGCTTTTCGTAGATCTTTTTAATATGGCTTCTTACCGTATCAATGGCAATGAACATTTCATTGGCGATCATCTTATAACTATAGCCTTCCACCAGGAACTGCAGCACCTGTTTCTCACGGTCAGATAAATTGTAGTCTTCCCCTTTTTCATTGTTCATGGAGGAGAACATCTTTAATACCTGGGTGGCAATGCTGGCGGTCATGGGTGCGCCGCCGCTCTGCGCCTCTTTGATGTATTCAAGCAGTTTGGTGGGCGGTGTCTTTTTCAGCACATAGCCGTTGGCGCCGCTGCTGATGGCCTGGAACACATTTTTATTGTCATCAAAAACGGTGAGCATCAATACTTTGACCTCATCGTTCACCTGGCGGATCTTCTTCAGACCCTCGATACCGTTGATGCCGGGCATATCAATGTCCATCAGGATCACATCGGGTTTCCAGGCACTCACTTCTTCGGTCACATTATTACAGTTCTTAAAAGCGGCCAGTACCTCAAATCCTTCCGATCCATTGATGAGCATGGTTAGTCCTTCACGTAGCTGGGGGTTGTCTTCGTAGATCAACAGTTTCGTCATTATTTCTCTTTTACCAATTCAAAAATAGGCCGCGGTACAGGATAAATCAACCGCATAAATATGTTATCCTGCCCGGAACAGTAGCTTAAAAGCCCCTTCCGCCGGTTGCCCAACGGTAAAAACCGGGTACATAACGCCTGCAGAGCGCCCCCAGCGCCACACAGCCAAAAAATACGGTCGCCGGCGCCAGCAGGTAGGTGATGAGGCGGTAATTCGGGATATCGTGCAGGTACAGGTAAAACAGCCGGGTCACATAAACGACCAGGGGTGCATGCAACCCGAAAATGAAGAACGAGAAGGAAGAGAGCCAAAGCAGCCAGTGTTGCCGCATGCACCATTTTACCAGGCCATCGGCACCGAACCATACGGCAAGGATACCTGCCAGTACGGCAATATCGTGCAGTATATTCAGCAGCACATAGGTGTATTTACTGCCTGGGTCCAGCTCAAAGGCCATGAAGGTCTTGATCACGCTGAACCCCACGAACAGGAGCCAGGCAAGGTACAGGCTCAGCCATTTGGGTTTTTTCTCCAGGTTGAAACCGGTCTTCTGCAGCCATACACCTGCAGAGAAAAAGAACAGTCCTCTTCCGTCAAACACAAAAACACCCAGTTCAAACACCCAGAGTAGAAAACTGAGCGCGAACCAAACGATAGGGATAAAACGGATGGCCCAGCGGATACCCGGGTAAAACAGGTTGGTGAGAAACAGGGCGAGTATGAACCAAAGCTGGAATGAAATAGGTGCTACCAGCCACCTGGCAACCATACCCCACCAGCCGATCTCTGTATAGGGCCGGTTATCTCCCAGCTGGTCCAGCTTCGATTCGAGTACCGCGGTGGCGGTAACAGGAAACTGTTGCCATAGATAAGTGGTGGCCAAACCAATGGCGCTCCAGATCAGGTAGGGGATCAGTAAGGTCCTGGCCCTTTTGGAAACCTGTTGCAGATAGGGCGCTTCCTTGTCCTTGAAGGCATAGATATAGCCCGATATCATGAACAGCAAGGGAATGCGAAAACGCAGGATGCCATTGGCCATGAAGTATTCAAAGAAAGAAGTGAAGGTCAGCGGTTCCTGTACCGTGGTAAAAGGTTGCAGGTAGGTCTGGTGCAGGTTATAGCCATGCACCGCCAGCAGCAGTGCAATGGAGAGGAAGGTATAGAAACGTAGCTTCTGGCTAACCAGTCTGCTGATCTGCACAGGCATGAGGTTGGATTTAGGGTACTGGTATGTTCACCGTTACTTTTGCTCCGCCGCCGGGTTTCGATAAGATATGTAAACGACCCTGCATGGCATCGGCCCTTTTCTGCATATTGCCCATTCCGTTGCCGCCGTCCGCCTGTTCGGGATCAAAGCCAATGCCATCATCCTCAACCACCAGTACCAGTCTGTTGTTGTGTAACCCGATCTGTACGGTCACCATGCTGGCCTGCGAATATTTGGCCGCATTGTTCACAGCTTCTTTGAAGATGAGGAAAAAGTCCCGACGGGCCTCCATATTCAGTTTTACATCAAATACCGCTTCATCCACACGGAAATCCAGTTCGATCTCTTTTGCTTCCAGCACATTGGTGGCGAACTCGCGCATACGGGCAGCGATCTTCTGCATGCTGTCGTTGCTGGGTTTGATGCTCCACACGATATCATCCATGGCTTCCATCATGCGCTGGCTGTTATCGCTGATCTTGCCCAGGTATTCGGTGGTCTTCACAGGGTCCACATGGATCCTGCTTTTGGCCATGGAGCTGAGGATATTGATGGTGCTCAGGGTACTGCCCATATCATCGTGCAGGTCACGCGCTACGCGGTTACGTAATTTTTCAACTGCCAGTAATTTGTTGACGCGTAACCGGTGTACGGCATAGATGCCCAGGGCCAGCAAGAAGAACAGGGTGCTGATGAACCAGTAAGTGCGCCAAAACGGGGGTTTGATATAGATGTGCAGCTGCGTGATGTTTTTGGAGCGGTTGCCATCTATGTCCTCGCAGAACACACTGAACGTGTAGTTACCGGGCGGCAGTAAGGAATAATTGATGAAGTTCTGACGGTCGGCCTTGATCCAGTCCTTGTCGATGCCGCTCATTTGATAGTAGTAGGTCAGTTTTTCACGGTCAAGGTAACTGAGCGAGGCAAAGTAAAAACTGAATGAATTCTCAGTGCTGGAGAACTGGATACGCGGTAAGGATTGCAGGGAGTCGACCGACAGGTAATTGTTCAGCAGTTTGAAATCGGTGATCACCACATCTCTCGGCTGCTTGTTCCGGAAGATGCCGGGTTTGAAATAGAGCAAGGCGTTATTGCCGGTGAACATCATGTATCCGTCGGAACTGAAAAAATCAGCTTCGGTGGTGGCATGTGCCAGGGTGATGCCGTCCTTTCTTCCATAAGGTGTGACCCGCCTGGTGCTGGGGTTGTAGCGGCACAGGCCATCCAGGGTGATCATCCAGAGATAACCATCCCCATCCATCCGCATACGTAGGATGGTGTTGCCCGGTAATCCGTCATCATAGGTGAGCCAGTACACTTTACCGGTTCTTTTGTTGATGAAGTTCATGGCCCCGGCGCCAAAAACGATGGTACTGTCGTTCAGCTGCTCAATATCCTTGCCTACGTTCATGAACAGCTTCTCACCGGCCGGACCCTCGGCCGTATAGTGTTTGAGGATGCGCGTACCATCGCTGCTGAGGCAGTACAGGCCCTTACTTTCAACGGACACCCATAACAAGCCTTCCTTATCGATGAAGATCTTGTTGATGACCGAACCCATTTTGTGGAGCACCGTGAACTTTTTGCCGTCGTATTTCACCAGTGAGCCGCGGAAACTGGACAACCAGATATTCCCCTTGGTGTCTCCGGTGATGAAATTGATGGTGGCGCCTTCAAAGGCCGGATCCGTCAGGAAACGTGTTTGCCGGGTGGCGGTATCATAGATCATGTAATTACCGGCCTGGCAACCGATCCATACTTTCCCGTCCGTATGCTGGTACAGCGCCCAGGTTTGCCGGTATTCGATCCACTTATCGCTGCCCTGGGGTTTGTTGGCATAGATGCCGGCATCGTAGGTTTCCAGGTTGCGGTTCAGGGTAAGGATACCACGCCCCCAGGTGCTGAGCCAGTATTGCCCTGAGCGTAACTGGTAAATATCGGTACACTCGACCGCCCCCTTTTTTTCCGAAAAAAGAATATTCACCACCGAATAGGTGCCACTGCCGGGCGACGCAAAATACAGTCCATTATCGGTACACACCCAGATGCTCCCGTCATGGTCCTCCATTACCTGGTACACAAAATGAAACTGGATCCCCGTTGCTGCGCCGGCTTCGTGCTCATAATAATAGAAACTGCGGGTGTCATTGTCAAAATTGTACAAGGCATTGGTGCCGTACATCCAGAGCAGGCCCTGTTTGGTCTCATAAAAATTGCGCAGCTCTGAATAATCAGGGTTATAGTTCAGGCCCGCAGTATCTTTCAGGGGTTTGCCGGTCGAGTCGTAACAATATTTTACGTGTGCCGCCACCCAGGTAAATAACCAATGCCTGCGTTTGCTGTCGATGAACACTTCAGACGCGCCGGCCCCAAGCTCTTTCCGGTTCAGTAAGGGGATGTTCTTCGGATTGTACAGTTTGGTGTACATTTTCCTATCCCTGACATCGTAAACCGAAAAACCGTTGTTCCCGCAGGGGAACCAGTATTGCCGTTTCAGGGTATCCTCGAACAGACCCGGACCCGGTATCCATCCTTCGGGGAATTGAAAGTAGTTGTCGTCTATGAAAGCATGCTGTTTTTTGTCGTAGTGCAGCAGCCCGAATTTGTCGATGAACAGGAAGGTCTCGCCACGACTGTCCTGCCACAGGTTGATGCCGCTCAGGTTATTGATGGGCCTGGAGCTTTTGATCGCAACAGTGGTATAGCGTAAGGTGGCCGTATGATAGATGCCGATCTCCTGCAGATTCGGAAAGCAGAGCCAGAGAGAGCTGCTGTCGTAAGGCAGGATCTTGGTAAGACTGGAGGCCCTGGGACTATTGATATTGGAGGCAGTGAACCGGATGAACTTGGAGCCGTCGAAACGTTGTAATCCATTGGCCGTTCCTGCCCAGATGAAACCCTTTTTATCCTGGTAGGTACTGTAAACAACGTTGGAGGCAAGGCCGATACCGTCATCTGTGCTGATGCGGTTGAAGGTAAATCCCTGCTGCGCCAGCAAAGGGGTCACCGAAAGCAGTAAACAGGCAACAAGTTGCAGGGTTTTCTTCATGCAGGGTTTGGATGTACCAAATCTATAAACAAAAAAGCTTACTCCCTACCGGAACGGGAAATTCACCCTTTTATGTGGTATGAGCGGTCCGTCAGGTGTATCAAATGCGTGCTTGCAGCCAGGCGGGGCAAAAAAAAGCCCCAATAGGAATATCGGGGCGAAACTAACTGCATATTATGAAAACAGGGAACAGGATCTATGCTTGCCATCCCCTGCTATGGATTAAAATTGCCGTAACCGAACCTGTAAAAACACCGGATAAGGATAAACGGAGGATTGAAAACGATGAAAGGTAAACCGCCTCACATAAATGTGTGATAGACCTGTAATCCTTACTGGTAAAGGATTTCACATGAATGTGTGATTGCACGGGAGTGGATTTCGGAGCAATTTTGCACCATCACATCACGTAAAGAACAACTATGAAAGGAAAATACATCACCACTTCATTAATGCTGGCAGTGCTGGCAGGTGGTAAGAACGGGGTAAGCGTACTGGTGGATGAGACCACGGCCGTTACCCGGGATCATACGCCCATATGGACCAGGGATACCAACAGGTCTGCAGAAAAAATGCCCAAAATGCAGGGCAGGGATGAACTTAAACTGGCATAAGCTGTTGTGTTAATTAGCCCGAAAAAAAATACCATGGAAAATAAATTCCTCCAACTGATGGACCGCTTTTTCACGTTCCTCCTGCTGATCTCCGGCGAGGAGGACTATGAGACCGTTTCCATCGGCCATATCCTGTGATCCTCCCTACCTTATTCAATAAAAAAGGGGAACCTCTATTCGAGATCCCCCTTGGGTTGGTAAGTATTCGAAGCTTATAGGTTTCTTAACGCCAGTATTTTCTCCCAACGATGGCGGATGCCTTCATTGGCCTGGGCCAGGAACTCACCGGCTTTTTCGGGATCACTGTTCTTGATAGTGGCGAACCGGTTCTCATGATAGAGGAACTCATCCAGTGAAACGGAAGGATCCTTACTGTCAAGCACGAACCGCTGTCCCTGCTCTTTTAACGGATTGTAACGGAACAGAGGCCAGTAACCGGTTTTCACAGCCAGCTCCTGCTGGTCCAATCCATGACACATATCGTATCCATGTGCGATACAGTGGCTATAGGCAATGATGATGGAAGGACCAGGATAGGCTTCCGCTTCCAGGATGGTCTTCAGCGCATGCACATCGTTGGCGCCCATGGCGATCTCGGCCACATAGGCTGATCCGTGTGCGATGGCCTGCATGGCCAGGTCCTTTTTACCGGTTGTTTTTCCCTTGATGGAGAATTTGGCGCTGGCGCCGATCGGTGAGGATTTCGATTTCTGTCCGCCGGTATTGGAGTACACTTCGGTATCCAGTACCAGGATGTTCACATTCTCACCGGTTGACAATACATGATCCAGTCCGCTGAATCCGATATCATAGGCCCAGCCATCTCCACCCACGATCCACATGGATTTGTGTTCGAGGAAGTCGGCCACCTGGTATAATAATCCCGCTTCTTCTTTCTGTATCTCTTTCAAACGGCTCTTCAGTGCGGTCACATTCTTACGTTGCTGTATCACTTCTGCTTCGTTGCCCTCTACATTGTTCAGAATGGCATCGGTCAGTTCGCCACCCACCTCTTCACGCAGGGTCTTGAGCAGGGATAGCGCATAGTTGCGTTTCATGTCTGTCGCTAACTTGATACCCAGTCCGAATTCCGCATTGTCTTCGAAGAGTGAGTTGGCCCATGCTGGTCCGTGTCCCTCTGCATTTTTGCTCCAGGGTGTAGTGGGCAGGTTACCGCCGAAGATAGAGGAGCAACCGGTTGCGTTGGCAACGATCATCCTGTCGCCGAACAGTTGGGTCAGCAGTTTCAGGTAAGGTGTTTCACCGCAGCCGCTGCAGGCTCCGGAGAACTCGAACAGGGGCTCCAGTAACTGTGAACCTTTTACGGTACCACGGTTCACACGGGTCCTGTCGATATCGGGCAGACCAATGAAGAAATCCCAGTTCTGTTTTTCGGTCTCTTTCAATGGCAGCACGTCCTGCATATTGATGGCTTTGTGGCCCGGCTGTGTCTTGCTCTCGATCGGGCAGGCTTCCACACAAAGGTTGCAACCGGTACAGTCCTCAACCGCTACCTGCAAAGTGTAAGATTCGGTGTCTTTGAAGAACTCCTTACCTACTGGTGCAGTGTGTTTGAAGAAGTCAGGTGCATTGGCCAGCAGATCGTTGTTGTAAACTTTCGGACGGATGGCAGCGTGCGGACAAACAAAGAAGCACTTACCACACTGGGAACAGATGCTGGGATCCCATACAGGGACCTGGTCGGCAATGTTCCGTTTCTCGTAGCGGGTGGTGGCGGATGGATATACACCATCAGCGGGGAATGCGCTTACAGGCAAACTGTCTCCTTCTCCTGCAATGATCTTGGCCAATACCTGCTGCACAAACTCAGGCGCTTTACCGGAAATGGCGGGCTCACTCTCCTTGGTGCCAATGCTGTAGTGAGAATAATCCACCAATGACAGGTTCTCAAGCGTTTTATCTACGGCTTCATAGTTCTTCTGCACCACTGCATCGCCTTTTCTGCCGTAGGTCTTTTTAATGGCTTTTTTGATATAACTGATGGCCTCGTCTTTCGGCATCACATTCGAAATGGCAAAGAAGCAGGTCTGCAGGATGGAATTGATCCTGGAACCCATACCGGTTTCCTTGGCCACTTTCGAAGCATTGATCACATATAGTTTCAGTTCTTTCTCCTTGATCTCTTCCTGAATATTGCGGGGCAGGTTGAGCCATACATCTTCTGTAGGGTATGGAGCATTGAGCAGGAATGTTGCGCCATGCTGCGCATCTTTCAGGATATCATATTTCTGCAGGTACTGGAAGTGGTGACAGGCCACAAAGTTGGCAGAATTGATCAGGTATGTGGAACGGATGGGCTGTTCGCTGAAACGCAGGTGCGAAACAGTGAGCGAGCCTGATTTTTTGGAATCATACACAAAATAACCCTGTACATGGTTCTGTGTCACATCACCTACGATCTTGATGGTGTTCTTATTGGCGCTGACGGTACCATCGGCACCCAGGCCAAAGAACAGTCCGCGGAACAGGTGCTGGTCTTCGAGAGAGAAGGTTTTGTCGTATTTGAGACTGGTATGCGTAACATCATCCTCGATACCGATGGTGAAACCGTTCTTGGGTTTGTCCTTTTTCAGTTCATCGAAGATGGCTTTAACCATACCGGTATTGAATTCTTTGGATGCCAGTCCATAACGGCCGCCGATCACAGCAGGCATTTTACCCTGCCAGCCGGCATGCAATGCATTGATCACATCCATATACAAAGGCTCGCCAATGGCGCCGGTCTCTTTGCAACGATCCAGTACCGCGATCTTCTTAACACTCAGTGGAATGGCATTAATAAAGTGTTTTACGGAGAAGGGACGGAACAGGTGTACATGCAGGTAACCGGTCTTTTCGCCGGTGCTGTTCAGGTAATCTACGGTCTCGTGAACGGCGCCGGTGGCAGAGCCCATGAGAATGATGATGTTCTCAGCTTCAGGATGTCCATAGTATTCGAACAGTTTGTAGGAACGGCCGGTCAGTTTCTCGAACTGCTGCATGGTATGTTCCACGATCTCGGGTACTTTCCAGTGAAACTGGTTACAGGCTTCACGGCTCTGGAAATACACGTCCGGGTTCTGGGCGGTACCGCGGATAGAAGGATTCTCGGGGTTCAGTGCGCGATTGCGGTGGCGGGCCACGGCATCGTTATCGATCATCAGGGTTATGATGCTGTCGGGGATGATCTCCACTTCATTCAGTTCATGAGAGGTACGGAACCCATCGAAGATATTCAGGAAGGGGATGCTGGAGCGCAGGGTGGATGCGGTGGCGATCATGGCCATGTCGTGTGCCTGTTGCGGACTGTTGCCGAATAACATGGCAAAGCCGGTGGCACGAACGGCCATCACATCACTATGGTCACCAAAAATGGACAGCGCATGTGTGGCCAGCGATCTGGCGGCAATATGAAATACGGTAGGGGTCAGTTCACCCGCTATCTTGTACATATTGGGGATCATCAGCAGCAGGCCCTGAGAACAGGTAAAAGTGGAAGCCAGTGCCCCGCCCTGTAAGGCACCGTGAATGGCGCCGGCAGCACCAGCCTCGCTCTGCATTTCTATGACTTTGGGAACTTCCCCGAAAATATTCTGTCTGTTATCACTGCTCCACTCATCAGCAAATTCGCCCATGGCGGAGGAGGGGGTGATGGGATAGATGGCACATACTTCGCTGGTCTTGTAAGCGATGTGGACTGCAGCCTCGTTACCATCTATGATAGCAAGGTTGGCTTTTTTCAGTGGGGTTTTACCGGCAGACTTGCCCCGGGCAACGGTTGTTTCCATGGCGTGAGATTTTGGGTAATTAGAAAGCACCAAATTACCCTTAGTGCCAGGCGTAAAATATGACCAATGTCAGCCCGGAATATGATTTATATAGGATTTGGGCTGAACCCCCCTCATTTTATCAGCAGTATTACCGTTTCTTATCCTTTTGTATCGTTTTATCACAGAAAATAACGGCTCATGTAAATCCGGGGTGGTTGCGGGGCTTACCTTATTAATATTGTATCAAATCCGTATGAATGAAAAACCTGGGTAAACTGGTACTCTTATCAGCCATGATGGCCTGCACGATAGCGGCCACCGCACAAAAAGGACTGAACGGCCTGATCGAGGCCGAAAGGGCATTTGCCCGTTTCACCGGATCCCATACGATACGGGATGGTTTCCTGAAGTTCATGGATAGTACCGGTCTGATCTTTCAACAGGGAAGACCCCTGAATGCGCACCAGGTGTACCAGCGCCTGAAAGCCGGTCCGGGCCTGTTAAGCTGGGACCCTGATTTTGCCGTGGTAAGTGCTTCGGGCGATATGGGCGTGACTTCGGGACCCTATCTCATCCGTCCAGGGGCCTTAACGGATACCCCGGTGGCAAGAGGATATTTTTCCTCCATCTGGCGCATCAATGCCCATGGTGAGTGGAAGAACCTGGCCGACCTCGGAACAGCTTCCGCAGCTGCGGAACTACCTGTCAAAGATATTGTCTCCTTCAGTTTATCCGGGAAGAACCTTTCACCGCAGGAGTTTAGTTCCGTCCTTTTGCGGGATAGCATATTGAATAAGGCCATTACCGGTAGAGACAGCCAACAGTGGGAAAAATTCCTCACGTCAGAGAGCCGAATGAATCTCGACCGGCATGCACCGGCTTCAGGAGAAAAACAGGTCACGGCGCTTCTGTTACAGGCACCGGATCAGTTGCAGCTGGCTGCTATCGGCGGTGGCATTTCTCCGGCAGGCGATTTTGCCTATACCTATGGGGCGGTCACCAACGGCATACGGAAAGAAAATTACCTCCGCGCCTGGATCTACCGGAAGAAAGAATGGAAACTGGTGCTTCAGACCATACAATGGTAAATGGCAGGATCAGAGTTTTACACCTACGCTCAGGGTCACATAGAACAGCTCTTTTCCCCTTTCAGACAGGTCCGGTCGTCCGGCAACCGTGATCAGGTTCTGCGGAACGGTATAGGAGGGGGTGACCGACGCATTGAACTTACCCGAAACAAAAACCACCGGTACCGAGATCTCATACGAGAGCAGGTTGAACTGGGTCACTTTCTGCGTGGTCTGCTGCGATATGGGAATACCCAGTACGTTCCTTTTTTCCAGGTAGGTATTGGAGAACTGTTGTGTGCCAAAATAGGCATACACAGAAGGGTTGATGGCAAATGCCGCATTGGTCATGCCCTTGTTGAACAGGAACAGGTGATCGATACCCAATGTGGCACCCACGTCTGTCTGGTTGCTGAATTTCAGGTCAAGACCGGTATTGATGTTCACGATCTGCGAGAGGTAATTGAGATTGATCCCGGTCTGTGATCGTAAGGCCGACTGCACCAGCGTGCTTTTGTCCTTGTACAGGAACTGTGTATAGAACAGGTTACCTGAAAAGTGCGGGGTCTCGCGAAAACGATACCCCGCTTCAATAGTAGTACCGGTATAGCTGAGTGGAAGGGCTTTGTTCTGTACAAAGATGAAATTACCCTGTGCATACAAACCCATTGCCGATTGAAATCCGATGGTCGGGAAGAACCCGCTGCTGGTGAGACTGTCTGTTCTGCCAAAATAATGCAGGGCAGACTGGTAATTCACAGAAGCGCTGAGTTCATTTTTCCGGGTATTGTCTGTATTCCCTTCCTGCGCTGCAGAAAACAGGGGTAAGAGCAATAGCAAAAAAAGACTGTGTGTTCGATGATTCGTTTTCATATGCATGGCATTTGAACAGCTAATGGAACTATCTATTGAAACGGGGCCGGATATTGGATGGCTAAAACGGGACGATTACTGTTTACCTGTTTTTACGGAACCGCTGGCTTTCACTTCTCCACTGGCCTTAACAGCGGGTTTCACGGATTTCACTTTTTCCTTTGCTTTGCCTTCGGTTTTTTCAGCAGCATCTTTTGTTTTTTCTATTTTGTCTTTGGCCTGTTCAGACTGCTCTTTCAGAGATTCTTTTGCTTCACTCATCGGAAGTTTGGCGTTGGCATTGGCATGCACTTCTGCTTCGGAAACAGATTGCGCGCGCACCAGGCCACGCTCTTCACCGCCTGCATTGCTGTGTACGTTTGCTTCATCGCTGTGTTTCACGCCTGCACCTGCGTTGGCATTGACGCTGGTATTGCTGGCTGCCTTATCTGCGGCTTTCACGGTTGCGGCAGATGCCTGTTTTGCGGCACCGGTAGTAGCTTTAACGGCATTACCTGCAGCAACAGTGGCCCGGTTGGTGGCATTGACTGCTGCGGTGGTGGCTTTGGTAGCATTGGCAGTGGCTTTTACAGCGGCACCGGCATTGGTCTTTACGGCTACCTGTGCATTAGCGGCCTGGAATAACAGAACGGAGGCCAGCAGGGCTGAGGATTTGATCAGTGTTTTCATGGTTGATGTTTTTTGGTTAAGGATGCTTTTCGATCTGTGAAATCCAAATACTGTGCCAACTGGAATTATGCACCACCTCAAAATGTGTAACGCGCTGATAACAAATTTTTTAGAAAACGCTAAAATCTTCCCGACCGTTCTTACGGAGAATGCTCCTTTCATCATACCTACATATTTGTGCGATAGGGAGTCTATTGGCTGCAGGAGATATTTGCACACAAAAAAAGAAAATGATAGCTGTAATGAATCCTGTGCGACTGGTGGTCGGAATATTGCTTTTCGCAGTGGCCTGTAAAAAAGATCCCGTACCTGCACCTTCCATGCCCGTCAACGCCATCAGTAAACTGGAAAAAGATGGAGACAGCTGGGAAGTTGCCTATAACGCGGATGGCTCCATCCAACGCCTTACACGGCGCCTGGCAGACAGTTCTGTGATGGCGAATTATGATTTTGTGTATACCAACGGAAAATTGCAAGAAGTGAATGCCGGGGGCAAGTGGAAATATACTTATAATGGTGATCAGCTGACGCAGATAGAGACCTATAACAATCTGGGTGTGTTACGATATCGTTCTGTGTTTGTCTACACGAACGGTAAAATAACAGAGCGTACCAATTATTACGCCAATACACCGGTGCCACTAAGGCCGCTTAACCGTATCCGATACACATATAATGCGGAAGGCAACGTGGTGGTAAAACAGCATTTCGATTACATAAACGATGACTGGAGAAAAACGGAGGAAGTGCATATACTGGCCTACGACGATCGCCCGAATACCTATGAACACCTGGAAACCTTTCCGTATTTACCAGCCAACCTGCTTTCTGTGAACAATCCCTTGCGAGAGGAATATATTGGCGTGAATGGCCAGTCCTATGGTTCCACTGTGCATGAGTACGAGTACAATGCAGCGGGTAAACCGGCCAGACGCAGGGTCACCTATGCATATACGGGTTTCCCCGATACGCATTCGGAAGCGAAGTTCCATTATTGAATGATCCGCAGTTTGGCGTAGTTGAGCATGATCTTTTTTTCGCCGTTCAGTTTAAAGTGAATGGTGGCAACAGGATTATGTGCAGAACCCTCTACTTTGATCACGGTACCAAATCCGAATTTCTGGTGCTCCACTTCCTGACCGGCCTGTAGCTGACTGGTATCGCTGGCCACAAAATCGGCCGAAGGCCTGTGCTCCACCACTTTATTGGCGGGCGGATTGATGGGGAGGTATTCTGGTTTCTGGTTCCTGGTCTCTGGTTTCTGGTTCCTGGACTCTGGTTTTTTTGTGGGAGGCGGGCCGTATCTTTTTTCGGCACCCGCAGCCGAATTGCCGAAGCCGAAACCACGCTGCATACGTTCATAACCACTGCCCCATTCTGCACCAAGATTTCTGGCGCCGCCACCGGCATAACTTTTATCGATATACTGCTCCGGCATTTCCTCAATAAAACGGCTGGGTTCATTTTGTACCAGTTGACCAAAACGATAACGGGTATTGGCATAGGTGAGCCACAAACGTTGTTTGGCGCGGGTAATGGCCACATAAAAAAGACGGCGCTCCTCTTCCAGCTCTTCGCGGGTGTTGATGCTCATGGCATTGGGGAAAAGCATTTCCTCAATGCCTGCCACGAATACGCAGCTGAATTCCAGACCTTTTGCCGCGTGTATGGTCATCAGTTTCACCACATCACTGTTCTCCTTATCGTCATCGGCATCCGTGAGCAGGGTGATCTGCTGCAGATAGGCGCCCATACTTTTATCGCCCACTTCACCATCTTCATTACCGGGGCTCTCTGTCCACTCCTTGATGGAGTTGAGCAATTCCTGTATGTTCTCGTAACGCGCCAGCCCTTCGGTGGTCTTATCGCTGAACAACTCCTTGACGATATTGGTGTGTTTGCCAACCTGTACCGCTACATCATAAGCATTCTTGTCGGTAAGCATGCTCTGGAAATAGCGGATCATGGTCACAAAATTCTGCAGGGTCTCCAGGGTGCCTGCGCGGAATCCGAATTCGGCCGCACGTGTCAGCACTTCGAACATGGGGATGTTCTGTTCATTGGCAAAGATCACACATTTCTCCACCGTGGTCTTTCCAATACCACGTGCCGGATAATTGATGATACGTTTTAACGCTTCCTCATCTTTCGTATTGACGATGACGCGCAGGTAGGCGAGGAAATCCTTGATCTCCTTCCGCTGGTAAAAGCTGACGCCTCCGTAAATACGGTAGGCAATACCCATTCGGCGCAGGCTTTCCTCAAAAGAGCGGCTCTGGGCATTGGTACGGTAGAGGATGGCGAAGTCGCGGTTGTAATAATGATTGCGGAGTTTTTGTTCCTGGATGGTATCGGCAACGAATTTGCCCTCATCGTTATCCGTCATGGTGCGTACCAGGCAGATTTTCTCTCCTTCACTGTTCTCGGTCCATAGGTTTTTGGGGATCTGGCCCTTGTTGTTGCTGATGACCCCGTTGGCCACATTCAGGATACTCTGACTGCTGCGATAGTTCTGTTCCAGCTTCACCACTTTCACATCATCGTAATCTTTCTGGAACTGGAGAATGTTCTCAATGGTGGCACCACGGAAGCTATAAATACTCTGTGCATCATCTCCCACCACGCAGATATTCTCGTGTGCGGCCGCGAGCAGTTTGGCTATCTGGTACTGTACGGCATTGGTATCCTGGTACTCATCTATCAATAGGTATTTGAACTTGTGCTGGAACTTGTGCAGGGCCTCCGGAAAATTCTTGAGCAGTTCATACATCTTCAGCAACAGGTCGTCAAAATCCATTGCCCCGTTCTTGAAACAGCGGCTGGCGTAGGCTGCATAGATCTGTGCAATGGCCGGCCGGTTGGCGCGCATATCTTCCTGCTGTATATAATAATCCACCGCATATTCCGCCGGACTCACCAGCGCGTTCTTGGCAGATGAGATGCGGTTGTGCACCACACTGGGTTTATAGTGTTTATCATCCAGGTTCAGTTCGTTGATCACGGTCTTGATCACGGAGCGACTGTCGTCGGTATCGTAAATGGTGAAATTGCTCGGATAACCCAACCGGTGCGCCTCACCGCGCAGGATCCGGGCAAATACGCTGTGGAATGTGCCGATATAGAGGTTACGGGCGTCTGAATTACCCAGTATCTTCTCTACCCGCTCCTTCATTTCGGCAGCGGCTTTATTGGTGAAGGTCAGTGCGAGTATATTGAATGCGTCAACCCCGTTCGCCATCAGGTGGGCGATGCGGGTAGTGAGTACTTTGGTCTTTCCACTGCCTGCACCGGCAATGATCATCAATGGGCCGTTAATATGCGTAACCGCTTCCATTTGCGGTTCGTTCAATCCCTCCAGGTATGCTTGCATGGCTGCAAGATACTATGGAACCAGCTTGCATACAAACAGGGGGCAGGTTATCCAGCGTATTTTACTGACAGTTTGTTGGTAAAGTGCAGATATATAGTATAAAGGATATCAATGCCTTTGTTTTCGAAAGACGAAAATAAGAAAACCATATAGTCTATTAATTTGATAGACTAATAAAATTGTCTTACCTTTGCATAGCAAATATGAGATCTTATAAGTATGAGTGAAGCCGTTATACCGTTTCGAAATGGTATAACGGCTTTCATCAAAAAAGTTTCTACTGAGAGGGCCACGTGGCCGAGCGGTTAGGCACAGGTCTGCAAAACCTTTTACGGCAGTTCGATCCTGCCCATGGCCTCACGTATATTGATGTTCTTTTATATGGCAAGCAATCGAAACGGGGCTGTATGTCTATATGGCCCCTTTTTTCTGAAAACCCTGTTAAAGCGGAGCCGCTTGTTTCACCCGGTTGCAGAGATTTTGTAATTTTGCATCCAACCATTACCAACCAACGCTTTTCGGCAGTTTTTACTGGATTTTACTGTAAACCCCCAATTAACCGATATGAAAGTATTCAGGCAAAGGAAATGGCATACCCCGATATGGGTAGCGGCAGTATTGTTTGTGACCATGGCTTTTAGTTTTACCGATCCGGCTCCAACCCCAACGGTATCAGCACCCAGGGAACTCAGTTCCCGTCCTGCATCGGTAGCTGAGAAAATGGAATTATATGAGCGTTTGAATCTGGCGTCGCTGGGTCTTTCGCACGAAGCGTTCGTCTACGGTCTTACGGGTTTTCATAATCTGCTCAGCAGTGGAAAAGTGATGAAGGACAATATCCTTTCGATCGTTGATTTCAGTCTGCCCTCCAGCAAAAAAAGGTTGTTCGTGATCGACCTGGAAGCTGGCGAGTTGCTGTTTCACACGTACACATCGCACGGGCGCAACTCAGGTCAGATACTTCCCACGCAATTCTCTAATAAGGCCAACAGCAATAAGAGCAGCCTGGGTTTCTATATCACCGGCGATACTTACCAGGGTAAACATGGCGAATCGCTGCGTTTGCTGGGAGAAGAGGATGGCATTAACGACAACGCGCTGAAAAGAGGCATCGTGATGCATAGTGCCACTTATGTGGATGAAGAGATCATCAGGAGCCAGGGTTTTATCGGGCGCAGCCAGGGTTGTCCGGCACTGCCTAAAAATGTGTATAAGCAGGTGATCGGAACCATCAAAGACGGTACCTGTCTGTTTATTTACAGTCCCGACAAATACTACAAGACCCACTCACGGATGATCCGTGAGCTGGCATAGGTTTATTACATGAATGGATGGATCATATGCTGTGGCATTTGTATTTTTAAAAATGCCACAGCATATTGAATTCATAGATGTCCGCCATTTTTCTCAATACTACCATCGTCGCAGATCACCGGCGTCCCTGGCACTTTTTATCGATTATTTCTGGGAAACCGATTTTGGCGGTTTATGGAAACAGTATCCGGATGGTTTCTCGGATGTGCTTTTTCCCAATACGGGTTACACGTACCTGGTGAACCTGGGAACTCCCTTTACCCTGCAATTGGGCAAACAGCGTTTTCCTATGCGGACAGATGGTTTTCTGCCACGCAACCAGGCCATGGAATGTTACCATAAGGCCGGTAACCGGATTTTCGGCATCAAATTCAAGACCTCACCCATCATTCTGGAGAAGAAAATCAATTTTGCTGAATACCGCGAATCTGTTTTTCCACTGAGTTATCTTGCTGACAGTGCCATCCTGAAAAAAGCCAAATCGGCCGGTAGTTTTGCAGAACGGGTAACTATTTTTTCAGAATATTTCAACCAGCTGTTACAGCAATACGAGGGATCACTGCATCCGGTGATGATCGTGAATGAGATCCTTGCCGAATTCGAACAGGAAATGGATTTCAGCAGAACGGTGGAAGACCTTGCTGAACAATATAAGGTCTCCTCCCGAACGCTGCAGCGCTATTTTGAGATCTATACCGGTATCAGCACCAAAAAGGTACTTCAGATATTACGCATACGCAAGGCAGTGGAACAGCTGCTGGCATCTCCCGCTACTTTTACTCCAGAGCGTTTTGCCTATTACGACCATAGTCATTTCTATAAACATTTGCTGCAGTTCTTACAAAAGGACACTTTGCTAAAATTAAGACCGCACTTGCCCATACTGGCAAAACTGCATCGGTAAACCATGAGTGGATAGCTTACCGATGCAGTGCGTTTTGTTAATTACCTGCGCGTTGTCTTTCTTCTTCAGAAGCCGTATTCCTCTTACGTGCGGCCTGTACCGTATTTTTCCCAAAGCGGTAGGTGAAACTGATGGTGGCAACCCTTGTTTCTCTTTTGGCATGCCATTTTTCTATATAGTTGGTATAGGTGATCACGGCTTTTGGCAGGTTGGTCCAGAAGATATCGGTCACATTCAGTCGAAGGGTTCCCTTATTCTTCAGCATGGACTTCTGAACGCCCAATGCAATGCCCCATAACGGGTCCTGTACCATGAAGCCGTACTGCCCTCCGGAACTGAAGTTACCATTCAGTTCGGTGATCCATCCTTTACCCAGGGTGAATGTGTTGTTCATGCGGTAATCAAAAGCCGGTTTACCATTGTTCAGCGTAGTGCCTCCCAATGATCCATTGAAATGATTGTAGTAGAGATTCGCATTGTTGATCATGTTCCAACGCTTGTTGATCTTCAATGGCGCTGCTACCGTAATGCCATAATAATCCGATGAACTCAGGTTGATCGGGATCTGTACCGTAACATTATCTGCCTGGGGTATGTTGGGAAATACATCTTTGAAACGGGCTATGGCTATGTTCTGGTTGTTTTTAGTATGACTGTAGGACAACGAAACATTGATCCCTTTGATCGTATAGTTCAGCTCATACGCCCAGGTGAACTGCGGCAAAAGGGAGGGTTTACCAGTTGCGTAGGTGGTCACGTCTATCAGGAACAGGAAGGGGTTCAGCTGGGCATAACCGGGTCGGTCTATCCGGCGGCTCACGGAAATGCCAAGTGTCTGGTCGTCCTTGATCTTGTAATTGAGGTAGGCACTGGGGAACAATTGCAGGTAACTGGAATCAAAGAAAACAGCTCCTTTCACCTGGTGGGTTTTTACGTTCGTATGCTCTGCACGCATACCCAGCTGCAGGCTGAACTTGGTAAACTCCTTGCTGAAATTGACGTAGGCGGCATTATTGTACTCTTCATAAAAGAAACGGTTGGTCTTGGTCACATCGTCTACCGGTGAGCCGCTGCTCAGGTCAAAGAATTTTGCATCATTATCGGAAGACACGTAGCTGGTTTTCACACCCGCTTCAAAACGGGCCCCTTTGTTGAGCGGGTTACTATAGTCCGCTTTGGCGGTACGTAAAATAAGTTTGCCTTCCTGGTCACCGTTCAGGATATAATCGGGCTGAAGGGATCCCCCGCCGAGTGTGAAATAACGGGTTGTGTTATTGCTGATAGCGGAGGAGCTGTACTCTCCATAGTCCGCATCTATCGTAAGTTCCTTGCCTGTTGTATTGAAACTATGTTTGAAGTTGATATTGGCAACCGTATTGAGGTTGTCGTTATTGTTAAAGGCCCTTGTCTGGAAGGTAGATGCCTGTTGGTGAGCCGCGTCGATCACTACCGAATTGTTGTTGATGGTAGTATTGAAGGAACCGCTGTTCCGTGTAACGACAAAACCAATGATGTTCTTTTTGTCGGGGAAAAAATCTGCCCCTACGCGCAATGCATGAAAACCGGCGGGAGTCTTTGCATAGTTGTCTTTCAGGTCGCCGCCGCTAAAAGTACCGCCACTGTAAAAATTCCTGTCGAGGGACAGGTGGTTCATGTTCACCCGGTAGGAATAATTGTAATTGCCGAACAGGTTCACTGTTTTGTTGCGGTAGTTCAGGGTAGTACCTGCGTTGGCCTTGGAGTAAACCCCCTGTCCGTAACCCGCCGTAACCGTACCATTGGCACCAAGGCGCTGGTCTTTTTTCATACGGATGTCGATGATGCCGGAATTCCCCGCAGCGTCGTATTTGGCAGAGGGTTGCGTGATGAGATCGATGCGCTCAATGGCATTCGACGGAAGACCACGCAGGTAACTGGCGAGGTCGGCTCCGGTAAGAGGTGTGGGTTTACCATCGATCATGATGATGACTCCCTGTTTACCACGTAGGCCAATGGCTTCGTTCTGGTCTATCGATACACCGGGGGAACGCTCCAGCACGTCCATTGCGGTGCTGCCGGCGCTGACAATGCTGTTCTCTACATTGACCACCAGCCTGTCTGATAAACGCTGGATAAATGGTTTTCTTCCCGTAACCACCACTTCGCCGATCTCTTTGGCGGCCGGTTGTAAACGGATGGTTCCCAGCTCGGCGCTTAACTGACCTGCAACTATGGTAATAGCCCTAGTGTACTGTGTGGCATAATTGATAGAGCTGACCCTGGCGAGGTAAGAACCCGGTTGCACATTCTCAAATTCGGCAATGCCGTTCTTGTCACTGATGATGGTTCTGGCCAGTGCAGAATCTTTGGATCTCAGTAATTCGACCGTTGCATTCTCCAGGGCCTGGTCTTTTTCATTATGAATGGTCGCGGAGACCCTGGATTTGCCGGATCCCTGCGCAAACACGGAATGACTGTTCAGGCAAAACACCAGTATACAAACAAGGAATATCTTTTTCATGTACAAACTTTTGCTAAAAATCGGGGCTTGTTGTTCTCGCTCAGTGTGTTGTTTTACAGACCGTCAAATGCCATAGATGAAAGGGTTACTGAATAAAAAGACGTGTCCGATTTTTACATCAAATTTCTGCACTGTTCCTGTCAACGACCATTGATTGCCCCCACGACCCGTTTATCCCAATCACATACTTATGTGATTGGGATGACGGAAGCAATCAGGCAGTTTTGCACCTGCTGCACTGAGAAGATCGCGATTGCGCCTGCAACGTTTTTCTTTTAACCATTACAGACAAATCATGAAAACAGTACGTTTTAACCCGTTTTACCAGGTACACCAGGCATTGAGAGCCCTGCTGTATCATGCATCCATTACCGTGCAGCATACCGACTTCACACAGACCGAGCAGGTGGATAGGACCATTCTGCTGATGAAACAGCTGGTCGATTTCTTCGAAGCGCATGCACACAAAGAAGATACCATGGTGTTCCCCCTGATTGCCCAGGCCGCACCTGCGCTGGTGGCCGATTTCGAGGCCCAGCATGTGAAGGACCATCAGCTGGGTGAAGCGTTGGAGAGCGCCATCACCCAATGCATGACCGCCGACTCGGTTACCGACAAGATACTGGCCGGCCGTCACCTGCAGAGAACATTGAATGCTTTTACCGCTTTTAACCTTGAGCACATGAATGCCGAGGAGACTCAGGTGCTGGAAGTATTGCACAGGGAGTATACGGATGAGGTATTGCTGGAAAAAGAGCAGGAGATCGTTGCAAAACTTACACCCGAGGAAAAATCTTTTTCAGGATACTGGATGCTGAAAGGATTGGCCATCCACGAGATCGTTGACTGGTATCGAAAGATACAGGCTTCGGCTCCGCCGTTCGTATTTGACGAGTTCATGGAGCTGGCTGAACGGGCATTATCCGATGAAAAACTGAAAACACTCCACAGATCATTACAGTTCACCGCAGCATAGTAGTATTGCAAGCAACCCAAACAAAGATCCCGGCCAAAATCCGGGATCTTCTTTTATCGGTATGCTTATCACCTGGTGTTACTGTTTGTCATCCAGCCGGTGAATATAGGTATGATGAAGGATGATGCGGAACAATTCATCGGGCACGAAAGGTTTTACCACAATATCATCAATACCACTGCTGGTGATCCTGTCTTCCACTTCCCTTGGCAGACTGGCCGTAAGTGCAATGATCGGAATACGCACGCCACGTTCACGCAGAATGCGGGTGGCTTCATAACCGTCCATTACCGGCATGTGCATGTCCATCAGGATGAGTTTGTGTTTGGAAAGGTCCAGCTTGTTCAGTGCTTCCTGCCCATTCATGGCAACATCGATCGATGCGCCCCAACGTTCAAGAAATGTTTTGGCAACGAGTATGTTCACTTCATTGTCTTCTACCAGCAGTACAGACATACCAAAAAGTGGTTTGCTTTCTTCGGTGGGAGTGGTTTCTTTCTTCACTTCTGTTTTCTTTTCCGAATTCAACAGTTTGGGGAAGGTCTGGGTAAAGTAGAATAGGGATCCTTTTCCCTGCTCGCTGGTGAGGTGCAGTTCAGTTCCCTGCAGGGCCAGCAGCTTTTTGCAGATGGCCAACCCAAGTCCGGTTCCACCGAAATTGCGCGAGGTGGAGGTGTCTGCCTGTGTGAACTGCTCAAAAATGATCTTTTGTTTTTCCTGGGCAATGCCGATACCAGTGTCTTCCACACTCACCTGCAAAGTGATCGTAGAAGGGTTCTGGCCCACTACTTTGATATCCAGTAACACATAACCCTTTCTGGTGAACTTGATGGCATTGTTGACTAGGTTGGTGATCACCTGCCCGATCCGGGTGGGGTCGCCCAGTACCTTATGATGCAGGGCAGGATCGATCTGTAACCTGAGTTCGATACCCTTATCCTCTGCAGAAGTTCGGAGGCCGGAGATGATGTTCCTAACCACGTTCGGGATATCGGTCTCGATCATTTCAAAATTCACTTTCCCTGCCTCTATCTTGTTATAATCAAGTATGTCATTTACGATCGCCAACAGGTTGTTGGCTGAAAATAACAGCACATTCAGTTGCTCTTTCTGTTCCGTACGAGGATTATCGCGAAGGATCAGGTGCGTCATACCCAGGATGGAGTTCAGTGGTGTACGGATCTCATGCGACATGGTGGACAGGAATTCGTTCTTTGCCTTCAGTCCCTGCTCGGCCTCTTCCTTGGCCTGTTTCAGTGCGGAGGCAAAACGGAAAGAAAGTACCAGCGACTGGAGGAAGAAGAAACTGATATACCCTGTGAACAGGATGCTCTTATGAGGGGCTACGATACCAAAGTACTGAAGGTTGATCACCACAAATACCACCAGCACGACCGCAGTACTTAATAACGCGTATTCCGCTCCCAGTCTTTTGTTGCGCATGGCTTTCACATATACATAAAAGGCATAGGCGATCACTCCGAACATCAATACCAGGAAGGGATTGATAAGATAGGTGAAAACGGCTGGCGGGAAAAGGATAACGATGGCAGATAGGCTCAGTCCCAGACCCACTTCGACCCGTGTGGCCAGTTTACCAGATTCTTCAGGATACAGGTAACGGGTATACAAGCTGAAAAATACCAGGCTGATGAAAAGGCTCAGGTATTCAAGATGTGTGGTAACACTCCAGGGTATTTCAGGTAAAAGCGTGTGCAATACATAACCACGGGAGCCGATCATCCGGTAACTGTATACCATACAGAACAGGGCAAAATACAGGATGGACCTGTCGTGCCGGCCAAAGAGGAACAATCCGAAGAAGAACAGTCCGCCCATGAACAGGCAGCCTGTCAGCAGCAGGTCGAAAGCCGTATCCGTATCACGCTCATAGAACAGGGTATCCTTATCACCGATAACGATCTCTTTGTAAGGACCGCCTTTCGAGTGCCAGAAATTGGCTACCTGCAATACCAGGTGAAGTGTATCGGATCCTGAAAGGATCTCTACCGTGTTCTCGATCCATTTCGGAACGGCTTTCTCCTCCAGGGAATCGGGTATGCCCGACTGACAGAACAAAGTACCATTGACAAACAGCCGATAGGAGCAATAGGTATCCGGCACTTGCAATGCCAGCCGGTTGCTGTGTTTGGGTAACAGGACCGTAGCCGTATAAGTAGCATACCCATCGGTACTCAGTTTTGTACCGTTCAGTGTGGTATTGTTGAACAATTTGGGGAATGCAACGTATGCCGGTGCCTGTTTTTGGGTTTCATCCGGTACAAGCAACTGTTTCCAGTACATGCCCCATTCTCCGTTCAACGGAACGGATTCTTTCTGCAGATCTATGCCGCGCAGATCAATAATGCCTTTTATAGCTGTTGGGTATTGTTCTTTCTGGCTAAAGATATTGTTGGAGAAACCCAGGCAACCCAATAGTATTGCCAAAACAAAAAAAGGATGGTAGGATGGTTTTTTCCGGAACATTGGTTGGCAGATATGGTAAAACAATACCCGTTGAAAATGGGGGAGAAACCGGGCACGCTTCTTACAGCAAAAAAAAGCTAATTTCAATATCCCGCAATCATTTCATATGAAACAATACCTGATTTTTTTTCTTCTGTTCGTCTCGGTACAAACAGGATTTTCGCAGAAAACAGACAAGCGCCTGCAGAAAGAACTGACAAAACTGGTATCCGGTTTCCGGGGAACCCTGGGCATATATGTGCACGACCTCTCTGCTAACCGGGTGGCAGCCCTGCAGGCCGATACTGTTTTCCCCACTGCCAGTATGGTAAAACTGCCCATATTGGCCGGTATTATGCAGAAGATAGAGAATGGCGAACTGCAGTATCATCAGTTGCTCACATACAAGGATTCGTTGTTATATGCAGGAGAAGATATCCTGGGCTCTTTCAAAACCGGTGAGAAGATCGAATTGAGCAAGGTGATGATGCTGATGCTGACCACCAGCGATAATACCGCCAGCCTGTGGTTGCAAAGTCTCGCCGGTACCGGTACCACCATTAACCGGCTGATGGATAGTCTGGGTTTTCGTGATACCCGTGTCAACAGCCGTACACCCGGAAGGGAGCAAAACCGACTGCAGTATGGTTGGGGACAAACCACACCCCGCGAAATGGCTGGCCTGATGGAAATGATCGTGAACAAACAGGTGATCAGTGAGACTGCCAGTGAAAAAATGCTGCGTTTGCTGAGCAGGAATTATTGGGATGAGGAGGCCATTTCACAAATACCCTCCGATGTGTTCATTGCCAGCAAGAATGGGGCAGTGGACGCGAGCCGCAGCGAAGTGTTGTATGTGAATGGTAAAAAAGCCAGGTATATTTTCTGTATAGCCACCAAAAACAACAGCGACACCAGCTGGAAAAGCACCAACGAGGCTTGGGAGCTGACCCGAAAGATATCCCGCTTTTTATGGGAATACTATCAGTAATGTTAGAACAGAGGCCTATTGCAGCGTCACCAACCCTTTTTTGATGGCTTCCATGGCTAGCCCAACGCGGCTCTGCACTTTCAGCTTGCCAAAAAGTGATTCCCGGTAACCATCAATGGTGCGTTCGCTGAGGCACATCAATGCTGCGATCTCTTTGTAGGTAAGGTCGGAGCAGGCATGTTGCAGGAATAATTTTTCCTTCTCTGTTATGACCACCGCATCCTGCTCGGACTGTAACAGCCGGCGGAAATTGATATTACTTGAATCTGCATTATAAAAACCATTCGTATTGATCTCCTGCAAGGCTTTTTCCAGTTCATCAGGATGTGTCTCCTTCAGAAGATAGGCGCAGCAGCCAGCTTTGATCATGTCGATGATCACCATGTCGCTGTCGTTCATGGAAAGTGCCACGAGTTTCATCTTTGGATATTTTTTGCTGAGCCACCTGGCGGTCTCGATACCGTTCATGACAGGCATGTTCACATCGATCAGCATAATGGCTGGTGTGGGTGCCCCCTGTTCCAGCTTTTGCTGCAGTTCTTTTCCGTGTAAGGCTTCCAATACCACGTCGTAGATGGCAAAACTTTTCAACATAAGTCCCAGCGATTTGAGGAACAGCTGGTGATCATCTACAATTCCAATAGGTGTTTTCATAGGTTGGATGGATTTACGGGTAGCTGTATGGTGAACTGTGTACCCTTATTGATGGACGAGACCCACTGGACGCTTCCACCCAGCAGTCTGGTCCTGTGTCTGATATTCAGGAGTCCTACGCTTTTGGTAACGGCTGCTTCATCAAAACCGATACCATCGTCACTGATGAATATGGTAAGCTGTTGGCTGTTTTCCTTGATCTTGATCTCGATATTCCTGGCAAATGCATGTTTGATGGCATTCTGGAGGATCTCCTGTACAATTCGGAAGAGAATGATCTGTTCCGTAGCTTTCATAGAAAGACTTTCGGGACGGTACAGGTGTATCTGCAGGCTCTTGGCCGCATTGATGCGATTGATCTCCGCTTCCAGATTCTCTATGAAATTGAATTGCTGCAGCCACTCCTTATTCAGCGATTTTGAAAGTGCCCGTACTTCGGCAATGGCTTTGCCCAGGCTGTCATCGGCCATGTTCAGGGTTTCGGATGGTTCAGGCAAAGCGCGTTGTGTAAGACCAATCAGCAGTTTGGTGCTGTTGAGCAATTGTCCCACATTATCATGGATCTCATTACTCAGCTGGTTCAGGGTTTCTTCCTGTGTTTCCAGTTTCGACCGGAGTAACTGGTTCTCAAAGTCGGCTTCCATGGTCTCTTTTTCCTTCAGGTGCTTCAGGTCTCTTTTCAGGTAAGCTACCACCATGATGACAATGAACAAGGTGATCAGCAGGAGAATACTCGATGCAGCCAGAATGATACTTATGTTTTCTGATAATTTTTGCATGTAAGGCCGTAGATCGAATAGATACAGAAAATGGTTAAGAGCAGGTTATGAAACCGCCAGAGAATACCGATGACCTCAGCTTCGCGTACAATGAGGTATTTGTATGAGATAAATATAAAAAAACTACCCGTATAGTACGTAAAAACACCGATGGTGGCCCAGAAGAACGCACTGTCGGTCAGGCTGCCCGAATAATTTTTGTCCTTCACCAGTCGCCAGTAGAAAAAGATCAGGCAATAAGCGGTAATGATGAAACTTGCCGATGCAGATATGATACTGTTATAGGTTTCTATACCATCCCCATTGGCAATGGAATAAGTGGCAAAGCCAAGGAACAGCAGGGAACTGAAAGGAAAGATCTTTCTGATCAGCGGTATTCCCAATTCATAGAAAAGGATGGACAGTACAAGAAACGACAGTACGATATTTAACAGGTATACGGAGTAATTGGTGATATGCAATTTTTCCAGAACGGTAGCTGTTACATTGGTGATCAGCTGAATGCAGATGAAATAAAAGATATACAGGAGCTCCTTTGCCAGTTTGTTCTGTGATAAAACCCTGATAAAGACCAGCAGCGCCAACAACGGAGCTCCGATATCTATATAGTTGAGTATGGTAATAATGATCTTCAAAAACTTGAGGCGGATTCAGTGATAAAAATGATTGAACATCAGGGATTTACTCTGTACAGCCCGGAGGATAAGGGCAACCGTTGATGGTCTCTTCACCACCAGTTACCGATGTTCTCAGCTCTGTGGTGCCGGGGTTTTGTCCATTCTCTCCCAGATCGGGTCTGGCTTTGATGCGGGTAACGTTCACATAATGATCGGCCCCTTTGGGTTTCTCCCTGACGATCTGTTGAGAGATGATGATACCTTTCGCTGTGGGGTTATCGGCCAGCAATTTGGCCATTTCTTCGGCTTTGAAATAGAATTCGATCCTGCATTCGTGCGGCATAATAATTGGGTTTGGTTATTTGAGGATAAGGAATCCCAAATATTCAAAAAAAACGGCATTAATCACCCGGGCTTTTTCTTGAAGACATACGGGAAATTTCCCGGTTCAGGCGGGGGGAATGTCTCCTTGCGGTTGTCAGGGGTAGTCCGCATATTTGACCTGAATGATACATAAGGCCTTAGCTGATCATATTTAATATCCATCCTATGTCAACCTTTAACATCCTTGCCATTGATGGTGGCGGACTGCGTGGTATTGTTCCACTTGCCATCCTGCAGACAATCGAGTCTATCACGGGTAAAAAGATCCAGGAAACTTTCGACCTGTTTGCCGGCACGTCTACCGGCGGCCTGATCGCCTGCTGTCTTACCCTGCGCGATGAAAAGGATCCGTCGCAACCCAAATACTCAGTTGAACAGGTTGCAGACATCTATACCAACTATGGCAGTATCATTTTTCCCGAAAGGTCGGGTTTGAACAGGCTGCTGCACAGATTGATCAGCCTGGTGGCACCGGCCTATGGTCCGGAAGGGCTTGAGAAGACATTGCGCTGTTTTGTGGGCGAACAGACCATCCTGGAAGCACTGCGTCCGGTATTGGTACCCACATATGACCTTAGCAGCAACCAGCCCGTTTTCTTTAAGTCAAGCGAGGCTTCCGGCGACCCTGCGGCCAATGCGAAAGTATATGATGTATGCAGGGCCACGTCAGCGGCACCAACCTATTTGCCGGCCTATTCTTTCATACATAAAAACAAACCACTGACAGGCATTGATGGTGGCGTGTATGTGAACAATCCATCCATGGCAGCACTGGCAGAGGTTAGCCGGTATGGTGATGCGGGATTTTACCATAAGAAAGATGGCAGTAAGGTATCGTATGAAGATATCCGCATCCTTTCACTGGGTACGGGTAGTTATGAAGGAACCATCACGCGGGAGCAGGCTATCAGCTGGGGGCAGTTGCAATGGATCACACGCATCACGGATATCATGATGAAAGGGGTGAACAAAAGCACCCATTATGAAGCATGTGAAATGCTGGATATGGGTAAATACCTACGTCTATCCATTGATATTCAGGATGCGCGTTATGCGGATATGACCGATGCGTCCGCAGATACGAGGCAATATCTTTTGCAGCAGGTGGCGGAACAGGTGACACATCATCCGCAGCGGGTGGAGAAACTGACACAGTTCCTGGCGGGTTTAAGCTGATAATTTTACCGCCGGCCTGTCGATAAGATAAGTATCTTGACAGCTGTTCAGAATCATCATTCTCATGCAGCAGAAAAAGAGTAAACATTCGGGCAGCCGTATCAGGGCCATCGTAAGCGGATCGGTGGGTAACCTGGTTGAATGGTACGACTGGTATGCCTATGCAGCGTTCTCACTGTATTTTGCACCGGTATTCTTTCCTGGTAAGGATGCTACGGCCAACCTGCTGCAGACCGCCGGCATATTTGCTGTCGGCTTTCTGATGCGTCCCATCGGTGGATGGTTGTTCGGCAGCCTGGCCGACCGGAAGGGAAGAAAATGGGCGATGACCTTATCCGTACTTGTGATGTCGTTCGGCTCCCTGATGATTGCTGTAACACCATCTTATGAACAGATCGGCATCATGGCGCCGGTACTGTTGTTGTTGGCCAGGTTACTGCAGGGTCTGAGCGTGGGGGGTGAATACGGCACTGCTGCCACTTACCTGAGTGAAATGGCTGGTAAGGGCAAACGGGGTTTTTATTCCAGCTTCCAGTATGTTACCCTGATCGGCGGACAGCTGGTGGCTTTGGGGATACAGTTGGTATTGCAGCACCTTTTTCTGACCAATGAACAGATGCATAGCTGGGGCTGGCGGATCCCCTTTTTTATCGGTGCGGCCCTTTCGCTGATCGCTTTTTACCTGCGTCGTACCATGGAAGAGACGGAGGCTTTTGAAAAAAGCAAACATGCTTCCAATGAACAGAAGGGAACCCTGCGCGAACTGTTACATCATCCGCGTGCAGTGGCCACCGTTGTGGGATTGACCATGGGCGGTACACTGGCCTTTTATACTTACACTACCTACATGCAGAAATTCCTGGTGAACACAGTGCATCTGAGCAAAGCAGAATCTACGCAACTGACATTTTTATCGCTACTGATATACGCCATGCTGCAGCCCCTGTTCGGCGCATTGTCAGATAAGATCGGCCGCAGACCCCTGCTGATAGGTTTTGGTGTACTGGGAACAGTGCTCACCGTACCCATACTTACAACGCTGAGCCATACCACCGATAAACTGGATATCTTCCTGCTGATGCTGTTGCCATTACTGATCGTGAGTGGATATACTTCCATCAATGCTGTGGTGAAGGCAGAATTGTTCCCTGCAAATATCCGCGCATTGGGGGTGGGCTTTCCATATTCTGTTACCGTTGCCATATTCGGCGGTACGGCAGAATACCTGGCGCTCTGGTTCAAGAACAGTGGGAATGAAACGGGCTATTACTGGTATACCACTGCCTGCATCTTTGTTTCTTTGCTGGTATATATTTTTATGAAAGACACCCAGAAGACATCATTGATAGAGAAAGGGGCATAGCGATCAACTGAACACCTGGTAAACGATCAGGCTTAACACATAAGCGAGCCCGGTCATATACACGAATTGGAACACGGGCCATTTCCAGGAGCGGGTTTCACGTTTTACCACGGCCAGCGTACTCATACACTGCATGGCAAACACATAAAAGATCATGAGTGAGAAAGCAGCCGGCAGCGTGTATACCTTGGTTCCATCGGCATGACGGGCCGCATCCATTTTCTGGCGGAGCGAAGTGTCGTCGGTCTCTTCCACGCTGTACAAAGTGGCCATGGTTCCCACAAACACTTCCCTTGCAGCAAAGGAAGTGATCAGGGCGATACCGATCTTCCAGTCGTAACCCAACGGGGTGATCACGGGTTCGATGCTCTTGCCCAGAATGCCCGCATAGGAGTTCTGCAGTTTTTCGGAGGACAGGTGTTTCTCAAGCGAGTCTTTCTGTGCGGGATACTGCTGCGCGAGTACGGCATATTTCTCTTCCACTTTCTGCATTCGGTCACCCGGTCCGTACGAACTCAGGAACCAAAGCAGCAGGCTGATGATCATGATGATCTTTCCTGCATCGAACACGAATATCCTGGCTTTCTCCACCATGGTGATGCCCACATTCTTCCAGCGGGGAGCGCGGTAGATGGGCAGTTCCAGTATGAAGAAGCTTTTTTCCTTGATCTTGATGAACCATTTCATCACATAACTCACAATGAGTGCCATCACGGTCCCCATCAGGTACAAAGCCATCATCACAAGTCCCTGTACACTCAGGAAACCGAAATAATACTTGTCGTCTACCACCAGCGATATCAAAATGGTGTATACCGGCAAACGTGCGCTGCAGCTCATCAATGGTGTGATCAGTATGGTGAGCAGGCGTTCTTTTTTGTTTTCAATGTTACGGGCACTCATGATGGCTGGTACGGCACAGGCAAAACCGCTGATCATGGGCATCACGCTTTTTCCGTTAAGTCCGACCTTGCGCATCAGCTTATCGCTGAGGAAACTGATACGGGCCATGTATCCCGTGTCTTCCAGTATCGTGATCAGCCCGAACAGGATCATGATCTGGGGTATGAAAACCACGATACCGCTTAACCCCGCCACCAGTCCGTTAATGAACAGGTCGCTCCACCAGGTTTGCGGTAAATGCTGGTTCAGCCAGCTGGAAGTTTGGGTGAACAGCCATTCAATGCCATCCATCGGGAACTGTGCCAGCCAGAAGATACTCTGGAACAGTAAGAACAATACAACCAGCAGGATCAGGTAACCCCAGGTTTGGTGCAGGAGCAGGTTGTCCAGTTTGTCGGAGAACATTTTCTTCTCCATGGGCCCCGGTTCCACCACATGTTTCTGCATGATCTGCCTGATACGGGTATACCGCTGCATGATCTCTTCTGCCTGTGTTTTGGTGGGATTGAACCGGTTATCGATCTCTATCTGTTCCACGATCTCCTGTTCCTGGTCGGTCAAAGGAAAGTTCTCATGATTGATCAGGTAGTGGATGCCGGCATAATCACTTAACTGCGGGAACAGTTGTTGAACACTTTCCACAGCGGCAGGGGCCAGCTTGCGTGTATCCATGAAATCACGGCTCTGTGCACCCGGCGCCATTCTGGAAACCTGTACAAGCACTTTCTTTACTTCGTTGAGGCCTTTGTTCTTTCTCGGGTTCACAGCCACGATGGGAATGCCCAGTTCGGCCTGTAAGCCATTGATGTCGATCACAATGTCCTTCTTGGCTGCGATATCGGTCATGGTCAGCACCATCACCACCGGGATCTTCAGGTCTATGATCTGTGAACAGAAAAGCAGGTTCCTTTTCAGGTTACTGGCATCGGCCACCAGCAGTACGATATCGGGTCTGATCTCGTTATCGGCCCCCATCAATACTTTATAAGCCACCCACTCATCTCCCCGGCGGGGATATAAGCTATAGGTGCCGGGCAGGTCGATCAGTTCGGCCTCCAGCCCTTCTTCCAGTGCAAGATGCCCCGTTTTCTTATCAACCGTAACGCCGGGGAAATTGCCTACTTTCTGGTTCAGGCCCGTCAATGCATTGAACAGCGATGTTTTTCCGCTATTGGGGTTTCCTACGAGGGCAATATGTAAACCTGGTTTCGACAAATCCGCTAAATGCTTGCAAAAGTAGCCGCAAACGGCAGGCATAAGTTACGAGATTGGGAACAGAATCTTGATGATTTTGCGATCAGCTGGCAGTAACACCATATCATCCGCTTATTTTTGCGGCATAAATGAACCCTGTATGAAAAAATTACTGCTGGTACTGGTACTGGTGCCCGTATTTTCTTTGGCCCAAAGCAAAAGGAAAAAACGCCTGGCCGAGGAAAAAGCCAATGCAGAACTGGTGACCAACCTGTCGGCACATGTACAATACCTGGCGGATGACAAACTGGAAGGCAGAAGGGCCGGATCGCCGGGTGAAGAGCTGGCCATGCAGTATATCATTGATCAGTATACCCGCCTGGGACTTGAACCCAAAGGAAGCAAAGGGTATATACAGGAGTTCCCGGTAGAAGAAGGCCGCCAGGTGGCTGCCGGTTCTTTCCTTACCGTGGAAGGTAAAACACTGGAGCTGGTCAGAGAGTACCAACCCCTGGCTTTCAGCGCATCCGCCAGCATCAAAGGAAGCCCTGCCATGGCCCTCAGCGAAGCCAAACAACCCTGGTTCAAAGACCTGAAAGACCTGTTGGAAGAAAATAAGACCAACCCGCATTTTGAGATAAACGAGGAGATCAAAAAAATGGCCGACAAAGTAGCGGCCAAAGGGGCCACGGCCCTGTTCCTGTATAACAGTTCAACGATTACCGATAATGTGCGTTATAATAAGAATGATAAAAGCCAGCCGGTCAAGATCCCGGTAATTTATATCACCCAAGAGGGGTATGAAAAACATTTCTCGGATCATGCGGCCACACTGGAGATGGAACTGGTGCTAAGTTTCACTGAAAAAACGCGCACTGCCCGTAATCTTGTGGGTTTTATCAATAACCATGCGGCCAATACCGTGATCCTGGGGGCCCATTATGACCACCTGGGTTATGGGGAAGATAAAACAGCGCTCGATACAGGCCATGTGATTCATAACGGCGCCGATGACAATGCCAGCGGCACCGCCGCCCTGATAGAACTGGCCGGCATGCTGAAGAAAAAGGCACCAGCCAATAACAATTATCTCATCCTCCATTTTTCAGGAGAGGAACTGGGTCTGCTGGGAAGTAAATACTGGCTGGAGAACCCGACCACCACGATCACACCAAATTATATGATCAACATGGATATGGTGGGCCGGTACGACACCTCCCATAAGCTGACGATCGGTGGATACGGTACCTCGCCGGTTTGGGGCGAACTGTTGCCAACCCTGCACCACAACCTGCTGGTAAAATTCGACAGCACCGGTAGCGGCCCAAGCGACCATGCCGCCTTTTACCGGAAAGATATGCCAGTGCTGTTCCTTTTCACCGGCAGCCACGGCGATTATCACAAAGCCACCGACGATTGGGACAAGATCAACTACACCGCGCAGCGTGATATTGTGAAACTGGTATACCAGATCATCGAAACAGCCGACAGCAAAGGCAAGCTGCCCTTTACCAAAACCCGCGATGCCCAAACAGGTCGAAGCAGCGGTTTTAAAGTGAGCCTGGGTGTGATACCCGATTACGGTTTTACCGGAACCGGCATGCGGATTGATGGGGTTAGTCCGGGTAAACTGGCCGAGAAACTAGGCCTGCAGGCAGGGGATATACTTTTGCAGTTGGGAGAGTTTAGTTTTGTAGATGTGAACAGTTATATGCAATCGCTTGGTAAGTTCAACAAGGGCGATAAAACCCGGCTGAAGATCAAAAGAGGCCAGGAAGAAAAAACCTTCGATATCGTATTTTAGATCAATGCTGCGGTGATGCAGCAGATTAATACAGTTATATGCGTCTTCGCCTGAATGTAGATGAACTGAACGATGACTTCTTTGAAGACACGCGTTTACTGGGCATTACCGCCCCGGTAAAGAACTACCAGTTCTGCCTGCAACTGAATAACCAACTGGGTTATGATTTCAGGTTGAATAATGATATCGAGATCCACCTGCGCAAAAAGGAACGCAGTTATTATTTTTCCGTATACCAGTCGATAGAACCCAACAGCTTCCTGGTGCATTACCTGTACCACAACCAGTTCGATGGCGAGTATCTGTTGCCGGAATTCAAACACATGGATTTTTTATGGCTAATGAAGGGAGACCTGGTGGATGATGAGAAATGTGACTGGATCAAACAATCCGTCAGGAACATCAACGGGGTGCAACTGGTGGCCGAGCTCACCAACGAACAGATCAGGAACAAGGGGAATATGGTATTTTAATGCTACATAACTAAATCACTCCATATGTGGACAGAAGAGAACAACGCGCTCTACAGAAAATTCGTGTTCAATGATTTCTCTGAGGCATTTGCTTTCATGACCCGGGTAGCGATCGAAGCCGAGAAGGCCGATCATCATCCCCGATGGACCAATGTATGGAACACAGTGGAGATCTGGCTCAATACCCATGATGCCGGTAATACCATTACCGAAAAGGACCGCGCACTGGCCCGCAAGATCGAAGGGCTGCTACCGCACATTAATTAAGAAGAACCTTATTTTACGGTCACTGTTTTTTCGGATGCCTGGATCATGACACCAATGGGTTCGGTGAAATCTGTCAGTCCTTGTTCTTTCAGCACTTCCTGCACTTCTGCGAGTGCTGCAGGGTCAACTGCGATCAGTAAACCGCCATTGGTCTGCGGATCGGGCAAGACGGTGAAAGCCTCCATTACATTCACACCGGGACCAAAACCCACTTTGCTGCTATAGCCGTTCCAGTTACGGTAAGTAGCATCCGGTACAATACGTTGCGGCAGGTATTCTTTGGCTGCCGCCAGTATGGGGATCTGCTGGTATACCAGTTCGGCTCCCAGTTTGCTGCCTTCAGCCATTTCAATCAGGTGACCTAGTAAACCAAAACCGGTCACGTCGGTCATCGCGTGTACGCCGTTGATTTTTCCGAGGGCCTCGCCAGCCTTGTTCAATGTGCCCAGTTGTTTGATCATCAGGGGAAGATGTTCTTCCTTTAGTACATTCCTTTTCTGTGCGGTAGACAGGATGCCCACGCCCAGCGGTTTGGTAAGCAAGAGCAGGTCGCCTTCCCGGGCAGTGCTGTTTTGTTTCAGCTGATCGATTTCCACGAGTCCATTCACAGCCAGGCCAAAAATGGGTTCAGGGCTGTCAATGCTGTGTCCACCCGCCAGCGGGATACCGGCTTCTGCGCAGATCTCGCGGGCACCTTCCAGCACCTGCTGCGCCAGTTCCGCGGGTAATTTTTCTACCGGCCAGCCCAGAATGGCAATGGCCAGCAAGGGTTTGCCACCCATGGCATATACATCACTGATGGCATTGGCCCCGGCAATACGCCCAAAGGCAAAAGCGTCATCAACGATCGGGGTAAAAAAATCAGTGGTGCTGATCAGTGCGGTACCGTTTCCCAGGTCATATACGGCAGCATCGTCTTTGCTGCTGTTACCTACCAGGAGGTTCTTGTTATCGGAAAAAGATGAACGGCTTTGCAGTATCGTATCCAGAACAGCCGGTGCAATTTTGCAACCGCAGCCGGCGCCATGAGAGAATTGAGTGAGTTTTACAGGGTCCATTGTCATTGTTGGTGAACATGAAAGATGATGCAAAGTACAATGGAAACCGAAAAAACTGCAGGATCGGTCATAAATGAAGAAAGCTGCAGTTGATGCAGCTCTCTTACCCCCAATTATTACTGATTAAGTAACGGGTGTAAGATGGGGCAATAAATCCTTGATTTATCCTTTTTTTTGCCAATCTCCCTGTTTATCCCATGAAATAGGTAGGTTTATTTACCAATGCGGTTTTTGGGTAAAAACATAGTGCAATCCTCAAAAAAGCCTGATTATCAGCAACAGCAATTAACTTTAAATCACTGTTTGTAGCGTTAAACTGCCCAGATGCGGATCATACCGGTTATTTTACTGCTTTTTTCCTTCTCCCAGCTACAGGGGCAGTTCCCCTATGCCAAAAAGCTGAATTACCCGGAACAGTTGCCCACCCAGGTAGTATATGATATGCTGACGGACAGTCAGGGCTATATCTGGCTGGGAACCGACAGGGGTTTGTACAGGTTCAATGGCCGCGCTTTTGTGGCCGTGCCCTTTGATAATACTTCTTTTAAGGCCGTTGCCTACCTGCAGGAAGACGCGCAGGGTACGATCTGGTGCATGAACTTTTATAACCAGCTCTTCTATTTTCAGAAAGACACGTTGCACAGGTATACGCTCGACAAAGACTCTGCTAACTGGCCGGTTACTTTTCAGAATGTGATGGTGGGAGCCAATGATATCAAGTTCCATTCTTTCAAGAACATCTATCGTTTTGACAAGCGCAGTCATCGCCTGCTCGATATCACAGATGCCCCATCCCGTTTTGACCCCATCATCAGTTCGCTGCACCATAAGGGTCGATACTATGCCTTCTCTAACAATGGCTTTTTGTTTTCCTCGCTCAAAAACAAATGGACCAACCTGAAACAGCCTTATCTGGATTTCAGGCTCGTGGATGGCAAAACGCGGTTGCTGGGCCTGGGCATTGGTTTCGAAAGAAAGCAACCCATAGAGATCGTGGGAGACAGCACGATACCTCTCCCACGGATAGACCTTCCAGCGGATGTATATATTTTTCAGGCGATCTGTGTCGACAGCAAGGAATTCTGGCTCTGTACGCAAAACGGTGCATACAAATGGGTGCCGGAAACTGGCGAAGTAAGGTGTTATTTTCCGAACGAAAGGGTGTCAGATGTAGTGAAGGATTACCAGGGTAATTATTGGTTCAGTACATTGGACAATGGCGTGTTCATGTGCGCCTCTTTATACAATACCATTGTAAAGATCTATAATGACCCTTTGCTGGATAATTTCACCAAACTGGCAGGTCTGCCGAATGGGGAGATCGTCAGCGGGAACAGCCATGGTTTGCTTTCGAAAACAAATCTTGAAACAATGGAACACCTGCGCTATAAACTGGTGCGGGAGCGGCAGACCGAGTTTATCAGCTATGATTCAATGGCCAATGTGATCATTTCCAACAGGGGTGTATTCAAGCTTGATGCAAAGGAGCCGCTGGAGATCATGGATTTCAATAAAGGGGTTATCCGTGACCGTTACGGTAATCTTGTATTTGCCGTATTCAACGGCGCCTATGTGATCAATGATCAATTCCGGTCAAAACACAGGCGCCCCGAGCTGAATTGCAGGCTGTATCGCAAATTCGGCAAGGATACGGTCCATTTCCAGGGTATTTTTGAATCGATCCTGTTGCGGCAAAAAAGGGCCTTGTCTGTTCTGGCATCAAATAACAGGGAATGCTTCTGGGTAGGATATGATGATGGATTATACGAGTATCATTATGATGCAGATACGATCCGTATACTTAAAGACGAACGCGGAGATCCGATCATTGCCAAATCACTGTTACAGTTGCCGGATGGATCCCTGGTAGCGGGAACCTCCACCAAGGGGGTCATGTTCGTCCGCAACGGAACCGTTCAGAGAACCTATACAACCCGTGACGGCCTCAGCAGCGGCAATATCTGGAAACTGCTTCGGGAAGACCAATATATATGGGTGCTGACGGATGGCGGGCTTGACCGTATAGACACGGAAAAGGGGATTGTCAGCAACTACCTGGAGGATTATGGCCTGACCAGCACCATCATCAACGATTTCATCATACAGAAAGGAAAGATCCTGTTTGCCACGCCATCGGGTATACTGGTAAGGTATAACCTTCCTAAATATTTCAACTTCCAGATCAAATTTCCACTGCTGAGAGCGAGCAGCAATGGTACAGAGTTGAAGAACAACGATATACTGCCAGGTAAGAACCGGGATATCGCATTTTATTTCGAGTCCTTGCATTATCTCTCATCCAATGCACTCAGCTACCAATACCGCATGAAAGGCATCGATACCATCTGGCGTTCTATAGGTAATTTCACCAACCAGCTAAATTTCAACCGGCTTTCACCCGGCGATTATGTTTTTGAGATCAAGGCCGTTGCCGGACCCAATTATAAAAGCGTTGTAAAAAGTTTCGCATTTACGGTATCCAAACCCTTTTGGCAGAAGGGCTGGTTCTTCCTGCTGCTGCTGGTGGTGATAGGCCTGATGTCCTGGTTCTTATTGCAGGAATGGAAAGTGAGTTTATTGAAGCGACAGGAGATCAAGGCGCAATTGCTGAAAAGCCAGCTTGTGGCATTACGTGCCCAGATGAACCCCCACTTTCTGTATAATGTGCTGAACACCGTGCAGGGCCTGGTGTATGGGAACCGTAAGACCGAAGCCGGAGAACTGCTGGGTAATTTCAGCGACCTGATGCGGAAGACCCTGCAAGCCAGCGACAAGCAGCTATTGCCTTTACAGGACGAGATAGACAACCTGCGCTTATACCTGGAACTGGAGAAAGCCCGGTTTGACGGGGGGTTTGAATACCAGATCAATCTGGTGAATCTGGATGATATCTCTTTCGTATATGTGCCTTCACTGATGTTGCAGCCATTTGCCGAGAACTCGGTAAAACACGGGCTGATGCACAAGAAGGGCCATAAGGAAGTATTGATACAGTTCGAAAAAGAGGCCGGAGGGCTGAAAGTGATCATCGATGACAATGGTATCGGAAGAACGAACTCTATGGAGATCAATAAACGAAGCAAGAATAAGCCCTTTAGTTTCGCCACGGTTGCTTTGAACGAAAGGATGAACCTGTTCAACAGTTTATACAAACAAAAGATCACTTGCCGGATCATCGATAAGGTGGATGAGATGCAGCAGCCAATGGGTACCCGGGTAGAGCTGTTGATCCCAGATTACACTCAGGATCCGGATGCTTTATGAAAAAAACGTTACCAGTCATATCATAACAGGGGCTGACAAAAAAATTGCACCATGCCACATACCAAGCAAAGCTACCTTCGGAACTCTATGCAGAAGATCACTGCCATTATTGTAGATGACGAACCCAACGCGCGCCGGGCATTAAGGGGATTACTGGAGGAGAACTTCAGCCAGGTAGAAATTGTGGGAGAATGTAAAAGTGTACCGGAGGCGGTAAAAGCCATCAACCGCTTTAAACCCGATGTGGTTTTTCTGGATATCGCCATGCCAGGGTATAGCGGCTTTGAGCTGCTTGACTTTTTTGATGAGCAGCACCTCCAGTTCAAGATCATTTTCGTTACGGCGTACAGTGAACACTCTTTACGGGCTTTTGAAACCTCAGCGGTAGACTATATCCTCAAGCCGGTGAGGCTGGAACACCTTGCCCGCGCATTGAAAAAGATCAATGTTGAAGAGCACGCAGTAGCTTTAGAGAACCGGCAATATCAGGTGTTGAAAGAGAACTTCACCAACCAGCTGGATAAGAAAATTGTGTTGCAGACCGCTGAGACCATCTTTGTGGTGCGCATGGAAGACATCATCTATATGCAGGCAGAGGGTAGTTATACAAGGTTCTATACCACATCGCACGGGGTGTTGACCATTACCAAAAAACTGATAGACTTTGAATTCCTGGAAAACAACGGACCTTTTTTCAGAACGCACAGGAGTTATATCGTAAACCTGAACCATATCAAAAAAGTGGACAAGAAAGAGTTCATCCTGATGATGAGCAACGATGCGGAAGTGTACCTGGCACAGGATAAAAAGAACCTTTTGCTGGAAAAGATCATCAAATGACCCATTCCAGTTCTCCAAAATGGAAACGGTCCTTCCATCCACCGCTTACCCGTAGGTACCCATCGGCAGTAACTTCCTGTATGTGTCCATTAAAACCAACGGCGCCGTATCTGAGTCTCACTTCCTCCCCGCGTTTGTAGAGTACCCGGTTGTATGCCTCCAACAGTCCCGCTTCCTCCCCATTCCTTAGTTGTACAAAACGTTTTTCCAGGCAATCGCAAAGCTCCCGGGCCATACTGACGGGATCGAACTGCTTGCCTGTGATCTGTTTCAGGGAAACGGGGTTGCGCGACAACGGCGGGAAAACGGTCTGGTTAAGGTTGATCCCGATACCCACCACAGACCCCTGCCATTTATTGCCCCGGACCAGGTTCTCGATCAAGATACCCCCTGCCTTTCTGTCACGCCAATAAAGGTCGTTCGGCCATTTGATACGGGTCTCATCACCTGCGTAATTGCTAAAGAAATCATAAGATGCTACAGCTACCATCGAACTTAAAGGGAACTGGTGGGTTATGGTAAGAAAGGAAGTATCCAGGATCACGGACAAAGCGATGTTCTGGCCGGCCTCGGCGGTCCAGCTTCGGCCCCGCTGGCCTTTTCCGGCAGTTTGGTGGTGGGCAAAGAACGCTGCGCCATGACCAGCCAAATTAGCCTGTAACAGCTCCATGGCATAGATGTTGGTGCTTTCTACCGAAGCCAATTCTATGAAAGGTTGCCCGATGGTAGTTTTGGTATGTGAGGGTAACAAAGAATTAGTATTTTTGACGAAGTTAGTCCAGCAGGTCATACAGCAGCAGAAAAAGCGGTAGGAGCCGGCCGGGCAGGAACCTAATTAAGAACTTAAATCCGATCGATTATTGGAACCTCTTTCTGTTTTACAAAGCCGTGAAAAAAGCCAGATTACCCGGCTTACGCGCAATTCTAAGATCTTCAAAACGATTATCAAAGCCATCCAGGATAAAAAGGGAGAGCATATCATCAGTCTCGACCTCCGGAAAATACCGGAAGCTTCCGCAGATTTCTTTATCGTATGCGAAGCCTCCAGTACCACACAGGTAAAAGCTATCTGTGATTTTGTTGAGCATGAAGTGAAGGAAAAGTGCGGTGAAGCACCCTACAAACATGAAGGGCGCCAGGCGTTGCAATGGGTTCTGATCGATTATGTGAACGTAGTGGTTCATGTGATGCACCCCGAAGCAAGGAAATTCTACAAACTGGAAGAGATGTGGAGCGATGCAGCATCGCAGCTTCATGATCTGTAGGATCTAAAATATACCAAACAGTTATTCGTTTACCATAGAAACCGTAGTTAATACAGAGGGATTTTGATATGTCACAGGAAAACAAAAATGCAAGAATAGGTGGCCCCGATAAGGGCGATGGTTCACGAAAGGGACCCAAGTTCAATATATACTGGATCTATGCGATCATAGCAGTGGTGCTGTTGTTTGCCCAGTTCATGAAATTCGCACCCGAAACCACCCAGACCTGGGAGCAGGAATTCAAACAGAAGATGCTGCTGCAGGGCGATGTGGAAAAACTTGACCTGATCAAGAACAAGGACAGGGTCCGCGTATACATCAAACCGGATAGCATCTATAAAAAGTTCTATTCTGAAAAACTTCCCAAGGCCATCCTTTCAAAAGACAAGGTGAAGGGTGTTCCGCTGTTCGAGTTCGAGGTGAACGATATCAAGAGTTTCCAGGAGAGGCTCGCCGAGATCTATAAGAACAACCCATCATTGGAAGAGATCCCTGCAAGGGTTACCTCGGAAGGTGAATGGTTCGGTCCGGTGGCCAATACCGTTATCTCTCTGTTGCTGATCGTTGCTGTTTGGGTACTGCTCATGCGCAAGATGGGCGGCCAGGGTGGTGCCGGCGGACCGGGCGGCATATTCAGCATCGGCAAATCCAAAGCCACTTTGTTCGATAAGGGGGCCAAGGTTAACATCACGTTCGCTGATGTGGCTGGTCTGGATGAGGCCAAAGTGGAAGTGATGGAGATCGTGGACTTCCTGAAGAACCCTAAAAAATATACGGCGTTGGGTGGTAAGATCCCCAAAGGCGCATTGCTGGTAGGTCCTCCCGGAACGGGTAAGACCCTGCTGGCAAAAGCCATGGCGGGTGAAGCACAAGTGCCTTTCTTCAGCCTGAGCGGTAGTGATTTCGTGGAGATGTTCGTAGGTGTGGGCGCCAGCCGTGTGCGTGACCTCTTCAAACAGGCCCGCGAAAAAGCCCCTTGTATCATATTCATCGATGAGATAGACGCCATCGGTCGTGCCCGTGGCCGTAATGCCATCATGAGCAACGACGAGCGTGAGAATACGCTGAACCAGCTGCTGGTAGAGATGGATGGTTTTGGAGGGGATACCGGCATCATCATCCTGGCAGCCACCAACCGCCCCGACGTGTTGGATACAGCCCTGCTGCGTCCGGGACGTTTCGACCGCCAGATATCCATAGATAAACCCGACGTGAAGGGAAGGGAGACCATCTTTAAGGTGCACCTGCTCCCCATCAAAATATCTGAATCGCTCGATCTGCATAAGTTGGCCGAACAGACACCGGGTTTTGCCGGCGCAGATATTGCGAACGTATGTAACGAAGCGGCACTGATCGCGGCAAGAAAAGGCAAGGAATCCGTGGAGATGATCGATTTCCAGGACGCCATCGACCGTGTGATCGGCGGGCTGGAGAAAAAGAACAAGATCATCGCTCCGCACGAGAAATCCATCATTGCCTACCACGAAGCAGGCCATGCAGTGTGCGGCTGGTTCCTGGAACATGCGTATCCGCTGTTAAAAGTGACCATTGTACCAAGAGGAACCGCAGCATTGGGTTACGCGCAATACACACCTACCGAACAGTACCTGTATAATACGGACCAGCTGATGGACCAGATCTGTATGACACTTGGCGGACGTGCTGCCGAAGAGATCTTCTTTGGCAAGATATCTACCGGTGCCGCCAACGACCTGCAGCAGATCACCCGGATCGCCTACAGCATGGTCACTGCTTACGGTATGAATAAGAAAATAGGTAATGTAAGTTTCTACGATCCTTCGCAGGAGAATACCTTTACCAAACCTTTCAGCGAAGAAACAGGTAAACTGATCGATGAGGAAGTAAGAGGTATCATCGATAATGCATACCAGCGCACGCTGAAACTGCTGACCGATCGCAAACAGGAAGTGGAAACACTGGCAAAAGAACTGCTGGACAAAGAAGTTCTGCACAAAAGCGATGTGGAGACCCTGATCGGCAAGCGACCCTTTGAAGAGAAGAAACTGATAGAGATCGAAGAGGAACTCGATAACGGGCAACCGGTTGGTGAAAAGAAATTCGACGGAGAGCGTATAGATCATTCAGAAAACACGACGATCGGATAATGACAAACAATGCCAGAGAAAATATTCTGCGTAAAATAAAACAGGCACTGGGCAAACCAGTGCCTGTTCCTTTTCCCTCGGCAGGAACGGACGGTTCCGTTTTTCTGCCCCAACAGCAGGAACTGGAAATAGAATTTGCAGAGAACTTCAGTAAACTGGAAGGCCGTTTTTCTTTCTGCGCCGATGAGCAGGAACTCGTGAACCAGTTACGCGCACTGGTGGCTTCCCGAAAATGGACGAAGATCTATTCCCGGGAAAAGGCCATGCAGGATGTATTGGCCAGGGCCGGATGGGATCTTCCCTACACAGATGACCTCAACCATTGCGAAGCATCCATCACCGGTTGCGAATCACTGGTGGCCCGTACAGGCAGCATTGTCATGAGCAGTGCCCAGCAAAGCGGACGCACGGTAAGTGTATATGCCCCGGTGCATATCTGCATAGCGTACACCCGGCAACTGGTATACGACATAGGCGACAGTCTGCAACAGCTTCGTGAAGGCTATGGTCAGCAGTTCCCTTCCATGGTAACACTGGCCACAGGCCCCAGCCGTACCGCCGATATTGAAAAAACACTGGTGGTGGGGGTACATGGCCCTAAAGAAGTGTTTTGTTTTTTAGTGGACAGTTAATTTAATCAGATCGTATGACGGATCCCAATAATGGTCAGCTGTTTGTATATGGGTCACTGCGAAGCGGTTTCCATCATCCTGCCTATGCTTATATCAGCCGCTATTTTACTTTTGTGAGCGATGCAAAAGTGAGGGGCGCCCTGTTCGATATGGGCGATTATCCCGCTGCCATCCCGGTGGATGCCGACCTGTTCATTATTGGCGAATTATACCATATCACCAATCCCGATGAATTTTCCTGGGCCATGGGCCAGCTGGATGATTACGAAGGCCTGCATACAGAGAACAACGAGCCTGCCCTGTATAGAAGGGAACTTACGACCATCTATGTGGGCGACCAGCAAACGCAGGCCTGGGTATACTGGTTCAACGGAGATGTTTCCGGTAAACCTCTGGTAGAAAGCGGGGATGTACTGCAGTACCTGCATGACAAGTATAAAAGCGGAACTGTATGATGGCATCACCCGATAAAAAGATCTATTTCCTTTCCGATTTTCACTTAGGGGCACCAGACCATAATAGCAGCCTGGTGCGCGAGAAAAAAGTGGTGGCCTTCCTGGAGCATATCCGGCATAGTGCTTCTGCCATCTTTATCGTGGGCGATATCTTTGATTTCTGGTACGAGTATAAAAAAGTGGTGCCCAAAGGGTATACACGGTTGCTGGGCAAACTAGCGGAGATCACCGATAGCGGGGTCCCGGTGTATGTGTTCGTTGGCAATCACGATATGTGGATGAGCGGTTATTTTGAACAGGAGTTGAATATCCCGGTATACCACCAACCCCAGACATTCGAATGGAACGGCAAAAAGTTCCTGATCGGTCATGGCGACGGATTGGGTCCGGGAGATCATGGGTATAAATTCATCAAAAAAATATTCCGCAACCCTTTGTGTCAGTGGCTGTTTGGTCAGCTGCATCCTACCTGGGGCATCGGACTTGCCAATTATTTCAGCCGGAAAAGCCGAGAGAAGACGGGTAGTTCGGACGAAGTGTTCCTGGGTGAAGAGAACGAATGGCTGGTGATCTATTGCAAGGAAGTACTGCAGCAGGTGCAGTACGACTATTTTGTGTTTGGTCACCGGCACCTGCCCCTGAACATCGCACTGCCGAGGAACAGCAGGTATGTCAACCTGGGAGACTGGATCCGTAACTTTACCTATGCCAGCTTTGATGGTACGGACGTACAGCTGCACAAATGGGAAGGTTAATGTAAACGGCCATTGTAACTTACTGTTATGGAAAACTTACTACAGCAAAAGATCCTGGACAATACCATTGAGAGTTACCTCTATGTATTGGGAACCATTCTGCTGATATTGCTGATCAAACGGCTTATTTCCAAATACCTGGCCAAGCTGTTGTATAAGATCGTGGCCAAAGCGGCAAAGAACATTGCGCGCCAGTCGTTCCTTGATCTGGTAGTGCAGCCTCTGGATGTTTTCCTGGTCCTGATCATTTCTATCATTACGCTGGATAAACTCAAGTTCCCCTCTGCCCTTGATTTTACCATCTACCACATCACTTTCAAGCAACTCATCGATTCGCTGGCTACCACCACACTGATCATAGTATTTATCTGGCTTTGTCTGCGCGTGATCGAGTTCATTGCCATGATCCTGGAAGAAAAGGCCAATCTCACCAAAGACCAGACCGATAACCAGCTGATCGTATTCTTCAAGGATTTCTTCAAAGTGATCATGGTGATCATTGGGATACTGCTGATCCTTCGCTTCTCTTTCAATAAGAATATCGGCAACCTGCTTACCGGGTTAAGTATCGTGGGTGCTGCCGTTGCATTGGCAACAAGGGAAAGTATGGAGAACCTTATTGCATCGTTCATCATCTTTTTCGACAAGCCCTTTATTACCGGAGACCTGGTGAAAGTGAACAATTTTACAGGTAATATCGAGAAGATCGGGTTGCGCAGTACGCGTATTCGTACCACCGATAAGACATTCATCTCTGTGCCTAATAAACAGATGGTAGATACGATCGTGGACAATATCACTCTCCGAACCCAGCGGAAGGCGGAGTTGCGGCTGGAGATCAGTTTATCTGCCACAGCGCAACAGCTGAGAATTTTATTGCCCGCTGTCCGTACCGTACTGCAGAAACCGGAGATAGAACATACCATCGTATATCTGATGGATACCGGTAAAACGGCACATATCATTGCAGTGGACTATTTCACTTCTATGCAGCAGTCCATAGAAGAGTTCAACAGCCTTCGCGAAGCAGTGAACCTGGAACTGATCGAACTATTGGAAAAATCAGGTGTGGAATTGGCCGCAGCCAATACGGATGTGATCGTAAGGTCAAAATAGATATCGTTGTGATATTAGGCCTGCAGGTTGGTCTTCAATTCTAACAGGAAAGATTTGAACCTCGTCAGCGATTCCATCAGCCTTACCTGTGTGTCCGCTTCTTTTTTATTGTTCTTGAGGTAGTTCTTGGCTCCATCGATCGAAAACTTACGCTGGCGCAGCAGGAAATAGATCAGCTGCAGATTCTTGATGTCCTCAAAACGGAACAAACGGTCTCCCTTACGTGTCTTACGGGGTTGCAGGATATCGAATTCGTTTTCCCAGTAGCGGAGCAGGGAGGTGTTCACCTTGAACCAGCTGGCCACTTCACTGATACTGTAATATAATTTCTGACGCAACACATCTTCTTCGGGTACTTCTATCAGGTCGGCCTCGCTGTCCATTTCTTTGAAGGATTTCCTGCCACGTTTACCTGTGGTTTTGGATACCGTTATCTTTTTAGGCGAAGCGGTTCTGGTAAGTCTGATGGGCTCGTCCACCACGACGGCCACTTGTTCGGTTGCTTCCTGTACGTGCAGGGGTGCCGCCACCGGCACCACTTCTTTTTCAGCAAGCGCAGGCGCTTCCACAGAAGCTGTCACCGCTTTTACGGCCTTCTCTTTTTTCTTTGGCTGCACCGTTGTTTCAATGGGGAAACCAAAAAGATCGAGTTGCTGCAGTGTTTTTTGCATGAAGTAAAAATACGACAACCCGCCTGCCCGCTCAGCCCTGCTTGCCGGTAGGTGGAAAAGATGTAAGTATCTTATGAAAATAGCATTGTTTTGACCGGATCAGGCGCTCTGACAGGGTACGAACGACATTGAAAAAGACAATACTGTACTTTTACGGCAAACAAAACAGGATGCATACGATCAAAACCATCTGTGTTTGCGGTGCGGGTACCATGGGCAGTGGCATAGCGCAGGTAACCGCCCTGGCGGGGTATACCACTATTCAGTTTGATCTGAGTGCAGCCATGCTTGAAAAAAGCCGCGCAGCCATTGAAAAAAACCTGCAGTGGCTAAGCGAAAAAGGAAAGATCGATGCCGACACGGTAGGGCAAACCATGGGGCGCCTTGTATTCACCAATGCAGTAACGGATTGCGTGGCCGACCTGGTGATCGAAGCCATTGTTGAAAAGCAGGAAGCCAAGGTCGACCTGTTCAACCAGCTGGCACAGGCGAACAGACCCGATACCATTTTTGCCACCAATACTTCTTCCATTGCTGTTTCTGCCATTGCAGCGGCAGTGCCACATGCTGAGCGTGTGGCGGGAATGCACTTTTTTAATCCCGCACCCCTGATGAAACTGGTGGAAGTGATCCATACCGGAAAGACAGATCCCGGTGTGATAGATACCCTCACCCGTTTGGCAGCAAGCCTGGGTAAAACCGCTGTTGTATGTAAAGACGCACCCGGATTTATTGTGAACAGGGTTGCCCGTCATTATTACCTTGAGGCCATGAAACTGGTGGAAGAGGGACATGCTGATATACCAACCGTGGATGCCGTCATGGAAGCATCGGGTTTTAAGATGGGCCCGTTCAAACTGATGGACCTGATTGGGATGGATATCAATTATGGCGTTAGCCAGATCGTTTGGGAAGCACTTGGCAAACCCGAACGTTTGACTCCCTCACCCTTGCAGCAACAAAAAGTAGCCGCCGGAGAACTGGGCAGAAAAACCGGCAAAGGGTTTTATGAATATTGAATATTGAGCAAGGAATGATGAATGTTGAATGGGAGTCCACTTCATCATTCATCATTCCTTGCTCATCATTCATCATTCCCTACTCCCAGACGCTTTCAATTTTTGTGTAACCCTTAACGATGAAGTTGTGGCGGTTGCGGCCGTTGGTGGCAAAAGCGCCTTTTTTGGTGTAGATGGCAATGGCACCGGCACCGCCTGAGAAACTGGATAGCTGCGCAGGTGGTCGGTACACTTTGATCATGGCGATCTCTGTGGGTGATACAAGCCCGTAGGAAGTGGAATCTACCCGGAACTCATCAATATAGATTTCTGCGATCTCATTGCGCCATTTGGCGATCTCCTGGCCGGCTTCGTTGGTCTCGATGCGCAGACCAGGCACTTTGGTCTCAAGAAAACGCAGTACGCTCAATGAACGGCCGATCTGGTCAGACTCGATACCATCGAACGACATCGCATCATCGCGCTGGAACAATCCACGCGAGAACTGCTCATCGTACTGCTGCATTTTGGATTTGAATTTCGACACCACCGTTACATTGGGCAGAAAACCCGGGTCGAGCAGCTCTTCCGACTGGAACTGGTATCTGCCGGTATCGGTCTTTCTCGACAGCAGCATTTTGGGATCACCCACGGTGATGAAGTCACGGTTGTATAGCACGGGTGAAAAAGCTGAATCCAGCGGCGTTTCTATTTTAATGGAGAGATAATTGTTCCGCACTTTTTTGGGTGGAGAAAAAATGAAGAACGCTGAATCTGCGAACAGGGTACTTTTTAAACGGAAGTTACCATCCTGCGATACCTGTGCGTTATCGAAATAGCTGGCGCTTTTATTCTTCGGTATCATCATATAATTGACGACCGTATCGTTCCGGCCATTGTCGATGATCTGGCCCAGTACTTTAAAAAATCCCCTTTGCACCAGGAAATTCACAGCGTAACGGCCATCGGGTATCTTATCGCTGATCACCAGTGAGGCGGACACTTCTCCGTTGATCATGGGATACCTGAATTTCCAGCGCTTACTTCTCTCCATATCCTCGATCCATACGTTCAGTGTGGCATTCAACAGTTTGAGTTCGGAAAAATAAGGGGTACTGCACCTGAATTCCAGCGTATCACCCTTGACAAATGTTTTGGTGCTAAGTTGTATCTGTAAGGAATCAGAAGCACTGGCAGCGGTAACGAACAGGAAACTGAGCAGGAAGAAATGTTTTCTCATAACTGGCACAATGTTCGGCAAAAACGAACACATTTTAATTTCGCTTATGTATTTTAACAGTTTTGGGGCAGCGTCACCTACTTTTGCAGAAGATGCGGATCGCTGTCAACACCATATTCCTGCAGAATGGCCAACTGGAAGGCTATGGTCATTCTGCCCATGAGATCCTGAGCCGGATGGTCAAACAACATCCTGAACATGAGTTCATTTTCCTGTTTGACCGGGCATACGATCAAAAGTTTGTTTACGCAGAAAATATTACGCCACTGGTTGTGCCGCCTCAGGCACGTCATCCGCTTGCATTCAAATACTGGTACGATGTGGCAGCGCCCATGGCATTACGGAGAAAGAAAGCAGATGTGTGGTTGCAACCTTTCGGTTTTGCCAGCCTGACCACTGCTATTCCGCAGGTTTTGCTGGTGCACGACCTGGCTTTTCGCCATTATCCGCAGTTCCTTCCCTGGTATCACCGGCACTATTACCAGCTTTTTACCGCTGCTTTTCTAAAAAAAGCCAGGACAGTGGTTGCGGTATCGGATTTCACGAGATCGGATATCCTGGAAAAATACCCGGTATCGGCAGAGAAGATCAAAGTGGTGAAAGGGGCGGCGCGCAACATTTTTACCCCTATCTCCTGGCAGGAGAAGGAAGAGGTGAAACAAACCTACTCGGATGGGACAGAGTATTTTCTGTTTACAGGGGGCATCCATCCCCGTAAGAACCTGCTGAACCTGCTGAAAGCTTTTTCGCTTTTTAAGAAATGGCAGCGCAGCAATATGAAACTGCTGGTGGTGGGCAGGCTGGCCTGGAGTTATGATGATGTACTCGAAAAACTGAAGACCTATAAATACCGGAACGATGTGGTACTGCTCGATTACCAGCCGGATGAGCAGCTGGCCCGCATAACTGCAGCTGCTTATGCGCTGGTATACCCGTCGTATTTTGAAGGTTTCGGTCTGCCGCTGCTGGAAGCCATGCAGAGTGGCGTACCCGTAATCACCAGCAATACCAGTAGTATGCCCGAAGTAGGTGACAATGCGGCCCTCTACGCCGATCCCACTGACCCTGATGCGATCGCCAAACACATGCTACACATATACCGGGATGAATCGCTGCGCAGCCGACTGGTGGAAGCAGGCAAAGAGCAGGCCGCCCGTTTCAGCTGGGATGACGCCGCGGAACAGTTATGGCAGGAGCTTGGTCTTGCTGCCACCAAATAATACCCGGATACCCCGCAACCGATGTTTTGTTACTTTTGCAGTTCCGATTAACCGAAAATTACAGAACCATGCATAGATCGAATATCTCGATAGAGATCGAATTAGATGAGAACAAAGTGCCGCAACAGATCCAATGGAATGCCAGCGACAGCACCGCAGATATGATGCAGCAGGCCAAATCAATGATGGTGGCTTTCTGGGACGGGGCCGATAAAAGCGCCCTCCGCATCGATCTCTGGACCAAGGAAATGATGGTGGATGAGATGGCCGATTTTTATTACCAGACCTTCATGGGTATGGCCGATACGTATATGCGGGCCACTCAGCAAAAAGAGTTGGTGGAAGATATGAAGGCTTTCGCTAAGGAGTTCTACAGGAAATTCAGGGAAAGCCAGGTAAAAGAGAACCAATAAAATAGTAGATATGAGTTTAGAGGAAAAAGTAATGGCACAGATGAAAGATGCCATGAAAGCCAAAGACGAAGCCCTTCTTCGGGGTTTACGTGCCATTAAAGCTGAGATCATCAAGGCCAAAACAGAGCCCGGGGCCAATGGCCAGGTAACAGAAGATGGCGAGCTGAAGCTGTTGCAAAAGCTGGTGAAATCGCGCAAGGATTCACTGGAGATCTATACCCAGCAAAACCGTGCGGACCTTGCCGCCAAAGAATCAGAGGAGATAGCGGTTATTGAAAGATTCCTGCCTGCACAATTAAGTGAGGCCGAATTACAGCAGGCCGTTGCAGCCATTATTGCCGAACTGGGTGCCGCAGGTCCGCAGGATATGGGTAAGGTAATGGGCGTTGCCTCCAAACAGCTGGCCGGTAAGGCGGATGGAAAAGCAGTGGCGGCAACCGTGAAAGAATTATTGAACAAGTAACAGACCAAGGGGAGCCTGCCACAGGTGATGGCATCCCCCTTCTCTTATGCTGATAGATGTCATTTTCCTTGTACTGATGATCCTTGCTGTGATCAAGGGCTTCCGCAACGGGTTCGTGGTGGCTGTCTTCTCATTGCTGGGCATCCTCATAGGATTGGCAGCTGCCATGAAATTCTCCACCCTGGTGGCGGAATGGCTGAAAGAGAGCACACAGATATCTGCCACCTGGCTACCATTCCTGTCGTTCCTCTTTGTGATGATCGCAGTGATCCTGCTGGTTAGATTAGGCGCTATGTTCATCCAGTCGGCTATGGAAATGGTATTGCTGGGATGGCTGAATAAACTCAGTGGCGTGCTTTTGTATGCCGTGCTATATACCACCCTGTTCAGCGTGGTGCTTTTTTATGCGGAGAAGGTACACTGGATCAAACCGGAGACCTTTGATACATCGTATACCTATGCCTTCATACGACCCTGGGGTCCTAGGGCCATAAACCTGTTCGGTGTGGTAATTCCTTTTTTCAAGGGAATGTTCGAAGAACTGTCGGTATTCTTCGATGCGGTCGAGGCGAAGATTATATAATAGTTAACCTGCGCGGGCCGTTATCCCTGTTTTTGCCGTAAAATCAGTACTTTAGCAAAGGTTCTAAGCGCCCGGTACGAAGGTGGCTCTTCATTTATTCGTATTTGAGTGATTTTCCTTTTATTTGTACCGATCCCAATCACTGCTGTATAAGAAATTGACTAATGAATTACGAGATAAAACAACAGGATAAGTTTAAGTTTATTGAAGTAGGAGAAGGTGAGCCACTGATCTTATTACATGGCTTATTTGGCGCATTAAGTAATTTCAAGGATCTGATCGAACATTTCAAAGGAAATTACAAAGTGGTGGTTCCATTGCTGCCTTTGTTCGACCTGGATATTTTTCACACATCGGTGGGAGGGCTTGAAAAACACGTACAGAAATTCATCGAAACGAGAGACTATAGGAATATTCACCTCTTGGGAAACTCTCTGGGGGGACATGTGGCGCTGGTACACATCCTCAAACATCCGGAGCGCATCAAATCGCTGATCCTTACCGGAAGCAGTGGTTTGTTCGAGAATGGTATGGGCGACAGTTATCCCAAACGTGGCGACTACGAATACATCAAAAAGAAAACACAGGTCACTTTCTACGACCCGGCAACGGCAACCAAGGAACTGGTGGACGAAGTGTTCGAGATCACCAACAACCGTTTAAAAGTGATCAAGATCATTGCACTGGCCAAAAGCGCTATCCGGAATAACCTGGGCGAAGAATTGAACCAGATCAAACAGCCCACCTGTCTGATCTGGGGTAACAATGATACCATTACCCCGCCGTTCGTAGGCCGGGAGTTCAACCGACTGATCCCGAACAGTGAACTGCATTTTGTGGACAAATGCGGTCACGCCCCAATGATGGAAGTTCCTGATGAATTCAACAGGATACTCGAAGGTTTTTTAAACAAGCTGAAGTCATAGCCGGAAACCCTGGCCTGGCTGGCAGCGTATATGCAGAAAAGAACAGATGCTGGCATCGCAACTCATTAATTCCGGTTTTCCCGCTATCAACCTGTTTGATAAGATATCCCTTGCCCTGCAGCTGATGGACGAATACGATGTATTGCATCTGCCGGTATTGAGTGAAGAAAAATATGCCGGCCTGATCAGTAAGGACGATCTTCTCGATGCTGATGAGGGTAACCTGGTAGCCACTATGGAATCATCGCTGCAAAAGGTTTCTGTAAAAGGCGATGAATATTTCCTGTCGGCCCTTCGGATCATCGCTGACCATGAATTATCCTTATTGCCCGTGATCACGGCACAATCGGAACTGTCGGGTGTGATCACGGCCCGCGACCTGCTCAGAAGGCTCTCTTCCTTTGTGGGCAATGACGACAAGGGCGGTATCATTGTACTGGAAACCGAGAAGCGAAATTTCTCATTTGGTGAGGTGAACCGTCTGGTAGAGACCAACGATGCCTATATCACACAGCTCAATACCTACACAGAACCTGATACGGGCCTGGTAGTGATCACGCTGAAAGTGAACAAGATCGAGGTATCGGATATTGTGGCCACCTTCCAGCGTTACGATTATGCTGTTCGTTATTATTTCGGTGAAGAGACCTATACCAACGAACTCAAAGAAAATTATAACCACCTGCTTTCTTACCTGAATATGTAAAGCGAATACAAGGCCGTATAGCTGTTTTCACTGGCTTGAACAGATATACACATATTCCTGGTCCGATATTCCCCATTCCCCCTATTTTTACCGCAATTATCAATTGAATTCTGCAGATGAGGTTATCGCGTGTTTTTGTTTTACTGGTGGTGTATGTAGGATCTGTGTTACCCCTCAATGCCCAATATTTACCCGACTCCTCTGCTTTGCCGCGGCCCGATACCATCGCCCCCGAAAATCGGCCGGTCATGGTGGGCGATATCGTCATCACCGGGAACAAACGCACCAAGATCTTTATCGTTACCCGCGAACTGCCTTTTGTGAAAGGCAGCCGTTTTACAGAGGGTGGTATGGAGGAGCAACTGGTACTTGCCAAACAACAACTCATGAACACCAGCCTGTTCGTGGATGTGGATGTATATGTGGCCTCGCGTAAGGGAAACGTATTGCAGGTACAGGTGGATCTTAAGGAGCGCTGGTATTTTTTTCCGCTTCCTTATTTCAGACTGGTCGACCGAAATTTCAACCAGTGGTGGGTTGAACAGAAGCGCAGCCTGGAAAGGGTGAACTACGGGATAAAGTTCACCCAGAACAATATCACCGGCCGTAACGATAACCTGGATATCTGGGTGATCAATGGGTACACCCAACAGCTTACCCTGCGGTATAACCTGCCTTTTTTTGACCGGAAACTGAAACAGGGCTTTAACGTGGGCATTATTTCGGCCACTCAGAAAGAGATCAACTATGCCACGGGCGATAATAAACAGCTTTTTTACAAACAGGAAGGTATTGCCAAAAAAGCGCTTCGTTTCGACTTTACCTACTCATTCCGACCGGATGTAAAGCAAAGGCATTATTTCAGGGTATCATATAATGATGAGCAGGTGGCAGATACCGTTCTGAAGATCAATCCCAATTATTTTCCAGATAACCGTACACGCCTGCGTTTCGTGGATTTCAGTTACCAGTATAAATACTATAATGTAGACTATATCCCTTACCCGACCAAAGGGTTCCTGTTCGAGGGAAACCTGTACCGCCGTGGGCTGGATAATACCGTCGGTTTCTGGCAACTGGGGGCAAGAGCCGTATACACGTTACCGTTCACCAAAACCAGTTTCCTTCATCTGGAAGGTCTGGGTATTGCCAAAGCACCTTTCCGGAACTATTTTGTGAACGAGCGACTGCTGGGTTATGGTTTTTACCAGATGCGTGGTCTTGAGTACAATGTAGTGGATGGTATGCTGGGCGCAGCCTTAAAGACCACGGTTCACAAACAGGTTCTTTCATTTATCCTACGCAACCCCTTTCCCAGCAAGACCCATGACAAGATCCCTTTCCGCATTTTCCTGAAGGCCTATAGCGACCTGGGATATGCGTATAATCCCACGCCGAACATTAGTAACACGTTGAATAACAAGTTACTGCGAACCTGGGGTTTTGGCATGGATATCGTTTCCATCTACGATTTTGTGTTTAAAATCGAGTATAGCTTTAACCAGCTGGGCAAGGATGGCTTATATTTACAGACGAGAAACGATTTTTAAATCGATTTGAGAATCAGGTGATTTGGCAGTGCCGCTGAGTTGTCCAATCACAGGTCTTCAAATTTTCAAATTCTTCAATGAAAGTAGCTATCTACAGCCGTGGTCTTGATTTTGAACAGGAGAACCCTTTGCTGGTATTGCTGGAAGAACTGACCCGCTACGAAATCAATATCCTGATCTACCACCAGTTACTGAACCAGTTCACCTTACCGGCCCACCTGCAGGAGAAACTGACACCTTTTGCCAGTTCAGATGAGCTGGAAGAGCCGATCGACTGCCTCATCAGTCTGGGTGGAGATGGCACTTTGCTCGATACGGTGACCCTGGTAAAAAATAAGAACATCCCCATCCTGGGCATCAATTTCGGCAGGCTGGGTTTTTTGGCCAGCATCAGCAAGGAAGAACTGGCCAGTGCGGTGGACGCGTTGGTGAACAGGACCTACCTGATCGATAAAAGATCGCTCATACACCTGGAATCGAACCTGCCCCTGTTTGGTGAAACCCCTTTTGCCCTGAATGAGTTTGCTATCCATAAAAGGGATATCTCGCCCATGGTGAAGATCCATACCTACCTGAACGGCGAGTTCCTGAATACGTATTGGGCCGATGGGTTGATCGTATCCACACCCACCGGGTCAACCGGGTACAGCATGAGCTGTAATGGTCCCATCATGTTCCCCGAAACAGCCTGTTTTGTGATCACCCCAGTGGCGCCGCATAACCTGAATGTGCGCCCCATCATTGTACCGGATACCAACGTGATCTCATTCGAAGTGGAGAGCAGGGCCGACCAGGTGATCTGTGCCCTGGATGCACGCCGCGAGATCGTGAACAAGAGTATCCAACTGGCCATCCGCCGCGAAAAATTCGGGGTGAACCTGATCAGACTGAACGAGAATAGTTTTTTATCTACACTGCGTAGTAAACTTACCTGGGGATTGGATAAAAGAAATTAACTTTTATCGTATTAAAAATTGGTGCTATTTTACAATGAAATCGTGAATACCCGGATGACTATGTTTAGAAAAACCATCGCCCTGTTTTGTTTGATCGCCGGACTGGGAACAGCCCGTGCACAGATGCTGGAGCCCTATGTGCACCAGGGCGAAGTGGGTGTTTCTGTGGGGCTGGCCCATTATTTCGGTGACCTCAACCCCAATACAGGTTTGAACCGTCCCAAGACCGCAGCGGGTATCTTTTTCAGAAAACAGGTCAGCAATTATATCGGCATCCGCATTGCGGGCGATTATGCGCTGCTGGGTTATTCGGATGTATACAGCTCCAACCCGGTACAGCAGGCACGCAACCTCAGTTTCAATTCCAATGTATGGGAGCTCAGTCTTGCCGGCGACTTTAACTTTTTCGAGTTCCACCCGGGCTTCGAGGGCTATGAGTTTACCCCCTATGTTGGATTGGGTGTAGGCGTTTTCTCCTATGATCCTTACGCATACCTGAATGGGGAGAAGTACCTGCTTCGTACACTGGGTACAGAAGGACAGGGAAGTTCACTCTATCCGAACCTCAAACCATACAATCCTATTGCTATCAGTATACCGTTCACCCTGGGTGTTAAATATGCCCTGAGTGCCCGTACCAATGTATTTGCCGAACTGACCTACCGGATGACGAATACCGATTACCTGGATGATGTCAGCGGTCTGTACGCGCCGGACGCGTTCCCTCCCCTGCCGGACGGCTCACCATCGCCCGCTTTCCTGCTGCAGGACAGGAGTTACGAAACCGGTACTTCCATTGGCATCAAAGGCAAACAACGGGGTAACAGCCTGCAGAAAGATGCTTTTGCTACCCTGAAAGTGGGTGTTTCCTTCAACCTCTCCTCTTACCGTTGCCCTACCCCTCCGGGCAGGTAGGTCTTGTTTCTAAGGCGGATGACCCATATTTAGGCAATTATATCCCGCTATAAGCGTTGATTTTGTTAGATTTGCACCCTAATTCTAGTTACTCCTATGCAGGAAGGCCTGATCGATAAGATTGACCGGGATCGCTTACCCCGCCATATTGCCATCATTATGGATGGAAATGGACGCTGGGCCGAAGAAAAAGGCCAGGATCGTCTGTATGGGCACTTTCATGGAGTGGAAAGTGTCCGCAACATCGTAGAGGGAAGTGCCGAACTGGGCATCCAGTACCTAACCCTGTATGCATTCAGTACCGAGAACTGGGACAGGCCGCAGCAGGAAGTGGAGGGCTTGATGTCTTTGTTGGTTGAGACCATCCGTAAGGAAGTGCCCACATTGAACAAGAACAATATCCGCCTGCATGTGATCGGCGACATGAATATGCTGCCCGCATTTGCACAGAACGAACTGAAGGAAGCGCTGGAGCTCACCAGCCATAATACCGGTCTCAACCTCATCATGGCCCTCAGTTACAGCAGCCGCTGGGAACTGGTGAATGCCGTACAGAACATTGGACGCGATGTCAAGGCCGGTAAGATAGACCCCGAGACCATCAACCAGGAAACCCTGCAGCAATACCTTACCACCAGCCAGTTTCCGGATCCGGAGCTCATGATCCGCACCAGCGGGGAATACCGGATCAGTAACTTCCTGTTGTACCAGTTGGCGTATGCCGAATTATATTTCACCAACACCCGTTGGCCCGATTTCCGCAAAGAGAACCTGTACGAAGCCATTATCGACTTCCAGGGTCGCGAGAGGAGATTTGGCAAAACAGGGCAACAAATACAGGAGGAAACCCAATTGGCATAGCTATTTAACACCACACCTTATATTACAGGGGGTGATTTAACAAACAATTTTTAATTATTCCAGTTAATTTGCCCCGCCTAAAAACCTGAACCTATCGCTGACAGAGCCTGGAATGTTCTTTCAGTCGGCAACATCACAAACCGAAACCGGATGCAGAAAGTGTACAAAATTTTAGTGTTGGCTTTAGTAACATCGCTCGTGAGTCTCCCGGCCCGTTCGCAGCAAACCGATACTACCATAACCTCTATTGATGTTGACCTGCTCAATATTTTCACACAGAAAACACCCCGCAAATACAAAGTAGCCGCCATCAAAGTGGTGGGCAACCGTTTTTTTGACGAAAACCTCCTGACCTCCATCGCCAATATCAATGTGGGCGATGAGATCATGATACCCGGTGGCGACAATTTCTCGAAAGCCATCACGAAACTCTGGGGCCAGAACTATTTTTCCAATGTTGAGATCTACCTGACCAAACTGGAAGGAAGGAACATCGATATCGAGATCGCTGTTACCGAAAGACCCCGTTTGTCGAGGTTCTTCTTCAAAGGGGTGCGTAAAGGTGAAAGTGATGATCTTTCCGGTAAAACAGGATTGGTACCCAACCGTGTGATCACCGAGAACATGAAGATCTCCGCGGTGGAGGCCATTAAAAAATACTATGCCGAAAAAGGTTTCCGCGATTCCAGGGTGACCATCGTTGAAAGAAAGGATACAACTTTCAACAATACCCTGGCACTGGACTTTCTGATCGACAAGGGACCGAAAGTGAAGATCAACAATATCAATTTTGGCGGGAACACTGTTGATGCTGGTAAACTGAAGAAACAATTAAAAGATACCAAAGAGCGTTCGCGTTTTACCCTGTATCCTACTTTCGATAAGGGCTACCTGGTCACCCCGCAGCGGTATAAGTTCCAGGACTACCTGAAAGAACATGGCTATCTCACCTACAGCAAAACCAAAAAACTGCTGGATCCCTATATCCGCCTGAAACTCACAGGTGCCAAGTTCGATGAGAAGAAGTTCATAGACGATAAGGATAACCTGCTGGAATATTATAACTCCCTCGGTTTCCGTGATGCGATCATTGAAAAAGATACCGTATACCATGTACGCCGCGGTGGGTTGAACATTGATATCAAACTGAATGAAGGTCACAGGTACTACTTCGGTAATATCACCTGGAGAGGCAACACCAAGTTCCCGGACTCCGTTCTTACCGCAATTCTCGGCATCCGTAAAGGGGATATCTATAACCTGGAGGTACTGAATAAAAAACTCGGTAAATCAGCTTCGCCCGATGGCGGTGATATCAGCGGCCTTTACCAGGACGATGGGTATCTTTTCTTCCGTACAGACCCGGTGGAGACCGCCGTGTACAATGATACCATCGATTATGAGATCCGGATCATTGAGGGCCCGCAGGCTACCATCAAGAATATCCGCATCAGCGGTAACGACCGTACCAAAGAGTATGTGATCCGCCGTGAACTGCGAACCATACCCGGTGAAAAATTCAGCCGTACCGACCTGATCCGCTCACAGCGTGAGATCGCACAGCTGAACTATTTCAACCAGGAAAAGATCAAGATCGACCCGGTACCCAATCCTGACGATGGTACCGTGGACATCAATTATGGTGTGGAAGAAAAATCCAGCGACCAGCTGGAATTGAGTGCCGGTTGGGGTGGTTATATCGGTTTGACCGGTACACTGGGTGTGTCGTTCAACAACTTCTCTATCCGGAACATCTTCAGAAAATCGGCCTGGGATCCCTTGCCCATGGGTGATGGACAGAAACTGAGTCTCCGTGTACAGAGTAACGGTAAAGCGTTCCGCTCTTACAACTTCTCTTTTACCGAACCCTGGCTGGGTGGTAAAAAAAGGAATGCCCTGACCGTGAGTCTGTACAATACCAAGTACGGACAGACCTACGATCCGCTTACAGGGTTGTATGACCCGAATGTGGCCAATTCAAGGTATATCTCAACCACCGGTGCCACGGTGAGCCTTGCGCGTCAGCTGAAATGGCCGGATGACTATTTCTCTTTGTCAATGGGTCTGAACTACACCCGTTACAAACTGAGCAATTATGCGATTGATCCCACCAACCTGCCCGGTTTTGACAATGGTGTGGTGAACAATATCAACTTCCGTATCGCCCTGCAAAGGTCTTCGGTGGATGCGCCGTTGTTCCCGCGTTCAGGTTCTACTTTCCTGCTGAGCCTGCAGGTAACGCCGCCGTATTCGCTGATCGACAAGAATATCAATTCTTCTGCCAACCCCTACAGCTTTATCGAATACCATAAATGGAGGTTCAATGGTGAATGGTATGTGCCTTTGGGCAAACCGCACGGCGAAGACAGGAACAAACAGTTCGTGTTGAAGGCTTCGGCCAAATTCGGTTTCCTGGGAAGGTTCAACCCCGACCTGAAGATCTCTCCTTTTGAGAGGTTCCAGGTGGGTGATGCGGGTCTGAGTAACCAGTTCGCCTTATTGGGTTATGATATCATCGCACACAGAGGTTACCCTGTGTATGACAATTCGAATCCGAAGATCAACCCCGACAGGCAGACTGCCAGCCAGTATTTCACCATCTTTAACAAATACACACTGGAAATGCGTTACCCCCTTAGCCTGAACCCGAGCAGCACCATCTACGCACTGGGCTTCTTTGAGGCAGCTAATGGCTGGTATGAATTCAAGGACTATAATCCATTTAAACTGAGACGTTCGGTAGGTCTGGGTATGCGTTTCTTCCTGCCTATGTTCGGACTACTTGGATTCGATTATGGCATAGGATTGGATAGGTTTACGCCGGGAGGCGCGCTGAAAGACGCAGCAAGGTTTACCTTTATGCTGGGCTTTGAGCCGGAATAACCCAAAACCTAAACTAACTACCGTTATGAAAAAAAACGTATTGCTCCTCATTGCTTTCGTGGCACTGGCCATTGCCGGCAACGCACAGCGTTATGCCATCATCGACACCAAATACATCCTGGGTAAGATCCCTGAATATAGGGATGCCGATAAAAAACTGCAACTCATAGGTGAGCAGTGGCAGAAAGAGATCGACGACAAACAGGCGCAGCTGGACAAGATGTACAAGAATTATGAGGCCGAACAGTTCATGCTGACCGATGAGCTGAAGAAAAAGCGGGAAGACGAGCTTTTTCAGCGGGAGAAGGAGGTGCGCGATCTCCAGAAACGCCGTTTTGGTTACGAGGGAGACCTGTTCAAAGAGCGCCAGAAACTGGTAAAACCGGTCCAGGATAAAGTGTACAACGCTGTACAGAAGATGGCCATCTCCAAAGCCTATGATTTTGTACTCGATAAAAGTGAAGGAATTACCATTATATTTGCCGACCCCAAGCTGGACAAAAGTGAAGACGTACTGAGAGAGCTGGGAATTAAGAACTAGTGTAAACCAAACAATCATAAATTTCACTAAAATGAAGAAATCATTATTTGTGTGCATGGCTTTTGTTGCGATGCTACTGATCTCAAACACAACCAGCGCACAGCAGAAAATAGGATATTTCGACGAGCAGCTGACCCTGTCTTTGTTCCCCGGTATCGGTAAAGTGGACACCCTGTTGTCCAGCTACCAGAACGATTCTCTCCGTCTGGAATACGAAGCACGCGTTTACGAATTCAACCGTGCCGATAGTATCTATAAAAAAGACTCTGCCACAATGCCTGCAAAAGCACGTGAACTGGCCCAGAAAGACCTGGCACAAAAGCGTTATATGCTGATTAACTGGCAGCAGATCGGACAGCAGATGTACGAGCAGAAAATGGAGCAATTGCTGAACCCTTACAAACAGAGAATGTTTGAAGCGCTGAAGCAGGTGATCGCAGAACAGAAGTACACCTATGTGCTGAATTCAAACTCATTGTCTCCTTACGCACAGCCTCCATTGCTGGATAACTTATCTATCCGCGTGGCCATGAAATTGAAGCTGCCGCTGACCAAAGAGATCGAAGATGCCTGGAAAGCCGCATCCGGTGCAGGCGCAGCAGCCCCTAAAAAATAAATTGTCGTATCAACAATAATATTTGGTCTGAACCCCGTCCTTGCGATGGGGTTCTTACTTTTGTCCTATGCAGCTTAAGCCCATTGGTGTATTCGATAGCGGGTATGGTGGATTGACCATACTGAAAGAGATCGTGCAGGAATTACCGCAATACGATTATCTCTATATGGGCGATAATGCACGTGCCCCCTATGGTCCGCGTTCATTTGCCACCGTGTATCATTACACGCTGGAATGTGTGCAGTGGTTTTTTGCCCAGGGATGTGAGCTGGTGATCCTGGCATGTAATACGGCTTCCGCCAAGGCGCTGCGGACCATACAACAGAAAGACCTGCCCGGTATCGATCCGGACAAACGGGTACTGGGGGTGATCAGGCCCACGACGGAAGTGATCGGTCATTACTCGCAAACCGGGAAAGTGGGGATACTCGGAACATCGGGAACCGTACAGAGCGAGAGTTATCCCATAGAGATCGCTAAATTCTTCCCACAGGTAGAAGTGTACCAGGAAGCCTGCCCCATGTGGGTGCCATTGATCGAGAACAATGAATACGATACCCCGGGAGCGGATTATTTTGTGCAGCAGCACTTGCAGCATCTGCTGAACCAGTCGGAAGGCATCGATACGTTATTGCTCGCATGTACGCATTATCCATTGCTGATCAATAAGATCCGTCAGTTCCTACCGTCGGGTATCACGGTGGTGTCGCAAGGCGAGATCGTGGCCCAAAGCCTCAAGAAATACCTGGAAAAACATCCCGACCTGGCCCGGAAATGCAGTCGTAACGGCAGACTTGGTTTTTATACCACCGATTCTACCACGGATTTTGATACCCATGCCACCCGCTTTTTTGGGCAGCCGATCGCTTCAAAACACCTGGATCTGGGTCGGAAATAGGGTAAAAAGGGCAAACCGGGGCAGTTTTTCGCAAAAAAACAGCATCCGGCCTTTCTTCGTATGGCTGATTTCCCTACCTTTGCCGTCCTTTCACAAGCAGCAGTATGGTGACTGCAGGCATGAAACGAAATCATATTACCGGGTTAGTAAAAAACTAGAACATGAAACGTACATTCCAACCACACAAACGCCGTCGTAAAACCGTTCACGGTTTCCGCAAGCGTATGGAAACTGCCAATGGCCGCAAAGTACTGGCGAGCCGCAGAGCGAAAGGTCGCAAGAAACTCACTGTTTCCAGCGAAAAAGGATTAAAATAATACACCAGGCCTCCGGGCTCAGCAGTGTAAACAATATAGCCTCATCTTTGTGATGAGGCTTTTTTAGTTTAGCAGAACCATGTCAGCAGGCAACCATACATATTCCCGGTCAGAAAAACTGAAAAGCCGTAAGGTATTGAGCACCCTGTTCACAGGGGGCAAAACCATTTCCGTGTTTCCGGTGAAACTGTTCTGGATGCCTGCCGGTAATTCAGCCCAACAACCGGTTCAGGCCGGCGTAGGCGTTAGCGCCAGGCATTTTTCAAAAGCGGTGGACAGGAACCGTATCAAACGGCTATTGCGTGAAGGTTACCGGCTGAACAAACAACCACTGCTGGCAACGCTGAAAAGCCAGGAGAAGCAGATAGCTGTCTTTTTCTTATACGTTGGGAAAGAATTGCCCGATCATGCGATGCTGACAGAGAAAATGCAGCAGGCCCTCACCAAACTGGAAGAACAGATTGTGCGCTGACAAGAATATACCGCCCGAACCACGTCGTTCATGGATCACCTGGCTTGCCGTGGTGATCAGTTACCCGTTCATTTTGCTGATCAGGATCTACCAGTATGTGATCTCTCCGGCCATTGGTCCTAAATGCCGTTTTACACCCACCTGTTCACAATATGCAGTGCAGGCCCTGCAAAAACATGGGCTGATCCAAGGAGGCTGGCTCGCCATCAAGCGCATCAGCCGTTGCCGCCCGGGTGGCGGACATGGCTACGATCCGGTACCTTAGTAATTTGAAAATGTGGGGATTTGAAAATTTGAAAATGGGTTCACTTTCAAATCAGCACACTTTCAAATTTTCAAATTACACCTTTGGTGCAACGGTCAAAGCCTGTAGTTTTCCGATGATCTCCCGTACCTCTTTGATACTATAGAAACGATATACTTCCGGGGCTTTTCCATCTACCTTTTCGGCAGAGCGCATACGGTGATAGGGGCCAACGATCATGGCAGCGGTATTATCGGTGACCTTAACGGCCTGGTTGGGCAGGATAAAGAAATTACGGTTGGCGGCGCTTACATTTTTCCCTTCGGACAATAACTGCAGTGAATCGATCTGTTGTTTCAGCTTCTCCTGTGTGATCACCTGCTGCGATACGGAGGGGTCGCTGTATTGCTGGTAACCGCCGATAATGGTATCATTCTTTACGTTCACCACATACAAACCGTTTTCTTTCAGCTCTACGGTAGCTTCCCCGGCAGGTGTGTTCAGTTTGAATACAATGGATCCGCCACCCAGGGTCACAGCTGTTTCTTCATGGCCGGCACCATCCTTGGCCTTGATGGTTTTGGCAGCCACATCAATGTCGGCAGCGCCTTTACTCATCACCACCAGGGTCTTGCTTTTGCAGGAGGCGAACAATGCAATGGCACAACAGAAGAAAAGTATTTTTTTCATAAGCGTAGTTTCATAAAAAAGTCCCGCCGGTACGCAGCGGGACTGTAAAATAATATTATTTACTGACAGCGATTATTTTGCTGCGTTAAAACGTTCCGAAACCTTGTTCCAGTTCACCACGTTCCAGAATGCACCCAGGTATTCAGCGCGGCGATTCTGGTATTTCAGGTAGTAGGCATGTTCCCAAACGTCCACACCCAGGATCGGTGTGCCTTTAACTTCGGCGACATCCATCAGCGGGTTATCCTGGTTGGGAGTGGAAGATACTTCCAGCTTGCCGTCTTTAACAAGTAACCAGGCCCATCCGCTGCCGAAACGGGTCATACCGGCGTTGGCGAATTTTTCTTTGAAAGCATCAAATGAACCAAATGCAGCAGTGATCGCATCGGCCAAAGCGCCTGAAGGGGCTCCACCTGCATTGGGCGCCAGGCTTTCCCAGAAAAAGGTATGGTTCCAGTGACCGCCGCCGTTGTTACGTACCGCGGGGCTGATAGAGCCGGCCGCAGCGACCAGTTCCGCCAGTGATTTGCCTTCGTTGGGTGTTCCGGCAATGGCCTTATTCAGGTTATCTACATAAGCCTGGTGGTGTTTACCATGGTGTATCTGCATGGTAGTGGTATCGATATGCGGCTCCAGTGCATCGTGTGCATAAGGTAAAGGGGCGAGTGTAAATGACATAGTTTATAAGTTTTTAAATGAAAAGGAAGGTTATTGGATGAATAACAAATTTACTGCTGTTAGGTTGATAAAGGAAGCCGTAGATCAATTCTTTCTGAATTCGAAAAACATCCCTGCCAGCAGGTATCGGAATGATCACTGTCGTTTGGCTTTAAAGAACGAACGCATCAGTTGCGCGCATTCATCTTCCAGCACACCTTTTACCAGTTCTGTTTTTGGGTGGAAGGGCCAGTTTTCCCTGGTAATATGCCTAAAGCCGTTCTTCTCGTCGGAAGCTCCGTAAACAATGCGTCCGATCTTGCTCCAGTACAGGGCACCGCAGCACATCAGACAAGGTTCTACGGTTACATAAAGGGTGGCATCGGGTAAATATTTGGCCCCAAGGTAATGGTAGGCAGAGGTCAGTGCCAGGATCTCGGCATGAGCGGTAGAATCGGTCAGCAGTTCTACCTGGTTATGCCCGCGGGCAATGATTTTGTTGTTGATGACCACCACTGCGCCCACCGGAACCTCATCGGCCTCATAGGCCAGCACAGCTTCTTTCAGGGCCTGCTTCATAAAGTAGGTATCATCGAACTCGATCATGCAGCGAAAGTAGGCTTTTGCCGGGAGCAAATAAAAAGCCATCTCAAACGAGATGGCTTTTTTAAAATGGCTTTTATAATTGCCGGATCATGATATTCCGGTACCAGACCTCATTGCCATGGTCCTGCAGGGCAAAACGGCCTTTGAAGACCGTTCCGAAATCGGGCCATTGTTTGAATTTGCTGGCGGCGATCATTTGTTTCCAGCTGTCATCTCCATAAGTGGTGGACAAAACGGTCTCCCCATTCAGGATAAAATCCATTTTGCCTTTGTTACAGATGATCTCTGCCGTGTTCCATTCACCAACAGGTTTTACCACACCTTCTTTTCCGGCGATCAGATCGTACAGGTTACCTGCACGGTGTTTGTTGATCTTACCATCCGGGTGACCATCATTGTCCAGCACCTGCATTTCGGGACCGGTATGATAGGTCTGTTTGTATTTGGCAGTGTCTTCCTGTACCCAGAAGATCAGACCGCTGTTACCGTTTTTGGCGATCTTCCAGTCGTATTTGAAGTGGAAGTTCTCAAATTCCTTATCGGTTACCAGGTCGTTCGATCCTCTTTGTCCGGGAACCCTTTTGGCGGGGTTGTAAAAAATGGCTCCGTCCTCAACGGTCCAGGCAGGACTTGTGGTCGTTTTACCATAGTTGTGCCAGCCGTTCAGTGTCTTTCCATCAAATAAAGCTATCCAGCCTTTCTGTTTTTTCTGGGGTACAGAATGCAGTTCTGTTGTTTTCACAGCAGGGGCTGCCAGCAGCAAGGACACTGCTAAAACGGTGATCGCGGAGAATGATTGCATAGGGATTATTTATTTCTCAGTAAGAGGATATATTTTACCATTTGTTTGGCGTCGTCTTCACTCACGGTCGGATGAGGTGTCATCGGGATCGTACCCCATACGCCCTGGCCTCCTTTGATGATCTTGGATGCAAGCATACTGATGTTCTCATCTGTACTCTCATATTTTGCAGCCACGTCTTTGTAGGCTGGGCCGGTCAGTTTCTCACTTACTTTATGGCAGGTAAGGCAATCTGATTTGGCAACCAGTGCCAATCCTTTTTCATAGTCAGGGTTACTGGCCAGGTCATTGGCTGGAGCTGCAGCAGGAGCGGCGGCCGCTTCGGCAGGTTTTTCTTCTTTTTTCTCAGAACTGTTACTGCCACAGGCAACTGCAAATGTTAACAGGGCGATGGCTACAAAATACTTTTTCACGACAAATGTTTTTAGTGTTACAAAAATTGAGGTGGATCTTTCAGCGATGTATTCAGGTACATCGCTGAAAGAGGATATGAAGGTATTAATCAATTCCCAAAATGCGGCGATTAAAGTTTTCATCTGAACCTGTTCCCGCAAAATCATCAAAAGCTTTTTCTGTTACTTTGATGATGTGGTCTTTGATGAAAGGCGCTCCCTCGGCTGCACCGGTAGCCGCATCTTTGATGGCGCACTCCCATTCCATGACGGCCCATCCCTTGTAATTGTAGGCCGCTAGTTTGCTGAAGATGGATTTGAAATCAACCTGCCCGTCACCCAATGAGCGGAAACGCCCGGCACGGTTTACCCAGTTCTGGAACCCGCCATATACTCCTTGTTTACCTGATGCATTGAACTCGGCATCTTTTACATGGAACATACGGATACGCTCATGGTAATGATCGATATAGGAAAGATAGTCAAGACATTGTAAAACAAAATGCGAAGGATCGTAGAGCAGGCAGGCCCGGCTATGGTTGTTCACTTTTTTGAGGAACATCTCGTAAGTGATGCCATCATGCAGGTCTTCGCCTGGATGTATTTCATAACACAGGTCAACACCTGCCTCATCAAACGCATTCAGGATGGGCAACCAGCGTTTGGCCAGTTCGGTAAAACCGGTTTCCACCAATCCTGCCGGGCGTTGCGGCCACGGATATACGGTATGCCACAACAGAGCGCCACTGAAAGTGGCATGTGCATCCAGTCCTAAATTCTGTGAAGCCTTGGCGGCATATTTCAACTGCTGAACCGCCCATTCCGTTCTGGCTTTGGGGTTGTTACGCAGGTTCTCCGGCGCAAAACCGTCGAACAGGGCATCATAGGCTGGGTTTACGGCTACGAGTTGTCCCTGCAAGTGCGTTGACAGTTCTGTGATCTGCAGACCGGCAGCCTGCACAATTCCTTTGATCTCATCGGCATAGGCCTTACTTTCGGCAGCTTTCTGCAGATCAATGCAACGGCTGTCCCAGGTAGGGATCTGTACACCGGTAAAACCGAGGGAAGAAGCCCATTTACAAATGGATTCCAATGAATTAAACGGAGCCGTATCACCCATGAATTGTGCGAGGAAGATACCGGGACCTTTGATAGTAGTCATTTTGTCAATGATTGAATGAGTGATTGAGTGAATGAGTGAATGAGGGGAGTGGTTAGGGGTGAGTAGTGAGTATGGTCATTATATACCACTGACTACTCACCTCGGACCATTCACTCGCTACAGTTCATATTTTGTCCACTTAACATCGCTTTTTGCGGATGCTACAACGTTGTCGATGAACGCCATACCACGGATGCCGTCTTCGCAGGAGGGGAAGTCGAGCATTTCAGGTGTGGGGGTTTGGCCATCTATTTTAGCGCTGAGGGTCAGAGCGAAGTTGCGGTAGATATTACCGAATGCCTCCAGGTATCCTTCGGGGTGACCGCCGGGAGTGCGGCAGTTATGGGTGGCGAAACCTGACAGGCGATCGCCGTAATTGCCACCGGCGCGCAGGATCTGTGTGGGCTGGTCGAGCCATTTCACCAGCAGGGTATTGGGTTCATGCTGGAACCATTCGATACCGCCTTTTTCACCATAGATACGGATCTTCAATGCGTTCTCTTCGCCGGCTGCTACCTGCGATGCCATCAGTACGCCGGCTGCGCCATTATCGTACTTTAATAATACAGCACCGTCGTCGTCCAGGGCACGGCCCTCCACCATTACGTTCAGGTCTGCACAAAGATGGGTGATCTTGGCGCCGGTGATGTATTCGGAGAGGTGCGCGGCATGGGTACCGATATCACCCATACATCCGCTCTTTCCTGATTTTTTGGGATCGGTTCTCCAGGCAGCCTGTGCATTGCCTTCCCGTTCGCTCAGTTTGCTGAGCCAGCCCTGCGGATACTCCACCCAAACCTTACGGATCTTGCCGAGTACGCCTCCCTGTACCATCGCTTTGGCCTGTTTTACCATGGGATAACCAGAATAGGTATGTGTGAGACAGAGGGTCAATCCTGTTTCCTCTACTTTCTTTTTCAGCTGTTTGGCTTCGTCAAGCGTGAACGTCATCGGTTTTTCGATGACCACATGGAAACCATGGTCCAGCGCCATCATGGCTGGTGCAAAGTGTGCGAAGTTGGGCGTAACGATGGTTACAAAATCCATCCGTTTGTCGGCAGGCAACTGGCTTTCCTTGGTGATCATCTCCTCGAACGTCAGGTAGGTCCTGTCGGCAGGAAGGAATAACATTTCACCCGATGCTTTCGCAATTTCGGGGTTGATGCTGAGCGCACCACAAACGACTTCGATGAGGCCATCCATATTGGCGGCCAAACGATGGATGGCGCCGATAAAGGCATCTTTGCCTCCGCCTACCATTCCCATTCTGAGTTTACGATTCATGTTTTGATACTTTTTTATGAAATGCTGATATTATTTTAATAAGTCGGGCCGAAAACCGCCGTTGCCTGTAAAGCTTATAAAAAAAATTGATGTTCAACCGATTTTATCAATCCAGTTTTAAAAATAAAAAATTACATTTAACCACAGATTGTTTTTCCATATTAATTCTAACGACATGCAGACTACCCCTCAACGTAGCCAATTATTCGTGGCCAGTTGTCTGGCTTTATTGGTGACCTCTCTCTCTTTTGGAATCCGTGCCGGTATATTAGGACGACTTGGTGTTCAGTTCGAGCTCAATGCTGGACAATTGGGAACCATTGCTGCCACTGCTTTTTGGGGATTCCCACTCGCGGTCATCATCGGAGGTTTTGTGGTGGATGTAATCGGTATGAAACGCTTGCTGATCGTAGCCTTCGTGTTTCACCTGGCAGGCATCCTGTTAACGGTTTTTGCAGGCGGTTACTGGAGTCTCTTCATCTCAACGCTCTGTATCGGCATTGCCAATGGTACGGTGGAAGCTGCCTGTAACCCCCTGGTGGCCACCATCTATGCAGATAATAAAACCACTAAGCTGAATCACTTCCATCTGTGGTTCCCCGGCGGTATCGTGATCGGTACATTACTTGTATACTTTCTTGACAAAGCAGGCATCGGCTGGCAGATCCAGGTGGGTCTGATGGCCATCCCTACGCTGATCTATGGCTTCCTGTTTAGTAAACTGGAGTTCCCGGTTACGGAAAGGGTTGCCAGTGGCGTATCTGCGGGAGAGATGTATAAGGCCCTGTTGAGTCCGCTGTTCATTGTCATGATCATCCTGATGTTTGGAACAGCGATCACCGAACTGTTTACAGGTCAGTGGATCGATGTATTATTAAAGAATGTATCTGATAACGCTATCCTCTTGCTGACGATTGAAACGGGCATCATGGTGATCGGCCGTGGTTTTGCTGGTCCGGTGGTGCACAGGTTCTCACCAACAGGGGTATTGCTGATCTCTGCCATTCTTTCTGCAGTGGGCCTGTATCTGCTGGGTCATAGTTCAGGTAACATGCTTTTTGTGGGAGCCATCATATTTGGTATGGGTGTTTGTTATTTCTGGCCTACCATGCTCGGTTTTGTTTCAGAGAATCTGCCCAAAACGGGCGCTGTGGGTATGAACTTAATGGGTGGCGCCGGTATGTTTGCCGTTTCGGTATATACGGTTTTCATGGGTGAATATTATGACCAGCTGGTCAGTGCCAAACTGCCTGCCGGAGATACTTCGGATGCTGCCATGAACGAAGCCAAGAAACTCGCCGGTCCGGAAGTACTGAACGCCACACTGATCATACCGGTGGTCCTTTCGGTAGCTTTTGCCATCCTGCTGTTATATATGCGTGGAAGAAAACAGCCATCAAAATTATCGGCAGCGTAAAAGATAGCTGAGTATATTTAATTCCCCGATTATTATATGCCTCCATATTCAAACAGAAGAAAAGCGATCAAAAATATTCTCGCAGGTTCTGCGGCGCTGGCTGCGGGCACTGCCGCCGTACCCGCTTTTGCCGGCGGCGAAAAAAAAACTGCTATGCTGAAAGGTAATGTCCAGCACTCGGTATGCCGCTGGTGTTTTGATAGTTTGACCCTGGATGAACTTTGTGTGGCTGCTAACCAGATCGGTTTAAAAGGGATTGACCTGGTGGGTCCCAAAGACTGGGCCACCCTTAAAAAATACAACCTCATATCGACCATGTGCAATGGTGCCGAGATCGGACTGACCAAGGGTTGGAACGACAAACAGTATCATGCCACACTGATCAAAAGTTATACGGAGCATATCGATCTTGTTGCCGATGCCGGCTTCACCAATCTTTTCTGTGCCAGCGGCAACCGCAATGGTATGGATGACGAAACCGGACTGAAAAACTGTGTGGAAGGATTGAAGCGGATCGTGGGCCAGGCCGAAAAAAGAGGTGTGGTGCTGACAATGGAACTGCTGAACAGCAAAATCGATCACAAGGATTATATGTGCGACCATACGGCATGGGGGGTGGAACTCTGTAAGCGTATCGGCTCGCCCAACTTCAAATTATTATACGATATCTACCATATGCAGATCGATGAAGGAGATGTGATACGGACCATCCGCGATTACCATACCTATATTGGTCATTACCATACGGCCGGTGTACCGGGCAGGCATGAGATCGATGAAACGCAGGAACTGAACTATCCGGCCATCATGAAAGCGATCGTGGCCACCGGGTTCTCGGGGTATGTGGCGCAGGAATTCATTCCCACTGCCGCTGATAAACTGGGATCGCTCAGAGCTGCGGTAACGATATGCGATGTGTAGTCAAGAATCAGGAACAAGTAACCATAAACCAATAAACAAACAGAATCATGTCCGATCAAACATTTGATGCCATTGTTGTTGGCTCCGGAATCAGCGGAGGCTGGGCAGCAAAAGAGTTAACCGAAAAAGGACTCAAAGTGTTGCTGCTGGAGCGTGGGCGTAACATTGAGCACATCAAAGATTATGTGAACGCCAACAAGGAAGCCTGGGATTTCCCGCATCGCGGAAGGAGGACCCAACAGATGATCAAAGATTATCCGGTGTTGAAAAGGGATTACCCGTTGAATGAGACCAACCTGGATTACTGGGTGAATGAAAAGGAAAGCCCGTATACAGAGGTAAAACGTTACGACTGGTTCCGCGGCTACCATGTAGGAGGTCGCTCGCTGATGTGGGGCAGACAGAGTTATCGCTGGAGCGATTTCGATTTTGAAGCCAATGCCAAAGATGGTATCGCCATTGACTGGCCGGTACGTTATAAGGACATTGCACCCTGGTATGATTATGTAGAAAAATTTGCAGGTATCAGCGGTAATCGCGATGGACTGGCACAATTGCCCGACGGTCAGTTTCTGCCGCCGATGGACATGAACTGCGTTGAAAAGGACGTGGCTGCCAGAATGAAGGAGTATTACAAAGGGGCACGTTCCATGATCATCGGACGTACCGCCAACCTGACGGTTGCACATGAAGGAAGGACCAATTGCCAGTTCCGTAACAAATGCTGGCTGGGTTGTCCCTTCGGCGCCTATTTCAGTACCCAGTCGTCCACTTTGCCTGCAGCCATGAAGACGGGAAAACTCACACTGCGTCCATGGTCGATCGTGACCAAAGTGTTATACGACAAGGATAAAAAACGTGCAACCGGTGTAGAAGTATTGGATGCCGAGACCAACAAGACCTATACCTTCAATTCCAAGATCGTTTTCCTGAACGCATCTACGTTCAATACGGCCTGGATCCTGATGAACTCTGCTACCGATGTATGGCCCGAAGGTTTGGGTAGCAGTAGCGGAGAGCTGGGGCACAATATCATGGACCATCACCTGGGTGTGGGCGCCAGCGGAAGAGTGGAAGGATATGAAGACAAATATTATTTCGGACGCCGTGCCAACGGTATCTATATCCCACGTTACCAGAACCTGTTTGGCGATAAGCGCGATTACCTGCGTGGCTTCGGTTACCAGGGAGGTGCCAGCCGCCAGAGCTGGGGCCGTGATGTGGCCGAACTGAGCATTGGAGGTGAATTCAAAGATGCTTTGACAGAGCCCGGTGGCTGGACCATGGGAATGGGCGGTTTTGGAGAGATCCTGCCAGATCATTCCAATAAGGTGACGCTGGATAAAAATGTAAAAGATAAATGGGGACTGAATGTATTGTCGTTCGATGCTGAGTTGAAAGAAAATGAACTCAAGATGCGTAAGGACATGCAAAAAGACGCCATTGAGATGCTGGAGGCGGCCGGTGTGAAAGATGTGAAAGGCTGGGATGCCAATGGTTACCAGGGTCGTGGTATCCACGAAATGGGTGCAGCCCGTATGGGAGCCGATCCCAAAACATCGGTGGTGAATAAATACAACCAGATGTGGGATGCACCGAACGTATTTATCACCGATGGTGCTTTCATGACATCGGCGGCCTGTGTAAACCCATCGCTGACCTATATGGCATTCACAGCCAGGGCAGCGGATTATGCAGTAAGCGAATTGAAAAAACAAAATTTATAAAGTGAGCAGTGAGTGGTGAGTGGGCAGTAAAGCCACACTCGCCGCCCGCTACTGACGAATCACCTTAAAAAATCAATCTCATGAATAGAAGAGAAGCCTTATCCAGTGTAGCATTGCTCCTGGGTGGTACTATTTTGGGTGCCGAAGCATTCCTCTCCGGCTGTAAAACCAAAACAGATGCAGGTGTCAGTTTCTCCGCGTCTGATATTTCTTTCCTGGATGAAGTGGCAGAGACCATTTTACCCGCCACCAGCACACCCGGCGCCAAAGCCGCCAAAGTGGGCGAGTTTATGACGGTGATGGTAAAAGACTGCTACGAAGAAAAAGACCAGAAGATCTTCATGGAAGGCATGACGAAACTGGACGAAGCCAGTAAAAAGAAAAACGGCAAGTCGTTCATGGAAAGTACTGCCGAGCAGCGCCATAACCTGCTGGTAGAACTTGACAAAGAGCAGAAAGAATACCAGAAGACCAAAAAAGAAGAGGAGCCGACCCATTATTTCCGAATGATGAAGGAATTGACTCTGACCGGATTCTTTACATCTGAAGTAGGTGCTACAAAGGCCCTGCGTTATGTAGCGGTTCCGGGTAGGTACGAGGGTTGCATCCCTTATAAAAAAGGAGACAAAGCCTGGGCGACCTAATAAAATAATTAACAATTAGGAATTAGTAACGGGGCATATGTTTTGTATGTACCTGTATTGATCATGCCATTCAGGGTGTAAGAATAGGTTATTTATCATCATATAAAGATTATTGTATGTCTACTAACAGGCGCGACTTTTTAAGGAACAGTACTTTCGCTGCTTTGGGTTTATCGTTGCCGTTTGCCGGGAAATCCTCCTTGCTGAATATGGCCCCGTATAAAAATATTCCTGCATTTGGTATCCAGTTATGGACGGTGAAGGAAGATATGGCTTTGAATGCCAAAGAAACCTTACGGAAGATCTCCGGTTATGGGTACCGCATGATCGAGAGTTTTGAGGGACCACAGGGCATGTTCTGGGGTATGAAAAACACCGAGTTCAAAAAATACATGGATGATCTGAACCTGAACATTGTGTCTTCACATTGCAATATTGAGAATGACTTCGAGCGCAAAGCGGCAGAAGCTGCAGCTATTGGGATGAAGTACCTGATCTGCCCTTATATCGGCCCGCAGAAAAGCATAGATGATTTCAAACGTTATTCCGACAAGTTCAATAAGGCCGGTGACATCTGTAAAAAGAACGGTATTCGTTTTGCCTATCATAATCACGATTATTCGTTCAAACCGGTCAACGGGCAGGTGCCACAGGAGGTAATGATGGCCTCTACGAATAAAGACACCGTAGACTTTGAGATGGATATCTACTGGGTAGTGGCTGCGGGTGAAGATCCCAAAGCCTGGTTCAGCAAACATCCAGGTCGTTTCAGACTGTGTCACGTAAAAGATATGGCGAAAACCAATTCAAAAGAGGGACATGAGTCTGTTCAGATTGGAAAGGGTACGATCAATTTTGCTTCTATCCTGAAAGCAGGAGCTGAAAAAGGATTGAAATATCATATTGTGGAGCAGGAGGCTTTTACTGGCAGTAATCCATTGGCCAGTGCAGAAGCGGATGCGAAGTACATGAAGTCGTTCACCTATTAAACTTGCGGTGACCTCCAAGGCACTGCAAACGATAAAAATGAAAGCTGCGGTTATCTGTGAACCGCAGCTTTTTTATGTAGCTAGCTGGTTGTTCACTGATGGGCCGCAGCGGCAGAGCTTTCCCTGCGATAACACCATAAACTTTGCGGCTTCGCGGTGAAAGGGATCAAAAAAAATCGGTTCATGATTTCATGAACCGATTTTTGGTTATGGTATAGTAACCAGTTATCAGGTTTACACACCCAAACTCCAACCCTCTCGGTATGTTCTCTTTACATACTGGTTGGCCTCATCAAAGTTGGTGATGCGCATGTTAGGTCCATCCCACATGAGTTTGATGTTACGTCCCGGATAAACAGTGGTTTCTCTTCCCCTGCCATCCTTACCAGGCCTGCTGATATTATAACTGCGGATGGCCAGGTTGCCCATCAACACGCTTTCGGTCAGAGGTCCGGCAATATCGAAGTTGGAGCTGAGGTTCTTGGCCTGTTCGGAACCATATCCGGCAATGGCGGCTTCCACCCATGCAGCATAGTGGCCTGCATCACCTTTCGGAACACGTTTCACTGTTTGCGGAACGGTGGTCTCTTTGGTTCGTGAAGTGGGTAACAGGTTGGGGTACATACCATAAGTGCCGCACATCATTTTTCCTTTAGAGCCAATAAATATGGCACCGTTACCACCATCTCCCATCATTTCATTCGGGCCCAGTTCATCAGGACGCTCGGGTTGTATACCGCCATCCATCCAATGCAGTTTGATGGGCTTGCCATTGGCGCCTTTGAACGATAACGTGATTGAGGAAGAAACAGGACCTGAATCTGGGTAATTGCCGCGTGTCCAGTTTTCGATATAAGGTGTTGCCACACTGCACTCGGCAGACTCTGGATATCCGAGGCCGAGTACAGCAAATGCGGGTGCCATGATATGGCAGGCCATGTCGCCTAATGCACCGGTACCATAGTCCCACCAGCCACGCCAGTTGAAAGGAACCAGTTTTTCTACATAATCGCGGTAAGGAGCGGTACCCAGCCAGAGGTTCCAGTCGAGCTCGGCAGGAACCGGTGGTTTGTTGCTGCTCCAGGGAATGCCCTGTGGCCAAACGGGCCGGTCGGTATAACAGTAGATGGTGTGTACATCACCGATCAGGCCGGCATTGTACCAGTCCTGCAGTTGCCGTACACCATCGCCCGAAGCTCCCTGGTTACCCATCTGTGTAACCACTTTATGGTCGTGGGCTGCTTTGGTCAGCATGCGGGCTTCATAAATATCGTGGGTGAGTGGTTTTTGGATGTAAACATGTTTGCCCAGCTGCATGGCGGCCATACCAATTACGGCATGCATGTGATCGGGTGTGGAAACAGAAACGGCATCAATGCTCTTGTGTTCTTTTTCCAGCATTTCGCGGTAGTCGGTATAGAGTTTGGCTTTGGGGTAACGTTCACGACTTTTTCGTGTTTGACGTGAATCTACATCGCAGAGGAAACCGATCTCGGCTTTGCCGCTCTGGTAAAAATTCCAAAGGTCGCTTTCTCCTTTACCGCCGGCACCTACGCCGGCCACTACCAGCTTATCACTGGGTGCGGTAAAACCGCGGCCCAATACATGGCGCGGAACAATGTAGAATCCGGCCGCAGCCAATGCCGCATTCCGGATAAAGGAACGGCGAGAATCCTGGTTTTGGGTGTTTTGAGTCTTGTTACCTGAATTGGGTTTGTTTTTCATACTGAACAATCGTTGGTTGTTTTGAGAAAAATAGGAGACATGAATTTATCGAAATATCAGATGGCTTGAACATAAAACCCGAGAAATAATATGAGAAGTGCCGGCAGGCGATCGTATTCTATAATATGGAACAGACGACTGATGGTGTGGGAAGAATTTTTCGGAATGGCCCTTTGGACACAATAAAACAGAGCTGAAGGGAGTTATAGAAAGATAGTTGAGATCCAATATGCAACTGCCTGTTCTTTTAAGAACAGGCAGCGTTGTGTAAATCGGTAACAGATCATTGATTTACAGGGAAGGTGGCCGGCGATTCTCACTGTAAATATCGATACCGGTGAATCTTCCGTCTACTTTTTTCAGTACGCTTGTATCCACGTAACCGTATTTTTTCTGAATGCTAAGAGAATCGGCACTGGTATAATTCAGAATGATCCATCTTTCAGTGTCCAGCGAGACCGGTTTGGTCACGACCAGATTCCCATTTGCTGCCTCCGCCGTAACCGAATATGCACCTTTGGCAAAACTGCCCACCTTAAGTTCCTGTAAACCAGGTTGTATGGTATGGAGTATGACTTTATTAGGATTGTTTTTATTATTTTTTGTAATGGATAAACGAATGGGGGCCTCTTTATCGGAATTGTTATAGAAGATCATATGGGCCACCGCGCGGGAACTAACACAAGATTGTAGTAACCAGAGACTTAAACAAAGGATCAGCAAAAATGAACATTTCTGTGTCATGTAAATATTGGATTTATGTTTCAACAAAGCGACGCAAAAATAGAAGCCATATATATATGGCCAAAAACCTATTATGAGTCGATCATCGATACTGACACCGATATTCACATATTCGTTGCCCGATTTGTTATTCTGCTGAAAAATTATTTTTCTCTGTAATGGTTGCCTATAAAAGAACTACAGCGAATGATTCGATTATACAAGTAACTACGCATGTGCAAGGGCAAACTATCTTTCGCAAAAAAACAGTATGTGGATTATTTTATAAGCGGTTATCATGTGAGAAGAGCGGTTACAGGTAAGATCTCGTGTGCGTGCATAAGGCAAGTGCGTTTGCCGGTGGTTTACTGAACATCAAAACAGGATAGAACGACCAGACATCAGTGTGGAGAGAAAACGGGTGTTCACGGATGTCTGTTATTGACCGGTCGCTGATGGTAAAAACGCTGATTCTTATTGGTTTAATGATAAATTCCGCTATTTATCTATCTTACAGGTAACAATTCTGCCTGCCATGACGATTCTTTCACAGCTGGCCGCTATGCGGTCGTATTTTGAAACAGGTATTACCAAGCCGTATGCATTTCGAAAACAGCAATTGCTGTTACTGAAGCAGGCCGTGACCGCTCATGAAGAAGAGATCTATGCCGCCTTGTATGCCGATCTTAAAAAGAGCAAGGAAGAATGCTGGGTAACCGAGAACGGTTTTTTCCTGGCCGAACTGAACGATACGATCAATCACCTGCGTCAGTGGATGTCCCATGAGTCGGTACGTACGAACCTGCTCAATCTTCCTTCGAACAGTTATATACTTCGAGAACCGCTTGGGATCACATTGATCATAGGTCCCTGGAACTATCCTTTCCAGCTATTGTTCACGCCATTGATCGGGGCGATCGCAGCAGGGAATTGTGTTGTGCTGAAACCCAGCGAATTTGCACCGGCCACTTCAGCGGTCATGCAGAAGATCATCGAAGCCACTTTCCCCAAAGAATATGTTCTGTATGTACCCGGAGACGGTGCAGCTGTGATCCCTGAAATGATGAATCATTTCACTTTTGACCATGTTTTTTATACCGGCAGTACAGCGGTTGGAAAACTTATTTATAAAATGGCCGCAGAACGGCTGGTTCCCGTAACGCTGGAACTGGGCGGGAAGAGTCCCTGTGTGGTTGAACAGGATGCCAACATCAACATAGCTGCCAAACGTATTGTGATGACCAAGTTCTCCAATGCCGGTCAGATGTGCGTGGCACCCGATTATGTACTGGTGCATGTTTCGCAGAAAGATGCATTGGTAAAAGCCATGAAGGAAAAGATCATCGAGTTCTTTGGCGCGCGCGCCGAAGAATGTGATCATTACGGAAGGCTTGTGAATACCAAACAATTTGACAGGGTGGCCGCTTACCTGACGCAGGGAAAGGTGTTACATGGCGGCAGGCAGAACAGAAGCGACCTGTTCATTGAACCCACTTTATTGGATCAGGTGAACCCGGAAGCTGCCGTGATGAAGGAAGAGATCTTTGGTCCGGTATTACCCATACTCACGTTCAGTACACCCGATGAGGCCAAAGCCATAATAGCGCAAAATCCTAACCCACTGGCGTTCTATGTATTCACGTCCTCTTCGGCAAAAGAAACTTTCTGGTTGGATGCCATACCTGCCGGTGGCGCCTGTGTGAACAATGCCAGCTGGCACCTGACCAATCCATCCCTGCCGTTTGGCGGCAGAGGGTTCAGTGGTACCGGCGCGTATCATGGTAAATATTCTTTCGACACGTTCAGTCATAAAAAAGCAGTGATGAGAACCCCTACCTGGTTCGATCCGTCGATCAAATACCCGCCGCTGAAGGGAAAGCTGAAGTTGTTCAAGTGGATCATTCGTTAACTCATCCCGGCCTATTCTACTTGCTGAGAAGAGACCGGCTTTGAAGCAAATCATCGTTATGCGAAAACTATTCCTCTTTCTGGCTGTTATCTTTATCGTATCATTCCTTATCAAACGTAAAGACATGACCTGGCGGCAATCGGTTCTGAAAGCGGCATACCCGCTCATTATGCTCAAAGGCAAAATATGGCCGGGCAGTAAAGACATACAAGAGAACAGAAACCAGTCATTGCCTCCCGTTTCATTTTATTCTCTGATGGCCGTCAGTAACCAGGGCGACACGGTTGATTTTGCCCGTTTCAAAGGGAAAAAAGTTCTTATTGTGAATACCGCCAGCGACTGCGGCTTCACTGCACAATATGAGGAACTGGAAAAACTGTACCGGCAATATCAAGACAAACTGGTGATCCTTGCTTTTCCGGCCAATGATTTCAAGGAACAGGAGAAAAAAGATGATGCGGCCATTGCGCAGTTCTGTAAGGTAAATTATGGAGTAAGTTTCCCCATAATGCAGAAAAGCCGGGTAGTGAAGGGTGCAGGGCAGCACGCTGTATTTCAATGGTTGAGTGATCCTTCGGCGAATGGCTGGTGCAGTCAGCAACCAATGTGGAACTTCAGTAAATATTTCATAGATGAGCGCGGCATTTTAACCCATTTCTATTCGCAAAATATTTCGCCCCTGAGTAAACAGGTAATAGCCGCTATCCAGTGACCCCCCATACGGGAACAGCAATCCTATCAGCTTCCTCCATAAAAAACATTCACTCATTCACTCATCTACTCATCCACTCATTCTATCATTGATCCCTACACCGGGCATTTCTCATGATAATTGATGAGTTCTATTGGTGCCCTTTCAAAAACATATCCTTTATAGTGTTGCAGGATATCATCCAGAACCGATTCCACTTCCTCACCGGTTTTATAGGTGACCAGCTTGTATCGGTATTCTTTGATATTGGGTAAACCTTTCAGGTAATTGGTATAATGCCTGCGCATTTCGTTGATACCGGCAATAGGGCCTTTCCATTCGATGGATTTGCGGAGGTGTTTGCGGGCAACTTCCACACGCTCTTCCAGGGTAGGCGAAGGTAGTATCTCACCGGTGGCGATATAATGTTTCACTTCGCGGAAGATCCAGGGATAGCCGATGGCAGCGCGACCGATCATGATACCATCTACGCCGTAGCGGTTCTTGTATTCGAGGGCTTTCTGCGGACTATCGATATCGCCATTACCAAAAATGGGGATCCGGATGCGCGGGTTGCTCTTTACTTTGGCGATCAGGCTCCAGTCGGCCTGACCCTTGTATAGTTGCGAACGTGTACGTCCATGGATGGCGAGTGCTTTGATGCCCACATCCTGTAAACGTTCGGCCACTTCTTCAATGTTTTTGCTGTTATCGTCCCAGCCCAGCCTGGTTTTAACGGTCACGGGCAGGTTGGTGCTCTTTACCACGGCTTCGGTCAAACGCACCATCAGGTCCACATCTTTCAATACACCGGCGCCGGCACCTTTGGAGACCACTTTCTTCACCGGGCAGCCGAAATTGATATCGAGGAGGTCGGGATTAACGGTCTCTACGATCTTGGCACTGATGGACAGCGCTTCCTCATCACCTCCGAAGATCTGGATGCCCACCGGGCGCTCATATTCGAAAATGTCCAGTTTCTGGCGGCTTTTGATCGCATCCCTGATCAGGCCTTCACTGCTGATGAATTCGGTGTACATCAGGTCGGCGCCGTTATCTTTGCAAACGGCACGGAAGGGCGGGTCGCTCACGTCTTCCATGGGAGCGAGCAAAAGCGGGAAATCGGGCAATACTATCTGGTCTATTTTCACCATATTGTGTAGGCAAACGTTTGGGAACGGCCTATTGGCCGGTCATCCTTTCGGTGTTTGCATTTTGTTACGGAATTTGCAAATTTACAACCTTATTCTTTAGCCGATGAATCAAAAGCCGGTGATCAACTATCCATCACAGTTTGCCTTTTTGATGGGCTTGATGGGAGTGTTTGTGGTGCTGGGTTCTTTTTTGCTACCCCTGGTGGGCAGCCTGGTGCTGAAAGTGCCTTTTATGCAGGTAATCAGCCAGTTAAACCGGCCGGAAAATGCTAATCTTTCGAGGTTGCTGAACACGATGGCTTCTTTTTTTGCCTTTCTTCTTCCAGCGCTGGTCCTGGCGAGGATCCTGAGCAGACAACCTTTTGCGCACCTGGGTTTTCACGCTCATGTCAGTTCCAAACAGCTGGCGTTGGTATTGGCGCTCACTTTCTGCAGTATCATGCTCAGCGGTGCACTGGGCCAGCTGAACGAGTGGATCCCGCTACCCGCTAAATGGTATGCCAAAGCCAAAGCCATGGAAGACGCTTATAAAGCTACGATGATGGCCATGGCGAATATGAAATCGGTGACCGATTACCTCCTGGCCCTGCTGGTACTGGCGGCGGCCCCGGCCGTTTTTGAGGAGGTCCTGTTCCGCGGAGGTTTTCAGCAGGTGTTTGTGGGTTGGACCAATCATAAATGGGCAGGTATCCTGATCACCAGCATCCTGTTCAGTGCCATACATTTTTCGTATTTCGGCTTTTTGCCGAGGATGGCATTGGGTGTAGTGCTGGGGCTGATCTTTTATTACAGTAAAAATATTTGGTTGTCCATACTACTGCATTTTATGAATAATGCGCTGGTGGTAACACAGCTGTATGTTACTTCGCGACAGGGAAAACCTATCGAAAAGACCATGGATGAGAATGTGCCGGTATGGTGGGGTGCCATTGCGGTCATTTTGCTGTTGATGCTGTTCCGTTCTTTCCGGCAGGAAAGTGAACGTGTACTGACAGCCAAAGAGCAATCCATACATTCATCTCCCGAAAATATCCTTTCCTGATGCAAACCTGGCAAAAGATCTATGCAACCCGAAATCCTGCAGAAGCCAGCATTATACAAGGTATGCTGGAAGAGAACAATATTGCGGTGCAGGTAATGAACAAACAGGACAGCAGCTACCTGAATTTTGGGGATATTGAACTGTATGTGCCCGTGCATCTGGCAGAAACCGCCAGGCAGCTGGTGGCTAGGAATCTTCTGAACTGATCTTGAGAGGACCTGCTGAAAACCGGTTATCCCGGCTTGTTGTATTTGGATATCTCCCGCATACATTCTTACTTCGTGGTTCATCAATCATGCTAAAGCAATGGCTTTTAACCTGCAAACATTCAAGACACGTGCGGTAACGGCAGTGGTATTTGTGGTGATCATGCTGGCCGGCTTGCTGTGGAACCAGTGGAGTTTCCTGGTGTTGTTCTCCGTGATCCATTTTGGTTGTTGGGCAGAGTATCAGAAACTGCTGGGATCGATCGATCCTGAATACAAGGATGTCAGCCCACTGCACCGCTATGGTGTGATGCTGATCGGTTTCGGGGTGATGTTATGGATGACAGATGCCGGATTTTACATAGGGACCTTACGGATCGCACTGATCGGCTGGAGCCTTTTCTGGGTGGGCCTGATCGGTTTCATCCTGAGTGAATTCCTGTTGGCCAAAAAACTAAATCCAAAGATATGGGCCCACTCTGCGTTGGGTTTGTTATACATATCGCTTAGCTGGGGACTGATGATGCAGCTTTTTGGCAATCTTGAAGGCAAGGTCCTGATAGGTCATGCCTGGACCTTACCTGTGATCCTGATCGCTTCCATCTGGATCAATGATACGATGGCCTATCTCGTGGGTTCTTTCATTGGTAAAACACCTTTATCTCCTGTTTCGCCCAAAAAGACCTGGGAAGGAACCATTGGCGGGGCCATACTGGCGGTATTGATCGTTACGGGTTCGGGTGTGTATGTTTTTGATTTTTCATGGAAAGCGATGTTACTGGTATCGGCCACCGCTGCCATCACGGGAACATTAGGTGACCTGTTCGAAAGCAAACTGAAACGCCTGGCCGGGGTGAAAGATAGTGGCCAGATCATGCCCGGGCATGGTGGTTTTCTCGACAGGTTTGATTCCCTGCTGGTGGCCACTACGGCGGTTTGGCTGGTCTTGTATTGCTTTTACTAAACTCTGTTCCGCTCCGCTGCTGCAATCTCAACAATCCGTTTTACATTTGCAGTTCAATCATTTCAGATGACCATTCACAGAGAAGGATATAAGACCATTGCCATCACTGCATTGCTGTTTGGGTTGTTTAACCTGGCATCTTTTACATTTTTGAGCGCCTCGCTTCCCTGGCTGGCCATGTTGCTGTTTGTCGTTACCCTGCTCCTGTTCCTGTTCATCATTTCCTTTTTCCGTATACCCAACCGGGTGCTTACCATCAATGATAACCAGGTGATCTGCCCGGCAGACGGTAAAGTGGTGGTGATCGAAGAGATCACCGATGAAGAATATTTCAAAGACCGCCGTATACAGGTAAGCATCTTTATGAGTCCGGCCAATGTACACGTGAACCGTAACCCGATGAGCGGTGAAGTGGTGTACAACCAGTACCACAAGGGCAAATACCTGGTGGCTTGGCACCCAAAATCTTCTACCGAAAACGAACGCTGGAGCGTGGTAACGCGTAATAGTCATGGAGAGATTCTATACAAGCAGATAGCGGGTGCATTGGCCAAACGTATCTGTAATTATACTGCAGTAGGCCAGCAGGTAAAACAGGGGGACGAATATGGTTTTATCAAATTCGGAAGCCGCGTGGACGTATTATTGCCCCTGAACGCCAAAGTGAACGTAGAAATGAACCAGGTGGTAAAAGGCGGGGTGACCGTACTGGCCAGCTGGTAGCCGATTTTAACAAATCGGAACGGGACATCCCATGCAAAATGCCTATTTTCAAGGTAGAATTCTTATAAACTTAAATAGCCAAGTATGAAAAAATTATTCGTATTAGCCACTGCTGCTTTCCTGGTTACCGGTATCGCTTTTGCACACGAAGGTGATGGCAAGAAATGCGCGAAAGGCAAAGAATGCTGCAAGGACAAAAAAGAATGCAGTAAAGACATGAAAGACTGCAAAGACATGAAAAAAGACAGCAAGAAAGATGCTAAGGAAGCAAAACCGGTTGCTAAAACCAAAGCATAGTTTTCTTTACTGATCGAATAAAAGAAACCGCTATCAGCGGTTTTTTTTATTCAGTTACCTTAGTTGTACCTTTTTCTAAAAGCAAACATGCTATGATGATCAGAGAATGTCCTCCAGCTCTTTCAGGTGGTATATCACATAGGTAGGCTGGCTGTAAGGCGCTACATTCAGGTGGTTCACAAAAACAGTGTCCATGCCGGCATTTTTACCGCCTGTAATATCTGCATCCTGGTTATCACCTATCATGATACTTTCTTTCGCCACGGCGCCGGTCTTTGAAAAGGCATATTCAAATATTTCCCGGTTGGGCTTCAGGCTGTTGCTGGCCTCTGATGTGATCACCTGGTCAAAAAAGCCATCCAGCCCGGCCTGTTTGATCTTGCCATACTGCACTTTTTCAAAACCATTGGTCACCAGGTGCATTTGATAGTTCTTCTGCTGTAGGTACTGTAGTATTTCGATCGTATAGGGAAACAGCGAATTCTTCGTTGGCAGCAATTCCAGGAATGCAGCCGCCATCTGGCGTGAAAGGGGTTCATCGGCCAGTTTAAAATCCAGCAGCGCCAGCCACATCCTTTTCCAGCGTAGTTCTTCCTGTTTGATATGCCCTTTGGTATACCGGTCCCATAACCGGTGATTATGGTAGCTGTACCGGTCGTAGAATTCATCAAAATCCGGGATGCCCTTTTCGTGTAAGGACAGGCTGTTGAAAAGATCCGCCATGGCCAGTTTGGCATTGGTCTCAAAATCCCATAAGGTATGGTCCAGATCAAAGAAGAGGTGACGGTATTGCATGCCGCAAGATAAAGCAAACTCTGCGCTGCCGTATGCGAAGTGTACACTGTTAACAAAAATGTTCGTACTTCGTGTTTCTAACCTATGATATATGCAGGTGATTATTACAGGCGCGTCCAAGGGTATCGGTAAGGCCATTGCAGAACAGTTTGCAGCCGCAGGTCATACCCTGTTTATCTGTAGCAGAAGTGAAAAGGGTTTGTATGATAGGGTGGCCGATCTGCAGACGAGATATCCGCAAAGCACCATCAAAGCCAGACCGGTAGACATGAGCGTTCAGGAAGAAGTGAAAGCTTTCGCCGCCTGGTGCCTGGGTTTCGGCACTCCGGATGTATTGGTGAATAATGCGGGACAATTCATGCCGGGTGCCGTGCATAATGAACCGGATGGCACACTGGAACAGATGATCCAGGTGAACCTATATAGTGCCTACCATCTTACCCGTTCCCTCCTACCTGCCATGATGAAGGCCCAAAAAGGGCATGTTTTCAATATCTGTTCCATTGCGTCCCTGCACGCATACCCCAATGGCGGTAGCTACAGTATCAGCAAGTTTGCCTTACTGGGATTCAGTAAAAACCTGCGAGAAGAAATGAAACCATATGGAATCAAAGTTACCGCAGTCAGTCCTGGCGCTACTATGAGTGCCAGCTGGGATGGATTTGAGATCGATCCACAGCGCATCATGGAAGCTGCAGATATAGCTAAAATGGTTTATGCAGCCTCTCAATTATCCCCGATGGCTGTGGTAGAAGATATCATCCTGCGCCCGCAGCTGGGGGATCTGGATTAGTGATAATCAGTGAATGAGTGAATGAGTGGATGAGTGATTGAGTGGATGTTGGGAGATAACAATTCGTTCATATACATATCATATTACCGTAACATAGCTGTAACATTCTATTCATCTGCCTGATGGAGTTTTGCTAAACCTCCTGTATGGAAAGACGTTCGGTAGATGTAGTTGTTATGAGTGATCTTCACCTCGGCACCTACGGCTGTCATGCCAAAGAACTCGTTAATTACCTCAAAAGTATCCAGCCTCAGATCCTGGTCCTGAACGGAGATGTGATCGATATCTGGCAGTTCAACAAACGTTATTTTCCTGTTTCACATATGCAGGTCTTTAAAGAGATCATGAACCTGCTCAGTAAGGGTACCCGTGTCATTTATATCACCGGTAACCACGATGAAGTGTTACGCCGCTTCAGCGATATTGAAATGGGCAATTTCCAGCTTACGGATAAAGTGGTGATGGAGATCGACGGCAAAATGACCTGGATCTTCCATGGAGATGTGTTTGATGCCACCACCAAAGGCAGTGCCAAACTGCTGGCCAAACTGGGTGGACATGGGTACGACCTTTTGATCCACCTGAACAGTTTCATCAACTGGTGCTTGAAGCTGATGGGCCGTGAGAAAATGAGCTTCAGCAAGAAAGTCAAGAACAGTGTGAAAAAAGCCGTAGCCTGGATCGGTGATTTTGAACAGACCGCAGCTGAACTGGCCATCGAAAAAAAATATGATTACGTGATCTGTGGTCATATCCATCAGCCACAAAAAAGAGAGGTCACTACCAAAGAGGGTTCTGTGATGTACCTGAACAGCGGCGACTGGATAGAGAATCTCACTGCACTTGAATACAAGGATAACGACTGGAGTATTTATCAATATGATGAAAAACAATTTGCTTCAGTAACCGCGCCGATCGTTAGTATGGAGCGGAAATTACCGCAACTGAATGTGGTTACAGACGAGATCGCTTTATTCCTTCACTCCTTAGCAAAGACATCATGAAAATCCTATATTCAGTACAAGCTACAGGCAATGGACATATCAGCCGCGCAATGGAACTGATGCCCTACCTGCAACAATACGGCACCGTAGATGTGTTCCTGAGCGGAAGCAATAGCCATCTGCAACCCGATCTGCCGGTAAAATACAGAAGTAATGGTGTGAGCCTATTTTATGGCAATACCGGCGGATTGGACTACCTGCGCATGTGGAAGGAATTCAACCTGAAACGTATCTGGAAAGAAGCGAGGGAATTGCCTGTTGAAAGATACGACCTGGTGCTGAACGATTTTGAAAGTATTACTTCGCTGGCCTGTAAGCTGAAAAAAGTACCCAGCATCGGTTTTGGTCATCAGGCAAGTTTCCGCAGTAAGCATACTCCCAGAAGCAATAAAAAGGATATGGCAGGTGAACTTGTGCTGAAACAATATGCTACCGCTACCGATTATCTGGGTTTGCATTTCAAACAATACGATGATTTTATTTACGCACCCATCATCAAGGATGAGATTTTGCAGGCAGAGCCTAAGGACAAAGGTCATATAACGGTATACCTATCGCACTACAGCGACGATGTGGTGGTGAAGGCCCTGCAACAATTGAAGCTGATCCGGTTTGAACTGTTCTCGAAAAAAGTGACAGAACCCAGGGTCATGGGAAACATCACCTTGTACCCTATCAGTAACGAGGGGTTTACCAAAAGCCTCATTCACTCGCATGGGGTGATCACTGGTGCGGGCTTTGAAACACCTGCTGAAGCTTTGTACCTGGGTAAAAAGTTATTGGTACTGCCTATCCGTGGTCAGTATGAACAGTTATGCAACGCTGCCGCAATGAAAGATTTTGGCGTAGTAGTGATAGATAAGATCACCCATGATTTTGCCGCACAGGTAAAACAATGGTTGCTCACGCAGCAAATAACGCCGCTGACCCTGACGCATTCAACCTATGAGATCGTTCAACTGGCAGTAGAAAAGGGTAGATCATTGAACAAATACAGGTTGTGCGATGAAGGCTTGCTGACCGAAGAAGATATGTTGGCCTTGTACTGATTATTAATCATTATCACCGGCCAGTAATACCTGCCACGCTTCCGTGATCTTTTCTGAATCGAGCAGTTCGGCTGCATATTTATGCAGTTCATTTTCCATGTCTGCCGGGTTGATCGAGAAATACTGGATGATATTCTTTAAGCGCTCATCCTCGAAAGCAGGATTGATCTCGGGTAGTTCGTGAACATTTCCCAGCATGCCCAGGTGATTACCCGTTAAGATAGTACTGTTACGGATCCCTTTGGGTAATGCGTCTACGCCGATGCCGAGCTGTGTATTGGGTTTGGGCACTTTGAACAAGTTGGTCTCATCTACTTTGCAATACCAGTCGCCGCCTAGGCGAGCCACCAGGTGCAGTTTCCGCTGGTCGATCTTTCCGTCATCGCCCAAGATATCATTGTCAACGTGCATGCACAATACTTCGGCAATGACCAGCTGTCCGGCACCGCCTTCCTCACCCAGACTTTTTACTTCGTTCACCTTACATTCCAGTTTGATCCTGGCTTCTTTTACCATGGGAGGTCGTATCATCGATGAGGGCTCCTTGGTAAAACCTGCTTTTACGAATTCGTCCACATCTTTCGGGAATTCGCAGCTGGCAAGACTGGTTTGCTGTACCATGTCATAGTCAACGATGTTGATCACACACTCCGGCACTTCCAATACATTCTGCAGGGTGTGTTTGGTGGTATTGTCACGTACCCTGCGGGCGGGAGAGAAGATGACGATAGGCGGCTGTGAGCTGAACAGGTTAAAAAAACTGAATGGGCTCAGGTTCACATTACCTTCTTTGTCCATGGTGCTGGCAAAACAGATCGGCCTCGGCGCCACGGCATGGTTGAGCCATTGTTGTTTTTCGGCGGTAGTGATTGTAGAAAAATCTATTAGCATAGTTTTATCCAACCGCAGAGAACGGGAGAAGCAGAGGTTTCGCGGAGTTAGAACCGGTATACCAGTCTTCTGAATCCATCCTTTAGCAGGGGTACATTAAAGTTAATAAGATATCCAAGTTTTTTATCAGCTAATTTCAGGTAAGTAATAAGTTGTGACTCAAAAATTGGATTGATTACGTCTACTGATTTTATTTCGATGATAATTTCCTCTTTCACCAAAATATCCATTACGTAGGCTTTGCCCAGAGCAGCTCCTTTATAGATCAGTTCTACAGGCACCTGTGTTCGGATGAGGATATCCCTTAGTCTGAGTTCTTTTGCCAATGCCAGTTCATAAGCAGATTCAAGTAATCCCGGTCCTAACTCCCTATGAACGGCAATGGATGCATCCAGGATAATTCCCCCCATCTGGTTTAATTCCTCTTTCGTCATATCTCTGCGTTTAACTCTGCTTCTCCCGTTCTCTGCGGTTGGAACAGGCCAGACAATTTGAGCGCATTAAGTTAAACGAAAGGACTCCTCCCAAAAACAGTATTTATACTCAGTACTTCTTACAAAAAACACTATTTCTTCCTCCCTAAAATAGAAAAATCGCTCTCTTCTGCAACGATCGTGTTGGAGATCCTGCCGATGCCTTCAATTTCCATTTCAACTGTATCGCCTGCCTGCAACCACTGCTCAACGTAATCAGGGTTGTTGAGTTTTCCTGTTCCATTCAGTTCCAGAAAACAGCCTGTGCCAACAGTTCCGCTGCCGATCACATCGCCGGGGTGTATATCTGTACCATAGGCACAACGTTCAATGATCTCAGCAAAGGTCCAGTCCATATCACCAACATTACCGCTGCTTACCTGTATGCCGTTTACCCAGCATTTCATAGGCAGGTTCCAGTTTTTACCGGTATGTCCTTCTTTGCAGGGGATCTCATACTGCTGCAGTTCATCCAAGGTAACCAGGCAGGGCCCTATCACAGTCGAAAAGTCCTTTCCTTTTGCCGGGCCCAGGTTCAGCAGCATTTCTTCCATCTGCAAACGCCGGGCGCTCATATCGTTCATGATCATCAGTCCGCCGATATACTGGTCGGCTTCTTCAGCCGGGATATTCCTGCCCTGCTTACAGATGACGATCGCAGCTTCCAGTTCAAAATCCAGTTTTTCAAAATGGTCCGGCATACAACGGATCTCACCGGGACCCTGTATGCTGTGGTGGTTGGTGAAATAAAAAATGGGATACTGGTCAAATTCGGGGATCATCTCCACTTTTCGGTTACGTCTTGCCGCCGCAACATGTTGCCGGAACGCGTAGCCATCGCGGCAGGAAGTGGGGAATGGTACGGGTGCCAGCAGCTGAACCTCTTCCAAGGTAATACCCTGTTCGTTTCCGATCTTACCTGATTTGATCGCGGCATCTACTTTTTGTGCTATCGGATACATATCCTCCCAGTAGTGCAGGAACATATTCATGCTATTCGGCAGTTCGGGATGCAGTGCATCGCAGTCGAACAATTGGCCATCTACTAAAAAAGCCAGTTGGTCACGGCCATCGTTGAGGTAAGAAACCAGTTTCATAAGCAAACAAGGATGAGTGACGAAATTAGGGCAAAAACCACAGGTAGAAACGGCCTATCATAACTATCTTTAAAACAGAAATTTTGATTATGAAACAATGGTGTTGGCTGCTGGCTTTTATCTGTAACGCAGTTCTGGCACAGGAAAGTTCCTGGATCCGTATCAACCAATTGGGTTACCCCACCCGGGGCAGCAAAGTGGCCGTATGGGGCAGTAAGGTAAATGCAACCATAACTGATTTTGAAGTGGTGGATGCGAAAACGGATAAAGTGGTGTATCGTTATACTACAGGCAGGGCGTTCGGTGCTTATGGTCCCTTCATGCAAACCTATCGGCTGAAATTCACAGGGTTCACCAGGGCCGGTACCTATTACCTGCGCGTTGGCAAAATCCAGTCACCGGTATTCAAGATCGATGATGATGTGTATAAGGGCACAGCGGACTTTTGCCTGCGTTACATGCGGCAACAGCGTAGCGGCTTCAACCCTTTTCTGAAAGATAGCTGCCATACGCACGATGGGTATACTTTGTATGGACCTATGAAAGACAGCACCCATATAGATGCTACCGGCGGTTGGCACGATGCCAGCGATTATCTCCAGTATACCACCACTTCTGCCAATGCCACCTGGCATCTGCTTTCTGCGTACCGGGATTTTCCTGGGGTGTTTTCTGATACAAAACAAGCCAATGGACTCGAGGGTAAGAACGGAATGGCGGATGTATTGGATGAAGCGAAATGGGGGCTTGACTGGCTGCTGAAAATGAACCCGAAAGATGATTGGATGTTCAATCAGTTAGGCGATGACCGTGATCATATGGGCATGCGCATGCCCAAAGAGGATAGTTTTTATGGAAAAGGATTTGAGCGCCCGCTGTATTTCGTCAATGGAAAACCCCAGCAGCGCGGTAAATTTCTGAATGCCACTACTGGTGGAGCATCTACTGCTGGCAAGTTTGCGAGCACTTTTGCGTTAGCATCGCAGGTATTTAGATCTACTTACCCTGGAGACAATGAACTGTCAGATATGTTTCTGCGTAAAGCGGAAGCAGCGTATCGATGTGGAAACCATATGCCTGGAGTTGCGCAGACTGCATCTGTACGGTCGCCTTATATTTATGCCGAAGGTAACTGGGTGGATGATATGGAACTGGCCGCGGCAGAACTGGCATATGCGGGCAGGGGCAATTTTAAAAGTCATACAGATCTGCTGCAACAGGGTTTTGCTTTTGCCAAACAGGAGCCCATTACTCCCTGGTTGGGGAAAGATACGGCCCATCATTATCAATGGTATCCTTTTGTCAATGCCGGCCATAACCAATTGATCAGAACGGCTGTCATAGCAGAGGATCCAGGGAAGATAACGGATACGCTGAAGTTTTTTTATGAACAGGGAATTCAAAAGGTCTGGGATAAGGCAAAGAACAATGCGTTCTATAGGGGAGTGCCGTTTATCTGGTGCAGTAATAATCTGACCACCTCTTTTGCCATTCAGTGTTTGTGGTATGCACAGTTAACGGGTGATCAACAGTTTGTGGAACTGGAGCAGGCCAATATCGACTGGTTATTCGGATGTAATCCCTGGGGAACCAGTATGGTGTATGGATTGCCGGCCAACGGTGATACGCCCGTAGATCCGCATTCTGCGTTCACGCATATCGGGAACTATCCTATTGATGGTGGTTTGGTGGATGGACCGGTTTACACGGCCATTTATAAGAACCTGATCGGTATCCAGTTAAAAGACCCAGACGAATATGCCGATTTTCAAAGTGACCTGGCAGTCTATCATGATGATTATGGTGATTATAGCACCAATGAGCCTACCATGGATGGGACGGCTTCGCTGATCTATCTACTGGCAGCAAAAGAGAGCGCCTATAATGTCAGACCAGCTTCCAGGTGGTATGCTGCTCCACCGTTGGGTCAGGGCCCTGTATTTTCGCAAGGGGCGATCATCCGGGGTAATACTGCAAAGAAAGAAGTGGCATTGGTTTTTACAGGTGATGAATTCGGAGAGGGCCTGCCATTTATAATGAATACCTTGAATAAAGCAGCTGTCACTGCTTCCTTTTATTTTACCGGTCGGTTTTACAGGAACCCAGATTTTCAGCCAGCAATCCGGAAGTTATATGCGCAGAAGCATTTACTGGGGCCACATTCAGATCAGCATCTTCTATATAACGATTGGAATAACCGGGATAAGATCCTGGTGAGCCGTGATTCGCTGGAGGCGGATTACAGAAACAATCTCAAAGTCATGCAACAATTGGGTATCAGCCAGCTGGCCGGAAAACAGCTGTTTATACCACCCTATGAATGGTGGAATAGAGAAATAGCTGGATGGTTCAGCACCCAAAATGTGCAATTGTTCAGTTTTACACCAGGTACCACCAGCAATGCCGATTATACCTGGCCGGAAATGCGGAAGGCTTACAAAAGCAGTGAAGAGATCCTGACGGCGATCAAACAGTTCGCAGAGAAGCCGGACGGATTGAATGGTGTTATCCTGTTGCTACATGTGGGAACCGATCCGCGTCGTAAAGACAAACTGTATGACCATCTTGATGAACTGATCGTATATCTAAAGAAGCAGGGCTACGCGTTCAAACGAATGGATGCATTGTTGAGATAATCCCTGCGTAACCTCCCCGATCCCTGTGCCTCTGTGGAGAATAAGCAATCCTACCACTTTTCATCTTCCGGAATATCACCCTGCTGTTTGAACAGCTGTTTGTTCTTTTCCCTTTGAGCGATCCGTTCCAGGATCAGTTGGGCGATCATTTCTCCCGCATCGCCGGTGGGATGCTCCAATAATACGGACCTGAGTTTTGCCTCACTCACGTCCAGCCTGTACAGTAACTGGACCAGCCGCGAAAAATCCTTATCGATCAGTTGATGGATAAATTCGGCCAGTTGTTCCGGACCCAAGTCTTCCAGTTTCAGGAGTTCATTGTCGGTGGACATACGGTGTTAAAGGTAACAGAAAACGGAGGGGAGCAGCATCGATAGCGATTAAAATGTTAAAAATTTATTACAATATGTAAAAAATACTTTACAAAAAGGTTTACTTATTTTACATTTGATTGTCATTAAAATCAATCAATATGAAAAAACTACCCTTATTGCCTCACAGGTTCCGGAAGCTTGGGTATGTGTTGGTCCTGCCCTTTCTGGCATTAGGTATTGCGTATATGGGCTGGGATTTTACCATTGCCCAGCTGGCGTATCACCCCGATAAAGCAGGTATTTTCTACATGGGCAACAACAATTATACGGATGAACTGGTGACAGTCGGGCTGATCCTGAGCCTGATCCTGATCGGGTTTTCAAAAGAAAAGGTGGAAGATGAAGCCATCCAGTTCTTCCGGCTGGAAGCATTACAATGGGCCGTGTATGCCAACTACGCAGTTCTGGTTATTGCGGTGTTGTTCTGTTATGGCGGATGGTTCTTTACCGTTATGACCATCAACCTGTTCACGGTGCTGATTATTTTTATCGCCCGTTACCGTTATGTTTTGTTTCAGTATAACAGAAGTAACTCATGAAAAATAAGATCAAGATACAACGTGCCATACATAACCTTACCCAGGATGATCTTGCCAAAAAGATCAGCGTGAGCCGACAAACCATCAATACGATGGAGTCGGGGAAATATGTACCCTCAACAGCGCTTGCACTGAAAATGGCCAGGTTGTTCGGGGTCTCTGTAGAAGAGTTGTTTCAGCTGGAGGAGGAAGATTAAAAAGATACCCGCCCGTTCCAACCTTTTTGATACCGGCGACTCTTATGGTTACTGATGCGTTTATCCGTAGCCAACCATATAAAACCCGTTCACTATTTACTGGCAGCGATGCTGTTGCTTGCCATTGCCTTGTTATTGCTGCCTCCCGATAAATCTGTTCCCTCAGAGAACAGCTATACCAACGCCGGTAAAGAAGGAACGGGTTCTTATCATGCTCCCTTGTTGTGTATCTGATCAATATTTTTCCATCACACCCAATCCGAATAAGGCGAAATCATATTTCACCGGGTCGCTGGGGTCCAGTGTACGCAGGTAACCGGTCAGCTCAACAGCTGCCTGCCAATCAATCTGCTTGCGGTCCAGCAGTCCAAAACGTTTGGCTACCCTGGCCACATGCAGGTCAATGGGACAGATGAGCTCTGCCGGTCTGATCTTTTTCCAGATCCCGAAATCAACACCCTGCCGGTCTTTGCGTACCATCCAGCGCAGGTACATGTTCAGGCGTTTGCAGGTGGAACCTTTGTAAGGCGTGGCAATATGTTTGCGGGTGCGGTTGGGCACGTGCTCAAGAGAGAAAAAATAGTTGTGAAAATGTGTGAGGGCGCACTCAATACCGTTCCCTGATTTTTTGCCAGGCATGAAAGCATTTTCGAGACTGCTGTGCTGTGAATAGTGGTATTGCAGGAACGCAATAAAATATAAAAGATCTGTACTGTTGAAAGTGCGGTGTTTGAATGAAGTCAGTGATTGAAGGTCTTTGGTATTGTGGTGCAGGCAGAAATCATAAGGAGCAAAATCCATCAGCTTCATCAGCTCGCGCGATTTGTTGATGATGGTGGTCCGGTTACCCCAGGCGAACACTGCAGCGAACAGACCAGCTATTTCAATATCCTGTTTCCGGGTGAACAGGTGAGGTATGCAAACCGGATCGTCCTTGATGAATTCGGGCCGGTTGTACTGACGTACTTTCTCATCAAAGAAATCTTTCAGTGAACGGCCTTTCGGTACTGCTGGTGACTGCATGTGCAAACTTACCCAAAACCGAGATGCGGGCATACAACAGAAAGACCTCCCGCAGAGCAGGAGGCTTTCCTTTTCTCACCACGTATGTTTATTTTCTGCGGATCCTACCGGTACCGCTAACCAGGGTATTGGAAATGGCCGGCCGGCCCCAGTAATCAATATTTCCCGATCCGTAAACGAAGGCGCTGATCTTCTGGGAACAGGTAAGTTCGATGTTACCCGAGCCGAATATCTCTGTCTCGGCTTCCAGTGCCGTACAACCCAGCGCATAAATATTACCGGTACCGTTCACTTTGAGGCTTACCCGTAAAAACGAAGAATTGGCAATAGTGATATTACCTGTTCCATTTACTGAACCAGCCAGATAGGACTTATTGAAGAAGTTGCTGATATTGACCTGGCCGGAACCATTACTTCTGACCTGTTGCAAGTCGGGTAACACTACGGTAACCCTGATATTGTTCTTGCGAACCCTGTAATAAGGATCCTTGAAACGCAGTACCAGGTTCCCGTTATTTACTTCTGTAAGAAAGATAGGAACCAGGTTCTCATAACCGCTCACTGTAACCACCTGCACATTTCCCTGTACGATATCGACGATCGCGGTTCCCTCCAGCTGTACGCTTGTGACGGCATCGACCGAACGGGTCTCTGTAATGGAATCGCCATGACCACGGATGCTTTTGGTACAGGAGCTGAATAGAAGAGATAATAAGAACAGAACAGAAGTCCATTGCTTCATGATATTGAATTTATGAAAGCAAAAATCCTTTCTTCGATCTGAACTATCCTTCGGGAATCAGTAAGCGGTTCATTTTGATTGATGAACAGCAGAAAGCAAGGATAAGTGAAATTCGCCTATAATGCTTGCTGGCATTGTGTTCTGGAAGAATCACATGTTTATGTGATGAACGATCATCGATGTTTTTCGTAAGCCGGTTTTTCTTTTCGGGTGATGAGCCAGGTAATGGGAACCAGCGCAACGAGAAAGATGAGATACAATACCTGGCCAGAGAATTTTCCGTGTCCGTTCACGGTATGCATAACGCTGTGCGTGGTATGGTATACGATATTGCCGGCCCAGTGCAGACCCAGTGTCAGCCAGATATTACCCGTTCTTACCATCGCCAGCATCAGGAATATACCAATGATGAGAATGTACGACCAGAATGCAGGCCCTTCAGCGAGCCGGTGGATATGGTTGCCCAGATAGACGAGCGAAGACAAACCGATCAGCACATAACTGTTCATTTTTCCGTTAAAGAAACGATACAGGTAACCACGCGTCAATATATCTTCGGATAAGGAGGAGAAAAAAGTGCCAAAAGCAAACAAGAGGAACTGCGAGATAAAAACAGAAGTGGGTGGTATCTCTTTGATCCTGTCTATATCCAGTGCAAAACTGCTTAGTGTGAACAGGATGTAAACGATGATGCCCACGGCAAGTCCGGTTCCCAACTGGTCCCAGGCTTTTTTCTCAAATATCATTCCCCAGGCAGTCAGACCTGGAAGTCCCTGCCATTTGGCCACCAGCCAGGCCACCACAAAAAATACGATACTGAGACCGAGAAAACCTGTGGGACTGTTTTGAAACAGCATCATGTATTCTGCAGCATGGTAGCAGGCGAACAGTGCCATAAAACCCAGCACAGCTTTGGCAGCGGCAATTTTTCTCATGTTGTGTATTTGCGGGGGTATTAACCGATGGCCTGGTTCAGGTCTGCGATCAGGTCTTCCGCATCTTCAATACCCACGCTTAACCTGATCAGGCTGTCCGTTAAACCATTCTTGATGCGTTCCTCCCTTGGGATCGACGCATGTGTCATAGAAGCAGGGTGATTGATCAGCGATTCCACGCCACCCAGACTTTCAGCCAGGGCAAATACTTTAGTAGAGGATAATACGCGTCTGGCATTGTCCACGCTGTCATCCTTCAGGGTAAAACTCATCATGCCGCCAAAACCACGCATCTGTTTTTTGGCAATACCATGATTGTGATGATCTTCAAAACCACACCAGTAAACCCTTCCTACTTTGGGATGGTTACGCAGGAACCGGGCTACTTTTTCGCCATTCTCGCAATGACGCTGCATCCGTACATGCAGGGTCTTGATGCCGCGCAGTACCAGAAAACAATCCATCGGCCCAGGTACGGCACCGCAGCTTTTCTGGATGAAATACAGCTGCTCTCGTAATGCGACATCGTTCATCACCAGACAACCCTGTATCACATCACTGTGGCCACCAAGGTATTTGGTAGCGGAATGCATCACAATATCTGCACCCAGATCAAGCGGGTTTTGCAGGTAAGGTGAGGCAAAGGTATTGTCAACGCAGAGGATGGCTTTGGCTTCTTTGGCAATGGCCGAAACGGCTGCGATATCCGTAATGTTCATCAACGGGTTCGTTGGGGTCTCTATCCAGATCAGTTTGGTTTTTGCTGAGATGGCTTTACGGATCTGATCTACATCGGTCGTATCCACATATGTGAACTGTATACCGTACTTGGCGAAGATCTTAGTGAACAGGCGATAGGTGCCGCCATACATGTCGTTGGCACAGATCACTTCATCGCCGGGCGATAAGAGTTTGATCACCGCATCGGTGGCTGCAACACCACTGCCGAAGGCCAGGCCGAATTTTCCGTTCTCGATCTGTGCATACGCATCTTCCAGCGCTTTACGGGTAGGGTTCTGGCTGCGGGCATATTCGTAACCCTTGTTCACGCCCGGGGCTTCCTGCACATAGGTTGAGGTCTGGTATATCGGGGTCATGATGGCACCGGTAGATGGATCGGGCTCTGTTCCGGCATGTATGTATTTAGTAGCGAGTTTCATAAAACTGTTTTCTAAGAATGAATAAGTTATTTGGGCATTGCGGTGATCGGTAAACTGGCTTTCAGGTCATCCCATAGAAAAACCAGGTTGGCGCTGTTCTTGCCGTCTTCGAAATACATGGTGAAGGCTTCAATGGTATCGGTGTTTTTCTCCACATCGATATCTGTACGCAGCACATCTTTTTTACTGTCGTAGGTGTAGCTGCCCCAGCTGTAATTATCCCTGTTCACAATGATGGTCCATTTGCTTTCGGAAGGGATGCAGTATAAGGTATAACGGCCTTTGGCGATGGTCTTTCCCGCGATCTTTACATTGCTGAAGAATTCGATCTCGGTAGCTTCATTGGCACCCAGTCGCCAGAGTTCATTGTATTTGAGGATACCGCCGAAGATATTCCGGCCATTTTTCAGGGGACGGCCATATAATACGCGTGCCACCGGTAAGGCACCGGCTTTGCCGCTCATTTTCAGTAAAGGGTAGTTATCGGGCCAATAGCTCATATCCATTGGCGACTTATCCAGTTCGGTCGGTTTGGGTTGCGCCTGAACCGTGGTCAGCAGGAGCAGGCATACCAGGCTAAAGAATACTTTCATGTAAATGGATTTTTTCAAAGATAAACGCTATTGGGATAGTAACTCGCTGAAATGTGAGGAAGCCAATGATTTAACATCCGGGAAGAAGGCACGATAGAATTTTTCCAGTTCTGCATATTCCTTCCTGAATATCCGGAAGGCCTCAGAAGCATCATCCAGATAGGCCGCCCTTCGTACCAGTCCGCCAAAACTTTTTTCAATACCATATTCCGATCGGTAATGGTATAACCAGTTCTGGGTACGCATATAGGGAAGCATACCGGCGAACTTTTCCGGTAACAGGTGGTGATGATCAGTCAATTGTGCATAGACCTGTTCGGCAAAACGCTGCAATTCCGGCTCGGCCAGTTCTGCTTCGTCCTTTGCCAGGAAATGATCATACACCACATCTATGAATGCTCCGGCATAGGCACCTACCGCCGGTTTAAAAATGCTTTTGGCCTCCCGGGTGGCCGGATGCTGGTCGGTGAAGCTGTCGATAAGCCTGTGCAGCCGGATGCCTTTCTGTATGGCTTCGGGATAATCGTATTGTTTTCTACCCTTTACAAAATCACTGATCATATTACCCACCAGTATGCCCGGATCATTGAATGAGAGATATGCGTGGGCGAGATAATTCATTTTTAATGAGAGAATGAGTGAATGAGTGGATGAGTGAATGGTAAAGTTCCTGCATTTTGTGCCACTTTTCAAAATTAACCCGTTGATAACGGCTTTTGTGATTTTGTTAAGAAATGTGCTCAAATGCATAGCAGGTCTGCATTCTACCGTATCTGACTCAATTGATCAGGAAGGTTCATCTGCCGTTCGTACCAATTTGCTGGAGGGGTAACTGCTCTCGTCACAATTCACCAAAAACGGCTATCAGGCTTTCTACATTTGGTTTGTCAAACAGAAATGACAACAAGCCAATCATTAAAAAACCGAAAAACAAACACTATGAAAAAATTATTCATCGCCGCCCTGTTCGTGGTGGCAGCAGGAACCTCCGCTTTTGCGGCAGATGTGACCAAAGTGAACTACAAGGTTAAGAGCAACTTCGAATCACGTTTCACAGGAGCGAAGAATGTGGTATGGAGCGCTACAGACGCTTATCTCAAAGCCAGCTTCAGCATTGCTGATGAGAATGTAGAGGCATTCTTCGACGGAGAAGGAGACCTTATTGGTCTGAGCCGTAAGGTGGACCTGCAGAAACTCCCCCTGAACGCGATCCAGAAGATCAAGAAGGAATACGCTTCTTATAAGGTCAGTGAAGCCATTGAGTTCGACAGGGATGGCGATAAGGCCTATTTTCTCTCCCTGGAAGATGGTACCAAAAAACAGATCCTGGAAGTGTCACTGTATGGCGCTGTATCTAAATTCAAAGGATTCGAGAAATAATTACAGGTTAGGTTGCAAAAATCACGGAAGCCCTGCTAGCGCGGGGCTTTCTGTTTTACAAAATCATTCATCGAAATGAAGTCGCCTTCTTGCCTGAGGTCCTTGATCAATTGCTGCAGACGGTTCAGTAAAACCGGTCCATGGTGTTTTTTGGTAAAACCGGGTAATCCATAATTACCGATATCGGTGAACTCCCATGGATGAAAATAAAGACAGATATAACCGTCTTTTTTAAGTGTCTGCAAACTCAGTCGCTTAAAAACGGCATAGGGCAGGTTCTTAAAACTCAGCCAGAAAAGAGGAATGCGTAACAGGGGTGATACAGAAGCCGGCACACGGATCATTCCTTCATCCAGATACAGGGTACGGGGCAGGTGCAGGTTATTGTACCTGCCGGGCAACCAGGTAGGGTTAACAGATGAATCATAGAGATAGCCAGCTTTTTTAACCTCCTGCATCGATACTTTGCGCATACGTGGCATACGCAGGCCTGTTACGGTCTGGCCACTGATCTCTTCCAGTTTCTGTCTGGAGGATAGCAGGTGCTCGTCTGTGAAATCAGAATGATAAAAAGTATGCGAAGCGATCTCATGCTGCTGCGCCAGCTGGCGGATGGCAGCGGGATAGTGCATGGCAAAATTGGCCGTAGTGAACAGTGTACTGGTAATGGCCGGGTCTGTCAGCACGGGGGCAAGTGCATCCAACCCCTGTTTGCCTACACGCATCTGTTCCTCTGCACTGATGGGGAACTTGTATTCCAGCGGCATGTCGAACTCTTCCACGTCGAAGCTCAGGAGCACAAAACGGTTCATGCCGGAAGATTTGATTCTTTTATGATATAGTGGGGCCTTTGTTTACTTTGAATAAAAACTTTGCCGATATAAATACCGATGATACCCAGAATCATGAGTTGAATTCCGGCAAAAAAAGCAATTGTGGCGATCAACGAAGCCCAGCCGGAAATGGTATGTTCGAAATAATAACTATAAAATACATAGGGCAAGTATAATAATGCCACCAAGGAAAAAAGGAACCCTAAATAAACAGCAATATACAGTGGTTTGATACTGAATGAGGTGATTCCCTGCAGCGCAAAACGAATCATTCGTTTAAGGGTATACTTTGTTGTTCCTGCTGTACGGATGCCGGGTATATATTCTATACCGGACTGTGTAAACCCAATCCATTTAACCAATCCGCGCAGAAAGATATCTGATTCGTTCAGGTTTCTCAAAAGGTTTATTACTTTTCTGTCTAACAACCTGAAATCGGCAGTTCCTTCTTCCAGTTCTATATCTGAAAGATTGTTAATTACCTGATAAAAAAGGCTTGATGTTTTTCTTTTCATCATGGCAATCTCTTTATGATCTTTCCTGATGGTGTATACAATGTCATTACCCTCTTCCCATTTTGCCAGTAACCGGGGAACATAAGAGGGAGGATGCTGCAGGTCTCCATCCATCATAATAGTACAATCTGCTTCTACCTGGTCAATTCCTGCTTTTAGTGCATTCTGGTGACCGAAATTTCTGGACAAGCTGATAAAAAAAACATCTGTATGGCTGGCGGCAGCTTCTTTCAGTACTGCTAGTGTCTTATCCGAGCTTCCATCGTCTATAAAATTGAATGTATACACATAACCGCTATTATACATTTCGTTTCTGAGAGAACTTATTAAAACCGGTATATTATTCTCTTCGTTACAGACAGGAATCAAAAATGCGACCTTTTTTTTCATACAGGCTGTAGGTTTGATGATGATTTTGTTTGCCAAACTTCATATACTAAGCAACACCAGATCAAAAAACAGGGCAAGGCTTTTAAAGAATAGGCTAAGATAAAATGCTGGCGGATATAGGGTGGAATTAAATCTGTTGGCGATAGGATAGTTAATAGAAATAGAAATACTATCAGGCCACTAACGGATAGCTTAAAAGGTTGTTTCTGAAGAACTACCCAGATCGCGCAGCCCGTTACCGCAATTACAAACGTAGGACTTTCGGCCGCGGAGCTAAAGATCACAATTCCAATTAGTGCTAATGCCAGGTAACGAAGCTGAAAGGATGTTTCTGATAACAGCCTGTACTTTAACAGCGGCACTGCCACTAATATACCTGCTACAGCAATTAAAACAAGATCGGGGAACTGATAATAATGAAAGATTCTTCTTATCATACCGGGTACAGAAATATCCTGCATGCCGCCAACTAGAGATGCTTGAATATTTTGCTGATTTCTTTTGATAATCTGGTAATACCAATCCTGGTAGGTGTTGAAGATATAATCAACGCTGGAAAAAGACATAGGAAGTAATACCAGTAAAACTAACCAGAGAAACAAAGATATGATGAATTGCCATTTATTTTTTGAGAATAAAAAGAAAACCAATGCCGCAACACCGTATATTTTAGTAAGAATGCCTATGGCAATGAATAAAGTTGCCAACCAATCTTTGCCATTACGCGTATACACAAATGCGAAAATAAAGAAGGCTGTTAGCATCGGATTAAACTGCATGTTATGCAAAGAGGTCATCATCTCTATACAGATTATCCAGTAAAGCAGGGTGGTATGCTCTTTTTTTACGGGCAGCATGCGGATTGCCCCAAAAAGAGATGTTGCATTGGCTATTCCCCATAAAAAACATCCAAGGTATATGGGTAGAACTGCAAATGGTGCAATAACGAGAGAAAAAGCGGGTCCGTAATTGTTAAAGGATACATACTCTTCAGGATAATATACGAATAGATTCTTTTGGCCCAGTACATGATAAAATACTCCTCGGAATATCAGGTAATTGTCTATTGCTTCCCTTCCTCTTGCCATTTCAACCATTAATGCCACCAACGCTAATGTAAACCAGATAATATGTACTAGTTCTATCCGCAGGGATTTTCCAATAGATACCTGCCTGAAAAGAAGTGATTTAAATGTAGGATTCATTACGTTATGATTTTTTAAAAACAATCATGATTGAAACCCCTGTGGGTAAATGTAATCCTGCCTTCAGCAGATAATAATCAATATTGAACAGCCCGGCCAGTAAGGAATTAAATACACCCGCGGTGCCAAAAACCTGATGATCCGACATACCCTTTGATTCTTTCTTTTTGATAAAACGGTTACAAAGCGAAACAGCCAACCTGAAGGAGGCAATGGGTACAAACAGAATAGCATTAAAATAGGTTTTATATATTATCCGACCTTTCCGGCTACCGAAGAGTTGTACAAGTTCTTTCAGGGTATATCTGCGGTAATGCTGGTTAATGATATCGTGTGGTCCCCATAAAAACGCATATGCGGGTACGGTAACAACAATATGCCCCCCAGGTTTGCAGACCCGAATTAGTTCTTCAACGGCTATATGGTCATTTTCCACATGTTCTATTACATCAAAGGCACATACAAGGTCGAAACTTTCCTTTGGGAAGGGTAGTTCTGTAATAGATCCTTGCAATATCGGTGTTGTCATGTAGGTTTTGGCAAAATTGCAGCAGTCTACATCATATTCTACTGAAGTTACTTGTCCGAATCGGGTTAACATATCCGATGTAGTTCCAGTAGCTGCGCCAACATTCAGTGATGTAATATTTCTTGGCTTGCCCAATAAATATTCAATTCTCTCAGATAAAATTTTTCTTCGCACAGTAAACCACCAATTCTTACGCTCGAGGTGGTAATACTCATTAAAATACGCTTTATCCATGAATGATTACGAGTGAGTTACGGTAATTTGGTACGGTGAAAAGTATAATCTTAAATAGTTTTAAAGTGTTTAAACAATTAAAATAATCATAAATCGTAAAAATAATGCTAATAATCAAAGAAATCAGATTTAATCAAAATGAATATGATCATTAGGTATTAACGCGATAAAAAAATTACTTTTGCCCCCTAAATCAAGAACCATGAGTAAAGGACCTGTTTCGCAGTTCATCCAGCACCATTATAGGCATTTTAATGCCGCCGCATTGATCGATGCAGCCAAAGGATACGAGACCCACCTGCTGGAGGGGGGCAAAATGCTGGTGAGCCTGGCCGGTGCCATGAGTACCGCAGAACTGGGTATCAGCCTGGCCGAAATGATCCGCCAGGATAAAGTGGCCATTATCAGTTGTACCGGCGCCAACCTGGAAGAGGATATCATGAACCTGGTGGCACATAGCCACTACAAACGTGTTCCCAATTACCGCGATCTGAGTCCGCAGGAAGAATGGGACCTGCTGGAGAACCATTATAACCGTGTTACCGATACCTGTATCCCTGAAGAAGAAGCATTCCGCAGGCTGCAGCAGCATATCCATAAGATCTGGTCAGAGGCTGATGCCAAGGGCGAAAGGTATTTCCCCCATGAGTATATGTACAAGATGCTGCTGAGCGGTGTATTGGAGCAATATTATGAGATAGATCCCAAGAACAGCTGGATGCTGGCCGCCGCAGAAAAGAACCTGCCGATCGTGGTTCCGGGTTGGGAAGACAGCACCATGGGTAACATCTTCGCTTCCTATGTGATCAAGAACGAATTAAAAGCCAGCACCATGAAAAGCGGTATCGAATACATGGTGTGGCTGGCCGACTGGTACCGCCAGAACAGCGGTGGTAAAGGGGTTGGCTTCTTCCAGATCGGTGGAGGCATTGCCGGCGACTTCCCTATTTGCGTGGTGCCCATGATGTATCAGGACCTGGAATGGCACGATGTACCTTTCTGGAGTTATTTCTGCCAGATCAGTGATTCTACCACTTCTTATGGCTCCTACTCAGGTGCGGTTCCCAATGAAAAGATCACCTGGGGCAAACTGGATATCCATACGCCGAAGTTCATTGTAGAGAGCGATGCCACTATCGTGGTGCCATTGATCTTTGCGTACCTGCTGGGCTGGTAATCAAAAGATCCATCGAACGTCATTCCGAGTGGGATATACCAGGTAACTAGCTGGCAAATCCGCTATTCGGAATGACGTTTTTATTTGATATCTCGAGGAAACAAAAAAACAACAGGGAGATCCCGGCTTTACCCCTAATCCTCCTTATCTTTCTTTTCTTAATAACCTACAAACCATTTCATGAAAAAAATTATCCTGCTTGGATTCAGTCTGGTGCTGTTCTTCCAGATCCAGGCGCAAACCAAAGTAACCAAGGCCAATGTGGTCGGTAAATGGAACGTATCTGCGGTGGAGATGACAGGTATGTTCTTTTACAGCATCGATAAGGATTCACTGGCTTTTGGCGAGATGATGAAAGCACAGGTAAAAGATGAGCAGCAGATGGCATCCATTACCGCTATGATGAAACCACAGCTTAGTGTATTCAATAATGTAGCTTTCATCTTCAAGGAAGATGGTACGGCTGAACTGGGCACGGGTATGGAAATGGCGGAGTCTGCCACATACAAAGTAGATGAGGCCAATTCCACCATCATCACTACCGACAAGAACCAGAAAGAGGATATATTGAAAGCGGATTTTAAAGAGGACAAACTCCGCATCACCGTAAAACAACCGCAGGGTGAAATAATAATGGTACTGAAAAAATCGAAATGAGCATCTGTCAATAAAAGCAAAGCCGCATCAGAATGATGCGGCTTTGCTTTTATCAGTTCTCACTGCGTACATTATCTCGCAGGCATGGTCAATGGTATATCTCTTTTCAGCATGCTATCACGGTTGGCGATCACCCAGGCGGTGTGGAACACCAGTTGGGTGCGTTTTTCCATGATGCCGAACTGGATCTTGTCTACAGTGTCGGTAGGTCTGTGGTAATCAGCACCCAGCATACCATCATAGAAGAACAGGATAGGGACACCTTTGCGTGCAAAATTGTAGTGGTCGCTGCGGTAGTAGATCCTGTTACGGTCGTTAGGGTCATCATATTTATAATCCAATGCGATGTTCACGTATTGTTTGTTCACGCCTTCATTGATAGGGGCCAGTTCAGAACTTAGCTTGTCGTGCCCGATCACATAGATATAATTCAGTGTATCCCCTTTGCGAGAAGAGTCGCCCCTTCCGATCATATCGGTGTTCAGGTCTGCTGACACTTTGGACATGTCTACGGTAGGATGTTCTGAATAGTATTCAGAGCCCAGTAACCCTTTTTCTTCACCGCTGACTGTCATGAAGATCATGGTCCTGCGGGGTTTGTTCCCTTTTTTGGCGGCGGCTGCAAATGCTTCGGCCATCTGCATTACGCCTACTGTGCCTGAACCGTCGTCATCTGCGCCGTACCAGATCACATCACCTTGTTTGCCCAGGTGATCGTAGTGGCCGGTCAGGAATACGTATTCTTCTTTTTTATCGGTTCCGGGCAGTACGCCGATCACATTGCTGCTTTCCAGCGTTTCTGATCTTTTTTCTGCGCTGATGGCCAGTTCTGATACGTAGTTTCCTTTAGGGCTGTTCTTCAGTTCTGCCAGTGAGGTTTTTGCTGTTCTGCCCAATAAAGCGGCACCCAGTTCTTCCGATACATAGGCTACCAGGAAACTACCGGCTGCAGAAGCGGGAGCTGGCGCCAGCGTCATACGGCCTTTAACGGCTGTTGGGTTCCTGCGGGGAAAATCAGCGGTTACAATGATGATGCCAGCTGCGCCATTCTTGCGTGCTGCATTGATCTTGGCAACAGCTGGACCGCCAAAACCACGGCCACCTGCGGCAGGTGCAGCTGGGGCCCCACCGTCCAGTACCAGAACGATCTTTCCTTTGGCATCCAGCCCGGCATAATCATTCACTTTGGTGGCAGAGTCCACCATACCGTATCCGGCAAATACCACATCGTTGTATTTCCAGTTACCGGTAGAGATGGTTTGTATGCTGAACATGTAATCTTTGTCCCATGCATAGGCTTTACCGTTCACGCTCAGCTTTTGTCCGCTGAGTACGTCCTGGTAAACAGGATACAATTGCTGGTAACTATCGCCATTGCCTGGTTTCAGTCCGATCTTTTTGAAATGGTCCTCAATAAAGGCAGCGGCTTTTTTCTGACCCGGAGAAGCGGTCTCGCGGCCTTCCATTTCGGGTCCGGCCAGGATGGTCAGTTTTTCTTTCAATCCCTGTTGGGTGATCAGTGCGGCATATTTAGCGGCAGCATCATCCCCTTTCTGCGCCATTGCCAATGTTGCGGCAAACGGCAGGCAGAGCAGTAGCAGTTTTTTCATCATGTATGGTTTGGTTAAGAGCAAGCGATCTTACCCACGCGGTTGGCGTGGCGGCCACCTTCGAATTCGGTGGTCATGAATAGTTCCAGCATCTGTTCAGCCAGCGCCAGCGAAACAAAACGGGCGGGGATACAGATCATATTGGCATCGTTGTGTTTGCGTACCAGCAATGCCACATCATTCTGCCAGCAGAGACCCGCACGGATCTTCTGGTGTTTGTTAGCGCTGATGGCCACCCCGTTGGCACTGCCGCAAAGCAGGATGCCGAAAGAGGCCTCACCGTTCTCAACACTGCTGGCCGTAGGATGGGCGAAATCGGGATAGTCTACCGAATCGGCGGAATAGGTGCCGAAATCCTTTACCTGGAAACCTTTATCGGTCAGCCATTTTACGAGGGCCGTTTTGTACTCAAAGCCGGCATGGTCGCAACCGATGGCAATGGGTTTGGAGGGGTCGAAAACGAAATTCATGTGTGTTTATTAGGGTAGCTAAGTTAACGGATTGGATAGATAGGGCTGCAAAATAATGTACGAGTGGAGGAAGATCCATTGAGGTCTGGGTTTAGGACCCAGTAACTCCAACCCCCAAACCCCTAACTCCAAACATCAACCTTCCTATCAATCCCATTCTTCGTCTTCCTGTTTGTCCTGCTCCCTTTTTGCTTTGGCAGAAACGAGGATGCTCAGTTCATACAGCAGCCATAAAGGAATGAACACGATCATCTGGCTCATCCAGTCTGGACTGGGTGTGATAAAGGCTGCCAGGATCAGGATGACCACCAGGGCATATTTACGCGTCTGGCGCAGGAAGCTGGGTGTGATCAGGCCGATCTTGGTAAGGATGAAAGCCAGTACCGGCAGTTCAAATGCCAGTCCGCAACCCAGTATGATATTGGTGAGGTTATCAATATAATCCGCCAGCGTGGGCATGGTGGTGATAAAACCCTGTGTACCCAGCTGAAAACCACCCAGAAAGTTGAAAGTGAAGGGGCCCAGCAAAAAATAACCAAAGGCGGAACCGGTAAAAAAGAAGAAACTCACCCAGAAGATCACAAAACGGGTGTTCTTGAGTTCCTTTTCTTTCAGCGCGGGTTTCACGAAGCGCCAGAACTCCCAGAATATGAAAGGGAATGCTGCAATGATACCACCGATCAGCGCCATGGAGATACTGCTGAGGAACTGTCCGCCAAATGTGTTACTGATCATGTTCACTTTTACGGCGGGCATACAAAGCGCATCGCCCATATGTGCCCAGTGACTGAACTGGCAGAGTTTGCGGTAGCTGATGAAATCGGGGTTCAGCGGGCCATAGATCACGTTATCGAAGACCCAGTTGCGGTAAATGAAGATGATGACCGCCATGACCAGTATGGCCAACACCGAACGGATGATATGTATCCTTAATTCCTCCAGATGATCGATAAAGGTCATCTCATTGTTTTCCGATCCGCGGTTTCTGTTAAATATTGCCATTGTGTTCTTTGACTGTTATCAGCGGCCAAAGTTACGGGTATGGATAACATAAAAAACAGGGGTTTTGGGGTTGGGGGAACCGATTTTGGGGCCGGTGCCAGCATTTTAGGCGGGTGGTAGTGGCTTTATTTCGGGGTTCTGGCCAGGTCTGCCGGTACCGCTTCCGGCGATGGAATCTTCGGCCCTATCGCTGTTGTTGGTCGCCTGACCAACAACGATTCTTTGTGATGAGTTGAGAATGTGAGTGAGGGTTAACTTTTGGAAGTTCCGAGATCTTCCAAAGTTTTCATCATAGAACATGGGTGATTGTTGGTCAGGCGACCAACAACGGTGCCAGTTCAGCCAGTATCGGTTCTAGAACGGCAGCTATTGCACCGGCGTTGGTGTATGTAAGAGAATGGGCAGCAGTTCCGGATGCGGTGGTGGAATGTTCGGCCCCTGCATTGCGCAGGCAGATCACGGGTTTTTGCAGGGCCGCGGCATAACCGATCTCAATTCCCACGCCAATGGCTTTTTCAGAAACTTCGGCGATCAACAGGTCAGCATCCGCAATGTCGCGGAAAGCCTGCTGCATCATCTGATGTTGCTCCTGTGGAGAAAAACGGTATTGGTCCACAAAAATGAAGAGATGTATCTGGTGTTTGATAAGCGCTTCCCGGATAGCGTCGATCTCGGCTACCAGTAACTGTCTGCTTTGATAACCAACAGAGAAATAGGCTTTTTTCATGGATGGTTCCATTGAACAGGTTTCCAGGGCAGCACTGCAATGGCAATTACCGAAGGATCTTCATTTTTACGGACTCGATCCGGGTATCACTTACGTTCAGGATATCGAACCGGTAATCATCGATGATGATGGTCTCCTTCTGTTTGGGAATGGTTTCGTGTTCATTGATGATGTATCCGCTCAGGGTCTCAGATTCGCCCGAAGGGAATTTCATGTCGTATTTCTCATTCAGGTAATCCAGTTCCATGCGGCCGCTGAATATGAATTCGTCTTCTGCCAGTTGTTTTTCTACCAGTTCTTCCACATCGTACTCATCCTGTATCTCACCAAAGATCTCTTCCAGTAGATCTTCCATGGTCACAATACCCGCTGTGCCCCCAAACTCATCCACTACCCAGGCAATACTTTTTCTTTCCTTGGTGAATTTGCCGATCAGGTCCGTGGCGCTCATGCTCTCCGGTACGGCCATGATGGGATGTAACACAGAGCGGATGGAATCGGGTTTCCTGAACAGGTCCAGCTGGTGTATGTACCCGAGAATGTTGTCGATATTTTCATCGTAGACCACCAGTTTGCTCAACTGGGTACTGATGAAGGTCCTTTTGGCCTCTTCTATTGATGTGTTGATGTCAATGGCTTCGATCTCGGTCCTCGGAACCAGGCATTGCCTGATCTTTACCATGGGTAGACTCAATGCATTCTCGAACAGCTCGGTATTCAGTTCCTGGCTGTCCTCATCCTGTTCTTTCGATTGCTGGAAAAAATGTTCCAGGTCCACTTTGGTGAACGCATCTTCCTTGTCCTTTACCCGTACATTGAACATGTATTTCAGTATCCACTGCGATACATCCACAAAAAAGTTGGTTAGTGGCAGGAACAGGGTATGGAAGAAGTTGGCTATGCGCGCAAAAAAGCTCAGCAGTGAATCTGCCTTGGCCCTGAAGATGGCTTTGGGAATGAACTCGCCAAAAACCAGCACCACCAGTGATGACATGAGCGTATCAAAACCCAGTTTCACATATTCGTTCTGGAATTTCAGGCTGGTCCAGAGGGCGGTCCAGATGGTCTTCGACATCAGCTCATGTACCAGTAACCCGTAGATCACCAGGAAAATATTCAATCCGATCAGGCAGGTGCCGATGAAGCGGGCGGGATGTTCCATAAAATTGGATAAGATGATCCCGCTTTTTTTACCCTGTTTTTTCTTGAGTTCGATACTCAACCGGTTGGCCGATACAAATGCGATCTCATAACCGGCAAAAAAACCGATCAGGATCAATGTAACGCCTATCCAGATAAGGGTATACAACTCTGTCATGGGGGAAAATTAGCATAAAAATCGGGATAAACAAATGGAAATGAGTGAATGCGTGGATGAGTGGATGAGTGAATGGGGGGAGGAATGAATGGGTAGATGGTATGTTGGGAAGAATTGTTTTCTGTTACGGATTGTATGCGCCTATATTCTCGTAGGGGCGCATTTTTTGAGAGATAGGTGGTTGTCATTGATTGCTTTAGGGTAAATAAGCCGTGGATTATCGGGTGAGGGTCTTTTCTAAGTGCCGGGGTAGGGCAGATTTTGCCGGCTGTTGGCTATTGACAAAGCGATGACCGCTGCGTATATTTATAAGATACGCTATCGGCACTCAACGAGCCTCTCTATCCATAGGATATAGGTCGGGTAAGGGTTGGAGGGCAGGTGGGTATGAGCCGGATGTAACCCGGATAGTACCCGGAAGGTCATAGGGTAGTCTTAACTATAAGTTCGCTATAACTTAACTATAACTTAGCTATAACATAGCTATAGAACAACCATGCACCCGCCACTACCACCCTGCCCCGATCCGGAACGGTATATCCTGGTCAAGACCCGGGAGGGTAACTTTTGGCGCCTGAAACGAGGTTTAAAGAAGGTAGCGGTATTGAATGCCAAGATGTTGGAACATGCCGGACATCTTTCTGTTTCGAGCAAAGCAGCCAGCAGGATGGTGCAGGTCCTTCGACCCCATTTGTGCGGGTTAAGCCCGGGCCGTATCAATACCAGGTTCTCTTCCTTTCTGCACAAGAGCCTTGCGCGTTTCGGCAAAGCTGATTATACTTTTTTCAACGACTACGATCTTCAGAAAACGAACCCCTTATCATCACTCATAAATAAGGTACCGTTGGTGAAAAGAGAGGAGGGTAAGATCGGCCTGCTGTTCTCCTGGCCGCTGCGAATGGATATGCTTGTTACTAAAAACCAGATCATCAATGGCTTTGAGTTTTCTGCTATCCTGCTCTACGGCGATCCTTGCAGGGATGAATGTCCCGCTGTTACGTCTGTTATTTCTCCCGTGTACCTGTCCCGGACAAAAGAGGCGGACTGTGCATTGTGGCTACAAATACCACCCGGGAACCAGTCCTGGATATTGTTTTGTAAAGTGTCTTGCTTTGAAGACAACGCCCCGGCCCATCATTCCAAACATTATGCTATGAAAGTGATGGCGGTGAATGGCTGAAGCAATTCCGGAAAGGCCGATCTTAACGGATCAATAGTGGTTTAGTGTCGAATGAACTGTCTTTAAGTTGGCGGGTCATGGTACGTAATATGCGCTGAAACCAGGTGGTATGTTGTGTAGGGTTGCTCCAGCCTGAAGGATGGAGTTAGTGCTGTAGTGTAGTGACTGGGTTTTCAATAGTGTGGTATCTCAATATACCTATAGCCATTGTACTTACCCACACAAATGCCCCGTAAAAACGGGGCACGGTCACCGATCGATAAAACATGAGAAAAATCGGCTGTGTGAGCTCTTGGGAATGATGAATGATGAGCAAGGAATGATGAATGATGATCGGAGGGGTACTTCATCATTCATCATTCCTTGTTCAATATTCGATATTCAAATTCTATTTGAGATCTACGGTACAGTTCTGGCATTTCACTTCTACTTTCAATCCTTTGCCATCACCAACGGAAGCGGTGAATTTGGATGGGTTGTTCTCATCGTTCCATCCGCCAGACAGCCTGGGGGCTGTTGCTCTTCCGATCACTGTGATGGCTTTCAGTTCTGCATTCTTTTCTGTGGTTGCTTTGGGTTCTTCTTTATCGGGAGCCACTGCCACTGCTTTCTTTTCAAAGTTGCCGTATACGGAACTGAAGCTGCCGGTAAAGTCTACGGAGTAGTTTTTGGTATCCTTCAGCGGGATGCGGATATCGGCATATTTATCGTCGATCTTGATGAGGCTGAGTGTGGGCGCCGTTTTCCGGATCTTGATGTCTGCATTGCTGCCCTCCACATCGATGGACCGATTCAGTTTGGTGATACGCAGGTTGCCATATGATTTGCGGCCACGTACCTCATCGGCCTCTTCCAGTTCATATTCGTCATTGGTGCTGCGGATGGCCAGTTTGTTCACAGAGGCCATTTCAATGGTGGAATATTTACTGTCTATATCCAGATCGGTGATATTCCTGGCGCTGAAGCGGCCATTGGTGAATTCGATCTCCGCATTTTTCACATCGCCCACAGTCACGTTGGAATATTTGGAACGGAGAATGAGTTTATTCAGGTTCTCTGCTTCCAGGTTGCCATTGGCGAGTTCGATATTGGCTTCACCGATATTGGCCGGTAAGGTTACATCGGCATATTTGCTCTCCAGTTCAATTTTACTTCCCGCCGGGATGGTAACTGTCACCACTGTTTTGGCGCCGGATTTGGTCCCGATGTTCTGGCCGCTGCCATTGAATACGGTCACGCCATTGCCCGGACCGGAGCTGTAAAAGGTCATAGCTCCTGAGCTGTATACCCGGTACGCGGCACCGCTGATGGTACCAGATTTTATTTTCACAGAATTGCCCAGCGTCCTTAAAGACAGGTTCGCTTTTTCCAGCCATTCGTCGTCGGATAGTTTGCTTTCGCCATCGTAGTAGATCGTGGTACTCACTTTCACTTTGGGCTGGTCCCAGGTTTTCACTACGATACTACGTGATGCGTTCTCGATATAGATCTCACCATCTTTCGGTAGTGCCACTTCTTTGCTGATCTCCTTGGACTTGAGGTCTTCTTCCTTAAAAGAATTTTTGCCCATCTGCCGGCCCTCTACCCATACCTGGTCCGATACGGTTACCGCAACCGGTGGTATGGGCGGGTTTGCTGTAACGGCGGTTTGTTGTGCAACAGCTGCAGAAGTTATGGTAAGGAAGAAGCATGCCGATAAAAGGACGGGACCTGTCATTGTTTTCATATCAATCATGGGGTTTAGATTTTCAGGAAATAGGCCTGCGTGGCATCAACAGGTCCGCTGTGTTGTTTGTAGCGGTTGTTGGTCTTGGTCATTTCCAGTTGTAATTGTTTAAGCACAGCCAGTTTCTGTTGATAGAGGTTGATCAGCTGGTTAAGTGATGCATCGGTCATGCCGCGCCTTGCAATGTCCGATTTGATCTGTTTCTCATCTTTCTCCATCTCCTGGATCTGTATGGTGAAGTCTTTGAAATAATCCGGTGATTCTGCATACATGGGTATGCTGCTTACTCTCTCCCGCTGCAGGTTGATGACCTGTGTGAAACTGTTCTCGAGGTTGCTGAGTGAATGCTCTATCGCGGTTTCTGCGGTTGTTTTTTGTTTTTTTCTGCCTGTCGTTCCCTGTTTGGAGGTAGCCGGTTCGTTTTGCGCTAACTGGGTTGTGTTGTTATCCGCAACAGGCGCAGGTAGGGGCTCAATGGCCGGAGCGGTTTGTTGGGTCTTGCCGGCCAGTTCGGTTGCGCTGTTCTCCTGCGTGCGGAATAACTGCCAGCTGCCGATGCCTGCAAGTAATAACACACAGGCCGCAGCCGCCCAGCGTATCCGGGAAATGGTCACCAGCTTTGTTTTCTGGCTGGCAGATCGTTGCCGTACCTGTTCCCATACCTGTGCGCCGGGCTCGTCCACATCAAGGTTGCCCGCATGGTCCTGTATATATCTCTTCAGCTCATCCATGTATCTGAATTTGTCGGGTAATGCGTTCTTTTAACAATTGTCTCGCCCTGTGATACTGGCTCTTACTGGTCGACTCTGAGATGCCCAGCTGTTCGGCAATATCCTTATGACTGAAATCCTCCACCACAAACAGGTTGAATACCTGCCTGCAACCATCCGGCAAGGCCCTGATCTCTTGGTGAATGATCTCGAAGCTTACGGTCTTCCACCATTCGGTAACTTCTTCGGCGATCATATCATTTTTCCCTTCTTCCCATTCGTTCCAGCGGATGGTCTTCTTGCCAAATCGGATACACTCGTTCACCACGATCCTTTTGAGCCAGCCACCGAATTGTAACGGGTCTTTTAACTGCCCCAGGTTGCGGAATGCCAGTAGAAAAGCATCCTGCAGCAGATCCTCTGCATCGTTGCGGTTGCCTGTCATACGCGTACAGATATTGAACATGCTCTTGCTATACTGCTGGTATAACCAGGCCTGCGCTTCTGTATCGCCCTTGCAGGCTCTTCTCACAACAGCCGTTTGTATGTTACTGACCTGTTCCAATGGTTGTCTGATAATAAGAGTATGGGCTATGGGAAAGGTTGGAAGGGGAGAGTGATTATTTTTTTAGTATTGCTTGAGAGGGGGAAAGTATACAAAGCAGGCAGGTATATAAAGTAAATAAGTATATAAGGTAAATAGAGAGGATTGGCGATGGACCTGCCTTTCCTCATCTACCCTATATACTTATTGACTTATCTACTAAACCGCTTAACTACGCCAGGTCAAGAAATGGCTTATTCTGAAGGATCTCTTCGATCTTGTTCATGACGTCCTCTGAAAGCAGTTTTACGGCATCCAGCGCTTTCAGGTTCTCTTCCAGCTGTGTTCTTTTGGTGGCACCGAGGATGGCGGTGGTCACATTGGGATTTTTGATGGTCCAGGCAATGGCCAGCGCCGCAAGGGATACGCCCAGTTCACCGGCCAGTTGTGTCAGCTGTTTCACTTTGGCCAGTTTGGCGTCCTGTATCCAACGGTTTTTGAGCCAGTCAAAACCTTCAATGGCCAGGCGTGAATCTGCGGGGATCCCCTCATTGTACTTGCCGGTCAAAAAACCTGCGGCCAACGGGCTCCAGATGGTGGTTCCCAGACCTACGTTCTTGAACACGGGCAGGTAATCCTGCTCCACTTTAAAACGTTCGAACATATTGTACTGCGGTTGCTCAACAGTGGGGCCGATAAGGTGGTACTGATGCGCTACGCGGTGGGCTTCCATGATCTCGGCGCCACTCCATTGGCTGGTTCCCCAATAAAGCACTTTACCCTGCTGTATCAGGTTGTGCATGGTCCAGACCACTTCCTCAATAGGTACGTTGGTATCGGGGCGATGACAGAAATAGAGGTCCAGGTAATCTGTCTGTAAACGGCCCAGTGCTTCGTGACAGGCTTCCACGATGTGTTTGCGGCTGAGTCCGGTCTGGTTGGGTTTGTTGTCTTTTCCGCGCCAGCCGAAATATACTTTAGAGGAAAGGGTGAAGGAGGTACGGTCCCATTTTTTCGCCTTCAGTACGCGTCCCATCATTTTCTCACTCTCTCCAAAAGCGTAGCCTTCAGCGTTATCAAAGAAATTGATGCCATTGTCATAGGCAAGGCCCATCAGTTCATCCGCACTGTTATCGGCTATCTGTTTGTGAAAAGTTACCCAGCTGCCGAAACTGAGCACACTTAATTCGAGGCCGCTGCGCCCCATTCTTCTGTATTCCATAGTGGATCTGTTTAGAACAGCAAGTTACAAATATGCTGCAGCAAGCCGATCAAATAAATGCAGGGTAGGGCTTATTTATGTGTAGTATCTGCCGCAGGACCGTTTCCATTGGCCAGGCTGTCGGCGATCATGGCAAAACTGCCCGGTTGTATTTTGTAGAGGGTAAGGTTGGTCAGGTCCTGGTTGCAGTTCATGCCAATACCCGAGAAACGTTTTTTGGGATAACGCTGGCTGATGGTAACTTCTTTTTCGGTATAGAATTTCTGTTGGTTCTGGTCCCAGTACATTTCTTTGCAGAACAGGGTATCGCCCTTCACGTTAAAGGCCACTACGCTGTCACGGAGATATACCTTGCTTTCGTTCTCCATATAGCGACCATAGCGGGCGCTTAACTGGCTTTCGATCCGAGTGGTACTATCGTTATAAAAATCCACGTGCAATGACCTGGGGAACTCTGTTTTTCTGCCGGTGTCGCCCTGGTAACGGAGCATAAGCGGAGCGGTCAGGTGCGCTTTCATTTTGCCGTCCATGCTCAGGTAACTGTCAATGTTCCGGCCTTCCTCCACATTTTCTTTTTTCCGGCCCAGTTCTCTGACTTCGTTCACGTCGTTTTCGCAGGACTGCATAAAAAAGCAGCCCGTCAATAAGGCTGCCAGGATATATGTTTTATGGTGTACCTGATTAATCATACCTGCGTTTGGTGAACCAAAGATCGCTGAAACTCATTCCCAAACTGAACTGGAAATAGTTTTCTGTGATATTGTTAACGGCTGAACCACGTTTGCCTATCTGGAAAGCGGTGTTCAGGAAAGTGAACTGGTTATCGTAACCCCTCCATTTCTTGATCGGTAACCCGGCGCCAAAGGATACGCCAAACTGTTTCAAGCCATTCCCATCGGCATTGATATAGTCCTTGCCGGTAAACACACCTGCACGGTAGTTCACATTGTTCCAGTAACCACGGCCCGAAGAGGGATCGGGGCAGAATTGTATGCCTAGTTTCATCTGCCAACTGTTGGACAGTTGATCCGGCTGACCATAGAAGCGGTATTTGGTCCATTGTGTAGAAGTGTATTCTGCACCGATCGACCACATTTCAAAGATACCACGCTGGTTGCTCAGCGTCTTATGAAGGGTGAATCCTGCGGTATAGGTAGCGGGCAATTCGATCTTACCCTTTACATTGAATTGTTCGGCCACCGAATCGATCTTGTAATCGCCGTTCACGGTAGCGGTATAGGTTTGTTTGATGAGGTCCTGCGAGGCATTCAGTTTCTGCTGCAAGGTTGCGGTCGCACCCAATCTGAGCAGGTAGTTCTCGGTGGTCTTGGCCTCCGTATTCACTTTTTTACCCAGGGAGAACTCATACTGGAAACCGGCATTCAGGAACATGCCGCTGAAACTGGTTTTGGTAGAAGAGATGGATTTGTAATACGATATCGTATCGTTCAGGAAAGCTTTCCTGGTATCGATCTCTCTCTTTCCGAAATTCATACCGGTATTGAAGCCAATGCTGAAGTTGCCGATCTTTTTGCCGATCCCGATGAACATCTGGTTCAAACCGCCCTGCCCTTCGTAAACGGTCTGCAGACTGTCGCCGGCAACCCTTTCACGGTTCTCGATGGAATAACTGATATTGCTAAGAGGCTTTAAACCAAAGGCCAATCCCCATCCCTTTCCTCTTTTCAGGGGCATACCCAGGGAAAGATAGGAGGGTACGAAATTATTGGTGCTGAACTTCCCGGCAGGTGTTTTGCTGACGAGGGAGCGTGAGTCGATGGTCAGACCCACATCAAAAGTTACCATGTAGAGGGAACCGTAAGTGGCAGGGTTGTTGAAATTGACCGCCTGTCCCACGTTATTGTTGAGACCGTCCGCATAGGCAGCTGTGAGGCCTCCCATGGAGCGGCTGATCACGTGTTGGTTGGTATAGAATTCTCCCAGACCGTATCTGGAAAAAGGGGAGTTCTGTTGCGCGGAGGAGCTAAGCAGAAAAGAAACCGGTAAAATGGCCAGGAAAATCCTAGCGGTTGTTGAACTCACTGATCGCATACAGGCCTTTGTAGATTAAGTTAGGGTCGGCAAATATCTTGTTTTTTAGGTGTGGTACAAAAAAACCCATATCACCCCCGGTTAACAGCACGTTAAAGTTCCCGTATTTACGGGCATAATCGTCAATAATTCCGTCTATCTCCCTGGCCATTCCAAGGATGACGCCGCTTAAAATATTGGTTTTGGTATCATATCCCACCAGCGGGAAGCCGTATTCTGCCTTTATCAGGGGCAACAGGGCGGTTTGTTCATGCATGGCCCTGAAACGCATGTTCATACCCGGAGAGATGCTTCCCCCCAGGAATTCATGCGCCTGGTTGATGAAATTATAGGTGATACAGGTACCCAGCCCGATGGCCAGGTTATGTCGCCCGGGGAATAGGTCTACCGATGCGGCACAAATGGCCAGCCTGTCGGCCCCGATGGTCTCCGGTTTGCCTACGGGCGTGGTAAAGGGCAATTGGCTGGTATGCCCCAGTTTATGAAAGCGGCTGCCCGCTGCCAGAACCGCTTCTATTTCGGGCGGATGGTTGATCACGGACGACAGGATGGCATTATCCGGCCGCAACCGGTTCACCAGCTCCTGGATGGTATCGGGCTCGGCATTATCCAGTACCACTTCTTCCTTGAAGTCCCTGCCGTGGAACACGGCGCATTTTAACCGGGTATTGCCGAAATCAAAACAGATGGTGGTTTGCATAGTGGGTGGTGAGTGGTCAGTAGTTAGTGGTGAGTAGTGAGTAGTGAGTGGTGAGTGGTGAGTTGGATGGTGTGGGTAGTAATCTTTTACTACCTACTTACCACTCACTACTCACTACTGACGGCTACCTGCTCATTTGTCAAAATTAAAGCCTTTCAGCTCTTTAAAATGTCCGTTCAGCTGGATCCTTTTTTTGAGCGCTTCCATTCCGGTCATCACGGGCAGCACTTTGCTGAGGTGCTGTTTCAGGTATTCCAGGCGGTGTATCTCATGAAAAAGTCCCAGTAATTCATATTCCTCTTCCAGCGAAAGGCCGGCATGATGGGCCACATCATAACTGGTTAGCGCATCATCGGGCTTGTGAAAATCCTTCTGTATGTTCAGGAGCCGGTGCAGTTCCCGGATATTGTCAAGTACCCGCTGCATGAGTTTGGGTTGCCTGGTCTCGCCATTGTTCGGGTAGGTCACAATGGCGCCGCTATAGAGTTTGTCAGGAATGGATCTGATCAGTTCCAGTGTCCTGAATACCTGCAGACCCTTGGTATGGATATCCATCTTGCCATCTTCATACACTTCTGCGATACCGGTAATGGTCACCAGTGTACCCATTTCGGAAAGGCCTTTCTCCAGTACAACGGGGATACCAAACGGCTTGGCCTCTGCATAACATTCTGTGATCAGTTGCTTGTAACGGGGTTCGAAAATATGCAGGTTCACCTGTTCGCCAGGGTAAACCACGATGCCCAAAGGAAATATCGGGATGAAATTGGTCATGCAGCAAAAGTAATCCTTACGAAGATTGGCCGTTGCCTTTGTTCAGTTCTCTGAGCCTTGCATATTTGAGCCAGGTGTACCAGGCATTCATCCGGGCAACGGTATAACCCGCTTCCCCATCCAGAAAGCCCAGCCGGAACAGGTAGTTCTTGATAAAAGAGAAAGCAGGTGCCAGCCTGCATTTCAGCCATCCGGCCCGTTTCCCCTGCTGGTGGTATTTCTGGGCATTCAGCATAGCATAGTTCACGGTCTTGGCAGCAAAGTCCTCGAGGTTACGTGAGGTATAATGATGAATATATCCTTTGAGGGTAATGGTTCTGGTATTAGCCGGGAATACCAGTCCCTCGTGCACTGCGGCCTGGTTCCAGCCGCCGTGTTTCCGGTTGTACAAGCGGATATGACGGTCGTTGCTCCATTCCCCGTAACGGATCATCCGATCGCCCAGAAAGGCGCGGAAACGGATCATGTAAATCACAGATGCATCGGTGAGTGGCAGGTTCGCTAGCGTATGGGCCAGTTCCCTGTCAACGATCTCATCCGCATCGATGGACAGGATCCAATCGTTGGCAGCCGCAGCTACCCCCTTGTTCTTATTGGGTCCATAACCTTCCCAACCGGTCTCGATCAGCCGGGCGCCCAATGCGGTAACGATCGATTGGGTGCCATCTGTGCTGCCGCTGTCCACCACCACGATATCATTGGTAAGATCCTTTACAGCCGTAATGGTTTTACCGATGATAGGCGCTTCGTTGCGACAGATGATAACGACGGAGATCTGATTATTCATGCGTGACCGGTGTTTCTGCAAGTTTCTGTTGTCCAAAGAAAGCAATAAAAGCCAATACTATCACGCCTGTTTGTCCTTCCAGCGTATCATCGAACAAAAAAGGCAATATGGCGGTAACAGAAAGGATCACAGATAGGATAGTTCTTCTGGTAGTGAAGTACAGCAATGCCAGGAAACCAATGGTATAACAGATCGATCCCGGAATGCCGCTGCCTGTACCATATACCAACCATTCGTTGGCGGGTAAGAAACGTTCATAGTCCGGACTTTCGGGATGATGTACCGTGTGCCATTGATCCACGGCGCTGCGCATATCCCCAAAACCCACGCCCAGCAATGGGTGCTGCAGGGTAAGCTGGTAACCCGCTTTCATCGACCATAAGCGTGAGGCATCGGTATAGCCGGGCATGGTATTGCCTTTGACGTAATTGGACAGGTCATAGACCACATATTGTATGCGGTTGCGTAAAGTAGGAAGCGTCAGGTAACAGATAGTAGCCATAGCAATACCTGTTGCCACTATGGCCAGTGCCGTTCTCCATTGTTTGCGGATGAAGACGGAATAGACCACATAGAGGCCGATACCTGTATACAGACCCACCAGGCCTGTTTTGGCAGCAAGCAGGTGCAGGTACACAACCAGGAAAACAATGGCCGCCAATAGCCATGACCGGGTCCGTTGTTTCTGTTCGGTAAATACAAGATGGGTTCCCAGCAGGATGGCCACTACCACCATCCAGCTGAAACGGATATGATCGTCATCGCTGGGTGTGGGTAAGGTCTTTGCCCTGAGATAGGCTTCGTGCATGGCCGTGGTATCGGTCAGGTATTGTGAAAGGCTCCAGGCACAACCCAGGCAGATCAGGAATAGGTACAGGTATACCAATCGGGTTTTGTTGCGCTGCGAGATGGTTACGGAACTTAACCCGAGGAACATGGTCAGTAAGGGCAACCTTACAGCAACACTGTTCCACCAGGAAGCGCTGTCACTGCTCCATAGACCGGACAGCAGTACGGGCATGAGCAGCAGCCAGATGGCAGCCAGTAGCTTCCGCTGTGTGAACGGTTGTTGATTGCCGAAAAAGAAAGGCAGCACGATCAGTACAGAAGTAAAGGATACCAGTGCGCGGCTCACCAGTAAACCGGCCATCAGGCCAACCAGCATCCAGCATACCCAGGCTTCTCTCCATTTATTTTTCAACAGGACTGTTGCCATGCGTCTAAATTCGTTCTTCCGGATTACTTTAGCAATCATGTGGGAAGAATTATTAGCTGAGATACGGAAAGGCCATATCAAATCCCTGGCCCGTTCCATTTCATTGGTAGAAAATGAAGTGGCGGGTTATGAATGGCTGATGCAGCAGCTTCCCGCTGTTTCAGATACCCGTATCATCGGTATCACCGGTCCGCCGGGGGCAGGTAAAAGCACTCTGGTGGATGCACTGATCGGAGAAATGGTGGCACAGCACCAGAAAGTGGCCGTGTTATGCGTGGATCCTTCCTCCCCATTCAACCTGGGTGCATTACTTGGCGACAGGATCCGGATGAGCGAATGGTACAATCATCCATCGGTATTCATCCGTTCACTGGCCACACGCGGTAGCCTGGGCGGTTTACACCCAAGGATCATCGAAATAGCCGACCTGGTGAAAGCTGCAGGTTTTGACCAGGTGATCATTGAAACGGTAGGTGTAGGACAGAGCGAGATCGAGATCGCCGGACTGGCCGATACCACGGTGGTAGTGATGGTACCCGAAGCCGGTGACGAAGTGCAGACCATGAAAGCCGGCCTGATGGAGATCGCAGATATATTTGTGGTGAACAAGGCCGACAGGCCCGATGCCGATAGTTTTGTGAAGAACCTGCGACTGATGCTGGCCCCGGCCTTTCACCGTACCACACATGAGATCGCCATTGTAAAAACAGTGGCTTCGCTGAAGGAAGGGGTGAAGGAATTGTTTGAGAAGATCCGGACACACCAACAGCTGGTGAGGACCAATGATAAAAAATACTGGCTACTGGCCGAGAAGGCCTACCACCTGATACAGCAACGCCGGATGAAAGATGTAGATAAGTCTGCACTGAAGAAACAGCTGGAAGAAACAAAGGACACCAACCTGTACCAGTTCATCAAAAGATACCTGCCGTAATATCTGATCAGTCAATCAACAGGCGAAAGATCACTTCATCATTTCCCGCCATGACGGACTCGATATTCGCTATACCCTATGATTATTCGTTATGTAAGGATCTTTCCGTCTTCCACCAGCGCCAGCCGATATACCCCATGATCAGAAAGGGGGCGGCTGCCAGGTAAATGATGGCGGAATTGAGTGCAGAAGCGGGTCCCTCACCCAGCTGCGAAGAGGTTTTGGTGCAGATGGAACACTGGGCCAATAATCCGGTACTGTAGGCGGAGTACAGCAGGCCGGTGATCAGTAAGAATCCTTTCTTCCTCATGGGGGCTTGTTTCAGCCGCAAAGATACGAGAGGAATCATCTTATAAAATCGTTAACTTTCTTCCTCAATATTCGTACATGGAACCCAGGAGAAAATTTCTACAACAGGTTGGTTTACTGGCTGGCGCTTTCTCTGCCAACAGTTTGTTTAACCAGGTGCATGCCGCATCCTGGGAGGCTGCCGCACAAAAGATCCGGCAGCTTACGCCAGAGCAGGCTGCTGCGGATGAAGACTACTGGATGGTGATCCAGCAGGCCTATACGGTGAACTCCAATCTGATCATTCTCAATAACGGCGGTGTCAGCCCCTCGCCCAGGATCGTGCAGGAAGCGGTGGAGCGTTACAACAAACTCTCGAATGAGGGACCTTCTTATTATATGTGGCGTATCCTTGACCAGGGCCGTGAGCCCCTGAGGCAGAAACTGGCTTTGCTGGCCGGCTGTTCGCCCGAGGAGATCGCAGTGAACCGCAATGCCACCGAGGCCTTGAATACGGTGATCTTTGGCCTTGATCTCAAGGCTGGTGATGAAGTGATCGGTACCAAACAGGATTATCCCAACATGATCAACGCCTGGAAACAACGGGCGGAACGTGAAGGCATTGTTTACAAACAGCTGAGTTTCCAGTTTCCGATAGAAGATGATGACGAGATCGTGAACGCTTATGAGAAAGCCATCACGGCCCGGACAAAGATCATCCATATCACGCATGTGATCAACTGGGTGGGACAGATCATGCCGGTGAAAAAGATCGCCGCCATGGCGAAGAAACATAACCTGGAAGTGATCGTGGACGGCGCGCATTCATTTGGACTGCTCGATTTCAAGATCCCCGAACTGGGCTGCGATTATTTTGGCACCAGCCTGCATAAGTTCCTGAGTGCGCCGATCGGCAGCGGTATGCTGTGGATCAAAAAAGAGAAGATCGGCAAGATCTGGCCGCTGGTCTGTAACGATAAACCCCGCAGCGAAGACATCCGTAAGTTCGAGACCCTGGGTACCCGGAGTTTTCCGATAGAGCAGGGTATTGGTGAAGCGGTGAATTTCCAGAATGCGATCGGCAGTAAACGCAAGGAAGAAAGGATCCGTTACCTGAAGAATTACTGGGCCACCCGCGTAAAAGATATTCCGAAAGTAAAGATCCATACATCATTCAAACCCGAGTATTCCTGCGCGATCTGCGGGGTGTCGATAGATGGCATGACCCCGGGTGAACTGGACAGTGCCCTGTTCAACAGCTATAAGATCCACACGGTAGGTATTGTTTGGGAGAATGTTTCCTGTGTACGGATCACACCGCATGTATATACGCGCCTGCAGGACCTGGATAAACTGGTGATGGCAATCGGGGAGATCGCCGGCAGGAAAAAATAAAAATGGGAACCTGACAGCCCTTTCGGGGATGACAAATTCCCATTTCTCCGGAGTACGGTAGCTTATGATGCCTTTACTACAGGCTTCTTAGACTTAGTAGTTTTTGCAGGGCGGCTTTTGCCGAATGAACCCTGGAATCTTTTACCTTTTGCGGTTTTTTTGTCACCTCTTCCCATGGTATGGTTTTTTTGAATGAATGATGTAAGGCTGCAAAAATAGAAAAACCCACGGATTTCGGTGCTTTCATTTCGTTCCGGCTGGGATCACTGCGGGATGACCATAAAAAAACCCCGCGGGTCACGCAGGGTTTCAATGGGATCGGGTAGTAATTAGAGCTTAGCGCTTAATTCTTTACCTGCTTTGAATTTAGCAACTTTTTTAGCTTTGATCTTGATCGCAGCACCGGTTTGTGGGTTACGGCCTGTACGTGCAGCACGCTTAGACACAGAGAAAGTACCAAAACCTACTAAAGTAACCTTGTCACCTTTTTTCAGGGTCTTGGTTACAGCGCCTACAAAAGAATCCAGAGCAGCGTTAGCCTGTGTTTTGGTTACGCCAGCATCTTCAGCGATCTGAGCAATTAATTCAGCTTTGTTCATAGATGTGTTTTTAATGTTTTAATAACTGGAACAAATTTATTGGCTTTTCGCAATCAACAAAATATTTTATTATTTTTTTGTGCACGGTTTGTTTGCGTAAAACCCCTATGTATAAAGGATTTCAGCTGAATGGATGGCTGTGGCTGACGTTGTAAAATTTCAGGTATTCCTGCTGAAACCCTTGTGTAGCAAGCGTTTCACGAAAAAACGGCTGAAATTCAATGCCTGAGCGGGTTTTAGGGGAATATAACAAAGATTTGTGATTGCCAAAACGAATTCGTGAAACTATCCACACTCAATTCACAAGTTCCATAAGTGAGCGGAAACCGATGAACTGATCGCCCCAGTTATCCAGTGCGTCTTTTCGTAAAGCTGTGGCATGTTCTGCCAGGTAGCGTTCGTACACGTCCCTGTTGGCAGCATAAAATTGTGTGGTATAAGTGGGTCCCTCGGTTTCGTCCGTTTCCAGTAAACGGGCAAACCGGTATTCGCTGAAACCACCTTTCTCCATCACTTCGGGGATATGTTTTTCCAGCATCCATTTTACCCAGGCCTCATGAATGGCCCAACTCACTTTGGTGGTTACATTATAGATCAGCATGTTGTTATTTTTTGATGGTGATCTCTGCATAGATCGGGCAGTGATCGCTGTGTTTGACATCGGGATAGATACGCGCATCCTTCAGTTGTGTTCTCAGGCTTTGGGTGATACAGATATAATCGATCCTCCATCCTTTGTTCTGCAGTCGTACGGTAGGGAACCGCTGGCTCCACCAGGAGTACGCACCAACAGCTTCGGGGTTCAGTTCCCGGAATGTGTCCACCCAATCGTGCTGCAGGAACTTGTCCATCCAGGCTCGTTCTTCCGGTAAGAACCCGGATGATTTTTTATTGCCTTTGGGATCATGGATATCCACTTCCTTATGGGCGATATTATAATCCCCTACCACGATCAGTTTCTTGCGTGTTTTGCGAAGGTCCTGTAAATAATCAAAGAACTCATCCAGCCAATGGTATTTGTAGGTCTGCCGCTCATCGCCACTGGTGCCGGAAGGATAATAGGCGTTGATGAGCGTAACATCACCAAAATCGACACGGATCACCCTTCCTTCAAAATCACTTTGCTCTTTGGCATGGCCATATTCGATATTATCCGGTTTTACCTTGGTCAGTATGGCCACACCACTGTACCCTTTTTTCTGGGCAGAGAACCAGTACGACTGGTAACCCAGCGTTTCCAGTTCTTTCAGGTCAACATCTTCTTTGTTGGCCTTGGTCTCCTGCAGACAGATCACGTCGGCGGGGTCTGTCTGCAGCCAGTCCAACAATCCTTTTTTAATAGCGGCACGTATGCCGTTCACATTATAAGAGATGATACGCATGTGAGAGGTTTGGGTCATTCAAGAAAACGGTTGAAACTGATCAGGAATAACTGGTTCAGTTTTTCCGCGGATAAAGATGCATCAAAAACGACAAACTTTTCCGGACGATATTTTCCCTGCGCAATGCAAACCAGTTTGCCGGCCAGAAAGATCTCCCTAACGGTATTGTCTGTGCCACTGCATTTGACCTGGAACGGCGTACCGCCCAAGGATCCATTGAGGATATAGTTGTACACGACAGACCATTCAGTGACGTTGCTGATGGGGGCGGGCAGACTGTATAGGTTGCTGCTATCGTACCCGTTGGATAACAGGTTGGGATATAACTTGTTGTTCTTTTCCTTTACCTGTTTCAGGATAGAGAATTTGGCCAGTGTATCTTTTTCCAGAAAAAGATACTGAAAATCACCCGCCAGGAAGTTGGTGAATAGATACCTCCTGTCATGCGGAATATTGTCCGGATCTACCTGTGTAACCAGCTGGATCAGATAGTTCCTGTCCCTGGTCACATCCCTGCCTTCCTGCCGGAGAAACACATAATCGGAGGCGGAGAACCTTTCGGTGCCTTTAATGGCCGCCGTAAGATCGTCTGGGTATTTCTCTGCTTTTTTACCCTTGATGCGGATCTCCACATAAAGGGCTTCACCGTTCCTGATCATTTCTGCCTGGTTCCCCCAACGGTAAGTGCTGATGTTGTTGTTATCTGTTACGAAGATCCTGGGCTTGTGACTGGTCTTGGGCAGCAGGTAATTGTCTGCATAATAGGCAGGTTGCAGACGCAGCTCTATCAAGGAAAGATCATTGTTCGGCCGCAACAGCATGGCGCTGGCTGTTTTGAAAAGGTCTGTAAAGGTTTTCGGAGTTACCGTGAGGTCTGTGAACCGGATACCATTATTATAAGGGTTGCCGATACCTGGCGTGGTCGCTTCACCAACGGCAATGGCCAGGGTTTCCCTGTTCAGGGGTTTTTTGTCTGCTGTAAAAAAACGGGTAGTGAGCAGGAAGACCGTTTTCACCCTTTTGATCAGGCTGCTGTCCTCAGACTGGTATTCGCCTGACCTGAAAAAATAATAGGGGTCGAGCTCAATGAGATCGACGTATATATGGAGGTTGCTCGTATCGTTATCCGTGTATTCAGGTTTGATGACCGGCTCCACAAAATTGAAATCGAGCAGCTCAACTTCGAAACCACTGGTATCTGCCAGGTACATCTGTTGCTGAAGCAGGGATTGGTGTAAGTAGGTGGCAACGGTTTTTCTGATATCACTGTTGCCCAGATAACTCAACACCGGGTTATTCATATTATAGCAGCGAAATTTTTCCAGTACCACTTTTTTCTGGGCCGGGAGGCTGTTTGTAAGCAGTAATACCAGCAGGCAGATCGTTATTTTCCTCATAAATAAAGGCAGTTAAGTCAGTCGTATCTTTACTGCAGCAAATTTTATGCTAATTTGAATTGTTGTTGAATATAAGAATAGAAAATGGATAAAACAGAACGGATCATACCTGCCGAGAAATTTGTTTACCTGGATGGTCCCAAACCCAGGATCAATGAATTCTTTTTTGCCTGGAATGTGTTCCGGCAGATGATCAAGGGATTCCGTACGCTGCACTTTCTGGGACCCTGTATTACCGTGTTCGGATCGGCCCGGTTCAGGGAAGGGGACCTTTATTATGAGGCTGCACGTGAGTTTGGGAAACGGATAGCTGGCCTGGGCTTTACCACTATGACGGGCGGCGGCCCCGGCATCATGGAAGCGGCCAACCGGGGGGCTTTTGAGAACGGCGGGCAATCGGTGGGCTGTAATATCAAATTGCCCTTTGAACAGCACCCCAATCCCTACATGCAGAAATGGATCACGTTCGATTATTTCTTTGTCCGGAAAGTATTGCTGGTAAAATATTCCTACGCATTCATCATCATGCCCGGTGGTTTTGGTACCATGGATGAGCTGTTTGAAACGATCACGCTGGCGCAGACGGACGTGATCAATGATTTTCCTATTGTACTGTATGGTAAGGAGTACTTTGCTCCGCTGATGCAGGCGATCGATACGATGGTGGAAAAGGGAACGATATCACCGGCAGATAAGCAACTGATACTGCTGACCGATGATATCGATGAAGCCATCCATTATATACAAACGTATATCTCAGCCAATTTTAAGGTAAAACCGAGAAAAAGGCTCTGGTGGTTATTCGAAAAAAGATAAGCGATCAGTTTCCTTCCGTAACTTTTTTACCCGCATTGATGGTGAATCCGAGGTTCAGGATCAGCTCGTAAGTGCCAAAAGCCTGGCGGGCCTTTCCCTGGTACACTTTCAGATCTGAGTAACGGGCATAATCCAGTTTATTGGAGAATTCAAGAAACACCCATTTGTTGAAAGTGGCGCGAACTGCGGCTTCTACGCCCATGTTCCACCCGCCGATCTGAAAACCCGGATCATTGGCTTTGCCGAAAAGGCTGTTCTGCACATGCGGTATCACAGGGCCAATGCCCGCTTTGCCCAATAGGTCCAGCTTGAACTTTCCGTTTTTACTTTCCTGCCAGTTCCATCTCTTTACAATATTGAACAGCAGGAAATTGGCGCCGTTGTTCAGGTAATAATAAAAACCGTTGGCTTCCGAAAAGTTGATCGTTGAATCCACCTGCCTGCCGCCGAGCGTTCCGGATATGCGGACATCCTGCCCATCACGTATCAGGTGTTTGGTATGATCGAAATTGATCTCGAAGGCCAGTCCTTTTTTCTTGTTGAAGAAATAACCCAGCCGGTAATTGTATTGCGGGATGCTAAGGGGGATGCTTAACAGACCCTCATCCCATCCGGGATGGTCTTTGGAACGTACGTTGTGTAACGTGTAATCGTTGTTCAAAGATGGCTGGTTCACCCGTACATTGGAACGGGTATACCATTCTTTGTTGTATCCCCAGGAAAAGTAGAGTTCACCTTTGCGCTCTGTTTTTTTCTTTTTCTCCTGCGCCAGGCCTAAGAAAGGCAGGCAACAGAGTGTTGCGATCAATACTTGTTTTATGCTCACGGTTGCTTGTTTTTCTGCAGGCAAAATTAGCTAGAACCGGACATATCGTATAGAAATTCAGTGAACCACAGTAATACGGCTACTGCGGCTGCATTACTCCAGCACCGGACTCAACCATCTTTCTGCTTCTTCTATCGGCATGTTTTTGCGTTTGGCGTAGTCTTCCAGCTGATCACGCTGTATCTTACCTACTCCGAAATACTGGCTCTTGGGGTTCGAGAAATACCAGCCACAGACAGAAGAGGCCGGGTACATGGCCAGGCTCTCGGTCAGTTGTACGCCGATGGTATCGGTGGCTTTCAGCAGACCGAACAATTTGTATTTTTCTGTGTGATCAGGGCAGGCAGGATAACCTGGTGCCGGCCTGATACCCATATATTGTTCTTTGATGAGCTCTTCGTTGCTGAGTTGTTCATTTTTATCGTAGCCCCAGTATTCCTTTCTTACCTGCTGGTGCATGGCTTCGGCAAATGCTTCGGCGAACCTGTCGGCCAGGGCCTGCAGCATGATCTTATTATAATCATCATGGCTCGCTTCAAAACGTTTGATGTGGGCTTCTATACCGTGCAGGGTAACGGCAAAAGCACCGATATAATCTTTTTTGCCACTGGTCTTGGGTGCGATAAAATCGGCCAGTGACAGGTTGGGCTGATCTGCTGCTTTTTTGATCTGCTGACGGAGGAACGACAGTTGCACCGGTCCTTCGGGTGTGGTCACTTCCACATCATCGCCAGTGCTGGCGGCCTCCCAGAAACCGATGGTGCCCTTGGCCGTCAGCCATTTCTCAGCAATGATCTTATCGATCAGTGCGTTGGCATCGTTATAGAGTTTGGTGGCCTCTTTACCTACAACACTATCCGTTAAGATCTCCGGAAAATTGCCATGCATTTCCCAGGCAATGAAGAACGGTTTCCAGTCAATGAATGGTCGGAGGCTGTTGAGGTCATAGTCTTCCCATACCCTGGTTCCGGTAAAACCGGGTGTTTGGGTAATATGTTGTTCCCAGTCAACCGCCACTTTATTCTGTAAGGCTTCTGCGTAGGGTAGGTAGGTCTTTACGGTCTTTTTATTGTCGAAAGCTTCTTTCAGTTTGGCATATTCCACTTGCAGACCTTCCAGGAAATCGGTCTTCTGTTCTTTACTCAACAGGGAGCCTGCCACCGTAACGCTTCTGGATGCGTCCAGTACATGTACAACACCTTCCGGGTATTCAGGGGCAATTTTAACGGCGGTATGGATACGTGATGTGGTGGCACCGCCGATCAGCAGTGGTTGCTGCATATTGCGGCGTTTCATCTCTTTGGCAATATGTACCATCTCATCCAGGGAAGGCGTGATCAAGCCGCTCAGTCCGATGATATCTACATTCTCTCTTTGTGCGGTCTCTAAGATCTTGTCGGCCGGTACCATCACGCCCATATCAATGATGTCGTAACCATTACAGCCCAAAACCACCCCTACGATGTTCTTACCGATATCGTGCACATCACCTTTCACGGTGGCCAGCAGGATCTTTGCGGCACCTGCGGCCTCACTGTTGCTGGTACCTGCGGCAAGATGCGCCTGTTTCCTGGCCTCTTTCTCCGCTTCGATGTATGGGGTAAGGATGGCCACGCTTTTTTTCATCACACGGGCACTCTTCACTACCTGGGGAAGGAACATTTTGCCGGCGCCGAACAGGTCGCCTACAATACCCATTCCATCCATCAGCGGTCCTTCGATCACTTCCAGCGGAGTGGGGTATTTCTGGCGGGCTTCTTCGGTATCTGCATCGATATAATCGGTGATACCGTTGATAAGTGAGTGCGCCAGGCGTTTTTCAACGGTATCATTTCTCCAGGCCTCGTCCTTTACCTCCACTTTGCCCTTTGCTTTTACGGTCTCTGCAAAAGCGATCAGTTTTTCTGTGGCCTCATTACTGTCATTGTTACGGTTCAGGATCACATCTTCACATAACTGTTTCAGGGTGGGTTCGATCTCATCGTACACCACCAGTTGACCGGCGTTCACGATACCCATATCCATACCCGCTTTAATGGCGTGGAATAGGAATACAGAGTGGATGGCCTCCCTTACATGGTCGTTGCCCCGGAAAGAGAAGGATACATTCGATACACCACCGCTCACTTTGGTCAGCGGCATCAGTTGTTTGATCTCGCGGGTGGCTTCAATGAAATCCACTGCGTAGTTATTGTGTTCCTCAATACCTGTGGCAATGGCAAAAATGTTGGGGTCGAATATGATATCCTGCGGGTCAAATCCTACTTTCTCTGTAAGGATCTTGTAGGCCCTGTGACAGATCTCTACTTTTCTTTCCTTGGTATCGGCCTGTCCCACTTCGTCAAAAGCCATCACGATCACCGCCGCACCATAGGCCTTACAGGTAAATGCCTGCTCAATGAATTTCTCTTCCCCTTCTTTCATGGAGATCGAGTTCACGATACAGCGGCCCTGTACACACTTCAATCCCGCTTCTATGATCTCGAATTTAGAACTATCGATCATGATGGGGATCTTTGCAATATCCGGCTCGCTCTGTAACAGGTTCAGAAAAGTGGTCATGGCATTCACGCCGTCAAGCATGGCATCATCCATGTTCACGTCCAGTATCTGCGCCCCGTTTTCCACCTGTTGGCGGGCCACGGACAAAGCTTCCTCAAAATGTCCCTCGCGTATCAGGCGGGCGAATTTTTTGGAGCCGGTTACATTGGTACGTTCACCTACATTCACAAAGTTCGTTTCCGGTCTGATCACCAGTGGTTCCAGTCCGGATAAACGTAAATAAGGTTTGATGGTTGTGCTGCTCATACTATCGTTTTTTCTATGTTGCTACAGGCAAAACAGGCTGATTCATTTATAAACTGTGTTCTATAACGGGCAGAGGTCTTGGGCTGATCTTTTTCACATGGTCTGCTATGTGTTTGATATGGTCTGGTGTGGTACCACAACAGCCTCCCACGATGTTCACGAAACCCTCTTTGGCCCACTCTTCAATAAAATGTGCGGTTTCGCTGGGCTGTTCATCGTACTCGCCCATGGCGTTGGGTAAACCTGCGTTCGGGTATGCAGAGGTATAACAGGCCGCTATCTGCGACAGCTCCTCTATATGACTCCTCATTTCTGCGGCTCCCAGGGCGCAGTTCAGACCAACACTCAGTGGTCTGGCGTGCATCACGGAAGTGTAAAATGCTTCCAGTGTTTGTCCGCTCAGCGTTCTTCCGGAAGCATCCGTAATGGTACCGCTGATCATGATGGGTAATTCTTCTTTCTTGTGATCGCGGAAATATTTTTTGGCGGCAAAAATGGCGCCCTTGGCATTCAGTGTGTCGAAAATGGTTTCGATCAGTAACAGGTCCACCCCGCCGTCAACCAGGCCTTTGATCTGCTCGTAATAGGCGGCAACCACTTCATCGAACGTAACGGCCCTGTAGCCCGGGTTGTTCACGTCGGGTGACAGGCTGAGGGTCTTATTCAGCGGGCCAATGGCACCAGCCACAAATTTCGGGGCAGCACCGGGGTTTTCTGCCAGGAATTCCTTTACGGCATCCTTGGCACAACGGGCAGCTGCAACATTCAGCTCATAGGCCAGTGACTGCATGTCGTAATCGGCCATGGCGATGGTGGTGCTGCTGAAAGTGTTGGTCTCGATGATATCTGCACCGGCAGCGAGGTATTGTTTGTGGATACCCTTGATGATCTCGGGCTGGGTAATGCAAAGCAGGTCGTTATTGCCTTTCACATCGGTATGCCAGTCTTTGAACCGCTCGCCACGATAATCGGCCTCGGTCAGTTTATGCCGTTGTATCATGGTGCCCATGGCGCCATCGATCACAAGTATGCGTTTCTCCAGTTCTTTTCTGATATCCATACAATTCATTTTACCCATCTGCAAAGCTTTGGCCATGCCGATGGCGATACATTAATAACGAACTGTAAACGCTTTGAGAAGGTAAGTGGGGGTCACTTCAAAACGTTTATTAGTTCGATTGTTCCCGCCGAAGCGGAAGATCAGGCCGAACAATAAACAAATCCGCCTGGTAGTAAGGATGGCAAAGATAGTATGGATGAGGTTTATGACAAAATATAAGGCGCAACGGAACAGACCTTGTTGAACTCAGTGTTTCCTATACCTATCCGGTGAAGATGAATGATTACGCCTGTCAACGGGTTTTTCACCGCAGGGTCGCAGATACAGGTCGTTTCGCAGAGAGCTGCTGTTCGATCCGGGTGTTTTACTTCTTTTTACCGATATGGAAGATCCTGGAGATGTTGAAGCCCCATCGGATATCCCCATTACCCCAAGAACCGGTGGTCTCATGGAGGAAACTATGTTCGTTCATACCTGTGGCATTGGTGAAATGGAGCTGGAACACGTGACCGCCGGTATTGATGTCGACCCCGATCGACAAGGGATCGTGCATGCCATCGAATTTGTTGGTCTGTGCAAAATATTCTACGTTGATGCTCACCCTTTTGCTGATCCGCTGGCGTGCCAGCAAGCCAAGGGCGAACTGATCGACCGAACCACCATTCAGGAACAGTAAGCGGTTATAATGCGTGTAGGTGGGAGAGAGTTGTATAGATGTGTGTGTATTCAGTTTCCTGGCGATCATCAGTTGGGCAGTGTAATAAGTACGGTCTGCTCCGGTCACTTTCAGGCTGGGGTCCATTTTGATATTCCGATAGGCCATGGCGCCAAGTAGGGTGATGGAGAGCGGTTTGCCTGCTCCTTCCTGCTGGTGCATCAGGCGGTATTTGATGAAACCATCGTATTCTTTATTGATGGTAGAGCGACCGATCCCCACCATCAGGTTCTTGGACAGGCCAAAATCGAAACCCATACGCATGGAAGCGTAATCCAGTCCGAACATATCATAGAAGCCCATGTTCAAAGGAGAAAAGCGGTGGTGGATGCGGAGGTCCATGCTGCCGGCACCCAGGATCTCGACCGTATGGCCGTTCACCAGGCGGGTGGAGTAAAAAGTGTTGATCACCGGTTCTTTGCCCAGGCGTTTGTTTTCTTCAGCATTGGTGCTGTCCTGCATTTTGAACAGATCGACCTGTTGAGTGGAGCCGGTAAAACAGGTGAGTGACAGGCACAAGATGGCCAGTAGCCTTGGTGCAAAGCTTTTCATAGGTTATAGTTTAGTGGGTGACCGATGGTTTATTGAAAGGCGCAGTTCACTTCCACGTTCACTTTTTCAGTGATGCTGGAAGCATCTACGTTAAAGTCTTTCATCAGGATCACAAACTTGCAGGAAGCTACCGGTTTTCCGCCTTTGATCTCAATGGTACCATTGGCGGTCAGGTTCTTGGTCACGCCGTGCATGGTAAGATCCCCTTTAACGGTTACTTTGTAGGTGCCGTCTTTGGTAAAATTCACGTCCTTCAGGTTAACGATGTTCCCCTTGAAATCGGCCCTCGGAAATTTATTGCTCTCCAGGTACTGGTCGTTGAAGTGCTCCTGCATTTCGGCGTACCTGAATTTGAATCCCTTGATCAAGGCACTGAACGTGATCTGGCCGTTATCGGCTAAACGGCTGGCCACTTCGTTGTTGGTTGCCTTTACATCCTCATCTGTTGGCGAAATAAAACTGATCTTCCCATTGCGGGTTCCGAATACTTTCTGTGCTTCTGCCTGTGTGCCTAATAACAAAATGCCTGTCAAAAAAACATAAACGAATTTCATGTAAACGGGTTTAACTATTTAACTAATACACCTTCATTGATCACGATATTCATGTCCGGTATGTATCCGGTACAGATGCCTTTGAACGTGATGGTCTGTCCAGGCTGTAATACACCCGGATCCTCCTTAAAGGTACAATTGATCACGAACAGGGGGTCGTTGGTCTTAAAATTCACGACCGTTCTACCTTCCTGGTTTTTGGTGATATCAGCCACTTCGCCGTTTAATTCGATCGCTTTGTCCAGGTATTTGGCGTTCGCCTCCGTTTCGTTGGTCTTGAAAGCATCGAACAAAGCCTGCGCCGTCAATTGGACCGCTTTTTCCTTCGCCACGTCACGGTGTGGCTTCAGGTATACATACAGTACAACCGCGCCTGCTGCCAGAACGCCTATGATACCAATGATGGCCAGCATTTTTTTCCATTTTTGCATACCGGGTAAATTTGGTGTTTAAACAGCAAATTACTCATTGTATCAATACAAAACGATACGGAGTAATAAAATTATGGTTGCCTAAATGCTAAAATTTTGGTGAAATGGGGGTTATTTGACGTATTGCTGAACCGGCAGGCGGTTGGCAATGCTGCGGGCCAGCGTCATTTCATCGGCATATTCGAGCTCACCCCCAAATGCGATACCCCGGGCAATGGTGGTGATCCGGCAGGGCAGGTGGGCGATCTTTTTCTGGATATAGTAAATTGTGGTATCGCCCTGGATATTCGGACTAAGGGCAAAAACAAGTTCCTCGGTCTCTTCCTTGGCAATGCGCGATACCAGCGAAGCAATGTTCAACTGGTCGGGTCCTACCCCATCCAGTGGTGAGATAATGCCTCCCAGCACATGGTAAGTGCCATTCAATTGCTGGGTACTTTCTATGGCGATCACATCGCGGATATTTTCCACCACGCAGATCATGCGCTGGTTACGCATGGAATTGGAACAGATGGAGCAGATATCGCCATCGCTCACATTATGGCAACGCTGGCAGAATTTGATATCGCGGCGCATGCGTGCAATGGTCTCCCCAAAATGCTGTACCTCATTCACATCCTGCTTCAACAGGTGCAATACCAGTCGCAGTGCCGTCTTTTTACCAATACCGGGTAGTTTGGTAAACTGGGCCACTGCGTTTTCCAGTAAGGAAGAGGGTAACTGCATGGGTGATGATTAGGTGGCAAAGGTAAGGGTGAATGGGTAATGGTCAATCGTGAGTCGTGAGACGTGAATCGTGAGTGGGTACGCCAGTCAGGACCAGCACCCTACTCACTACTCTCTACTCACCACTTACAAAGAAATGGTCACTTCATTGTCCCAGTTGGCACGGATGGCCAGTTGGCGGGGTACCAGGTATACCACTTCGGGTTGCCGTTTCAGTTTAAAATTACCGCTGTCCCAAACCCCGTTTTTGTTGGTATCGTAGAGGATGCGTAATTCGTAAGTGCCCGGTTGGTACATCTTACGTTGAAAATCAGTAGTAGTAAGAGGTAAGGATTCAAAAATATTATCGTTCTGTACCAACTGCAATACAGGATTTTTGGTAAGATCAAGGTTGCTGAAGCGGATGCGGATGCTGCCGTAATCGGATCCGCGTTTGGCAAAAAAGCGTAAGGTATCCCCTTTGCCAAGCCGGTTACCTGCCGAATCGGCCACGGCATCCTGTGCGATCTGTAAACGGAATGCCTGGGCCTCTTTCCAGGGATAACTGATCAGTAATTTGGTTCCGGTACTATCTAACCGGTAACGGGCACCCTGGAGAGGCTTGAAGTTTGAAGTATCCGATAAGATGAACTTGCTGGTATCGATAGTGCTTGGTTTCCGGTTGAAAGTCAGTACCAGCGGACTCAACAGGTCCTGCAGACCGTTATCGAGGTTGTGGGTATAACGCAGCCGCTTATCGTCACGCGCTGCTGCGGTTGCTTTGGGAGTGATGGTTGATCTGATCTCTTTTCTCTTGGCTTCTTCAAAAGCGTAGAGGGTATCGCGTTGTGTGTTGCCATTCACGGTTACCGGACTGTTGCGGAACGCGAATAGTTTGGTGCTGTCGTCATAACGTTGAGAGATACCCGAACCAGGGAGCACATATACGGCAAACTGTCCCTGTGGCAGGTTACGGAAGCTGAATTCCCCTTTTCCGTTCAGACGTGTGTAATAGCGCGGCCTCTCTTTGATCACGGCCGTATCAGCAAGGTTCCTGTGCAGTAGCACGATCAGTGTACTGTCGGTCTTACCTTTCTCCGCCAGGATCACTTTTCCGCTGTAACGATTGTCGTCAATGGATGGACCGGTTGAGAAAACATACGTAAAATTCTGTGCAATATTCCCCTCGTTCACATCGCGGATAGCATCCCCGAAATTGAGCGAGTACGTGGTATTGGCTTCCAGGCTGTCTTTCAGCCTCACCGTCACATTGCGCAGTTTGTAATCCACAAAAGGTTGACCCTGCGCAGAATGATTGGGCGATATGATCAGGCTCTGTGAGGCATTCTGCAGGGTAACGTATTCATCGAACGTAAGTGTGATGTTCCTGGACCGTACATTCACTGCCGAATCTTTGGGAACCGCCGTCACCAGTTTGGGGGGTAAACTGTCCCTTGGACCACCACTCGGCGGTATGATATTGGCGCAGGAGCTTAATTGCGATATCCATAGCACAGAAAGCGTGATAGCCAGTAAAGAGGACAGGAATTGTTTCATGTAGGTACAAATATAGAACACCTCATTGCTTTAACCCTAAAAGGATTGTGAAGGGAAAGCAAATTGTGGTTTCTGTAAACCTGGCTCGCGCATTTTCAGCGGTGGTGATCCAGGTTGGAAAGATTATTCCGTATCCGCCTCTTCCGAAAGCTCGTGCAGGGCCACGGCCATTTCGTTGGTCTTTACAAAATTGCACCAATGGCATTCCGGTTTTCCGCAGCCTGTGTAAAAATCACGGTCCTGTATCTTCTGCCATACGGTTTTGATCTGTTCGGTGACGGTAGTGATGTCTTCTGGCCTGATGAGGATCTTTTCTTTGCGGTACTGTTTCTTTTTATCGGGCTCAATAAAATCGAACTCGGTGCTCACGGCTGTCCAGTTCTTTTGTTCGTAATGGTCCACCAGTATCTTGTAGAAAACGGCCTGCCGCCAGTAGTCGCCGCCGTTGGGGTCCCTGTCGTGCGGCGGTTTCAATTTGTCCTTTGCCTTGTCTATGTCGCCGGTCTTATAATCCACTACGTTCACGTCCTTACCGTTGAATTCGAGTTTGTCCAGTTTCCCTTTCAAAGGCACACCCTGCACCACAATGTTCCGGATGGTCCTTTCTACGACCACCACTTTGTTCCAGCTGCTGATGTACTGATTGTAGTAATTACCCAGTACCTCCTGTCCGTATTCTATCCTGCGTGCAAATTGTTCTTTGGTAAAACTTTCCCGGTTACGGTTCATGTACCATTCAAAATCGAGAATGAATTCCTCTTTGCCCGGAAACTGTTCCGTCTGCTGCATTTTCTCGAACAGCTTATGTAAGGCGTGGTGCACGGCGGAACCAAATTCGGTGGCTTCCGATTTGCCCGACGGTACCCTCACCAGGTTCTGGAAATAGAACTGCAGGGGACATTTCAGATAATTGTTCAGTGCGGTCACATTCATCACGAATTTGTCCAGCAGTTGTGTTACAAATTCAGCCTCCGATCTATCGATCTCCGGTGCCTGTGCCGCTGCGAACTGGACCATAGCGAATTCACTTAGCACATCTTTGTCCAACAGGATCTTTTCTACCGGAAGGGCATGTGTATCCTGTATCTCAGCAATGAACATGGATGGCTCCAGGTCTTTGCCGTCATTCCTGAAACGGCTATAGGAAATATGGAGGTGTAACCTTGCCCGCGTAAGTGCTACGTAGAACAAACGCCTCAGTTCCTCTTCCTCCTTTTGTTTGGGTTGGGAGCTGAACATGGTATCAGGAAAACTGTAGCCGCCGCCGGGTTTGCGTTTCTTTTCCCAGCTGGCTGCATTACAGCCCGCCAGGAACACATGCTCGAATTCAAGACCCTTGGAGCCGTGTGCCGTTAACAGGTTCACTCCTTTCTCGCTGCCACTGATCTGAACCAGGGGCAAGCTCAGTCCTTCTTTCTCCATCAGCATAAAAATATTCACCAGCTGATCCAGTGTGAGGTTGGGGTTGCGTCGGGCCTCTTCCTTGATGAAATCGAATAATCCGGTCAATACCTGCAGGTGCCAGTGTTTATCGGGACTCAGCATGATGCTGTTCAGTACACCCGCATCGCGGATACAGTTCTCAACAAGGTTCACCAAGGTGGTATTGGAAACATCTGCCAGTAGTTTTTCTATGGCATCGCTCGCAAGTTTCATACCCGTGGGGGCTGCCTGGCTGAAAAGCTCGCGTGGTGGTGTATTCACTTTTTCATGCAGCAGTTTGCGGAGGGAGGTCTTGTTCTGCCCGAATTTTCTGTCGGCCACTGCTGTGGTGAGTTTGGCGATCTCTACCGGTGCAATGCGGAACCAGTCGAAATGCAGGATCTCGAATAGCATTTCATCTCCACCATCGGGTACATCATGTTCGGCTGCCAGGTATTCAAGCAGCAGGATGATCTTTTTGGCCAGCGGTATCTCCAGTATATTCAGGTGGCGTTTGCTGTATACAGGTATGTTACGTTGTGCAAAATATTGCGAGAGATCCTCTCCGTATTTGTTCTCCTTGTAAATGATGCTGATGAGACCCGGCTCCACACCCTGTGCCAGCAGTTTTTCCACGGCAAGTGTGATATGGATCATTTCCTGCCGCTGCGTTTCGTATTCCGTGATCACAGGTTTGTGGCTTAGCTGGTTGATAAGCTGGTTGGCCGCGGTCAGGTTTTTGGTAAGCCCGTTTATCTTTTTTACCAGTCGCTCTTCGTTCCGGTCGATCAGTGTTTTGGAAATGTCGAGGATGGGTTGCGTAGAACGATAATTGTCTTTCAGGACCACTGCCAGCAGGTCCTCCTCATACCGTTGTGCAAAAGCTTCCATATTCTCCACATTGGCCCCCTGGAAGCGGTAGATACTCTGGTCATCATCGCCCACCACGAATACGTTGGGTTGCTCCCAGTAGCTGATCAGCAGTTCTACCAGCCGGTTCTGTGTACCGCTGGTGTCCTGGTATTCGTCTACCAGTATGTATAAGAATTGTTCCTGGTAGCGTGCCAGCAGTGTTTTGTTTTCTTCAAAGGCCCTGATCACCCAGTTGATCATGTCGTCAAAATCATACCGGTTGCGGCTGCGCATCAGTTTCTGGAAACGGTCGAACTCGTTCACGGCGGCCCGCAGTTTCTCCATCTTTTCTTTGACCTCTTCAATTTTGTTCTCTTTCAGGTCTCCCGCCTTGAACTGTTTGTAGGCTCGCTGGTAAACAAATTCATCACGGGTAGGGATCGATGCGAGGTACTCGTCTATTTTCTGGTTGATATAGGCCGGCGTCCAACCTTCGCGTTTCATGGTGCTGAACAACTGTTGCAGGTTGTTGATCTCAAAGTACACATCTCCGCGGTATCGTTTCAGCGGGTGGTTCTTGGGAAAACCATCGATGAGCTGTTTAAAGAGGTCGATCTTTTCCAGGTCAGAGATCGGGTCCAGTACCGTCTTCTCGAATAAGGAAAGATTTTCCTGAATGATATCATTACAGAAGGCATGAAAGGTATAAATGTTCACTTTGTAGGCATCAGGACCGATGAAACCCAGCAAACGTTTGCGCATGGCCACTGCACCTGCATCGGTATAAGTGAGGCAGAGGATATTCTCAGCCTGTGTATCTGTATCCAACAGGATCTTGCCGATACGTGCACCCAGAATCTGCGTTTTGCCGGTACCGGGTCCTGCGATCACCATCACGGGCCCCTCAATGGTATCCACAGCGATCCGCTGCTGCTCGTTCAGGTTGGCATAGATCTTTTCGAACTGTTCTCTTTGTTGTTGGGTGGCAGACATAGGGTAAAGATAATCAACTCGTCCCACCGGTTATGTACAAACTGATCAGCGTGAGCTGAACTTTTTGGTTACGCACTTGTTATTCAAACATGTCAAAAGTCTACTCACTCAAAACTGTACAAAAGATCCCGATCTCCCTGGAGGAAGCCTGGGAGTTTTTCAGCCGCCCCGATAACCTGAAAGACATCACCCCACCCGATCTGGGCTTCCAGGTAACCTCCCGGCATCATGGACCGGTCATGTATCCCGGGCAGATCATTGAATACACCGTGCGACCTATCATGGGTATCCCACTATACTGGATGACGGAGATCACACATGTGTCTGACAAGCGATACTTTGTGGATGAACAGCGCTTCGGTCCCTACAGTTTATGGCATCACCAGCATCATTTCACTGAGATTGAGGGAGGTGTGGAAATGACGGATATTGTACACTACAAGATCCCTTTCTGGATCCTGGGCGATCTGGCACAGGTGATCATGGTAAGGTCCCAGCTGAAAAAAATCTTCGACTTCCGATATGCCGCGGTTGAAGAGCGTTTCGGCAAATGGAAATGATCCGGTTACTTTAGTAGTTATCTTAATTCTGTCATCGGGCTTACATTGTTATCAAGATCGACCGAAACAAAGAAGATCCGTTTATTTTGGGTGTCTGGCAGTTTAGACAGGTCGATCACGGCCACTTTATCGGCTACTACCACCTGTACCAGTTGTGACAGTGCGAATTTCACTTCGGTGTTCAGCGTGAGGGTGAGAACGCCAAAGGCTTTGATCTTTTCCTCGCCCTTATACACCAGTTTCACCATATTGTTATCGAGCTTCTGTACCAGGGGTTGTGCAGGCGCCGAATTATCGATCCAGGGCATGGGTGGTACCAGTGCGGGGTAGCGGTAGTAATGGTTGCGCAGGCTGTCGTTCCAGCCCAACGGGTTCTTTTCGAATGTCTTGCTGCTGAAGTATACGCTGCCCTGCGTGGTGGGGTAGTTCCTTAGGGCCTGTATCTGTTTGGGGATCTCATTGGGGTTTTTCCATGCGCTATTCGTTCCCGCCCGGTAAATACCGTGACCAATGTACAGGTGTTTGCCGTAACTGTATTTGTTCCACCAGTCAAGCAATACATCATAGTCAGCCAGTTTGTGCCCGCGTTCCCAGTACAGTTGCGGCACCACGTAGTCGATCCATCCTTTCTGCAGCCATAACAGGATATCGGCATACAGGTCATCATAATTGGTCTGTCCGCCACGGGTATCACTTCCCATGGCATCCTGGCTTTTGTTGCGCCAGATGCCGAACGGACTTACCCCAAAGCGTACGTGTGGTTTTACACTGCGTACGATGTTGTGGATCAGCAGGATCACGCTGTCGCAGTTGCTCCTTCTCCAGCTATCCTTGCTCAGGCCCTTTCCGTATTTCAGGAAGTCTTTCTGGTCGGGGAATTCCTTTCCCGTTATACGGTAAGGGTAGAAGTAGTCGTCCAGATGTATGCCATCCACATCGTAGCGGGTAAGCATATCGCGTATCACTTTGCCCAGGTGTTCCCTTACTTCGGGTAAGCCGGGGTTGAAATATTTCTTGCCCCCGTACACCAGGAACCATTCAGGATGTGTTTTGGTGAGATGGGAGGGTGATACGGAAGATCGCAGCATATCGAACACTGCCCTGTATGGGTTCAGCCAGGCATGAAACTCCATACCGCGTTTATGGGTCTCGGCGATCATGAATTCCATGGGATCGTAAAAGGGCGTGGGAGGTAATCCCTGTTTGCCGGTGAGGTATTCGCTCCAGGGCTCGAACGGGGAGGGATACAATACATCTCCCGCAGGACGAACCTGCATCACGATCGCATTCATGCCGTTTCGCTGGTGGAGGTCAAGCAGACGGATGTATTCCGCTTTCTGCTCTTCAACGGATAAGGTCTTTTTACTGGGCCAGTCGATATTGACCACCGAAGCGATCCACACGCCCCTGAATTCATAATTGGGTGAACCTGTCTGGGCGTGGCTGTCCGACAGCAACATGATGGCTGCCAGCAGCAGATAAGAACGGATGAGGGTCTTCATATGACGAAGATAAACCTATGCGGGCTGGCTTGCCTGTATTGTGGATGAATTCGCGGAAATACGGAGGTAATTCACAGGGATGCGTTACCGGGCATCGCGCATTTTATCGAGCAGGCCGTTCAGGGTTTGGGCTTCTTCGGCACTAAGGTTGTGCAGCATCTGGTCCAACTCGCTGTTCTTCCTGTCCAGTTTCTCCAGCAGGGTCAGACCTTTTTTGGAGATCACCACATCTACGAGGCGTTTATCGGTAGGACAGGTCTTTTTCTCCACCAGGCTCTTTTTCTGCAGTCTTTCCACAATGCGGCTGGTGTCGCTCATCTTGTCCAGCATCCGCTCACGTATCTGTAAGGTACTAAGAGGTTCTTTATGTCCCCTGAGTATCCTGAGTATGTTATACTGCTGCGGGGTGATGTCTTCCGTATCCAGGAAATTCTTGATCTTTTCCTGTAACCAGTTGGCGGAGAAAATAATATTCACCGTAGCTTTCTGGTATTCGTTCCGGAATAACTGCTGCTGGATATCTTTTTCTATGCCCATGATTTTGTAAAAATAAGGGTATCGGGGGAAATGTGGATCGTGAGACGTGAGTGGGCAATGGGCAATGGTGAATTGGCAATTGCCCACTCACCAGCAGGCATGTTCTCACGACTGACGACTCAACACTCACGTCTCACGATTCCCAAACCTTCAGCCCCTCGCTGCAATTGGCGCAGATATCGATGTTCTTACGGCTGGTAAGCAGTTCGCGCCGGAACTGTTTATAGTTATCATTTTGCCAGGTTTCCTTAAAACTCTGTGTTTTCAGGTTACCCAGCTGGTGCATGGCATCCTTGTCGAAACAGCAGGGTACCACCAGGCCATCCCAGGTGATCACGTTCGCGTGCCACAATTTCCAGCAATGGTTGCTGAGGCCGCTTTTTACAACCATTTTGCCATTGGCATCCTTTTTATAGCGGCTGTATTTCAGCTTAGTGGGTATCAGCTGGTTCGGATCGTTCTCAAAATCGTAGACCTGTGCTGTTTTAAAACGGACCTGGTCCACCCCGATCTCCCTGCCCAGTTCTTTGACGGCATTTATCTGGTGTTCGTTCGGTTTTACCACCAGGAACTGGAAGAATACGAAGGGCGTTTTACTTTTCAGCTCCTTTTTCCATTTCACGATATTGCGGGCCCCTTCCAGTACTTTATCCAGCTTGCCGCCAATACGGTATTGCTGGTAAACCTCCTGCGTAGTGCCATCGATGGAAATAATGAGTCGGTCGAGTCCGCTTTCCACCGTTTGTTTCGCTTTTTCGTCGGTCAGGTAATGCGCATTGGTGGAAGTGGCTGTATAAATGCCTTTGTCATGGGCATATTTCACCATGTTCAGGAATTCGGGGTTCAGGTAGGGCTCACCCTGGAAATAAAAGATCAGGTACAACAGTTCCCGGTGGATCTCATCGATGGTCTGCCTGAAAAAACTGTTCTCCAGCATACCGGTTGGCCGGGTGAATGCGCGCATACCACTGGGGCATTCTGGGCAACGGAGGTTGCAGGAAGTGGTGGGTTCGAACGAAATGGACACAGGCAGGCCCCACTGGATGGGTTTGCCGCTTAGTTTACTCAGCTGGTAACTGCTGTAGACCTTGATGGCATTCCACAGCCTTTTCGGTGTTAATTTTGAAAAAAAATTAATACTATCGTTCCAGTTGAAATAGGGCATATATTTTGCAAAAATAAACGCTGAACTGTGATATATAATGAATTGTGTTAAAAGACACCGGAAACCAGATGTAAGGTCGCTGGTTTTACCGATAATCATACCATAAATTCCGAAAAACGAATCATTCTATGGCATTTTACCTCTAATTTTGCCTCAATTGTACTAGAAACCAATGACCGATCATAGCACTTGTCAATCCTGTTCACAAAGGTTCAATTCTGTTTTTTGCAAGGCGAAAGATGAATTTGTTAACCAGATAAATGAACAGAAGATCTGTAACGTTTATAAAAGGGGTCAGATCCTGTTTAATGAGGGGTCTTATCCTTTTGGTGTCTACTGTATCAATAACGGTAAGGTAAAACTGTCGCATCTGGGCGATGATGGCAAGGAGCAGATCATCCGTCTGCTGAAAGCCGGTGATGTGCTGGGTTACCGCGCACTTCTGAGCGGCGATCGCTATAGTGCCAGCGCCGTTGCATTGGAGGATACGCAGATCTGTTTTATCCCCAAAGAGCTGTTTGTAAATGTACTCAAACTCGATCCGGGACTGGCTTTCGAGATGATGAAACTGCTCAGTGATGAGTTGCACCGTGCCGAGATCAAATTGACCCACCTGGCCCAGAAGCCCATCCGGGAGCGACTGGCCGAAACCCTGCTGTTCATCAAAGAGACCTATGGTTTTGAAGAGGACGGTATCACCCTCAATGTTCGCCTCTCACGCGAAGAGATTGCCAATCTGGTAGGAACCGCTACCGAATCTGCCATCCGACTGCTTTCTGAATTCAAAAAGGACGGTATGGTGGAGCTGGACGGTAAGAAGATCAAGATCCTGAAACAGAAGGAACTGATCAGGGCCGCCAACCTGCAGGATTAATAACACATTATTATTAGTGATATATATCAAAAACATGACAAAAATCATGTTTTTGATTGAGCATCATCATATATCCCCCTAACTTGTCGGGGTATCTTGCATTCAAATGGAATGGGAGATGTTGATGAAACAATGGGATACCAAATTGCAGGAAGCACTAGACCCTACAGGTCTGTGTAACCTAATAGAAAAGGAATGCCAGCGCGATATCAGAAATTCCTGCCATAAAATAGCCGATTATTTTTCGCAGGAGTCCAATAAGGTCACACCCGAGCCGGTATATGAACTGGTTCAGCTACTCTTTGTCAAGCTCCAGGACGAGCTGGACCACCTGTTCCTGAAAGAGAACGGTATTATTTTCCCTGCCATTAAAAACGGCGGACCGTCTTATATCATTCCTCCTAAAATTCCTGAAAATATTCACCAAACACAACAGGTTATGATTAACTTGTTACTCAAACTCAGGCAACTGCTGAACAATTATGTGGTGCAGCCCGGCTGGTGTAAGGAATGGAAGGCCTGTGTCAATGAATTGTTTTTCCTGGAAAGGCAGATCCATCAATGGATCTATATTGAACAGAGCCTGTTGTACCCCTCTATCAGTAGCAAAACCCAACCGGCAGAATAGACATGAGCAAACTCACTACTTCTCCTGCCACACCCAGGTGTTATCATTGTGGCGAAGACTGCCATGAGGAAGTGCTTCATGCGCATGATAAGGACTTCTGCTGCAGCGGCTGCCAGATGGTATACGAGATCCTGAACCAGAATGGCATGTGTGATTATTATACGATCAGTAATAATCCGGGTACCAGCCGCAGGACGAAGGTGCGCGAGGACAAGTTCGCTTTTCTGGACGACGCAAAGATCGCCGATTCCCTCATCCATTTCAAGAACGACTCGCAGAGCCATATCAGTTTTTACGTACCCCAGATACATTGCAGCAGCTGTTTATGGCTGCTGGAGAACCTGCACCGTCTGGAACCGGGTGTGTTGAGCAGTAAAGTGAACTTCATCAAAAAAGAAGTGGACATTGTTTTCGATCACCAGGTCTTTTCCCTGCGGAAACTGGCCGAGCTGATGACCAGCATCGGTTACGAGCCGTATATCAGCTTCAGCGATATGGGGGCCAAAAAGACCCGGATCGATTCATCGAAACTCTATAAACTCGGAGTGGCCGGCTTCTGTTTTGCCAATATCATGCTCATGAGTTTTCCGGAATACCTGGGTATTGATGCCAAAGAGAAGAACCTGCTGCTGGTATTCCGTTATGCCAACCTGTTCCTTTCATTGCCCGTTTTCTTTTACAGCGCCTCTGAATTCTACATCAGTGCCTGGAAAAGCCTGAAACACAGGTTTCTCAACATAGATGCGCCCATTGTGCTGGCCGTTTGGGTCACTTTTGCCCGCAGCGTATACGAAGTGTTGACCGCTACCGGCGGCGGTTATTTCGATTCCATGAGCGGTATCGTATTTTTCATGCTGGCCGGAAGGGTATTGCAGGATAAGACCTACCAGCAACTGAGTTTTGAAAGAGATTATACTTCTTACTTCCCCATTGCGGTTACCCGTATCCGTGAGCAGAAACAGGAAACGGCCACCCTGCCGGATATCCGTTTGAACGATACCTTGCTGATCCATAGCGAGGAGCTGATACCTGCAGATGGTATCATCACCCGTGGTAAAGCACTGATCGATTATAGTTTTGTGACCGGCGAAAGTTTACCCGTTGCCAAAGAGATGGGCGAGATCGTTTACGCTGGTGGCAAACAGACCGGTGGCAATATCGAGATCCTGGTGATCAAGGAAGTGGCGCAGAGTTATCTTACCAAACTCTGGAACCGCAATGAAACGCCTGTTACGGCACCGGATGATGAACGTTCTTTCGTGCACCTCCTCAGCCGTTATTTTACCATCATACTCTTCACGATAGCCGGTTCTGCGGCAGCCTGGTGGTACTTTCATGATCCCTCCAAGGTCTGGACGTCAGTTACCGCCGTACTGATCGTTGCTTGTCCATGCGCCCTGTTGCTCAGCAATACATTCACCAATGCCAATATCCTGCGCCGCCTTGGCCGTAACCATCTTTACCTGAGAAATGCACAGGTGATCGAAGATATGGCCGAGGCAGACTGCATCGTATTCGACAAGACCGGAACACTCACTACGGGCCTGTATCAGGATATCCTGTATGAAGGGGAACCTTTGCAGGAAAAACAGGTGAGGGCCATCGGGGCATTGGCAGCACAGTCAACCCACCCCTTCAGTAAAGCGATAGCAGCATGGGCGGGAAATCATACCGGGCAGAAGGTCAGCGGTTTCCGTGAAATAGCGGGTAAGGGTATCGAGGGTATTGTGGATGGCGACCTGGTTACCCTGGGTTCGGCCGCATTTGTTACCAAAGAGCCACAGGAAAGCAACGATGCGTCGGTGGTGTATATCGCTATCGAGGAAGAAGTATGGGGTCGGTTCAAATTCAGGAACCATTACCGGGATGATATCCCTTCTTTATTGCAGAAACTGGGTAAGAACTACCAGTTGGCCGTATTGAGCGGCGACAATGCCGGTGAGCAGGCTTACCTGCGCAAGGTATTGGGTTATGATGCCATCCTGCTGTTCAACCAGCAGCCGATGGATAAACTGGAAGCCATCAGGACCCTGCAGGCACAGGGTAAAAAAGTGATGATGATCGGGGACGGACTGAACGATGCTGGCGCCTTGCAGCAGGCCGATATCGGTATAGCCGTATCGGAGAGCAACAACAATTTTACGCCCGCCAGCGATGCCATCCTTGCGGCAGAACAGCTGCCATTGCTGGATCGGTTCATCCGGCTGGCCAAAGCCAACAAACAGGTGGTACTGGCAGCTTTTGTGATATCGGTCCTGTATAACCTGGTGGGACTTTTCTTTGCGGTTTCAGGGGTTTTATCCCCCATGATCGCCGCCATTCTTATGCCCTGTAGCAGTATCAGTATACTTTTTGTAACTTATGGACTTAGTAACTACTTCGGCTTCAGGGAGAGATTGAAGTAGCATCTGGAACACAGCATGACAAAAGTCATGTTCCGTATTGATGTAAATCATGATCCGGCGGGCCGTGCTATGCTATTTTTACACCCGTTAAACTATGCCTATGAGCGTCATTATCCTGTTATTGGTTGCCAGCATCTCGGTTGCATCCCTGTTCCTTTTCGCTTTTATCTGGAGCGTCAAGGATGGACAGTATGACGATGAAATAGCCCCGGCTGTACGAATCTTATTTGATGATATAGCTGCCCCTTCCAAACGTGAGCGGGAACTGCTTCCGGAGGAAACAGTGAAATAGATCATCTACAACCAAAACATAAACTCCAAACCTCAAATTGATATAATGCAAGTAGAAAAATTCTATTACGACAACAAGACCGTTAAAATGTTTGCGTATGCCACCATTTTATGGGGTGTAGTAGGTATGCTGGTGGGTTTACTGGCTGCCGTGCAGATCTATCTGCCCGCGGCGAACTTTGGTTTACCCATCACTACTTTCGGCCGGGTAAGGCCCCTGCACACCAACGCGGTCATTTTTGCCTTTGTAGGAAACGGCATTTTCATGGGCGTCTATTATTCGCTGCAGCGTTTGTGTAAAGCGCGTATGTTCAGCGATGGCCTCAGTAAGGTCCATTTCTGGGGCTGGCAGCTCATCATTGTGGCTGCTGCTGTTACCTTGCTGGCCGGTTATACTACCGGTAAAGAGTATGCAGAACTGGAATGGCCGATCGATATCGCCATCACCCTGGTATGGGTGATCTTCGGTATCAATATGTTCGGAACCATCCTGAAAAGACGGGAAAGCCATCTGTATGTGGCTATCTGGTTCTACATCGCTACCTGGGTTACGGTTGCCATGCTGCATATCGTGAACTCTTTCGAGATCCCCTTCTCTCCGCTGAAAAGTTATAGCTGGTATGCCGGTGTACAGGATGCATTGGTGCAGTGGTGGTACGGTCACAACGCGGTTGCGTTCTTCCTGACCACGCCGTATCTGGGTATCATGTACTACTTCCTGCCAAAAGCGGCCAACAGACCTGTGTACAGTTACCGTTTGTCCATCATTCACTTCTGGGCGCTGATCTTTATCTATATCTGGGCCGGACCTCACCACCTGTTATATACTGCGCTTCCTGACTGGGCCCAGAGTTTAGGTACTGTTTTCAGTATCATGCTGATCGCTCCGTCATGGGGTGGTATGCTGAACGGTCTGTTCACCCTGCGTGGCGCCTGGGATAAAGTAAGAGAGGATCCTATCCTTAAATTCATGGTGGTGGCGGTTACCTGTTACGGTATGGCCACTTTTGAAGGACCCATGCTGAGTCTGAAGAACGTAAATGCCATTTCGCACTTTACCGACTGGACCATTGCCCACGTACACGTAGGTGCATTGGGTTGGAATGGTTTCCTCACATTCGGTGTATTGTACTGGCTCATCCCAAGGATTTTCAATACCCCATTATATTCTAAAAAACTGGCCACTACGCATTTCTGGATCGGCACCATCGGTATCGTACTCTATGCCATCCCGATGTACTGGGCCGGTTTTACCCAGGCAATGATGTGGAAGCAGTTCACCGATGACGGAACCCTGAAATTCCAGTTCCTCGAAACAGTCACACATATCATCCCCTTATATGCGTTGCGTAGTGTGGGTGGTCTGTTGTACCTGGTGGGCGTGTTCATCATGGTATATAATATCGTGAAGACCGTGAAAGCCGGCAGCCTGGTGGCCGATGAAGAAGCAGAAGCACCGGCATTGCCCAAAGAGATTGTTACCCATGGCAAGGAATACTGGCACAGATGGATCGAGGCAAGACCTGTTCAGATGCTGGTGTTCAGTCTGGTGGCCGTTGCCATCGGCGGTATCCTGGAGATCATCCCGACCTTCCTGGTAAAGAGCAATATCCCGACCATCGCTTCAGTAAAACCCTATACACCGCTGGAACTGCAGGGAAGGGATATCTATGTGCGTGAGGGCTGTTATCTCTGTCACTCACAGATGGTGCGTCCGTTCCGTGATGAAGTGGCCCGTTATGGCGAATACAGTAAAGCAGGTGAATTCGTTTATGACCATCCGTTCCAGTGGGGAAGTAAACGTACCGGACCGGACCTGGCCCGTATTGGCGGGAAATATCCTGACAGCTGGCACTACAACCACATGCTGGAACCCCAGAGCATGAGTCCTGGTTCCATTATGCCATCCTATAGCTGGCTGCTGGACAACCCGATCGATACCGCCATCACACCGGCCAAGATCAGGGCCATGCAGACGCTGGGTGTTCCGTATCCTGCGGGTTATGATAAAGTGGCCAATGCAGATCTGATGTCACAGGCCAACCTGATCAGGATCAACCTGAAGCTGGATAAGATCAATACAACTGCCAATAAAGAGATCATTGCGTTGATCGCTTACCTGCAGCGTGTAGGAACAGATATCAAAGCAGCACCTAAACCATTGGCGGAAAAATAGTGAATCGTTAGTGGTCAGTAGTGAGTAGTTAATACCCACTCACTACTGACCACTGACCCTAAAGAAACCTTATGAAATTCATCAACTACTTAGAAAAGATCACAGGCGTAGATGTTTATGCGCTCAGTTCTTTTTCGATCTTCTTTGTATTTTTTATCCTGATGGTATTGTGGGCCTGGAAAGCGGATAAAAAAATGATCGATGAGATCAGTCGTATGCCCTTAGAAAATTAACTAACTGAATTATGCTTAAAACACCTGATATGAAAAGATCTTCTGCAAAAAGATATAGCTGGTATGCCCTGGCAGCCCTGATGGTATTGCTCTGTGCTTTCCCATCCGGCGCATTTGCCGCCGGTCCGCCGGTGCCATCCGAAATGTCCAAACCCATGGCACAGGTCCTGATTTTTGTGATCATTGGCCTGTTGCTCATCATTGCCTTATTGGCCAATGTGGTGATGGGTGCGGCCCAGTTATTCCTGCAGCGATATAAAGATGCCAAAAATGCGGTGCACAGTGGTCCGGGCAAAGTGCTCAGTCTGCTGCTGGTATGCCTGCTCAGTACGCCTTTGTTTGCGCAGGATGCAGCTACCGCGGCAACCGCTACTGCTGCCGCCGCACCCGCAGCGGACAATTATGGCGGTCTGTCGGCCACAGCCTTCTATGCATTGATCTCCGTGATCTTTATTGAATTGATCATTTTGTTCACGCTGCTGTATAACCTGAGATTATTGTTGGCCAAAGAAGCGGCCGCCATCTCAGTCTCCGGTGAAGTGGTGGTAAAACCCGCTTTCAGCTGGAGTGCCTGGTGGGACAAATTCAATAGCCTTCGACCCATACAGGAAGAAGCCAATATCGACCTGGGACATGACTACGATGGTATCCGCGAACTGGATAACCGTTTGCCGCCATGGTGGTTGTATGGTTTCTATGTATGTATCGTAGTGGCTGGTGTTTATCTGTATCGTTATCACGTAGCGCATACGGCCCCGTTGCCCAAGGAAGAACTGCAGATAGCCATGAAAGCTGCTGAAGCCGAGAAAGAGGAATACTTAAAAAAGTCTGCCAATAAGGTAGATGAGAATACAGTAACTTACCAATCGGATGCGGCCACACTGGAAGCAGGTAAGAAGATCTTCACTACCGTTTGCGCAGCCTGTCACCTGGCAGATGGCGGTGGTTCCGTAGGACCTAACCTTACCGATGATTATTGGATCCATGGTGGAAGCATCAAGGATATTTTTAAAACCATCAAATACGGCTGGCCCGAAAAAGGTATGAAGAGCTGGCAGGATGATTATTCTCCTGTACAGATCGCCCAGCTGGCAAGTTTTGTAAAATCGTTGAAGGGTACAAAACCAGCCAAGGCCAAAGAACCGCAAGGTCCGCTGTATGAAGAGAATGCAGGTGGCGCCGCAGCTCCGGCCGCAGCAGATTCTGCAAAAGCACAACAACCGGCCGCTGACAAAAAATAACAGTGACCATCAGATAAGATGAGTGAGATAAAGCATACCAACGAACCGTTGACCGAAAATTTCCGCGACCGGATCGCGACAGTGGATGAGAGTGGCAAACGGAAATGGATCTACGCACAAAAACCAAAAGGGAAGTTTTACAATATCCGGACCTGGTTAAGTGTACTTTATTTTATTATTTTCTTCGGGCTGCCCTTTGTGAAGATCAATGGGCGCCCTTTTTTCATGTTCAATATCCCTGAGGCGAAATTCATCCTCTTTGGCAAGATCTTCTGGCCACAGGATTTTTTCATTTTCGGGATCACGATGATCACTTTCGTGTTCTTCATCATCCTGTTCACTGCAGCTTTCGGCCGTTTGTTCTGCGGCTGGGCCTGTCCGCAGACCAATTTCATGGAGATGATGTTCCGTAAAGTGGAGTTCTGGATCCTGGGCGATGCCGCTGCACAGCGGATGCTGAAGAATGCCCCGTGGACTGGCAGCAAGATCATCAAAGTGGGAGCGAAACACCTGGTGTTTTACCTGCTCTCTTTTACCATCGCCAACTTCTTCCTGGCATATGTGATCGGCATGGATGCGCTGGAGAAGATCATTACGGAGCCCGTAAGCCAGCATATCGTTGGTTTTTCATCCATCCTGGCATTCAGTGCCGTGTTCTATGCGGTGTATGCTTTCTTCCGCGAACAGGCCTGTATCGTGGTATGTCCTTACGGCCGTTTACAGAGCGTGTTGCTCGATAAGAACTCGATGATCGTAGCCTACGATTATAAGCGGGGAGAACCCAGGGGCAATGCCAAAAAATCGCATGATGAGCACCTGGGCGATTGTATCGATTGCCACCAGTGCGTAAAAGTGTGTCCTACCGGTATCGATATCCGCAATGGCGTACAGATGGAATGTGTGGGTTGTACCGCCTGTATCGACGCCTGTAACAGTATCATGGACAAGCTGGACAGGCCCCGTGGCCTGATCCGGTATGCATCCGAGAATTCCATCGCCAATGGTGAACCGCTGCGTTATACCATCCGGATGAAATTGTACACGGGGTTATGCGCTTTGGTATTATGTGTGCTTACCATACTGCTGCTCAGCAGGAAAGACATAGATGCCACCATCATGCGTACACCGGGCATCCTTTACCAGGAGCGTGGTGCTGACAGTATCTCTAATCTCTACAATATCAAAATGGTGAACAAGACCATTGAACCTGCACAGGTCGTTGTAAAATTGGAAGAGGGTAATGGCAAGGTGGAGGTCATCGGTAAATCTTATATTGCCGTGGAAAAAGAAGGTCAGGGTGCGGGCTCCTTTTTTGTGGTGCTGCCAAAATCAAGTGTGCACAGCCGTAAAACAGAAGTGAAGCTTGGCCTGTACATCGCCGACAAGAAAGTGGTTACCATGAAGACCAACTTTCTGGGTCCGGCAAATTAATTTTTTAAAACTGTAACATGAATTGGGGAAATAAACTGGTGTTTGTTTTTATTGCATTTGCCTTGCTGATGGGCACACTTGTGTACAAAGCAGTGAATACGAAATATGAACTGGTGAGTAAGGATTATTATAAGGATGAACTGCGTTACCAGGATAGGATCGACGGCAAGAACAATGTGGCAGCGTTGAGCGGAAAACTGGATCTGACACAGGATGCGGAGACCGTGATGATCAACCTGCCTGCAGAAATGAAAGGGGTGAAAGTAAAGGGAGAAGCCTGGTTCTACTGTAAGACAGATGCTACGCGTGATCGTAAGATACCATTACAGATAGATACAGCTGCGAGACAGGTGATCCTGAAAAAGGAACTGGTAAAAGCAACCACCTACGAATTAAAACTGAACTGGCAGGCTGCTGATCAGAAATATTATATCGAGCAATCCATCCATGTTGATTAACCATGTACACACAATTGCTGATAGCGGGTTTTCTATTGGGCGCAGTGAGTAGTTTTCACTGCGTGGGTATGTGTGGCCCCATTGCTTTCTCTTTGCCGGTACACTATCTTCCTAAAGCACAAAAAGCATTCGGCATCTTCCTGTATAATTTTGGAAGAATCACTACTTATGGGTTGCTGGGTCTCCTGTTCGGTTTTGTTGGGAGGCAGGTATACCTGGGGGGTATGCAGCAGGCACTCTCCGTTTTGTTAGGAGCATTGATCCTGTTTTTTTTATTGGGTTCCCTGTTTCAGAAAAAGGTCCTGCGGATCAGGTGGGCCGAAAGATTCACCCAATCGCTACAACAGTTCATTGGCCGTTATATGCAGCAGAAAAAGCTGTACGGTATGTTTGTATTGGGCCTGGCCAATGGGTTATTACCCTGCGGCATGGTCTATTTTGCAATAACAGGCGCATTGGCTGCCGGCTCGGTTGGCGGCGGTGTTCTGTTTATGGCCGCTTTTGGTATGGGCACGCTGCCTGCCATGTTCGCTCTTTCCTTTTTTGGCAGTATGATCAGTCTCTCTGCCCGCAACACCATGAAAAAAGCGGTTCCCTATGTATTGTTCACCATGGGTATTTTACTGATTCTCAGAGGACTGAATTTGAATATCCCGTATGTGAGTCCCTATCTCCAGAATCATTCCATTGACGCAGTTACCTGCCACTGAGGAGGGTTTAACATTTTATTGTTAAACCATTGACACTTTATTGTATCTATTAAAAAGAACTTTGCATCAGGCAACAGGAAATCATGATCCTGTATCTACCAGAAGAGCACAGAAGTGCTTTAACAGAGTTTAACAGAATAGAAAAACGAGTGGCACAGGTTTTGTATTATTTTAAGTAGAACGCGTAAATAAGTTTGCAATTTTTTCTCATAAGCAGTTAGTTTTGGTTGCGGTCCCGATTTCTATCGGGACCAATTTTTTTCTACTCCCTCCTCATGATTTTACTCCGGTTATACAGGTAGGCCAGCCAACAACCCAAACTGTCGGCAAGGATATCCCAGATCTCGAATGAGCGGTTCAGTACCCAGTTCTTTTGTACGAATTCTATCAAAATACCATAAAGGATACCTGCAAAACTGATCACCAGCAGCCATCTCAATTTTTGCTGATCCGTAAGTGAATCAGAACGAACGGGTAATGCGAACAGAATGCAAAGCATACCAAAGAGTCCGATGTGGATCCATTTATCGGCATGAATGGTGGCAAGCCAGGGATATTTGGGAATACGGGAGCCCGGTAAACATAGTAGAAAGATACTCAGGGTCAACCAGAGAAGGGCCGGGATAAAACGTTGAAAGCGCAAGGACAGACTGTTTAGGCCGGCAAGTAAGACAATTATTTACAAATGAGATTGTTAAACAACGGGCCCGGTGCCAAATAAAAAGCCGCAACCTCTGTCAAGTAGGTTGCGGCTCCTGTTGTATGTTGATTTACAGGGAATCAAATTCTTTCCGGACAATTATCCTACCAGGGCAGCATAAGCGGCACTGTCCATCAGATTCGATACGGAAGCAGGGTCGGCTACGGTGATCTTGATCATCCAGCCATCTCCGTAAGGGTCGGTGTTCACCAGTTCCGGTTGTTTTTCCAGTAAGGGGTTGGCCTCTGTAACGGTTCCTTCTACGGGCAGGTACAGGTCGCTGACGGTCTTTACCGCTTCTACGGTGCCAAACAGGCTTTCCGCTTTCAGGCTCTGGCCGATGGTGTTGATGTCTACGTACACAATATCACCCAGTTCATGCTGGGCAAAATCGGTGATACCGATGGTGGCAACATTACCATCCAGGCGGATCCATTCGTGGTCTTTGGTGTAGCGGACATCTGTAGGGAAATTCATAACGTAAATTTTAGTATTGCAAATATTTAGATAAAAAATGGTTGTGAGAAATTTAATAATGAGAGCCGCAACCCCAGGTCAGGAATAAAGACCCTGATCCGGCCATTTTGCCTTCCCGGTTCACCGGTCTTGATCCCTAAAACCCTTCCTGCTCAAAATAGAGCAATACATGGTCTTTGATGAAGTTCTCCTGTTCGGGCAGCACCATTACGGGTAATTCCTTTACCTGTTTGTAATGGGGCCATCCATCTTCATCGGTTCCCTCCAGCAGGTAATACCCGCTCTGGCTCAGTACCCGGCATACGGCCACGTGCATCAGGTCCTGTTTCTGTTCTTTGGAGATCTTTTCCTGTATGAATCCGGTTTCCTGCATGCCGATCAGGAATAAAATGGCTTCGAGGTCAGGTTTTTTACCGAACCGCTCCACCAGTTTGGCCTCCAGGGTCCACCATCTTTGCTGTAAATCGTCTGAAATAAACATATTATGGCAAAGGTAAACCACTGAAGCATGCCATCATCAACCGGCAAAAGTTATCTTTGCGGCAAATAGACCTGATTATGTTACAAGTGAGTGTATTGCGGAACAATACGGAAGAAGTAAAAAGAAGGCTGTCGGTAAAGCATTTTAACCAGCCCCAGCTGGTAGATACCATTATTGCCTTAGACGACCAACGCAAGAAATTACAGGCCGATTTTGATACCACCCAGGCCAAAGTTAACAGTGCTTCCAAGGAGATCGGTAAACTAATGGCCCAGGGTAACAAAGAAGGGGCCGAAGCGCTGAAACTGGATGTAGCCAGCTGGAAAGCCACACTGGAACCCCTGAAAGAGCAGATGGCCAGCGTAGAAAAAGAGTTGCAGGATACCATCGTTATATTACCCAACCTGCCTTCTCCACAGGTACCCGAAGGCCGTACCCCGGAAGAGAATGTGGTGGTGAGAGAGGGAGGCGTAAAACCACAGTTGCCTGAAAAAGCGGTACCGCACTGGGACCTGATTAAACAATACGACCTGGTGGACTTTGAAACCGGTGCCAAGATCACAGGTAGTGGTTTTCCATTGTACAAGGGTAAGGGAGCCAAACTGCAGCGTGCACTGGTGCAGTATTTTCTCGATTTCAATACGGCCGCTGGTTATACCGAATACCTGCCACCATTCATGGTCAACGAAGCAAGTGCTTTTGCTACCGGTCAGCTGCCCGATAAAGAAGGACAGATGTACCACGCCACGGCTGATAACTTTTACCTGATACCTACCGCAGAAGTGCCGGTTACCAATATTTACCGCGATACCATCCTCAAAATGGAGGAACTGCCCGTGAAGATGACCGCTTACTCACCCTGTTTCAGAAGAGAGGCAGGCAGCTTTGGTAAGGACGTACGGGGACTGAACCGTGTACACCAGTTTGAAAAAGTAGAGATCATCCAGATCGTAGAACCTGCTACCAGTTATGCTGTGCTGGACGAGATGGTGGCCCATGTGGAGAAGCTGTTGCTGTCCTTGCAGTTGCCTTACCGTATCCTCCGCTTATGTGGCGGCGATATGGGCTTTACCAGTGCCATTACCTACGATTTTGAAGTATTCAGCGCAGCCCAGGAGCGCTGGCTGGAAGTAAGCAGTGTCAGCAATTTTGAAAGCTACCAGACCAACCGCATGAAATGCCGTTATAAAGATGCGGATGGCAAAACACAGCTGACCCATTCTCTCAACGGAAGTTCACTGGCACTGCCCAGGATCGTGGCCTGTCTGCTCGAGAATAACCAGACAACTGAGGGCATCAAGCTGCCAGAAGTGCTGCACAGCTATTTTGGATCCGGGAAGATTTAGGGAACAAGAGAATATTGAACAAGGAATGATGAATGTTGACCGGCGATCACTTCAACATTCATCATTCCTTGTTCAATATTCAATATTCCTACTGTGTTATTTCCACACTCGTCCCAACAGGTAATAACCCAAATATCTCCTGGATATAGACATTTTTGGTGCTGATGCATCCTTCTGTCCAGTTTTGGTATTGATCTATCACAAAGTCTTCCCGTGGCCAGGTGCCATGTATGCCGATACCCCCGCCGATCTGTGCAGTGGCAGGGATCAGCCCCCTTGCTTTTCTTTCGTTGAATTTCCGGTAGCTGTCGGCATTGGGGTAGTCGATGGCCAGAAAAGCTTTCCATTTATCGTGCCTGCGTTTGAGTGAGATATGGAAAATCCCTTCTGGTGTCTTTCGGTCGCCCTGCATCATCTTATCGCCCAGGTCCTTGTTGCCGAATACAACGGGATAGGTCACGATCCGCTCGCCACTTGAATCAAAAAGGTGCATGAGGTATCGCTTCTTTTCGATGAGGATATGATAGGTGTGGGCCGTTGCGTACCTGCTACCCGGGGGAATTTTTTTGAAAGAGGTCTGGGTAAGCGTGATCATACCCAGCAAGGAGAGATACAGGCTTTTTTTCATGCGGCTTCTCAGATTTGCTGCAACCTATACGATCAGGGTGTTGTGGTATGGTTAATTCACCAAAAATTAAGTTAATGCCGGAATCCCCGTGCAGCGAATTAAGAAAATGCTAACCATCGGTTCTGCTTCGATACCACCATAACGAAAGCGCCACCTGGAAAGGCGGCGCTGAATGTGTAACATGAGAAATAAAACGATCCTGATCACCAGTTGCTGAATCGGATACCCACTGTGTAGGGATATTGTTCAACACGGGTAACCTCTTTTTGTAAACGGTTCAGGCTATAGCTTCCGTAGAGGCGTACCGGTCCGAGACCCATTTCGCCGATCAGCGCTATGCGCCAGTTCTCAAAATTGAAATCACCCTTGATCTTTTCTTTACCTCGTTCTCCACTGATCTGTTTGTTGCGGCTATTGGTAAGGTATCCTGCACTGACACCGGCACTGAAACTGAAGCCCCTGCGACTGTCGGGTGTGGTATTGACGTTAAGCATCACCGGAATGGTCAGGTATTCCACATATAATTTGTTCTTGGTGAAACTGATAGAATCGTTGAATACATACGGTGCAGGATCTTTCCGGTAACTTAAACGGGTATCGTAGCGGAAATTATACATTTCCAGTCCCAGTCCGTATTTCAGGTTCACCACATGTTTGTATAGGTTCACCTTCTGCATGAAGAACCAGATATTCACGTTGCTGGATTTCCCGTTGATGAGTTTATAACTGTTCTGGGTAACCGGTCCGTCGGTAGGACGCAGTGTTCTGAAATAGCCTCCAGCCTGTGCGGCGGCATAATCTGTCTGGTCGCGCATATTGGCGAAGCCGAGGTCCATGATCCACCAGTTGGTGCTGATATTGCTTCTGCGGCGGGTACGGCGTTCGATACTGTACTCCAGCGAGCCGCGTTTTTTCTCGGTATCATCCGAAACATTTCCGGCATTCTTCTTCTTTATGATGACGAAGTTGCCCACTTTAATGGTGTCTGCGTTTTTTGTTGTGCTGTCTGTTTGTGCAAAGCCGATGCTGGTAACCACCAGGCAGGCCGCTGCCATGATAATCTGTTTCATATTACGATCCTTTCTGATTATTCTGATGAACGGGTATTGGTTGTAACGGGTTCTTCTTCTGTCCTGGATTTGCTGCGAAAGATACTACCGGCTTTTCTAAAAAAACCACGGAGTTTGTCTTTATTGATCTCCAGTGAACCCAGCAGTAAACTTTTTTTCTGGTCGGCAGATTCCGTGTCCAGCTCGCGATAGACAGCCGACCGGGCATTTTCGGTCTCGTCATTGTCGTTCTGTTGTGAACCGGCGGGTCTTACCATATCCACATGATCCAGCACTGCATTATCTCCGGAGATACCATGTGTGCCCGGGGAAGTGATGTTTCCCGGTAAATTGTTTATGCCTGTGGTGATCACATCCGCATCTGTCCGCTGCAAACCATTCGTTGCGGCGGGTTCGGTATTGGCTGCCAGCAGGTCGGCGACTGCGTTGGCCGGCATGGTTTGTTGTGCAGTTCCTGGTACCTGTACAGGAATTCCTGCACGAGTGCCTGCGACTATATTTTCCTGACCGGGTTGGGGCGCTGCTGTGTTGCCGTTTTCGGCTTTCGTAGCCGGTCGTTGGGTATTGCTGTTTGCTGTGTTGTCAGATGCCAGTATCGGTTCATTGTTCTTCTGTTGTGGAACAACGGTCCAGAGCAATACTGCCAAGCCGGTGAGTACGGCGGCAATGGCCATCCGTTGCCAGCTCATATAGAGGATGCGCCTTTCTTCCTTCCGGTATAAAAGCGATTTGTCGGGGAATGCCAGCAGTTCGGGTTCCAGTTTGGTTCGTTTCAGCTGGGTAAAAGATTCCTGCAGCGAAGGGTGCTGCAATACGAATCTTTCCACGTTTTCCCTGTCAGCGGGGTTCAGCTCATTGTCCACATACAGCAGGAACTGTTCCTGGCAGTTGGCGCTATTGATCTCTGCCGATTCACTCCGGTATAGCTGGCTTTTGTTCTCAAAATCCCAATCCTCAACCGGTAACTGTGATTGCTGTAACAGCTCCAGCTCAACTGCGAGGTCAGGGTTTTCCTGCACAAACCGCTCAACGGCCTGCTTGTCTGCAGCAGACAGTTCCCCGTCTACATACAGCAGGAAGAATTCCTCGTAATTATGTTGGTCAATATGGATCACAGATGATGATGATTGTTTGTATGATTTCTTGGATTGTATTATCTCACATTTTCGGCGCTTACCAAATAGTTTCTCAGGGTTAGCCTGGCCCTGTGCAGGTATACTTTCACCTGGCTTTCGTTCAGTGCCATGATCTCACCTATCTCTTCATAACTGTACCCCTCATAATCTTTCAGCATTACCAGGCTTCTTTGTGTTTCATTCAGTTGGTTCAGCGCTTCCATCAATACTTTCTTGAGGTTGGTATTGGTTGACTGCTGTACCCGTGCATCCTCCGCAAAATCCTCTTTCAGCTGGATCCGTTTGTTCTTGCGGATATGGTCGATCATCTGGTTATAGGCAACGGTGAACAGGTAGGATTTGGATTTTTCCGGTTCCACCGATTCCCTGTTGCGCCATAGTTTCTCGAAAGCGGTTTGCACAATATCCCGTGCATCCTCTTCATGGCGAAGATTCTTCACGATGAATCGATATACGTTATCCGCATATTGGTTCACACAGTCATTGTACGCTTTCTCGGTCATAAACAGCAGGGAATAGCTTGGGTTTGTTTGCCTTGTTTGGTAGTTATACGTCTCTGGCGGTATTATGTTACAGTACCACAGAAAAAAAATCCCGCAAGGGTTATGCGGGATGGGTTGTATCAGTTATTGGAGACGATCAGGTGATTTACGGGTGTTTCCCATACCTCCTGTCCAGGTTTTGTTGCGGTTTTCGGGGTTTTACAGCAGCTCGCCTTCTTTTCGCAGGTCAGGTTGGGTGCAAGGGAATTTATGACCAGAAAGGCCATAAAAGTCGTGATCGATACGATCGTTAGCGTAAGCAGCAGGACAGGTCTTGGTTTCATACAAGGATATTTACATGCGAAAATACCTTAATCTGTATGTCCCGGGTCCAATAAAACGTTAAATCCGGCCTAGTAATCGATCACCTGCTCCTGGATGGCTTCGGGAATGGCCCTGAACTCATACTGCTGGCTGCGCAGCTGGGGTTCAAAACCGGCTTCGCGGATGGCATCCTGCATGGTCTTATAGGTGAATCGGTGGGGTGCGCCGGCGGCGCTTACCACATTCTCCTCGATCATGATGCTTCCGAAATCATTGGCACCGGCATGCAGGCAGATCTGGGCGGTCTGTTTACCCACCGTAAGCCAGCTGGCCTGGATATTCTTGATATTCGGCAGCATGATGCGGCTGATGGCGATCATTCGGATGTATTCGTCTGGGGTGGTCAGGTTATGTACGCCCCTGATCCTGGCCAGTAAGGTATCCACATCCTGGAAGGTCCAGGGGATGAATGCCAGGAAACCTTTGGCATGCTCCGGTTTCATACTCTGCACTTCGCGGATACGGGTGAGGTGTATGAAACGTTCTTCCAGTGTTTCCACATGACCGAACATCATGGTGGCGCTGGTGGTGATATTCAGTTTATGTGCTTCGTGCATCACTGCCAGCCACTCGTCGGCACCACATTTTCCCTTGGAGATCAGGCGGCGAACCCTGTCTACCAGGATCTCGGCTCCCGCTCCGGGCAAAGAATCAAGTCCTGCTTCCTGCAAGGCTTTCAGCGTATCGTGGTGACTCATCTTCTCCAGCTTGCTGATATGCGCCACTTCGGGTGGTCCGAGTGCATGCAGCTTAATGGTTGGGAACTCCTGTTTGATGGCACGGAAGGTGTTGGTATAGAAGTCGAGTCCCAGTTCGGGGTGATGTCCTCCCTGCAACAGCAACTGGTCGCCTCCGTATTTCAGGGTTTCCGAGATCTTCTTGCGGTAGGTGTCCATATCCGTGATATAGGCTTCCGCATGACCCGGCACCCGGTAAAAATTACAGAACTTACAGTTGGCTATGCAAACATTGGTGGTATTGACGTTACGGTCTATCTGCCAGGTCACTTTGTTGTACGGCACCTGTATTTTCCGCATTTCATCGGCCACATACATCAGTTCGGTAAGAGGCGCCTGTTCAAAAAGGAACATACCTTCTTCGATACTCAGGAATTCAAATTGCAGGGCTTTTTGGTAGAGGTCGGCTAATTGCATATTCAACACTTTATAAAGGAGGCACAAAGATACCGTGATAGGTTGGATTGGCGCAGTTTCGAAAACCAAATATTTGTTGTTGTCATCCATTAGCGCCGTTTATCTGGGTAAGGGGCAACCTCATACAGAATATGGGCGTATGAAAGCCAAATCAGCGTATTTTCAGGGAGCATGAAACGGATCTGCCTTGTTTTTGCCATGTTTTGCCTGGCGGTATCAGGCATTGCACAGGAGGAATTTGTTCTTCCTGAGGCAAAACTACTGACCAGATTCCCGTTTACACAGCTCAGTGGCGGTATCGTGATCGTGAAAGCCCGGATCGATCACTATAAGGACTCCCTCAACTTCGTATTCGATACGGGTAGCGGAGGTATTTCCATGGATTCCACCACGGTGAGCGAGATGAAACTGGTTACGGTGAAATCGGAAAAGACGATCCGCGGGATCGCCGGTATCAAGAATGTTGATTTCACCATGAACCATACCCTGACACTGGGTACCCTGGAAACGCAACATCTCGACTTTCACATCAACGATTATGAATTGCTCACCAGCGTGTACGGTGTCCGTATCGATGGTATCATCGGGTACAGTTTCCTGCGCAGGTATATCGTAAGGCTGGATTATGATAACATGCTCATCGAAGTATATACCCCCGGATCTTTTAAATACCCGCGTGGCGGCTATCTTTTGAAACCGAACTTCTCCACGCTGCCGCTGCAACCTGCGGTGATACAGGATGAGCGGACGATCACCAGCCGGTTCATCTTTGATACCGGCGCCGGCCTGAGTTTCCTTCTGTCGAAGGATTTTGTAGACGACAGTGTGGTGTTCCGGAAAAAACGGAGATTTTATCCCACACAGGCGGAAGGGCTGGGCGGGAAAAGGCAGATGATGGTCTCGGTGGTACAGGAAATAAAACTGGGCCCCTATAAATTCAAACGGGTACCCGTTCATATTTTTGAAGACGAGTATAACGTAACCTCCTATCCTTTATTGGGCGGATTGATCGGTAATGACATCCTGCGGCGGTTCAATGTGATCCTGAACTATCCGGAGATGAGTATTCATATCAAACCCAATACCCATTATAATGAGAGCTTCGATTATTCCTATACCGGCTTGGGTATTTACCTGATAGATGGGGAGATCCGTGTGATCGATGTGATACCCGATTCACCCGGTGATAAGGCTGGTTTTTTACCTGGTGATGTGATCTTTTCCGTGGAGACCAACGCTTCCAAGAATATCCAGACCTACAAAAATATTTTCCAGAACAGCATCGGTAAGATGAAAGTGATCGTGTTCCGCAACCAGAAACCGCTGGTGCTCACGATCGACATAAAAGATATCAGACGGTAGGAATATAGAATATTGAACAAGGAATGATGAATGATGATTGGAGCGATGCTTCGGTGTTCAGCCTTCCTTGTTCAATATTCAAATATTCCCCGATTCTTCCGGTTTTCGTAGGCGCTTTTTTCGGTAATCACCTAATTTGCAGCTTCTTTAATAGTGCGTATGATACGATATGAACGTTTTGTGCTGGATAATGGCCTGCGGGTGCTGGTACATGAGGACCATTCCACCCCGATGGCCGTGGTCAACATCATGTACGATGTGGGTGCCCGCGATGAGAACCCGGATAAGACCGGTTTTGCCCATCTGTTTGAGCACCTGATGTTTGGGGGCAGTATTCATATTCCCGATTATGATGAACCGCTGCAGCGCGCGGGTGGTGAGAACAACGCCTATACCACCAACGACCTCACCAACTATTACTGTCAGCTACCGGCAGAGAACATAGAGACCGCTTTCTGGCTGGAGAGTGACCGGATGCTGAGCCTGGCTTTCAGCCAGAAAAGCCTGGATGTACAGAAAAAAGTGGTGTGCGAAGAGTTCAAGGAACATTATATCAACAAACCTTACGGCGATGTGTGGCACAAGATGCGTGAACTGGCGTATACCACACACCCATACCGCTGGATGACGATTGGGAAAGAGCTGCGTCATGTGGAGAATGCGCATATCGATGATGTGAAACATTTCTTCTTCAAACACTACCGCCCGGTTAATGCCATCCTGGTGGTGGCAGGCCATGTGCAGTTGGAAACGGTGAAGCGGCTGGCGCAGAAATGGTTTGGCGATATCCCTATGGGAGAGAAATACAACCGTAACCTTCCACAGGAACCCAGACAAACCGCTGCCCGCGTATCGGAAGTATATGCCGATGTGCCACTGGATGCCTTTGTCAAGACCTGGCATATGGATGCTCGTTTGGACAGGGGGTATTACGTTATGGACCTTGCCACAGAAATACTGGGTGGCGGTGGATCATCCCGTTTGTACCAGGCCCTGGTAAAGGAAAAACAGCTGTTCTCCAATATCGATTGTTATCATTTTGGCAGTATCGACAAGGGTTTGCTGGCCATTGAAGGCAAACTGGTGAAAGGGATCAGCATGGATACTGCGGCACAGGCGGTAGCAGAAGAAGTGGAAAAGATACAGACCGAAGTGGTACCTGATCATGAGTTGCAGAAAGTAAAGAACAAGACAGAAAGTGTGATCGCTTTCGAGGACATGGGCGTGATGAGCCGGGCCAACAGCCTGGCCATGTACGAACTGCTGGGCGATGCGGAACTCATGAACACCGAACTGCAGCGTTACCAGGAGATCACCGCGCAGGAAGTGCAGCAGCACTGCCGGGAAGTGTTCCGCAATGAGAATAGTAACACTTTATTTTATCACAGTAAGTAACCAGGAATGATCAATAGAAAAACTGCGCCGGAAATCATTGATGCGGTTAACATGCAGCTGCAGTTAAAACCGTACGATCATTTTACGTTGGATAACGGTGTACCTGTATACAGTATTGATGCAGGCGCCCAGGAAGTATTACTGATCGAATGGGTGTTTTATGCGGGAAACTGGTACGAGGACAAGAATATCGTAGCTGCCACCACCAACTTTATGCTGAAGAACGGTACCCGTCAGAAAAAAGCCTTCGCCATCAACGAACATTTCGAGTTCTATGGGGCTTACCTGAACCGAAGCTGTTATAATGAAACCGCCACCATCACACTGCATTGCCTCAGTAAACATTTGCCCGACCTGCTGCCGGTAGTGGCTGAACTGATGACAGAGTCCATCTTCCCGGAAGAAGAACTGGCCATCTACAAGCAGAACCAGAAGCAACGGCTGGAAGTGAACCTGAAGAAATGCGACTTTGTGGCCAACCGTTTGATCGATGAATACGTGTACGGTTTTCACCATCCTTATGGGAAATACACATCCACGCTGGATTATGATAACCTGCAGCGTGATGAGCTGGCTGCTTTTTATAAGCGTTTTTATACAGAAGGGAAATGCCTCATGTTCGTGGCTGGTAAACCACCGGCCAATATACAGGAGCAACTGAATAGCCTGTTTGGTCACCTGCCTTTTCGCCAGGATGACCTGCCCGGGATCGTTTATACTCCACAGCCGGCAGAGACCCGGAAATACAATATCGTCAACGACCCCAACGGGGTGCAGGGAGCCATCCGTATTGCCAGGCCCTTCCCCAACCGGCACCACCCTGAATTCTCCAAGGCGCAGGTGCTGAATAATATTTTCGGCGGGTTCTTTGGATCAAGGCTGATGAGTAATATCCGCGAAGACAAAGGATATACCTACGGCATACACAGTTATATGCAGAACCATATCCATAGCAGCGCCTGGCTCATCAGCACCGAAGCTGGGCGTGATGTGTGTGCTGCTACGATTGATGAAGTGTATAAGGAAATGGCGATCCTGCGAAATGAACCGGTGGATGCGGAGGAGCTGGACCTGGTGCGCAATTACATGATCGGCTCTTTGCTGGGCGACCTGGACGGTCCTTTCCAGGTCATTGCGCGCTGGAAGAACTATATCCTGAACGGACTTACCGATGAATATTTTTACAACAGCATCCGCGTGGTACAGTCCATCACCGCCGAAGAGATCCAGGCCCTTGCCCAACGATACCTGGAACCTGAATCTTTCTATGAAGTCGTAGTCGTTTAAAGAATGGCCTCATGAATAATGAACAAGGAATATTGAATGATGAAGTAGGGGGCTCATCATTCAATATTCCTTGTTCATTATTCGATATTTAAATGGTAATTTGATCTTTCAATCAAGCAATATGGGAAAGTTTTTTGCCAAAACCGTCGCAACGGCCGTTGCTGTCCTTTTTGCAGCGTATATACTGAAAGGCGTTCATGTAGACAGTACCGTTACGGCCTTACTGGTGGCTGTGGTACTTGGCTTGCTCAATAGTTTTGTAAAGCCGATCCTGATCATCCTCACCATCCCATTCACCATCATCACGCTGGGTTTGTTCCTGCTGTTCATCAATATCCTGATCGTGAAATGGGCGGCCAGCCTGGTGCCGGGTCTTACGGTGGATGGCTGGGTGGCCGCATTGGTGTTCAGCCTTGTGGTCAGCATTGTTTCCTCACTGATAGAAGCGCTCATCGGTACGAACAGGGATGAGCGACGATCTTCATAGTTCTGCCAGTAACTGTTTCACTTTTTCACTGATCATGTCGCGAACCTGGTTGAATTCCGCAGGATCCATATGTTTGGGATCCGGGATCTGCCATTCAATGAATTTTTTGGCAGGCATCCAGGGACAGGCATCACCGCAGCCCATGGTCACCACCGCATCAAATGGGGCATACTGTTCCACTTCCTGTAAGGATTTGCTATCGTGGACGCTCAGGTCGTAGCCCAGTTCCTTCATCGCCGCAATGGCTTTGGGATTCACTATGCCGCTGGGTTTGCTACCAGCGCTGTAAGCTGCTACATCCGCACCGCCGTGTATGGAGGCAAAAGCCTGACTCATCTGGCTGCGGTTGCTGTTTTCTACGCAAACGAATAGTATTTTCTTTTTGCTTGGCATATGTATGAACGGGTTATACGTGAGTGGTGTTTGGTTGGGTATAATATCTTTTCTTCAGCCAGAATGCCACGTTCACAAGGGCAATCAGCGCCGGTACTTCTACCAGTGGGCCGATAACGCCCGCAAAAGCCTGTCCCGAGTTGATCCCGAACACACCGATGGCCACGGCAATGGCCAGCTCAAAGTTGTTACCGGTGGCGGTAAAGGCAATGGCGGCATTTTTGGAATAATCGGCACCCAGGTACCTGGCAATAAAAAAACCGGAAAGGAACATCAGGATAAAATAGATCAGCAGCGGTATGGCGATCCGCACAACATCCATCGGGATACGGACAATGAGTTCGCCTTTCAGGCTGAACATGACCACGATGGTGAATAGCAGGGCAACCAGTGTAATGGGAGAGATGACCGGTACAAATTGCTGCTGGAACCATTCATCTCCTTTTAAACGGATCAGTATATATCTGCTGATGACACCTGCGGCGAAAGGGATACCCAGGTAAATGGCCACCGATTTAGCGATCATGCCAATGGTGATCGACACTTCCAGTCCGCCGATACCGAATAACGGTGGCAATACGGTGATGAAGAACCATGCATATACACTGTACAGCAATACCTGGAAAATACTGTTCAGTGCCACCAGGCCTGCTGCGTATTCACGGTTGCCTTCGGCAAGCTCGTTCCATACCACGACCATGGCAATACAACGCGCCAATCCGATCAGGATCAGTCCTGTCATGTATTCCGGGTATCCCTGTAAAAAAAGGATGGCCAGCAGGAACATGACAATGGGACCAATGATCCAATTCAGTAACAGGGAGGCGCCCAATACCCTTGTATTGCGAAATACTTCGAATATTTTCTCGTAGCGTACTTTGGCCAAGGGTGGGTACATCATCAAGATCAATCCCAGTGCCAGTGGTATATTGGTGGTGCCACTGGAAAAACTGTTGATGAAACCGGCTGAGGAAGGGAAAAGATAACCGATGCCCACACCCAGGCCCATGGCCAGAAAGATCCAGAGGGTGAGGTAACGATCCAGAAAACTTAATTTTTTTCTTTCGTGGGCAGGTGCGCAGTTGTTGGCAGACATATGCTGGTTTAGAATTTAGTGCTTCTTTTTTCGAACAATAAGGTATCGCGCCATACACCCTTCATTTTTCCGATCTTTTCCCTGTGGCCTACCAACCGGAAACCACATTGTTCGTGTAAATGCACGCTGGCAGTATTCTCCGGGAAGATGCCGGCCTGCAGGGTCCAGAAGTTCTGTTTTTCGCTCTCTTCCGTCAGGGCCAGCAGCAGTTGTTTGCCAACGCCTTTGCCGCGGGCTGCCGCGCTTACATACACACTTACTTCACCCACACCGGCATACACACAACGGCCGCTTACCGGTGTAATGGCGGCCCAGCCCAAAACGGTATCCTCTTCCATAGCAACCAGTCTTGGCTGTTTGCTGTGGGAAATATCCCATTCTTCCCAGGAAGGAACCGCGGTCTGAAAAGTGGCATTGCCGGTGGCAATGCCTTCCTCATAAATGGTTTTGACAGCTTCCCAATGTTCGGGAAGGAGGTTGGTAATAAACATACAATGTATTTCAGTTTGCGCCTTTGTGCGAAAATTCTCCCGCAAAGGCGCAGGTTGGTATTAATTACAGCAGCCGGAACCCGGGGTACAGCAGGTTTCTTTGGCAGCAGGTTTTTCAGCGTATACAGTAACACTGTAAATACCCATGCTGCTGTTCCGGAATGTGGTTATCTCTTCCTTGCTGATATAATTGATAAGGATATCATCCGGAATGGTGATCACTTTCTCTTTCTGCAGGGTCACATTCGTGAAACCGGTGGTATGGATCAGCTCCAGGTATACTTGTTTCTGAATGGCGCCTGCTACGCAGCCTGCATACATTTCGGCGGCCTGTTTCAGTTGCGCGGGTAATTCCCCTTCCAGCACAATATCGGAAATGCTGAAGTGGCCGCCGGGTTTCAATACACGGTACACTTCTTTCAATACATTGAATTTATTGGGAACGAGGTTGAGCACGCAGTTGCTGACCACCACATCCGCAACATTGGCCGACACGGGCATGTGTTCGATATCGCCAAAACGGAACTCCACATTGTGATAGCCCAGTTTTTCTGCGTTGCTTCTGGCTTTCTCAATCATCTTTTCGGTAAAATCTATGCCGATGACCTTCCCTGTTTCGCCGGTGGCCGCACGTGCCACAAAACAATCGTTGCCGGCACCGCTGCCCAGGTCTATCACCACATCCCCTTTTTTGATCTGCGCAAATTCGGTGGGTAATCCGCAGCCCAGACCAAGGTCTGCATCGGCGGTATAGCCTTTGAGCTGGCTATAATCATCTGCCATCAGGTTATATACTTCATCACTGCAGCAGCCGGAGCCGCAGCAGGAAGAGAGGTTCTGTGTGCGCGACTGCTCAGCGATCTCGCTGTATTTTTCTTTTACCAGCGCTTTTAATTCCTGTTCGGTTTGCATATACATGTATTTAAGGTTGTATAAAAGGCCCGGTACGAAAGCGGCAGCTGCCTCTGACGTGCCAGGCTGGTTAGCAACAATTTGCCTGTCCTTCTGCACGCAGTGTCTGGAACAGGGAGTTGAATTCCTCGTTTAATTTTTCAAATGCTTCGCGGTTGATGCAGTAGCAGCTCTTAGGCCCCTCAATGGTCCCTTTGATGAGTCCTGCGTTCTTTAGTTCCTTTAAATGTTGTGATACGGTGGATTGCGCCAGCGGCAGTACCTCTACGATCTCGCCGCAGATACAGGCGTTCTGCGCTGCCAGTATCTTTAAAATGGCGATGCGGGCCGGGTGCGATAATACTTTCGCAAAAGCGGCCAGGTCCTGCTCTGCCTGGGTAAATACCTCTGTTTTTGCTGAAGCCATTGGTTTATCGTTTTTGTACGATAATGCAAAGTAAAGGGGTTTTTCTTATTAATCGTACAGGTACGATGAATATTTTTTCGAACCTGAAGCCGATCTGATATGAAAACCGTTTGTCAAGAAATAAAACCGTTCAACATTTCGCAAAATCACACATTTTGGATAAATAATTGATAATCAATTATTTATGGTAAGCCAGTTATTGTCCGCTACCTATTACCTGAAAAAAACTGGTACTATGTGTTGCATAGTACCAAATAAATGCACATCTTTGTGTTGTCAAAGGGAATGAACCAGGAGTATGACAGCAGGTTCCTTCCCAACACTGGAAAAACAGAAAACATTAAAATAAAGAGATCATGAAAACGCAAAACAACTTCTTCTTTCAGGCACTGGGCGAAAACCAGTTGAATAACTTAGTGAAAGAAGTGAAAGAAACAGTAGCCACCAATGTTGCCCAGGTAAATCAGAAGACCGCTTTTGGAGTGGTAGACCTCTGGAACATGGAACGCAGTCGCAGGACAAGAATTGTCAGAAGACATTTGGCCTACTAACAGCAACGACATCATTCAATCACAAAGCCTGCCAATTTAATCAGTAAGGCGGCAGGACAAAAACTCCGGTTATGGACATTCAGAACACACAAAGTCAGATGCGAAAGGGCGTATTGGAGTTTTGTATTTTATCCATCATTCGCCAGGGTGAAGTGTATCCTTCGGACCTGGTTGAGCGGATGAAAGCAGCTAACCTCCACATCCTGGAGGGAACTCTCTATCCTTTGCTTACGCGATTAAAGAATGCAGGACTGCTTACCTACCGCTGGGTAGAAAGCAACAGCGGTCCACCCCGTAAATATTTCGTGATGACCGACAAAGGCCTCGAATTCTACGGAGAACTGGAAAGAACCTGGCAAGAACTGGCGGATGCTGTTCATGCCCTGACGCAACCTGCAGACAACAACACATCCGAAGAAATCCAATCCCAACCTTAACCAACCAATAAAATTGAACTGACATGAAAAAGGTAATCAATATAAACTTTCAGGGCAGGGTGATCCCCATTGAGGAAGCTGCCTACGACATGCTGAAGCAGTATGTGGAAAGTTTGCGCAGGTTCTTTGCAGATGAGGAGGGACGTGACGAGATCATCAACGATATTGAGGGCCGTATTGCCGAACTGTTTGGCGAAAGCCTGAAAAAAGGGAGCACCTGCATCACAGAAGCAGATGTGAACCAGATCATCGAAAGCATGGGTCGCCCTGAAGACTTTGAAGGCGAAGAAGGAAAAGTGAAATCGCAGCTGGGCGGAGAGGAGAACAGGGGCCATCAGCATACTGCTGATAGTGAATCGCCCCGTGGCCGTTTATACCGTGATGAGAATGATAAGATACTGGGTGGAGTGTGCGGTGGACTGGCCACTTATTTACGGGTAGACCCTACCATTGTCCGCCTGGTGTTCGCCCTGATCAGTTTTGGCGCCGGAACCGGTATCCTTTTATATATCTTATTGTGGATCATCCTGCCTTCAAAGGCATTGGTGCATACCACTTCTACTAAAAGACTGTATCGTAACCCTGAGGAAAAAGTGGTGGCGGGTGTGGCCAGTGGTATCGCTTCTTATTTCGATATCGCGGTATGGATACCCCGTCTGATCTTTGCCCTGCCACTGGTACTGGGTATCATCAATTCTATTTTCAGGGGGATATTCTGGTTCGATGTAGATCCCTTCCCCAGCATTATTTTCGGATCGTTCGGTGGTACCCTGTTCATCGTGTATGCCGTATTATGGGCCGTGATCCCCGAAGCCAAGAGTGCTTCTGAGAAACTGGAGATGCGTGGTGAAAAAGTGGACCTGAACACGATCAAGAACACGATCCAGGAAGACTTGGAGGGTTTCAAGTCACGCGCCGAGAAATGGGGTGGCGAATTCAAAAACAAAGCCAGGGATTTTAGTCAGGAAGTAGGCTCTACCATCGGACAGACAGGTCAGCAGTTTGGCGCAGAAGCAGGTTCGGCCATTAAAAGAGGCGGAAGCCGTTTGGGTCGTGCCATCGGTATCCTGTTCAAAGCCTTTTTCCTCTTTATCGCAGGGATCATTGCATTCGCCTTACTGGTTGCCTTACTGGCCATCATGGTTGCAGGAGTGGGTGTATTTCCCCTGAAGAATTTTTTCCTGGAAGGTTTCTGGCAGAATTTCCTGGCCTGGTCTACACTTCTGCTGTTCCTGGGTGTGCCGGTAGTGGCATTCATTACCTGGGTCATCCGCCGGATCATGGGCGTAAGATCGGGTAACAGGTACCTGGGATTCACTTTCGGTGGTCTCTGGTTCATAGGCCTGGTATGCGCTGGTCTGCTGGCAGCTTCCATTGCACGCAATTTTGATGCAAGGGCACGTGATAAACAGGATTATACTATTGTACAGCCCAGCACCGGAAAACTGATCGTGAATGTTCCGGAGAGTAAAGTCAAGGTGTACGGTCGCTGGTTCAGGATGGATGGCATCCTCAGCATGAGCGATGACAGCCTGTTCCTGAATAACGTTCGCTTGCGTATCGTAAAAAGTAATGACTCACTCTTCCATATCGGTTCGTATAAGTACAGTAATGGCCCTGATGAAAGTTCTGCCCTGCGTAATGTAAAAGAGATCAGTTACGGGATCAATCAGCAAGACAGCCTGATCTACCTGGATCGCGGATTCTCCCTACAGCGTGGTACCCGTTTCCGCAACCAGAGTGTGACCGTGAACCTGCAGGTCCCTGTTGGCAAACGTATCGTGATCAAAGAATCCGTATCGCGCAGGCTGCATTCATTCCACATCAATTCGGGTCGTAACGACTGGGACTTTGATGAGGACTGGAACAACGACTACTGGTGGAGTTCCGATGTAGAGTATGTGATGACACCCGGGGGACTGGAGCGCGTAGACAAGAAAGAGAATGACAATAACGATGAGAACAGCGATACGGAAGCCGTGGAGAATTTCAAAAAAAGCAAGGAAGAGCTGAAAAAAGAATACGAGAAGAAACAGAAAGAAGCGGAGGAGTTGAAGAAAGAGCTGGATAAACCGGTAGATACTACCCGTTATCGCTACCAGAAAACAGCAGCCACGCTTACAGCACCTAATGCAAATAAGGCTCCCGATGCCCCAAAAGCACCGGAAAGCGGTGAGCAACAGCCTACTGTTTCTGAGCTGTCAAGACTGGCCATGATGCAGATGACATTATAAACTCGGTTGAAGTTGGGATCCAAGAACCCTGTCTTGATCACAGGATGGGGTTCTTCCCTTACTTCTGACGAACTTTTTTTTAATATATCCATACCTATGCCAACCTCACTCAACCGGATCTTGTTGATCTGTTTCCTTCTTTTTTCGCTGGTAGCCAGGGGCGCCGCACAAACGCATAAACAGGATGCCCATGCAGGCTCTCTTTACCGGGAACTGGTTACCATGGACAGCCTGCTTTTCAGGGCGTTCAATGCGCGTGACCTTGACGGCATGAAAAAATATTTCTCGACCGATCTGGAAGTGTACCAGGATAATACCGGTTTTCGGAGTTACGGGGAAACGATGGCTTCTTTCAAAGAACTGTTTACCAAAGACTATGTACTGACCCGGGAGCTGGTACAGGGCAGTATGGAAGTGTATCCCATCCAGGACTTCGGGGCCATTCAAACAGGATTGCATGTATTCAGCCATATGGAAGATGGCGAAATGGTGCGGGGAACGTTCAAGTTCCTGCATGTGTGGGAGAAGACCCGTGAGGGCTGGAAGATCAAACGCCTCATCACCTATGATCATTGATGGATATGACAATTGAGTAAAGCAGTGACCCCGGTTGCTGCTTTTTATTTTTTCGGCAGGGGTGCTTCACCTATTTTTGCGGCGTTTACCAATCCAGAAACACCATGAAGCTTACCCCATTTACCCAGAAACACATTGCCCTCGGCGCCAAGATGGCGGAATTTGCGGGGTACAATATGCCCATCAGTTACAGCGGTATCAACGATGAACATGCTGCCGTTCGCAATAATGCGGGAGTATTTGATGTGAGCCATATGGGTGAGTTTATCCTGAAAGGCGAACATGCATTGGACCTGATCCAGCGGGTCACATCCAACGATGTTTCCAAGATCACTGATGGACAGGCGCAATATGGCTGTCTGCCCAATGAGCAGGGCGGTATTGTAGACGACCTGATCGTATACTGCATTGAATACAATAAAGTATATATGATCGTTGTGAACGCTTCCAATATCGAGAAAGACTGGAACTGGATCAGCAAATACAATACCAAGGGTGTGGAAATGCACAATATCAGCGATAAGACCTGTCTGCTCGCTATCCAGGGGCCCAATGCCACCAAGATATTACAGCCTTTGGTAGATACCGATATCATGAACCTGAAATACTACACGTTCACCAAAGGAAAGTTTGCCGGAGTGGAGAATGTATTGGTCAGCGCTACGGGATATACCGGTGCAGGTGGTGTTGAGATCTATTTTGAAGACAAGGACGGTGCAGCGGATAAGATCTGGGATGCCATTTTTGAGATCGGTGCCCCACAGGGACTGAAGCCCATCGGACTGGGCGCACGTGATACACTAAGACTGGAAATGGGTTACTGTTTGTACGGTAATGATATTGACGATACCACATCGCCGCTGGAAGCAGGTCTGGGATGGATCACCAAATTCACCAAGGACTTTACAGCCAAAGAGATCCTCCAGCAACAGAAAGCCGCGGGCGTTACCCGTAAACTGGTAGGTTTTGAAATGATCGACCGCGGTATTCCACGCCATGATTACCTCATAAAAGATGCTGCCGGCAATACCATTGGTAAAGTAACCAGCGGTACCCAGGCGCCTTCGCTGAACAAGGGTATCGGTATGGGTTATGTATCCATATCGCATGCTGCACTGGACAGTGAGATCTTCATCGATATCCGCAATACACCGGTGCGTGCGAAAGTGGTGAAAACGCCTTTTGCATAAGTAGTTACTGAATCATATCTCAGCCGCTGGTCAGCCTGATCGGCGGCTTTTTTATGCACTGTTATTAACAAAACAGACGCTTTGTTGATAATAAATGCTTCTCCACCGGATCAGTGCTGGATAGATTTGTATTATGAGAAAACAACCGTTACCAATCCTGTTTGCGTTTGTCTTACTGGTAACATCCTGCCATCGGAAACACGCGCCCGGATCTTCTCGTGAAGTAAGCGGAACTGAGACCGGGATGGCTTCTTTTTATTCTGAGAGTTATAATGGCCGCAAAACGGCCAATGGCGAGATATATCGGTCCTCCAAACTTACTGCTGCACACAAAACGCTTCCTTTCGGAACCAAAGTGAAAGTCACCAATCTTTCCAATGGCAGATCTGTCAAAGTCCGTATCAACGATCGCGGGCCTTTTATTACTGGCCGTATCATCGATCTTACCCGTGCCGCCGCCCGAAAAATAGATATGGAGAATGCCGGAGTGGTGAAAGTGAAGATCAGGTATTGAACGGTGAATGTTTCAATGGGTTCATACGGTGGTCAGTTTTCTTTTCGGTCACCTGAAATCAATACCTGTTCCTTCTCCAGAAACCTGTAGCCATAATCATAACAGAAATACACCGGATTCCCTTTCCGGCTGATCTGCTGGTGCGTGAAGTACTGGAAACTGAACCCCTTGTTTTGTAATACCTGTTTTGAGAACCTGGCGATGGGCCTGCTGCCCTGTAACAGGTTCTCCAGGATACGCCGGTTCTTGCGCAGGCAGTGGTTGATGTTGCGCATGCAACTGTTACCATCGCTGTTCAGGGAGTTATGATGCGTGTTACGGCAATAATCGTTACAGAATTTTTTGTCGGTACGGCCATGCAGTTGCGTATGGCAGTTGAGACAATGTCTGGTGGCAGCGATCATGGTCCGGGTTTTGTATGGGGCACAAACCTGGCTACCAAAATAGGGGTCACCTCAAAAAAGAGAAAGCGTATTTATACGCTTTCTATCTGTTTTTTTAGCTATTGCGTGTTATGACTGATACTGACCGATCACCTGTTGCAGTTGGTTGGCAGCCACAACACCGGACTGTCGCCATACGGGTTGTCCGTTCTTGAAAAGGATGAGCGTAGGCACACCCTGTATCTGGAAATGGTTGGCCAGTGCAGGGTTCTTATCCACGTCCATTTTCAGGATCGTGGCATCATCGCCTATTTTGCTCTTTAGGTCTTTCAGGATGGGAGCCATCATTTTACAGGGGCCGCACCATTCGGCGAAAAAGTCTACCAGTACCAGTTTCTCTTTGTTCAGAATATCTGTAAATGCTGCCATATCAGGATTTTTTTGGAGTTGTTTTAGTATCTACATAACACTGACCGCCATAACAGTTGCCCGATGCACAGCCAAAGGCAAATATACCCATGGCGGTAAAATACAGGCCGGGCAATAACCAGATCCATTCCTTGTCCATAATACCCTGGACTACTACGATCACTCCCAGGATCAGGTATAAGACCCTTCTCACAGACCATCCGGTAAGTATTCTTTTTTTCATGTTAACTGAGTTTGTTTTGTAAACCTGCCCATCCGCCGCCGTTGTATACTTCTGTGTAGCCATTCGATAACAGGATCTGTTTGGCCGATGCGCTGCGCATACCGGAAGCACAACAGGTGATCACGGGTTGGTTCTTCTTGATCTTCGACATTTGCTGATGCAGTGTATCCAGCGGGATGTTGACAGAGCCTTTGATATGTCCGCCGCGAAATTCCATCGGGGTCCTGACATCAATGATCTGCGCCCCTTTTTTTACCAGTTCTGTATAATCCGTTGCCGGGCCCATGCCTAGCAAACTTTTTAAGGCATCTAACATGTATGTGTTGGTTTTAGTTAAGTTCTGCTACGGTTTCTTTTTTGTTCGAGAAAACGGATACACCGTTATAATTCACTTCCCAGGTAACCGGCATGATCTGTTTCAGCATATGGCTTACACCACAGAATTTTAGCTGTGAGTCCATCACTGCCTGCAGGGCCGCATCACGGTTCTCTTCCGGTCCTTTGAAATCATAGATCACATGAATGGCCACATATACGATGGGCGCCTGTTTACTGATCTCTCCCGACACTTTGATATCAAAATCTGTCACTTCCTTACCTGACTTTCGGAGGATCGCTGCCACATCCATACCTGTACAACCGGAGAGCGCCGTCAGTACGAATGGTTTGGGTATGGGACCCTGGTCTTCACCGCCCACTCTTTCCGGGGCATCCATAACAATGGTATGTCCGTTCACTAAGGCATTGAACTGCATTTTCCCCATCCATTGGGTTTCAATTTCGTGTGTCATCTTTCAAATTTTTTGGTAGGTGTATGGAATCTGTTCGTGTTCAGGCGTAATGTTCGGTACAAAGGGCAGAATCCCAGGATGCTGGTGATGATGCATGCCAGTCCCAGCACCACTGCGCTTATGGCCATGGTTTCGCTTAGGGTAGTGGTCAGGTACAGTGCGGTAAAAACAATGGTCGCCAGAAACAAACGGATCACCCGGTCTGTAGTACCTATATTCACTTTCATATCTGAATCATATTCTTTGATACAAAAGTAGCAAGGGTATCCAGGCCTATCTGTTACTTATGTTACATATCCCCCAACAGTCTTACCTGGTTGCGGTATAAAAGCAGTTTTTTCTGGTTCTCCAGTTTTTTTAACAACCTGGAGATCACCACACGGGAAGTGGCCAGGTCGGTAGCGATCTGTTCGTGTGAAAGATTCAACAGGGGGGAACCGCCGATCCTCACTTTTTCTTTCAGGTAATGTATCAATCTTTCATCCAGTTGCTGAAATGCGATCTGGTCAACCGTTTTCAGCAGTTCCTGGAACCTGTAATGAATGGTACGCATCACAAAACTCTTCCAGGTAGGGTATTTTACCAGCCATTGGTCCATAACGGTAATGGGCAGGAACAGGATCTCGGAATCTTCCTCGGCCACAGCCTCGATCTCGCTGGGAAACTGCTGCATGCAGCAGGTGAAGGTCATGGCACAGCTTTCTGCCGGGTTTACATAGTAGAGCAGCAACTCTTTCCCGTCCTCGTCCACCCTTGATATTTTCAGGGAGCCGGATAAGAGTATGGGCATCTGTCTTACGGTCTGCCCTATGGAGACCAGCTTGGTCCCTGCAGGAATAAAACGATGTTCCGCCCTGGTTTCCAGTTCTTCCAGTAATTCGGGTTCAAAAACGGTATCCAGTAAAGGGTATAGACTCATAATGGTTCAAAGATACGCAGAGTCGGAAACATGCAGGCCTCCTCCACTCCTCCGTTACCGGATAACTGTAACGGAGCCGGAGAACAGAAGATTCCTGAAATTGGGGCGTACAATGTAATAGTAAGTGGCCACCGGCACGGGTTTTCCGTTAAAAGTGCCGTCCCAGGGCTTGTCGTAACCCACCGAACTGAAGATCTTCTGTCCGGTGCGGGTATACACTTCCACTATGGACCCCGGGTAATTGGCCAGCTGTGGGATATTCCACACATCATAGATCCCATCGCCATTGGGCGAAAAGATATTGGGGATGGTGATCTGTTTCAATACCCGTACAAATACCTGGTCCTCTGCCACACAGGATCCCGTACCGGTTACCCGGATCGTATACGTCTGGTTATCGGTGGCGGTCAGTACCGGGTTCCTAACGGTGTCGCTGCTGAGGTACAGGTTAGGGGTCCAGAGGTATTTCAGATCGTTTCCGGTGATCTCGGGCCTGAGAACAAAACTCTCTTTTTCAAACAGTATAAGATCTTCCCCGGCGTTGACATAGGGTACGGGACGGATGGTATATTCCACCGTATCTTTTACGGGCAGGCAGCTTCCATTATCCGTGCTGGTCAGGTAAAAATTGAGTTTGCCTTTCTGTATGTCGGCGGCCGAAGGCGTGTAAACATAATGCAGTGGGTCAGCATCTGCCCTTCTGAAGGAGCCAGACCCGGAACTTTGCCAACGCGCGCTTCCAGCATTACCTACCCATCCCTGCAGATTGATGAGCGAATCGTTGGCGCAGACCGCTCCGTCGACACCGCCATTCACAACGGGTGCCGGGTTGATACTAATCTGCATGGAAGAACTGGTAGCCGGACAGAGTTTATTATTGCTGGTGCTAAGTGTTAGAACGACCGAACGCTGGGCCGTATCTTCTTTAGCCGGGAGGTACATGGCAGACAAACTATTGGCATTGGGTGAGAAAACGCCTTTGCCTGAGCTGGTCCAGGTTCCGGTCTGGGTATCTTCTCCTGTTATCGTTCCCGTAAGCCATACGGCAGCATTGTTAGCACAGACCGAAACGTTACGTCCGGCATTCGCTATGGCCGGTTTGATCACGGTTACTTTGGTAAATGCGGTATCACCCTTACATCCGTTCTTGGTGGCTGTTACAAAATAGATCTCACCGTTGGCGGCGGTGATATCGGTCAGTTTAGGGTTCTGTTCGTTCGACCGGAAACCGGAGCTGCTGCCCCATTGATAAATGGAACCTGCCAGGCTGCTGGCTGAAAGTGATAGGGTGCCTCCTTCGCAAAGAGGGCCATTATTGCTGACCTGCTGAATATTGGGGATCATGTTCACCGCAACGGTTACAGAAGCGGCGCTGGTAGTGGTACATCCCGGTGTGCTGGCTGTGACATTATAGGTGCCGTCATTCTGTACAGAAGCTTTGCGGATGACCGGTGAGGCAGAGTCTGATGAAAAACTATTGGGGCCCGACCATTTGAATTGCGTGGTGGGAGACCCCTGTGCCTGTAAAACGATCGAGTCGAGTACGCATACAGGTGAATTGGTGTTGATGACCGGTGGTTGCGGCGGGGTATTCACCTGTATGGTCACAGAATCTTTCAGACCCTGGCAGCCTGCAATAAAAGCGGTCACATAATATACACCTGCTTTACTGGTGGCCGCAGCAGGGAGCGATGGGTTCTGTGATAAGGAGCTGAAACCAAGGGGCCCGTTCCACTGGTAACTGGCACCTGGCAGTCCTGCAGTGCTGAGCTGTATGGTATTACCCTCGCATACCGGCGAGTTGCTGCTGGCCGCCGGGGCTGCGATAACGGGGGCAATGGTCTTGATGGTGGGCTGGCTGTTACATCCATTAACGGTGATACGCACCTGGTAGTTCCCGGCAGATGCCAGTACCACATCCGTGATCACCGGGTTCTGCAGGGTGGAAGAGAAATTATTGGGCCCCGACCATTGGTAGGATGCGCCGTTTACCGTTCCGGTAAATAAAGAAAGGGTAGACCCCACGCAGACCGGTGAGCTATTGGTCAATGTTGGTGTAGCCGGGGTGGGTTTTACCAACACGGTATGGGTGAAAACGTCACCGATACAGCCATTATTCTCGGGTATGATCTGGTAGCTGACCGCTATGCCGGAACTGGTGGTGTTGTTGAGAACCTCTATGATGGTACTATCCGTGTGTGCACTGTTTGCCGGATTGCTGATGCCCCCGATGGCAGCACGGCTCCATGTATAGGTACTGCCTTCACGATCGCTCAGGATCCGGTATGTCATGGGTTGGGCCGAGCATACCTCACTGTTGGGGCTACTGGTGATAGAGGGTTTGGGCGCAACGGTAACGGTCACAGGGGTACGCGCACTGGTGCAGCTATTGACGGTTGTCTGTACATAATAGGTATTGCTTGCAGAAAGTACCGGTGTTGTAAAGACCGCCGTGTTATTGATGGACGTACCTCCGCTGGCTACGTTGTACCATTCATAATTACCCCCAGGTGCCGTAGCTGTTAAAGTGGTGGTATTACCGATACAGATAGCGGCATTGTTCACTGTTGGGGCAGCCGGGGTGGGTATGATGTATATGTTCATACTGTCCCTGGCAGCAACACAAGGACCGGCTGGGTCATTGGATGTTAGATACAGTTTGATGGTGGTTTCATTGCCAGCAGGCGTGTATTGGGTAGCCAGTTGTGATGCATTACTGAAAATACCAGTGCCACCCGACCAGCTGGCACTGCTGGCGGTTCCGCCAATGATACCGGCAAGGTTAATGGTTGTGCCGGAACAAACGGTCAGGTCCGCACCTGCATCTGTCGTGGGTTCTGTGTTGATGGTCACGGTACTGACGGCGCTGGTTGCGGCGCAGCCGAATGCCGCAGCAATATTGTTGGTAACGGTGTAGGTGCCTGGGGTGCTCAGTTTCAGATCTATCTCGCCGGTACTGCTGTTTTTAAATACCAGTCCTGCCGAAGAACTGAAAACACCCGCACTGGACAGTGCAGGGAAATCGGGCGTTGCCATCAATTGTTGCGGACAATACGGGCCCTTATAGGAAAAGGAGGCATTGGGAGCGTTGGTGATGGTGACCGTTGATGTGCTGGTATAAACACAAATTCCATTGGTAACGAACTGAACGGTGTAAGTACCTACCTGGCTGGCCGCAACATTGATCTCTCCGGTTGTGGTATTGGCAAAAACAAGCCCGTCAGGCGATGCACTGAATGTGCCGCTGACCGAAGCGGCGATGGTGGGAACAGGGTTGCCTCCTGAAACACAGAAAGTACCGGACGGATAGGTGAATGCCGGATCCAGTTTCGGGATCACAGTGGCCGTTACCTGTGTTCTGCTGCTGGTACAGCCAGAGAGGGTCGTTTGCACAAAATAGCTGGTGGTAGTGCTCAACACAGGTGTGGTAAGGCTTACAGAAGAAGCCAGCAAACTACCTCCCGATGCTGCATCGTACCACTGGTAATTACCACCGGGTGCTGTTGCGGTGAGCGTGATGCTGTTTCCGGTGCAGATACTGGCACCGCTGACAGTAGGTGCAGCCGGTATGGCGATCACCGTTGCAGTAACAGCGGCCCTTGGCCCGGTGCATCCATTCACGGTGGTTTGTACATAGTAGCTGGTACTGGTGTTCAGTACGGGAGTTTGATAGTTGGTACCAGTTGCCAACAGTGAACCTCCCGATGCAGCATCATACCATTGATAATTGCCTCCCGGTGCGCTTGCAGTAAGAGATGCGCTGTTGCCGGCGCAGACAGATGCAGCCTGTGCCGTAGGAGCGGCCGGTTTGGGTGTAACATTCACGGTTACGGCGGTCCTGTTGCCGGTACATCCTGCAACGGTTGTCTGTACATAATAGGTCGTCGAATTATTCAGCACAGGAGTTGTAAAACTGTTACCGTTACCAACCTGGGTGCCTCCAATGGCAGCATCGTACCATTGATAATCACCTCCGGGAGCGGTGGCCGTTAGAAAACTAATGTTACCGGCACAGATGGTAGTGCCCAATACCGTAGGTGCTGCCGGTGCTGGATTAACGGTAACCGTTACAACCGATCGATTGCCGGTACATCCTGCAACGGTTGTCTGTACATAATATGAGGTAGATGCGAATAGGGAAGGTGTAGTATAGGTATTGGCAGAAGTCAGTAAGTTACCTCCTGATGCCGCATCATACCATTGGTAAGACCCTCCTGGAGCGGTTGCAGTGAGTAGGGTGCTATTACCGGTACAGATGGTCGTATTGGCTACGGTGGGTGCTGCAGGCAATGGTGTTACCGTTACAGTTACGGAACTGCGGTTGCTCTTACAGCCAGCAATCGTTGTCTGTACATAATAGGTTTGTGAATTGTTCAAAATGGGGGTACTGTAACTGGCGCCTGATCCGAAGCGGTCGCCACCCGTTGCCACGTTGAACCATTCGTAACTGCCTCCGGGAGCAATAGCGGATAATGTGGTGGACTGTCCCGCGCAGATGGTAGTACCTGCTATGGTTGGTGCGGCAGGTGTAGGAACGATATATAGCACCACTGTGTCTTTGGCCGCGGCGCAGGAACCAGGTGCATTGGTGGTCAGGTACAGGTTAACAGTGGTCTCGTTCGTTGCAGGAGTGTAAACGGTTGACAATTGTGATGCATTGCTGAAGCTGCCGCTGCCGCCCGACCAGCTGGCGCTGCTGGCGGTTCCACCGATGATGCCACTAAGGTTGACCGCAGTACCGGAACAAATCGTCTGATCACTGCCTGCGTTGACCGTAGGTTCGGCTGAGATGGTAATACTACCTGTAGCGCTCGTGGCGGCGCAGCCACCTGCTGCTGTGATTGTATTGGTAACCGTGTATATACCTGGTGTACTTGCTTTGAGGTCTACCTCACCGGTACTGTTGTTCTTAAACACCAAACCGCTCGCAGCGCTGAAGATACCTGCACTGGCACCCAGGGTAAAACTGGGCGTTGCGGTGAGTTGTTGCGGACAGTAGGAGCTGCCACTATAAGAAAAGGAAGCATTGGGTGCGTTGGTAATGGTAATATTAGCTGTGCTCGTATAGGTACAGGTGCCGCTGGTCACGAACTGGATCGTGTAGGTCCCGAGTTTACTGGCTGCAATATTGATCTCTCCGGTTGTTGTGCTAACAAAAACAAGATCTGCAGATGATGCACTGAAACTTCCCGATCCTGCGCCGCCTGCAATGGTGGGTATAGGATTGGAACCGGACACGCAAAAAGTTCCGGAAGGGTACGTAAATGCCGGGTCTTGTTTGGGTATCACAGTAGCGGTTACCTGTGTTCTGGCGCTGGTGCATCCGGATACATTGGTCTGTACATAATAGCTGGTGGTGCTATTGAGTGCCGGGGTGCTGTAACTGGCTGTTGACGCAAGCAGTGTACCGCCGTTGGCCGCATCGTACCAGGCATAGGTGCCGCCCGGTGCAGTTGCGGTAAGGGTGAGAGAATTGCCAACACACAAACTTCCTCCATTGGCAGTAGGCGCAGCAGGAATAGGATTTACCGTAACCGTAACAGCGGTTCTGGCACTCACACAGCCGTTGACGGTAGTTTGTACATAGTAAGTAGTGGTGCTGTTTAAAACAGGTGTGTTAAAACTGCTGCCGGTCCCTAGTAGTGTGCCACCGGATGCTGCATTGAACCATTCGTAAGTACCGCCTGGGGCGTTGGCCGTTAGCGTGGTGTTATTGCCGGCACAGATGAAAACGCCTGAAACGGTTGGTGCAGCGGGCGTAGGTGCGGCAGTGACCGTTGCCGTTTGTGTGATGGCAGCGCATCCTGTTGTATTGTCCGATACGGTGACCGAATAGCTGCCAATGGTATTGGTAGTAATGCCGGTGCTGCTGGCGCCGGTGCTCCAGGCGTAGGTATAGGGTGGATTTCCGCCTGTAACAGATGCATTTAAAGCCGTGCTGGCGCCAGAACAGATGGCAGGATTATTGGGTGTGATGGATACGGCCATGGCGGGTGTGGTATACACGCGGATGGTATCTGCTTTTGTTTCACCGCAGGAAGTGCTGGAACCATAGACCCTATAATCGATATAGGCAGGTGAACCAGGCTGAGGGGTGACCGTTGTTGACGTACAACCGCTTGTACAATTCAGGTAACTATTGTACTGACCCACCACTCCGGGGTATACGGATTCCCAGTGTATGGAAGTGGCTAGTAACCCTGTTACGCTTAACGTGCCGGAACAATTTTGTCTGAGTGTAAGGTCTGCAGATCCTTTTACAAGTGTGGAGGCACTTATTTTATAGTCGTAGGGGTTTTTCCCGTTTTTACAAAATGAGATACTAACCGAAGTAACTCCATTCACACAGATTTTTGTAGCCAAAGCAGTGTATTCAGCACAGTTAACTTGGTAAGCAGAAGAACTTAAGGAACCACTTGCTCCTAAAATATCAAAACTGATCTGGTCTGATAAAGGGTTGAGTGTTACATTGAAAATAATGCAATTGTTATTACTGCCGCTTGAAACGCCACATGTTATACCCGGTTTTCTACTTGGAGCATTGGCATCTGTGATCGTAACTGATGTATCACTAGCTGCTCTAAGATCGATGTTAACAACAGGTACCTGCGCTAAGCTGATATTGCTCAGTAGTATACCGAGCAAACCAAAGAAAATATACAGTCGGTTTTTGACGAGGATGTGACAACGTTCGTTATGCTCCAAAGAAAGAAGCGGTGTTGTCAGATGATTTGTCGTATGCTTCATCCAATACACATAGCGGAATGGTCTTCTGAAAAGATTTCGGAACATGCAAGTGTGATGATGATACTGAATGTTGTTTTGTTGTTATCATTAATACAATTCAGCTTATACAAAGTTAAATCGTTTTTCGTCTACACCTGCCGCGAATGCTTGTAGTTATTATACGACAGCGCCCTGATTATCAATAAAAACTAGATAAACGGTTGTATTTGAAGATGATCGTACCAGTCAACGGACTGTTAGCTATTTACAAATATTTATTTACGAAAGTAAACGACTATACACCGGCTTACGGATCCGGTGTCCTGCATATTTGTACTGTTACGGCGGTTTAGCTGCTGCCATTTTCTTATGCTGAAAACAAATATTTATGAATGCGATCAAAAACAAAGTACAGCTGATCGGCTTCCTGGGACAGGTGCCGGATGTAAAAAACATCGGTGAAGGCAAAAAAGTGGCCCACCTGAGTGTGGCTACCAACGAGACCTATAAAAACGCGAAAGGTGAAAGGGTCACAGAAACGCAATGGCATACGGTGATCGCCTGGGGTAAGTTGGCGGAGATCGCCGAGAAATACCTTGTAAAAGGAACCGAAGTGGCCATCGAGGGCAAACTCATCAACCGCAACTATACAGACAAACAGGGTGTGAAAAGATATGTAACAGAAGTGCAGGCCAATGAATTGCTGATTCTTACCAAAAAAGCATAGCGGCAGGGGATCCCGGATATGGGTCAGAGATTCACGGATAACGAATTGATCAAGGCAATATGAACTGCCTTCCCAACTTCAACATTCACTATTCCCTGCTCAATATTCGATATTCTAAAAGGTTATCTTTGCTGCTTTATGAGCATAAAACCTACCCTGCATACGGTTCTTTCCCCACGTTTATTGGACCTGTATGATGTGAGCGACAGTATTGTGGTGGTGATCGATGTCTTCCGTGCTACCTCCACCATTGCCACGGCCCTGTACAACGGTGCCGAAAAAGTGATACCGGTGGATTCTGTCGACCAGTGCATAGAGATCGGCAAGAGAACCGGGGGGATCACTGCAGGAGAACGGGACGGTAAAGTGATACCGGGGCTGTCTTACGGGAATTCACCCGCCGAATACCCACGGTCCTTTATCGAGGGTAAAACACTGGTGCTGACCACTACCAATGGCACCAAACTGCTGCATATGGCATTGAACAAAGGGGCGGCAGAAGTGGTGACCGGCTCCTTCCCCAATATTTCGGCGGTATGCCGGTTCCTGGCGTCGCAGCAAAAAAATGTATTCCTGGGTTGCTCAGCCTGGAAAGACCGCTTTAATCTGGAGGACGCCTTGTTTGCCGGCGCAATCATCCATGAGATCAAAGACCATTTCACCATTCATTGCGACAGCAGCCTGATGGCTGCCGATATGTATGAGATGCACCGCAATAATATGAACAGCTTTATCCGCCGTACCACCCATTGGCACAGGCTGGCTTCCTATGGACTGGAAAAGGACCTCGAATATTGCGTCAGCAGGGATGTGGCAGATGTGTTACCCATCTACCGGAATGGGGACCTGGTGGTAGGATAGCCTTAAACCATTGATTTTGTATGGGTAGTTGCGGAATCACTTCCAATAACAAAAGATTACCAGTTTTCCACTTTATCTGTTAACAAACCTATTATCAGGATAGATTTCGTTTATTTCTCTTCGTAAAGCCAGTTCCTTTCCTTTACTTTTGCAAATTGCCCTTTTCAAAACCTGGTCCGGCGGCTGTTGTTTGAAAAAAGTGTTTGTTCTGCAACCACCCCGATACCGGAAAGCAAATCATTCACAGAACATGGCTTTACCGTACCTGATCAAACATATCTATAACAGTGGCACAGAAGAAGTGATCCGCCGTGGTAAAAAGATCCATGCCCTGGGTAATGTGGAACTGGTAGAGTATGACGACCTGATGGCCTCTGTGATCTTCCGCGTGAAGGATGATGGATATTCCACTTTTTATAAGGTGCATATCAACCAATTCAAAGATCCCAAAACCCTATCGCTCCGGTGCAGTTGTCCCTATAACCTTTCTGAGATATGCCGGCATAAGGCCGGAGCATTGTTTCATCTGCAGGACCTGCTGGACAAGAACCTGCTGGGTGATAAGGAGACCGTATACGACCAACGTCATACGGTGGTTAAAATGAAACAGCTGGAGCTGAAATTGATCCGCATGTTGTCGGCACAGGAAAACTTTGAAGCCGCCGAAAATTACCTGCGCAGCGGCCGGAGTAATATCCTGGAAGCCAAAGATGAACGTGTGCTTGCCGAATTAGAGTATGAAGGTGAGCAGTTCAAAGTCCTGATCCAGAAGAATGAGGAAAGGAACTTTGATACCAGCTGTACCTGTCAGAGCGATACCGACCATCCTCTTTGCCTGCATAAGGCCATCGTACTGCTGCAGTTGCTGCATAATTATGGGCCTAATTATTTTGACAGTATCCGAAATTGGGACAAAGAAAAGAATAAACTTCTGGCCCTGTATGGTTATTCGCTGAGTGATGACCTGCAAGGGAAATTCGAATTTACCTATACGGACGGCAAACCCTTTTTACGGGTACTCGATAGTTCGATCAAAAGGGTATCGAATCTTGCTGTACCTGAACAAAGACCCCGACAGACGGAACCTGAACCGGCTCCTGCCATTGCAGCTGCAACCGTTATTGAAGAATCCGCCGCTAAAACATCGTTGAAACTCGGAGTGGTAATCACCGTCAACGAACAGCAATACCCTTATGTGCAACTGGAGGCAGTGCAGGGTGAAGCAGATGAAGAACTTACCCGATATATCAGTAAAACAGTAAAACTGGACCTTGCCAAGTTCATCAATACGGAAGTGTTCAGTGAAGACGATAAGATGCTGTTGCAGCAATTGCGTAAACTGATGCCCGCTGAAGTGAGCCGTTACCTGAACCGGAATTCTCCATTCAGCGGTATTTGGGAAAACATCATTCAGCAGCATGATGATGAATTACCCGAGGAAACACGTCACCTGATCAATGAATTCCTGCATCCCAAACTCAAAAAAATATTTACCGATCTGGCGGATAGCAGGTTCGTATTTTACCTGCCAGCCCGTAAGTCCTTCACTACGGCCAATCTGAAACAGGCGGAACTGATGCAGCAATTCATCAGCCCCGAATTCGAAGTGAATTATACGAATGGTAGGTACGAAGTGGATTGCCGTATCAAATTGCCGCTCGCAGACCTGAACATTTCAGACAATGAAAGTGAATCGGCGCTGCTGTTCCAGTATCATGACCAGTTTTTTACCTGGCAGCGTTCGGAAGATATCAACCTGGTTGAGAAATTCCTGCCAGCGGGAAAGATCAGCATTGCGGCCGAAGACTGGGCGATTCAACTGCAGCAGTTCATACTGCCATTGTCAAAAGAATATAATGTTCATTTTACCAATGTGCAGAAAGAGGAAGTGAAAGATTGTAAGCCGGAAGTGAAAGTGTTGTTGAAGGAGAAAGGGGAATACCTCTTGTTTCAGCCGGTATTTAATTACAGGGGATATGATGTGCGACCCGCCGATAAGGAAAAGATCATCCTGCCGATTGCCGATAAGTTGCTGGTGATACAGCGAAATCTGGAAGTAGAAAAAGAGTTCGTACAGAAGATAGAATCTCTTCATTCCGGTTTTATCCGTCCGGTAGAAGGGAATGTACTGGCTTTAAAAGGTACGGATGTGTTACGCAACAACTGGTTTTTCCTGTTTGTGGATGCGGTGAAGGAGATGAATATCCCCGTATTAGGGTTTGAAGCATTGAAGAATTTCCGTTTCAATACGGCCAAACCGTCTACCAAGATTTTCATCAGCAGCAATACCGACTGGTTCGATGCCAAGGTCGAGATCCTGTTCGGTGAACAGAAAGTAACGGTTGATGAGGTTAAGAAAGCGCTTACCAACAAACAGCAGTTTGTTCAGCTGCAGGATGGCACGCTGGGTATCCTGCCGGAAGAGTGGATCAAGAAATATTCACTACTGTTCCGTGTGGGTGATGGCAAGTCAGGTAATATGAAACTGAGCAAGTACCATTTCAGTGTTATCGAGGAATTGTACCTGCAGCGTGACGAGGAGGAACTGTTCTTTCAGCTGGAAGAAAAATATGAACGTCTGAAGGACAATCATTCTATCAAACCTGTACCTGCGCCGGCACACCTGAAATCGGTATTGCGCCCTTATCAGGAAAGTGGCTTCCAATGGTTGAATTATCTACGCGAAGTGCAGTGGGGTGGCATCCTGGCCGATGATATGGGATTGGGTAAGACCATACAGGCATTGAGTTTTCTCCATCACCTGAAGGAAGAGAACGGAAGTCTGAAAGCATTGGTGGTTTGTCCAACCACGCTCATGTTCAACTGGCAGAATGAGATCCAGAAATTCACACCGAACCTCACATTCTCCATACACCATGGAGGAGGGCGTTCCAAGGAGAACCTGGCCGATCCGGCGATCGATGTGATCATTACCACCTATGGCACGCTCAGGAGCGATATCAAACAGTTTGTAGATGTGGCTTTTGACTATGTGATCCTTGATGAAAGCCAGGCCATCAAAAATCCAAGCAGTAAGGTGACCAAGGCCGCCGGATTGCTGAAAGCCAGGAACCGTCTGTGTTTGAGCGGTACACCTTTACAGAATAACACATTCGATATTTTTGCGCAGATGAACTTTCTGAATCCCGGCATGCTGGGCAGCGTTGAATTCTTCAAACAGGAATTCTCTGTGCCGATAGATAAGTTCGGAGAGAAAGAACAGAAAGACCACCTGCGTAAATTATTGTACCCCTTTATTTTACGACGCACCAAAGAACAGGTGGCCAAAGACCTTCCCGAAAAGCAGGAAATGGTATTGTTCTGCGAGATGGGCGATGAGCAGCGTAAGATCTATGATGCTTACCGGAATGATTACCGGGACAAGATCCTGGGTGTCGTAGAAAACCAGGGCATTCAGAAATCACAGCTCACCATTTTGCAGGGACTGATGAAGTTGCGACAGATCTGTGACAGTCCTGCCATTGTAAAGGAAGAAGAACGGTTCCCGAATGTATCGGTAAAACTGGAAGAGATCGGCCGTGAGATCACTGAAAACATCAGTAACCACAAAGCATTGGTATTCTCACAGTTCCTGGGTATGCTGGCTCTGATCAAAGAGAAGATGAAAGAGCTGGGGGTGGATTATGAGTATTTTGATGGAAGCAGTACCGTGGCCGAAAGGGAAAGATCGATCCATCGGTTCCAGAATGATGAGAATTGCCGCGTGTTCCTGATCTCGCTGAAGGCCGGAGGCGTAGGTTTGAACCTGACGGCAGCTGACTATGTATACATTGTGGATCCCTGGTGGAACCCAGCTGTTGAGCAACAGGCCATCGATCGTACACACCGTATAGGCCAGACCAAGAATATTTTTGCTTACCGGATGATCTGCACGGATACGGTGGAAGATAAGATACTAAAGCTGCAGGAGCGCAAGCGCAACCTTGCAAAAGATCTGATCACTGATGATGAAGGATTTGTGAAGACACTGACAAAAGAAGATGTGGAGTACCTGTTCAGTTAAACAGTCTCTCTTGTTGCTCCGGTACAATATGCCATATAAAACGAAACAGACTGATATCAGGCTGTTTCGTTTTATTATGTTTCCCCGAATTCATAGGCGGGGTATTGCTAATACTTATTTTTTCATTTCTGCTGCAGCGATCATTTTTTCAGGATCCTTCTGGAAAGCATCTTTACATTCCTTGGAGCAGAAACCCAGTACCTTCTCTTTGTAATGTGCGGTATCGTGTATGCCGGCACTTACAGGCATACCGCAACTGGGGTCCTTTTGGTTATCGACCAGCAGGTGCTCCAGCGCGTTACTGGTGGTATCTGTTACCTGCATGGCAGCTACAGTATCGGTGGCAGGTTTCTCTTCTGTTTTAGCCGGCTCAGACTGGCAAGCCACTGCCAACAGGCATACGGTTACAAACATCATGAAAGAAGCATACAGGGCATTCGTTTTTTTCATATGATCATGTTTTAGTAATGACTTCTGTGATCTGTCCTTTTACATATTCCCGCTTGCACATCCTCAAACTGCTATTTCTAAGAATAAGAAAATACTTGGTTTTTATCTGCATAGCTGGAATACAATTCTCTGCAGACCTTACGGTAAACTTGTACCCAGCAAATTTAGCGATTCGTTTCTGTGTTTTGTATGCCTTTTTCTGTGTGCCATAAACTCTTTACAGGGCTTTTTTCGGTGAAAACAGCTTTATTCAGGCTCAATTTCAGTTCCCGGATTACCCTACCTATCACATAGAAGTTTTCACCGATTTTGTATCACCAATACCCAACTATCACAGTAGTTTTCCGTTAGACTTGATTGTCCGGAATAGCCGGTTATGGAGAACGATATTTGTCTTCTGTATTATACCTGAAAATTTATGCGCAAAATTGCTGTTTTTATAGCCCTTGTCTTTTTGTCTGTCACCGTATCGGCCCAAAACTCCGGTTCGGTAAAGGGCAGGTTGATCGACTCGCTCAATAAACAATCGTTGAAAGATGCTTCAGTAACCATACTGGATGCCCGTGATTCCACCCTGGAAGTGTTCACCCTTGCCAAAGAGGACGGTAGTTTTTCTTTGTTGAACATTCCTTTTGGCGAGATGATCCTGCAGGTGAAATTCCAGGGATATGAACCTTATGCCAAAAAGATCAATTTCTCCGCCGCCAATGCTGCGGTCAACCTGGGCAATATTTACCTGAGAACAGCGGCCAACGACCTGGGTAATGTGACCGTTACAGAATCGGTGGTGCGCATGAGAAAGGATACCCTGGAAGTGAGCGCCTCCGCTTTCAAGACCAAACCCAACGCTGTGGCGGAGGATCTGCTGAAGAAGATCCCAGGTATGGAAGTTGCCAAAGATGGCTCCATTAAGTCGCAGGGCGAGACCGTGCAACGGGTACTGGTGGATGGTAAACGTTTCTTTGGTGATGACCCCAAAATGGCCACCAGGAACCTTCCTCCCGATGTGATCGACAAGATCCAGGTATTCGATGACCAGAGCGATCAGGCGAAATTCAGCGGGTTTGATGATGGAAACCGCATCAAGACCATCAATATCACCACTAAAAAAGATAAGAAAAAAGGGTTATTCGGAAAAGCAGTGGCGGGTGTTGGCACGGATGGCCGGTACGATGAAAGCTTTAATTTCACGCGGATCAATGGCGACAGGCAGCTGACATTCCTGGGCCAGGCCAACAATATCAATAAACAGAATTTCAGTCAGAACAACATTGGCGGAGGCGGTGGCCGTGGTGGATTTGGCGGTGGCGGATTCGGTGGCGGTGGCGGAGGTAATTCCAGCAATGGCATCACTTCAGTAATGGCCGGCGGATTGAATTACCGGGATGTATGGAGCCCCAAAGTAGATGCTTACGGAAGTTATTTTTACAATTCATCAAAAGTGAAGACAGGACAAAGCAGTCTCGTAGAAAATATCCTGAACTCGGATTCATCCACCTATAATTCATCTACCTCCGCTTCAGAAACAAGATCGGAGAACCACAGTTTCACCTTCAATATCGAAGACAGGATCGATTCGATGAATTCATTGATTTTCCGTCCTAATTTCCGTCTCCAGAGCAGTAACCCTGTATCAAGTTCTGAAACGGTAACTACAGGTGGCAAGAACAATACACCTATTTACAAATCATCCAGCAGGACCTCCAGCTATAACAGCGGTTATAATGTGAACGGGTCCAATCTTACCCTGCGCCACCGTTTCGCCAAACGGGGACGTACAGTGTCGCTTGATATGAACTTTTCGGCCAGTGAGAACAATGGGGATGGACTGATCTATTCCGTGAATTCTTATTATAAACCATTTGTCAAGAGCGATACGATCAATCAGCATTATGTAGATTCATCCCGTTCCATAAGTTTTAATCCTACCCTGTCATTTACGGAGCCTCTCAGCAAAAACCAGATGATCGAGCTGAGGTATTCCTATAATTACAGCAACAGTAACAGCACCAATTCGTCTTATAACTTTGATAATGCTTCAGGCAAGTTCAGTAAGTTCGACAGCCTGTTCAGCAATTCATACAAATACACCAACACATCGAATACGGCTAACCTGAGTTGGCGTCTACAGCAAACGAAATTCAGCCTGAACATAGGGTCCGGCCTCCAGTTCACGAATATCAATAGTACCAATACCACTAAAAATGTGGTGGTGAAGAGAGACTTTGTGAATTTTACACCCAACCTGTTTTTTACGTATAATTTTTCGCGTACCAAGAGCCTGCGGGTGTTTTACCGGGGTAATACAGGCCAACCCAGTACCAACCAGTTGCAGCCGGTCAGGACCACAGCGGATTCCATCAATTTCCAAGTGGGTAATCCGAACCTGACACCTTCGTTCAATAACAATATCCGGATCCTGTTCAATTCATTCGATCCGTTCACACAAAAGCTGGTGCTGGCAACGATCAGCGGATCAATTACTGGAAATGATATCGTGAGTTCCATTACCCAGAACCCCAACGGGGGTAAGACCACCACTTATGTGAACCTGGGAAGTACCTATAACCTCTCTGGTTATTTCATGTACGGATTCCCGATCAAACATCCCAAATCGAACCTGAACCTGCAGACAGATATTCGTTATGCCAGCGGACAGTCGCTGCTGAACAATGTACGGAACCAGACCCGAAGCACTACAATCACCGAAACTGTGAAGTGGACCACCAACCTGAAAAATAATTTTGATATGAACCTGAGCGCTTCCTACGGCATCAACCCGATCAGGAACTCGCTCTCCACCAGTCAGAACACCAATTATACCACTGCCAGTCTTGCGGCCGACTTCACCCTCTACTCCAACAATGGATGGATACTGGCCAGTGATTTTGATTATACCCATTATGGTAACCGCCCGGCGGGATATAATACAACCGTGTTCCTCATCACACCTTCCATTGCCAAACAGTTCCTGAAGAACAAAGCGGGTGAACTGCGTTTGAGCTGTTTTGATGTGTTGGGCCAGAACAAAGCGGTAAGCTCTTCGGCAACCGCCAACCAGATCGTGAACAGTATCTCGAATACGCTGACTCGCTATTTCATGCTCACTTTCACCTATAATCTACGTTCCTTCGGTGCTCAGCAACAGCAGCGTGGCCAGATGATGCGCGGTATGTTCCCTGACGGAAGGATGGGAGGTGGTATGATGATGGGTGGCGGCAATTTCGGAGGGAATCGAAGGGGTGGTAACTAACGATCAATAGTTTTTACAGACTCAAACACTCCATATATAGAAGTTTTGTGCCGCCCGGATTTCCGGGCGGCCTTTTTTTGCTGTAACCGGGTCTTAACCAAACTTTTGGAAAAAAAATGGCCCTCATAATTCAAACTGTTATACTTTTACAAAAATTTTTAAAAGGATTTTAGACACCTATCAGTGAAACAGCCTTTTATACATATTAATCTCTCCCCGGTAGTTACTGCCGCCGAGCCCATGGCCCCGGCAACTCTCCCGTGTAACTCCCTCCCGCGACCACGACGTGGTTGCTGATAGGACGAGCAACTGGCACTTGCCCCTATCAGTGGAATTTCTCCCGGAATTGGATCTACAAACACTGCAGGTGTTTCTTTTTCACTCTATTAATCAGTACAAGTTGGAAGATAATATTATTGTTCGTGTAGCGAACGGTGGCGACACCCATTACGCACAGACCATAACAGATGAGATGGAGTCCTCGGCCAAGGCCCGTGGAACCGGTATTGCCAAACGCAGCCCGGAATACGTTGCCAGGAAGATGGAGGAAGGCAAAGCGGTCATCGCTGTACTGCCCGATGGCACCTGGGTGGGCTTCTGTTATATCGAGGTCTGGGGGCATGAGCAGTTTGTGGCCAACAGCGGACTGATCGTGGCACCAGCCTTCCGTAAAAGTGGAACTGCCAAAAGGATCAAACAGACCATATTCAATCTTTCCCGACAGAAATATCCCAATGCAAAAATATTCGGATTAACTACTGGCCTTGCGGTGATGAAGATCAACAGCGACCTGGGCTACGAACCTGTTACCTACAGCGAACTGACCGATGACGAAGAGTTCTGGGCAGGCTGTAAAAGCTGCGTGAACTATGACATCCTCATGAGCAAGGGTAGGAAGAACTGTTTGTGCACCGCCATGTTATACGATCCTGCAGATCATTATGAGCCAACAGAAACATCGGAAGAGTTCAAACAGAATTCGAAATTGTACGAGCGTTTCATGAAGATCAAACAGAGTAAGCTGCTGCGTTTGTTCCGTAAAAAGGAAACAGGCAGTGGAACCGGCGTGGGCAACAAACCCAAATCCATCTTTCAGCAATTCTTTAACCTGTAGCACTGTTCGCTGCAGGAATAACAATAGTAAGATCACAGAAAATACAGCAAGCAATGAAAACCGAAACAGCAAGCAACACCACTTTACAGAAAGGCGACCAGGTAGTACTGGGTTTCAGTGGTGGATTGGACACTTCTTTTTGTGTAAAATACCTTACGGAAGATAAAGGGTACGAAGTACATAGTGTGATCGTAAATACAGGTGGTTTTAGTGATGAGGAACTGGTTCAGATAGAAAAACATGCCTATGCACTAGGTGTAAAAACACATACCACGGTGAATGCGGTAAAGAGTTATTACGACAGTATCATCAAATACCTGATCTACGGAAATGTATTGAAGAACAATACATATCCGCTGAGTGTGAGCGCAGAGCGTTTAAGCCAGGCCTTGCACATTGCCGAGCACGCCAAGAAGCTGAACGCGAAAGCTGTAGTGCATGGAAGTACAGGCGCGGGTAATGACCAGGTACGTTTTGACATGATCTTCAATATCATGATCCCCGGTGTGGAGATCATTACTCCGATCCGTGATATGAAACTGAGCCGCGAGGCAGAGATCGAATACCTGAAAGCAAAAGGTGTGACCATGAATTTTGAAAAAGCGGCCTACTCGATCAACAAAGGATTATGGGGGACCAGTGTGGGTGGAAAAGAAACACTTCAGTCAAAAGGCATCCTGCCCGAATCTGCCTGGCCTACGCAGGTTACCAAAACCGGTGAGGAAGAAGTGAAACTGCATTTTGAGAAAGGGGAGCTGACAGCGGTTAACGATACAAAATTCGATCATCCTTCACAAGCCATCCAGTACCTGCAGACGATCGCAGGCCCTTATGGTGTGGGACGTGATATCCATGTCGGTGATACCATTATCGGTATCAAAGGCCGGGTAGGCTTTGAAGCTGCCGCACCGATGGTGATCCTGAAAGCGCACCATGCACTGGAAAAACACGTATTGACCAAATGGCAGCTGGGTTGGAAGGACCAACTGGCGCAGTTCTACGGCAACTGGCTGCATGAAGGTCAAATCCTGGACCCTGTGATGCGTGATATAGAAGCCTACCTGCAAAGTTCACAGCTGCATGTGACCGGCGATGTATTCGTTCAGCTGCTGCCTTACCGTTTCCAGGTGATCGGTATCGAATCCAGATACGACCTGATGAGCAGTAAGTTTGGCAAATATGGTGAAATGAACAGCGGCTGGACCGGTGATGATGTCAGGGGCTTCTCCAAGATCTTCGGTAACCAGACAGGTATCTATCATCACATCACCGAATCGAACAAATGAGTGTGAAAGTTTCCATACAGGCACCTCTTGCACACTACCAGTGGGGCGATGGTTGTGATGGATGGAACTTTGTAGAGGAATCCACGCTTTCTGTAAAACAGGAAAGAATGCCGGCTGGTACCAGTGAAGTCCTTCACTACCATCAGCATGCCCAACAGTTCTTCTTTATACTGAAGGGAAGCGCCATGTTCGAGATAGAGGATGAACGCATCATTGAGAATGAAATGGAAGGCATCCATATCCCGGCAGGCAAGCAGCATCGCATCATTAACCATACAACATCGGCCATTGAATTCATCCTCTCGTCGCAACCATCAACCATGGGCGACAGGGTCAACCTATAAACTATGAAACAAGTAAAAGCAGGCATCGTTGGGGGCGCAGGGTATACCGGTGGAGAAATGATCAGGTTACTGATCAACCATCCTGGTGTAGCACTCTCTTTTGTGCACAGTACCAGCAATGCCGGTAATGCGGTAAGTAAAGTGCATGCCGACCTGGTTGGAGAAACGGATATTGTTTTTACAGACAGTTTACGTGAGGATATCGATGTCTTGTTCCTTTGTGTAGGCCATGGCGATGCCAGAAAGTTCCTGACAGAGCATGCGGTTGCAGCACATATCAAAGTGATCGACCTGTCGCAGGATTTTCGACTGGCCGCTAAATCAACGATTGGAGACAGAAGTTTTGTATATGGTTTACCAGAACTGAATAAGGTTGCTATCCAGACTGGCGCCAATATTGCCAATCCCGGATGTTTTGCCACTGCTATCCAATTAGGACTGTTGCCATTGGCCAAAGCAGGTGTATTGGGCGATGTGTATACAACAGGCATCACCGGTTCTACCGGGGCGGGTCAGGGCTTGAGCAATACTTCGCATTTTAGCTGGCGGGCCAATAATATCCAGGCATATAAATCATTGCAACACCAGCACATACATGAGATTCACCAGAGCCTGCAGCAATTGCAGGGTAATGATGGTATGTATGTGAATTTTGTGCCCTGGCGAGGAGACTTTACCCGTGGTATCTATATCAGTTCTGTGATCGACTGTGGTTTGCCTGCAGAAGAGATCAGACAATTATATAAGGCCTATTATCAAGATCATGCATTTACCTATGTCAGCGATGGTATGATAGACCTGAAACAGGTAGTGAATACCAATAAGTGTTTGTTGCATGTAGAAAAGCAGGGAACCAAGATCGTGGTGCATTCGGCGATCGATAACCTGTTGAAAGGGGCTAGCGGACAGGCGGTGCAGAATATGAACCTGCTCTTTGGTCTTGAAGAGACCGCCGGATTACGATTGAAGGCGAATTATTTTTAAGAACAGTTTTCGAAAGACAATAGAAAAACATTCAACGAATCAGAACCGGCAAACATATTGCTGGTTCGTAAAGAATAGAAGTATGAAATTATTTGATGTGTATCCCCTGAACAATATCACTATTATCAGTGCCAAAGGCTCTTATGTATGGGACCAGGGGGGCGTGCAGTACTTAGACATGTATGGTGGTCATGCCGTGATCAGCATTGGCCATACCCATCCACACTGGGTAAAACGGATCGAAGACCAGTTAGAGAAGATCGCGTTTTATTCCAACTCGGTGGTGATCCCTATCCAGAAAGAACTGGCCGACAAGCTGGGTCGTTTGAGTGGCAAGGAAGATTACCAGCTGTTCCTCTGTAACAGCGGTGCGGAGGCCAATGAGAATGCACTTAAGCTGGCATCTTTCTATAACGGACGTAAAAAGATCATCGCGTTCAGAAAATCCTTTCATGGCAGGACATCGTTAGCGGTGGCTGCAACAGATAACCCTTCTATCGTAGCGCCGGTGAATGAAACGGATAACGTGATCTTCCTGCCCTTTAATGATGAGGAGGCACTCAAAGCCTGTTTTGCAGAACAGGGCAAAGAGATCTCATCTGTGATCATCGAAGGCATACAGGGAGTGGGTGGCATCAATCTGGCCAATGAGTCTTTCCTGCAACTGATCAGGAGTCTCTGCGACGAGCACGGGGCTGTATATATCGCAGACAGTGTGCAGTGTGGTTATGGAAGAAGCGGAAAGTTCTTTGCACACGATTTCGCAGGTGTGAATGCTGATATCTATACTATGGCCAAAGGGATGGGAAATGGATTCCCTGTGGCCGGGATCCTCATTGCGCCTAAGATCCAACCCAAACATGGAATGCTGGGTACCACATTCGGCGGCAACCAACTGGCTTGTGCGGCAGCACTGGCGGTGCTGGAAGTGATGGAAGAGGAGCAGCTGATAGAGAATGCAAATACAAATGGCGGTTACCTGATGGAGCAACTGAAAGCCATACCCGAATTAAAGAATGTTCGGGGCCGCGGGCTGATGATCGGGTTTGACCTGCCGGAAGAATTAAAGGACCTGAAAAAGAAATTGCTTTTTGATTTCAAAGTTTTCACAGGCGAGGCAAAACCCAATGTGATCAGGTTATTACCTTCCCTGGCTTTGTCCAAAAAACAGATCGATGAGTTCCTGACATCACTTACCGAAGCAATAGATGAGCTGAAGGGCCAGCCGAACGCTTAAGTGAGTGACACAACGAAGCAGCATAGCATTACAAAAGTTGATAACCATAAAATTCCCTTTCGGGTAGTAGATGAGAAAATTTATTTCTGTTAAGGACGTAACCGACATCAACGCGCTGGTAGCAAAGGCACTGGCCTATAAGGCCGATCCGTTGGCCGACAGGAATCTCGGTGCTGACAAACGAATCGGTCTCTTGTTTCTGAACCCCAGTCTGCGTACCCGTTTAAGTACACAGATAGCGGCCAAGAACCTCGGAATGGAAGCAGTGGTGTTCAATGTAGACAAAGAAGGCTGGGCGCTTGAGTTTGAAGAGGGTGCCATCATGAGCGGGAATACCGTGGAGCACGTAAAAGATGCGGCCCCAATCCTGGGCCAGTATTTCGATATACTCTGTATCAGAACATTCCCTTCGTTAAAGAACCGGGAAGATGATTACAGTGAAATGTATATCAACCAGTTCATCAAATATGCAGGTGTCCCTGTGGTGAGTCTCGAGAGTGCCACCCTGCACCCGCTGCAGTCGTTGACGGATATCATCACCATCACAGAGTCGCTGAAAAAAGAGCCGGCAGGCGGTACCAGAAAACCTAAAGTGGTACTTACCTGGGCGCCACATGTAAAACCTCTGCCGCAATGCGTTGCCAACAGCTTTGCACAATGGGTGAATGCCTGGGGAGAAGCGGATTTTGTGATCACACACCCGCAGGATTATGACCTGGCAGAAGAATTCACCAAAGGGGCCACCATTACGCATGACCAGGATGAGGCCCTGAAAGATGCGGATTTCGTATATGTGAAGAACTGGAGCACCTATAACGATTACGGCAAGATCTACGAGAACGACCCGGGATGGATGCTCACCGAAGAAAAATTAAAAACAACGCGCAATGCCAAAGTAATGCATTGTTTGCCTGTGAGAAGGAATGTGGAACTGAGTGATGAGGTGTTGGACAGCACGCACAGCCTCGTGACCAGGCAGGCCGGTAACAGGGTTTGGGCGGCACAGGCAGTATTATCAGAAATATTGACAACAACAGGAAAATAAATAAAGTGGAACCAGTACATATCATAAAGATCGGTGGCAACATCATTGATGATGAAACGAAGCTTGCTTCGTTCCTCCGGTCATTTGCCGGGGTTGAGGGGAAAAAGATACTGGTACACGGAGGTGGTAAACTGGCTACCCGTTTGGCCGACCAGATGGGTATACAGCAACAGATGGTGGATGGACGACGTATCACCGATGCAGAGACACTGAAGATCGTGACCATGGTATACGCCGGATATATCAATAAAAATATTGTGGCGCAATTGCAGGCCCACGGCTGTAACGCCATCGGTCTTACCGGGGCAGACGGCAACCTGCTGCTGGCTCATAAAAGAACGCATGCCAGCATCGATTATGGTTTTGTGGGTGATGTGGATGCGGTGAATACAGGCCTGGCAAAATCTTTGCTCGACCAGAACATCACCATTGTGGCCGCTCCTATTACACACAATGCAAAGGGCGACCTGCTGAACACCAATGCAGATACCATTGCCCAGGAATTGGCCACTTCGCTAGCCCGGATATACCAGGTCTCGTTAATATATTCCTTTGAGAAAGCCGGCGTTTTGCTGGATGTAAATGATGAAAATTCAGTGATCCCAGAAATGGGCCCTGCCTATTATAACGAACTAAAACAACAGCAATTAATATTTGCCGGGATGATACCTAAGCTCGACAATGCTTTTGCAGCATTGGCAAAAGGCGTGGGCAAAGTGATCATCGGTAAGGCAGAACAATTACCTGGGCTGATTGCCGGCAGCGCAGGGACAACCATTCGCTATGAATGACCAACAACATATGCTAACAGGCAAAGCGATCGAATTATTACAACAATTGATCGCAACCCCTTCTTTCAGTAAAGAAGAGAATGAGACAGCCACCATCCTGGAGAATTTCCTCCAGCAGCATGGGGTAAGTACCCAGCGTTATCTGAACAACGTTTGGGCTAAGAACAAATATTTTGAAGCAGGTAAACCGTGTCTCTTACTCAATTCACACCACGATACGGTCAAGCCCAACAAAGCATATACCCTTGATCCATTCACACCGATCATCAAAGACGGTAAATTATATGGTCTCGGTAGTAATGATGCCGGCGGATGCCTGGTTTCGTTGCTTTCCGTGTTCCTGTATTTTTATGAAGCCCGTGACCTGAAATACAACCTCGTTTTTGCGGCCACGGCAGAAGAAGAGATATCCGGTCGAAACGGTATTGAAGCACTGCTCCAGTATCTGCCGGAAATTGAATGTGGTATTGTGGGTGAGCCCACATTGATGGACATGGCCATTGCGGAACGTGGCTTACTTGTGCTGGATGTGACAACCATGGGTAAAGCAGGACATGCGGCCCGTGAAGAAGGAGAGAACGCTTTGTACAAGGCCCTACCCGATATTGAATGGTTCCGGAATTTTGCGTTTGAAAAAGTATCTCCCTTGCTGGGTAAGGTAAAAATGTCTGTGACCGTGATCGAAACAGAGAACAGGGCGCACAACGTGGTCCCTTCGTCCTGCCGTTTTGTGGTAGATGTGCGTGTGAATGAATTGTATACATTCGAAGAGGTGTTGGAGATCATCCGGGCGAATGTAAAGAGTGAAGTGGTTCCGAGGAGTCTCCGTATGCGATCCACATCTATCAAAATAGAACATCCGCTGGTGCAGTCCGGTATACATCTGGGTCGTTCCTATTATGGCTCGCCCACTACCAGCGATAAAGCCCTGATGCCTTTCCAGACCCTGAAAATGGGTCCTGGCGACAGCGCACGCAGCCATACGGCAGATGAGTTTATTTTTGTGGACGAAATAGAAAAAGGTATAAACCTCTACATTCAACTATTAAAGCAAGTGTTATGAAACTGTGGAGCAAAGACAATACAGATACATCCCGGCTGGTGGAAAAATTCACTGTGGGAAGGGATAAGGAATTCGATCTCCTGCTGGCACCTTTTGATGTGCTGGGTTCCATCGCACACGCGAAAATGCTTGCCAGTGTGGGACTGCTTACTGCTGAGGAGGCTGAGAAACTGATCGCTGAGTTAAGGGATATCTATCAGCTTATCGGCAAGGGACAATTCACCATTGAGGAAGGGATAGAGGACGTGCATTCGCAGGTAGAGTTGTTGCTTACCCAAAAACTGGGTGATACCGGTAAAAAGATCCACTCGGCCCGCAGCCGGAACGACCAGGTCCTGGTTGACGTGAAACTTTTTCTTCGTAACGAGATAGAGGAACTGGTAAATGAAGTACAGCCGGTGTTTCAGCTGTTGCAGCAGCAAAGTGAACGATTCAGGAACCATCTTTTTCCAGGATATACGCATTTACAGCTGGCCATGCCCTCCTCCTTTGGATTATGGTTCGGCGCTTATGCAGAAAGCCTGGTTGACGATATGATCACACTGCAGGCCGCTTACCAGGTGGTGAATAAGAACCCCCTGGGTTCAGCTGCCGGATATGGCTCCTCGTTCCCCATTGACCGCACCATGACCACCCGATTGCTAGGTTTTGCCGACCTGAACTACAATGTGGTGTATGCGCAAATGGGCCGTGGTAAGGCGGAACGGATTACCGCCATGGCGCTGGCCAACCTGGCCGATACCCTGTCGCGACTGAGCATGGACGCCTGTTTGTACCTGAACCAGAACTTTGACTTTATCAGCTTTCCGGCTTCACTCACCACCGGTTCCAGTATCATGCCGCACAAAAAGAACCCCGACGTGTTTGAGCTGGTACGTTCCTACTGCAACCGGCTGAAAGCATTGCCGAATGAAGTGCTCATGATGACAAGTAACCTGCCTTCCGGATACCATCGTGACCTGCAGTTGCTGAAAGAACACCTGTTCCCTGCGTTCCAGACATTGAAAGACTGTTTGAACATGGTGAGCCTGATGTTGTCCAGTATCAGTGTCAAAGAGAATATTCTTGCCGATGAAAAATACAAATATGTTTTCAGCGTGGAAGAGGTGAACAAACTCGTGTTGCAGGGAGTTCCCTTCCGGGATGCCTATAAGCAGGTGGGTATGGCCATTGAAGAAGGCAGGTTCACCTATACCACAGAGATAAAACATGTACATGAAGGCAGCATTGGCAATCTCTGTAATGATAAGGTAGGAGAAATGATGCAACAGACCCTTAACCAGTTCGGTTTTGAGAAAGTGCATACAGCCATTAATGACTTGACGGGATTAAGATAATTTACGTTTCTTTGACCTTCACAAAAACACTATCATGAAGCAATCGTTTCTCGTATTTACCTGTTTACTGCTGGTTATGGCAGGGTTTTCACAGGCAAAAAAGACTGCTGTCAGCAAACCGGCTGCTAAACCAGTTGCAAAAAAAACGGCGTCTCCTAATCTTTTCAAAAACAATCTGGACAGTACCAGCTATGCGTTGGGTGTCCGTATTGCGCAGAGTCTGAAAGCACAAGGCTTTGATAATGTGAATATGTCTCTTTTCCAGAAGGGCCTGACCGATCAAAAGGCAAATAAAGCTGTGTTGCTGGATGATGCGGCTATACAACAATGTTTTACCCGCTTTCAGCAAACTGCCAGTGAAGAAAAAGCATCTGCTGCTAAAAAAGAAGGACAGGCTTTCCTGGCGCAAAATGGTAAACGCGCCGGTGTGGTGACCTTGCCCAGTGGCCTGCAATACGAAGTGCTGAAAGCAGGAACGGATAATACCAAACCCACGTTGGCCAGTAAGGTAAAATGTCATTATACCGGAACCCTTATCAATGGCACCAAATTCGATAGTTCAGTTGACAGGGGAGAACCCATCACTTTCCAGCTTTCCAATGTGATCCGCGGCTGGCAGGAAGGCCTCCAACTGATGACGGTTGGCAGCAAGTGGAAGCTCTATATTCCGGCAGACCTGGCCTATGGAGATAACGGACCGCCCAATATTGGCCCAAGCGCTACGCTGATCTTTGAAGTGGAACTGCTTGGAGTAGAGAACTGATGGATAAATAGGAAGCCCAGAATTTTGAATACCGGGACATTCCGGGATTACTGCACAGTGATCTCAGGATGTCCCGGTTTGTTTTTCATGACTTTAACCTTCATTAACCTTTCCCCAAAGTTCATTAACCGCTTCTCTATCTTTGGCCGGCTATTTTTGGGTATCTTAAAATATGAAGGCTATGTACCGGATCTGTATCCTGTTTTTTATTTTACTGTTACCTTTTTTTTCCTCGGCCCAGCAAACAACGTCAACGGTTAGGGGAACTGTTTTTGATACGGTTTCTAAAAAAGGCCTGGCTTATGCCACGGTTTCTGTTGTGAATGCCAAAGATTCCACGCTGGTTAGTTTTACCCGGGCGGATTCTACCGGTAAGTTCAGGTTGCCCGGTATAGGCAAGGGCCATTACCTTCTTTCTGCCTCATATGTAGGCTATGTACCTGTTTGGAAAGACCTGGACATTAAAGGCGACGGAAAAGAGATCAGTCTGGGTAATGTGACCATGCTGGATGTACAGAACACAGGTAATGTGACCGTTACCGCGCGTCGCGCACCAGTTACCATCAACAACGATACGGTAGAGTTCAATACGGAGAACTTCAAGACCCAGCCCAATGCAGCGGCAGAAGACCTGCTGAAAAAGCTGCCTGGTATTACAGTAGACAATGATGGTACGGTCCGGGTAAATGGGCAGCGCATCAATCGTGTGCTGGTGAATGGGAAAGAATTTTTTACGGGAGACCCCAAAATGGCCACCCGCAACCTGGATGCCGATGCGATTGACAAGGTACAGGTGTTCGATAAAAAGTCTGACCGTTCTGAATTCACAGGGGTTGATGATGGGCAAAGTGAGAAGGCCATCAACCTAAAACTCAAGAAGGATCGCAATAAATCCCTTTTTGGAAAACTGATGGCCGGGGCAGGCACCAACGAACGGTATGATGCGCAGACCAATATCAACAAGTTCAATGGTGATCAGCAATTATCATTGATCGGTATGGCTAATAATACCAACCGGCAGGGATTCTCTATAATGGATGTCTTGAATTTTACCGGGGAACTGTCAAGGGGTATGCGTAGCGGTGGAGGTATCACGGTTCGCGCTGGTGGATCCGACGATAATGGCCTGCCGGTCACGGGTTTCGGGCAAAACCAACAGGGGGTGGCCACCACAGTGGCAGGAGGCGTCAACTTCAATGACCTCTGGAATAAGAAGACCGATTTCAACGGAAGTGCCATGGGAACCAATATTGACCTGCGCACCGATCGTAATACCATTCGTCAGAATCTTTTACCAGGTAATAATTTTACCTATGAGTCTAACAGCAATACCTCGCGAAACAGTAAACAACAGCGGTTGAATATGACCATCGACAGCAAGATCGACAGTTTCCACTCTGTTAAGTTCACACCGCAATTCACTACACAGCAAACGGATACGAGGAGCACCAGCGATTATATGTCGGTCGATAATAAAGGGGTAAAATTAAATTCAGGAATGACAGATAGCAGAATACATTCCGATGCGTTCAACTTCGGCGGCAATGCCTTGTTACGGAAGCGTTTTCAGAAAAAAGGAAGAACCTTATCCAGTACGATCAGCCTGGGGTATAATGACAGTAAACAGAGTGGTGATCTCTACACACGAAATACTTTTTATGCCAACGGAGTGGGGCTGAAAGACTCGATCACCAACCAGAAGAACCGCCGCGAAGCTGTCAGTCGCAGTGTGGGTGCTAATCTGGTTTATACCGAACCCATCGGGAAAAAGTCCTTGCTTGAGCTTAGCGCTTTTTACAGTACCAATGTAGGAGACAGCAAGCGTACCACATACGATTATGGCGTTACTACAGGCAAGTATGATCAGTTCAACACTTTACAGAGCAACGACTTCAAGAGTGAATATTCTTATACGGGTGGTAGTATCAGCTTCCGCTCCAACCAGAAAAAAGCGAGCTTTACCGTGGGAACTTCATTGCAGGGAGCTACGTTGAACAGCACCAATAAGACCAATGGTAATGTGATCAGGCAAACTTTTACAGATCTGTTGCCCAATGCCAACATCCAGTATCGCGTGCACAGCTCCAGCAGTATCATTGTTAACTACGTCACTTCCACCACACAGCCCAGTACCATACAGCTGCAGCAGGTGACGGATGTAAGCGATCCGCTGAATACCTATACCGGAAACCCCAACCTGAAGAGAAGTTACACACAGTCGTTATCTATGAATTATTTCGCCGTTAACACGTTCACGCAGCGAAATATGGTTGTATTCCTGTCTGCATCGAGGATCAATAACGCTATCGTAAATGCAGACCAGATACAAAATAATGGTTCGCGGGTAACTATGCCGGTCAATGCCAATGGTAATTATACGTTGTTCGGACAGATCAATACCGGTTTCCCGCTTAAGAAGATAAAATCGAGAGTGGATATGGGTGTAGGTATTAACATGTTGCACAATATCAGTTTTGTAAATGGTGCAGAGAATGGGATCGACAATACGGGTATTGGACCAAACCTGAATTACCAGTTGTCACTGGAGAATCGACTGGACATACAGGTGACCAGCAGGTTCAATTTCAGCAAAGCCCGGTATTCCTTGCAGCCGCAGCTGAACAGCAATTATCTGCAACAGGTATACGGTCTGGATATGACCAATTACCTGCCATGGGGTCTGGTGATCAATAATAACATGAACTACACGATCAATTCAGGAAGGGCAGATGGTTTTAATACAAAGGTTGCATTCTGGAATGCATCGGTGGCAAAAAGTTTCCTGAAGAACAAACGCGCCGAGATCAAGCTGACGGCCTACGATATCCTGAACCAGAACCAGGGGGTAAGTCGCAACGCCAACCAGAACTATATCGAAGATAGCCGCTATAACGTGCTGCAGCGTTACTTTTTGCTGAGCTTTACATTCAGTCTGAATAAAGAGGGCAACTCCGCACAGGGGCCGAGGATGGTGGTGAGAAGTTTTGGTGGATAACAATGGATCACCTACCACCGGTTTAACGGGCCCCGCTAATTTCTGAGTGGGGCCCGTTTTATTGGAAGAGTAAGGCTCGTTATGTGAATAGTGACAGGACAAAGTCGTTGACAGGTATCGCTGTTTGTCGATCATCATGAGTATCTGAAGCAGATCCATTAGCACATGCCTGTTTTGTTACAAGGAACAGCGATCATACTTGCGTAATTGATGCAACGGATATGGTTGTTTCCGAATCAGTACTCAAATCCGTTGCATGGCCAGGGAGAAATGGGTCGGTCAAATACTGGTATCATGAAGATTCGTAAGGAAAATATTAGGTATCTATCTAAAAAAGCCCGTCTGTACAGACGGGCTTTTTTCAAATGATTGATTGTTTATCCGCCTATCCTGAAACCTCCACCACCACTGCTCATCATTTCTGTCATCAGTTTGGTGAACTCGGGACGGGTGATGACTTTCCCTTTTTTAGGCTCTTTCAATTCTTTCTGATCAACTGTTTTTTTGATCTCAATGGCTGTGTATACGTTAGCGGAATTGTCAACATCCAGCTGTAAGATAACGCCGGGTAACTGGCCGTAATTCTCAGGCCCTACCGGGCTCGCCAGGTCATCAGCATACCAGGCCACTATTTCCACTTCTTTGGCCTGCTGGCGACTCTGGTTGCTTGTGTCTGGAGCGCCGCCTCCCATTACTATTCGGCGAATGTTTCCAGCCGCCTGCATCACTTTACGGGTGGCTTTATGACAGGTATAACCGAGGATGGTCCTGGTTTCTGTTCCCAGTTTCCAAGGCTGCTGGCGGATGGAATCGGTGATCAGGAAATTCTTGCCCCCCACTTCTGCGGTCTGTACCGATTTTGCCTGACTGAAATTTTTGTACAGGTCACCGCCTCCTCCACCAAAACGGGTAATGACACGCATCCCGCCGCCACCAGCGAAAGGGTCGGGTGCTTCATCTTCCGGAACGGTCTTATATACGGAAATGCTGTCGCTGAATAAGAGCAGGAACCTAGCTGTTCTGAATTCCGGTATCATTGCCTTCATCTGCTCATCCTGGATGACCCTGTGCATATTGGTTTTCTGCTCGTAAACAATGGTACCCTCTTTCACCTGGGCTTTTAGGGCACTCAGGCATACCATGCCTGTAAATAAGAAAACAACTCTTTTCATGTGTGTCGGTTTTAGGTCTCAAAGCTAAACCAGTGCTTGGTTAAGCATGCTTGCTCAAAAGTTAATTAAGGTTAATAAAAGGTAGTGCCGGTACAAACGCGGGTTATATTTGTAACTACAATAGGCCAGATGAACAAGTTAAAACTTTCCCGTATACTGTTGGTGGCGGCGATCCTGCTGATCGTGGTCTTTCAGTCGTACTGGCTCAACCGGCTCTACAAAGAAGAATGGCAGGCACTGAAAAAAGAGACCAACGGTATTTTCCGCGATGTGGTGTATAAGATGCAGGTAGACCGCTTTAAAGCTGATACATTCATCTACAAGCAAGCTCCTGGCAATAACCTTTTCGTATACAATGCTGTGAATGTCTTGCGCAGGCAGACCGATGACCTTAAAAAGATAATGGTCATAGAAAAGAAGGATTCTGCTGCGAAAGGCAGAAGCCAGCGTTTGTTTCTGTCAGATACGAATAGCGGCATACGGCCTGAAGAGATCAGTAGTATACGTGTAATGCGTACCGATAAACTCACGCCGGAAGTTGCACGGTTGCTGGCCAATCATGGTCCTGACGCCATAAAACTTGCCCCTGTGATGGATACGGCGATGCTGCACCGCATGTCTCAGTCAGGCTTGAAAGTGGTGGTTGGCTTTAATGCTAAAAACGGCGATAGCGGATACCGTACCGCAGTGATCGGAACAGATGTACAAAGGCAGTCTCCCAAAGCACCTAAACCTGCACCGGGAAAGCTGATGGGAACAGTAACAGTTACCAATAAGTCGGGCAATACCCTTACCGTAAAAACAGATAATCTCCGCTTCGAAAAATCGTTTGCCCGAATGATCGCTTCTGGAAAAGTGCTGGATGATACCCTGGCCATTCCCAGGATCGATTCCGTTTACAGAAAGGAATTACTGAAAGCAGGAATTCCTGTAAACTTTCACATCATCAAAGGGAAAGAAGACTCTTTGCACAGGAAAGATACCATGACTACGGTGCTGGCTACCAGTCCTGCCATTGTTGGCTTTTTTCAGCCGTACTGGTACCAGGCAGGCTTCGAGAACCCTACCAGTTTTTTGCTGAAAAAGATATCCCTGCAGATCCTTTTTTCCGTATTCCTGGTCGCCTTCACTACGATTGCTTTCATATTCCTTTACCGGAGTCTGCTGGCGCAACGTAAGCTGACGGAAATGAAGAACGATTTCATCAGCAATATCACCCACGAGCTGAAAACACCGCTGGCCACAGTAAGCGTAGCTGTGGAAGCACTCAGGAATTTTGGCGGACTGCAGAATCCGGAACGTACCAAAGAATACCTGGATATTTCCGCGTCGGAATTACAGCGGCTGAATTTGCTCGTGGATAAAGTGCTTAAGCTCTCTCTCTTCGAAAACAGGGAGCTGGAACTGAACAAAGAAATGCTGGACCTGAAACAGCTTACGGAAGAAGTGCTGAACACGATGAAACTTCAGTTCGATGCACAACAGGCAAACATACACCTGGAGGTGCAGGGTAATTATTTCATGGTCATGGGCGACAGATTGCATATGACCAGTGTATTATTCAACCTGCTGGACAATGCCCTGAAATACAGTAAGGAGAAACCAGAGATTACCGTTCGCCTGCAGCATCAGGCAGATATGATTGTACTGCAGGTTCAGGATAAGGGAATTGGTATCTCTCCCGATTTTCAGTCGAAGATCTTTGATAAGTTCTTCCGCGTTCCTAATGGCGATCATCATAACAGCAAAGGATACGGTCTGGGGCTCAGTTATGTATCGCATGTGATCCATCAGCATAACGGAACCATTTCTGTAGAAAGCCAGCCAGGCAAGGGTAGCTTATTCACGGTAAAATTCCCTGTTTCATGAGCATAAAGATCTTATACGTAGAAGATGAACTTTTTTTGGGCAAGATCGTCAAAGAGACCCTTGAACTCAGAGGGTTTGAAGTGGTGATGGAAAGCGATGGAGCAGATGTGATCAGGTCCTTCGAAATGCAGCAGCCGGATATCTGTATCCTGGATGTGATGTTGCCCAACCGCAGCGGCTTTGAACTGGCAGAGGACATCCGTAAGATCAACGGGGATGTGCCCCTGATCTTTCTGACCGCTAAAACACAGACCGAAGATGTGGTACAGGGATTTAAGACTGGTGGCAATGATTATATCCGTAAACCTTTCAGTATGGAGGAACTGATCGTACGGATAGAGAACGCATTGCGTATAAAAAAGGATAACCCTGTAGTAATTGCGGGAGACACGATCAACATTGGCAGGTACCAGTTTCATCTGAATAAGCAGGCCTTGGCCATAGATGGTGCTGAACGGAAACTTTCTTACCGGGAAAGTGAATTATTGACCTACCTCTATCATAAAAAAGACCAGGTGATCGACCGCCGTGAATTGCTGAACCATATCTGGGGCAATGATTCCTTCTTCAACAGCCGTAACCTGGATGTATATATCGCCAAGATCCGGGGGTATCTCAAAGAAGATCCTTCACTGGAGATCATCACCATCAAGGGAGTCGGCTACCGTTTTGTGCTGTAGGGGAGTCTCCTAATGACATTTGCACCTTAGCGGGAAACGGATCGGTCAAAACCAGGGGCCTGGTGCATGCAGCACCCAATATTCCTGGCCCGGCTGCTCCATATTCCCTCTCTTCCTGCTACCTTTGCCCTCTGAAATGCCATCCATATGAATGAAAAATTTGTTACCCGCATACGGGAAGAATTACAAGAGATCGAAGCGGCAGGCCTGCTGAAAAAAGAACGTATCATCACCAGCGAGCAGGGACCCGAGATCATGGTGAACGGGAAAAAAGTACTGAACTTCTGTGCCAATAATTACCTGGGACTCTCTTCGCATCCCAAAGTGATAGAAGCTGCCCACAAGGCCATTGATACCCATGGATATGGTATGAGCAGTGTCCGTTTTATCTGTGGTACGCAGGATATACACAAAGAACTGGAAAAGAAACTGTCCGATTTTCTCGGAACAGAAGACACCATCTTATATGCAGCTGCTTTTGATGCCAATGGTGGTGTGTTTGAACCCCTGTTTGGTGAGCAGGATGCGATCATCAGCGATGCTCTGAACCACGCTTCTATCATAGATGGTATCCGTTTGTGCAAAGCACAGCGCTATCGCTATGAGCATAACAATATGGAGGATCTGGAAGCCAAACTTAAGGAGGCCGCTTCCTGTAGAAGCCGTATCATCGTTACGGATGGTTCATTCAGCATGGATGGGACCATCGCACAGCTGGATAAGATCTGTGAACTTGCTGACAAATACGATGCGATCGTTATGACGGACGAATGTCACTCATCCGGTTTTCTGGGTAAAACAGGCCGAGGCACGCACGAATACCGTAATGTGATGGGCAGGATCGATATCATCACAGGTACATTGGGTAAAGCCCTGGGTGGCGCCAGTGGCGGGTTCACTTCCGGCCGCAAAGAGATCATAGAAACGCTGCGCCAGCGCAGCCGCCCCTACCTGTTCTCCAATACAGTTGCTCCAAGCATTGTAGGTGCTTCCATTGCAGTGCTTGATATGCTAACAGAAACCACTGAGCTGCGCGACCGGCTGGAGTATAATACAAAGTATTTCCGTACCAAAATGACCGAGGCTGGATTCGATATAAAACCCGGCGATCATCCCATTGTTCCCATCATGTTATACGATGCAGTGGTGGCGCAGAATTTTGCGGCCAGACTGCTTGAAGAAGGGGTATATGTGATCGGTTTCTTCTTTCCGGTTGTGGCAAAGGGACTGGCACGTATTCGTGTGCAGCTGAGTGCCGCACATAAGCAGGAGCATTTGGATAAGGCCATTTCGGCATTTACCAAAGTGGGAAAAGAGCTGGGCGTGATCAAGTAATGTGGAATTAATTATAAAAATTGAAAACTGTTAGAGATGAGAATATTGTCGATGAACCTGAAACCAATGCTTGCATCACTGATTTTCGGTTGTTGTTTTTTTCTGTTCTCCTGTTCCCCCAACAACGTGAAAATCGACGATAGCCTGGGTAAACTGTTCGAAGAGCAGAAGCAGACAGGAACATTCGGCTTGTATGATAATGGTACGGGCGACTTTATGATCTATAACCTGGCACGGTTCAAGGATTCAGCGTATCTGCCGGCGTCCACTTTCAAGATAGTGAACGCGTTGGTTGGTTTGGAAACAGGCAGGGTAGCCAATGAAAAGACGATTTTCAAATGGGATGGCCAGGTTCGCTTGTTCCCAGGGGGCGATACGGCCACCAGCTGGAACAAAGATCTCTCACTGGAAGAAGCCTTCAAGGTTTCTGCTGTTCCCTATTATCAGGAACTGGCGCGGCGTATCGGAAAAGATACCATGCAGCACTGGCTGGACAGCCTGAAATACGGAAGTCGCGTGATCAAAACACGTATCGATTCCTTCTGGCTGGATAATTCACTGAAGATCACACCCGATGAGGAAATGGGGCTGGTGAAGAAACTTTATTTCGGACAGCTGCCTTTCCAGAAACGTACGCAGGATATCGTTAAAAAAATGATGATACAGGAAGACAATGCCAATTATAAACTAAGTTATAAATCAGGTTGGGGTTTTCTGGAGAATGGTAGATCGTTAGGCTGGATCGTAGGTTGGATCGAAGAGAACCGTCATCCCTACTTCTTTGTACTGAATGTGGAAGGGGATCATAATGCAGACATGAAAACGGCCCGCCTCGCTATCCTGAAAGCGGCCCTGAAACAATACGGGTTCTTCGAAGGGAAACGTTAAAAATAAGAGCTGAAACAGAAGCCGGCAACTGGAATTGCCGGCTTTTTAATGCAACCTTTCTGCCTCATAACTGTTAGCTTTGCAGAACATTGACCATATATGCAATTGTATTGTAATTCATTGACGCAATATAGCCGCCTGGCCACCCGCGAAGTAAAGGTAGGCGATCTGCTGCTCGGTAACTTTCATCCCATCCGGCTGCAGACCATGACCACTACTGACACGCTGAATACCCTCGCCACTGTGGAACAAAGCATCCGTTGCATCGAAGCAGGGGCAGAACTGGTCCGCATCACCGCGCCCAGTCGGAACGAAGCAGAAAACCTGCTCAATATCAAGAATGAATTACGGAAACGCGGATACCATACACCTCTGGTGGCTGATATACATTTTACGCCCAACGCTGCAGAGATCGCAGCGAGGATCGTTGAGAAAGTAAGGGTGAATCCGGGCAATTATGTCGATAAGAAGAAATTTGAACAGATAGACTATACCGATGCAGAATACCTGGAAGAGATCGAACGTATACGCGAACGTTTCACACCACTTGTCCGGATCTGTAAAGAGTACGGAACTGCCATGCGTATCGGCACCAACCATGGTTCGCTGAGTGATCGTATCATGAGCAGGTATGGAGATACACCCATGGGAATGGTGGAAAGTGCTATGGAGTTCCTGCGCATTGCACGTAGTGAGACCTATCACAATATTGTGTTGAGCATGAAAGCCAGCAATCCGCAGGTGATGGTACAGGCTTACCGTTTACTGATACAACAGATGGATGCTGAATTCGGCGAATGTTATCCCCTGCATTTGGGAGTTACCGAAGCCGGAGATGGTGAGGATGGACGTGTTAAAAGTGCGGCCGGTATCGGCACTTTACTGGAAGATGGTATTGGTGATACGGTACGCGTAAGTCTGACAGAAGACCCCGAATTCGAGATCCCGGTTTGTCGCGATCTGGTTAAACGTTATACCGACAGAAGATCGACCGCTACGAGTATTCCGGTAGTTGATAAGATACCATATAGTCCTTTCACTTACCAACGCAGGGAAAGTTTTGCCGTATCCAATATCGGAGGCAAACAGGTGCCGGTGGTGGTTGCGGATATGAGTAAAGTGGATGCCATAACACCTGCACATTTACAGGGTATCGGGTACACTTATGATGCTGTTACCGATAAGTGGAACATCAGTGATGCAGCAGCAGATTACATATTTACAGGTCACCAGGTATTGGATTTTGCTTTGCCCGGCACCCTGAAAGTGCTGGTATATCCTGCCACATGGGCAACAGCAGACGACCGTGAAAAATATTTTCCCATTTTTGATGCGTCTGGTTATGTATCTGCGGAGGAGAAAAGCGATACGCTCAACTTTGTGATGCTTGATTGTTTCAGCGATGAGACATCTATCAACGATTTCACTTATCTGGACGAGTTGGCCAATGATACAAAAGTGGTTCTCTGTTTCAGCAGCAAGAACCCTCATGCCATGCCCGCCGTGCGCAGGATGTTCCTGGAGCTGATGAACCGTAAGATCCAGAACCCCGTTATATTGATCACCGACAGTAACTGGCAAACCACTGATGAACACCTCATCCACTATTCAACCGAATGCGGAGCTCTGTTTCTGGATGGTTTTGGCGATGGTATTTGTTTGGGCATGACTCCAGATAGCTACCAGGCCCTGGCAAAAGGAAAACAGGACACCAGCGGAAGGAATTACAGCAGTAATACTTCTGTAGAACAGTTTATCAACGCAACGGCATTTACGATACTGCAGGCAACACGTACCCGTATCTCCAAAACGGAATACATCAGCTGTCCCAGTTGCGGAAGGACCCTCTTTGACCTGCAGGAAACAACTGCCAGGATCAGGAGTGTGACCAATCACCTGAAAGGGGTCAAGATCGCCATTATGGGTTGTATCGTGAATGGGCCGGGTGAAATGGCGGATGCCGATTTTGGTTATGTGGGAAGTGGTCCCGGAAAGATCACGCTATACAAAGGGAAGGACATCATGAAAAGAAATATCGACAGTGAAATAGCGGTAGCTGAACTCATTAACCTGTTAAAAGAAAATGATGCATGGATAGAGCCCGTCAACTGATCAGTAAGGACACTTGCTGTTTGTAACTGGCTTGATTGTGCGAACATATCTCAACTTAAATCCTCCTGGAAAACATGCAGACAGATTTTTTAGTCATTGGTTCCGGCATAGCAGGATTGACCTATGCGCTTAAGACCGCCAAGGAATTTCCTGATAAGAAAATTACCGTCATCACCAAGACCCAGGCCGATGAAACCAATACCAAATATGCACAGGGTGGTGTGGCTGGCGTATGGGACGAGGAAAAGGACAGTTATCACAAGCATATAGAAGATACCCTGGTTGCCGGTGATGGATTGTGTAATGAGAAGGTAGTTGAGATCGTCGTAAAGGAGGGGCCGGAACGCATTAAGGAGATCATTTCCTATGGTGCGGAATTTGATAAGGATGAACAGGGGGAATACAGTCTCGGTAAGGAAGGTGGCCATAGTGAGAACCGGATCCTGCATCACAAAGATGTTACCGGTAAGGAAATGGAGCGGGCCCTCTTGGATCAGATGGCTTCGGTGAGTAACATCGAGCTGATCAATCACTGTTTTGTACTGGATATCATCACACAACACCATCTGGGGTATCTGGTAACCAAATCCACATTGGACATTACCTGTTATGGCGTATATGTATTGAACCTCCAAACCCAGCAGATCGAAAAGATACTGGCACGCATCACGCTGCTGGCGACCGGCGGTTGCGGACAGGCATACAGAACCACCACCAATCCGCGTATAGCAACGGGTGATGGTATCGCTATGGTGTACCGGGCCAAGGGTAAGATCGAGAATATGGAATTCATCCAGTTCCATCCGACCGCTTTGTTTGAACCGGGCGTGTCCCCATCCTTCCTGGTTACAGAAGCCGTTCGTGGTGACGGGGGTATCCTCCGAAACAAGAATGGTGAAGCATTCATGGAAAGATATGATGCACGCAAGGACCTTGCACCCCGCGATATCGTGGCTCGTGCCATCGATAACGAGATGAAACGTACCGGTACAGAACATGTGTATCTGGATTGCAGGCATATGGATCAGGCCAAATTCGTACACCACTTTCCCAATATTTATGAGAAATGTCTCAGCATCGGCATCGATGTGATGCGGCAGATGATACCTGTTGCGCCCGCGGCCCACTATAGTTGTGGCGGCATCAAAACAGATGAGTGGGGCCGTACATCCATCAAACATCTGTATGCCTGCGGAGAATGCGCCAGTACGGGCTTACATGGTGCCAACAGATTGGCCAGTAACAGTCTGCTCGAAGCGATGGTGTTTGGGCATAGGTGTTTCCTGGACAGTAAAATGCAGGTGGATGAAATAGCTTTTGAGGAAAGGATACCTGATTGGAACGCGGCAGGCACTACTGAACCCAGTGAGATGATCCTCATTACCCAGAGTCAGAAAGAACTGCAGCAGGTGATGAGTGATTATGTAGGTATTGTCAGAACCGATATCCGTCTGGAAAGGGCCATGAAGCGGCTGGACCTGTTGTTCACTGAAACAGAGGCACTTTACCGGTCCACAAAAGTGTCACCACAGTTGTGTGAGCTCAGGAACCTGATCACGGTGGGTTACTTGATCGTAAAAGGGGCTGAGTTCCGGAAGGAGAGCCGTGGCCTGCATTATAATACGGATCATCTGCAGAAAAGTAACCTGTTACAGAATATCATTTTGTAAGGGTCGACAATGCTTTTTTACGAGTAACCTATCTTTATCCTATACAAAACACAGCAAATGTATTATCTGGTCTATGGTTTTTTCTTCCTGCTGTCCCTGATTCCCTGGCGGGTAATGTACATCATCAGTGATGGGTTGTACCTGTTGGTGTATTATGTTTTCGGCTATAGGAAACAGGTGGTGATGAAAAACCTGAGTATAGCATTTCCAGAAAAAACAGCGGCAGAACGTGTTTTGATAGCAAAAGGATTCTATAAAAATTTCATCGATACTTTTATTGAGACCATCAAATTGGTTTCCATCTCATCGAAGGAATTCGATAAGCGTTTTGTGATCAATGCAGAAGTGCTGAACGATCTGTTGCCTACCGGGCAGAGTGTACAGGTGCATTCGGGTCATTTTTTTAATTGGGAGTTCCTGAACCTGGGTGTGGCCAAAAACAGTAAATATCCATTGCTGGGAATTTTTACTGCATTGAGCAATAAAACTTTCAATAGGCTTATCACAAAGATCCGTTCCAAATATGGTACCATCCTGATCTCGACTGCCGATTTCAGAACACGGTTTCATCTGTATACGGAGAAACCCTATGTACTGGGACTGGTGGCCGACCAGAATCCGGTAGATCCGACCAATGCATACTGGGTTAAATTCTTTGGAAGGATGACGCCTTTTGTGAAAGGGCCGGAGAAAGGCGCTAAAAACATGAATACTGCCGTGATCATGGCAGACTTCTATAAAGTGAAAAGAGGGTATTATAAAACGGATCTTACCCTCCTGACCACTACACCGAAAGATACGCCCAACGGGTTCATTACCCAATCACTAGTCAGGTTCATTGAAGAGTGTATCAAAAAAAGGCCCCATAATTACTTATGGAGCCATAGAAGATGGAAATTCGAATACGATGCGGAAAAGTTCAGCAAGTACGTGATCGGTGAAAAGGATTAATTCAGTACTGCTGTTTCTTTTTCTATCTCGAATTTATCAGGTAACTCTTTGATCTTTCCCCAGCCGCCTACAACGTTACGCAGGTTATGGATCCCTTGCCGTTTCAACAATGATGCTGCTATCACACTACGATAACCACCCGCGCAATGAACATAAATATTGTGTCGGTCTTCAAGGTCTGCCATACTTCCCGGGTCCATCAGGTCGGTAAGGGGTATGTTGATGGCATTTTTGATATGGCCATCTGCATATTCAGGATTTTTACGAACATCCACGATCAACAGGTTAGCGTCAAAGGGGATATCCATGGCCAGTTCATCGGCTTCCACGTCGATCACCATGTCGGTTTTTTCACCGGCAGCCTGCCAGGCAGGATAACCGCCATCCAGGTAACCTTCCATTTTATCGTATCCCACACGAGCAAGTCGTACGATACTTTCTTTTTCTTTCCCCGGGTCTGTGACCAGGATCAGTTTTTTGTCAAACGGTAATAAACTGCCCGCCCATTCTGCAAACCTGCCGTCAAGACCTATGCTGATAGAACCAGGCACGAAACCTTCTGTAAAAGTAGCCGACAAACGGGTATCCAGTATGATCACATCGTCTTGTGCCGCTTTTGCCTTGAAGGCCGCTATGCTCAGTGCCTGTAAACCTTTCTCTAAAACGGCATTCAGACTTTCGTATCCATCCTTATTGATCATGGCATTGATCGGGAAGTATTGTGGGGGTGCGGTCAACCCTTCTGTGACCACTTTGATGAACTCCTCTTTTGTCTGTGGTTGAAGTGCATAATTTGTTTTCTTTTGTTCGCCAACGGTGCTGTATGTTTCAGCACCCAGGTTCTTACCACAGCTGCTTCCTGCACCATGCGCCGGGTATACGATCACATCATCTGCCAGCGGCATGATCTTTTTATTCAGGCTTTCGAACATCATTCCGGCAAGGTCTTCCATCGTGATCTCGTTGGCTTTCTGCGCCAGATCAGGACGGCCCACGTCACCTACGAACAAAGTATCACCGGTAAACACGGCATGGTCTTTACCATTCTCGTCTTTCAACAGAAAACAACTGCTTTCCAAAGTATGCCCCGGCGTATGTAATACCTCAATGGTGATCTTTCCAAGTGAGAATCGTTCACCATCTTGTGCAATATGAACAGGAAGTTTGGATACGGTATCAGGTCCATACACAATGGTGGCGCCGGTTGCGGCGGCCAGGTCCAGGTGACCACTGACAAAGTCGGCATGAAAATGCGTTTCAAAGATGTATTTGATCGTGGCCTTGCGTTCATTTGCCAGGTCAAGGTATTCCTCAATATCACGCAGGGGGTCAATGATCGCAGCAACGCCTTCACTCTCGATGTAATAAGCCGCTTCACTTATGCAGCCGGTGTATAATTGTTTGATGAACATATTATCAGGGTTTGTGCAAAGTTATGGCAAGCTTCGGGCCAAAATGGTCAGAACATTGTTAAATGGGTTAGATTGTCAGTCTGCAATCAACCAACCAGCGCTTCAACAAACTGTACTACTTCCGCAAGACGGGTATAGTTAACAGAGTAGTAGATGAATTTACCGTCACGGGATGTGCTAACAATACCAGCCCTGCGCAAAATGGCGAGGTGTTGGGATGCTACGGATTGTTCCAGGCGGAGTTTCACATAAATCTCTGTAACCGTCATCTTCTGGTGTTCGTCCAGTAATTTGATGATCTGCTGACGGAGTTTGTGGTTAATCGATCTGAGAATCAATGAGGCTTTCTTGGTGTGAAGAAAGTCAACCTTAATCTGATTTTTGCCGTTAATCAGCACAACGGCTTGCAAGGTCTGGCTCATGGCAATAAAGTTGTAATTGGGGGGTGAAAAAAACTATAATCGCATTATAAAGTTACGCAATTTGTTTGGGGATTCATAGTATAAATTTCGTCTATACTATTTCTCCGACGGTCAACCCTTTTTTAAGGGGTCGAAGAACTCCTTTACGTACAGGGGTTCGCTGTAAGCGAGGTTAGCAAATTGGCCTGAATGATAGGCTGCAAGGGCCGGGATGGCCAGATCTGCGGCGTTATGCAGGGTGTGTGAATATGACGCATTGGGACTGTCTACCAACTCCTTCAGCTTGGTATGTCCTGAGCCACTGAATATAACCGGTTGGTTCGCAAGCAGGTCCGAAAAACAGCCATTTTCCAGGATCATCGCTTGCGGGGCCCATATTTCAGTCAGGTCTAGGGAGTACAGGGCAGTAAATACCTCCATTCTGCGTGCATCGATCATGGGACAAAGCAGTGTGTTGGAGGCTGACCGGATACCCTGTTCCTGCAGGTCACGAATAACTGCTCTTGCCATCACTTCCAGAGTATTTACCAGGATCAGTGGTTTTTGCAGGGCATAGGATATGCCCTTGGCAGTGGCGAGTCCTACACGTAATCCCGTATAACTGCCTGGACCGGCGGTTACAGCAATGGCATCCAGCTCTTGTATGGTACACCCGTTATCGGCCAGTAACTGCTGAATGGCTAGTTGTACAAAACCGGCGTGGTTCTTCTGTTCCTGACTGGATATCAGTCCAAGGATCTGTTCCTCCCGGCTTATGCAGACACTGGCTTGTTCGGTAGCTGTATCAATATGTAAGAGTAATGGCATGTATCAGCTGATTTCTTTGGTTAAGGCCGGGGCTATCTGATAGCGGGTGCTGGTTTCGGAAAGCTTGCTTAATAATGCATGGATCCTGCCCAGACCTATCTTCTCACTCCATTCAAATGGCCCAAAAGGATAATTGGTGCCCAGTTTCATGGCAATATCCATCTCCTGTTTACTGCTGATCCCATCGCCCAGGCCGAAATAGGCTTCGTTGATGATCATGGCAATTACCCGGGCTGCAATGAAACCCGGCACATCCGGCACCCACTGGTATTTCCAGTCCAGTGCCTCTATCAGTTGTTCCGCCTGTGTGGCAAAGCGGTTGTTATTGCCAACGGCCATTTCCAGCAGATTCCTTTCCAGAAAACTGTTCCATGCGTTGATACGGATACAGTTGGAAGGCAGCAGGGCGGCCGTTGCGATCACCGCATTCACAAACACAGGTCTATCAGCAATATTGGCAAAAGCGGGACCTTCTTCTTCAAACAACAGATCGAAATATGCAGCGGGGCTGGTGTCAGCCGACAACTCATCCGGTCCCAGAACGGTGATGCCTGAGGGGATCCCTTTGTCAAGGAATACCTGTTTCTGAGCTGCTGTGGCTTTGAGTACGATCTGCATGCGGATAAGTAAAATGCAAATTTAGGTTGGCAGGTTGATAGAAATGCAGCAATTTGCTGCCGGTAAAACGAATCTTATGTCAAAACAGATCATTAAAACAGATAAGGCCCCGGCTCCGATCGGTCCCTATAACCAAGCGGTAAAAGCAAATGGGATGCTTTTTGTCAGCGGACAAGTGGCTTTTGTACCTGAGACCGGCGAACTGGTGAGCAGTTCAGTTGCAGACGAGACCCATCAGGTAATGAAGAACCTGCAAGCCGTTCTGTCTGAAGCAAAACTGACTTTTGCCCATGTAGTGAAAACGAGCATTTTCCTGAGTGATATGTCGTTGTTTGCCCAGGTGAATGAAGTGTATGGCTCTTATTTCACCGGCGATTATCCTGCCCGCGAGACAGTAGCTGTAAAAGGCCTGCCCCGAGGCGTAAATGTTGAGATCAGCGTAATTGCTGTCGTAGATCTCTGAGGAATGATGAATATCGAACAATGAATGATGAATGTTGAATAAAGCGTCCCTCGAACCACTTCAACATTCATTATTCAACATTCGATATTCTATAGCTGGTTCTGAAAACTTTCTGCTCATTGGGGGCCAGCATGATCAATCCCATGCCATTATTGAAATTATCCGGCGCACCGCTCAGGTTCTCTATGGCAATACTCTGGCGATGGGCAGGGATGTAGATCTGTAATATCGGGTAACTTCTGCCGGGTTCTATGGTTAACTGCAACTGCGCATTCTTCAGCACACATGTTGGATGTTCCCGGTCTGCAGGTAATTCAAAAGAATTATCAAGAGAGATCCCACGCAATGAACAACCGTTCACGAAACGGTCATCTTTGATCTTATTGCCCGTAGGCAGGAGGTCTGCGTTATATTCCAGTTGCGTTTCACTGTCGATTTGCAGGGTACAATCATCCACCGGTGTGCCCAGTGTAAAATAAGGATGCCAGCCATCAGCCATCGGGATGGCTTCAGGATTATGATGGAATACAGAAGTGGTAACAGTTAGGTGGTTGTCGGTGGTTAATTGCCAGTTCACCATCATGGTAAAGGGAAAAGGATAACCGGCATCTGAGCCGGGGTAATGGTGTTCGAGTGTTACCGCTGCTTTTTCTGTACTGGCAAAACTATCGGTAACGGTAAATACAGCATCGTACAGCAGTCCATGGATCGCATGCTCACCCAGGTACCATTTTTCTGTTCTGTACTGTTTCCCTCTTACTTCGTAACGACCCTTGTACATGCGACATACGAATGGGCTCAGTTTAGCGCTTTTGAAGCCATTGGTGAGCTGGTTCATGGCATGGGCGGCATTATCAAACCCATCTATCACGTTCTGAACTTTGCCGCCAGCAACCGGAATACGGAAGGCATTCAGCATGGCCCCTAATGCATAGATCTCAGCCTGGCAGCCACCCTGTTTATCGATCAGACTGATGATAGGGAAGCCCGATTCCTTGCTTGTGCTTACTTCAAAACGCATAAAAAAATAATTTGATTGGTGAAATTAGGAAGATTGCATTGAAAAACAACAAGTTAAGTAAAAGCTAACACCTGTTAACCTTTGCGTTCAAACCTGTAAATTTGCTGCTTATTCAATGTAGGACCATGTCATATATACCCAAACATAAAATACGTATCGTTACGGCAGCCAGTTTATTCGATGGACACGATGCTGCCATCAATATCATGCGCCGCATTTTGCAGGCCAAGGGGGCTGAGATCATACACCTGGGGCATAACCGCAGCGTGGCTGAGATTGTAGAGTGTGCCATTGAGGAGGATGCACAGGGTATCGCTATCACCAGTTACCAGGGAGGGCATGTTGAGTTCTTTAAATATATGAAAGACCTGCTCGACCAGAATGGTTGTGGGCATATTAAGATATTTGGTGGTGGCGGAGGAACCATTTTGCCGGAAGAGATACGTGTTCTTCACTCATATGGAATTACAAGGATATATAGTCCGGATGACGGCCGGCAGATGGGCCTGGAAGGTATGATCGAGGATGTGATCCGTCAATGTGATTTCAATGTGGAAGGGAAGGGAGATTTCAGTAAACCCATGGGCCTTGGCGAAGCGAAAGACGTTAGACAGGTAGCCAGGCAGATCACTGCTGCGGAGAACAACGAGGAAAAGAAAAAGAACCGGAAAGCAGACACAGACAATACCACGATCCCGGTACTCGGTATTACCGGAACAGGAGGTGCGGGTAAAAGTTCTGTCACGGATGAGATCGTCAGGCGATACCTGCACACATTTACGGATAAGACCATTGCGGTGATTTCTGTTGACCCCTCCAAGAAAAAAACGGGCGGCGCGTTATTGGGCGACAGGATCCGGATGAACGCGATCTCGAACGGACGTGCTTACATGCGTAGCCTGGCCACCAGGGATGATAATACGGCATTGAGCGCCCATGTGCAGGATGCGATTGATATCTGTAAGATAGCAGGATTTGATTTTATTATTTTGGAATCAGCAGGTGTGGGTCAGAGCGATGCGTCGATTCTGGATTATTGTGATGTCAGTTTATATGTGATGACACCGGAATACGGTGCGGCATCGCAACTGGAAAAGATCAACATGCTGGATTATGCCGATGTGGTTTGCATCAATAAATTTGATAAGGCCGGCGCCTTGGATGCATTGCACGATGTACGTAAGCAGTTTAAGCGCAATCACAATCTCTGGGATGCCAAAGATGAAACATTACCCATTGTTGGTACCATCGCCGCCCAGTTCAATGATGCGGGTGTGAACGAGCTGTTTGAGAAACTGTTCGATGCAATTGGCAAAAAAACAGGAGTGTCCTTTCAGCATACACCTGCACCAGGCAGCAGGGATACAAAGGGTGAAGCCACTTCCACTAAATCACAGATCATTCCGCCCAAACGTGTCCGTTATCTTTCAGAGATATCTGAGAATAACCGTGGTTATGATACCTGGGTAACAGAACAGGCAGCCATCGCTTCCAGATTATACCAGATACAAGGTGTGACGGAAGCTTTGTTACATGATGGCTCTTTCAAAGCAAAAGAGAATCTTGATACCACTGCGCTTGCAGAATTGAAAGTGCATTTCGAGAAACAGTTACATCCGGAGTGTAAGACACTCATCGAACAATGGCCGGCACTGGTAAAGAAATATGAAGCCGATTTTTTTGAATACAAGGTTCGTGATAAAGTAATTAAACAGCCATTAACGGCGCAATCACTCAGCGGATCAAGGATCCCTAAAGTGATATTGCCCAAATACAAGGACTGGGGAGATATCCTGCGCTGGCAGTTACAGGAAAACGTGCCGGGCGAATTTCCTTATACGGCCGGCGTATTTGAGTTGAAACGGCAGGGTGAAGACCCTACTCGTATGTTCGCGGGTGAGGGTGGGCCTGAGCGGACCAACAAACGTTTCCATTATGTATCGTTGGGTCAGCCGGCTATACGTTTGTCCACCGCATTCGACAGTGTTACGCTCTATGGCGAAGATCCTGATCATCGGCCTGATATCTATGGTAAAGTAGGGAACAGTGGTGTTAGTGTAGCAACTTTGGATGATGCCAAAAAATTATATAGCGGTTTTGATCTCTGCGATCCCAAAACTTCGGTGAGCATGACCATCAATGGACCGGCACCGATACTGTTGGCATTCTTTATGAATGCCGCTATCGATCAGTTGTGTGAAAAATGGATCGAAACCAATGGACAATGGGAACAAGTGCATGCATACACCCGAAAAAAATATAGTCATTTACCAGTACCGGTCTACTATAACCCGGCATCACCAGAACGTTTACCGGAAGGGAATAATGGATTGGGCTTGCGATTGCTAGGGGTAAGCGGCGACGAGGTCTTGCCGGGAGATGTATATGAAAAGATCAAAGCAGAAGCTTTGTCGCAGGTGCGTGGAACAGTTCAGGCCGATATTTTGAAAGAGGACCAGGCGCAGAATACCTGTATCTTCTCCACAGAATTCGCCCTGAAACTGATGGGCGATGTACAGTCGTATTTCATTGAGCAGAAAGTGCGTAATTTTTACAGTGTCAGCATCAGCGGTTATCATATTGCAGAAGCCGGTGCCAACCCGATCACGCAGCTGGCGTTCACATTATCCAATGGGTTTACCTATGTTGAATATTACCTAAGCCGTGGAATGCATATCGATGATTTTGCACCCAACCTGTCTTTTTTCTTCAGCAACGGAATGGATCCGGAATATAGCGTGATCGGCCGTGTGGCAAGACGTATCTGGGCCAAAGCCATGAAGTATAAATACAAGGGGAATGACCGTTCGCAGAAACTGAAATACCATATACAGACAAGCGGACGGAGCCTGCACGCACAGGAGATCGATTTTAACGATATCCGGACCACCTTGCAGGCCTTGTATGCGATCTATGACAACTGTAACAGTTTGCATACGAATGCATATGACGAGGCTATCACCACGCCAACGGAAGAGAGTGTGCGCAGGGCCATGGCGATCCAGTTGATCATTAACCGGGAACTTGGTTCGGCCGTTACAGAGAATTTCATACAGGGAAGTTTTGCCATCGAAGCGCTGACAGATCTGGTAGAAGAAGCGGTACTCGCTGAGTTCGATCGTATCACAGAAAGAGGTGGTGTGTTGGGAGCGATGGAAAGGATGTACCAGCGTAACAAGATCCAGGAAGAGAGCCTGCATTACGAAACATTGAAACATACAGGGGAACTTCCGCTGATAGGAGTCAATACATTCCTGAATAAAAAGGGAAGCCCAACAGTATTGCCCGGTGAAGTGATCCGTAGCACTACAGAAGAAAAAGAACAGCAGATCGCCAACCTGAAAGCTTTTCAGAAACGGAATGCCGGTAAAAGTGCCGAAGCCTTACAGAGACTGAAACAAGTGGCCATCAATAACGGGAATCTTTTCGAAGAGTTGATGGAATCAGTGAAATATTGCTCTCTGGGTCAGATCACGCATGCTTTGTATGAAGTGGGTGGCCAGTACCGGAGAAATATGTAAGCAGGTTTTTGTATCTTTCGTCCAGAATTGAAACTTATAAACGCTATGCATTTCAGGAAATACCTATTGCTGCTGATCTGTTCTTTTGGATTGATCGGTTATTTGGGCGCACAAAACAGTTTTAGACGGATCGATACCACTATGAAAGTAGGTAAGGTGGGGTATCGACTCACCTGCAGTAATAAGAATCCTGAAAAGAATACAGCATCCATTTCTCCCGTAGGGTTTGACAAGAATATGCGTGAGTTCTCTTTTGAGATCAAAGGCAGGGTATCCAGGGCCGAAGTGGATGATGTGAACAGGGATGGTTATCCCGACCTGGTGTTCTATACCTACACCAATGATTCTATTCCCCGCGGCAATGTGGTCGCTATCAGCTCTGAAAAAAATGAGAGTGTTGCTCCTATCTTTTTACCGGATATTTATGATGATCCCAAATTAAGGGTGGGCTACAAAGGAAACGACGAATATTTCCTGATGGAGGGCACGCTGATAAGACGTTTCCCCGTTTATCCTGCCGAAGGCACACCTGCACCCCCCACCAGCGGTACTTTGATGCGGCAGATACAATATATCGTGGTACCTGGCGAAAGAGGGGCCAAGTTCAAAGCAGCCCGTAGTTATGAATATACCAAACAATAACGGCCGGTATTAAATTATTGTAGTTCTGTCTGTTTCATCACGGTGCTTTGTACCTTTACGATCCTACAAAGATGGCCGTCATGAAAAAATTATTCCCCTTTTTTATTGGTATCGGATGCTGTTTCAGCAGTTATTCCCAAACATTACAGCAAGTAGAGGCCAATAAGGTAACTCTTCCCAATGGATGGAGCCTGACACCCGTTGGCCGGAGTTTTCCGCTGGGTGATCTTCCCCTGAATATCGCTTTGAGCAGGTCGAAAAAATTAATGGCGGTGACCAATAACGGTCAGGGTGTTCAAAGTATACAATTGATCGATCCGTTTTCAGAAAAGGTACTGGATAATGTGATCATTCCGAAAAGTTGGTATGGACTGCAATTCAGCGCAGATGAGAAGACGTTGTATGCCTCTGCAGGTAATGATAACTGGATCACTGAGTATGCAGTAGAGAATAAGAAACTGGTGTTAAAAGACAGTATCAAACTGGGGGATAAATGGCCCAATAAGATATCGCCTGCCGGTATCGCAGTGGATGATGCAGCCCATCTGATGTATGTAGTGACAAAGGATGACCGCTCATTATATATTGTAGACCTTGTTACAAAGAAAGTTCAGCAGCAATACTCTTTGGGTGGAGAAGCCTATGCCTGTGTGCTTTCACCCGACAGAAAGGAGCTCTATATCAGTTGTTGGGGATGTGATAAGATATACGTTTTCGATACTGGTAAAAAGAATGTGACTTCGGAGATCCAGGTAGGCGATAACCCAAACGAGCTTTGCCTCTCTAAGAATGGGAAGTATCTCTATGTGGCCAATTCTAATGATAATTCGGTCTCTGTGATCAATGTGGCCCAGCGAAGGGTGCTGGAAGTATTGAATGCGGCGCTTTATCCGGATGCGCCTAATGGCTCTACCACCAACGGGCTCGCATTGTCTGATAATGAAAAGACCCTCTATATCGCCAACGCCGACAATAATTGCGTAACAGTGTTCGATGTGTCAGATCCCGGTCAAAGCAAAAGCCGGGGCTTTATTCTTGTGGGGTGGTATCCAACCAATGTTAAAGTGGTGGGAAAAAAGCTGTTTGTATCCAATGGGAAAGGTTTTTCTTCTATGGCCAATCCTTATGGGCCTAATCCGTTCATCAATCGTCAACAGGTGGTTTACCAACAGGGTGATCTCAACAAACCTATCGATGTACAATACATTGCTGGTTTGTTTAAGGGCACGATGACCGTGTTGGAGGAACCTACCGATAAACAGCTTTCCGTATACTCGCAGGTGGTATACAGGAACACACCGTATAATAAACTGAAAGAGCTGTTGGCACAGGGTGAAGATGGAAATCCTATCCCGAGAAAAGTAGGAGACCAGGGCCCCATTAAGTATGTATTTTATGTGATCAAGGAAAATCGGACCTATGATCAGGTATTGGGGGATATCAAAGAGGGTAACGGAGACCCAAGTCTGGTTTTGTTTGGTGAGAATATCACGCCGAACCAGCATGCACTGGCACGTGAATTTGTATTATTGGATAATTTTTATGTAGATGGGGAAGTGAGTGCAGATGGTCATAACTGGAGTACCGGAGCCTACGCAACAGACTTCCTGGAGAAAAACTGGGTGACCAGTTATGGAGGTCGTGGCGGTGCATATGATGCAGAAGGTAACCGCGCGGTAGCTAACAACAAAGGCGGTTTTATCTGGGATCACTGCAAAAGGGCCGGCGTTACCTATCGCACGTATGGAGAGTTCGCAGATAATTATAAGCCTAATATCCCTTCGTTGAAAGGACATCTTTGTCCATATTTTACCGGGTATGATAATAAAGTGCAGGACACGGTCCGTTTTGGCCAATGGAAGCGGGAATTTGATTCATTACTGTCAGTGAATGCTGTTCCGAGATTTAACAGTGTCCGTTTTTGCAATGATCATACAGAAGGTATGCGAAAGGGGAGGCCTACACCATATGCCCATGTAGCCGATAATGATCTAGCTGTTGGTTTATTTGTAGAGCACCTGAGCAAAAGTCCGATATGGAAAGAAACAGCTGTTTTTATTCTGGAAGATGATGCCCAGAATGGTGCCGACCACGTGGATGCACATCGCAGTACAGCTTATGTGGCGGGTGGTTTTGTAAAGAGGGGTTATGTGGATCATACTATGTACTCCACCTCATCTATGCTGCGCACCATAGAACTGATACTCGGGATCCCTCCCATGAGCCAGTACGATGCCGCTGCAACTCCTATGTGGCGTTGTTTCACTGGTAAGGCTGATCTGACACCTTTCACTGCAAGGCCGGCAACCGTAAACCTTCTGGATAAAAATATTGCAATGAATGAATGGCAAAGACGTTCTGAGAACTTTAATCTAACCAAGGAAGATGCGGTTCCTGATCTGGAGTTTAATAAAGTATTGTGGCATGGGTTAAAAGGGGATCATGTTCCTTTTCCAGGGCCAAAGAGGGCGGCTTTCTTCAAGGCTGTGCCAAAGGCAGAGAAGGACAGGGATTGATCATCTTCCTGAACTGATCGCTATTTTGGTTGCGATCTTCTCTGAGCCGCTATCATCGCGTACCAGGACCAGATACATACCGCTGGCAATTTTTTCGCCCCGGTAATTTCGTCCATCCCAGATGGCCTGCCCGCCAAGCGCCCTTGTTTGAAAAACCAGGCGGCCATTCATTTCGGTTATTTTAACGAGTGCGTTGTTCACAAGCCCACGAATAGCGATGGTTCCCTGATATCCAGGAGGCACAGGATTTGGGAAAACCAGTACATTACTATTTGTGTTTTCGCCTTCTGTTGCCGTACTTCTGAAACTGCAGATGCCGGTAATGGTTGCAATGAATACTTCGCCGGTAGCAGGATCAATAGTGATTTTTTTTATGTCATTATTCAGTAAAGGACTGTTCTCCTCTGTGAAATGATAAATGACCTTATCACCATCGGGAGAGATCAGCCAGAGGCCATTTTTAGTACCGATCCATTTCCGGTTAGCGCCATCCACAGCCATACTCTGAACGGTTTCATCCCTGAACAGAAGTCCTGCAAAACGGTCAAGTTGCACAATTGGAAGAATAGCATCACAGCCGGCCCCTGTGAAAACTCTATCGGTGCATTGGATGATACCTATGCCTTTGTCAGTGCCTACCCAGATAAAACCATTTTTGTCTTTTAGTATACTTAAGACATTATTACTGGGTAGATTGCCATTACCAACCCCCGAGCGGTAAAATTTCCATTGGTCATCGGTAGTATTGTCAATATTCTGCCCGTGGTTAAAGCAGAACAGGCCATTGTCTTTAGGGCTTTGTATCCAAAGCTGATCATAGTCGTCAATGATGATCTGCCCAACGGCATTTTCCAGGTGTGAAAACGGGATAGAAAAAGCTTGCCAGCTTCCATCGGCCTTTCTGACCTGTAAATTTTTGGGCGCCCCATAATTACTGATCCATAGATTTTTATTCTGGTCAAAAGTAAGCCCGCTCACACGGTAACTTGTGGCATCGCCGATGGCCGGCTGTAGTGTACTGTTGCTTTTTTTGTAGATGTATGGAGCTTTGGACGGACTAAAATTTACCAGACCGCCACCATAACTTCCTGCCCATAGACTATTATCGGAAGGGTCAACTGCCAAGCTGATAAAATCCAATACCGAATCCAGTACAGGCTCATTATAATAACTTTTGGAACTCCATATATCCTGTTCAAAGAAATAGATCCCGTTACGGTTATATTGATAATTCCAGGCAGTGTTGACGCTACCGGCCGCTGCATATAGTTGGTTATTCTTCACCAGTATTTCACCTTCCGCTGGCCCGGGAGGTCCATTGGGTATGAATCGTTCGACCCCCGGATCGAATTTCGATAATCCTCCGAACTGGTCTGCTATCCATATGGCACTATCATCGATAATAGCAGAACGCGGAAAGGATATGACATTGGGCTGGGCGATGGTTTTCTCGATCAGTCCTGCTGAATTGATAATGATTACCCTGGCATTGCCGGAAATCGTACGCTGGCTAACCAGCAGTTTCTCATTCGATGACGTGGTATTGATGATAGGCCAGTTTGTATCGGCATATAATAATTGCCAATTGCCCCCATTCAGCATAAACAATGAGTCGTTTTTTTCGACGATCATTTTCCCATTGGCGCGTAATACATTTTTAACCGGACCAGTTCCCAGTCCGTTTACAATACCTGTAAGCTCCCAATTGTTGTAGTTGGAAGGGTTGTTTGTAGTGACAGAAGTTGTTTTAAGACCTTCTTCAGTAGCTGCGTAAAATAGAGATCCGTCACTGGCAAACGCATTTATTCTTACTTGAGAGCCATTGCTACCGATGACCCAGGTGTCTTTGATCTCCAATTTCTGGAGATTGGCCACAATGATCCCAAGGCCACTTGAAAGATAGGCTAATCCGTTTTCACAAAAGATCGAATAAATGGTCTTGTTTCCGGAGATCCGGCTTCTTTTGATATCACTGATGTTTTTGATGGTGCCATCTTTCAGGATATCCAGGTTGCTGTTGCGGTAGGCTATAACCAGCTGGCCTGTGGCCATATCCCAACCAAGGCATTGTACACCTACATCGTTCAGACCATTGGTTTTACTGAAACGGCCAGTTTCATTTTTATCTGTCAGGTAAAAAACATGACTATTTGCGGAGCAGTAAATCTTATCTCCCTTGATTACCTGTGAGGTCTGTTGACTGTTCAGGTGGTCCCTCCACTCCCCGATCGGGGGAATCCTGTTTTGGGCTGAGATCCTGGAAAGGGGGCACATCAACAAAAAACAGGTAAATAGAACGAATGGAATTGGGGTAAGAAGTGGCTGCTTACCCTTTTGATCATTTCTTTTATCGGGAGGAATTGTAAGCATACAGATCTTTTGCCGGTAGCAAGATAGCACTGAATATTGATCTAAATATTCACGATGCCGTTCTTGATAGCAAAGATAGCAAGACCAACCCTTGTCTTAACATCGAGTTTTTTGAAGAGGTTATCCCGGTAGGTATCGATGGTCCTTGGACTGAGACACATTTCGTCTGCGATCTCTTTATAGGTCTTCTCGGTACAGATCCATTTCAGGAAAGTGGATTCGTTTTCACTGAGACTATTCAATGCGAACGCATCTCCTTCAAAAACCTCTTCGTGGTTGATGTAGTGCATCAGTTTATTGCTAACCAGTTCATTGATGAAGTAACCGCTGTCACGTATACTGTCGAGTGCATCTTTGAATACTTTTGGTTTGCTGTCCTTTAAAATATATCCTCTTGCTCCATTCTTAAGCATACGGATAATAGCGGTGTCGTTTTCCAGCATGCTTAGTACCAGAACTTTGGTTTGCGGCAGGTTTGTTTTGATCCAGCTGGATGTTTCATAGCCATCCATAACTGGCATAGTGATATCGAGAAGAACGATATCAGGCGGGGTCTTTGACTTCACTTTCTCGGTGAATTGCTTTCCATTATCAGCTTCCATCACCACTTTGAATCCTTCAAAAGAGTTGATGATCGCCATAAGCCCGGTACGCAGCAATTCATGGTCATCCACTAGAGCAACAGAGGTCATATATTGGATTGTTTGGGTTTGATGTATAAAGTTATGATAGTTCCATTACCCGGAGAACTGTTTACATTCACACTAGTGTTGATCATTTTAGCCCGATTGATGATGTTCTGGAGACCGATCCCTGTGCGGGCCTGCTGTAACAAGTTGGTATCGAATCCTATTCCGTTATCACTGATCCGGATGGTTGTTGCACCATTTTCACTCTTTACCTGGATATCTATTTTATTGGCAGAAGCATGTTTGATGATGTTGTTGATGATTTCCTGGATCATCCGGTAAAGGATGATATCTGTGTTGACATCGAGTATATGAAAGTTATCAGATGTGTGAAAGGATGTCTGGAACCGGCCGGTCTTCTCGAGTGATATCAATAGCTGCCTGATGGATTCAATGATCCCGATTGAATGGATGCGATTGTTCTGCAGGTTATGGCTTAGGTCTCTTAGATCTTTGATCGCTTTCCCAAGCAGATCATCTGTCTGGTTGATTTTCTCTTCCGTCACGTGATCTCCGAATGTATTGAGGTTGAGCCTGGCCAGACTTAGGATCTGTCCGATATTGTCATGGATCTCCTGGCTGATATAGGAAAAGGCCTGTTCCTGTATTTCTAATTGTGTTTTGAGCAGGGTCTGTTCAAAACGGTTGCGCATTTCTTCTTTTTCCTGTTTATTTTTTCGTTGCCTTCTCAGAAATACAAATACGATCAACAATAAAAAACTACCGATCAGCACAAAAAATACCGATGCTACAACGATGGTAATGAGGATGTCTTCTTGTTGTCGGGGCATAAGAAAAAGGAAATAATAAAAGAGGTATACAATATTACGTTTAGGCTATTATTTATGATTCCATAAATACGCATCCCCTCTATTTTCATATCATTAGTTGTAAGATAGTCAAATAGTGCGTTAATTATAACAGATCCTAAATAGTAAATCAAAAGCCCACTGGATATCCAAAAAAAAGGTTGTTTAGAGAGTTGCTCGTCAATTCTTTCCGGTAGAACTGATTCGTAAAAGAAACAACAACAAAAGACAACAACGAAAAATGAGCCAAGTAAAAAGGTGTAAGTGTGGAAAGTCTTATTGAGACCTTGTAGGAACGCCAGGTTGACAACTACTAAAAAGGTAAAAACTGGTATAAATACTATGACAATTTTCTTAAAGTATTCCTTTCTAAATTGGCTGTAGAATACCGAGGAATAGAATATGAACTCTATAGTTGTGAAGATGTTGTAAATAGCATACCGATAACTAGAAAACCAGTTAGTTAGAACCCATCCGCTTCCAATAACTTCTATGACTACGGTTAAAAAAAGAAAAGGAATAAAGTACAAAAGTAAATTATTCCTTTTCTTGTAATATAAAGCTGTAGAAATTAGGAAACTTAGTATCTCGAAATACAAGTAAAATTTCATTATTTAATTAAGGTACCAAACCTCCATGGTTTAAAAATTCATCCAAACCATCCAAAAGCCCATCGGTACGACGACTGGTAGAAGGAGCGGGGATTTTATTGCCGGTGAAGAAAACAGTTAATCTGCCATAATCTTTTGGATTTACTGGTTCAGCACCTTTGCCATATACGCCGAAATTCACATAAATAACATCAGATTTGTATTTTGCCTGAAGGCCATTAATAAACGCAATCAGGTCCTTTGTTTTGAATTCAACACGGATGGATTGGTCCTTGTCGCCGAATTTCTTAACGTAATTTGCCGCCAGGCTAGCTGCATAAGATGGAGCGATTGATCCTTCATACGGGCCAACACCTGCAACACCTACAATATTGCTGTTTTCATTTGCAGCAGGAGTTTCTGCAACAGTCTGCTCTTTTTGGCAGGAACTGAAGAAAACCGTAACAAGCATGATCGTTCCGAACAGAAGTACAAGCTTTTTCATAAGTCTTAATTTTGGTGGGGGGCCATCATACGATAACACACCGATAATATATTGATGCAAGGTAACAAATCCCTTATTTTTCCGGTGTGCTAATTCAATAGCAATATGGGTATTTTCTATTAAATATTTGATAATCAATTAATTATTAATATTTGATTAATAAAAAAACGGTGTTTTTCACGTTAAAAAAACGGTGTTTTCACCCGTTTTTTGTCTTTTACTACCAGATTTTGAAGATTTTCAACTACTTTCTTGTAGTGCTTTTTGAAGAAAATCATCTTTTCTTTTCAATTTTCCCTCTCGTAGAACTTGTCGTTTTTGATTCTAAATTATTGATAAGGAATTAATTTGATGGAACCTCCCGACTAAACTTTAGTGAGAGGGAAATGTATGTACTTTTTTATCGACCGGGATGTGACCCACCCAATAGTAACCGCAATCAGAATGGCTGTGAAAACTGTTGTTTTGCCGGGCAAAACTGAGATATGAATACCTCTGGCAGATAATATCTGGTGTACGAAAAACTGCAGAAAACCGAGTAAAACGAATGAGAACAGAATGATACCTAATATGCCAGGTAAAAATCGCTTCATCAAAAACCGATGCAATTGTGAGGGAGATATTCCTAAAATGATCAATAACTGAATATCTTCTTTGGAAGAAGCTACCGTCAGCTGTATGAACAATGTAAACACAAGTAGTGCAAATAATAGCAGGATGATGCCCGTTACGCCCGAAATGTTGACTACCATATCGACTATTTTACGATACCTGCTGAACCTTGTTTTGTCGGCATCAGCCGAAAGGTTTTTCTCTTTTAGATAGGAACTCAATTGCGGATTGCCCGGATCTTTTGTTTTAATGATGATACGTGATGGTTTCCTGTCCTGGTTTCTGGCAAAAAACTGGTTACCCCATCTCATGAATTCTTCAGGAACCAGAAGAGATGATATGCGGTCACTGAAACCAACTACCCGCCCGTTCAATGTCACCATCCCGTTGGGGCCATAGACGTTGATCTTGAATACGATCATTTTTACTACCTGTTGTGTTAGCTGAGGTAAACCTTGCGAAAACGAGAACTGGAAATTGTAAAAATCAAGAAACATGTTCGGCGCAATGATGGGAACAAACAAAGCATGTTCATCCCATTTCCAGTCCTTCGAAGCGATATCAATGAATTCCTGCGGCACACTCTCAAATGCGATATCTGTATAAAATGGGAAACGGTCACTGGCGCTTTGAATTGACGCTTTAAAATGGCTTGGTGTGAGCAATCCAACCGACTCTACAAAGTCCTGTTTACGAAGGTCGTTGATCTCATGGTCTGTTAGACCTGTTGTACCAAGATTCTGGTCCGTGATCGTTTTATTCACCACTAGAAAATTGGCGATACTATCCTGGTTATTCTTGTTATACAGTAGATCGTGATAGTTTGCCTGGATCTGTACTGCAGCAAGTATCAGCAATATGGCGATTGTCAATCCCGCCATTGCCATTACATGTCTGTTGCGCCCCGCACCTGTGCGGATGATCTTTTTCAGTAAAATATTCAGTTCTGGCATAACAGGTATCAGCATTTATAAATTCAATTTCCGGCTGTACGGAAAATGAGTATCATCATCCAGATCCGTGAGGATGAAACCGGCATTACGCCGACTGCACTCTTCTTCTATCAGGCTTACGGCTTTTTGTATGTTGGTCGTATCAAGATGGCTAAAGGGTTCATCCATGATCAGCCAGCTAAAAGGTTGCATCAAAGATCGGATGATCGCAATCCGCTGTTGTTCGCCATAACTGCATAGTCCAGCTTTCTGGCTCAGAATACGTTGAATGCCCAGCTGTTCTGCCATTTCATCGATCCGGCTGCTTGTATGAAAGGGTTCCTGCATCACCCGCTTTAACTCTATGTTCTCCCGAGCAGATAACTGTGGAAATAAGCGGAGGTCCTGAAAGATGATACTGACCTTTTTTTGTCTGAGTTGGGATAATTCATCTCTGCTGATGTTATCAGACTGTTTGTTTCCCACCCAGACAGTCCCTTCGTAATCAAATCTCATATGATAAAGGATGTGTACGAAAGTGGTCTTGCCCTTCCCGCTGGGAGCCATCACCTTGATTCTTTCGCCATCATCAAAACGGATATGGGTATTCCATATATCTGACCGGCCCTGAAGAAGCCGTTCCTTTAATGGAATAGGGGCGAGATGGTCCAAGATAATTGGCATAATACTGCTTGATATATCGAAAATACAATGAATCAAATAATAAAGTCCTGCTATGCAGGACCTTATTCATAATCATCTAAAGAGAACTCAATTGGTTCTGATGATCGGAGGAACCCCGCCCAGGAACATTTTCTCTTCTATCTCGCGCTCTTTTTTTGCCTGTACACGCATGTCTACAGCGATATCTGTGATCAGACTGGTTAAGGTAACAAGGCTGTTCTGCTTTTCATTCTGCATCCTGATCTCCAATTGAGCTTTTATACTTTTTCCGTCAAAATTGTCTGAAGTGGCCAACACATCCTTGAACGTATTTTTAGCCGTTTTCAACGATTGCTGGAAATTTCCTTTGGTTTCCTTTGTAAATCCATTTAAAGTATTGGCCACATCAAAATAGAAAACTGTCGATTTGCCTTTGAAGCGATCCAATGCTTCCTTGTTGATCGCTACTTTGCTTGTTTGGGCCATGTATTCACTATAGGTAACCGAATCGCTGGCCACTACCAGGTTCTTATCATCTGCCATTATGTACATTCCGGCTATCGACAGCAGGTTGCCTGCTTTATATACATTTTTCTGTTTTACCAGAAAACCCTGCTCTACCGCTTTATCCATCAGTTTGGCGAAACTTACTTTGTCGCCGACTGGTGCAGTAAGGATCATCCTGCCAACAGGTTTTTTGCGTATCATGCTGCGCTCGTCCTGTTTGGCCTCCGGTTCTGTAGCGGCCATTCCGAAGTCAGATACAATGACAGCGATATCGCCCTTCAACGATTTGTAAAGGTCCTGGCTGCTCAGCCCGCTTTTCTCGAGGAAGTTATTTGCCAAACCCTCTACTTCCAGTTGCTTCAGGAGTCCCCCGAAAATCTCGGGGTTGAAGGCTGCCAACATGATTGCGTTGATGTTTTGCGAAGGATAATGATCGAGCATCGACAGGTTTACGGTAGGACCGGCGTACTGTTTTAATACACTACTTAGCAATTGGTTGGTATAACTTGTTGATTTGGCCAGTATTTTACCATCTTCAAAACTTAAAGTGGCTGTTACATAATTATCTTTCACCAGCTCTTCCAGTTTGGGTAACTGAAAAGGCATCATACTTAGGGCCGCCAAAGAACTATTGGCGCTGGTAAAAGCATAACCATCGGCTTTTTCTTTGAACATATCTGAAAAAACAGACAGGTCTGCCATAGATTCTTTGATCTTCTGTGTGAAATAATGATCCACTTCACGTTTCATCTCCTCCTCTGTGTTAAGATGAGGAGGTTTCTTGAAACTCATTGTAATGGTATCATACACCGGCTTCAGATTGTGCGTATATATAGTAACGATTACCTGTTGATCATTCCAGGCCAACATACTGCCTTCATTGTTGATGAGATAGCGGTAATCTTTTTCCTTTTTGATTTCTCTGCCCTTGGTTTCTTCCTGTTTTTTCAGATATGCTTCCAGTTTAGCAGCATCTTCCAGTCCGCCCAGCAGGCTGAAGCTGTTTGACAGGCTATTGTCTGCATGCGTTTTCTGTAATCCGAAGACAAATATTTTATTGCTCCAGTTGATACCGGCATTATTCTTCAACTCTTCCAGTTTGGCTTTGTCGCGCATATCAATCGAATCGCTTTTGAATACTTTACTCAGCAGCGTGTCGACGTTGATCCCTCCTTTCTGAAGTTTGTCTTTCATTTGACCGGGATCTAGTGCCAGTACAAAACTTGCTTCTTTGGGGATGTATTTGGCTTCTTTGGGAATCTCGTGTTTGCAGGAAGGCAGTGTGACTACAAACAGAAAAGCCACGAGGGCCTGGTATACTACTCGCTTCATAAACGCAGTGTTTAATGAAGCTAAGTTATACCAAGCCCCCGATATGTCTGTTTTCTTTATGTTTTACTTCACAATTGCCTGATAAATGGCTTCCTGGATATTTGGACGCACATTTAACTGGCCCAGTTTGTTGTTATTCCGGGTAGGTGTTACGCGGTTCGACAGGAAGATATACACCAGGTTGTACTGGGGGTCAACCCAAACACAGGTACCCGTAAAACCCGTATGACCAAAAGTTTCGAGTGATACACTTTTTGATGGATAAGGCTCCTTGCGGGTTGCATTGTCTTTTTCGGGTTTGTCAAATCCCAGTCCCCTGCGACTGATGGCACTATTATACGCGGTAAATTTATCGATGGTTGATTTCTTGAATAAACGTACCCCATTCAGTTCGCCGCCATTTAACAGTAACTGGTATAACTGCGCCAGATCATACGCATTGCTGAACAGTCCAGCATGACCAGCTACACCTCCGAACATGGCAGCACCTTCATCATGTACGTCTCCCCGTATCAGCTGTTGACGGAAATGTTTTTCCTCTTCAGTTGGTACGATCTGGTTAACCGGCATCAGTTCTCTCGGGCGATAAGTGGTGGTGGTCATGTGCAAAGGCTCATAAATATTTTCACGGACAAATTCATTCAGCGGTTTGCCGCTAACGGCCTCTACTATTTTTCCCAGGAAGATAAAATCGTTGTCGCTATATACATATTTATCAGCAGGTGTTAATTTGCTTTGCAGGATGCGCTTATATAAAGTGTCCTGCCAGTCGTTCCGCAGGTAGAGGTTTTCGGCCACACGGAACTGGTGTTGAGCATCTTTCTGTGTAGCGAAATACTCGGGACGCGGCTGTCCGCTGGCTGTATCGATCACTTCCCTGTAGAATGGAATGAAAGGATTGAGTCCCGCCTGGTGCAAAAGGATATCCTTTAGTTTCAAAGGAGCTTTGTCGGAACCCGGTACCCATGGTAAATAATCGCCGAGGGTTTTCTCCAGATCGATCTTTCCTTCTTCATACAGTTTCATGATGGAAACTGTGGTAGCGGATATCTTGGTAACAGAGGCAAGATCAAAGACCATGTCTGTGGTAACCGGCTCCTTTTTATCAAAATTGGTATAACCAAAGGCCTTGTTATAAGCGATCTTACCATTGCGGGCCACCAGTACCACACAACCAGGAGTAGCGCCTTTTTCAATGGCCTCTGTTGCGATGGCGTCGATTTTTTGTAAAGCTTCCGGTGCCAGTCCAACTGAGCCCGGATCTGCTTTCGGGAAATAGCTGTTATACAGGATACCATCCCCAAATTTCAGGTTTTCAGTGACTGTCACGGGTAATTTTCCTTTGGGTTCGATCTTGCCCATGATCAGGGATACGGCAGCTTCCTGTGTGATATCATCATCTTCGTAGCAGGCTACCAGATTAGGGGCATTGGCGATATTCTTGAGTGCATAAGGATTGCCAAAAACAAGGGTAAGCGTATTGTTCTGCTGCAAGCTGTTCAGCAGGTATACAGACGCATTACTGATGCCGAAATTATTGGCAGGTCTACGACTGAAATTGTGCAGACCTACGATCACTACATCATAATTTTTTCCCTGGATGGTGCTAATGAGCTGCGAGGCGCCAGCGCTATCGCTTTTTTCTATGATGGTGACCGGATTCTTGTCGTCCTGTAATTCTTTGCCTACGGCGTTCTTGCTGCCGAACAGGTATACGTCGGCATTGTATTCGCTCCGCAGGCGTGCTGCGATGATGTTTTCTGTAGGCGCACCCATACATACATAGGCCACTTTCTTGCCTTTTGCCAGCGGAAAGATGTTTTCGTTCTGTTTACGCAACAAGGTTAGTGCGTTGGCACTCAGTTGTGTTTTGATCAGGTTGGCCTGTTTGTTCAAGTCATCTACCAGACCTGCTGTTTCGATGGGCTCAATCTTGTTCAAGCCCAGATGGTACTTGGCCAATAACACTTTCTTTACACGGGCGTTGATATCGTCCCAGCTGAGCTTGCCGTCTTTAATGGCCTCTTTTACTTTGGCAATACTTCCAGGGATATCGCCCGGCAGACATAACAGGTCGTTACCGGCGATCAATGACATCACAGAAGCTTCTCCCTTCGGAAAGAATTTCGCTACACCCTGCATTTCCAATGCATCAGTAAATGTGATTCCCTGAAATCCAAGTTCATTACGTAGGAGGCCCGTTACGTTCTTATTGGATAAAGAACTGGGTAAGTTGGTAGTGGTATCAATGGCAGGGATGGAAAGATGTGCCGTCATAACACTGCCTACACCGGACCGGATCAATTCACGAAACGGATACAGTTCAAGGTTATCCAACTGCTCACGGCTTTTCAGAATTACGGGAAGGTCCTTATGTGAGTCAACGGCAACGTCGCCATGTCCGGGAAAGTGTTTGGCAGAAGCCATGACACCTACATCCTGCATGCCTTTCATGTAGGCAACACCATAAGTGGCCACTTTGTATTTGTCCTCACCAAAGCTCCTGTCGTTGATGACAGGGTTCATGGGATTATTGTTCACATCTACATCCGGCGCAAAGTTCACCTGTATGCCCATGCGTTTACACTGTTCGCCCACGGCTCTACCGAATGTATAAATGAGTTTGGCGTCAGTGGTGGCACCCATCATTAACTGGCGTGGATAATTGATCACACTATCCAGGCGCATACCGAGCCCCCACTCGCCGTCGATCGAGATCAGCAGAGGGGTTTTGGCGATGGCCTGGTATTGGTTGGTCAGTAGTGCCTGCCTTACGGGCCCTCCCTGGAAGAAACAGAGTCCGCCTACATTGTATTTTTTGATGAGTTCGGTCACTTCGGCCACATGTTCCGCCCCCAGGTTGCTGTGTGCACGGATGATCATCAGTTGCGCGATGCGCTGGTCTTTATTCAGTTTCCTGAATTTCTTTTTCACCCAGCGTTCAGCAGCGGGGGTCTTTGCAAAAAAATCCTGTGCATAGGTGGCCAGAGAGCTTGTCAGCAGGCAGGTCAGCAACGTTACGGTGAACCAGTAATTTCTTTTCATATGGTGTATTGAGGAGGCACAAGTTAGCAATTATACAGGTATGGTGAACTTGTTGCAATAGGGATCTTGCAGGTCATAAAAAAGGCCGTAACAGGTATCCGTTACGGCCTTTTTATGGTGAAATTATCTTATGCTTCTTCTTCCGGTTCCTCACTCAGCTTCGGCTCAATATTGTTGGCTTTCAGGATCGAGAACCATTTGATCATTTTTTTCATGTCGCTGGCATATACGCGGTCAAAATCCATATCGGCGTATACTTTCTGGAAATAGGCTTTTACCGCAGCTGCGTCTTTGTCGGAGGGTAGTGATTCCTTACTTTTTCCCATGGCCTGGAACACTTCTACCAGGTTCACGTTCTCGCGGATGGTATATACTTCGATACTTTCCAGGTGTGAAAAGTTGTGTATACGGCTGCTGACGAATTTTGTGCTTTTGTCTTCAAGCGATTTTACGATGGCTCCGTCTGTTTTGCTTCCCACCAGTTCAAATAAACCGTTCAGGCCGGTTATCGATATCAATTTACTGTACTCCATAATATGTGATTAATTGCTGCAAAGTAAGGGGAAAAAGAAGAAAATTGATCCCAGAATCTGTTCAGCGGGCATATTTGTGATTTTGCCGGGTAATGATTGCTTACCAGGTATTTTCTTTATTAGGATAGTTTGAAATGTTGGATGAGATGAGTAGTTTAGGACCAGAAACCATTACGTACACCAAAACTGCTGTTTATGAACCTGGAAACGATTAACTGGCTTGCCGTTCTGGTAGCCGCCATTTCTTCTTTTGCTGTGGGAGGTATCTGGTATTCACCCCTCCTTTTCGGAAAAGCCTGGATGAAAGCCAGCCAATTGACGGAGGAACAGATCAAACAGGGGAACAAAGGCAAGATCTTTGGCTTCACATTCATTTTTTCGTTATTGATGTCCGCCAACCTTGCGATGTTCCTGAACGATGCAAAAACCGACCTGGCCTGGGGTGTTACGGCAGGGGTATTGGCTGGTATCTGGACTTTCTGTGCCATTGCCATCCACAGCCTGTTTGAATTGAAGAGCTGGGCCTTTATCCTGATCAATGGTGTATACAGCCTGCTCTCTCTTGCTTTAATGGGTGCCATATTGGGCGCATGGAGATAAAATAAACCTCCGGGCTATGAAAAAAAGGATCTATTTGGTGGTGGCTGCGTTTTGCTGGGTGCTGGCATCTGCCGCACAAAACACGGATATTTATGATTCCGTGCTGGCCAAAAAGACCGGAGCGGACGATTATGGCATGAAACAGTATGTGATGGCATTTCTGAAAAAAGGTCCGGCGCAGGTCACAGATAAGAACCAAAGGAGCGAATTACTAAAAGGACATATGCAGAATATCGGCAAACTGGCAGAGGCCGGTAAACTGGTACTGGCTGGCCCTATGACGGCCGATACCGGCATTGAAGGTATTTATGTATTTAATGTTACCACGATTGCAGAAGCGGAGGCGCTTAGCTTAACAGATCCTGCTGTAAAAGCGGGACTGTTCGCCATGGAGTATCACCCCTGGTATGCAACGGCTGCTTTGATGGAGATCGTACGCATGCACAATACACTACAAAAAAAGAAACGGATGTGACCATGGTCCCTGCATACGCCTGAGAGCCATATTTTTGAGAAATGGTCGTATCAACCCGCGTTGTTCATCTCCGCCAGGGCGGCATCCAGCCTGGTTGTCAAGGTGTCGTAATCAGTATACCCACGGGCCAGTAAGGTGAACCTGGTATCTGAATTCTGTAATAATACGCAGGGATAACCGGTTACCTGTAGTTGTTTGCATAACTGAAACTCATAGTAAGCCTGTTCTTTGTATTCTTCTGCGTGTAACCTGGAATAGAACAATTCCGGTTGGATGGAATATTTCTCCAGCAGATGCCGATACGCCTCATCATCGGTCAGGTCGCGCCCTTCAAAATGCAGCGCATATTGAAGATCGGAAGCAAAAGCAACCTGTTTTTCCGGGTAGATCTCTTTAAAGATACATAAAGCAATGGCCGGTTTCTCGGAATGCGGGAACCAATCGCTCAGGTCGGGATGATTGATATGCCACAGATAATCGGCTCCAAACCGGATACCTGTATGCTCCTCTACTGTTTGATAGGCTTTCTGAATATATCCGGCGGTAGCGGCTATTGGTACCGGATTTTCGGGAAGTATCATGCCCCCGGATAATACTTCGATCTGTATGGCCGGGTAATTCTCGGCGATCTTTTTCATGACAGGGCTAAATCCGAAACACCAGCCGCAATAGGCATCGTAACAATAGTAAAGAGTAGGGGTCATACGGCAAAGGTATAGAACTCCCACGGTTCAGTATATTCGATTGGCCATTGATGCGACAGATTATTGTAACTTCGCTTTCCCGTAAAAGGGAAGCTGGGGCCCGAACCCCAAACTCCCAACCCCGAACCCCAAACCAACCCTATATGCCCGGTTTTGAATTATTTGGTGCAGAAGAAAGAAAAGAAGTGAATGATGTGCTGGAAACAGGTATCCTGATGCGTTATGGCTTTGATGGCCCCCGACAGGGTATCTGGAAAGCCAAGGAACTGGAACAGGCCATCACCGAAGTGTTCGGTTGTAAATATGCACAACTTACCTCTAGTGGTACGGCAGCGCTCACTACGGCCATGGCTGCATTGGGCATTGGCGCAGGTGATGAAGTGATCATGCCTTCTTTCACATTTGTGGCCAGTTTTGAAGCGGTGCTCAGTGTGGGTGCCATACCGGTATTGGTAGATATTGATGAAACCCTGACCCTGAATCCCAGTGCAGTGCGTGCGGCCATCACACCCAAAACAAAATGTGTGATGCCGGTACATATGTGCGGCAGCATGGCCGACCTGGATGCATTGAAACAGATCTGCAACGAGCATCGGCTGATCCTGCTCGAAGATGCCTGCCAGAGCATTGGCGCCTCCTATAAAGGGCGGTCGCTGGGCACCATTGGCGATGCCGGTACCTTCTCCTTTGATTTTGTAAAGACCATCACCTGTGCAGAAGGAGGTGTGGTGATGACGAATAACGAAGATGTTTACCGTAAGTCCGATGGGTATACGGACCATGGTCACGACCATCTGGGGGTTGACCGTGGCGCAGATCTGCATCCTTTCATCGGCTACAACTATCGCATCAGTGAGCTTCATGCGGCTGTGGGACTGGCCCAGATCCGCAAACTGGGTACTTTCCTGGGACTGCAGAAAAAGAACAACAAAGCACTCCGCGCTTACCTGGAGCAGATACCGGAAGTAAGTTTCCGCATAGTACCCGAAGGGGGCGATGACAGCTGTAGTTTCTTAAGCTGGTTCCTGCCTACCGAAGAACTGACCCGGGCCGTAGTGGCAGAAATGAAAGAACAGGGGATCCTTGCCGGTAATTTTTACTGGTTCGTGAACAACTGGCATTATATCAGTAAATGGGATCACCTGAAAAATGCAGTAACACTCAGTGCGTTAAGCGATGTGCAGCGGGAAGCCCTGCTGCGTTTAAAAGAGACTGCGTTCCCTGCAAGTGATGCCATCATGAGCCGCTGTATCTCTTCAGCTATCAGCCTCGTATGGACAGAGGAACAGATCCGTGAAAAGGGTGAGAAGATGGTGGCCGCTATCCGGAAAGTGCTGCAGGCAAATAAATAAAGACTTGCCATTGTTGTGGCCAGGTTCACGATACATATAAACGAATCCAAAAGACGCAGGAAAAGGTATTGGGCCTATCTGCAATTGGTATTGGGTATTTCCGTGTTGTTCCTTTACTTGTTCTTTGATGACAGAAGTACATTTTACAGAGTATCTCATCTGGTCATTGCTATTTTTTTTATCTCGAATGCCATTGCTGCTATCAGGTCTTCCCGCAGGGAGCATTATGTCGACATCAATGAAAAGTCCATTGAATGGTTGCCTATGTATACAAGTGCCGAAGTATCGGTCGTTGATTGGGATGATGTCCGTTGGATAAAACAGGAACAGGATGGCAGCATTACTTTTAATCAGGAAAGCAGCTTTAGCAGTAACCTTCGGGTAGATGCGTTTTTGGAAGAAGATAAGTTTCAGATCCTGAGGCAGTTATACATGATAGCAAGCGCCCGGAAAATTCAGCTTATCAATTTCGGACAAATGCTTTCTGCAACGGTCTGATATCGACGCCTTTACCCTCCAGTGCATTCACATGATCCAGGCTTCCCAAGCGTATCCGCAGTGGTATCTTTGTTATTTTTTCTACCTGTAATTCTTTTTTGCAGAAAAAACCAAGATGGTCGCTGTAATAGTTTTGAGGTACTAAACGGATAGGTATGTTTTTCAGACTGTCAATATTCTTTTTTTTGTGGTCTGATACGGGCATGCCAGTCTGCGCAAGGCTTGCAGCCGTGCTTATTAGCAATAAATTCACAAACAAACAAATTGCTTTCACAGTTGGGTTGCTTTCTTTTGTATGTAAATTTACGGCATTAAAATAAAGAAGGACCTGCGGAGTAATTAATTGCGCCGCTGTCCAAAGTTGAAATACAATATGTCTCTTAGTCAATCCTTACAACAGAAGTTGTTGCAGAAACTGTCACCCCAGCAGATTCAGTTAATGAAGCTGCTGCAGGTACCTACTGCCAACCTGGAAGAGCGCATAAAGGAAGAGCTGGAAGAGAATCCTGCCTTGGAACTGGACGAAGAAGGACATGAGGATGAATACGGAGAGGACCTGCAGGATGAATTTGAAACTGCTGCGGATGAAGAGCCCGAACTGGATGGTAGTGAGGAAGACTACGACAATGTAGATATCAGCGAATACGTGGTGGATGATGATGGCGAGATCGCTGACTATAAAATGAAAGACGATAACTATCCCGAGATGGATGATCAGAAAGTGATCCCCATAAAGGTAGAGACCAGTTTTCATGATCTGCTGCTGGACCAGCTGGGGATGCTGGAGCTGGATGAACGCCGTTATAAGATAGCGGAACAGATCGTTGGAAGCCTGGATGATGATGGGTACCTGCGCAGGGAGCTGTCTTCTATCTCAGATGATCTTGCTTTCCGTCAGAGTTTGGTAGTAGAGGAGAAGGAGATAGAGGAACTGGTGCAGCAGATACAACAGTTCGATCCCGCCGGTATCTGTGCAAGAGACCTGAAAGAATGTTTGTTGCTGCAATTAAAACGGAAACTGAATGAAGGGAAAAGCGTGGCGCTGGCTATACAGATACTGAGTAAGTATTTTGATGAGTTCACCAAGAAACACTACGAAAAGATACAGCGAAGCCTGAACCTTACAGATGAGCAGATCAAGGAAGTGATCAACCAGATCATCAAGCTGAACCCCAAACCTGGTGGCAATATCGGAGAGATCAACAAGGCGGAAAGTTACATCGTACCGGATTTTTTCGTGATCAATAACAACGGGAAACTGGAACTGACCTTGAATTCGAAAAATGCGCCCGACCTCCGTATCAGTGAAGGGTACAGGGATATGCTGAAAGATTATGAGAAGGGCAGCAAAAAGGACAAGCGCCAAAAAGAAGCGGTACTTTTCATCAAGCAAAAGATAGATTCGGCCAAATGGTTCATTGATATGATCAAACAGCGGCAGGATACGCTGATCGGCACCATGAGCGCGATCATGAAACACCAGCAGGAGTTCTTTCTGACCGGCGATGAGACCACCATGCGCCCGATGATCCTGAAAGATATTGCAGAACTTACCGGTTTAGATATCTCTACCGTGAGCCGTGTGGCGAACAGTAAGTTTGTGCAGACCGAATTCGGGACCTACCGGCTCAAGTTTTTCTTCAGCGAATCACTGAGTACCGACAGTGGTGAGGAGGTTAGCACCCGTGAAGTGAAGAAGATACTGAGTGATATGATAGCATCAGAAGATAAGCGCAAACCCCTGAGTGATGAGTTGCTTACCGATATGCTTCAGGAAAAAGGTTATAATATTGCAAGACGCACCGTTGCCAAATACCGGGAACAATTGAATGTGCCGGTGGCTCGTTTGCGTAAAGAATTATAACTTGGGTACAGGTTACCCGGTAATACACGATACGATACATGGAACAAAACAGAGAAATCACCCCTGATAAGCCTTCCCTGCTGCTGACCATTCCGGCAAAACTGATCTCGTACCTGTTCCATCCGCTGTTCATTCCAACCTATATCTTTGTTTTCCTGATGTACCAGGTGCCTTACGAATTTGCCGGTATCACTGCATACCAATTGCAACTTCGTTTGTTCAGCATCTTCTGGCTCACTGCTTTTTTCCCGGCATTTGCCGTTTTCCTGCTCTGGCGATTGAAATTCAGTGAGAGTATTTTTTTACGTACCCAAAAAGAACGCATCGTTCCATACATCATTACCATGTTCTTTTACTGGTGGATGTATTTCCTCAGTCGCAATTTCACCGACCAGCCTGCAGTACTTAAGTTCTTTTACATGGGCATTTTCTCGGCAACGGTCTTCGGGCTCATCCTGAACAGTTATTTTAAGATCAGCCTGCACGCGATGGCCATGGGTGGGGCACTGGCCGCTATCATACTTTTTGCCATGTACTACCGTATGCCACTGGGCGGTTCCATGAGCGTTGCCGCATTACTTACCGGCATTGTGTGTACCAGCCGCTTGCTGGTGAGTGACCATACCAACCTTGAAATATACTCGGGTCTGGCAGTAGGGGCTGTATGTCAACTTGGTGCCTACTATTTTGTGATGTGACCTTTTCCCAGGTTTCCTGCGGATTCATTTCTCCAATACAGGTGTTTTGAGTATCTTCATCCCGTATAGGGCTACCTGTACCCATTAAAATCCAATCGTGAAGAACCAAAGGTCATATCTGGTTTCTTTCTTGTCCATACTGCTTACCCTGCAGGTATTTACTGCAAGGGGCCAATCCTCCAACTGCACACCTTTCCTGAATCAGAAAGATACCGTTATCTGTCCTGGTGCATCGGTACTCCTGAATCTCCAGGACCCTCCCAAAAAAGATTCGATGCTGCCCGGTGTCTGGAAATTACTGATTCCAGGAACTGTGATCGATTCTAACCTCTTCAACATAAAAGCTTTCGGTTTTGATAAGACCAATCAGTATCTCTATTCCATCATCCATAAAAAAGTGATCAGGTACGACCTGAAGAATCGAACGATAAGCGCTGTTCCGGCATCTAATTGGCCAGGCGATTATACCGAATTCACCTATGACCATACCAATAAACGATTGCTGTGCTGGCGGGGGGGGCGTGATTCCGTATATGCATTGCCTGAAACAGGCGGAGACTGGGTAGCGGTCGGTGCGGGCAGTATCGACAGGGAATCATTCGGTGCCTCTTCATTCTGGAACCCTGTAACCCGGCAGGTAGGCTTTTATGGAGGGTATGGTTTCAACGAAGTGAAAAGCTGGATATTCGAAAACGATGGTTTTGGATGGATCCAGAAAAAAGCGAATCCCATCATCGATTCTGTGCCGCCAAAGGGGGGGAATATGCTTGCTGCCAATTCGGATGGTACCAAGTTATACTTGTTCTCCGGACAGGGAAGTTATAGCGGTTATGAATTATCTGGTACTTGTGCATTGGGTAGTCCATGGGCAACTGCCAGTGGCATGTTTTGTTGGCTGCGCGACCTGTGGGAGCTTGATCTGACCACGTACACCTTTCAGAATATTCTACCCGTAAATCACGCATCCATACAATATGAGGGAGCGCTGGGTTATTATTACGATCAATCGAGGTTTTATCTGTTCGGGGGGTACCAGCCAACCGGCGATTATGTAACCAACCTGAACCTGCCCAATACCAATAAGACATTTTATTTCAGAAGAGGTATTGATGCCGGTTTTGTTGAGATACAGGGTGAAGGAGAAGTTCCACCCGCATTGGCGAAAACGGCTCTCAGCAATTATGCGTATTATGATGTTGTGGCTAAACGCATGATCTGGGCGAGGCACGATGGCATCTGGGCATATTATCCCGATTCAACTACTGCGGCTCCCGGTACGAGGTCTATATTATGGTCAACTGGGGATACAACTGCATCCATCAACGTCAAACCCGTGCAGACCAGTGTATATCGGGTTACCCGTACCATTGGCAGCCAGATCTGCAAAGACAGTATCACCATCACTGTCACCAATATGCAGACAACGCTGCAACCGACCGTGAATGTGTGCGGCAGTACGACCACATTGGATGCCGGAGCGGGTTTTACCTCTTATCAATGGAGCAGTGGTGAAACTACCCGGTCCATTACCGTTGCACAGAGCGGTACTTATCGGGTGGTCATGACCAAAGATGCATGTACCAATACAGACAGCACCAAGGTGAATTTTGCGGTTCCTGTGAACGATTTTTCCGTGAATGTACTCAAGGATTCGGTTTGTGCGGGTGATCGGGATTCTTTGTATGTGGTATCCCCGCAGACAGGCATTACGTACTCGTGGCGCTTGAATGGTGTTGCCGCAGTGATCAATACCGGTACCAGTTATGTTGCTAATATCAATGCCAGCGCACTATATGATATTACCGGTGCGAGTAACCCGGCGATCTGTTCTACCAAAACAGCCAGTGTAACAGTAACGGTGCGGGCTAAATTTTCAAGGCCGGTCGTAAGTGTAGACTCCATAGGCACTGGGAATCTTTTGTTCAGTTGGGACCCGATCCCAGGTGCCACAGGTTATCTGGTAAGTGTCGACAGTGGGATCAATTTCACAGCGCCTTCCAGTGGCACCCTGGGAAGAACGCATGCCGTAAGAGGATTGTTGCCGAATACGAAGATCAGTTTAACCGTGAAAGCAACGGGTTTGTATGCCTGCCAGACAAGCGATACTGTGCAATTGCAGGCCACGACCCTGAATCCTTTCGGAAATGGTATCTATGTCCCCAACGCCATTACACCCAACGGCGATGGGGTCAATGATGTATTGCTGGTATATGGAACAGCGATCCGCTCTATCCGTCTGATCATTTATAACCAGTGGGGCAATCAGTTGTTCCTGTCAACGGATCTTACAAAAGGGTGGGATGCAACCAACAAAGGACAAAAAGTACCGGCTGGTTTATATAGTTATTCACTCGAAGCTTTGATGGAAGACGGATCCAGGATCCATAAAGGCGGCACATTCAGTGTTATCAGGTAAGTTATGCGAAAATGCCTCATCATACTCATTGCTTTGCTGTTTGCATATGGTAAAATGCAGGCACAGACCGACCCGCATTTTACTCAGTATTATGCGTACCCTTTATGGCTGAATCCTGCATTGAGTGGTGTGATCGATGGCAGTTCGCGTGTTACCCTCAACTATCGGAAACAATTGCCTGGTCTCTATGCACCGATGACCACACAGGGTATCACTGCAGATTTTTCCCTGCCCAAAAACCTGGGATTGGGCGTTACCGCCCTGAATCAACGGTCTACCGATGCAGGGTATCAATACACCAATGCCTATCTATCACTTTCCTATCGGGTACATCTAACTAAATACGGAATACTTAGTGGAGGATTTCAACTGGGGGTGATCAACCGGAAAGTGGATCCCGGTAAACTGCAGTTTGGTAACCAGTTCAATCCATTGATCGGGTATGACCCTTCATTACCCTCTAATGAGGTCTTTACGTATCGTTCTGCCACATCGGTGGATGGAAGCCTGGGGCTGATGTATTTTGATGGCGATCCGAACAAGTCATACAATCCTTTTATCGGAGTGAGCCTGTATCATCCTACGCAACCGGTCAACCGATTTCTTTCCGGAGCCGATAATAACATCATTCCCATGCGTTATGCAGTACATGGTGGCATTCGCTTCCAGATCAGCAGAACGGCAGAACTGATCCCGCATGCCCTATTCCTGAAACAGGGTAATACCACTGAGTTGGCAGCAGGTATGGTGTGTAACCTGAAACTCGATTCAGGAACGGACCTCATCATGGGTGGTATGTACCGAAAAGATGATGCAGTGGCGCCAAGTCTGGGTTTACATATCAACGGACTCACGATAGGATTTAGTTATGATGTCAATATCTCTCCCATGAAAACAGCCGCTGCTTCGAATGGAGGATATGAATTGTCGATCAGTTTCACCAGTAAAAAGAAAATAGCCGATAGCCGGTTCATATGTCCCAGATTATGACCATACCCAAAAAAATACTGCGTGATTGCATGTATCTCAGCATACTGTTCTTACTTGTACCTGTAATATTGGATGCACAGAGTACACGCAAGCTGAAACGAAGGGGTGATGCCGCTTTTCAGCAGCAGAACTACTATGGGGCAGCCAAATGGTATGCGGTAGTTTTGTATGACAGTCCGCTGGTGACGGTTTCACCAACTCTGCTATATCCTTTTCAGCCATCCCAGGGCCGGTCCATCCGAAAGATCAGGCCCGAACTTCGGAATGAACTACTGTTCAGACTGGCAGAATCCTATCGTCTATACGGTCATTACAAAGAGGCGCTTCTGCAATATGAACAATATCTGGCATCTCAGGACACACGCTATCCTCCCGCAGGTCTCTGGTATGCAGAAAGTTTGCTGGCAACCGATCAGCCTGAGAAAGCCAGTGCGGCTTATAAGGCTTTCTTGCAGAAATACCGTTCGGTGGATTCGCTTGCACAAAAAGCGCGGCAGGGATTGGCCAACTGTGATTTTGTGATCGCCCAGAAACAGCGAAAACCAGACGCTGTTGTTAACAGGCTTGCCTTACTGACTTCTGCAGATGGTTCCAATTTTGGTCTCGAGAAAACATCGGAGGGATCATTTGTCTTCACCAGTTCAAGACATGAGCTGAAGGGTAAGAAACAAGAGAAAGTATACCCGGTACAATTGTATAAGGCCGATCTGAATAGGGGCAGTGTGTCCCCATACACTGTTTCCAGGGCTAAGATCCAGATGGGGGCCTCTTCTATGTCGTCTGATGGTCTTACCCTGTATTTCACCGGTTGGAAAGAGGATCCTGCTAACCTGCAGCCACAATATCAACTCTATGTAGCAACGCGTTCCGCTATCATGGATAACTGGGGAGAGCCGGTATTGCTCCCGGACAATATCAACCTGAAAGGGTACCGGACCAAACAGCCCTTTATTACCCGTGATGGTAAGTTCCTGCTATTCTCATCTGACCGGCCTGGTGGTTTCGGAAAATATGATATCTGGATGGTGGCATTACAAGATGCTAAGCCCTTCGGCGAACCCATGAACCTGGGTGGTATTGTAAATACAGGCGGTGTGGAAGCCACGCCTTTCTATGATGCGGCTTCTGCAAAACTTTTTCTGAGTTCGAATGGAAGGGTAGGTATGGGGGGTATGGATATATACGCTGTTGCCGGCGATATCAACACCAATCAATGGAATGAACCGGTCAATATGGGTGCTCCGGTCAATTCTGTCAAAGATGACCTATATTATATCAGAGATAACCAGTCGGATACGGCTTATTTCAGTTCCGACCGGGCCTCTGCCTGCTGTATGGAAATATTTGCAGCAGCGAAATTGCCCGTCAGGGATACTATTTCCCCAAACCCACGGGTACAGCAACCTGCACCTACTGCAAGAGATACTTTGGCTGCCGTGCCAGACATTCAGAAACAATTGATCGATTCCATCAGTGCGGTTACGGTAGACAGGCTGCATGTGAATTACCGATTTGCCAGTGCCCGTATACGCAGTGTGGATTATCCGCAACTAGCACAGGTGGTGGCACAGATGAAAAATAATCCGGCATTGAATTTACTGGTGGCATCTTTTACAGATTGTATTGGATCAAAGGTGGCCAATGAGATTTTGTCCCGCAAGAGATCGGCCGCTGTAAAAACCTACCTGGTAGCCAAAGGCATTGATGCTTCAAGGATCAATATTGATTTCTTTGGTGAGAAACACCTGATCGTTGCTTGTAAAGAAGACAGTAGTTATAACCAGGCATCACAGATGGCCAATCGCCGTTCCGACCTGATCGTTACCACGGAAAAAAATCCAAAATGGACACCAACGGGCAAGGAGCTGGATATCATGCCAGTGAACAAAGGGTTGGCTATGGTTCCGGCAGGCAAACAAGCCAATACCAATATTGCAGTTGCAACACAAACACAACCAGCCAACGCGATCATACCAAATAATATCCCTGAAACAAAATCCACGCAGTCTGTGAATCGGCCAACAGCTATGAATGGTTCTGATAAGAACCGTTCCAGGTCCGGCACAACGGATCCATTATCAGCGACCCGTCGAGAATACGATCGTTCAACGGGCACTGATAAAAGAACAGGGATAGCTGGAACGTCCACTACTGCTGCCAATTCGGTAAAGAGGGGTAAAGAGACGAAAAGTAAGAAGGACAATGTGGCCAGACCTGCTGCGGAAACCATCCATACAGAGAATATAGCTAAGGATAATATGCGAAAAGACAGCCTGCAGACCATGAAGATCACGGCACTGCTTGACTTTACTCCACGACTGAAAAAACCTTCGGTGATCGAGCAGATGACAAGCCGTACACCCAGGCGGTCTTTTGAAGTGCTTACTACATCAGACTCTGTGAAAGTGGAACTGTACGATAATGGTGTGTTTGATGAAGACTCTGTTTCGGTCATCTATAACAAAGAGCTGGTTGTATACAAACAATTGTTGCAGACGAACAAACCCATCAGTTTCTATGTAAAACTGAATGCCGGTATACGGCGTAACGAAATGATCTTTTTTGCGGAGAACCTGGGATTGACCCCGCCTAACTCAGCGCTGATGATCATCACTGACGGGGAAAAGAAACGAACAGAGATCAATGTGTCGAGTGACCTGGAGCACAACTCTGTGATCTATTTCATTAAAGTGAAGAAGTGAGAAGTGAATGACTAAGCCATATTGTTTCGACACTCATAGTTTCATATAATCCAAAATGGACTTCTATACAATAGGGAAATTGAACTGACAGAATGCGTTTGATTAAAACTTTGTGCAACGCAGTTTATCGAGTGTGGAGTTTCGGATCTTCAGGAAATCCCGGTATACGATGGACAATTCTAATCCCCCGCGCCAGTTAGATACCACTTTCAGTTTGGAGATATTGATATCGTAGCTGAGGCCGACGCTGACATGGTTGAACCCCATTTTTACCACCGGGATCAAGGCATCACCCCACCTCATGAAAGCGCCCACATAAAAAATATCCGGATCGCCATTGTCATATTCTACCACATTAATGCCATACATCAGACCACTTAATAACTGGCGGTTACCATTCTGCACCATGAAGTCGGTGAAGGCAGTGATGTGCCCTCTTTCACCGGAAGGTGCATTGATACCTGCATTCAGGATGATTTTTGGACGAAGAAATCCAGGCACATCACCTGTCACCGATCTAATGGTAGGAGTGGTGATATGTGACATGCCTACGGCGATATAAAAATTGGTCTTATTCTTTAAAGAGCTACTAAACGAAAGACCTGCGTTCACATCCCAATAAGAATATTTGTTGCTGGTGATGGGCTGTGCGGTCGGGTTGGACGGATCAAATGACCCCCCGCGGAACTGGTCGCCCATTTTTAACTGGGTGGCATCGAACTGGCTGTTCACAGGACCACCCTGGAAAGCGGCAGTTAGATAAGTATCATTATCGGCGCTCAATGATTTATGAAAACTGAGTGATGGTAAGATCTGTGTTCTTTTTAAACGGATATCACCCGCTGCATCCATACTCATCTGCGAGGCAATGGTGATCAGGTCATGGGCGCTGCCAACAGGTATCTTATGTTCAATATTGAGTGAGCCGGTACGGAAGGGAACGGTTACGCTGCCCCACTGGTCACGGTAGGACATGGATACCCGCAGATCACCGGTAAACAGTCCCGCCAGGGCCGGGTTACGGAGCAGGGGCTGTTCATAGAACTGGGAAAAAGTATAGTCCTGCGCATACGTTGTACAGGCTCCCAGAAATGAGATCAATAACAGAGTGGTTGGTACAATTCGTTTCATGGGGGTATCATTTACATTATTTTAAAACAGCTGTGTTCCCTTTGAAAATGGATGGAACACCTTTTTCACAGATCACTTCACATACATATACAAATACATCAGGAGGGGCGGGATTGCCTCTGATCTTGCCATCCCATGCGTAGGCGGGATCACCTGGCAGGAAATTGGTTTTCTCAAAGACCACTTCACCCCAGCGGTTGAATATTCTGAAACTCTTGATCATTTTGATGCCCTTGCCCTGTACCATCAGCACATCATTGATACCATCCCCATCCGGAGAAAATGCATTCGGGATAAATACATCTGTGCTGGGACAGAATGTTTTGATCGAGAGCGTGTCCGTACTTGTACATCCGTAGGCATTGATGGCGAGGCAGTAAATGCTGGCATCGTTGGTGACCTTCACCGTTGGGTCGGGGCAGGTCTTGCAGGAGAAGTCAGCTGCTCCGCTCCAGTACCATTTCCGTATATCCTGTACTTCTGGTTTGGCGAGAAGCTGGTAACTGCCTCCGGCCACTACTGTGGTATCGTTGCCGATATGGATCCTTGTTGGGTTGCCAACTGTGATCCTGATCTTGGCACTGTCCGTAAAGCAATCGTAATTATCCTTACCCACAACCTGATAGGTGGTGGTCACGGTTGGCCTTGCTACCGGAGCCGAAGATCTGCTGTTGCTCAATCCTGTTTCAGGATACCAACTGTAACTGCCAGCGCCTTTTGCGAACAGTTGTCGCGACTGTCCCACGCAAATGGTATCGTTCAGGGATGCGATCATTTTTAATGGCTGTATCACCCGTACCTCGGTTGTCGTGATCTGGCTGCAGCCATACTGGTCGTATCCCAATACTTTGTAAGTGCTGTTATAGGTGGGTTTCACCCTGGCAGTGGTACAGCCATCGCAGATGATCCTGTTATCCTGATCGGTCCAGATATAGTTCATGGCGCCATTGGCTGAGAGTATGGCAGAATCGCCACGGCATACTACCGGTTTGGTATCGATCCTAACCACAGGAATGGGGTGAACGGAGATCTGTTTGAAAGCAGAATCAAAACAGCGGTTTACGGTAGCGACCGTGAGCTTGACGGTATAATTGCCATCAGACATATATTGAACGGATACGATAGAATCCATGGGCTTGTTGCCATTACCCAGATTCCAGAGAATGTACGCGATGGAGTCTTTTGAATTCACATCGGCAGAGGCCTGGAACAACTGGCTTCTACAGGCATCCGCAATGGCATTGATATTGGCTTGCGGGAATTCATATACTACCACTTTATAGATGGCTTCCGTTTTATGGGAACATCCTGTATTGCTTTCTACCGCCAGTGCCATATTTCTTTCACCTTCGGTGGTATAGGAAAGTGTTACATTTTTCTGTAGCATGGTATCGCCCGTGCTGGTATACCATTGATAGTTTTTGATGCCGAAAACAGATTGGCTTGTATTGTTGAAACGATAGGTGGTTTTGCCACAATCGTTGATGCTGGACAGTGTAAAGGCAGATAGCACACGGTCTACTTTGATGGTGACCGTATCTGTGGAATTAGCGCAGATACCATTGGAAATACTCCATACAAAACGATAGGTTCCCGTGCGTAATCCCGTAACCATGGTGTTGGGTAAGGAAGGATTGATAAAGGAAACATTGCTAGGTCCTGACGCCTGGCTCCAGGTTCCTGCGCCATTTACAGGCGTATTGGCCTGGAGTATGGTGGCATTGTCGGCATTACACAAGATCTTGTCCTGGCCGGCATCTGCGATGGTTACTGGCGGTACTACTGTGATCAGTATACTATTGGAATACGCTACAGCGCAGGCTCCGTTTTTGATCAGAACCCGGAACAGGGTATTGGTCGTAAGATTATTATAGAGTAGGCTGTCGTTTGTATTCGCCATCAGGTTCCAGTTATTGCCATTGTCGGTTGAGTACTCCCAATGGATCACGGCACCTTTTCTGCCGTTTAACCTGAGCGCGCCCGAATTGATACCACTGCAAAGGATGTTACCTCCGGAAAGGGTACCAGCGACCGTAGCAGCATCTACCTGTATCCTGGCAGTATCAGAATAGCTGGCAGAACAACTACCGTTTTTGATAAGCACCCTGAACCAGGTGGTGGTGGCAAGACTGGTATAGGTATAGCTGGTATCGGTATAAGGGAGAACAGTCCAGCTTTTGCCGCTGTCAACAGAGGACTCCCATTGCTGAATAGTTCCGGTGAAACCCGCCAGTTGCAGAATACCGGAATTAGCGGTTACACAAACAGTGCCCTGATTGGGTAATAATTTTCCACCAACAGAAAGCTGGTAAACGTGAATGGTAACCGTGTTGCTGTATTCGCTGCTGCAAATACCACTTTGTACCAAAGCACGATACTGTGTGGTCAGCTGCAGGTTCTTGTAGGTATAACTGTTGGAGGTATTACTAATGTTTGTCCAGGTAGTACCATTATCAACCGACTGTTCCCATCGGATAATGGTACCTGTATAACCCGAAAGGGACAGATTGCCGTCATTGCCTGCAATGCAGACAAATGCATCAGCCACCAGTTTGCCACTGTTGGTTGCTGGAGAAATGGTGATCTGCATCAGATCCTGCGAAGCGGAACAGATATTGTTAGAGACGGTCCAGGCGAGTTGATAGGTACCCGCGGTCAGTCCGTTGATGGTGGTGTTCGGATCATTGGGGTTGGTGAAGCTGACAGCCGAAGGGCCGGACACGAACGACCAGGTACCGGTACCGGAAGAAGGTGTATTACCGTTGAG
>JADBXR010000004.1 GCA_020403425.1 Chitinophagaceae bacterium | reverse complement strand
TTATAAAATGTTGCTTCACTAATACCCATTTCACGGGCAACGTCTTTAACAGCAATCCCTGATTTCTGTTTTTTCATAGCAGATACAATCTGCGATTCGGTAAATCTTCCTTTTTTCATGTCTTTCTAAGTTTAAAGTTAACAAGCTTTTTTCCGTTAACTCTAACCAAGAATGGACAACTTTTAGGGGAAGCCTACATATGCTGTAAATACCTCTCCTTTTTCATATTTAGCATTTTTCCCATTGAAAAGCAGGGCTACAGGAGATAATAATACTGCTCCAGCTGCAACAGCAGCACCACTCCCTTTTAAGTTTTTTTCTACTTGGCTTCTTAATTTTATTACAGTCCCATTCTTTAAATATAGATAGTCAATGCTAAATGAAAGTTTCCCTTTTTTGCCGAGTGCTTTTGAACGTTGAGCTTCAGTTACAGTGCCAACTATTTTGGCTCCTTTATAGATTGCGACCTTATTATTTATTATTACATTATCACTAAGCTCAAAATCGATAGTCTGGCATACACTCGCTTCTTTGCCACTAATATCTTTTTGTAATGAGGCTTTTATGATAGTTCCTTCTGGAATAATTACACTCGTTGTATCGGTTTGCGCGTTTAAAATAAGTGGAACAACAATTAAAGATGTAAGTAATAGGTTTTTCATTTTTTTTGATTTTAGTAAATAATAAATAAAAAGACGTACAACGGGCAGGGCTATATGCAGTTTGAGAATTAGTATTCTGTCAGCCAACAACCGATGCTGATTGAAAACCGATTTTGGAATTAAGAACTAAAGTTGAGATTTATTCGTTCTGACCAAAGCAGAGCTTGGATTTGCAATTAGTAGGCGTTTGTTTGTCCTGCGCAACTTGCATAAAACCCAATGTTGCCTGCAGTTTTTTACACCATACATATTTGGACATCAAAATCAAGTTGTGAAACTCTCCTAATCATCATATTAAAAGTCACTAAACTGAAAAACGGTAAAGAATCTGCAAGAGATTTACCTGGTTTTGTCGTCATCAATACTATTAAATATTTTACACTTGGTTCTTTAAAATCGTTTGATGGCTTAAGAATAATATTTTTCTTGAATTGGTTTTTCGATTCAGATTTTATCCATTTTCGAAAGAGTGGGTCAGATTTTAGCAATTGAGCTGAAACATATGTTTGCATAAGTAAATGACTATTTAAAGAAGAACTTGCTAATTTCTTTACGTGCATAACATAATTTGGAAGAAGAACGTCGCAAAATTCTATACGATATGAAAAGTCTTGATGAGTGTAAAGAACTTTATCCCAACATTGCCCTTTTACTTTGGCAGCAGCCTCAATATTGTAGTCTCCTTCTTTTTTCTTTTTATCCCATACTGGAAGATTAACAGTCGATGCTGGTATTTCGTAAGTCGAAATAAAATCTTTTAAATCTTGTAAATACCTTTTTTGAATTTCATACCAATGCCCTTTATACAGAATATGTCCGCCAATATTTAGAGAGAATTCTGTAAATAAGCAACGATACAAAGACCATTCGTCTATTTGTTGACTGTCACTATTAAAAACTGCAATTTTTTTTGTTTTCAAATATGCTGTGGTGAACTTTTGTCCTTTAATCAAATCATTAAATAAATCGTTGAGTTCTAACTCTGTCAACTTTGCTCCTTTAGGCGTTAAACTGTAAGAATTCAAATCTTCGTAATGTTGATAGTCAACCAAACAAACATCCGAAGCCCTTTTATTTAAGGACTCACATAATTTTTCATCCAAAAACTCAATCAATTTTTTTGATTTCACTTTACTAACTGCAGTAAGCTTTTTGAACTCAGGATTTAGTATTGTCTTATCGTATTCGATAACTAAGGTTGCACATAATTTTTTTATTTCGTCTAACGATAAAGGAGCTGGAGTAGAAAAAAATTCTTTCCCTTTGATTAAAACATTTCGGCTACTTGAATAATACTTACCACTTAATTCTGTAATTGTTTCTAAATAAGAATCTAGATTAAAATTGCTTTTGGTAGAGGGCATTGCCGCACTTCGATTATTGGTTATTGGGTTTTCTGTCAAAGTATATGTTTCAATAGCCTTATAGTTTCTTTGGGGAATACGATTGAATGCTACAGCCAACCCAAAATCTCTTACAATATTTTCCTTATTAATGTTTGCCACAGAAGTGCCAAAACAACAAGCTAAAATTCTGTTCTTGTTTTTGACAAATAAAATGGCTCCTGAAGATGAAGTTGTTACATCTCCTTTTTTAAAACTTGCGAATCCATTAACTATGTCTGCCCATTCAGGAATTGAATCGCTTGAAGTTTTTAAATAAACTGCAACTTCTGAATCTGCTTTGTCTAAAGCAATTTTAGAAAGTGGTTGTCCACCCATTAGATTTGGTGCGTTCAAGTCAGTAATGTGGTCTTCAAGTAGACAAATAGCAATTCTCGTAGGCATTTGAATAAATTAATGTTTAAATAATGTCTTGTTGAATATAAGGGTGATCTGTAAAATTGAAGGCAACTCATTTATTTACGCAACAATTCCAAAACCCTTCACATACAATCACTTACATGATAGGCGCAGAAAACATTGCCAGGCATTAGTGCATAAACAATTTACCCAGCAAACAGCATCCCCCCTACCGGGAAAAACCCCGTATTTCAGAACCAACGCAGTTCACATGCTCCAAACAATTGATACTCAATAAAAGATTTTATAAATGGTTTTAGCCTCGGCTGCAAGGGCTGAAGCCCGAAGAAACCAGTGTGCTGCTTTGTCCCCAGCCTGAAGGCTGGGGTTATTCATCTGTTTATTTGGGTGTAATTCTTTGGATAAGGTTTCTATTCAACTTCAACATTCATCATTCCTTGTTCGTCTGTTCAATTGTTCCTCTGTTCCCCACCCATTACCATTCCTACGCTGTATTCTCCTTTCATACCCAACCACATTTTCATGTGATTGCCCGCAGCTTTTACTACCGGTAGGTTTGCGGCAATGAAAACATTTCTGTTATTGGAATGCATTCACAATACCATTTAACCACATAAACCGACTATGAAAAAACAATTTCTCACAGTAGCCGTTCTCTCTGCCGTTATTGCCGCCGCGGTCGTTGCGTGCACCGGCAGTTCCGGCAAGGATTCCAAGACCAACACTGCAGCTGCCGGCGGTAACACCGTTGATACCTCTGCCACCGCCAGGATCGCGCGTGGCGAGTACCTGGTGAACACTATTGGATGTGATGACTGTCATTCTCCCAAAAGAATGGGTGCGCACGGTCCTGAACTGATCCCTGAACTGCGTTTCTCCGGGTTCCGGAAAGACGGTAAACTGCCTCCGGCAGATACCAAGGCCGTTCAGAACGGATGGGCCCTGTTTGCACCGGACCTGACCGCTGCTGTAGGACCATGGGGTATTTCCTATGCGGCCAATATCAGTTCAGACAGTACCGGTATCGGTGCCTGGCAGGAAGAAAATTTCATTCGTGCCATGCGTGAAGGAAAATTCAAGGGGCTGGAAGGCGGCCGTCAGCTGTTGCCACCCATGCCCTGGCCCAATTTCCGCAAACTCACAGATGAGGACCTGAGATCCATGTTCGCCTATCTCAAATCAACCAAACCGGTTCACAATGTGGTGCCTGATCCCGTTGCGCCGGCCAATGTTAAATAATTACGTGTACTGAAATTAGATGCCACAAAATTATTGTGTCAGAAAAATAGAGCTGCCACGTTCAGCGGGTTGGATGAAAAATAATTAATCAGTCCCTGTGGACGGACCTCATTGGGTTCGGTGTCGATCCCGCTTCAGCGGGAGAAGACAGATCAGCTCATGCGAAGCGGAAGCTGATCAGAGGCCAATGCAGTCCGGTAACAGGGACGAGGCCCAGCGGCCCTGAGCGACAAAAAGTCAAGATTATCAGGGTGATTGTAATACCCTAACATGTAAATAATCCTTTACTGAAAAACCAGGCCGCAGCTTTTGCTGCGGCTTTTCTTTTTCAATCACCCGGTGAAACCGCTCTTACAGGATTGGCGCCCTTCATCCCAACCACATTTTCATGTGATAGGATGCCGGTTTTTGCAGGCTTAGGTTTGCCGCAGATTACAAACGAATACTATGAAAAAAATGAAGCTATTATCGATGAAAGCTGGTGTGCTGTATCTCTTATTTGCCTTGCTGGTAAGCAGCTGCACCAAAGATCCTGTGACACCCGACCCGCAAAATCCACCTCCGGGCAGTTCCAAAAAATTATCCAAGATCGCTTATGATGACGGCAGCTATGAAAGCATTGCCTACAACAGCAATGGAAGCATCAAGACCATCATCAACCATATTGCATTCGGTAGCAGTACGCCGATACATGTTGTGTATGATTTCGTTTACTCTGGAAGCCAGGTATCGGAAGTACGTGGCGATGACGGCAGTAAGTTCAAATACACGTATGATGCCAACAACAAACTGAGCAAAACAGAAATGTTCAGCACTGGCGGCAACCTGATCGCCTGGTATGCCTATACCTACGATGCCAATGGCAAACTCTGGAAGACAGAGGGCTATACACGTGCTCCAGGCGGCGGCGTTTCTACCACACCCACGCTGCGCTACGAAAACGAATACTATGCCAATGGCAACCTGAAAAAACTGACCCTGTACTTTAAGGATGCAAACACCGGTGCGCTGGACAAGACCAATGAGTTCGTTTTCAGCCAGTATGATACCAACCCGAACACGACCGCCGTTTTTGAGACCAACCCGTACCTGCCCATGGAGAGTTTTATTCCGAACAATCCATTGTCTGAGATTCACTACGATTCTTTCGGCAATGTGGAAGAGACCGTGGCCCATACCTATACCTATGATGCCGGCGGTTATCCGCTGACCCGCAAGACCGTTACCAAATCGACGGGTTTCCCCGATACCATTGAGAATGCCACATTCTCTTATTAATATCATGGATCTTTTCTGCAAAAAGCCCGGACCCAGATCCGGGCTTTTTCGTTCAAAACATGCACAAACCGGCAATTCACACGTTTATGTGATTGCAAACATGCAGGTTCAAGGATATTTTTGTTCCATAATTTTGAATATGAAAGCAGTTTACCAAAATACCCTTCTCAGCCTGTTCTGCCTGGCAAGTGTGGTTTTGGCTGCCCCCACCCAAAACATCGCGCATCCCCAACCCTTGGTCCAATCGATCGAAAGGTCCACGGCCAAAACCATTGATCGTGCTGATAATCAATGTATTGAGTCTAATGTAACCCCTGAAATACCCCTTTCCATCGAGGAAGGAAGTGTCCGTTTTGCCTGCTGGTAGTGCTGCAGGGTTTCGATATCCGAAAAATATGGCTTCCGGAATGGCTCCAACAGGCCATCTGAACCTTCGCTGCCGGGCTTTTGTTTATTTTTGCAGTAGTATAAAAGCCAAGTATTATGATTCAGACAGGCAACCCGGTCATCAGTATCTATACCGAAATGACGCCCAACCCGGAGACCATGAAATTCGTGGCCAATAAGTTATTGTATCCCGGCAAGAGTATTGATTTTGCGGATGAAACACTGGCGGCCCCATCACCCCTGGCAAAAGAACTGTTCAGTTTCCCTTTTATCAGGAGCGTATTCATTGCCAGCAATTTTGTGACCCTGACCAAAACGGTCGATACGGACGATTGGCAGGATGTGATCCCTACCATCAAAGAGTTCCTGAAACAATACCTGGAGAACGGTGGTGTGGTAGTGAACGAAGAGGAAGTGGCCAAAGTAAAACAGGAAGCATCCAATGCCGTTAGCGCGGATGATGACGATATCGTGAAACGCGTAAAGGAACTGCTGGAGAACTATGTGAAACCCGCCGTTGAAATGGACGGTGGCGCCATCCAGTTCAAAAGCTATAACGAAGGGACCGTGAACCTGATGCTGCAGGGAAGCTGCAGTGGTTGTCCTTCCTCCATGATCACCCTGAAAGCGGGTATCGAGGGAATGATGAAACGTATGATCCCCGAGGTGAAAGAGGTAGTGGCTGAAGCCGAATAATTTTGTGAGTTGATATTGTTACCATGCCCTGCAGCACTACTTACTGCAGGGCATTTTTTATGCCACCCATCAATCATGGAACAAAACTGTGTTACGCGGTTCACGATAATACTTAGGTTGGATTTCTTACATTGAGCATTCTTTATGAGCATAACAGATATCTATCATCAGTTTATCACGGGCTTACAGCAAACCGGTCCTATTGAGTTCATTGCCGTACTGGCCGGGATCGGCAGTGTGTGGTTCAGCAGAAAAGAGAACATCCTGGTTTACCCGGTAGGACTGATCAATACACTGTTCTATATCTACCTCAGCATCAAGGGTCACCTGCTGGGAGAGGCCAGCGTGAACCTGTATTACAGCATCATGAGCATTTATGGGTGGATCCTGTGGTCTAAAAAAGACAAGGTCAGGCATGAGCTGGTCCTGCACATCAGCTACAGCAGCCGCAAAGAGTGGATACAACAACTGCTGTTCTTTACCGCCTTTTACTTGGCCATATTTGCGGCACTCACCTGGGCACAACAGGCATTTGCCCCCGAAGCCATTCCCTGGGCCGATGCGTTCGCATCCGCCACCGCCTATACCGGCATGTGGCTGATGGCCAAAAAGAAAGTGGAGAGCTGGATCTGGTGGATCGCAACCAATATGGCTTCCATTCCGTTATACTTCATCAAGGGCTATGTATTCACGAGTGTTCAGTTCATCATACTGTTCGGTTTGGCAATTGCGGGGTTGGTGGAATGGAGAAAAAGAGCAGGGAGGGAATGTTGAATATTGAGCAAGGAATCTTGAATGTTGAATTTAGGGGGTAGGATCAGGTATTTATACGCTATGTGGCCGATATTTTTTGTTGGAGTTTTACAATAAAAATGTCAGATAGAAAATATGACCTTGAGAAGCGCCTGATCGAATTTGGTGTCACTGTGATCCATACGGCAGAAAAGTTTCCCGACTCTTTTGCTGGAAAACATCTTTCAGGGCAGTTGATCAGAAGTGGTTCTGCTCCGGCTCTACATTATGGAGAAGCCGTTTCTGCAGAATCCAGGAACGATTTCATTCATAAAATGAAGATCGCACTAAAGGAATTAAGGGAAACAAATAATTGTTTACAGATGATTAGCAGGCTAAAATGGCAGGAAGAGCAGAAAATAAACCATATTCTGGGAGAGTGTAATGAATTAATCTCCATTTTTGTCAAAAGTATCGGCACTGCTCAAAAAAACAAAGAGAAATAACTTCATCATTCAAGATTCCTTGTTCAATATTCATGATTAAAAAAGTTGTCATCATCGGCCCCGAGTCTACTGGTAAAAGCACTTTGTGTGAATTGCTGGCACAGCATTACCGTATGCAGTGGTGTCCTGAATTTGCGAGGGAATACCTGCTCACCAATGGTAAGGAGTACCAGTTCGACGACCTGCTCACCATTGCCAAAGGACAGCTGGCGCTGGAAGATGAATATACCAACCTGGTGAACAGCCAGTGGGCCAAAGTGAATGAACGGACCTGGGTGAACCCTCATTCGCTGGAAACCAGTCAGCAGACCCCGTTGTTGTTTGTTGATACCGATATGTATGTGATGAAGGTCTGGTGCGAATATGTATTCGGTCAATGTCACCAGTTCATCCTGGACCAGATAGTGGAAAGAAGGTACGACCTCTACCTCTTGTGCAATACCGATCTGCCCTGGGTGAAGGATGAATTACGGGAATATCCGGATGAGAAGAACCGGAAAGAGCTGTATCATATCTATAAAGACCTCCTGATCAACCAGTCCGTTCCCTGGGTGGAGATCACCGGCGGGTATGACGATCGTTTGACCACTTCCATTGCTGCCATAGCAGAATACCTGTAAGCCTCACTTCAGCAAAGCCTGTACATCCTCATCGTCCTCAATGTTGTTCATCTGCTGCAGTATCTGTGGATAACGCCAGCCCACGCGGCGGCTCATGGGTTTCACGGTAAAGCGTTTGGGATTGGGTAAACAGGCAATGATCATGGCGGCTTCTGCACGACTCAGGTTCTTTGCATGTTTGCCAAAATACTTCTGCGATGCCGCTTCTATGCCGAATATGCCGGGGCCCATTTCAATGGTGTTCAGGTAAACATCCAGTATCCGTTGTTTACCCCAGATCCATTCGATCATTTTGGTAAAATACATTTCGGGTACCTTACGGATATATTTATCATAGCGGCCACCCTGCCAGAGAAATACGTTCTTGGCCACCTGCTGTGTAATGGTACTGGCCCCGCCACCCAGCGGGATCCTGGTCTTCTTTCCTTTCTTCTTTGGACGCAGGCTTTTCTCAATGGCATCCCAATCGAACCCGCCGTGATCCGGAAAAGCCTGGTCCTCGCTGGCTATGGCAGCCAGTTTGGCGTTACGTGAGATCTGTTTGCCGCTCACATAATCCCGATTCAGACCATAGCTGACACTATTGGTGATCTGTGTGATCGTAATGGGTGGCATTACCCAGCGACAGACAATGATGTATACAAGAGAAGAAACAAATCCCCAGAACAGGATGCGTTTGGTCCACCGCCAGGTGGTTTTGAAGAAAGTTCTGATTGCCATGTGGTTAGCAAGATACTAAAACCCGGGTTCAATTGTTGCAACGCCTATGGCGCCTGCCTGTTATCTGCACCGACATGTATGGTTTCCAGGCGGTACTTTTTACCCAGTACGATATAGGTCTTATGACCGGCACGCAATAAACTACCCACCACAAACACGCTTCCGGCCACTCCCAGTCGTCCGAGGTTCAGGGGACTGAACACCTGTTCATTGCGGATGAGGCTGTTGGCAATATTCAGGAACATAAATGCACCGCTGCCCAGTTGCAGCAATACGCCATTGGTGAAAATGCCGCTTCCATATACACGCTTGGGCATGCCGTATACTTCGTTCACGTGCAGTTTCATGATGCCAAGTTTGGCCGTATCGATCGTGGGAAAACCAAAAGCATTGGGTACCGTTCGGATATCGATCTGTTCCATGGTGATGGAATCATTGCGGATGGTCTTGATGATACCCTGCAGCCATTGTTTGCTGCTGAACTGGAAGCTGATCAGACTTCCGGGCACCCAGGTCTGTATGGTCCGGTTCTTTTGTTTCAATACCAGCAGATCGCTTTGCGCATAACTACCCGTAAGGCTTAGTACAACAAGTGCAGCAGTTAACAGTGGTTTCACCGATCTAAGGTAACAGATAGCAGGGAACGAGCTGCAAAAGAACTGTTAATCGTGAACGGATACTGGTCAGTGGGCATTATTTAATGCCCGTACGATGCTCGCAGGATCGCTATTCACTTTTGATCACTCGCGTCGTTATTTGATCTGATCGCCATAACTCAGGATACCCCAGGCCAGGGCTATACCAAAACCGATCAGGATCAATCCTGAGATACGGTTGATATTAACCAGGTTGTGTTTGGTCAGTTTGGAACGTAACCTGGATGCCAGGGCCACTTTGGCTATATCCGTGAGTAATACAAACAGCAAACATGTGCCAAATACGATGGCCCGGTATTGAAGTGGGTTGGGAGCTGTTTGCGAGTCGGCCAGGATGGCTGCCGTCCATGCGAACCAGAAAAGAAATACACCTGGGTTCAGCACATTGATGAAGAAACCCGATAAGAAGATCGCGAGGTAATCGCGCTTGCGGAATTTTTTGACAACGATATTATTGTCCTCGTCTGTTTTTACCTTTTTAAAGAACAAGGTATACACACCCAGTGCCACCAGGAAGATGCTGCCTGCCACGGCGATCACTGTTTTATGTGTAAGCGCCTGCTGAAAAAGGGTGGTGAAAAAATTACAGATCAATACCAGTGCAATATCACTGACCGAAATGCCGGCCACAAATACATAACCCGCTTTATGACCGTTATTGATACTCTGTTTAAGAATGGCAAATATGACCGGCCCCACCGAAATGGCCAGAAAAACTCCCAATACCAATCCTTTGATCAATGGCGCTATTATCACTGTTCACTGTTCGAATGTTACCCGAAAGTAAGCGGTAAATTCTGAATTTTTCACTTGTGTGCCCGCCTTTCATCAAATTGATGCACTTCATTTAACAATCCGCGCACGGATGATCTGGTCGAGCATGGGGAAACGCTCCTGGAAATAAAAATTTCCATACTTATATAACGAATCCTGGATCAGCGCCGGCCTTTTTCCATAACCACCATAGAATTTTTTAATATGGTCCATTCCCCGTAGCACCCTGGCAATGGGTGTATATCCTTTTACACCGCCCCGGATAACCGTATCCAGTTTCTTATTGTCGGAAAGATTGATGAAGATCTGTGTAGCACGTTCTTTGGGACCGCCTCTTGCAAAAGCAATGGTCCCTGACAGGTTCTTTTGCAGCATGGGTTCATCCAGCAATTTCTTAGGGTCCCAGAAACGGTTGTCGCTGTAACTAGCCCCAATACCGAACTGCACCACAAAACCCGGCTCTACCCTGAACAGTAATGCCTTATCGTAAAATCCGGTACTGATGAGCTGGTACAACCTGTCAACCCCCAACGGCGACCATTTGCGGTATGCTTCAATTTCAAAATCGCCTTTTGTGGTGGTGAACACGGCACGGAAGGTTTCGGGCGCTTTTTGTTTCAGTACGGAAACAGCTGGCTTTTGTGCTGCCACGCTGTAGGTAAGACCAATCATTAACAGGAACAGCCCCCATCGCTTTACCATGGTTGCAGGTTTATTTAGCATGGTTCTGCGAAGCAAGAAAGCTCTGCCAGTCTTCCAGCATGCCGCCTTTCAGTACCCGTGGAAATTTGTGCTGACCGCCAACCTTGCCCTTGAACTGCATGAAATCCATGAACTGTTTCTCGCTGAGTACGTCCAGCCTTACCTCTTTCAATGCACTTTTTCTTTCAACTGCATAATCGTCGTTCAGTTCTTTCAGTTGGGCATCGATCTTATTGGCCAATACGGCAGCATCTACGGTATCATCGCAGGCCACATACCAGTGGTGAGCAAAAAAGTTACCATGCGGTACACCGGCAACGGTGAATTCAGGTATACAGATATTGAGTTCTTCGCTGACCAGCTGAATGGCCTTGTTCATGTTCTCCACACTCAGGTGTTCGCCCACCAGGCTAAGAAAATGTTTGGTACGGCCGGTGATCACGATCTCACATCTTTCCTTATCCACAAAACGGATCGTGTCGCCGATCAGGTAACGCCAGGTGCCGGCCGAAGTGCTGATGAGAAGGGCATAATCCTTCCCTTCTTCCACTTCATGTATCATAAGTGCTTCGGGGTTGGCGATCATTTCTCCGTCTGCATCAAAGTTCTTTTCATCAAAAGGAACGAATTCCATGAAAATATGTTCTCCCGTCACCAACCGCATACCCTGCGCATGTTGTCTTTCCTGGTAAGCAATAAAACCTTCGCTGGCCAGATAGGTCTCTATATAGGTGATGGGTTTACCCAGCAATTTCTCAAAGCCTTTTTTATACGGTTCAAAACTCACGCCCCCGTGCACAAAAAAAGCGAGGTTGGGCCACATCTCGTGTATGTTGTTGAGCTTGTAGCGCTGGATGATCATTTCCATACACATCTGTATCCAGGCGGGCACACCGATCACAAAACCGATATCCCATTCCGGCGCTTTCTCCACGATCTCCTCAAGTTTTTTATTCCAGTCCTTCTGTTTGGCGATCTCTTTCCCCGGTTTATAAAAAGGCTGGAACCAGAAAGGCGCTTTTTTTACGGTGATGCCACTGAGGTCGCCGGCATAATAACCCGCCCCTTTCTGCAGGTCGGTACTGCCACCCAGTGTGAGCCATCCTTTGCTGATAGAGCTGTAGGGAATGTCCTCATAGGTACGCAGGCTCAGCAGTTGTTTGATCATGACGATCTTGTTGCCACGCAACAGGTCGTTGGTAATGGGTATGTATTTACTGGCCGATTCGCTGGTGCCGCTGCTGAGTGCATAATAGCGGATCTTTCCGGGCCAGCATACATCGGGTTTTCCTTCAAGGGTCTTATGCCACCATTCCTTATAGATCTTGTTATAATTGAAAGTAGGTACCAGTTCCTGGAATTTCTTTCCGGGATGTTTGCTCAGCAATATCTCATCAAACAGGTATTGCTGACCGAACTCGGTAAAGCGGGCTTTGCGTAGCAGTTTTTTCAATACTTTGATCTGTTGCCTGCGCGGACTGTTCTGCGGCAAACGGAGTGCTTTTAAAATGGTATTGGGGAGCTTGATATCAAGTATAGCCATCGTAAGAAGCAGGGTTTATGAAAGCACGAAGCTAACGCAAAAGCCGTAATTATGGTACGATTTTGACCAGCGGCAGGCTTTTCAATTCCCTAATTGCCGGTAATAACGGAACAGGATGCGGATATCTCCCCACCAGTCATAATTCCTTGCATACAAACGATCGGCCTTCTGTTCTACCAACGGTGAAACAGCACCGGCTACGCCTGTTGAAGCCACTACAGCGGGCCTTATGCGCGGCAGCTGGTCTGTGACGGACGCATAACCCACCCATGTTCTATGACCCAGTAACACACGGAATATATTTTTTACGAAACCAGCGCGCTGCCTTTGCAGCAGTAGCTGTATCGGAAGCGTTAAGAAAAATACAAAACTGAAGAACAGGTCTATCACCCGTTTCATTCTTTGCTGGTGGGGCTGCTCAATGGCATAGGAAAGCTCAGGGGTAATGATCCTGTTTCCTGGCGCCATTGCCTGGGTTCCCACCATCGACCGGCTTCCTGCTACATGAAACAGGAAGCGGAGTTGCTGTTTACGGCATGTCTGCAATACCGGCAATACCTGCTGCAGGGTAAGGTCGCCCAGGCAAAAGATGACCCTGCGAAAACGCAGTTGCCCGGCAAGCAATGGCAGATCAGGCAAACAACCAAGCGCCTGTTCATCCCCTGGTTCCGGCGAAAGGCGCCCGAGTAAGGGCTGGTCCATCATTTCTTTTTCCAGCAAAGGAACTGCCCTGGCATAATCTCTTTCAGACGCTACCAGTACGGTAAGTCCATCCGAAACATCCGGCAACGATTCCGCACCGGGATGACGGAATATTTTCCTTGCCAGCAATACCAACCATGTTGCCAGCAAACTGCCCCACAACATAACCCCTCTTGAAAACCGGACGGTTTCGGGCAACAGCGAATACAGAGACAATAAGGATAGTATGGCAAAAACAAGTGAAGAGAACATTTGCGATATACGTGTGCGCAGGTCATACATGCCCGCAAAAGCCGCAGCACCCACAAAGAGCAGGGAAAAAAAGGGGATCGCATAATCCAGATGCTCCACACCGAAATCCTTCCCGTTACGGAACTGCTGGATCCAGAAGAACCTTGTGAACTGCAGGCTTAGCCAAACGAGCATACCATCTGCCAACGGCCATGCCAATGGGCGGACCAGACGGATGATGGCAGCCAGGGCAGCTCGCAACCCAATGGCCAGTTGCAGAAAAACAGCCAGTGATTTTCCGGCGAGGGTCTGGTAATGTATCCGTACAAATACCAGCATGGCCTCATAAAAATATTTTACATGGCGCAGGCGGTTATTGCCCGAGCTTTCTCCTTTAAAGTGAACAATGGTAACACCGGCAAAATACAGGTTCTGGTATCCGGCCTTACGGATACGGAAGCTGAGATCGATGTCTTCCCCGTATAAAAAATACCGTTCGTCAAATCCATGCAATTGTACCAACAGATCGCGCTTCACCAGCATACAGGCACCTGCCAACACGTCAACACGGTGATCGGCATGTTCATCAAGGTTACCCAGTGCATAGCGGTTAAAAATGCCGGAACGGGGAAACAGGGCAGCCAGTCCGCTCAGCTTATACAGCGACACCAGTGGTGCGGGAAAGGCCCTTTTGCTCTCCGGCAAAAAACGGCCATGACCATCTATCATTCTTACGCCCAGCGCGCCGGCATCGGGCTGTTGTTTTATATGGATCAGGCAATCCCGTAATGCATTTTCCGGTAACAGGGTATCCGGGTTCAGGAAGAGTACATATTCGCCGCTGCACAATGGCAGCACCTGGTTATTGGCCCTGGCAAAACCCGGATTGGTGCTATTCTCTATGAACCTGACGGTTGGGAACAGGGGTTTCAGGTAGGCCATACTATCGTCAGAAGAGGCATTGTCTACCACAAAACATTCGGTTTCCATTGCGGCAGAGGCCCTTAACACCGTATGCAGGCATTGTTCCAGGAAATACCTGACATTATAATTCACTATGACGATGGAGACTTGCAAAAACGCGGATTCTGGCTACAAGATACTGGATTCCGGGTAGCGGCCGGATAAACAGACTTGCCATCCTTTTCTTACTTTTGCAGCATGATGTTAAAACACGCGTTGCTGAAAGCAACAGAAGCCGGCGCAGCACAACTGACCCGTTATTTTAATGGTGAATTCAAGATCAGTAACAAGGAAGGCATCAACAACCTCGTTACCGAAGCCGATCATGCGGCTGAGAAAGCCATTTTTGATGTGATCAGGAAAGAATTTCCCAGCCATTTTATCCTGAGTGAAGAGAGCGGCGAGATCGTAATGGACTCTGCCTATAAATGGATCATCGATCCGATCGATGGTACGGTGAATTTTGCGAACGGCATTCCTATCTGTTGTGTGAGCATCGGCGTGGAGCATAACGGGCAGATGGTCATGGGTGCGGTATACAATCCCTTCCTGAAAGAGCTTTATTTTGCGCAGCATGGTTTTGGCGCTACCCTGAACAATAAAAAGATCCATGTCAGCCATAAAACAGAGGTCATCAACAGCTGCCTCGTTACTGGTTTCCCCTATACCTATCTTGATATGCCCAATGGGCCCATCGAAGTATTTTCCAAACTGATCCGCAGGGGTGTTCCTGTTCGCAGGCTGGGCAGTGCCGCCATGGACCTTTGCTGGGTGGCCGCCGGAAGGTTCGACGGTTTTTACGAACACAGGCTGCAGGCATGGGACAGCGCCGCGGGTTTCCTGATCGTAGAAGAAGCGGGTGGTAAAGTGACCGATTTCAACGGCGACTATTACTCGCCCTACCAGCCGCATATCATCGCTACCAATGGGAAGATCCACGACGAGTTGCTTTCCATTGTGAATGGCGCACTGTTTTAAGTAGGTTGGCGTAACAGCAAAAAGTTCACATTTCTCAATTCATCATTATATATGGAGCAAAGAACAGAGATCAGTGAGTTGGGAGAATTTGGTCTGATAGATCACCTGACCCGCAATTTTGAGATACACAATGCATCCACCATACTGGGTGTGGGCGATGACGCGGCCGTGATCGACCATTTTGGCAAACAGACCGTGATCACTACCGATATGCTGGTAGAAGGCATTCATTTTGACCTCATGTACACACCGCTCAAACACCTCGGCTACAAATCCGTAATGGTGAACCTGAGCGATATCTATGCCATGAACGCCACACCCACACAGGTAACCATGAGCATTGCCATCAGCAACCGTTTCAGCCTGGAAGCGCTGGATGAGTTCTATGAAGGTGTGTACCTGGCCTGCGAAAAACATGGGGTGGACCTGGTAGGAGGAGACACTTCTTCCTCTAACAAGGGATTCATCATCTCCGTTACGGCCATCGGCGAAGTGGCAGCAGATAAGGTCGTGAAAAGAAGTACCGCCAACAAAGGCGACCTGATCTGTGTGAGCGGCGACCTGGGTGGCGCTTTCCTCGGATTGACACTGATGGAGCGCGAGAAAAAGATCTACCTCGAAAATCCGCAACTGCAACCCGACCTGGAGAACGAAAGTTATATCGTTGGCCGTTTACTGAAACCGGAAGCACGAAAGGACATCATCGAGTTCCTGGAACAGAACGAGATCCTACCCACATCCATGATGGATGTGAGCGACGGCATCAGCAGCGAGGTATTGCATCTCTGCAAACAGAGCAACCTGGGTTGTGTGGTATACGAAGAAAAGATCCCTATCTCCGACGACAGCCGCAGGGCCGCTTATAAGTTCGGCCTCGACCCTACCGTATGCGCACTGAACGGTGGCGAGGACTACGAACTGATCTTCACCATGAAACAGGAAGATTACGACAAGATCACCCTCAACGAAGAGATCAGCGTGATTGGTTACATGACAGATATAGAAGCGGGTTGCAAACTGCACACCAAGGGCGGCAATACATTCCCCATCACCGCGCAGGGCTGGAACGCTTTTCAGAAATAGGAACCTAGGCTGTGACCAATGCCTGCACCTGTAACGCATTATCCAGCATTACCAGGTTGGCCTTGTATCCTTTGGCGATCTTTCCCATCTGTTTGTCACGGTTCATCACCTGTGCAGGATATAAGCTTACCATACGCAAGGCTTCGCCCAGTTCTATACCTACCTTGTTCACCAGGTTCCTTACGGAGCTGGCCATGGTCAATGCAGAGCCGCTGAGGATCCCGTTCGATTCGTACCTGTCGGCCGCAAGGTGGTGCGGGTAAGGTCCTTCGCTGGTCTCTGTTACTGCATCGGTGATCACGAACAAACGTTCCTGCAGGATCTTTTTGGCAATGCGGATAGCAGCAAAATCAACATGGAAACCATCGGGCACGATACTGGCCATCACCCGCGGGTGATCAAAGATAGCGCCCACTATGCCCGGCGCCCGGTGCTGCAGGGGGCTCATGGCGTTGTATAAATGCGTAGCAGCAGGTATGCCTGCATTGAATGCGGCCGTGGCTTCTTCATAGGTAGCATTACTGTGGCCGGCAGAGATCACCACACCATAGGATCGTACCAGGTCAATCACTTCACGGCTGCATACTTCCGGCGCCAGGGTGATCATGGTGATCACCCCCTTGCCGTATTCCAGCAGCTCACGCGCCTCTTCGACCGAAGGGGAATGAATGAAAGATTCTATGTGCGCACCTTTACGAACGGGATGTAACCAGGGACCTTCCACATGCAAGCCAATACAACCTTTACCACCTTCTTTCCAATAAGCCCTTACCGCATCTATGCAGGCAAAGAACACTTCTTTGCTGTTCGTTGCCACCGTTGCCTGAAAATGAGATGCACCTCCTTTGCTGCAGTAATCGTACAGCTTATGCAAAGAATCAGCTTCCGGATACACGGCCAGCAATTTGCCATGTGCACCATAGATCTGAATGTCCATGAATGCCGGAGCAATGATCTCATATTGTTTCGACGGCCTTTCGGCGATCGTTCCTGCGGCTGCAATGTCAACGATCGACCCATCGGCGACCGTTACCACCTGTTGCTGCAAAAATTCATTTCCGGTAAACAACCTCTCGGCATAATACTGTTCCATAATTTATTCTTCTTCGTTGGATATGATATTGAACTGGTCGGCGTCTTTCCAGAAAGGGAATTTTTCCCGAACCTCTGTTAACCTCGACCTCTCCAGAACAAGGGTATAGATATCTTCCTCGTGCTGTTTGTGGTACAGGGTGGTACCCAATGCATCCAGCACCATACTGTCGCCACAGTGGTTGATGCCGTTACCGTCTACCCCTACACGGTTCACACCTACTACATAACACTGGTTCTCGATGGCGCGGGCAGTAAGTAAGCTCTTCCAGGCACGACTTCTGCGTTCAGGCCAGTTGGCCACATAGAGCAATACGTCGTATTCAGGAGCGTCGGTCACCTGTTGTCTTGCCCAGACAGGGAAACGCAGGTCGTAACAAACCTGCAGGTTGATCTTCCACCCTTTCACCTGGGCTATCAGTCGCTTGTTACCGGGGGTATAGGCTTTGTCCTCACCCGCAAAAGCAAACCGGTGCCTTTTATCATAATGACCCAGCTGCCCATCCGGCAGCACCCAGAGCAGGCGGTTGTAATAGTGCCCATTCTCTTCAATGATCACACTGCCGGTAAGTACGATCTTTTTGGCGGCGGCCATGCGTTTCATCCACTGTACGGTTCTGCCATCCATCTGTTCGGCCAGTCTGGCCGGCTGCATGCTGAACCCTGTGCTGAACATTTCCGGCAATACCACGATCTCGGTCCGTTCGCGGATACCCATGATCTTTTCTTCCAGCATGGAAAGATTGGCCTCCCTATCTTCCCAATGCAGGTTGGTCTGTATGATGGTAAAACTAAGTGAAGACATATGGGTGATTATACCCTGCAAGTTAATGGAAACGATAACTCAGCTGTACAGATCCGTATCGTTGCAGGTTAATTTGGCTGGTGGTCTCCCGGGATTGTATCACCAACGCAAGGTTGGCCGAAATTTTACCGCTGGCATAACACAGCCCAAAATGCTGCTGGAACATCACCCGTTGGGGATCTCCCAACACGGCACCGCTTCCCTTGCTGAACAGGCCACCCTCCACGGTAACATTGTAGCCCTGCAGTAATACCTGCGGATACCAGTAGCCGAACAATTCATAGCTGCGTTCCTGACGGGAGCCGTTCCTCTGTATCCTGGCATTCCAGAGTGCGCTTTGCTGGTTCTTTTCAAAAATGCCGACACACAGGTAAGCACCCAGTCTGGCATAGGTAAAATTACTCCCCACACTGGCTTCTGCTACGGGCACCCATTTGAACAGGCTGCTATCCTGTAATACCGTTCGGGCATACCGGATAGAGAGGTCGGCACCCAGAGAATTCTGCACCTGGTATTGCCAGCCGGTAAAACGCGCATAACCCAGCATCTTATGGTAACTGCTCTGCACATTCTCGCCCAGCGAGTACGGACCCACCTGGCCAATCGTGGCCCCATACTGGAGAATGGCATCTCCCACAGGGAAACGGGTCTGGGTATACTGCGCATACAGGTAACCACAATAGGGTCTGTCTATGTCCTGCGGACCGGTGGTCTTGCGCAGCAGCGGGGTATAGATCTTTTGTCCCAGTTCGTAGGTATGCATCACACGTACCCCCTTTTTTTCACCCGCAGTACGGAGGGTGAAAGCGAACCCATTGGTATAATAAGCGTCTTTTTTCTGAAACAGGTAGGCATCGTTCTCCGTAGTGAACGAGAATTCGCGGGTATTGAAAAGGGCTGTTCTCTGCTGGGCATGAACCAGCTGGGCCATACAGCAACCAGCCAGGTACAGGCATCCTTTTTTGATCTTGTTCAACATGCGCCTCTGTATATTTTAACTGCTTTTCTCTGTCCGTATGCCAGCCAGGACCTGTTGTATCAACGGACGTTCGTAGCCTTTCTGCAACAGGTAAGCGGTTGTTTTGGCTTCCCGGTTGATGTATTGTTCGGTTTTCAGGCTGTTCCATTTGGCGAGGGCCAGTTTGCGCAAAACAGCCAGGTAGGCGTCTTCCTCTATCTCCTTCAGGGCCCGCCTGATGTTCTGTTCGCTCACTTTTTTCTGGCGCAGGGCATAGATGATACGGGTACGGCCCCATTGTCTTTGTCGGAAATGCCCCCCGGCAAACAAGATCGCGAACCTTTCCTCGTTCAGGTAACCCTCTTCAATGAGCCTGGAGAGCAGGATCTCCACATCTTTCTTGAACAATCCGAAACTGAAGAGTTTTTCCCTCACTTCATAGTGGCATCTTTCGCTGTAACCGCAGTAATGCCGGATCTTGGGATAGGCCATCTCTGGCGTCAGGCTCTTTTTCACTTGTGCAACTTATTGTATAAAAACCTATATTTGAAAACTATTTCCGCCGATATCCGCCCGTTTTCTCCTTTCAAAGTAACATTTTATTTGAAGAACCATGACTGATGTGAAACAGAAACATATCGTCTGCCTGATCGATGACGATAATATTTACCAGTATACTGCCAGGATCATTCTTGAGTCTACCGGACTGGCCAAACATATCCACTCTTTTTACGACGGAAACGAAGCTCTTACCTATTTCCGGCAGCAACTTTCTGCCGGTGCCGATACCCTGCCCGATGTGATCTTTCTCGACATCAACATGCCCATCATGAATGGCTGGGAATTCCTGGAAGAATACGACAAACTCGGAGCCACCCTGCCCAAGCCCATTGTGGTCTATGTGGTAAGCTCTTCTGTGAACAGCACCGACATGCAACGTTCCCGCTCTTACAAAACAGTGACCGACTATCTGGTAAAACCCGTTAACCGCAGCACCTACCAGGAGTTGATGGAGAACCTTGCCTGTTAACAAGTATTGGCCAATCCACAACTCATTCACATTCCGTTTTTTAACGGGGTTACCCGCGATTTGTAGTACGGAATATTAACATTTTACATTAGGTTTGTTGCGAACTTAAATTGTGTAGAATGAAATTTATTGTTTCGTCGTCTTCGCTGTTAAAACACCTCCAACAGATCAGTGGGGTGATCAATGCCAACACGGTTTTACCCATCCTGGAAGACTTTTTATTTGAGATACAGGACAAAAAGCTGAACGTAGTTGCTACCGACCTGGAAACCGTGATGCGGGTCCAGATGGACGTGGAAAGCAAGACCAATGGAAAGGTCTGTATCCCTGCCAAGATCCTGATGGATTCACTGAAGAACATTGCCGATCAACCCCTGACCTTCAATATCGATAAGAACTTCGCCGTTGAGATCACCAGCGATAACGGTAAGTACAAGGTAATGGGCGAGAACCCGGACAATTTTCCGAAAGAGCCCGCTGCCGATGACACTACCGGTTTTACCATGACCAGCAGCGCCCTGCTGACCGCCATCAACAAGACCCTGTTCGCCGTGAGCAGCGATGACCTGCGTCCCGCTATGACAGGTGTTTTCTTTGAACTGTCCAAAGATGCGGTACAGTTCGTGGCCACCGATGCACATAGGCTGGTACGTTATAAGAGAACAGATACCAAAGCAACCAAAACAGATTCGTTCATCGTTCCCAAAAAACCGCTGAACCTGCTGAAGAACGCTTTACCCGATAACGATGATGAGCTTACCATCACTTACAACAGCAACCACCTGTTCGTGAACCATGGTTCTACACAGATGATCTGTCGCCTGATCGATGCCCGCTTCCCGGATTATAAAGTGGTGATCCCGGCAGACAATCCTTACCGACTGATCGTGAACAAGGCCGATTTCCAGAACGCACTGCGCCGCGTGAACGTGTTCAGTAACAAGAGCACCAACCAGGTGGCCCTGAACATCACCGGAAGCGAATTACAGATGGCCGCACAGGACGTTGACTTCAGCTTTGAAGGTAACGAACGCATGAACTGCCAGTACGATGGTGAAGACCTGCAGATCGCCTTCAATGCCAAATTCCTCATCGAAATGCTGAATGCTGCCGATACGGATGATGTACGCATGGAACTGTCAACCCCCACCAAGGCCGGTCTTATCAAACCTACCGAACAGGCCGAGGGTGAAGACCTGCTGATGTTGGTGATGCCGCTGATGCTGAATAACTAAACAAAACTTTCAATAGCATAAAAAAGCCCCCGTTTCCGGGGGCTTTTTTTATGAACAGAAGAACATTAGAACAGATGAACAAGGAATGATGAATATTGAAGGAAACCAGAACTCATGGTGCCCCCAAAGACTAAAGACCAAAGACCAAATCGTAGCGAAACGAAGATCCCGCTCCGCGGGAGACCTGTTGAACAGATGGGTTGGGCTGTTCTGTTCAGCGGATGCGGCTTTGCGGGTAAAGGACCGGTATTGAACGTACGCTATTTCTTAGTAAATTGACTGTCTAAACGATTGCACATGGTAGAGAACATCATCAGCTATTTTGATCATATACCCAGCCTGCACCGTGCCCTGATCCTGGCGGGTGGCATCACTTTCTTCTGGCTGATCGAGGGGGTGATACCCTTGTTCGGGTTCCGGTACAACAAATGGAAACATGCTTCCATCAATATCTTTTTTACCGTTACCACCATCATCATCAACTTCGCCTGCGCCCTGCTGATTGTGAAAGCCAGCGACTGGGTGGTGGCAAATCAGTTCGGATTGCTGTACCTGGTAAAGATGCCACTCTGGTTGTTCATGATCGCCGGTCTGCTGCTGCTCGATCTTGCCGGGGCCTATTTTGTACACCTGCTGGAACATAAGATCAAATGGATGTGGAAGTTCCACATGGTGCACCATGCCGATACCCATGTGGATACCACCACTGCCAACCGCCACCATCCCGGCGAAAGCGTATTGCGCGTGATCTTTACCATGCTGGGCGTAGTGGTGAGCGGTGCGCCCATGTGGATGGTGATGATGTACCAGAGCCTGAGCGTGGTGTTCACCCAGTTCAGTCATGCCAATATCCGTTTACCGCTCTGGCTCGACAATGCCCTGAGCTGGTTCCTCGTATCGCCCAACATGCACAAAGTGCATCACCATTATATGCGACCCCAGACAGACAGCAACTACGGGAACATCTTTTCCATCTGGGACCGCCTCTTCGGAACCTATGATGCTACGCCCATAGAGCAGATCCGCTATGGACTGGATGTGCTGGACAATGCCAAAGATGAGAACCTGCCTTTTCAATTACAGATTCCCTTCGACAAGACCGTAAAGACAGATTATTAAAATACTTTTGCATCCTGACAGCCCCAACTGTGCCATTGTGCGAACCCAACCATCGCACCAGAGAACACAAAGCGCTGCTCAAACACTTCGTTTATGAAAATCTGTGCCTTTATTCCCGCCCGTTATGCCGCCACCAGGTTTCCGGCCAAACTGATGCAGCAGCTCGGTAGCAAAACGGTGATCCGCCATACCTACGATAATACCCTTGCCACCGGTCTGTTCGATGAAGTATATGTGGTTACGGACAGCGATATCATTTTTAACGAGATCACCTCACATGGCGGCAAAGCCGTGATGAGCAAAAAGAACCATGAAAGCGGCAGCGACCGCATTGCAGAAGCCGTTGCAGACCTGGCGGTCGATATTGTTGTGAACGTGCAGGGCGACGAACCCTTTGTAAAACGCGAACCCCTGGAGCAGCTGCTGCGCGTATTCGAAGGAGAACAGGGCAAAACGGTACAGGTGGCATCGCTGATGCAGATAATGACAGACCAGCGCCAGATCGAAGATCCCAATTACGTAAAAGTAGCGGTGGACAAACACATGAACTCACTCATGTTCTCTCGCAGCGTGATCCCTTACCCACGCAGCGTTGAAACCAGCACCGTTTATTATGAACATATCGGGGTATACGCTTTCCGCAAACAGGCTTTGCTCAACTTCACCAACTGGGAAATGACCCCGCTGGAGGCCGCAGAAAAGATCGAATGCCTTCGCTACCTGGAGAACGGCATCCCCCTGAAAATGGTGGTGACCGATTATATGGGTATTGAGATAGATACACCCGAAGACCTTGCACGCGCCGCCAAACTGGTGGGATAATCACCCCTTCCACCACTCAACCAAAACCGCTTTGCCAGGAAACCTTTTTCAATAATTTCCTTGCATGAAAAAGGTTGAACTGATCCTATTGTGTGCACTGTTGCTGTTATGTGTATTCCTGGCAAAAGCCCAGAATGGCCTGCCGGCAGAGAACTTCCAGATTACTGTGGTGAATGAACAAAATGAGCACCTCGAAGGCGCCGTGGTGGAACTGCTGCAGAAAGCAGACCAGAAACTGATCAGGTCAGCCGTTACCAACAAAAATGGCCTGTCGTTTTTTTACATCACCATTACCGCCGATCAGGTGCTGCGGGTCAGTTATGTGGGTCATGAAACAACCCTGTTCCCCATCAGCGCAGAACAGGCTGTCGCCAGGAAAATGACACTGGTCTTGCCTACCGCGGCAAAAACACTGGGCAATGTCAGCGTCAGCTCACGCAAAGCCTTCATACAAAGGGCTCAGGGAAAAACCATTGTCAATGTAGATGCTTCTGTCACCAATGCCGGTACCACCGTACTGGAAGTGCTGGAAAAATCGCCGGGTGTTCTGGTAGACAGGAACGGCGGCATCAGCCTGCAGGGTAAGGCCGGGGTATTGGTACTCATCGATGATAAACCCACCTATATATCCGGCAGCGACCTCAACAACCTGCTGAGCGGCATCAGCTCCTCACAGGTAGAGCAGATAGAACTGATCACCAGTCCCTCGGCCCGCTACGATGCCAGTGGCAATGCGGGTATCATCAACATAAAGACCAAAAAGAACAGGCAGACCGGTTTCAACGGAACCCTTACCGGTTCGTTGGCGCAGGGCCGTTACCCAAAGAACAACAATAGCCTGGTATTGAATTATCGCAACGGCAAGTTCAACGCTTTTGCCACCTGGAGCAGTAATTTCAGCAAGGGCTTCATGGATATCTATGCCTTGCGAAAATATTTCAACACCAATGGCAGTTTGCTGTCGCTGCTCGATCAGCCTACGGGTTTCCTGAACCAGAACAGCAGTAATACGCTGAAAATGGGATTGGATTTTTATGCCTCCCCAAAGACTACATTCGGTATAGCACTCACCGGTATCGCCAATAACCGTAGCGGCAGCAGCGACGCTTCTGCCAACTGGAAAAACGCCGCAGGGGTCACCGACTCCACCATCAGGACCTATGGCGCAACCAGCGGACGTTTCCGCAACGGGGGCATCAACCTGAACGCCAAACATACCCTCTCCCGCACACAGGAGATCACGGCCGACCTGGATTACCTGTCTTACGATATCAATAACCAGCAATCGTTCAGCAGCCAGTTACAAGCCAATGGCGGTTATACTGAAGGTTCCAGGGGCAGCCTGCCGGCAACCATTTCCATCCGCTCCGCCAAGGTAGACCATACTCTGCAACTCGGTAAGAATGCCAAACTGGAATCGGGATATAAACTCTCCGCCATCCGTACCGATAACCTGGCGGCTTATGAACTGTATGATGGCAGCAGCTGGAAAGACGATATCAATAAAAGCAATCACTTCCTGTACCAGGAAAACATCCATGCCCTGTACAGCAGTTTCGAACACAAAACAGCACGCGTCAGTTACCAACTGGGTCTTCGTTACGAGAACACCCATTACGATGCGCACCAGCTGGGCAATGTGCGGCAGAAAGATTCCGCTTTTTCCAGAACCTATTCCGGCCTGTTCCCTTCGGGGTATCTCAGCATACAGGCCGATTCATCCAATACCTTCACTTTCACTGCCGGCCGGCGGATAGACAGGCCACCTTTCCAGAAACTGAACCCCTATGTCTCCATCATCAACAAATACACGTACGAAAAAGGCAATCCTTTTTTCCAGCCGCAGTATAGCTGGAACCTGGAACTGAGTCATCAATACAAACAATGGCTGACCACCACGGTCTCGTACAGCATCATCAAGGACTATTTCTCCCAGTTGTTCCTGAACGACGGGAGCGACATACTCGTATATACCAATGGCAATGTGGGCAGGATGACCAACCTGGGTATTGCAGTGGCCATTCAGTTAAACCCATTCCCCTGGTGGAACCTCTCCGGCCAGGTGCTTTATAATCACAAAGAATTAAAAGGGTATCGGAATGTGGATTATCGTTCCGATATCTCGCAGACAAACCTCAGCATCAACAACCAGTTCAAGGCAGGACAACTGTATACACTGGAACTCTCCGGTTTCTATACCGGCCGTGCGCGCAACGACCTGCAGGAATTATTGTATCCCACCGGCCAGTTATCTATTGGTGTTGCCAGGCCCATATTCAATAAAAAGGGGACCCTTCGCCTCAGTATCAGGGACCTCTTCTTTACTCAGGCCATGGAAGGGCTTACCGATTTCCCGGGTGCTGAAGAATATTTTCTGCTGAAAAGAGATACCCGTGTGCTTAACCTCGGCCTCAGTTACCGTTTTGGCAAACCACTGAAAACGACCCGCCGCAACCCAGGCAGCGCCAAAGACGAAATGGACCGCGTAGAAAAGTGAAGAATGTTGAATAATGAACAAGGAATATTGAATGATGAAGTATCCTCCGATCAATATTCAATATTCCTTGTTCATGATTCAATATTCCCATTTCTCGTATCTTCCTGTACCAAAATCGATTGCTATGAACAAAAGCAAACTGGTACAGTGGTCAATTGTAGTGGCACTGGCAGGTTTCATTTTCGGTTTCGATACCGTTGTCATTTCCGGTGCTAACCAGCCCATTAAAGAACTCTGGCATACCACACCTTTGTTTCATGGCTTCTTTATCATGTCGATGGCATTGTGGGGTACGGTGCTGGGCGCCATCTTTGGCGGCATACCCACCGAGTTGTTCGGCAGAAAAGCGGTATTGCTCTGGGTAGGCATCCTGTTCGCCGTATCTGCAGTAGGTTCTGCATTGGCAACAGGTCCGTATATGTTCTCTTTCTTCCGTTTTCTGGGTGGTGTAGGTATCGGTGTCTCTTCGGTAGTGGCCCCCATCTATATTTCAGAGATCTCCACACCCGTAACCCGCGGCAGACTGGGTGCATTGTACCAGTTCAATATCGTGTTCGGGATCCTGGTGGCTTTTCTCTCCAACTATTTCCTGCAGGGCTTTGGCGGTGAGAACGACTGGCGCTGGATGCTGGGTGTGCTGACATTCCCGGCAACCCTCTATACCCTGCTCGTACTGGGCGTTTCGGAAAGTCCCCGCTGGCTCATCACCAAAAAGAACGACCTGGCCAGGGCCCAGGAGATCATGCAGCAGATAGGTGTGACCGATGTGGCTGCTGAAACCGAGGCCATTATCCGCAGCAACGAACACGACAGCAAGGGACAAACCGTTTCTTTCCTCAACCGCAAACACAGCAAGGTGATCTACCTGGCATTCATGATCGCCTTTTTCAACCAGCTGTCGGGTATCAATTTCATCCTGTACTATGCACCGGAGATCCTGGAAAAAGCGGGGCTGGCAGCAAAAGAGTCCCTTTTCAATTCCATCGCCATTGGTGGCGTGAACCTGGTATTCACTTTTGTGGGACTCTACCTGATAGACCGGTTGGGCAGAAAAACCCTGCTGGTGATCGGTTCGCTGGGTTATATTCTCAGTCTTGCCATGGTATCCTGGGCCTTTTACAGCCATGCCGGACCAGTATTCCTGATGAGTTTCCTGCTGCTGTTCATTGCGGCCCATGCCATTGGACAGGGTGCGGTGATCTGGGTGTTCATCTCAGAGATCTTCCCCAACAAGATCCGCAGTGCAGGACAGTCATTCGGCGCCAGCGTGCACTGGGTCTTTGCGGCACTGATCACCCTGGTGACACCTGTTTTCCTGGATAGCGACAATGGCATCTTCAAAGACAACCCCTGGCCCATCTTCGCGTTTTTTGCAGTCATGATGGCACTGCAGCTGGTCTGGGTATTCAGCAGCGTGCCGGAGACCAAGGGGGTTTCATTGGAAGAACTGGAGAAAAAACTGAGTGCCTGAGTCTGTCCCGGCCAACGGCTTACCGGAATTATTAACGGATTCGTGCGTAACTTGCATTGGGAGCGGTCACCGGTTTGGTGAGCGCATGTTTCCACCCAATCGTGTTTCTGTTCAGAGGCCCCATCCATGAAAAAAACAGGCACCATCCGTTTATTGATCCCCGACAGAAAGATCCGCTGGATACTCGCTTTCTCGCTCGTGGCGTTCTCCCTGTTCCTGTTTGTGATGATAGAGCAGAAAAAGAAACAGGAAACTACCCGTTTGCTGGTTGAACGTACCAACGTACTGATCAAGGAGATCGATACCATCGGCCTTGTTTTTGCCGAAGCCGAAGTAAGCACCCGGAGTTACCTGGTAGGCCGTGAAAAACAATGGGAAGACCAGACCTATCATTTACACGCACTCATTAACAGTGCCGTAGGGGCACTCAAAAAATTGACCAAAGAGGAGCCGGAACAGCTGGTGTACATGAATAAGCTGGAAAACCTGTGCCTGCAGAAAGAGGCTTTCCAGGTACGGTTAATGAAGAGCCAGACCACCGGCGACCCGGTAAAAGAAATGATCCGTCCCGATGGTGAAGGCCCAAGGATCAGTCATTCCGTAAAAACACTGCTGCAACAGATCCGCGATATAGAAGTGAGGAGCCTGTCGAACAGGATGGCATCCAACCAGAGCAATGATAAGAAGATCGGTTACATCGCATTTGCCGGCGGGGTATTTTCCTTCCTGCTGGTATTGGCTATCCTGTTGCGACTGAACCTGGATATGCGCCTCCGCAAAAAAGCGGAAGACGAACTACTGGCCAGCGAAGAACAATATAAAAAGCTCATAGAAAATGCGGGGGCGGTCATGTACACCACCGATAAGTTCGGGATCGTAACTTTTGTCAACAACAAAGTACTGGCACTTACAGGATACCAACCGGAAGAGATCATTGGCAAACCCTATCATTCATTGATCGATGATTCCTGTGCCGAAGAAGTAAAGAAATTTTACACGGACCAGCTCTTACAACAAATACCTGCAACCTATCTCGAATTCAGGATCCGCACCCGGACTGGCGAGGTGAAATGGGTGGAACAGTCTGCACAGTTGCTGATTGACGACGGAGAGATAGAGGGATTGCAGTGCATGGCCAAAGACATCACAGAAAAGAAACTGGTGGCACAGGAGCTGGACCTGTCTGAGGCCAAACGTAAAGAGAACGAGTACCGCCTCAATGCCATTCTCGATAATGCCAATGCCATCATCTTCATCAAGGACCTGGAAGGCAAATACCTGATGGTGAACAAGCGCTTCAAGGAAGTGTTTGATGTTACCGACGAAATGGTGATAAACCGTGACGACTACGACTTCAACGTAAAGGTGCTGGCCGATCATTACAAGAAAGGGGATGATGAAGTGATCGCCAGCAAGCGGTCCATCCAGCTGGAAGAGGTGCTTGATACACCTGAAGGCAAAAGGAATTTCCTGCTCATCAAATTCCCTTTGTTCAACGACCGCAACGAAATGTTCGGTATCAGCGGTATCGCCACGGATATCACAGATGCGGTAGAGAGCCGGCAAAAACTATTACTGGCCCTAGAAAAAGCAGAGACTGCGCAACAGATACAGGAACAATTCCTGGCCAACATGAGCCACGAGATCCGCACACCCATGAACGGCATTCAGGGAATGACCCGTTTGTTGCTGGAGACCAGCTTGACGGAAGAACAGGAACGTTTCACCAATATCATCAGCCGTTCCGTCAACAACCTGGTGGTCATTGTGAACAATGTGCTCGATTATTCCAATCTCAGCACCGGCAAACTCACCCTCGACAGTTTTGCATTCGACCTGCCCAAAACGCTGGAAGAGCTGACCAAACATTTTGAGCACGCCATCAAAAACAAAAGACTGCAGTTCAACATGAATATACAGGAAGGGGTTCCCTCTTTTGTGAAGGGAGATGCTTTCCGCCTGAAACAGATCCTAACTAACCTGATTGATAACGCCATCAAATTCACCACGGAAGGCTCCATAACACTGACCGTGTCATTGAAAGAGCAGACCGACAAAAGAAGCACCCTTTCCTTTGCTTTACGCGATACAGGCATCGGTATTGAAACAAACAAGCTGGATACGATCTTCAAAAGTTTTGCGCAGGCAGGTAAAAAGATCGCCAGCGGTTACGGGGGCGCCGGATTGGGCCTGACCATCAGCAAAGGATTGATAGAATTGCAGGGTGGCACCATTGCAGTGAATAGTGAACCGGGTAATGGCTCAGAATTCGTATTCGTGATCCCCTTCGGCCGTACGGACAGCAACGATGTGGTAGCCGGGCAAACCGATTTCGCTGCAAGGCTGGCGGGCAAAAGGATCCTGGTGGTGGAAGACAATATCATTAACCAGAAACTGATCGATTTCGTCTTACGCAAGATGCAGATCAAGGCCGATATCGCCAATAATGGGAAAGAAGCGATCGAACGCTGTGAAAAGGATCCCGGTTACGACCTGATCATCATGGACCTGCAGATGCCGATCATGGATGGGTATGAGACCACCGTATACCTGCGGGAGAAGATGCACCTGCAAACCCCGATCATCGCCATGACGGCCACTGCCCTGAAAGAGGACCAGGAAAAGAGCGCCGAAGTGGGCATGAATGATTTCATGGTAAAACCCTTCGACTTCAATGATCTCTATGCCCGTATGATCCGCCTGTTGTTCCATGTGTCGGTTCAGCCCGAATTGGTATCCAAAGAACCTGAAAAACCGGAAAAAATGTACGACCTGGCCTTACTGGAAGAGCTGGAAGACCCGAATTATGTACTGGAAGTGCTCACTTACTTCCTGCAGTATTCACCACTCGACATCAAAGAACTGAATGTGCTGGTACTGGAGAACAACCGAGAATCGCTGGCCAAAAAAGCACATAAACTCAAAGGCGCCGCAGGAATGTTGAAAGCGGAAAAACTGAGGGTGCTCCTGGCCACCATAGAACAGGGCGCCAAAAATGATGCCCCCATGGAGAATCTGGCACAAGAGGTAAGCGAAGTGTTAAAGTTATTTGCAGAGCTGGAAAAACAAATACAGGAGGAAGTGAACAGGATCCAAAAAGAGCTGGCAGCAGGCGCCTGAAATGAATTAATTTTGTAAAAAATTGGATGAGGTCACTATGAAAATACTGGTAGCAGAAGACGAAGCCATGTTAAGGAAGACCATTGAGATGAAACTCAAGAAAGAAGGGTATGAGGTTATCGTTACCACTGATGGAAGGCAGGCAATAGAAGAACTGGAGCAGGCCAATCCCGATGTGATCGTTACCGATATCATGATGCCCTATGCCTCCGGACTGGAAGTGATCAATTTTGTGCGGCAGAAACTGAACCGCAAAACACCCATCATCATCCTCTCGGCCATGGAGCAGGAAAAAGTGGTGATGGAAGCATTTGAACTGGGTGCGGATGATTATATCACCAAACCCTTCAGTCTGAATGAACTGGCCATCCGTGTAAAACGGCTGATCGCCCGCACCAAAAGCTGATACCTTGTATCTGGAGATATTGTTGAGCTAATACAAAACGCATGATCCGTCTTGTTCATCTGAAAAGCCTTGTTATCCCGCTCTTTGCATTCTTACTGGGCACAGCCGCTCATGCACAGGACACGATCACATCCGACGGCCTGTTGAAAGAGGCCCGCAAAGCAGCTTTTGAAGAGAACAATTATGGCAAAGCCAAAACATATCTCTACAAGGCTCTCTCGTTAAGCCCCGATTATGCTGATGTTCGGATCTTCCTGGGCAGGATCCATACCTGGACGAAAAACTATGATAGCGGCCGCATCTGTTTCAAAAAAGTACTGAGCCGGCAACCGGCCTATGAAGATGCTTCCATTGCCTTCAGTGACCTCGAATATTTTTCCGGTGATCATGCACGCTCGCTGACGGTCTGCAAAGAAGGACTGCAATACAATCCCGGTTCTGAGGCATTATTGTTCCGCCAGGCAAGGGCCCTGAATGCAATGGGACAGACCGAAGAAGCCGCTTCCTTATTACAGAAACTCTTATCCAGAAACAACCGGAACGAAGAAGCGCTGGCGTTGGAGAAAACGATACGCGAAGCCAGGCAGACCGCAAAGCCCGACAGTGTCATCATCATACCACCACAGGAACCTGTGACCAACCAGGATAGTTTATCGGCCGACGGGCTATTATTGCTGGCCCGCAAAGCGGCGTTCGAAGAGGACAACTACGCACTGGCAAGATACCGACTGTACAATGCCCTGCACATCAGCCCCGACTATACGGATGTAAGGATCTTCCTGGGAAGGATCCATACCTGGACCAAACAATACGATAGCGCCCGCTATTATTTCAACGGGGTATTGCAGAATAACCCGGGGCAAGAAGACGCTTCTGTGGCGCTGGCCGACCTGGAATACTGGAACGATCATTATACCCTGGGACTGGAAGTTGTTGAAACAGCGCTGTCCTCACATCCTTCTTCTCTGGAACTCTGGGTAAGAAAGGCGAAACTCCTGAATGCATCGCGCCGCTATGCAGAGGCGCAGGTTGCCATAGACAGGGCCTTGAAAATAAACAGGAACGATACGGAAGCCCGTTCGCTCGCCAACCGCATCAAGGAATCGTCCTATAAGAACAAGATCGGGTTGAGCTATGACTATGTGTATTTCGACAAACAGTTCAATGACCCCTGGCACCTGGCCAGTTTCGATTATACACGCGCCACCGGTATCGGCTCCGTTACCGGAAGGATCAACTATGCCAACCGCTTCAAAGAAAGCGGTGTGCAATATGAACTGGAAGCATATCCGCGCATCTCCAATACCTTCTATTCCTATGTGAGCATTGGTTATTCCGATAAAGTGGGCGTGTTCCCGCATTGGCGCGGAGGTTTTTCTCTCTATGCCAATCTGCCCGCAAGTTTCGAGGGTGAGCTGGGTTTCCGTTACCTGAAATTCAGCGGCGATCCCACCTGGAGTTATACGGCCTATCTCGGTAAGTATTACAAAAGCTGGTTATTCGGGGCACGCACCTATCTCACACCCAGTACCTATACCAGTACGGTCTCCGCTTCTTATAATGTATCGGCCCGCTATTACTATGGCAGCGCCGATGACCTGGTGGGTATGAACATCGGCTATGGTATCTCACCCGATGACCGTCTCAATGCCATCCAGCTGGACACCAAGGAACAACTGATCTCCTACAAACTGGGGTTCATGTTCAAAAAGAAATTGTCCCTGTACAATATACTCAGCATAGACGGTAGCTGGTTCAACCAGGAGTACCTTCCGCAAACCAGGGGAAACCAATACCAAATCAGTATAGGATGGCTGCGCCGGTTTTAAAGACCAGTAGCGGCAGTTTCATACGCTTCGTAATACTGATGGTATTACTGACGCCCCTTTGGTTATATATCGCCTGGCTGCTCACGGAAAAAAGAAAACTGGTGGTGGCCATTGTTGACAAGACCGTACTCAACAAAAAAGGGCAGGAGCACGTCTCCATCAACTGGATCCTGAACCAGGAAAAATTCACCAAGAACCGGAAAGAACTGTACAACCGCGAAAAGGACTATTATGGTTTTTTCCCGCTGGACGACCAGAAATTCCAGATAAAGGGCCTCGAGCGTTTTAACAATAGCCGGCTGGAACAGTTGAGTAAGGATGTGGACCTGGTATACCTGACAGATACTTACGGTATTTACAAGAACGAGTGGTACCATGAGAACACCGATACCACGGTCGCCGGGATCCTGTACGGAGGCATGAGCCAGCAGGACCTCTACTTCATCAAACAGATGCAGGCCAGGCATAAACTCATCATTACCGAATTCAACTGCCTGGCCACACCTACCGATCCCGCCGTAAGGACCTCGTTTGAAAAGACATTCGGTATCCGCTGGACCAAATGGATCGGCCGATATTTCCCTTCTCTCGATACGATCAACAATCCCGACCTGCCACGATGGCTGACAGAGCTATACAGAAAAAAACACAACGGTAACTGGCCTTTCCGCAAAAGCGGCATTGCACTGGTGAACACAGACGATCATGTGCTGATCCTGGAGAACAGCACCCATCTGAAACAGGACCTGCCCCTGATCATTTCCGGCAAGGAAGAGCAGCGGTACTATGGCCTGCCGGCTTCCATTCCGTATTCTTTCTGGTTCGATGTGATCATTCCCGACAGTTCGCGCAACCGTGTGGTCTCCAGTTTTCAGATCGATGTCAACGAAGCTGGCAAAAAATTGCTGGCAGCACATGGTCTGCAAGCAAACTTTCCAGCCATCACCGCACATATGGGAAGCAACTATCGCTTCTTTTATTTCTCTGCTGATTTTTCCGATAACCCGTTGAGTCTTTCTTCGTCGCACTTCAAGAAGATCGCCTGGTTCAAGATGTTCCTGTACAACAGAAGGGACCCGCTTGACAGAAGTAGTTTTTTCTGGAACGTATACCAACCCATGGTAACCAGGATCCTGAACGACTATTATCAGACCCTGCCACGCAATTAACGAACATAACGCTGAAGTACACTGTCGGGAACGATCTTCTGTGTTTTGATCACCTGGTGATTCTTTGCCCTGAACCGGTTGAAAGCCGCCTGCAGTTCCGCTTTTTTGACTTCATTGGTTTCCGGGCTCAGATCAAGATTACTGCTGATGCGGAACAATTGGTCTCCGCTAAGCAAATAGTCCCCCTTCACAAAATCAGCCACTTCGTTCTTGGTCTGCATGAGCGGGTAGGCATGCAGGTTCCGGAACTGGTGTGCCGTATCCAGTCCGGCACCCAGCCAACTTACCTCTTTAGGTATCCGTAAGCCATAACTATTCCTGAGCCAGGCAGTAAGGGTGGGGGCCACATCAAAATGCGTGGATACCGAAGAGAACTTCGCAGTTCTTTTCAGCAGCGGCGAATAGAGTATCAGAGGCACATGGTAACGGTCGATCTTCGTACTCATGGGTATCTCAGGCATGCGATGGTCACCGGTGATCAGGAAGACCGTATTCTCAAATCCCGGTCTTTTCCGATAAGCTGTAATGAGATCCCTGACCGCATCATCCGCATACAGGATACTCGCAAACTGGTTCTTGTAATTTCTTTTCTCCGCTTTCTCCTCCTCTGATAGACCCAGTACGTTCATCCTGCTCTCGAACTGTTGCAGGTATTTTTCCTGTTCATTGATGAGGAAAGGATTGTGCGTGGACAGGGTCAGCAGCACCGATAGGTAGGGTTGTTGTTTGTGCACCTGCATATCAAGAAATCTGCGGAACAGCTCCTTGTCGCCATAACCCCAGCAGAAACCGTTCTGTGCCGGCATTTTAGTGTACCCTGCCGGAAATGTTTTTCCATCATTCAGGACATCTATCCGATTCTTCTTCAGAAAAATGTCCATATTATCAAAACGGGCATCGCCACCATAGTAAAAAGAAGTGTGGTAACCGTTTTTCTTAGCCAGGTTTAGCAGGGAGAGGTGTTCGGGCATGGCTTCTCCCAGGTCGTTGAAGCCGTTCAGTTCAAAGGGAAGAGAAGAAAGCAGGGAAGGCAATACCGCAAATGTGCGACCTCCCTCGCTGATAAAGTTTTCCCAGTAAAGACCCTTTTCTGACAGCGAATCCATAAAAGGGGTAAAACTTCCCAGGTAGGCTCCCTTGTTACTGAAAGCCCTGCCCAGTCCTTCTACCAGTATCACCACAATATTGGGTGGGGTCGTTGATGGGGTAAAGAAAGGAGACAACACATCTCTGGTACTATCCACCTCATGCAGGAAGGGATAATTGGCTTCGTCGATATACTTGAAAGAGAACCGACCCGCCTCTTCTGACGGCGGTGCCATGGTCTCTGAATAATGATCGGAATAGATATCCAGTTCCTGTGCCGGTGGAAAAAAATAGCGATACGTGGCTTCCAGAAAATATCTCGATTTGTTCAGCGCTATGTTATTGCTGTGCTCCTGTCCCGGTGTCCAGTCGTTCACCAGTTTTGGACCATTGGTGAATGTTACCGCAATGAACGAAGCAAAAAAGATAAAAACCGTCCAGCCCCTGGCTTTGTTGTTTTTTAAGAAGAAGATGAACCCGGCTATGACCAGTGAGACCGTTGCCAGCAACAGCACTATGCTGGATGGTTTGATGCCACCCGAAGCACTTATTGTCTCGTTGATGTCCGCAACAGAATAGGACCAGAGATCCGCACCCAGCGGCAACAGCGTGGTCACAAAATATTCAGACAGCAATACCTGCAGCAGCAGGAGGATCACTGAAACGACCACAAAAAAGAGATGCGCCAGTTTCTTATGTATCAGGAACAACAATGCAAACAGGAGATATCCACCGGCACTTATCTGCAGAAAGAATACCAGGTCCTTGGCAAATCCCATCAACACCACTTTACCTACAAAACGGGGCACACCGTGTTGCGCTATCTCATAGACCAGTTCAAATCCCCGTGCACAGATCAGCAGCAGTAACAGGACGATGACATGGTTGACATAATAGTTGAGCGATCTAGCAACAAAACCAATGAATGTATTAATGGCCGGTATGATGGTACGCTGCACAAACCATACCTGTTCCTCTCCATCCGGTTCTTCTGGCGGGGCGATCTCGGTAACGGCAGCAGGGATAGTAGTAGTCGTTGCCGGAACAACCTGCGGGGTGTTGTTACCGTTCTTTTTCTGCGCAAATCCCTGCCTGGTCATTTCGCCCCAACCCTTTTTCTTTTTCAACAGGTCCCAAAAACCTTTAATGGCGCTCCATACCACAAAGGGGTGGTAATAAAAAGGCTCCGTCATACCCGTCAGCAGCAGACGTAATATATCTATCCTGCGTTTGTACTGGTTGAACGTGAACACTTCCATCAGGATGGCGAAGGAAGAATAGAGGTAACCGAAACAGACAATAAAGAGGAAAAAGGAGAAGAACAGGTCCCAGGCAATGAATCCGTTCCACACGAACACAAGGAAACAGACAATGCCAAAAAACTCGATCAGCGGGGCACAGAGTTCAAAAAAGAACCAGTACGGATAACTCAGCATGCCCAGCAAACCGTACCTGGGATTAAAGAACATACGCTTATGCATCATCAGTGTTTCAAAAGTGCCCCTGATCCAGCGGTTGCGTTGTCGGCCCAGGATCTTGAATGTAGCGGGCGCTTCTGTCCAGCAAAGAGGGTCGGGTATATAGGTCACCGCGTATTTCTCATTGCGTTCTTCCATGTAACGGCGCATGCGTACCACAAGCTCCATGTCTTCCCCCACCGTATTATGGTTGTAGCCACCGCACCTGATGGCGATCTCTTTATCAAAAGCACCGAATGCACCCGATATCAGCATCAGCCCGTTCAAACGGCTCCAGGCCATTCTTCCCAGTATGAAAGCGCGTATGTATTCCAGGATCTGTATCCTGGGCAGGTAGTCTTCGGCCAGTTTTACTTTGATCAGCCTTCCGTCCTCTATCACACAGGAGTTGGCGATACGCACCACACCACCTGTGGCGATCACGCGCCTGTCCGTCTGCTCCAGGAAAGGTTTCACCATCTTGAGCAGCGCATCCTGCTCCAGTATACAATCCACATCAATACAAACCAGGTAGTCGTTAGACGAAACATTGATACCCACATTCAGCGCATCCGCTTTTCCGCCGTTCTCCTTGTCCACCACGATCAGTTTATTGTAAATGCTGTTCCTGCTTTTATAAACGCCGCGTATGGCTTTGGTGGCCAACTGCTCATTTACAAAATAGTCAGTCATCTCCAGGTCGTATGCCTGTATCAGTTTCTCCAGGCTGTCGTCCTTACTTCCATCGTTGATGATGATGACTTCCAGATTGGCATAATAGATAGAGAGCAGGGAACGCACATTATCCACGATCGTTTTTCCTTCATTATACGCGGGCGCCAGTATGCTTACCGATGGGGCGTGCACCGATGTGGCCAGTACCCGGTAGTCGGTAAAACTGTTCTTCCACATATAACGGCGGGTCTCACCCACAGAATAGATGGCGATCAGTATGTACGATAACAGCAATACAAAGGAATACAGGAAGATCCCATAGGTAAGAAAGTGAAATAGAAATGTGCCTGCCGTATCCCAGTTCATTTGCTTGTCTTTATGTGCCGCCAGATCCTTTCAAAGGGTTCCGGCTGTTGCCTGCTTTTTTGTGAGATCAGTTCCATGCCTGTGTCAGATACTTCTGCCAGCACCACGGCCGCTTTCAGTTTCACGGTATCGTTCTCATGGTCCAGCAGCGATACCAGGAAAGCCGTTTCATTCTCTGTTGCCAGGGTACGCAAGGCATCCAGTATGTACAGCTGGTTAGCGGGCGACTCGTTGGGGAAATAGCCCGCCAGTAACGCGGCAGTGGTTTCGTCCGCCAGTCTCACCAATGTCTTCAATGCCTGGCTGCGCACAGTTTTGTCGGCGTGTTCCATGCAGGCCATCACCTGGTCCTTCACCGAAAACACCTGGTATTCATCGGCCAGCTTCAGGGCAAAAACGATCACGGTGGTATTGGATGAGTGCAGCCAGTTGGGTATCTTATCCGACAGATCCTGTTTTACCGGGTGCAGGCGCAACTGCTCCAGCAGTTTCAGCTGCTGCCATTCGGTAATGGGGTAGGAGACCACATCCAGGAAACGCAGGCCCGGAAAACCGGTGAGGTTGATCACACCGGTCTGTGCTTCCATACGCACGAACTCGTTATTGCTGTTGGTGTTCTTATAGATGATCTTCAGCACATCCTGCTGCTCCATCAGGTATAGTTCCTGAATACCTTTGGCTCGTATATGCCAGGGGGCGGTAGTGCGCAGTTTGCGCAGAGAGTCTTTTTTCAGGCCCAGCTGCAGGTATAACCAGATAATGTTCTCCGTTACGCCCCCCGAAAAGTTCTTTTTACAGACGATCAGTTCATCGATGGCGAACTGTCTTGCGGCGCGGCTGAACAGGATCCGCCTGAAATTACGGAGCAGTTTATCCGTATCGATTTCTTCTTCCATGATCACCTGCGTGATCCAGTTCTCCAGGTATATCCGGATCCTTTTTTTATAGAAGAAATCCCGCTTTTTGATGAACAGGTGCAGGTAAATGATCCCTACGATCACAGCTATGGCCACAGCCAGCCATTTTGCACCCGTCAGCAGGTGCCCGGGCGACATGATCTTCGAAGTTAGGTCCGCAAAAAAACTGTTCAGCAGGAAGATATCCGGTGCATGGAATAACAGTGATATCGTTATAGGATGAAACATGTATCGCAGTGCTGAGCAGGAGGATATTTAGGGCTTAAAGTTAGGCCAAACCGCCCTCTTTTACTGCAATAAAAACCGCTCCTAATAACTTTTTGCGGATCCGGGAACTATTCACAACACAGCCGGTCAACCTGTTTGAAAATCGTTCCATCTGGAGTAATTTTGCCTGATATCTGATTCCTTACAAAGGATGGTTCGTGGGTATTTCCACCCGCTGTCTGCAAAAAATACAAGTATGAGTTTCCGGAACTTTAAGATGGTCAGTTATGTAGTGTATGGCCGTGGCTGTTTTAACCAGCTCGATGAGATCCTTGCCCCACAGCGCAAAGGAGATGCCCCGATGATCTTCCTGGTGGATCATTTCTTTGAGAACAAACCACTCGTAAGCCGGATCCCCCTGCGCGGAAAGGATCAGGTCATCTTCGCAGATGTCACTTATGAACCCAAGACCACACAGGTGGATGCGCTGGCCCGACAACTGAAAGAGCAGTTTGGCACAGTGAGCGGTATCATCGGCATCGGTGGCGGTTCCACCATGGACCTGGCCAAAGCCGTTTCACTCATGATGACCAACCCCGGCTCCTCTGCCGACTACCAGGGCTGGGACCTCGTGAAACAACCCGGCGTTTACAAAGCCGGCATACCCACCTTAAGCGGTACCGGTGCCGAAGTGAGCCGTACCACTGTATTGACCGGTCCCACACGCAAACTGGGCATGAACAGCGACTTCACACCCTTCGATCAGATCGTACTCGATCCCGAACTCACCAAAGACGCTCCGGTGAACCAGCGTTTTTATACCGGTATGGACTGTTATATCCACTGCATCGAGAGTCTGGAAGGAACTTACCTGAACGAGTTCAGCAAAAGTTATGGCGAAAAGGCCCTGCAGTTATGCCAGAAAGTATTTGTAGAAAAAGACCACTGGGACGATGAGAGCGACGATCAGCTGATGATGGCCTCCTATGCCGGCGGCATGAGCATCGCCTACTCGCAGGTAGGTGTGGCACATGCGGTAAGTTATGGCCTCAGTTACCTGCTGGGCACCAAACACGGAATCGGCAACTGTATCGTCATGAACCACCTGGAAGAATATTATCCGGCCGGTGTAAAAGAGTTCAAGTACATGGTGGAGAAGAACAGGATCGAGATCCCGCAGGGGATCTGTAAGGGGCTGTCTGATGAAGATTTTGAAAAGATGATGAACGTATCCCTCGGCATGAAACCGCTTTGGGAGAACGCACTCGGCAAGGACTGGGAAAAGATCATGACCCGCGAAAAGCTGAGGGCCCTCTACGAGAAATTATAGTCCCACACGTTTTTTATCCGCGCCTCTGCGCCTTTGCGATCCGATCATGTTCCCGCAAAGACGTGGAGGCGCAGTTTTTTGTAGATGGTCCCTGATCATCAGGAACAATCATTTTGTTGATCAGAAAACCAGTTCCAGCATCCACAGGCTTTCCTCCCCTATTGCATTATTCAAAGGCAATCATTAGTTTGTGAGATAAAATCAAACCACATGAAAAAACTGCTAATCGTATTGCTCTCCGGTTCTCTGTTTGCTTCCTGTGCCAATGAGGCCTCCAAAGAAGCTGCCACACCCTCCTTTAATATGGATTCTGTAAAAGCCTCCATTGATGCCAACAATGCCGCACTGATCAGCTCCATGAAAGCCAATGACTCCGCCACTTTCGTGAACCTATACACCAAAGATGGTTGTATCATGGCCGACAATGCACCCAAACTCTGCGGGCCGGCCGGCCTGGGGCAGTTCCTGGCAGGCAGTCAGCAACTGGGCATGACAGATCTGAAACTTACCGTTACCGAGATCATTGGCGATAACACGCTGGTATCAGAGGAAGGTACTTACGAGATGTTCGGTAAAGGAGGCGTTTCGATGGATAAGGGCAAGTACATCGTTACCTGGAAAAAAGAAGATGGGGTATGGAAAAAATACCGCGACATCTTCAACAGCGACCTGCCTGCTCCTGTACCACCTCCATTAAAAAAATAAAATACATTCCATCAACCGCGCCTCTGCACCTTTGCGAGCCGATCATATTCCCGCAAAGATGCAGCGGCGCGGTTTTTTTATGGGGTGTCTGTTGGGTTTGCTATTGCCTTATTTTTGCGGCATGCGTTATATCTTTTTTATCCTGCCGACCCTGGCCGGCCTTACCATTACCACGCAGGCGGCCGTGAACAGCCAGTTACGTTTTGCAGTGAACAATGCCTGGGTGGCGGCATTCATCTCTTTCCTGGTAGGAACCCTGTTCCTCGGTGCTGTTATCGTGTTCACCAGACAACCCGTTCCCTCTCTGCAAACACTCAGCCAGATCAGCTGGTATAAATATGCCGGTGGCCTGCTCGGTGCATTCTTTGTCACCGTCATCATCTATTCTGTTCCCAAGATCGGGTCGGCCAATGTGTTCGCCCTGCTCATTGCCGGACAACTGGTGTTTGCCATGCTCTACGATCATTTTGGTCTGTTCGGATTTCCGCAGAACAGTATCAGCTGGGTAAAACTGGCCGGTGTCATCATGCTGGTGACCGGCGCCTATCTTGTCAACAAAAGATAGGTCTCAACTTTAGTAAGCGGTTCACCGGTAGTGAATGCACACTCACCGAACATTGCATTCTTCCGTTGCCTTTCCTCGGCCTGCCGGGTGCAGCCAGCAAATAGTTGTTCTCCACATTAGCGGAATGCAGTAATTTAACTTTCTCAGAAACCCTATTCTCAAACGATGGCCGGCGGTATCGATCGCCCGGTCCCAATTTTTTCTTTCATGAAAAAGCTCTCTGCCCTGCTGGGTTGCCTGGCTGTGTACGCCATGCTGTCTGCACAAAATTTTTCTCCCTCGCTGTATAACAGTATGCAGTGGCGCATGATCGGTCCGCACCGCGGTGGCCGTACCGTGGGTGCCGTAGGTGTGTCCACGCAACCCAATGTGTTCTATATCGGCGTCAACAATGGCGGTGTATGGAAAAGCAATGATTATGGCCGTACCTGGAAACCCATCTTCGATCAGATGGGTACCGGTTCCGTGGGTGATATAGCGGTTGCTGAATCCAACCCCAACGTGGTATATGTGGGCTGTGGAGAAGGTATTCAACGACCCGACCTTTCTGTGGGCGATGGCGTCTACAAATCGACCGATGCTGGTAAGACCTGGAAGAACGTTGGCCTGAAAGATGGTCAGCAGATCGGCGGCATCGTTATCGATCCCAAAAATGAGAACCGTGTGTTCGTGGCCGTACTGGGCCACCCTTACGGACCCAATACTGAACGAGGCGTGTACCGGAGTCTCGATGGAGGCAATACCTGGGAACGTGTTCTATATAAAGATGAGAATACCGGCGCCGTACAGGTAGCGATCGATCCCAATAATTCACAGATCCTGTATGCGGATATGTGGGCCGGCAGACAGGGCCCCTGGGAGAACGGGCAGTGGAACGGACCCGAGAGCGGTCTCTATAAATCAACCGACGGCGGTACTACCTGGAAACACCTTACCAAAGGTTTACCCACACCGGCGCAGGGACTGGGCCGCATCGGTTTCGGTATTGCGCCCACCAACAGCAACCGTTTATACGCTACCGTAGACGCCGGTCGGTATGGCGGTATCTATCGCAGTGATGATGCCGGTGAAAGCTGGCAGCTCATGAGCAGTGATGGCCGTTACTGGGGACGTGGCAGTGATTTTGCCGAAGTGAAAGTAGATCCCACCAATGCCGATATCGTGTACAGCGCTAATGTGGTCACCTGGAAGTCCGTTGATGGCGGTAAGACCTGGACCGGTTTCCGCGGCGCACCGGGTGGTGATGATTATCACCGCATCTGGATCAATCCGCTCAACCCAAAGATCATGCTCATAGCCCTTGACCAGGGCGGTATCGTGACCGTGAACGGTGGCGAAACCTTCTCTTCCTTTTACAACCAGCCCACGGCACAGTTCTACCATGTGAGCACCGACAACCAATTTCCTTACAACGTATATGGCGGTCAGCAGGAGAGCGGTTCGGTAGGTATTTCCTCACGCGGCAATGACGGACAGATCACTTTCCGCGAATGGCATCCCGTAGGTGTGGAAGAGTATGGATATGTGGCACCCGATCCGCTGGATCCGAATATCATCTATGGGGGTAAGGTCACCCGCTTCGATAAACGCACCGGACAGGTGCAGAACATCGCCCCCGAAGCCGTTCGCAGCGGTAAGTATCGCTTCCTGCGCACGGCACCGGTATTGTTCTCACCCATCGATCCCAAGACCTTATACTTTGCTGGTAACGTCATCTTCAAAACAAGGGATGGCGGTAACAGCTGGCAGACGATCAGTCCCGACCTTACCCGCGAAAGCTGGGACATCCCCGCCAGCGTGGGCATCTATACCAGCGATGAACTGAAGAAAATGCCAAGACGCGGTGTGGTATACACGGTGGCCCCATCCTACAAAGACATTAACACCATCTGGGCCGGAACCGATGATGGGTACATACAGGTCACACGCGATGGCGGTAAGAGCTGGAAGAACGTGACCCCACCCGAGATCAGTTCCTGGAGCAAGATCTCTCTCATGGATGCCGGTCATTTTGATAACAACACTGTATACGCGGCCGTTAACCGCATCCGCTGCGATGATATGCGGCCCTATGCTTACAAGACACATGATGGTGGTAAGACCTGGCAGCGCATCACCAACGGACTGCCCGATAACGAGCCCATCAATGTGGTACGCGAAGATCCCAAACGGAAGGGTCTGCTGTTTGCCGGTTCAGAGAATGCCGTTTATGTATCGTTCGATGATGGCGAACACTGGCAATCGCTGCGCCTGAACATGCCCGCCACGTCCATCCGCGACCTGGTGATCAAAGATGATGACCTGGTGCTGGGTACCCATGGCCGCAGTTTCTGGATCATGGATGATATCACGCCGCTGCGCCAGATCAGCGCCAGCCTGGCCGCAGAAAAAGCCGTACTGTACAAACCGCAGACCGCTATCCGCGTACGTTGGAACATGAACACAGATACGCCCATACCACAGGAAGAACCCGGCGGACAAAACCCGCCCGATGGTGCCATCATCAATTACTACCTGTCAGAAAAAGCACAGGGCGAAGTGACTTTGGAAATACGGGACGCTGCCGGAAGAACCATTCGTAAATACAGCAGCAACGACAAACCCTACGAGATCCCCGAAGTGAATATTCCGCTTTACTGGATCCGTCCGCAGCAACTGCTGTCGGCAGAAGCGGGTTCGCACCGTTTCCTGTGGGACATGCACTATACACCCATCGATGAACCCGTTTCCTATCCCATGACCGCCATTTACCAGAATACGGCGCCCGAAAAGAATTCGCCCTGGGTATTGCCCGGAAACTACACGGTCACCCTTACGGTGAACGGCAGGTCCTACACACAACCCCTCACCGTAAAAATGGATCCGCGTGTAAAGACCGCTTTGCCAGAACTGCAGAAACAGCATACCTTATCACTTACCTGTTATGAAGGAAGGCTGGCCGCACGTGCTGCCAAAGATGCCATAACAGCAACGACCCAACAGGTGAAAGCGGCCATTGCCAAAGGTGGCAGTCAAAGCAATGCGCTCACCCAACTGGAGCAGGAGATCGCTGCACTGGAAGGTGTATCGCGCGGCAGAAGAGGTGGTGCCGCAGCCGGCACTGCCACATTCGGCAGTGTGGAATCGGGTTTCGCCTCCCTACTTGCCATGCTGCAGGAATCAGATATGCCCCCTACCACACAGATGGTAGCAGGTGTCAACCAGGTACAGGCGCAGCTGAAAGAATTACAGGTCAAATGGGCGCAATTGAAAAAGCAGGCAGACGCTTTACAGAAATAAATGCCCTTCCTGTTCGCATAAAAAAACTGCTGGTCATTGCCGGCAGTTTTTTTATGCGACCGGTTTGGGTTGCCCTGTTGATATTGATCGCCTGACCGCCTTTCGTAATGCGCTTTCCGCAGGCTACAAATCTCCTCCAAAACTGAAGACCATGCGAAGAACCTACCACTGCCTATTCACTACTTACCCCCACAATAGCATACCATAGGACCCCGTTAGCGGCTGGATCACTACCGGACCAGCACCGAAGTATTACCGGATAGTACCCGGACAGGCATAGGTATAACTTAACTATAAGTTCGCTATAACTTAGCTATAAGTTAACTATAACACGCTCTTTGCTACGTCCTGAAGGACGCGGCCATACCTGAATGCTACAGCAACACTTTTCCCCGAAAAGTCTACCGATCAAAAAAGGAACCCTTATGAGAACCTACCTCTCGCCGATGTTGGTCGCCCGACCAATATCTATTCGCTTGTTCTACTATTTGCAACTCTTTCACTCAGCATATTCGAAAGAAAAACACAGGGACCGCTGGTTAAATAATTTCCACCAAGTGAATGATTCCAGCTAAAGCCAAGTATCTGTAAATCATTACTTTTATAATGATACTGACATTTTGTATCGATATTAATACAACATGAGCGATCTTTTGCCGCCGAATATCCACTGAGATGTTTATGTTTACCGAAAAATAAATGGCCATGTATCATTCTAACAAAGAGCAGATCAATAAACAGATAGCGGCATTGAATAATGTTAGAGAAAAGGCAATGGCTGATCCCACATACGCAGAAAAACTCCTGAAAGCTGTTAATTCCCCCCGTACTTCTGATAATTCTACACAAGAAAAAGCGGTACAGAATCATGCTAAATCATCAACCAAGTAGTGTATTGGCATTTCATAGTTGCGATTTAGAAGTTGGTCTGCGGGTTTTATTAGGCATTGATTCACTAAAGGCAAGTTCTAACGATTGGGATTGGCTGGCAGATGGCATCTATTTTTGGGAGCAAAACCCAGAAAGAGCGTTAAAATATGCAATGGAATGTGCCGAAGGAAAACAAAAGAACAAAGTAAAAATTAAGATCCCTTTTGTTTTGGGATGTCTTATAGACTTAGGTAATTGTTTTAATCTTACAGAAGCCACTTCAATTGATGCATTGAAAAGGGGCTATGAGGATTACGTATCATTAATGAATGCGAGTGGTAAGAAAATTTTACAAAATAAAGCGGCTAATAGACAATTAGACTGTGCCGTTATAAGATACATTCACGAAGTAAACAAGATTGAAAATGTAACCCCTTATGATACGGTAAGAGCAGCATTTTCAGAAGGTGATCCCGTATACAACACTTGTGCTATTTGGGAGCAAACACATATTCAATTAGCCGTTAGGAACGAATCGTGCATTCGAGGATACTTCCTACCCAAACCTGTAACGGCATATAACCCATATCTAGCGGATTATATTTATGACAAACTTCCCATATTAGTGAATGACCTTTGACTTCTTCAATATTGGCCATCTGACAAACATCATTCTCAACGTTCTTTGCCTTTTTACAATCATTCCACCTGTACCTTTACACCATGAGCAAGGATACCAACCGTTTCTCAGCCCTGCTGGCTGGCGGTATCATACCGCCCGATCATCCGCAGATGCTTGATGCATGGGAATTCGTTCACCGGACAATACGATCGTAGGTGGCATTCCAGCCAAACCGATCCGGTCAATAGAAGAGGCCTTGTGATATGGTTCCTCGCGAAGTATCCTCCTTCGTCGGGAGACTTTACAGAGAACCCTTTCGGGGGTAATACGCACAAACGCTCAAATTGGTTTTGCCAGGAAAGGAGCCAATATCCGAACAAAATCCTGCGGAGCTTCTTCCATGGGTACATGGCCAATACCTTTCAGTATGTGAAGTTCACTGCCGCGAATGTCCCGGTGAAACAGGGTCGCATTGGATGGCGGTATCAGGCGGTCCTGGTCGCCCCACACAATAAGGGTAGGCAGGGATAGGGTACGGATCTGTGCAGATGCATCTTCGCCCAAACCCAATTGCATCCGGTCTATCAATGCCTGCCGATTGCCTGCGCGCAGCGTCATGTCGGAATACAGGTTCACCAAATCATCCGAAACGCGCTTTTTGTTGCCGTACACGTCTTCCACACTTTTGCGTACCAGTTGTTTGGGCGTGATCCATTTGACCAGGTTATTCACCACCGGCATTTTGGCCAACCGGAAACCCAATGGCAGGTCCATTCTTTCTTTGGGTACATATCCACCCGCATCGACCAGTATCAGTTTCTGTACTTTGGCCGGATACTGCACAGCGTACTGCCAGACAATGGAACCACCGAGCGAATTGCCACCGAGTACACATTTGGCAACGCCCAGACGCAGCAATACAGAATCTACAAAACGCGTATACAGGGCCATACTGTAATCCCTTTCAGGCTGCGGGCCCGTGAGCGCAAAACCCGGAAGGTCAAAACGGATGATGCGGTGTTGTGCACCCAGCAACAGAACGGTGCTGTCCCAGGTAAACAGGGAGGAAGATGTGCCATGGATCAACACCAACGGAACCGTATCGTTACAGTCACCTTCGTCACGGTAATGCACGCGCATACCCATCAGCTCCATGAACTGCGATGGCGCCTGGCCATATTTTTGTATCAGCTGTTCTGCCGGTATGTCTTTTTTACCCAAGAACAGGCCAGCGATCAATACCAGTAACAGTACAACAAACAACAAACGAAAGATCCAGCGAAAAAAGAAACGCATAGGGAAGATTTGGTGAATAAGATACGAAGAAAAGGGAGGACTTTCTGTCTCCGCACAATGTCCTTTAAAAAATGAAATAACGGGAGAGGTCTCCGCAAACGTCTCTCGAAGAGGACTTTGCGGTCAGGGTTCTGCACAATCGGCTTCGGACCGACAGGATTGTTGATTAAGTATTAACCGCAATACATACCATAGATAGATCTGTTAGCTTGCACCTATGAGTGTAAGAACAAAAATTGGAGAACCCGGCGGCGTGTTCTTCATTACATTTACCTGCGCCCGCTGGTTACCTCTGTTTGCAATGACTACAGGTTATGCAGCGGTATATAAATGGTTTGATTGGTTAAAAGAGAATGGGCATCATGTAGTTGGTTATGTCATCATGCCGAGCCATGTACATGCCTTGATTGCATTCCGTACAAGTAAAACTTCAATCAATACAATTATAGGCAATGGAAAAAGATTCATGGCGTATGAACTTGTGAAATTATTGCAATTACAGGGTCGTCAGGATATCCTTGAACAACTCGCAGTTTGGGTGAACCAAACACAAAAATTACAAAATAAAAAGCATGAAGTGTTTGAACCATCTTCTGACAAGAAAGAATGTTATAGTCTACGTTTCACGGAGCAGAAAATAAATTATATTCATTATAATCCATGTAAGGAAGGGTTGGCTCAACTACCAGAAGACTATATGCATAGTTCTGCCAAGTATTATTTTACTGGAAAGCAAGGAGTGTACCCTATAATCACCTATATGGAATTACAGGATATTGATTTAACTCTATCTCTGTAGTTGCAGGATTGAAGATGAATGGTAAGCCGTGTTGCGCAAAGTCCCCTTCGGGAGACTATGCGGAGACAGCAAACGCATAGAAAAGATTTGGTGAATAAGATACAAAGAAAAGGGGCCGTTCTACAGGTAATCGATCATCACTCGCCCTTCTGCAACCAGATCACTTTCTGCTCTGGTTGGTGTTCCTGACCAATGATATCCCGATACAGATCGGGGCGCCTGGCTTTGAGGTAACGGTGACCGCCTGCCTGTGTCAGCTTTTCCGGTTGTATCACGGCGGTGACAAGGTCATCACCCAGCTTGCGGCACTCCGCAATGATATCGCCGAAGGGATCGATGATCATGGAGCAACCATTCTTCAACTGGTCATCATCCATGCCGATAGGGTTAGAGAATACCACATACACCGCATTGTCATACGCTCGCGAAGGAAGCCATTTCAGCAACCAGTCGCGCCCCTTCATGCCATCGAATTCAAGACGCAGGGATGTGGGGTCCGATTCTCTTTTTTCCCATAAAGCCGCATCCACAAAACCGGCGCCGGGACGGGTCGAAGGCGTACACATGGTCACATGCGGCATAAAGATCACCTGCGCACCGAGTAAAGTGGTGGCGCGCACATTTTCTATGATGTTGTTATCGTAACAGATCAGGATACCACATTTCCATCCATGCAGGTCGAACACACAGTAAGCATCGCCCGGCGTAAGGTGTGGGTTGATGAAGGGATGCAGTTTCCGGTATTTGGCCACCAGTCCATTCTCGTTCACACATACATAGGTCTTATAAAGTTTGTTGTCGCTGTCCTTTTCAAATAGTCCGGCCAATACAGTGATGCCGGCCTTACGCGCGATATCGGTGAGTGCAGCCACACTCGCACCATCGGGCACCGGTTCGGCCAGTTCCAGCATCTGCTCCTTTGACAAATGCCTTGCAAACGTATAACCCGTAATGGAACACTCATGAAAAGCGATCACCTGCGATCCTTCTTCGGCCGCTTTCTGTGCCAGCTTCCGGATCACCGAAAGGTTATAGGTCTTGTCGCCGCTGCAGTTCTCGAACTGTGCCGTGGTAATTTTCAGGTTGTTCATCTCTGTTGATATAGTATCGTTCACAAAATAGTTTTCTTCGCTAATGCGCATCACCAGACCGTCCTCTCGCCGATGTTGGTCGCCCGGCCAATAGCTATTTTCCCAGTTTCTTCCGCGTACTATCGATCACATCCAGCAATCCCTTGCTGAATGCATCATCCGCCAATTGCCAGAACATGACGCCGTTCAATTTTTGCCGGATGGCATATTCGGTCTTGGCAACCACGGAGCGTGTATCATCGAAAGTGGCGAACCATCGTTTTTGTGCATGGTAAAAATAAGGCGCCGATGCTACAGGATCCCAGTGATACACAAAACCACTGTCCTGCGACAGGTCCCTGTCAAAACCCCGGTAAGAAACGCCGCGCAGGAATTTTCCCTTTTCATACAGTCCATTGTTGGTGGCAGCCACCTGTTCCCAGATCCGCGCATAAAATGCCAGGCCGATCAATAATTTCTCTGCAGGTACGCCCTTTGCCTTCAGCAACTGCACCGCATGGTCGCAGGACTCTTTCTGGTGAGGGGTGGAATACAAAGCGGTATGGTGTCCTGTTACCGTATCATACCCGGTAATGAGGTCGTAGGTCATGAGATTGATGCGGTCCACCAGGGGGGTCACTTTGTTCCAGTCAACCGATTCTTCTATGTATTTGGTAAAACCACCGGCGGCAAAGCTGATCTCTTTTTGCGGACCCAATGTATCGCGCAGGGTCTGTATCAGTGCGGTAAAATGTTCTTTGTCTTTTGGTGAATAAGGATGACCGGGCGCGCCGGCAATAGTGGGGTATTCCCAGTCCAGGTCAATGCCATCAGCGCCAAAACCATCCAGCAGTTGTTTGGTGGAAGAAGCGAATATTTTGCGGGAGCTGTCCGAGGCAAATACATCCGAGCAGGAATAACATCCTGTCCAGCCGCCCATCGACAGGATCACTTTCAATTGCGGGTTCCTTTTTTTCAGCGCTACACAGCTTCGCAAAGCGGCAGAATCGCGATGGTTACCCAGCGCGTTGCGACTGCCTTTCAAATGTGTGAAGCTGAATGAAAGATGCGTCAGTTTCTCTACCGGGAAACTATCTACCAGCGTGGCGTTGCCCGCATAATATCCGAACACCACAAAAGGCTGTTGGGCGAACAGGGTGTTTGACAGGCTGGTGAACAGACAGAACAACAGCAGGTTTCTCAGGCTATTCATATAGATTGAATGTACAAAAACTTACTGTCAATCCGTGCAACGACTCTGCAGATGAGTTCGGGGTAACCCACATACATCACGAATTCCCTTCCGCCACACAAACCGGCTCATGCCTTACCGGAAAGTTCACGGAGTTGGCAATGAAACAAAACTGGTGCGCCTTGGTATGCAGTGCCTGTGCGGTGGGTATCATGGAAGCATCTTTCACCACCACATGCGGCCTCAGTAACACTTCGGTAAAATAACCGGCGCCATTGGCCTCCTCGCACATGGTGCCCTTTGCCTGGTCGGTATAGGCAGTGACCACCACATCAGCATCGGCACAGAAATGCAGGAACCATAACATGTGACAGGATGAAACTGAAGCCACCAACAGGTCTTCCGGATTATACTTTGTCCTATCACCCCTGAAAGCAGGGTCAGAGGATCCGGGTATCACGATCTTGTCCACGACTTTGATCTCGTGCGATCTTTCGTAATCACGATAACCTGCTGTTCCGTTCCCGGTATTACCTGTCCATTCTGTGGTAACCTGGTAATGGTGTTCTTTTGCCATACGGTTTTTTTTGAACTCGACTGTAATAACGGGGATCCAAAACTCAGTTATAATACAACAACCACAAAACCGTTTATGTATTCATTGACGATGATGGATCGGATCAATGTTTTTTAGCGGCTTCCGGTTCCAGCGCAAAATAGCTGGCTTTAAAACGGCCGTTCACTATTTCGCCCTGCACCTGGGCTTTTCGGATGGCATTGCAGAAACCGTCTTTGGCATGGGCATCGCCGAGAGAATCAATGTGAATGCCATCAACAAAATAGGCTTTACCTTTTATCCGTACGGCCAGGTCGCAGGTGGTACCGGGTAAACCGAGTTTGCATTGGCCGCAGGCAGCTTCTACGGTCTGAATAGGTTTGGACCGATCGGGGCTGCCTTGTTTTTTCTCCTGCGCAAAAAGCGTGGTGGTAAATACGATGGAAGCGAGTAAGAGTATTTTTTTCATGGTTGTTTGGTTTGGGTGAGGTAAAGATGCGGGTTTTTGCTCACAAAGGCACTAAGGCTCGGTTGGTGTAATATATAAAAAAGAATGCGGCCGCATCTTTGCGTCTTTGCAAGCAACACTACTGCATGGCCTGCAGCTCTTTCTGTAAGCGGAACATTTCATCGCGTAAGCGGGCAGCTTCAATGAAGTCCAGGTCGCGGGCGGCTTTTTCCATTTCTTTTTTGGTCTTCGAAATGGCTTTCTCCATTTGTGGGATGGTCTGGTAACTCACCTGTTCCTCAGCGGCCTCGTGTTTCACCAGCTCCTCATCCTTCTGCAAAGCATAGGGGTTGGATGGATCATAGCCCTTGATATCCAGCACCGATCCCTGCGCATATACCTGCTCCACTGATTTCAGGATGGTCTTGGGGGTAATACCATGTTCGGTATTGTATTGCACCTGTTTCTCCCTTCTGCGGCTGGTCTCATCGATGGTGCGCTGCATGCTCTCCGTGATCTGGTCGGCATAGAAGATCACACGGCCATCCACATTACGCGCGGCGCGGCCGGCTGTCTGGGTCAGGCTTCTTTCGTTACGCAGGAAGCCTTCCTTGTCAGCATCCAGGATGGCCACCAACGCCACTTCGGGCAGATCAAGTCCTTCCCGCAGCAGGTTCACACCCACCAGTACATCGATCTCACCCAAACGCAGCTGCCGCAGGATCTCCACGCGCTCCAGGGTATCCACATCGCTGTGTATGTATTTGGAGCGGATATTGATGCGGCCCAGGTATTTATCCATTTCTTCGGCCATACGTTTGGTGAGCGTGGTCACCAGAACGCGGTAGCCTTTTTTCACGGTCTTGTCAATTTCATCCAGCAGGTCGTCTATCTGGTTCACGCTGGGGCGGATCTCGATCGGCGGGTCCAGCAGTCCGGTGGGACGAACGATCTGTTCCACCACCACACCGCCGGTCTTCTCCAGCTCATAATCTCCGGGAGTGGCGCTCACAAAAATGGTCTGACCCATCAGGTGCTCGAACTCATGAAAGTTCAGTGGTCGGTTATCCATAGCGCTCGGTAACCGGAAACCATAATCCACCAGTACCATCTTACGGCTGCGGTCGCCGCCATACATGCCTGCCACCTGCGGAACGGTCTGGTGACTCTCATCGATCACCATCAGGTAGTCCTTCGGAAAATAATCTAATAAACAGAAAGGCCGGGTGCCGGGTCGGCGGCGGTCAAAAAAGCGGGAATAGTTCTCTATACCATTGCAATACCCCAGTTCGCGGATCATTTCCAGATCGTATTCCACGCGCTCTTTCAAACGCTGGGCCTCTATGAATTTGCCGTTGTTCTTGAAATACTCCACCTGCGCCATCATCTCGTCCTGGATCTCGTGCATCACTTCCACGATCATGTCCTTGGGAGCCAGGTAGAGCGTGGCGGGAAAGATGGCCGCGTTCTCCATCAGCCCAATGCGTTTGCTGCTGCTGGTCTCAATGCTTTCGATCTCTTCGATCTCATCGCCGAAAAAAGTGATGCGGTAGCCAAAGTCCACATAGGGCAGGTTGATGTCCACCGTATCACCCTTTACACGGAATGTGCCTCGGGTAAAATCACCCTGCGAGCGGGTGTACAGGCTATTCACCAGCGCGTGCAGGAATGCCTGGCGACTGATGACCATTCCTTTATGAATGCGTATGATACCGTTCTCGTATTCGGTGGGATTACCCATACCATAGATGCAGCTCACACTGGCCACCACAATGATATCGCGCCGCCCGCTCAGCAGTTGCGAGGTGGCCTGCAGACGCAGTTTATCCAGCTCCTCGTTGATGCTCAGGTCCTTTTCAATATAGGTATCGCTCACGGGCATATAGGCTTCGGGCTGGTAGTAATCGTAATAGCTCACAAAATAGCCCACTGCATTTTCGGGAAAGAACTGTTTGAACTCACCATACAACTGCGCCACCAGGGTCTTGTTATGCGTAAGCACCAGCGTGGGTCGCTGGGTATTCTGTATCACGTTGGCAATGGTGAAGGTCTTGCCCGATCCCGTTACTCCCAGCAGGGTCTGAAAAGCCTCTCCCTCGTTCACACCTTCGGTAAGCTGTTGAATCGCAGCTGGTTGGTCGCCGGAAGGTTGGTAGTCGGAGTGGAGTTTGAAGGGCATGGGAGGGAAGGTTTGGAGTTTGGGGTTGGGTGTTTGGGGTTGTTGGTTATGGGTGTAAAGTTAGGAGTTGTTGGGGGTTTATGTTGAGTGCTGGGCGCTTAGTGCAGAATGTTTGTTTTGCTTGTTGCGGTGGAAGCTGTATCATATGTTTGGTCGGGAGGTACAAATTAGCAGAGTATTACATCTCTGAAAATTAAATGAGCTGTAGAATTTAAGATAAACCTGTTAGCAACTCCTCTATTTTTATACCTGGTCATTTATTAATACCCTGTTCTGCATAAAACATAATTTTCCGATCACTAATACACGCAGCCACGCGCGATCACTTGCGGGCTATGCATGGTCTTATCTTCTTTCCACTGCAATCGGTATACGTGCTATTCCTGTACAATTCAAAAAGATCCCTATTGATAAAACACAACGCGTACACAAGCGTTTGACAATCAAATCAGTGGGTGCTGTTTTCCAAGCTTTCTTCGTTGTTCCTTCTATATTGCTCCTATATTTCTCTTATTTTCTCTTACTGTTCTCCTATGTTTCTCTTAGTAATTCCCGAACAAAGGACGAAGGAATATAGAACAGAAGAGGAAGGAACAATGGAACAGATGAACAAGGAATGATGAATGTTGAAGTGGGGGGGAGAACAATTGAATAGAGCTCTCTTATCAATTCTTTGATTGATTATCAGTTGTTTCAAACAAAGAGAGTGACTAGCTTATAAAATTGGGCGGATTTCCCGGCAACAAGCTGGTGGTTTTGGGGTAGATTAGTGTGGGCCTGCCGATGCAGCTTTGCCCGCGGTGATCACCAATACCTATTCAACCTAAACCACTCCTATGATAAAAACAGGCAAGTACCTGTCGATCCTGGTCATATGCCTGCTGACTTTCCGGCATGCAAACGCACAAAGCTATCCTGACCTTCAGGAATTGACGGGGTTTTCCATCAAAGCCTATTATAGTCCCGGCAACGCGGAACGAGCGAAAATAATTGTTGCACGATGCGAAAGGACCATCAATTACGTGAAGACCCTGGTGGGTTTTACACCAACGGTCAGCGTATTCATATTGAACCCTGAACACTGGAAAAAATATGCCAGTTTTCCTGTTTACGGAATGCCCCATTACCCGGACAATGAACGGTTGTTCATTGCATCTGAGGACAATGCGTTCTGGAAAAGTTTTATTCCACCGATCGATCAACTTTCGCCTGAAATGGCGACCAGGGTCAAAAATGCCTACAAGACCGCTGACGGCAAACTGAGCATGATGGCTTTTTTTGACCTGCTGGCATTACATGAACTGGGTCATGCTTTTCACCAGCAGGTAGGATTGACCATGCAACGGCTATGGATGCAGGAATTGTTCTGCAATATCATGCTGCACACCTATATTGCCGAAAAGGAACCCGCCAACTTACCGGCACTGGAAACGTTCCCCGAAATGGTGGTGGCCGGCGGAACGACCGGTTACCAATACACCACCCTGGCCGGCTTTGAAAAAATATATGACAAAATGGACCCGAAGAATTACGGTTGGTACCAATGCCGCCTGCATGTGGCGGGCAAACATATTTACAATGCCGGAGGACCAAACGCTTTTATAAAACTCTGGAAGGGCCTGAAAGAACACAAGGAGCAAATGACCGATGAGCAGTTCGCCTCTTTCCTGAACAAAAACGTAGACGGGGAACTGGGAAAAGTTCAAACAGACTGGTGAAACCATTCTTCGCATCACAGCAGAAACAAAGTCAACGATACAACTCGCCTGTAACCGCTATTTTGCGGATAGGATCATACCACATGGATCATTATCCTGAACGCAACAACGCTGGCGGGAGATCTTGCAGAAAAACCAATACGACACCATGAGAAAATTATCCATTTTCATCGCCTGCAGCCTGGATGGTTATATTGCCGGACCCAATGATGACCTCGGTTTTCTTAAGACCGTAGAAAAAGAAGGGGAAGACTATGGGTACAAAACCTTTACCGATACGATCGATACCATCCTACTCGGCCGGAAGACCTACGATTGGGTGATCGACCAGATAGGCCCCTCCCACTACGACAACGGGGAAAGGGATGTATATGTCATTACACGAAAACAACGACCCGCTACGGGTAAAACACAGTTCTATACAGGAGACCTCGTTACGCTGGTACAACAACTGCGATCCCAAAAAGGAAAAAATATCTATTGCGATGGTGGTTCTGAGATCATCAATGAATTGCTGAAAAAAGACCTGATCGATGAAATGATCATTTCCATTATCCCAATATTACTGGGAGAGGGTACAAGGCTGTTCGCAGATGGAAGACCTGAACAATTATTGGAACTGGTAGAGGTAAAGAATTTTGATACAGGTTTGACACAGTTACATTATAAAAGATGCAGATAGGATCGTATTTACCGTTTCCATAGAATTTTCAACAGCAACATTTCTTTTTATTTTTTGCAACTTTATGGTATGGCAAAACTCAATGTAAAAGATACTGAGATAACGATCATATCCGTTGACGGGAAAGATTATATTTCGCTTACGGATATGGCAAACGCAAAAGAAGGCGAAAGCCGTGCCGCAGATATAATAAAGAACTGGATAAGAACCCGTTACACACTTGAGTTTTTGGGCACCTGGGAGCAGATCAACAATCCGGGTTTTAAAGTGGTGGAATTTGACCACTTTAAAATGCAGGCGGGTTTGCCGAGTTTCGTCCTTAGTGTTTCAGAATGGATTGAGAAAACCAATGCGGTAGGTATCATTGTCCGAAAAGGCAAATACGGTGGCACGTTTGCCCATAAAGACATTGCTTTTGAATTTGGTTCTGCAATCAGCGTCCCTTTTAAATTGTATTTGATTACCGAATTTCAACGGCTTAAAGAGGAAGAACAAAAACAGATGGGATGGACCGCTAGGCGAGAGTTGACTAAATTGAATTACCACATTCATACGGATGCAATCAAGCATAACCTTATTCCAAAGGAATTATCATCCGATCAAACATCGGTTATCTATGCTAATGAAGCTGACGTATTGAATGTTGCATTATTTGGAATAACAGCAAAACAATGGAGGGAGGCAAATCCAGGACTAAAGGGAAATATTCGGGACTATACGACAATTAACCAATTAATTTGCCTTTCAAATATGGAAAACCTGAACGCTGTTTTTATTAACGAGAAAATACCTCAAAAAGAACGGTTGTTAAAACTGAACAAGATAGCTATTCAGCAAATGAGCATATTGCAGGATGTGGAAAAACGTAAGCTTTTGAAGTAAACCCTAAATAAACACGTTTCCATCTCCGCAGCTTCTCTCGCCAGAGGACGCTACGCCTAGCAGCACAGATCAACCAGCTATGATCACACACCTAAAAAATATTGTACATCCCGGTGTTTACAGTATTTATACCCGGTTACGCTGAACTCAAAGTCTGTTGCGGAAGACCCAACGGAAAATTAAAAATCCGCAAGTTCCGGGTTGCACACAGAACCATTCTGCTGCAGATTTGTATTACCAGCCATACCCTATGCTATTAACTGAACAACTGAGCGCCGCCACCATCCGCAGCCTGATCAGGCAACAGCAGATCTGTTATGCGGGTAACTGGCGTTTGCGGATCTACGGAACTTTGCACTGCGCCTCGGGAAAAAGGATGCGACCGCAGAACCGGGTCTTCTTTGCCAGTGTGCAGGAAGCCATGGACATGGGCTACCGGCCCTGCGGACATTGCCTGCGGGTAGCTTATCAAAAATGGAAACATGGACCTGTTCAGTAACGAAAACACCAACCTGCTGCCGCATGACGGCATTGTTCTGTATTACGGAAAACTGCTGCCAAAGACCAAGGCAGATGATTTCCTGCACCATTTGCTGAACGGCATTGAATGGAAGAACGATGAGGCCGTGATCTTCGGTAAACGCATCATCACCAAACGCAAAGTGGCCTGGTATGGCGACCGTGACTTCTCCTACACCTATTCCAACACCACCAAAAAAGCCCTGCCCTGGACCGATACGCTGCTGGACCTGAAACGGCTGGTGGAAGAAAGAACGGGTGAGACCTACAACTCCTGCCTGCTCAACCTCTACCATACCGGCGAAGAAGGCATGGCCTGGCACAGTGATGCAGAAAAGGACCTGAAAAAGGACGGGGCCATCGGCTCCCTGAGTTTTGGCGCCGAGAGGAAGTTCTCGTTCAAACACAAGACCAGTGGTGACACCGTATCACTTATGCTGGAGCACGGCAGTCTGCTGGTGATGAAGGGCACCACCCAAACCCACTGGCTGCATCGGTTACCACCCACCCGGCGCACCCAGTCACCCCGCGTGAACCTTACTTTCCGGACCATCGTGGAAACGGATGTACAATGATCTTCCGGACATACCCTCAAAGCGCTTCTATCTGCTTCATCACCTGTGCAACGATCCTGTCGCAGTACACCAGGTTGAATTCAAACAGTTCGCTGGCAGAATAGGTCTTCTCTATCTCGCGCCGCAACATGGTTTTGGCACGGTACACCCGCACTTTTACATTGGTCTCACTGATCTGTAACAGACTGGCCGTTTCTGCCACGGGCAGCCCGCTGATCTCTCGCAGCGAAAACGCCATGCGGTAATCGTGTGGCATTTTGCTGAGGGCGTTCTCGATGATATGTCCCAGTTCACGATTTTGAACCATCTTGTCGGTATCAGTGTCTGTGTTGGTAAATAGGGGATGTGCCTGCTCGTTCACATCCTGCATGATCTCGTTGGTAAAACTTGCTTTTCCTTTTTTGCGATAACAGTTGTTCAGCATGATTCGGATAAGCCAGGTCCTGAATTCCGAACGGCCACCGAACTGCGACAGGTTCTTATACGCATCCACAAAGGTCTCCTGTACCAGGTCCTGCGTGTCCTCGTGTTGATAGTTGTACGATCGGCCCACTTTGTACAGGTAGGGGTTGAAACGTCGCACAATGATCTCATAAAGCGCTTTCTCGCCATTGAGAATGCGCCTGATGATCTCCGCTTCGGTGAGTTGTTCAGATGGACCCATATGTTATGCAACGATTTTAGCTATCCTCGCCATTGAGAATGCGGCAACCGCCATCACCAGGTCGCGCACGGCCACGTCCACATATTTGAGACCGGGCAACAGTGTCAGCGCAATGACCGTGAGCCATGCTGCCACGATGTATCCTCCAAGTTCCGTTTTTTTCAGCACAATGATGCCCGCAGCGATCTCAATGACGCCTACGATCATCATGAACACCGAAGCGGAGAACGGCAACAGGTTGGCGATACCGGGGTTCACGTATTGGTCCCAATGGGTGAGCAGGTTGGTGAACTTGTCGGCCCCCGCCACGATGGGGATGATCACGAACGTGTATTTCAGCAAGTTGTACACTTGTGTGAGGGAGGGGTTCTTGATAGTAGTTTCCATGTTGTTAGGTTTTGTGGTTACTACTGATTGGAGTTGATGAACACTGAAAAGGTTACAAAGGACCCATAGTTATGTTCATTCCAATAAAAAAGCGACCGCCCGCATTGCAGACAGTCGCCTGGTATCGCTTATGCCGAGAACAGGTAATTACCTCCCCGTCATCTTTTCAATATGCTCCGGATACCTTGCACCCATAATCTCGATTTTATCTGCAGCTTCATTGATGCTGCGCAGCTCATCAGCGTTGAGGGTAACGAAAGCGGCAGCATTGTTCTCTGTAAGCCGGTGCAGTTTGGTGGTTCCGGGTATGGGAACGATCCAGGGCCTTTGCGCCAGCAGCCAGGCCAGGGCTATCTGTGCGGGTGTGGCATTTTTCTCAGTGGCCACTTTTGTCAGCAGGTCTACTAAAGACTGGTTGGCTTTCAGCGCTTCCGGTGTGAACCTTGGCAGGATCTTACGGAAATCGATGCTCTCGAATTCGGTGTTGGCGTTCATGGCCCCGGTAAGGAAGCCTTTGCCCAGAGGACTGAAGGGCACAAAACCGATACCCAGTTCTTCCAGTGTGGGAAGGATCTCTGCTTCGGGGTTTCTCGTCCACAAAGAGTATTCGCTTTGTAATGCAGCGACTGGCTGCACCGCATGCGCGCGACGTATGGTTTGTACGCCTGCTTCCGAGAGGCCGAAATGTTTCACTTTACCGGCATGTATCAGGTCCTGTACGGCGCCGGCTACTTCTTCTATAGGCACTTCAGGATCTACCCGGTGCTGGTAGAAGAGGTCAATGGCTTCTATTTTCAGTCTCTTCAGCGAAGCTTCGGCAACGGCTTTGATATGTTCGGGCCTGCTGTCGAGCATCGACCAGCGGCTGGTATCTGTGGGCGATGCCTTGAACCCGAATTTGGTGGCGATCACCACTTCGTTACGGAAAGGGGCCAACGCTTCGCCCACCAGTTCTTCATTGGTGAAGGGACCATATATTTCGGCGGTATCAAAAAAATTGACGCCCTGTTCCACCGCTTTTCGGATCAGGGTGATCATCTCCTGTTTATCGGCCGGGGCGCCATAGCCAAAACTCATTCCCATACATCCCAAACCGATGGCCGATACGGTCAGACCGCTTTTGCCCAACTGGCGGGCAGGCATTGCTGTATACATGCTCTTTTATTTTACGTTCCTCAAAATTAAACCGGGTCCGGGGTCGCAGTTAACACAATTGAAACAAAGCCTTACAAAGATCAAACCTTCCTGAACTGAAGCGGACTTGTCTGTGTATGTTTCTTAAAGAAATTATTGAAGTGGGTAGGCTCGGTAAAACCCAGCGCATAGGCGATCTCGGCAACGGTCCAGTTACTGTGTTTGAGTAGGATCCTGGCTTCCTGCAGCACCCGCTCAGCTATCAGCTGCGTGGTGGTCTTCTGTGTGATCTCTTTTACTGCCCGGTTCAGGTGATTCACGTGTACGTGCAGTTGGCCTGCATAATCGGAAGCGCTGCGCAGGGTAACCTGTTTGTGGTTATCATCAATGGGGAACTGCCGCTCCAGCAATTCGAGGAACAGGGTAGCGATCCTCTGCGAGGCGTTGATGGGTTGTTTGTCCAGTTTCTCTGATGGCTGCATCTTCAGCGCAAAATGGATCAGCTCGAGCACGATCGTGCGCAGCACATCGTACTTATGTACGTATTCTGAGTTGATCTCCTCAAAGATGCGCTGGTACAGAACGGTCACCTGGTTTACCTGCTCATCCGTGAGTTCGAATATATGCGTACCCCCCGGCTGAAAAAGACTGTACTGGTTAAGGTTGCCGAACTGGTGAAAAAAATGTTGGTTGAAGATGCAATAGACACCACTGCGGATCCTGTCAAGGTGTTCCCATTTATACGGAATCTGCGGATTGGAGAAAGAGAGCGCCTGTTTCTGCACTTCCACCACTTTATCGGCATAATGTACCTTGCTGTTGCCGATCACCAGCATGATCTTGTAGAAGTCACGGCGTTTGTATGGGATGCTGGTGGGTTTCCCCTCTACCAGCGGCTCCAGTTTGAACACATTGAAGTGGCCGATCTCTTTGCGGATATTGTCCGGCATCCAGTCGAACTTGCGCCGGTAAAACTCTTCTATCGTTTCCACTTTCTTCATTGGTTACAAATTACTGCAGATGCTTTATTGTCGCACGAATTTTTTGGCAAAGGCATAGGTGAGACCCAGGTTCCACACAAGATCCTTGCTGCCGGTGATATTACTTTCTAGTCGTTTGTTCAGAATGGCGCTCAGCAATAGCGGCCAGCCCTTGCGTGAGAGCTGCAAAGTGGAAGTGACAAAGTAGCCATCCTCCGCATCGGTCTTCAGGTAATACAGCTGTGGTGTAACACGCAGCTGCAGTTTTGCCGGCAGGGGGATCTGGGAAAAACTGGTGTTGACCGTAACAAAATGCGTTACCCGCGTAGTGCCCTCATCCAGTCCGCGCGAATACAGGTAGTAAGCACCCAGACGGATCTTCCGGGTAAGCTGGTAACCGGGGTTCAGCTCTGCAGCCAGGTAACGCCTGGCCATAGTGGTTTCAGTGTTCACACCATTTACCAGCGCGGTGGTTGTTTTGAAGTTGAGTGCCGGATGCATGCCCAGGTTCAAGGTAAATCGTTTTCCCTGCAGCAGTTGGTAGCGCCACCAGAAAAGGAAACTCCAAGGTTTTGCTTCCAGCGAGAACCTAAGTTCCGGTTCAAAACTAAGCCTGCCCCTGCCCGTTGACAGGTTGATGATGGTGGCAGGTTTGCCCAACGAAAAAGTAGGTATCAGCGAAATACCGTTGTTGGTCAGCAGTACCGAGCCAGAAAAATGAGCTGTGGTTTTGGCGCTATCCGTTTGCTGTGAAAAGGAGAACGTCACCAACAGTAGTAAACTGATCGATACAAGCGTTCTCCTGGTGACCATATGCAATTGACCTGTTTTCAGGATACAAAAGAACGACGCTCGTTATGCACGGTCTAATGAACTTCAAAGAAAAAAATACGATTTTCAAACAATGGGATCCCTGCGTTCACCACCTGTTCAGGAAAAATAGAAATACAGCAGACCCACCGCCGCCGCGGTCATCACGATCAGGGTAAGGAAACCCAGCGTATTGGACAGTTTTGAATTGGTATGCTCGCCCATGATGGCTTTGTTATTGCCGATATGCAGGATGATGGCGATAAGAACCGGCGCGGTCAATCCGTATAGGATGGCGGTATAGATCAACGCCTGTATGGGTGTGATGCCGACGAAGTTCAGCGAGAGTCCCACCAGCAGAGAGAGAACGATGGAGCCATAGAATCCTTTGGCCTGCGAAAAATGTTTATCGAGTCCCGCCTTCCAACCAAAGGTCTCGGCCAGCATATAGGATTGCGAACCCGCCAGCACCGGTATAGCCAGGAAACCCGTGCCGATGACGCCGATGGTGAAAATGAGATACGTGAGTTTGCCCGCCAGCGGCTCCAGTGCTTTGGCCGCTTCATCAACCGTGTTTATCTGGTGTATACCGCCTTTGAACAACACCGCTCCGGCAGTGAGAATGATAAAGAACATAACGATATTGGAGAAACCCATTCCTATGTTCACATCAAGCATCATGTTATCGAGTATGTGTTTGTCCACCACCACTTTTCTTCTTTTGTGCGCAATGTCTTCCGCTTCCATGGTAGCCTGCCAGAAAAAGAGATAGGGCGAAATGGTGGTACCCAATATGCCCACCAATATGGCCAGGAACTCCTTGTTGAAACGGATGGTGGGAATGAACGTGCTTTTCAACACATCGCCCCAGTTCTGTTCCACCATAAAGGGTACCAGTATGTACAACAACAGGGAAACACATAACCATTTTAAGATCCGCGCAATTTTACGGTAGGGGTAGCGGATGATCACATACATAAGCAAGGCGGTGACCACCACACAGTACAGCCATTCGGGTATACCCGGATACAACATATGCGCCACGGCGCCCATGCTTTGTATATCGGAGCCGATATTCAACGTGATGGCCGGAAAACCGAACAGCAGCATCAGGTACAATACCGGCTTGGGATAGTGGTTGCGGAGGGTAACGGTCAGGCCTTTGGAAGTAACGATGCCGATTCGTGCACACATTTCCTGTATGGCAGCCATCATGGGGAAAGTGATCATGGCCGTCCACAAAGTGGCATACCCGAACTGCGCACCGGCCTGCGAGTACGTGGCAATACCGGAAGGATCGTCATCACTGGCGCCGGTGACCAGTCCGGGACCCAGGACACGCAGGATCTTTTTCCAGTTGTTCTTTCTGTGGTGGTTCCTATGATTCCTCGTTGGCAGCATCGTTCCCGGTCGGTTGCTCCTGTTTTGGCTGATGATGCATTAAAATTACACTTTAATTGCCGTGCACAGAAGTGTGATATTTTATTCAGTAACTTTCCCTCCGGTTGCCACCCCCAAACTGCATGCTGCTTAGAAAACTATTTTTTGTTTTTATGTCATTGTGTGCGGCCTTCATTGCCCACGCACAATCCAAACCCGTCCGTTACGAACAACAGGCATGGGCCGGCTGGTTCCCGCAGATCCGCTTTTCCAAACACTTTGGTCTCTGGGCCGATGCGGAGATCCATACGGCAGATCATTATTTCAACGGTTTCTCACAAGCCACTGTTCGCCTGGCGGCTACCTACTATAACAACAGGTCCAACAAGTTCACCGCAGGATATGGTTTCACCGATCTCTTTCCAGGCGAGAACCATCCTGATGTTGCCCTGCAGGAACATTTTGGCTGGGAACAATACCAGTGGTACCACATACGACAGAAGACAAAACTGATGCAATGGGTCCGCGCCGAACAGAAGTTCCGGAACAGCGCCATTGACAGTCATACAGCGTCCTCCGACTATACCCTCACGCACAAACTCCGATACAATATTTTTTACCAGGTGGCGCTGAACAAAAAAGGCCTTGTACCGCACGCGCTGGCATTGGCCATGGGCAATGAGCTCTACCTCTACTATTCACCCAACGCACACAACCATCTTTTCGACCAGAACCGCATATTCCTGGGGTTCAGTTATGCCGTGAACGGGCACGACAATCTCGTGTTCGGCATCACCAATATTCTCCAGGAGAACAGTGCAGGTACCGCATATACCAACACCAATGTGTTACGGGTATCGCTGTTTCAGAACTTCGGGTTATAGCAAAACACAGGGCCGCCCTTACTATGGACGGCCCCGGACTATAGGAAACAAAAAGGGGGGAACCCCTTATTTCAGTTTCTTCAGGATCGCTTTCACATTGTCTTCTATCTGGTGGTCCGATAAACGGCGGCCGTCCACTTCAGAAATGGTCCAGCCCTGCCAGATGGTCTTTTCTGTCTTGGCATCCATCACCGTAATGGTCAACGTCCCCTCACGATAGGTCTCTCTCCGCCTGTCGTACCCGATGAACTGCGACGGATAATACACCGGCACATAACGACGGGTATACGGACTGTAGAACCAGCGGGTGGCGGGATAAGAATACACCGGATCGCTCACCAAACGGGTTTCGCGCTGGATATCCACATCAAATACCAGCAACACATCGGGCTGGCTTTTGGAAAGTGTCCATCCATTCAGTTGCAGGTTACGGTCAATGCTTTCCCGGATCTTCTGGTCCGTGAGATCGGTGACCCGGGGTTTTTCTGTCAGACTGTCTTTCTGGGTTCCCGCAACCCATGCATAGGTCTTGTAACGGGAGATATCTACGTTATTGTCTTTTTGTACATGGGCAACGCTACTACAGGCAGTTAGCAGTACTACGCTCATCAGGACGCCTGTTATCCATGGCATCGTTTTCATATCCATTGCTTTAGGGATTAACATATAATAATACCTGTTCAATGTGTGTGCCGGACTGAAAGCGTGTCAGATAAATATTTGTGAAAGCCACGATGTTCCACCCTGGGGTACAGGGTTTATTTCCTTACGATATTGTAGATGGCCACGGGGGGTGAGAAATACTGGTCGTTCTCGTTCTGCCGGGAGATCTTTCTTACCACCGACATACCCTTGACCACTTTACCGAATGTGGCATAACCCTGTCTGTCGGGCACGTTCTCGCCGCCATGATCCAGCCCGGGTTGTTTACTGAGGCAGATAAAGAATTCTGTTCCTGCTGTTCCCGGCTCTGCACGGGCCAATGAGAGCACACCTTCATCATGCAGGAGTTTTGTCTGCTCAGTACTTTCATGTGGTATGCCCGGTATACGTACGGCCAGTTTATTATTGGTTTTCCAGATACCGCCCTGTATCAACTCTGTTTTGGGGGCATTGGAGGGTTGGTTGTCCATGGTGAGGGCACGGTAAAAATTACTGTTGTAATAATAGCCGGAATCCACATAGGACAAGAACGCTGCCACCGTTTTGGGTGCCCGTTGCGGGTAGAGTTCTATCAGGATATCACCTTTCGATGTCTGTATCTCTATACGGGGTCTGTTGGGGTCTTGTTTGGGATTACAGGCGGATAACATGGCAAGCAGCGAAAGAAACACAAACATCTTGCAGCGAGATGATTTTTTCACCGCGGAGGCGCAGAGGGCGGGGAGGTTGTGCAGAGAAAGGTTATGATGACTCATGGGATGATTTCGAATACAAACATCTGGGTTTTCTCTGCAAGATTAAAATTGTTATCAGACACCAACACCAATGTCCTGTGACCATTGGGAAGGACGGGGCCGAGTGTCATACCTTCCACATTGTCCACATAGATGCCCAGGTCGTCCATGTTCAGCAATAGTTTTTTGCGCAGTGGTTTTGCAGGTGGGTGTTTGCGGAGTGAGGTATTGCTGCGCACATCGCCGGCGGTTGCCAGGTCGGTCAGATAGAGTTTGATGGTGCAGGGCCACCTGCCTGTAGAAAAAGAACGTTCCATTACGATCAGCTGCCTGTCATCCAGCGACAGTATATCCGGCACACCATTCACCATAAATGCGCCGGGTGGTGTGGTGGGATAGGCAACAGGGTCAAGTTGATAAGCATACTGCGCCGTGTTCTTTTTGCTGGCCTCATCAAACCGGTAGATCCGGATCCAGGGTTGGTTGTCTGTCAGGTCTGCGCGCGGACCATCTTCGTACAGGGGTTCCTCCACGTTCACATAAAGGCTGCGGTAGTTGCGCGAAAAACTCATACCCTCCAGCACACCGTTTTGTCTGGGCCCCATTTCTATTGCCTGCATGCGAAGATTGACAGGCAACGGAAAACTATCGCAGAACCTACCATCGCGTGTAATGAGGTGGATGAAAGGGTTCTGCAGCACCGTATCTTTTCCGCGGATGATCCTTTCACCCTCGCTGCTCCAGGCAAACTGTTTCCGCAATGGATCATAGCGCATAGCCTCTGGGTCGGGTGTATGCGCAGGATCCTCTTTGGCGTTGGGATAGGTCTTACCGTTGGGCTGCAACAGGTTGGTCACACCCAGCAGGGTCGCTGAGTCAACACCTTTTTCTGTAAAGAAGATCTTTGCCGTGTAATAACGTGCAGGATTGATGGCAGAGCGGTCATCGCAGATGAGATAATACAGACCGCTTTTGCTGTCGTAATCGATGGACGACAATCCGCCCACCGTGGTTCCCTGGTAAGAAAGATTATGCGGAATCTCTTTTTCGCCGATCAGTCGCAAGGCGCTGATGGAAAACGGTTTTTTCGAAGATGGTGACTGGGCAAAAACACTGGTAGCAGCCATAGCTGCTACCAGGTATACTAAAAATCGTCTTTGTTTCATGTTGAGCGCTTCTGCACGCAAAATTACTGTGCGATCTGCTGCAGGTAAGCAGAAAGTTTTTGCAGGGAAGCGGCCACCACGGTTATCTGCTCCTGTGCCTCTTTCCAGTTACGCTGCTCAATCGCTTCACGTACACCCGGGATGGTCTTTACGCCATAACCGGTATAAAAACCCGGTGCATACAATGTGTGTTTGTACCAGCTTCTGCGTGGCAGCCCGTTAGCGCTAAGCAATTGCTGCTCGGCCTGGTACAGGGCTTTGTTGAAGGCTGCTGTATTCCCATTGGTGTTCACCGCTTTACTCCAGGCACTTGCCAGCTGTTCGGTGGTCTTTTCCAGCTCGGTCAATGCGTTCAGCATGGGAGAGAAATCAAGATAAGGTACTTCGGCCTTTGCCTGGGGTAATTTCTTTTTCTCGGTGGGATCGTTGGCCAGCGCATACCCGTTGGCGCGGATCAGTTCATTTTCTGCGGCCGTGCTTTCGCGCATTTGTTCTGTCTGGTTCAGCAGGTCTTTCACATAATCGCTTACGGTCTTATGCAGGCTCCTGAAATCAAAAGGCAGCACTTCCGCATTGGCCATACGCAAAGCTGCGCGTCCGGCTGTTTTGGCCAGTGCCACACCATATACAAAACCCGGGTCCTTGAATCGGCTGTAGTCGTCATATGAATCATAGATGGAATGGTATTCACCACCATCATCTTCACCACCATAGCTAATATTCAAAGAAGGGATGCCGGCGTGCTGGATAAAGGAGGAATAGTCGGAACCCGAACCCATAGCATTCACTTTAAACGTAGGTTTGGCCAGTGCCTCTTTTTTGGCTTTGGCCGTTGCGGCATTGACAGCGTTGTTCGCTTTTACGCGTTCAAATACGGAAACATTTGTCTGCGGATCGGTTACGTCCTTGCTGATCTCGGTGACCAGTGTCTCCAGCGCATGTGATCCTTCCACACCCAGAAAACCGCGTCCGTTGCCATCTGAGTTGATGTACACCACAGTTTTCTGCTGCAGTTCACTGATATGGTCTTCCACCCATTCGGTGGAGCCCAGCAGCCCAGGCTCTTCCGCGTCCCAGGCGCAATATACCAGTGTACGTTTGGGTTTCCAGCCGGTTTTCACCAGCTGGCCGATGGCCTGTGCTTCTTCCAGCAAAGCGGCAGCGCCACTGATGGGGTCGTTGGCGCCATTCACCCAGGCATCGTGGTGGTTACCACGGATCACCCACTGGTCGGGATATTGTGAGCCCGCGATCTTGGCGATCACATTATAGGCAGGTTGTAATTTCCAGTCGAAATCCACTTTTAAATGCACTTTGGCCTTACCGGGACCCACGTGATACGTGAAAGGCAAAGCCCCTCTCCACTCAGCCGGCGCCACCGGCCCTTCCAGTGCTTCCAGCAAAGGTTTGGCATCGTGATAACTGATGGGCAATACCGGTATCTTCAGCAGGTTGGGCGCTTCCAGCCGGTTCAGTCGTTTGGCATTTTCGGTAGCGCCGATATTGGGCGTTAACGGATCGCCGGGATAGATCACCATATCCATGATGGACCCGCGCTGCACACCATATTCGTTCTTGAAAGCACCTTTCGGGTATACCTCACCCTGGTAATAACCATCGTCCTTGGGATCTGAATAAATGATGCAACCGATGGCCCCATGCTCCTGCGCCACTTTGGGTTTGATACCTCGCCAGCTGCGGCCATACTTGGCGATCACGATCTTTCCTTTCACATCAATGCCCAGGCTCTCCAGCACTTCATAGTCCTGCGGCAGTCCATAGTTCACGAACACCAGTTCACCGGTAACATCACCATCTGCGCTCCAGGCATTGTATGTGGGCAGCTGGTCCGGCTGATCAGACGTTGCGTCTTCCTTTAACGCGGGTTCTTTCAGTAAGGCTTTGTATACGGTAGGTGATACCATTTCCAGCACACGCGTCTTGGGTGTGGGAAACAATACCTGGTAGGTCTCCAGTTTGGCATCCCATCCATAGGCTTTGAACTTGTTCAGGATATTCTCTGCCACGGCTTTTCCGCCTGCAGAGCCCACATGGTGTGGCACGGCCGACAGGTCCTTAATGGCCTGGCCCACCCTTGCGGCGCTCAGTTGCGCATCAAATTTCTGCTCCAGTTGTTTCTGTTCAACAGCCGATCTCTCAGTGAATCCGGTAAGGGTCTTCTGTGCCAACAGCGGGCCGCTGATACCCAGTGCGGCTACAAATCCGCAGGCAATTAATTTTCTCATGTCTCTTGGTTGGGGTTGGTTATAAGGCAATTTACTGATTTCGTCCGGGCATTTGCACCGGCATCCCTTTTTCATGGCATCGTCTGTTGTGTCACTCACTGCATCTCCTTCGCTACGAATACCGAACTGTTCCGATCATTTCAGGAACATCGGTGGGTGCATCTCATCCCACTGCGTGGCGTCCTGGTAAGCTTTGGCGGCCGACAGTATCGTTGCTTCATCATATAATTTCCCGATCAGCGTGATGCTGGTGGGCAGATTACTGCGTTTGTCGAAGCCGGTGGGCATACAAACGACCGGGTGCCCGGTAAGATTGGTGATGGCACCCTGGTTACCGCTGCCGCGGGTGGGACAGATCAGCACATCCACATCTTTCATGGTCTCGTTCACCAGTTGCATCAACAGGTAACGGTGTCGGTTGGCGTTGATGTATTCCACCGCAGGTACAAAACGCGATGTGCGGAAACTGTTGGGCCAGTCATATTTTCCCTGTCTCGTCATTTCATCATCCAGGTTCGTACGGGTGAAATCATCAAACGCGGCCGCACATTCAGCGCCGATCACCATGTCCATGATGGCATAATGATACTGGCCGCTGTCTGGAAAGTTCACGGGCACCAGTTCCACGCCCATTTGTTTGTAGGTCTCCAGCACTTTCCATTCGCTGCGGGTAGTATCAGTGATGCGGTCGTAATAATTTTTGGCATAAGCCACGCGCATCTTTTTGATATCAGCTTTTGTATCGTAGTTGAACGGTTTGGTAACGGCGCTCTGGTCCAGACCGTCGGTACCGTGCAGGTAGTTGAACACCACGGCCGCATCTTCTGCGCTTCGGCAGATGGGACCTACTTTATCCAGACTCCAGCTCAGGGTCATGGCACCGCTGCGACTGATCCTGCCGAACGTGGGCCGCAAACCGGTGGCCCCGCAAGTGGATGATGGTGATACGATGGAACCCCAGGTCTCGGTGCCGATGGCAAAAGGTACCAGTCCCGCCACCGTTGCCGAGGCCGAACCAGCAGATGATCCCGATGAACCTGTTAACAGGTTCCAGGGATTTTTGGTCCTTCCGCCATACCAGTAATCACCCATGGCCAGTGCGCCCAGGGTGAACTTGGCCACCAGTACCGCACCTGCATTCTGTAATTGTGTGTATACAAATGCATCCTGTTCTATCACCTGGTTGCGGTAGGGTGCGGCGCCCCAGGTGGTGCGGGTGCCTTTTACAGCAAACAGGTCCTTCAATCCATAGGGGATCCCGTGTAGGGGTCCGCGGTATTTTCCTGCGGCGATCTCCTCATCGGCGCGCTGTGCCTGCTGCATGGCGATCTCCTCGGTGACCGTGATCACGCATTGCAGCGTATCGCCGTATTGGCGGATGCGGTCGATAAATAATTTTGTGAGCTCCACCGAACTGATCTGTTTGTTCTTAATGAGCGATGCCAGCTGCAGGATATTGTAGAATGCCAGCTCGTTCCTGTTCTCAGGCAGTTTTACTTTAGTGGGTATCTTCCAGTGTTGCTTTTCCTGTTTTTCGTTGAACCCCATACCCGGTAACACAGGGCTTTGCCACAAACTCATGGGAACGTTGTTGTTCAGTGTTTTCTGGTGCATGAGGCGATAGAGCAACATGTTCTCCTTGACACCATCATACATGCTGTCGACCTCCTGTTGTGTAAAATTGAGATCAATGAGCCGCGCTGCAGCAGGAAGGTCATTCTTGGTAAGGCTGTCCTGTGCAAGAACTGCGGAGGCAGTGAATAACAGAAAGACAATGAAGATTTTTCTCATAAAAGTTGTTTTAAGAAGTGAACCTTACCCAGAGGTGGTCATCCACCAGTTCGTTGTTTTTGAACGACGCTTTGCGATGTATGGCTTCCAGGTGAAATCCGTTCTTCTGCAACACTTTCATGGAAGCTTTGTTCGATGCAAATACATGCGCTTCTATGCGCACCATATCTGTTTGGGTTTGGATGAATTGTACCAGTTGTTTCACCGCCTGGGTGGCGATGCCTTTTCCCCAGTAGGGTTGTCCCACAAAATAGCCGATCTCAACATTGCGCCTTGCTATGTCGGTTTGCAGTGTGCAGCCGATACTGCCCGCAATCTTTCCGTTGTACACGATGGCGAAATTGAGTACGGGTCTCTGTGTATTCACATGTGTGATCCATTGAAGTGCATCCATCACGGTATAAGGACTGGGCAACGCATCACGCACCTGGTTCCAGATCTGTCGGTTATTGGCCACCGATGCCAGCTCCTGTGCATCCTGTTTTTGCCAGGGGCGCAGTATCACTGTCTCCATATCAGATCTTCCGGTTTAAATAGCCCCCATAATCAGGCAGCGTGCAGGTATACTCTTCGTGCATGAACGGTGAGGTCATCACAAAGTCGGCCGTGGCGCGGTCGCAGGCCATGGGTATGTTCCAGGCCACACACAAACGCAACAGGGCCTTCACATCACTGTCGTGCGGTTGTGCCTCCATGGGATCAAAGAAAAAGAACATCATATCGATCTCGCCGTTGGCGATCATGGCGCCGATCTGCTGGTCGCCGCCGAGGGGACCACTCAATAGTTTTTTAACGGGCCTGTCCAGCGTTTCTTCCAGTAACCGACCGGTGGTGCCGGTGGCAAAGAGTTCGTGTTTGGCCAACTGTACACTGTTATGTTTGGCCCATTCGAGCAGGTCTGATTTTTTATGGTCATGCGCCACCAGGGCGATCCTTTTGCGCTTGCCGAGTACTTTGGTCTGAGACATGTTTTTGTTATTGATACCTGGTATGAAGGTAAGGTAACCGTCGTTCATAAAATGACCGCTTCTGCACGCTTCTCTGAAAAATTCCTGGACGACCGGACCGTGATATAGGCGGCAAACGGCGCGAGCAGGATAAACAGCCATACCGACGAATGGCTGGCACCCAGTTGCAGGCTAAGTGAACACAGCAAGATCAGGTAGAGAGGATAGAGCAGTAACAGGGAACCGAACAGTACCGAATCATAAAAGACCGTTCCGGTGGTTTTTTTGCGGATCAGGTATTTCAATGGGTAATACAATGGCGCATGTATGAGCCAGCCGGGCACGGCGGTAAAATAAGAAAGAGCCATCTGTAATACCGGTGTGGCTTGTGTTGCAGCGGGTATCTCTATTCTGGGAAGCAACTCTTCCAACAATCGTTTATTAAAATATGACAGGTTGCGGGACTCATCGGAAAATGGGAAGAGTTGATCGGGTGTGAGTGGGTCGCCCAGCTGTATCAACACATCTTTACCAAAAGAAACAAAAGAATCATAACCAATGCCAACTGGCAGTACGGAAAATTGCGGAAGGTTCCGGTTGTTCCAGGTTATGCGGGCCGCTCCTTTTTTAAAGGGTTGCAGTTCATGTTTGTTCACACAGATACCCTCTATGAAGATCAGGACGATACCGCCCGATGTCAGTATCTCTGAGCTCCGCCGGAAGGCCGCTTCGTTCAGATACAGGTTCTCTTTTCCCTCGCTCAGGCGATATACGGGTATCATGTTTAGCAGACGGAGCAGGACACTATGCCAGGGTCTTTGAAAGGCGTCGCCCCTTGCCAGAAAATGGACCGGCCTGGGAAACTGGGCACCGATGATGATGGCATCCAGGAAAGAATTGGGGTGGTTGGCCACCAGCAGCAGCGGACCGGCGGTCAGCAGCGACCGCTTACCCGTCACCGTGGTTCTTGTGCAGAAGATCTGTAAGGCCAGCCAGACGAATATTTTTACCAGGGAGTAGAGCAATACCTGAAAATTAAGCTTCTCAATATAACGAATGATCCGGGTATGCAACGGCTTTATTGAAACAGGAAATAACCTGTTTCGGCAGAATAAATATTATTATTCTATTCAGATTTAGCGAAAAGCTGATTCGGGGGCAAATACCCCGTTCATTTTCCCCACATTCCAGTTCCCGGGTGATCATTTTCGGGGTATAAAAAAACCACCGCATCCCTGCGGTGGTCTTACTAACTAACCCATCAAAACAAGTCTTATGCTTCTGTTGCCAGAGTCACTTCGGATATCTTGGCCCTGATCTTGGCCTCAATTTCATTGGCCAGTTCAGGATTATCGTGCAGCAGGCTCTTGACAGAATCCCGTCCCTGCCCCAGTTTATTGCTTTCATAGCTGAACCAGGAGCCGCTTTTCTGCACAATGCCCAGTTCCACACCCATATCAATGATCTCTCCGAGTTTGCTGATACCTTCTCCGAAAATGATATCGAATTCGGCAGCACGGAATGGTGGTGCCACTTTATTCTTCACCACTTTCACCTTAACGTGGTTACCCACTGCCGCATCACCGTCCTTGATCTGCGTCATACGACGGATATCGAGTCGCACAGAAGCATAGAACTTCAGTGCATTACCACCGGTAGTGGTCTCTGGATTACCGAACATGACACCGATCTTCTCACGAAGCTGGTTGATGAAAATGCAGACCGTATTGGTCTTATTGATGGTAGCGGTGAGCTTACGCAGGGCCTGGCTCATCAGCCTGGCATGCAGTCCCATTTTACTATCACCCATTTCTCCTTCCAGTTCACTTTTGGGAACCAGTGCGGCCACAGAGTCGATCACTACCACATCCAGCGCACCGGAAAGGATCAGCCTGTCGGCGATCTCCAGAGCCTGTTCACCGTAGTCGGGTTGTGATATCAGCAGGTTATCAACATCCACACCCAATTTCTGGGCATAGGAACTATCAAAAGCGTGTTCAGCATCGATGATGGCGCACATGCCGCCCTTTTTTTGTGCTTCGGCGATCACGTGGATGGCGACCGTGGTCTTACCCGAAGATTCCGGTCCATATATCTCAATGATCCTTCCTTTTGGCAGACCGCCCACACCCAGCGCAGCATCCAGACCGATCGAGCCGGTTGAGATCACTTCCATTGGTTCCTGGCTCTTCTCGTTCATCATCATCACACTACCCTTACCATAGTCTTTATCGATCTTGTCGATCGTCAGCTTCAGCGCCTTTAGCTTTTCTGCATTGCTCATTGTCTTAGAATTTAAGGATCAAAATTAATGGGAACGTAAAAGTAGCTGTTTTTTCTTATACACACTAATTTTTTTAGTATTTTTTTCCTAACGTATTTAGTTTACACTTATTGTTTCCATAGGAAAGCTGCCTGGTACCATAAAACTAGGGGGCGCCGGCTGGGCAGACAATCGTATAAATACCTGTTCAGGAGGTTTTTTTAACGGTAGGATGGGCCGACAGGAATTGTTAAATCGGGGACACCTAAAACAGTATCTGGCCGGCAGCCTTACCTTGCACCTGGTTTCGGGTCATCTGTTATCCTGTATCATCTATGCTTAGGCAGCTTTTACTGACATGGTTTTTGGGGATCACCTGCTTTCTGTGCCGGGCGCAGGAAAACTGGAAGCTGTCGGGAGAAAGGGACGGCATCAGGACCTACTCGCAAAAACGCAGCAACTCCAAAGTGAATGCGGTAAAACTGGAAGCGGTATTCCAGACAACACTCTCCCAGTTAAGCGCTGTGATCGCAGACGTATCTTCCTATGATAGTTGGGTATTCAACAGCCGTGCCACCCGTTTACTGAAACAGGTTTCCCCTGCTGAATTGTATTATTATTCAGAAGTGGTATTCCCCTGGCCTGCCGCAAACCGCGATTTTGTGTCGCACATGATCATCAGCCAAAACCCAGTCAGCAGGGAAGTGAACATCAAAGCCAATAATGTGAGCGGGTGGGAACCGAAAAAGGATAAACTGGTTCGGATCGATCATTCGGAAGGAAGCTGGCAGTTGATCCCTCTGACCAATAAAGAGGTACAGGTGATCTATACCCTGCAGGTAGATCCCGGTGGCGAGCTGCCCGCCTGGATCATCAACTCTTTTTCTGCCAAAGGACCGGTGGAGACCTTTAAGAACCTGTGTGCTCATCTGACCAGAACGGCCGGGACCGTAAAAAAACTTCCATTTATCACGGATTGAGGTAAAGGTTATTTTCCTCCTGTAATGTGAATAATGCCATCATCCAACAGCTAAACCGTTCAGCATTTGTTTGTGATACCTGTTGTACGTACTTTCTATCTTGTTTGCAAATAATGTTATGAAAGCCATTCTGGTCGTATCCTGCTTTTTCTTCTCCTTTTTCCAGGCAATTGCGCAGCAGACAAAAGTGAATCCCATCATCAGATCCTATGGATCTGTCTGGGAGATCCCCAACGCAGCTGAGAAGGCGGATAAAAATATGGAATACAAGATACTGGTGGATATCACCAACCAGGCTGAGAAACCTGACACACTGAACCTTTATCTGGAAGCCATCGCCACACTGATGAACCTTCATGGATCGACGGGCGTGCCGGCCAGTAACCTGAAAGTGGTGGCGGTGATCCATAAGATGGCCACTTTCTCCATACTGAACCAGGAAAAATACCGGCAGAGATTCAAGACGGACAATCCCAACCTGCCGCTGATCTCTGAGCTGAGTAATGCCGGCGTACAGTTTTTTGTGTGCGGACAAAACCTCATTCGGGGAAAACTCACCGAAAACGACATAACGCCGGAAGTGAAAGTGGCTACGTCTGCTTTAACCACGCTCACTACCTACCAGTTGAAAGGTTATGCGCTGATCAATTTTAAATAGATCAACCCTGTTTTATCCGATCAACCCAGCTTTGCGGCTAATCTCCATCATGCGGTCCATAGATTTTTTGGCCTGCAGGCGGAGGCTTTCGTCCATTACCAGCTCCGGTTGCTCATACTGCATGCAGAGATAGAGTTTCTCCAGCGTATTCAGCTTCATATGCGGGCAATCATTGCAGGCACAATTATTATTGGGTGGAGCGGGTATGAAGGTCTTGTTGGGGCTATTATGCTGCATCTGGTGCAGGATACCGGTCTCTGTGGCAACGATATATTCCTGTGAACTATCGGTCTCTGAATATTTCAGCAACTGAGTGGTACTGCCGATATAATCTGCAATGGCCAGTATCGCATCCTCACATTCCGGATGGGCGATCAGTTTAGCATTCGGATGGCGGACCTTCAGTTTGGTGATCTTCTCCAGGCTAAAGATCTCATGGACCATACAGGCGCCGTTCCACAACACCATGTTCCGGCCTGTTTTTTTATTGAGATAAGCACCCAGGTTCTTATCAGGTGCGAAAATGATGGGCTGTTCCTTAGGTACGCTTTCGATGATCTTTTCGGCATTACCGCTGGTGCAGATGATATCACTCAGGGCCTTGATCTCCGCGCTGCAGTTGATATAGGAAATGACCAGGTGGTCGGGGTATTTGGCTTTGAAAGCCCTGAATAAAGGGGCAGGTGCGCTGTCGGCCAGGGAACAACCTGCTTTCAGGTCGGGCAGCACCACTTTTTTGGTGGGGTTCAGGATCTTGGCCGTTTCGGCCATGAAGTGTACACCGGCAAATACGATAAGGTCGGCATCGGTCTTACTGGCCTGTTGCGCCAGCCCAAGGCTGTCGCCAATATAATCTGCAACATCCTGTATATCGGGTTCCTGGTAATAGTGGGCAAGTATGACCGCATTTTTTTCTTTCTTTAGGCGCTCAATCTCGGCAAATAAATCCAGACGCGGATCAATTTCTATGTCTAAAAATCCTTTTTCTAAAACACTATCGTTATTGATGTTCATAAGACTTGTAATAGTATTTAATAATACCTTTTTATTTAAATAAACTACTATTATTAGGGCTGTGGATATCGGGATAACTTACTTATCCCCAGATGTCAAAGGTAACTACCCTTAGCTTATACACAGTAATTCACAATCCGATCCACAGATATTTTTACATTCTGTATTGATTTGAGCTGTTTTATGAACATCAGTGGATTATCCAATTCACAATACCCTGTTTTCACTATCCACTTTTACGGCACTGTTAATTAACAGGGATAAATAGGAAGTGAATTCTGGCTCAACCAGTTATAAGATACGATCCGGGTGAGTTTATTCCTGTTCTTTCCACATCAGGAAGGGTAAAAAACCGATTTCTCCACCGGATTTTCGGGTTATGAACAGGCCGATGTGGAAATCCATTCATCTGTTTTGGCAGAATCGGGCCCCAGGGTGGGATCGTTCTATTCTCCAGGTCGGAGATCCGGTTCCGGAAGCCATCGGTACCCCCTTCCGGGAATCCTTGTTATTCTTAGACTTAACCCTGTTATCCACAATTTGTTCTAATGTTTTATTCCCCTATTTTTGCCTCCCCTTTACATTCGGGATAAAACCATTAATAAAAGTATTATGTCTGTAATTCAAAGTATTCGTGACAAAGGTGCGTGGATTGTATTCGGTATCATTGCGCTGGCCCTGATCGCTTTCATCCTGCAGGACGGTGTTGGCCGTGGCGGAAGAGCTTTTTCCAATACTAGTGTCATCGGTAAGGTGAACGGTAAGAATATTGAACGTGGTGATTTTGAAGAGCAGCTGGCCATGCAGGAGCGTATGTACGGTCCACAGGGCGCGCAGCGTGAACAGCTGATCGGTTCTACCTGGAACCAGGCTGTTGAGAAAATCGTACTGAATCAGGAATATGAGAAACTGGGTCTGCAGGTATCTCCGAAAGAACTGACCGATATCCTTTTTGGTGAGAACTCTCCGTTACGGAATGAATTCACCGATCCCAACACGGGTCAGTTCATGGCCAACAATGCCCGTGAAGCTTTTGCACAGATAAAGAAAAGCAAGAACGCCGAGCAGATCAAAATGATCAACAGCGTTTATATAGAACCTTCCATTGAACAGACATTACGTAATAAATACCAGAACCTGCTGATGCAGGCGGCCTATGCCCCTAAATGGATGCTGGAAAAACAGCAGGCAGATAATAATGCAGTGACCTCTTTCTCTTATGTATATGTTCCTTATGCTGCAGTTTCTGACAGCTCGGCCAAAGTAAGCGATGAAGAGATCAACGCTTATGTGAAGAAACATCCGAACGAATACACCAAACTGGAAGAGACCCGCAACATTGCCTATGTCACTTACAGTTCTGCACCCAGCAGTTCAGATTCTGCAGCAGTACTGAACCAGGTATTGGCTTTGAAGAATGAATTTGCAGCCACATCGAATGTGGAAGCTTTCCTGAATAAGAACAGTACAGAAGTACCTTATTATAACAGCTATTTCAGCAAAACACGTATGCAGCAGCTCAATAAGGACTCACTGGTACGCATTCCTGTTGGAACCGTATATGGTCCTTATGTGGATGGATCCAATTATGTACTTGCCAAAATGGTGGGTGTGAAACAATGGCCCGACAGTGTTAAGGTTCGTCATATCCTGGTGGCCACGTCAGATCCCAGAAGCGGCCAGCAGGTTCGCCCGGACAGCCTGGGTAAGAAACTGATCGACAGCATCCAGACCGCGATCAAAGGCGGTGCTGATTTTGGCGCACTTTGCACCAAATATTCCGATGATGGCGGCAGCAAGAACAATGGCGGAGTGTATGAATTCTTCCCGCAGGGACAGATGGTGATCCCATTCAATGATTATGTATTTGATAATCCGGTTGGATCAAAAGGTGTGGTCAAGACCGACTACGGTTACCATTATGTAGAGATCCTGGGTCAGAAGAACAGTGCCCCGGCCTATAAGATCGCTTACCTGGCCAAACCCATCTTTGCCAGCAATGAGACCGTTTCTGCTGCCAATACTGCTGCTTCACAGTTCGCTGTAGCCAGCAAGGACGCTAAAAAATTCAATGCCAATGCCCTGAAAGACGGAAGGCAGGTACTGAATGCAAACGATATCAAACAGAATGATTTTGCGGTGACGGGTCTGGGTCAGAGCCGCCAGCTGGTTCGTTGGGTATATGAGCACAAGACAGGTGAGGTCTCTGAACCATTCGAGATCGGCGACCGTTTTGTAGTGGCCGTTGTAAGTGCCGTGAACAAAGCCGGATTGGCTTCTGCTGCCGAAGCAAGGCCTACCGTTGAAACCATTGTACGCAATGAGAAAAAGGCCAAGCAGATCATTGACACTAAATTCAAGGGTAATACACTGGAAGCTTATGCCAGCAGCACCGGTGCACCGGTATTGCGTGCAGACAGCCTGAGCTTTACAGCTCCTTTCATCACAGGTGTGGGAAGTGAACCCAAGATCGTAGGTGCCGCTTTCAATAAGACCCTGGTGGGTAAGGCCAGTGAACCGATTGCTGGTGCTACGGGTGTTTTCTCCATCAAAGTGGAGTCGACCGGAGCCAAAACAGAAGCGGTTGACCAGGCTACCATTAAACAGAGCCTGATCCAGAGCGCTAAAATGGCATCTTACCGTGGATTGGATGCGCTGAAAAAAGCCGCCACCATTAAGGATAACCGAGCCAAGTTCTATTAATAGAAATATATCTTCTCTGAAGCCCGGCCACAGCGCCGGGCTTTTGTTTTACGGAAACCGAAAACAAAAGCACCGGGATATCTGTAATTTTACTGTGTAAAGCATACTTCATGAGTGAGACCTTTGTGAACAAAGTAGCGGAAAGCGGGCTGGTCAGCTTTGACCTGGAAGAATATTACCCGAAAGGAGAGATCAAGACCTTCGACCTGAAGGAATACCTCTTCATGGGCCTGATACTGAAAGAAAAGGATTTTCGTGCGGCATTACAAAGTACCGACTGGACGGTTTACCAGGATGCCTATGTGTCCATTACCTGTACGGCCGATGCCATTATTCCCATGTGGGCCTATATGCTGGTGGCCAGTTACCTGCAACCTTTTGCCAAAGAAGTGGTGTTTGGTGATGAGAAAAAACTGGTGAGCACCCTGCTGCTGAAGAACCTGGCTGCTGTAAAAGGGGAGGATTATACCGATCAGCGTGTTGTGGTAAAGGGTTGTGGTGAAGTAGATATCCCGGAAACTGCGTATGTGGAGATCACCAATAAACTCAGGCCCTTTGTCAAGAGCATCATGTACGGTGAGCCCTGCAGCACGGTTCCGATCTACAAGAAAAAAGCCTGAGAGCCCGCCATTTATGGCAGATTTTGACCAGTCGTCCCGTTTTAACAGCCCCACGCCCGCCGGATGCGGAATTGGTATTAGTTTTGTTACTGATAACAAAAAGGAGGTTCATATGAAACGTGGAATTTTACCCCTTCTCTTCGTTTTACTGGTTACAATGACGCAGGCACAAACAACTGAGCTGTTGCCAGACCAGAATCCGAACTACCAGATCAGCCAGCAGAAATACATGAACCAGAAGGATTCCCTTCTGAGCTGGGCCAATACCACCGTACAAAATACGTATAAGGCCTATGACTGGAGAGAGGCCCGCGAAGAACGCCGGGCGGAAAGAAGAGCCTATCGCAGACAATCGGCCCTGTTTGCACCCTCACTTAATTACGGATACCCTTTTGGTTGGAACAGTTACGGATATGGCGCTTATAATCCCTATAACTGGAACCGATGGGGTATCAGTCGTCCGTTCATCGGCTTCCGTTCTGGAAACTGGTGGTTCGGATTCTGATCTGACCGGCCCGAGATACCCAATACAAACGCTATAAGGAAATATCTATGAAACGTACAGCTTTACTTTTATCCGTTACAACATTCTTGTTGCTCGCATCCTGCTCTAACCGTACGGTTACCCGCATCGATCCGGCCACTCAGATAGACCTGAGCGGCAACTGGAACAATACCGACAGCCGCCTGACCGCCAAAGAGATCACCGGCCAGATCCTGAATGAGAAATGGATCAGTAACCATGTAAGCGCCAAGGGCAAAAAGCCTGTGGTGATCGTGGGTATGATCACCAACAAAAGCCATGAACACATTGAGGCGGAGACCTTCATGAAAGACCTGGAGATCTCTTTCATTGAATCGGACAAAGTGGGCCTTGTGCAGAGTGGAAAAAAACGTGAAGAGATGCGAGCCGAAAAGGCCGATCAACAAACCAACGCCTCACAGAGCACCATGAAGAAGTTCGGATTGGAGAAAGGGGCCGATTATATTCTGCAGGGAACCATCAACTCCATCGTTGACGCTTACAAGCGCCAGAAAACGGTTACCTACCAGGTGAACCTGGAGCTTACCAACATCGAAACCAATGAAGTGGTATGGATCGGTGAGAAAAAGATCGCAAAACTGGTTAAGAACTAAGGACCGGTATTTTACCGCGGCTGAAACCTCTCTCTCATGAAGAAGACACTGAAACGGGCATGGATAGCATGGCTATGTGTGCCCGTTTTATTTTCCTGCGCTACGTACAACAATAAAATGTCGGGCTACTACAACAGCATCGGCCAGGCAGATTATTATCGTGCCAAGAGCCTACTGGAACAGAACAGCCTACTACAACAAGACAGGAACAGGCTGCTCTATTATATGGAGAAGGGGAAGGTATACCACTTGCTGGGCTCTTACGACAGTAGCAACCTTTACCTGAACCTTGCCGACAGTTTCATTGAACAGAAAAGAAAAACACTGGGTGACGCGGTGGTGGGAAACCTGCTGAATCCCATGATGCAGACCTACCTGGGTGAGGATTTTGAGCGTTTTCTCCTGCATTATTATAAAGCGCTGAACTATCTGTACAAGGGCGATGTAACCGAAGCGGTGGTGGAAGCCAGGAGGATCACGCTGAGTACACAAGCACAGCAGGATAAATTCAAACCCAATGCCGATCGCTATACGGAAGATGCGTTTGCACTGATCGTTCAGGGCTTGATCTACGAAGCAGCTGGAGATATCAACAACGCTTTCATCTCTTACCGTAATGCCACCGACCTGTTCCTTTCTGCGAAGGGTCCTAATTATTATGGGGTAAGAATGCCGGAGCAACTGAAGAACGACCTTCTGAGAACTGCCAGCCAGATGGGTTTTTCCGATATGGTCGATGTATACCAACGTAAACTGAACCGGAATTACCAACCGGCACAAATTGGGGAAGGCGGGGAGCTCATCGTGTTCTTTGAAAGAGGGATGGTACCGGAGAAAACGGAACAGAATTTTGTATTGATGCAGCAGGGTAACGGCAATGGCGTTTTCCTGTTTAACAGTCAGTATGGAAGTTTTAATGTTCCGGTAGATTTTTCAGCAGCACGGATCTCTCCGAATCATTCGCGACTGAATGAATTCAGGACCATCCGCGTGGCCGTTCCTTCATATACTCCGAGAACCTATCCTTTTGCTGAAGCTGCTGTTACTGTTAACGGGCAGAAATTTACCGCTGAACTGGTGGAGGACCTCAACACGCTTGCACCAGAGATCCTGAAAGAAAGGATCCTGAAAGAAGTGGGCTCTGCACTCACCAGGCAGATAACCAAGAAACTTACAGAAGCAGGTGCTTCGGCCGTGGCCAGAGAAATATCCAAAGGCAGCAGTAAAGAAAAGGACGACAGGAAAAAAGAACGGAATGCCGAAACCGCGGCTCTCACAGCAGGGTTACTGGTGAACCTTTTCAATACGGCCACAGAAAAGGCCGATACCCGAAATTGGCAATCATTACCGGCCACGATCCAATATGTACGGGTGCCGTTGCAGAAAGGAAATAATCAGCTTTCGCTTCAACTCGGACGTAGTGTAAAGAACATCACGATCCAGGCAAAGGGGGATCTGCAGTTTTATAACTGGTCAGTGAGTCACTAAGGCCTCTTTCTAGACCTCACTTCTTCAAAACGTTGGTCGTAATCTGTCCTAACGGTACCGAATACCCGATCCCAGAAAAGGAAATAGAGACCATAGTTACCGGTATAATATTGGTGGTGCTGGTTATGGTTTACAGAAGTGTTGATCCATTTACCAATAGCTGTTTTGCTAAACCCCTTTGGATATAACTCATAACCCAGGTGTCCGTATACATTGTAAACGATCATGATGAGAAAAAAGATCAGCAGATGTGTCTTGTGTATGGGAATGGTGAACATGAATATGACCACGATACCCACTTCCACAATGGCTTCCAGCGGGTGAAAGGCATAAGCGGCCCAGGGAGATGGATTCGTTGATTTATGATGCACAAGATGAAACCATCTGAACAGCGCCCTGTGGTGCATGAGCCGGTGTGTAAAATAAAAATAGGTATCATGCATGATGAGCATGAGGGGAAAAGCCAGAAAATAATAGAACCATCCGTATGCTTCGATCGAATAGTACCGCGTGGTGAGCGGGGCCACCTTCGGGTGTTTGAACAGGACCACAGAAACGAACGAGAAGATGCAGATCGTAAGCGCCGAATAGGTTATCTCACGTAGGTAATCTGTATAGCGGGGAAAACGTAGCTGGATCTTTTTGTAGAACAACCGGTTGCGCCAGAGTACATAAAAGAGAAGAAAGGCGAAGCCCGCTATCATGAAATAGCGCCCGCCGATCAGCCAGCTACTCTGAAAAAAGAAGGTCCAGTTCATACTTAAATATAGGACAAGATGAAAAAGACTAGTGCTTTTGTTAACTTAAACCTATGAAAAACAAGTCTTTTCTGCCACTCTCCACCGTTCTGGTGCTTCCCGGGGTCTATGCCATCACCAGATGGTTCATGATCGACGCCACTAGTAAGGGAAAGGAAATGTCGGAGATGGAGGCGTTGTATACATCCGTACTTCCCTTTTTCCAGTCTTCTTTTGCTTATCAGAAACTGGTTTTATTGGCACTGGCTTCTGCTGCACTTTACTTCATCTTACAAAATCGAACCCTTGTCAGGGATTCTTTTCTTCGGCGCAGCTGGCGTAGGCTGGTGCTGGTCCTGGCTTTACTCGAAATATTCTTTCTCCTGTTCGCTATGATGTAGCAGATTTAACTGTTCATGAATTGCTGCAAACCCAGATTTGCTTTGTGTTGTATGCTACGGTTCATCCAGGGTGACCATCCGAATAACAGACCCGTCAAACCAAAAGCCTGTCTCGACCAACGATAGATATCAAATGCATCAGTATGCTCAATGATCAGCCCGTCCTTAAAACGCATATGCGCCTTTACGCGGTTCACCACCCTGCGGCCGGTTTTTGAGAACAGGTAGGATGCGGTCCAGTCGCAGGTGGTATACTCCTCATCCAGCAGTTGGATATTGCCATACACCAGCGAAAAATTAAGTGCACGTTTACAAAGCATCTCCCACATGGCGCGCGTCTCCGTTATATCCAGCAGGCCAAACACGGGGTCGTTAAAAACCGCGTCATCATGATAACAAGCCTGCATGGTGGCATAATCAAGTTGTTGGAATGCAGTATAGAATCGGTGTATGGTCTCTTCGTTTGTCATAGCGTGTTTTACTTCGTTCACTAAAGTATCAGTGAGCTTCGAGCCAATTACTGCCCATGCCCACTTCCGCCTCTACCGGAACACCGTTGGGCAGGATCATGGCATGGGTCATGTTATCGATGATGAGTTTTTTCAGGTCGTCCACTTCTTCTTTTACAGCATCAAACACCAATTCGTCGTGTACCTGCAGGATCATTTTGGATTTCCAATCCCCCTTTTTCATCTCATGATAGATGCGGATCATGGCCAGTTTGATCATGTCGGCCGCAGTTCCCTGTATGGGTGAGTTGATGGCGTTCCGCTCGGCATAACCCCGAACGGTGAAGTTGGAGGAGTTGATGTCTTTTAACCAACGCTTCCTTCCCATCAATGTCTGGACATATCCGTTTTCCTGCGCAAAACGGACGGTGTCGTCCATATAGGACGTGATGCCGACAAATTCTTTCTTATAATTATCAATGATCTCTTTAGCTTCGGTCCTGGAGATGCCCAGGTTGTCTGCCAACCCGAATGCTCCCTGTCCATAAATGATCCCAAAGTTCACACTCTTCGCCTTGTATCGCATTTCTTTGGTGACGTCTGAATCTGGCACATTGTACACTTTGGCTGCGGTGGCGGTATGGATATCTTTTCCTTCTTTGAAGGCCTCGCACATATTCGGGTCGCCACTGATGGCCGCTACGATACGCAGTTCTATCTGCGAGTAGTCGGCACTGATCAGCACATGTTTATGATCCCTGGGTAAAAATGCTTTACGTATTTCGCGCCCCTTATCGCTTCTGATCGGGATATTCTGCAGGTTGGGATTGTTGCTGCTCAACCGGCCGGTAACCGCCACGGCCTGTGCATAGGAAGTGTGCACGCGACCGGTCTTTCGGTTGATCATTTCCGGCAGGGCATCCACATAAGTACTTTTGAGTTTGGTCAACTCCCGGAATCCCAGGATATCGGCCACTATCGGATTGTTGGCAGCCAGTTTCTGTAATACCTCCTCGCCGGTGGCATATTGACCGGTCTTCGTCTTTTTGGCCTTGGGGTCTATTTTGAGCACCTCGAACAGCACTTCCCCCAGCTGTTTGGGCGAAGCCAGGTTAAAACGTACCCCAGCCTGTGCATATACATTCTCTTCAAACTGCCTGGCATCTTTCTCCAGTTCTTTGCTGTATTCGTTCAGGAAATCCACATCGATCTTAACCCCTTCGAATTCCATATCGGTCAGTACGCGTACCAGAGGGTTCTCCACTTCTTCAAAAACGCGTTCTACTTCTCTTTCCTTCAGCAGCGGGGTGAACGCCTGTTTCAATTGAAGGGTGATATCGGCGTCTTCCGCAGCATATTCCTTTACCTTATCAACATCTACATCGCGCATGTTGAGCTGGTTCTTGCCTTTTTTGCCGATCAGCTCATCAATGTGTACAGGTTCGTAACCCAGGTATTGTGCACTCAGCAGGTCCATGCTGCGCCGGCCTTCCGGTTCTATGACATAGTGGGCGAGCATGGTATCGAAAATATTTCCAGCCAGCTCTTTGCCGTACCATTTTAATACAAGCATATCGTATTTCAGGTTCTGTCCCACCCAGGTGATCTGCTTGTTATTGAACAAGGGCTCTAACTGCTCAAGGATACTGTAGGTGGTTTTCTGGTCTGTGGGGCAGGGTATATAAAAGGCTTCTCCTGGTTGGTAAGAAAAACTCATGCCCACCAGCTCTGCATCGTTGGCATCAATATTGGTGGTCTCCGTGTCAAAACAGATCTCTTTCTGCTGCAGAAGTGTTGTAACCAGGCTGTTGATCGCGTCTTTTCCTTCTACCAGTTGGTAGTTGTGTTTGGTATTGTGGATATTCTTCTCTGCCAGTAGTCCGGCACTTTCCTCTCCCAGGAGAACGGGTGCGGTCTCTTTTTTCGATGCTGGTTCCTTTTTGTTTTGTGAGGGAACGTTGTTGCCGAACAGGTCTGTCTGAACAGATTGCGGGGCCGCATGAAAAGCGTTGAACTCATCGCCCAGGATCCTTTTACCCAGTGTCTTGAATTCCAATTCTGTGAACACTTCTACCAGGGCCTCCTTGTTCCATTCTTTCAGACGATAATCCTCTTCATGGAAATCTACCGGTACATTGGTGATGATAGTGGCCAGTTTTTTACTGATGATGGCCAGCTCTTTCCCATTCCGCACTTTTTCTCCTAAAGCCCCTTTGATGTTATCTGCGTTGGCAAGGATGTTCTCCAGGGTATCATATTCCTTCAGTAGTTTGGCGGCTGTCTTTTCTCCTACACCGGGTATACCAGGTATGTTATCCACCGCATCTCCCATCAGACCCAGCATATCAACCACCTGTTCTACGCGTTTGATGTCCCATTTCTCACAGATCTTTTCTGCCGTGAGGATCTCTTCCGCATTTCCGAATGCCGGTGGTTTATAAATATACACATGGGGGTGTATCAGTAACTGACCATAGTCTTTATCGGGCGTGACCATATATACTTCATACCCTTTGTCTGCCGCCTGCCAGGCCACTGTTCCGATCACATCGTCGGCCTCATATCCATCCAGTTCCACTACGGGAATGTTGAAGCCCTTGATGATCCTTTTGATATCTGGAATGGCATCCAGCAGATCTTCCGGTGCTTCCTGCCGGTTGGCCTTGTAATCGGTGAAGTCTACATGTCGCTCCGTAGGTGCATGTGTATCAAAGCAAACTGCCAGATGCGTGGGCTTTTCTTTGTTGATGAGTTCGAACAGTGTGTTGGTGAACCCGAACTGTGCGTTGGTGTTCCTTCCTTTCGAAGTGATGCGGGGATTGCGGATCAACGCATAATACGCCCGATAGATCAACGCCAACGCGTCTAACAGAAATAGTTTCTTACCCATGGGGCTAAGGTAGTAAATGCAGGTGATAGTCCATAGTGGAGCTGGAAGAGCGGTGGGTAAGCAAACAAAAGACCTCCGGAGATCCCGGAGGCCTTTCTTTTCTGAAATCGTTATTGTGCTATTTGATACTGTATTTATACTTATAACGCTCGTAGAGTTGTCTCTGTTTGTTATCGAGACTAACCTGGCGTCCCTGGATGAAGGCATCAGTCACGGTGCTGCTTTTCATATCCAGCAGGTCGCCCTCGCTGATCACGATATTGGCGTCCTTGCCTGTCTCTAGAGAACCGGTTCTGTCAGCGATACCCAGGATCTTAGCTGCGTTGAGCGTAATGGCCTGTAAGGCCTGCTCTTTGGTCAGACCATAGGTAGCGGCGGTCCCTGCATTATACGAAAGGTTACGGTAGCGTGCGTTATCGCTGCCATCGTTCAGCGCAAACAGTACGCCTGCTTTCTGTAATGCGGCAGGTGTTTTGTAAGGCTGGTCTATGTCATCATCTTCGGTGGCGGGCAATGCATGCTGCTCGTTCAGGATAACAGAGATATTATTGGCTTTCAACAGGTCGGCTATCTGGAAGCTTTCACTGCCGCCTACGATCACCACATCAAAACCAAACTCTTTCACGAAGTCGATCGCTACCAGCATCTGTTTTACCTGATCGCCATGAACAAAGAGTTTTTGCTTTTTGTCGAATAGTTTTCTCAACGCTTCGAATTTCAGGTTCACGTTCTCGTGAGCGGGTTCCTGCAGGTATGCCTTTGCCTGTCGGAAAAAGGATTTGATCTCTTCTACTTTATCCAGAGCGGCTTTGGCCGGATCTGCCGGTGCATTGAAGCTGATGCCGAGTTGCGCCAGCAGTGCCGGAGGAATGCCGCCGCCTCTTCTGCCGCCAAAACGGTTGATGAAGCTGGGCATACTCACATGAAGACCACCGTCCATATTGTATGCGGCATCTTCCCAGTTCCAGGCGTCGAGCTGAACAACGGTTGAGGAACCACTCACTGATCCGCCGGCAGGAACGATATTGGCCAGCAGGATACCATTGGAACGTAATACGCCGATCACGCGTGAGTCGGTGTTATACGCAGTGATGGAACGGATATTGGAATTGTACTCGCCCAGTTCGGAAAAGTCGTTGCTGGCGCGTACACCTGCACCGATCTCTTTCAATCCCACATCGGTTGCGGGAAGGATCAGGCCGGGATATACATGTTTGCCCTTGGCGTCTACCACGGTTGCTCCGGCAGCCGCTGTAATATTGGTGCCTATATTGGTGATCTTGGATTGGTTGATCTCGATGGTGGCATTTTCCAGAACGGTCCCGTTACCTACGTGAACGGTTCCGTTGGTGATATAGATACGGCCCTTGTTCTCTTTGGCCGGGTATACAACTTCCTGTGCCTTGGTTAAACCGGCGATCAGAAGTAATACGCTGAGTGTGCTGAATATTTTTTTCATAATCTGTCGGTTTATTTGTTGAGGGTTTCGGCATCTTCGGTATGGATGGTATACAAACCATCTTTGTGATCATGGTCGCCGCAGCTTAGCAGTACCTGGAAACTGGGTTCCGCCGGTCTTACCGGGCCGCCGCTCCTTTTCTCACCGATCATTTTCTGTGTCAGGCGGAACCTTTCACTGCTGATCTTCTTGCGCTGTTCGGCGTCTTTCTCCCTGTCGAAGTATACGATACCGTCAACAATTGTCTTTTCTGATTTGGCATAGATGCTCAGCGGGTTGTCGCTCCAGATCACCAGATCTGCGTCCTTACCCGCTTTCAGGCTTCCCACCTTATCATCTACGTGCAGGGCTTTGGCCGGGTTAAGGGTGACCATTTTCAGGGCATCTTCTTCAGATACACCACCATAACGCACCACTTTACCCGCTTCCTGGTTGAGGCGACGGGCCATTTCTGCATCGTCTGAATTGATACATACGTTCAGACCCACTTTGTGCATGATGGCGGCATTGTAGGCAATGGCATCAGTTACCTCTACCTTATAATAATACCAGTCAGAGAAAGTTGAGGCGCTGGATCCCTGTGCCTTCATCTTATCGGCCACTTTATAGCCTTCCAGGATATGCGTGAATGTATTGAATTTGAATCCGTACTTATCACCGATGCGCAATGCGGCAGTGATCTCGCTTTGTACATAGGAGTGACAGGTGATAAAACGTTTCTTATTCATGATCTCAACCAATGCGTCCAGTTCCAGGTCGCGTTTGGTTTTGGGATCGGCTTTCAGGGCTTTCTCATAATCCTTTGCACGGGCGAACGCATCGTTCAGCACTTCTTCAACACCCATACGGGTATCGGGGAAACGGTTGTTGCTGGTAGATGTGGTCCTCTTCACGTTCTCACCGAGGGCAAACTTGATGAAGCCATCGGCACCTTTGAACTTCAGGTCCTCATCGTTGGCACCCCAACGCAGTTTGATCAGCTGAGTTTGTCCGCCAATGGTGTTGGCTGAACCGTGGAGGATATGAGAAGAGGTTACACCACCGCTTAACTGACGGTAGATATTGATGTCCTCCGGATTCAGGTTGTCTGCGATCCTCACCTCCGACGTTACGGATTGTCCGCCTTCATTGATCGAGGATGCGGCAATATGTGAGTGTTCGTCGATGATACCCGCGGTCACGTGTTTGCCGGTAGCGTCGATCACTTTGGCACTGGCGTCTGTGAGGTTCTTGCCTACTTTGGCGATCTTACCGTCCTTTACCAATACATCCGCATTCTCCAGTTTGCCTTCTTTTTCATTGGTCCAAACAGTTGCGTTTTTGATCAGGAGGTTTTCCTGTTTAGGCGCTTCTTCCCATCCATAGCCGTCAAAAGGAAAGGTCACTTTCGATAAACGCTGTGGAATATTCGGACGTCTTCTGGCAGATGAATCTGTAGCAGCGGTACCCGAAGAGACAAATGATGCGGTCCAGGTGATCTTGTGACCGGCAGTATCTTCTCCGTAACCGTTCCAGTTATTGCCGTTGGCCACACCGCTTAAACGGTATTGTGCTGCTGCAGCACCACCGCGAGCACCACCAAATGCACCGGCGGCCATAGGAGCTCCGGAAGAGGGTCTTCTGGCGGGTACGGTAGAGAAACTCAGTTTCACTTGTTTGCCATCAAAGCTGAACTTGCTGGTTAGGGTATCTTTTCCGATCACGTTGGCGGCAGCTGCGCTTTTTACATCGAGGCTATAGGTAACGGGGCCGGATGGGGTATTAAGGGTAAGGTTATAGATGCCTTTCACATCATACCAGGCATCTTCTTTCACACCATATTTATCTCCCTGGATCCAGTTTTGTAAGATGGTGGTCTTTTCTGAGAAGACGGGTCCGTTGGTAATGAGGAAATTGGCCAGTTTGCCGGTCTCTATGCTACCCACTTTGTCATAAACACCCAATAAGGTAGCAGGTGTTTTCGTAAGGGCTTCCATGGCTTTTGTCTCTGAAAGACCCATTTCAATGGCCTTGCGCAGGTTGGTCATGAACTGCCTTGCATCGCGCAGGTCGGCGGTGGTGAGACAGAAAGGGATATTTGCTTTTTCAAAAGCGGCAGGATTGGTGGGTGCCAGTTCCCAGTGTTTCATGTCGCCCAGAGATACGGAACGTGCATCATTCGGATCTTCCACGTCCATTGCCTGTGGGAAGTTGAGCGATAAGATATAGGCGCTTTTGGTACCGGCGATCTCTTTGATACGCTGGTATTCATTGCCGCCACCTTTGATGATATATTGTGTTCCGAATTCTTTGGCGATCCTGTCGGCGCGCAGGTCGTTCCATTTGTCCTCTGCTTCGAAGATCTGTGGGAGCGACTGGTTATCGTTCCAGGCCTGGAGTGAAAGGTTCACGCCTTCTTTGGCGGGTTTGTTCTTGTACCACTGGGCATCCAGATAGGTCTGGCGAAGCAGGGCGATGGATCCCATCATACTGCTTGGGTAACTCTGAGTGGAAGTACCACGATTGAACGAATAATGAGCTGATGCCCCTTCTTTCAGCATCACCAGATTCTCATTCTGGTTGGCGAGAGTAACCACGGTTCCGGTACCACGGGCGATACCATCTTTTACATGGGTCAGTACGGCGCCGAAACCAATATCACGGAAGGATTTGGCCTTAGCATCATCTACTGAGAAAACTTTGGCAGCGTCTGTTTCGGGTTTGATGGCCTGGTTCCATCCATAGGCGCCTTTGGTATTGGAACTGATCTGTGCCGGGGCGTTGAAGTTGAAACCGCCCATCGCACGCTGTGGTGCGGCGATACCATAATCACTATAGATGTCTATGAAGGAAGGATAGATATACTTGTCCTTACAGTCCACCACTACCGCATCTTTTGGTATTACAACACCGGTAGTTCCTACGGCAATGATCTTACCGTCGCGAATCACCAGGGTCGCATTGTTGAGGGTGTTCTGGGCATTGGTGACGATGGTGGCATTTGTAAAAGCATAACAGCCTTCACGTTTGTCAGCCACCCCGTTCACAGGGAATGTTTCCTGGGCCTGCAGCAATGCAGCAAACAGCAACCCGGAAAACAGGAGCTTGATTTTTCTCATGATTATATTGTTGGTTTTGGAAGAGTACTAAAACTACTGAAATCGGTTAAATGTGAAAACCATTCATCATAAATTCGGTAAAGCGGGTTTGTGGTCGGTGAGCCGGCTACTTCTTAAATGTGCCTGCATCCACATCCTTGACGAAACTGATGAGTCCCGGGAAATAGGTGGGCTGATCATCCCACATGGAGCCGTGGCTACCATTCGGACAGATCACGCTTCTGCCTTGCTGTACCTGTGTTGCCATCCATTTCATGTGTTCGGGATCCATGGTGTCGTGTTTACCACCGATGGTAAGGGTAGGTACTTTTATTTTAGGAAGGTCTTTGCTCCTGTCCCAGTTGGCCAGTCGGCCGGAGATACCGAACTCAGAGGGGCCCTGCATCATCGTATATATTTCTCCGTTCATATGAGGGAAGGCACGCTGGACCGCATTTGGCCAGGGTTTTACTCGGCAGAGATGTGCCTCATAAAAACCAGTTAGCAGTTCCATATACTTTGGATCGGTATAGGCACCCCTTGCTTCCATGGCGCGGACGCTATCCACGACCTTGGGATCCATTTGTTTGGCCAGTACCTCTCTTGCATATTTACCATATTCCGGACAGCTGCTCATCATATTGCTGATGATGAGTCCTTTGATATGGTCCTGGTATTTCAGGGCATATTCCATGGCGAGTATTCCCCCCCAGCTATGGCCCAGCAGATAAAAGTTATCTTTAGTAAGACCCAATGCTTTGCGCACCTGCTCCACTTCCTCTACAAAACGCTCGGTGGTCCAAAGGCTGCTGTCCTTGGGCTGGTCGCTGAAGTATGAGCCCAACTGATCGTATTCGTAGAATTCTATTCCTTCCTGTGGCAGAAAACTTTCGAATGATTCGAAGAATTCGTGTGTACCGCCAGGACCACCGTGGAGTAACAATACTTTTATCTTTGGGTTATTGCCAAAACGTTTGGTCCAGACGTTGAATTTACCAACCGGAGTTTCAATGGGTATTAGTTTCACGCCTCCGGTCTGTATGCCGGTGTCAACAATTGCGTGGTAATCTTTAAGAGAGAGTGCGTTGTTATCTGTCTGTTTGCAGGAAAACAATAACAGGACCAGCCCGAACAGGGAGAGCATAGGTTTCATAGCAGAATCGTTTAGGAAACCTAAGTTATCCATAATTGATTAACGACCCATATAAACCATGAGGATCTGAACATCACTCGGGTTGACCCCGCTGATGCGGCTTGCCTGGCCCAGCGTTGCCGGCCTGATCTTCTTGAATTTCTGTAAGGCCTCGTTTGAGAGGGCGTTCACCTTGTCATAATCAAATCCCGCCGGAATGGCCATGTTCTCGAGTTGGCTCATCCTGTCTACGATCTCCTGTTCCTTTTCGATATACCGCTCGTATTTGATCTGGATCTCTGCCTGCTCTAGCGAGTCGGGCTGGTGAATAGACAAAGCGGCCTGTAAGGATGGCACCGACCTCAGCAGGGAAGGAAGATCCACATTGGGACGTAATAGTAGTTTGGAAACTTTTTGTTTCTCGGATACGGGTGCAGAGCCGATGCTTTCAAAATAAGGGTTTACCTGATCAGGTTCCGCGCTGCTTTCAGAAAGTGTTTTTTTGATGGAACCCACTTCGGTTTTCTTGCGCAACACCACTTCCATTCTTTCGTCTGAAGCAAGACCGAGTTTGTGACTGATCTCTGTTAAACGCAGATCGGCATTGTCTTGGCGCAGCAGTGTGCGAAACTCGGCGCGACTGGTGAACATACGGTAAGGTTCTTCGGTACCCTTGCTGATGAGGTCATCAATAAGTACACCGATATAGGCCTCGCTTCTTTTCAATATCAACGGCTCCAGGCCTTTGGCATTTTGGTGCGCGTTGATGCCGGCCATCAGTCCCTGGCAGGCGGCCTCTTCGTAACCGGTGGTTCCATTGATCTGCCCCGCAAAGAACAGGTTGGCCAGGTTCTTGGTTTCCAAAGAATATTTCAATTGTGTTGGAGGGAAGTAATCGTATTCGATGGCATAACCCGGGCGGAAGATGCGGACATTCTCAAAACCCGGAACAATACGAAGAGCTTCGTATTGAACTTCTTCTGGTAAAGAGGTAGAGAAGCCGTTCACATAGATCTCGACCGTATTCCATCCTTCCGGTTCTACAAAAAGCTGGTGACGGTCACGGTCTGCAAACCGGTTGATCTTGTCTTCAATGCTGGGACAGTACCTTGGACCGATCCCTTCAATTCTTCCCTGGAACATCGGGCTCCTGTCGAAACCGGTTTTCAGGATATCATGAACCGTATCGTTGGTATAAGTGATCCAGCAGCTTCTTTGTGCTTCCGGTTTGATGCGGGGTGTGTTGGTATAAGAAAAGCCAACGATCTCATCGTCGCCTTTCTGTTCTTCCATTTTGCTGTAATCCAGACTACGGCCATCTACCCTGGGGGGTGTTCCGGTCTTCAGTCGGTCGCTTTCAAAACCATATTCCACCAGTTGTTCAGTGATACCCGTTGCGGCTTTTTCGGCAACCCTGCCTCCGCCGAACTGTTTTTCACCGATATGAATGATACCATTTAAGAAGGTACCACTGGTCACAACCACAGACTTTGCCTTTACCTCGTGACCCAGACCGGTCACTACGCCACAGGCCTTGTTTCCTTTGATGATGATGGAGCGGACCATATCCTGGTAAAAATCCACGTTCGGGGTTTTCTCCAGCATTTCGCGCCAGGTGGCTGCGAAAAGCATACGGTCGTTCTGGGTACGTGGGCTCCACATGGCAGGACCTTTGCTCCGGTTCAGCATCCGGAACTGGATCGTACTCAGGTCGCTAACGATACCGCTGTAGCCACCCATCGCATCGATCTCGCGAACGATCTGTCCTTTGGCAATTCCACCCATAGCGGGATTACAGCTCATCTGGGCAATGGTCTGCATATTCATGGTCACCAGCAACACTTTGCTGCCCATATTGGCAGCGGCAGCGGCGGCCTCACATCCGGCATGTCCGGCGCCTACAACGATCACATCATATTCAGGAAACATAGTCGGCAAAGATAAATCAGCCTTATTGGCCTGCGGTGAATTTTCTGAGGATTTCCCTTTCTAATAAAATGTCGGCAAGCGGGGTACCCTGGTTCAGACTGGCCAGTTCTTCCCGGTTCAGGGTTCCGATGGTTTCCAGCCTTTCCCTGTTCTGGAGAAGGAACTGTTCAATAGCAGGGTGGCTTTTTTGGCGGGATTCTTCAATGGTCCGGATCTTCTCCAGCATTTTCTGGCAGAGTAAGAACCCCGTTGCCTGATACAGGTCCTGGAAATAAGCCCGAACGGAGAGTATATCGATCCGGTTTGCCCGGTCCGGTTCAGTGGGTTCTACCCGTAGATTGATAAAACTCCAACAGAGTAACAGGTCCTCCTCCACACCATAATCAAAATAGGCCGAGGGGATGATATGATCGAACTGCCAGGCTTTCCCGAAGTTGTCCCAATTAAGCCCTTCGGTGAACTGGCACTCGAACCATTGCCGGAGACTGGCACTGTCCAGTCCAAAATAATGGGCATAGGCCTCACTGGGCAGGTTCTCCAGAACATACCTTCTATAGGCAAGTTGCCATTTTCTTTTCTCCCGGGTACGGAGTAGGGAGTCGGTGATCTCTTCCTGGGGTGTCCATCTTTTTCTTGCCATACCCAAAATTACTGTGTTCCGGGGTGAAACTGGGATTCGTGGAACCATTTTTAAAATTAATGTTCCGGGGTGAAACTGGGATTCGTGGAACCTATGCCCTACTGGCGACCGGCGAAGTCCTGTACCAGAAAGTATTGATCCTTACCGTACAAGGCGGCACCAACTCCTATTTCCCTCAAGCTGGGATCGAGCAGGGTGCTTCGGTGGCCCATCTCAGGCAGGTTGATGTCCAGGTAGAGGAGTACAACTGCGAGTAATACGCCCTGGCTGCTGATGGAAATATTCTCTTTAGCATACCGATAGATGCCCGCCATCTGCATCCGCCTGGCAAAAGATGCCCCATTGGAAGAAACATGGCTGGGACCGGCCTGTTTGTCTGCCATATCATTAGCATGTGCCTGGGCAGTTTTTACCAGTACCGGGTTCAGGGTGAACATGGGAAGTGGTCCGACACGGGATAGCTGTAGCTCCAGGCTGCGGGCTTCTGTCTTATTCAGATCTGGAAAGGTTCTTATAATGGTCAATACGGCACTGTCCCAGAACTTTTTGGGATTGTTCCGGCTATAATTGGTCCAGTAAAGAAGTTCTTTGGCTTGTTGGGGTAGTTCACGGAAACCCGGTTGGGAATGGTTCCAACGGTCAACAACCGTATCTCTGGTAACCGGCTCCTGAATGGGTCTGACCTCCAGTTCAACGACAGAGATCTGGGAAAAGGAGAGAAAGGGAATCAAACATAAAAAGACGGCCAGGGCTTTAGGCATTCGTTTGCTGTTTGTCAAATAAACGCAAATAATGGTCCTCCATTTTCCGCATCAGTTCGATTTCGCTTTTCTTTTTGTCCTTATATCCGCATAAGTGCAGGGCACCATGAAAGATCACCCGCAAGGTTTCCTGCCGGTAGGTCTGTTGAAGGGTACGGGCATTTTCTTTGACCCGGTCGAGACTGATATATACTTCCGCTTCTACCGGCTCCCCTTTTTCCGACAGGCCAAAAGTGATGATGTCCGTGTAATAATCGTGCTGCAGAAAATCGCGGTTCATCTGCAGGAGGAACGCATCAGAACAAAATACGTAAGTGATGGAAGCGAGCGCCTTCCTTTCTTTTTTGAAAATACCGGCAATAAAAGCTTTGAGTGCGGATCTGCCTGGTAGCTGTAAGCTTCTGTCGGCAGAACGGAACTGTACGTTGGACATAATGATGTATTACTCCAAAATTCGTAACAAAATGCTATGCTACCGCTTTACCTTTAAATATTAATTAGTGGAAATGAAACGATTGTCAGAATTAGCCGTGGGCCAGCATGCAGTGATCCATTCGTTCGAGAAAGATGAGATATTTATCAAGTTGATGGAAATGGGTTGTGTTCCCGGCGAACAAGTGAAAGTGGAACAGGTGGCCCCCCTGGGAGATCCGATATCTATTTCTGTGGCAGGTTATCACTTAAGCCTTAGGATGAATGAGGCCCACAGTATCTTTGTAGAAGTGGCGTGACTTCTTAATTAATTGATTGTCAATAAATTAGATGAAAACCGGTCTGTACTTCGGCTCTTTTAACCCCATTCATATCGGCCACCTGATCGTGGCCAGTTATGTAGCCAACCATACCGATGTACAGCAGGTCTGGTTCGTGGTATCGCCACAAAACCCGCTAAAACCTTCTTCCGTATTATTGAACGAGTACGACCGGTTGAACCTGGTTCACCTGGCGGTGGAAGACGACCTTCGGCTGAAAGCTTCCGATGTTGAGTTCAAACTGCCGCGTCCATCGTATACCATTGACACACTTACCTACCTGCAGGAAAAATATCCGCAACACGAATTCTCGGTGGTGATGGGTAGTGATAGTTTTCAGAACCTGCCCCGCTGGAAGAATTTTGAGCAACTCGTAAAGAATTATTCCTTCATCATCTACCAACGCCCGGGTTTCCCGGTAACCGATACCTGGAACGCCAAACACCTGGTATTGGACGCCCCCCTGTTACAACTCTCCGCCACAGAGATCCGCGATACCATCCGAAACGGGAAAACGATCCGTTACCTGGTTCCGGAAAAAGTGCGTGAAGAGATCGAACGGAATGGTTATTATAAATAGCGGCGTTGTTTTGCTGCAAACGCATTTCTAAAATAATACCGTACTTGCAGGTAACAGATCCGGGTTATGAAAAAAATTTGCTACCTCTCTCTCGTCTTACTGCTGCCAGCTATTGCTCAGAGCCAGACAAAGAACAAACTGGGCATGCTCGAATACCTGGTGAACGCCACAGTGAAAATACAGACGGTTGACAGTGTGGTCAAACAGGATGGGAAAGAGGTCTTATACGGCGGCTATAGTACCGGTTTCTTTTTTCTGCTGGATACACGAAATGGAAAAGTTCCTTCCATCATTACCACAAGAACTGCGGTGCAATCGGCGCAGTCGCTCAACTTTTTTTTCCTGGAAGCGGATTCTGCGGGAATGCCCCTGTATGGTAAGGAGCGACAGGTGACCATTGCCCGGAAAGAACTGCCCATCTTTTTCCATCCCGAACCCAATGTAGACCTGGCCCTGATCCCGATCAACCCTGTGATCGATGGCCTGGCCAGGCAAAAGATCCGGATCAGTTATCACAGTCTTGATGAATCCATTATCCCCTCAGACTCTGTCATGAACACGCTGAACGTGTCGGAGGACCTGATGATGATCGGACACCCTGCCGGCATCCGGCCCGAATTCAACGGCGTGCCCTTTATAAAAAAAGGTGTGAGCGCCACACCGATGTTCCTGGATTACCACCAGCAAAAGGAATTCCTGGCAGACATACCCTTATACGATGGTGCAGCCGGAGCGCCGGTGATCCTCTACCAGATCAACTATAACGACCGTTATGATAAACGAACGATCGCGCAGCGTTTGTTCCTGGTAGGGATCAATTATGGCGCCCTCTCCGATGGCTACAGCAAAAAAACGGTCCCGCGTGTAACACATGTGTTAAATGGCCAGGAACAGGGGTCAGCCGAAAAGATGTTTGATGCAGCCATCATTGTCAAATCGCAAAAAATACGGGGCTTCAAAAAATTACTGGACGCCTTAAAAAAATAAAACACCCAACCGCTTGAGTTGCCCCCCTTCTTTACTCTTTTTTACCTTCTATTGAAACATCCTCCTCGATCATTGGGCTTGCTGGTCGTCTGGAAGGGGGTCAATAAGAGAAGGACAGGAGAAAAAGAGGGGGAATGAGATCTGTCAGAGGGAATAAAAAAGGGAGACAATTTGGTTGTCTCCCTTTGTATAAGATAGTGTAACTGTTATCGGTTCATCGACATCAGGAACTCTTCGTTGTCTTTGGTTCCGCGCATGCGTTTCAGCAGTTCGCTCATCGCTTCTTCGGTGTTCATATCGTTGATGAAGAGACGGAGAATGTTCATGCGCTGCAGCACTTCCTTGTCGAGCAACAGGTCGTCGCGGCGGGTAGAAGAACCGGTGAGGTCGATGGCCGGGAAGATACGTTTGTTGGCCAGTCGGCGGTCGAGCAGCAGTTCCATATTACCGGTACCTTTGAATTCTTCAAAGATCACTTCATCCATTTTACTTCCTGTTTCTATCAGGGCCGTTGCCAGGATGGTGAGTGATCCGCCGTGTTCGATTTTACGGGCTGCGCCGAAGAACTGTTTGGGTTTCTGCATAGCATTGGCTTCCACACCACCCGACAATACCTTACCGGATGCCGGCGCAACAGTGTTGTGCGCACGGGCCAGACGGGTGATGGAGTCAAGCAGGATCACCACATCGTGTCCGCATTCCACCAGGCGTTTTGCTTTCTGCAGGGCAATGGTGGAGACCTTAACGTGTTTTTCTGCGGGTTCATCGAAAGTGGATGCGATCACTTCTGCACGTACACTGCGTTCCATATCGGTCACCTCTTCCGGACGTTCATCGATCAGTACCACCATCAGGTAACACTCGGGGTGATTGGCTGCAATGGCGTTGGCCACTTCTTTCAGCAACATGGTCTTACCCACTTTGGGCTGCGCCACAATCAATCCACGCTGACCCTTACCGATGGGGGTAAAGATATCCATGATACGGGTGCTGTAGTTATTGGAAGTGGTGAACAGATTCAGTTTTTCGAAAGGAAACAGCGGGGTGAGGTAGTCGAACGGTACACGGTCACGAACCTCGTCCGGGCGTTTACCATTGATGCTGTCAACCTTTAACAGTGCAAAATATTTTTCACCTTCTTTGGGAGGACGCACCGCACCGTGTACGGTATCGCCTGTTTTCAGACCGAACAGTTTGATCTGAGAAGGGGAAACGTATACATCATCCGGGGATGATAAGTAGTTATAGTCAGAGGAACGTAAGAATCCATATCCATCGGGCATCATTTCCAGTACACCCTCACCCAGGATCACACCTTCGAACTCGATGTTGAATGCGGGTTCCTTGCGTTGTTGTTTGGCGGGGTATTGGTGTTGGGGTGCATCAGGCGTTGTGCCGTTCTCGCCGGGCTGGGTAGCTTCGGTTGCCACAACAGAATCAGCTGTGGCTTCCGTATTTTCCTGTGGTTGTGCGGTCTCTGTCTTGGACGCCTGCTGACGGCCATCTGTTTTGCCTTTGCGGGCTGGCCCTTTGCGGGGTGCTGCTTTTTCTGCGGGTGCGGGCGCTTCCTGCATCACTTCTGCTTCTTCGGTTCCGTTGGTGGTCTTCACCGTAACGGGTTTGCGCGGCCGGGCGTTCTTTTTCTTGGGGTCTTCTTTGGTCTCACTGGCCTGTAGTGCCTGGCTATCCAGTATTTTGTAGATGAGTCCCTGTTTGTCAAGCTTTTTAGCACCGCTGATGTTCAGTTGCTCAGCAATATCCAGCAACTCAGGCAGGAGCATGTCATTTAATTGCAAAATGTCGTACATAAGAAATAAAATCTGTTAATAGGGGAAATTCAAGTTTGTCAAGGGTTAAAAATCCAGTCTAAGGAACTTTGGAACTCAGATCGGGTTGTGATTGTTTGAGCGGAAAGAGAGTAAACAGGTTGTGTCGAGAGCTAAATGAAGACCGAACCGGTTTGGTTTCCATTGCAATGTTAAGCCAGATTTTCGGAAAACAAACATTTTTTTGGGCTTTTTAGGCTTAGAATCCTGTTAAAACACGGTTTGGCGGCTTGTTTGGTTATCTTTGCCGTCCGAAATATTGGCGGATTGGCGGATTACGGATGGACGGATCATCCCAACCCATCCCTGAGACCGCAACCCCCGGATTCAGCAATGAACAGATGAGCACTCACTCATCCGCTCATTTACTCATTCACTCATTGATACACGACATGTTTAACAAGAGAACCAAGATCAAACAGCTGCTCGCAAGCGGCGCAGCAGGACAGGAAGTGACCGTTATGGGTTGGGTACGAACCTTTCGTAACAACCAGTTCATTGCATTGAACGATGGCAGCACCAATCATAACCTGCAGGTGGTGGCTACACTGGGGGAATTTGAAGAGACTTTGCTGAAACGCCTGACCACGGGTGCTTCTGTGAAAGTGACCGGCCAGGTGGTTCCTTCTGTGGGTAAGGGACAAAGTATTGAAGTTAAAGCAGCGACCATTGAGATACTGGGTGACAGTGATGCGGAGAAATATCCTCTCCAGCCCAAAAAGCACAGCCTGGAATTCCTGCGTGAAAAAGCACACCTGCGTTTTCGTACCAATACGTTCGGGTCTGTGTTCCGCATCCGCCACTCGCTGGCTTTTGCGGTGCACCAGTTCTTTCACCAGAAAGGTTTTGTGTACCTGCATACGCCCATCATCACCGCCAGTGATGCAGAGGGTGCGGGTGAAATGTTCCGGGTGACCACTTTGCCGATGGATAATCCGCCGCGCAATGAGGATGGTTCCGTGAACTTCAAAGAAGATTTTTTTGGCAAGAGCGCCAACCTTACGGTAAGCGGTCAGCTGGAAGGCGAACTGGGTGCCATGGCATTCAGTGAGATCTATACTTTCGGACCCACATTCCGGGCAGAGAATTCGAATACCACCAGACACCTGGCCGAGTTCTGGATGATCGAACCGGAAATGGCTTTTCACGACCTGGAAGATAATATGAACCTGGCGGAAGAGTTCATCAAATACCTGATCCGATATGTGATGGATAATAACCGTGAGGACCTGGAATTCCTGGCACAACGACTGGCCGAGGAGGAAAAACAACTGCCGCAGGACAAACGCAGCGAACTGGGCCTGATCGAGAAACTGGAGTTTGTGCTGAACAACGATTTCCAGCGTCTTACCTACACGGAAGCGATCGAGATCCTGAAAGAGAGCAGTCACAATAAGAAGAAGAAGTTCCAATACCTCGTAGAGGGCTGGGGTGTGGACCTGCAGAGTGAGCATGAGCGTTACTTGGTAGAGAAACACTTCAAGAAACCGGTGATCCTGACCAATTATCCGAAAGACATCAAAGCGTTTTACATGCGCCAGAACGATGATGGCAAAACCGTAGCGGCCATGGATATACTGGCGCCGGGTATCGGCGAGATCGTTGGTGGATCGCAGCGGGAAGAGCGTCTGGACAAACTGGAGCAGCGGATGAAAGAAATGCATATCCCTGCTGAAGAACTGAGCTGGTACCTGGATACCCGCCGTTTTGGAACCGTGCCGCATGCCGGTTTCGGACTGGGATTTGAGCGGATGGTGTTGTTTGTGACGGGCATGACCAATATCCGCGATGTGATCGCTTTTGCCAGAACGCCGAACAACTGTGAGTTTTAGTCGCTTGGATAGATGATCTTTACTATAGAAGCTTAGTTTTTAATTTTTTTGTGGATAATTTCTGAATATAAGTCCACGGCCCTATATTTGCAGCCCCGAAGGAGTAGCAGGCGGGTGTCTGACAACAGATCCCCAGCATTTCACTCCCGACCAAAAGGTGCGGTAGCTCAGTCGGTAGAGCAAAGGACTGAAAATCCTTGTGTCGCCGGTTCGATCCCGGCCCACACCACTTTTTAGACAAGAAAGTGCCTGTAAATGAATAGTTTACGGGCACTTATGTTTTTAACGGGGACATTATTTGGGACAAAAAGTAATGATGCTTGGTGCTACAAGTAAATAGTTGGGCGCGAGAAGCTAATAATCAGAGGGCTTCTAAGATCTGCCCTGCTTTTACCCTCTGGCTTTATAACTATCATTATTGACTACTGAAAAAGCCACTACCTGCCTTTCGTCTTTGAGTGATATAATAGCAGCATTAGCTGTAAGTCTCGCGATGATTTCCATAACTGTTTGATTTAAGTTTGAATTAAAAATAATTCGTAACTATATATAATCGGGGACTAAACTAAATTCAGTTTTCTTACCTGTTCTGTCTATCCTTTGTTGTATATATGCGTAAGTGTTTTCATATCCTTAAGGTTTAAAAGGCGAAATTTGGGCGCGTTTGATAAATCAGGCGTATCATAAAAATTATATCAGTTGCCTATCCGATAAAATCGTTCAGAAATAACCATACCTCTTGAAAATCCTGTTTATAGCAAAGGCAGAAAATGCAGCTAAAATGTGTTGACATTGTAAGAAGGTGCTGAAAGGACGGGCTAATAAGCAGTTCTGTGATATTACATGCAAGGATGCAGATCACAACGCAGACCTTGCAGATGGAAAAAAATCTACAAACGAATTCTTAAAATTCAGAGCAAGAATCGGAACGTATCAAAGGAACCGCTTGGTGAAAAAAATCCATTGACATCATATGGATACGTTGATTGAGAAAGTGATTGATAAAGACCACCCCACATAAAGAATAGAGGGGTTGTTAAAAATTTTTTTCAATATTGACTATAGTTACCACGAGGAAGCGATTGGTATTGTTAAAATTTAAAGGCTTTTGATTGGACGAAATAAAAAAAAGTGAATGGGATTTTCCGCAAATGTCAAGACAGAAGTATTGGTGCTATGTGCTAGGTATTGTTGTGTGTGTCATAAACCCAAAGGGCTCAATATTGAAGTGCATCATATAATACCGGAAGCGGAAGGAGGTAGTAACACTATTGACAATGCAATCGCATTGTGCTTTGATTGTCATGCAGCGGCTGGTCACTATAACGACAGGCATCCCAAAGGATCGAAATTTTCTCCAACCGAATTGCGCAAGCACAAAGAGAACTGGTTCAGGCTGGTTGAGACCAACGGGATCACGGTGCCGAAAGAAACATTTGCAGAACTTGTATTGAAAGATCCCTCGCCCGCTGTCTTCCGACCTGTCTTTATAGAAGAGCGAACCAGTTTTGAAAACAGGAACTTCTGGAAGGATACGTTTTCCCTCATTGGTAAGGATTTCATGGAACATTTTGAACAAACTAGAAAAGAGAATGCCGGGCTATTCAGGGATCCGCATTACGATGCCATCCAGACTTACGATGATTATATTGATTTTATGAACGGTGCTCATATCCAAATGAAAGAGCCCGAACCGTATGAAGGATGCCAGCCTTTTATTTTTGAATTGTCGCGGTTCATGAGAGAAGGCAAAGTTTATTATAAAAGCAATGTCGTGCTCAACCTTCGTTTTGTCAACTATGGCCCGGAAGTCCTCGAAGATTATAAACTGTACCTGCATTTTGACAATGTGGTGTCAGTGGACAGCGTTACTAAACGAAATTCTATTTTCGATCAGCATAAATACAGCTATAATGTTTTTCATGTTGAAGGTAATACACTGGAATATTTGCCGGACAGACCGGTGCTGGTGCAGAACGATGGAGTTTTGCTTGATGCCATCTGTTTCAGAGCCAGTCATAAAGCAAAACTGGTGAACATTCGGTGGGAACTGTTCGCTCGTAATTTTCAATTGAGTGGAATCTTATCACTCAATATGAAGCCAAAAATTATCAAACGTCCGACAACGCGGTATGTAGATAATAAGGAAGGAATGAAAGATGTGGTAGTGATCAGACCCGAGCTGGAATTTGATTTCAAATAGATCTGCCGCTGATCAATGCAGAAAAATCTAGCCATCATTTTTTGTATCCCGGTCTATCCTGTCATAGTAAGCAGTCATCACTTCGTTCAGGGTAACTTTCTCCGTTTGATCCAGATCGAGTGTTTCAGTCTTGATTTCCTTTAATCTTTCGTAATCGTCTAGAACGAAGCTTGGGTGAATCTCGATATGCAATGAACGGGCGGGGTCGTGGTTCGCTGCATTGATTTCAGTAATGGGCAGGAAAAACTGCAAAGTGACGTTGGCAAAATTCATCATCAGACAGAACTCCGGAAATTCTTCATTGTCAACTACAACCTGTTTAGCCCGGAACAGTTTGGCGGAAGGTGTGCCGAACATTTTTCCTTTCATTACGTAACGATACAGTGTCCAGTGTTGCACGTTATTATGAACAGGGTGATCGACTTTCAGAAAATCCAGCAAGTGCGGATTTAATGCGCGGTCTTTTTCAGGCATCAGTGAAATGCCCATTTTCAGCAATACCTTATAGACTGAAAAAGGAATAAAAGGCCTTGTGCGGAAGGTGATACGAACCGATTTTTTTTCATAGTCGTACACGATGTCGGAAAGATTGGTGCCGATATTGAATATGCGGTTGTTTCCTTCTACGCGTAAAGTAGAGGTTTGTTGATCCGGTTTTTTTCTTGACTGAAAAACAGGTATTCCTTTTTTAGTTTTGACACCCAGCATAGACAGGAATGGCTGCACAAAAGTCGCGGTTTGCGTTTCATGAAAATTAAACGCGGTATTACAGCTATCGCATTCGTGATTAGAGAGAATATTATTTCTACCGAAGAGTTCGGGCACCAGGTGAGGCTTGAGTTGAAAACTCACTTCGGGATAAGACCTGCCGCAGAAAATGCAGGATTTATTTTCGGGTGATTTGCAGTATGTGACTTTGTAGTCATCCGATGATGCGGCTAGATCGTAGAAGTCATAGAAACTTTTGATATGGCTATCGCTATCATTTTGATCTGCAGCAGGGACTGACATTGACATAGATTTTTGCCTTTAAAATTATTCACGATCCGTGAAGCGAATACAATCCACAGCTACTTTTTTGATATTGCCTCTTTCATCTTCCACCAAAGCGACGGTATTGGCAAAATGGCCTGTATTGCCCCCGCCTAAGAATGGGGCATCTGCGAAGGTGTGAAAATAGCCATCGAAGGCTTCTATCCGGTTGAGATCCAGGGTGTGCGTCATGACCCTAACAGGCCTTAAATATTCTTTCATGCTTATCGTATTAGTGTGTTCATGATTTACGGATTCGATCAGTTGGGTTGCAGGCCAGTTCCATGTCGGGAATTTATCCTTCAGTGCACCATATACATCATTGGGAATTCTTGTCCCGCTATACCCGTCATGGCCTTTACCGCTTTGGTTGATAGAAAAAATTTCATTGTTCTTTTTATACACGTGCAGGTGATATTCTCCTGTATGGTTATGCGGCTGGTGTTTGTTATACGAATACTGGCCGACAAGGTGGGTGCCCCGATGATTGGCTTCCGTCAGAACCTGTTCTCCTGTATCATCAAAATCATGGATGAAAACGGTGTAGTTTCCTAACTGTGCTGTTATCAGATTCATATCAATTTACTTAATTACTATAAAAACGAGTGGTTTCTGCAATATGGTCGAGGGGGGAAACTCTAATTTAGGATAGTTTTCTGAGGACTGGAAATCACGACCTTTTTAAACTCAGGAACTATTCTTTTTATGATTCCTGTTAGATAGTTTTGGATGAATATATGTTGTACCTGAAACTGAATCCTGATGAAAGGTCTTTTGGAAAAGTATGGAAGCTATGTTGTTGAGCCTGGAACCATTTTATTTCGCAGGGCCGCTGTCACGGATTATTTCGACAGTATGTTTTTTGGTTTTGACGTTGACGGAACTTGTGCCAGCGGTCTGTTTACCTCAGAGGTTCAGCAGTGGGAAGTTGTCAGACCGATACAGTCGCTTTTCATGGTGAAGGGCGTGACCAAAGGGAAAATGGTCAGATCGGCGATTGTAGAGGTTTATAATTCTTTTTTTCCCGACAATCCAATGAAAAGTGGTGATGATGTGGACCTTAAAAGAAAAAGGTGCCCACAACGTGCTATGCTTTTTCAAAAGCTATGTGAAAAAAATATTTATAGCTGGACAACTTCGGTGGAAGACAAAATCAGCATGGAACTCTGTTTATTCGGTTCGGCTGCACTTAACGAATCGCTGTTAAAGTTTGGGCACATCATCTCTAAAAATAATGCGTGCTATGATGAGCATGATTCTTTCAGGCGATCTGAATTGGATCATCTTCCTGTTCTACCAGCAGAAAGTTAGCGGATCGAAGCGATCTTATCCGGGTCGATCAGTTCATAGATCGGTCGGAGTCTTTCATAAGGACCACCGTAGCCCATACCACTTGAATTTTGACTCTTGTTTTTTATTTCATTGAGCTTTGCTTTGAACTCATCAGCAGTACTTACTTCAAAAAGCAACTTGACTTTTTCAAAATGCCGTGCAGAGATCATGCGGTCGAACAGAGAGAATTTGAAGTCTTCCCTGTAAATGTAGGTTCTCGGAAACCATCTTATTGCTTTGAGTACACTTACATAATAGATCAGTAAGTCGGCATCGATCAAATGATCTTTTGTATAGTTCTGTGGGATGCGTTGAATCATGATATGCGCAGCGGGGCTGGCAAAATTTTGAGAAAGCGTCCTGCGGTAGTAATCATCCAGCACTTCTGTATGCTGGAAGAATTCATTGAATGTTTTGGGTTCTGTTGTGTAATGGTATCTATCTGAAATAAAGTAGGGTGTATACAGCAGCTGCTCGATGAAGGAATATTTTTCGAGTTTGATCCCTATTGCAACTAGGTAAATGAAAATCTCCTGGGTGCAGAATTTATAATGTTCAAACTCTGCAGTGGACCAGCTTGATCTTTGGTCCTGCGGATACTTTAGCGCAGGGAGTTTTTCCAGAAAATGAATGATGAGATCCATGTCAAAGTCCTCACCCGTTTTCAGCAGTTTCTCAATAAAGGGGATCAGGTCATTACGTAAAGGTGTATACGCATGTATCGCATCCTGAATGGCTTTACCCGCAGCCATGATATCATTGCCACTCGCTACCGCTTTACATTCTTTGAGATTATTGAAAAATTCGTCGAGAAAATCACCCAGCAACGGATTGATCCTTTTTGGATTTTTAGTAACTTGTCCCTCGAAACTTCTTAAGATAGAGGTCGTTCTGAAAGTCGGTGCACTACCCTCCAGCAGGTAAGAAGGGATTTTTCCAAGTTTGGGTTTACTGTGTGCCGGTTTTTCAAGGATGTTCCGAATCAGTACTTCATATTTATCTTCAAATTCGCCTTCGTCTGAAAAATCGATAAAGATTCTCCCTGCAAGAAAAGCGGGTAAATAAGGCTTGCCTTCATCGTCTTTTTCTGTAACGATTGGTATAAATTTTTCCTGGGATACATTTTCATAAATGGCCGGACTGATGATCTGTGTTTCCGTGCCTACTCCACCAGCCCGCTGGTCGGCTTTCTCGGCATATTTGCGGTCAAGAATCACCAGCACTTTTTTTATCTCTTCCGATTTGATCATCGATTCCATGAAATGGAATTTGTCGTGCCCCTCTTTTAAATCCCATTTGTCAATTGCCACATCGACGCCATCCTGCATTAATCTTTGTGCAAGACCTACTACCCATTCTTCATGAGATGGCTTTGACCAGCTATAGGAGATAAATATTTTTGTCGTTTGCTGCATAAATTAGGGTTATTCTGCTGCTAAAATAGTTAGTATTTCCCGAAATAGGTTAACTTTATCAGCATTCGACAAACACATTTTAGTATGCTTTCACCGGATAAGGTCGTCCATTTACAGGAAATCGGGGTACTTCAAGAAAAGGTACTTGCTTATATGCGCAGGTTTTGGCCTGCCATGCAACCCTACAAAACCATGTTGGATAAAATGCTGTTTGAAGCCGGTGATGAAATTCCGCAATATGTTTTTTATATATGCCCGATCTGCACTAACGAATTCATTTATATTCAACACAATGCTGCTTTTGGATCATGCGAATTCAGCTGTGATCATTTTCCACCAAAAAATGTGAAAGGATCGACCCAGGCTTTGGTATGCAAAAGTTGTAACAATAAAGCGGGTCATGAATTCGATTATGTTACTAAGGATTTTTTGGTGGAACGTGCATTAAATATGCGTATTCCCGGAACGGTTATCGCAACCAAAGTGCAGATAAAAGATGTAAAGGGGTGGTATCATAGTGAAATGACGATAGATGAGAATGGCGAACTCATGTTCAGTTTTTTGCCGGACAAAAACAAAAAGGCTGTTCCATTGCAGGCGTTTATGGAAAAGCGACTGTATAAAAAAGACTGGACGGCAGATATTACGATACCGAGAACCAAACTGGCAAAAGCAGAAAAAGCATTTATTAAATCCGCTTATTTAACCTGCTTTGATCAGTTCGGATATGATTTTATTTATTCAGAGACCGGAAGGCATTTACGTAATGTTATGGAAGGAAAAGAGACGTATCCATATAAAAACATTCCTGCGTTTATTTTCGACGATCCTGAAAAGATGCAACTCATTCCCGGAACAATTTGCAGGATCACTCACCCGCAAGAATGGAACGTTTTTGCTGTAGCTATTCCAATGGCTGATCAACATTACTCCTGCCTTGCTACTGTACTGATCCCTGGCCCGGACGATTGGAATCAATTGACATTATTAAACGAATTAATTGATACGGAAGTTGACAGGCAAGTGTCATTCACTGCCATCCCGCCAGTAATGCCCAAGATGCCATGAAGGATCGGTTCGATAAATTGGTAGAATACATGCTGGCTGTCAGAAACCACCAGGTAACTGAAGATGAATTGAAGCGTCTGCATGAAGTTGCCCGAGTGCTGGCACCTCTTTCCAAGCGGCACCATTATATACCTGAGTTTTTCACTGATGGGTTTGAGGGTGAAGATGGCATGGTCTATAAATACGATAAAGAAAACGACCTGTTAACCAAACAGAAATTCAGTTCTAAATCCGTTTTCTTCGAGTGGGGCCGCAACAGTTTTGACAGCAACGGTATAACCATTTCCATCATAGAAGACAGATTGTATTCTGCACTGGACGGTATGTTCGCACCCAAGTTATCTGCACTTCTCGAAAAACCAATTGGTGAAGCCATTAAAGATGTGGATACCCACTCTTTCCTGGTGGCTTTGGCGATCAGTTTTTTCTGGCGAAGTCCAATTTCCGATAATGCGTTTAAAGGGTTGTTTCAGGAATCAACCATGACGTTTACTGATCCCGCAACCGGGGCCATCTACCAGGACGCTGAAAGAGAAGCCAAAATGAAAGAAGATCCATTCTGGATTCAAATTCAAAGGGCGAGTCTTTTCCGTACAACCATTGACAGGATCATTGAAGAGCATCGGCTTGATCCGCAAACACACCAGTTGCACGAGTTTGAGCCTAACACATTTCTTCTCGGAGATTACCCCATTGTGTACCGGAATATTCCGTCCACTTTTCCCGATCTCATGCACATGGATTACCTGTTTCCAATATCGTCAAGACGTTTGTATGCCAGCCACAGGTATGATGATATTCCCTTTGGTGACAGGGACATTCGTCACCTGAACGCGATCATCATTAATCAATCAAAAAAAATGGTGATTTCTGCTGATTACGAATTCCTTGAAAAGAGTGTTACCTACTGGAAAATGTTAAAGGAGAAGATTCCCTATTTCTGGTTGAAAGAGCGGTTATTTGACCCAAACAAAAATCGTGAAGGGGAATCTGATTAAGATCAAAAACGTACTTTGTATTGCAATAAACTGAAGCTCTCCATACGATCACTCGATTATTTTTCTTCTATTACGCTGGCACCGATGTTTTCTGTTGGGGTGTTATATGATGATAAAGAGATTCCTGCGTGGCAATTACTCAAAGCCGATATCGAGGATATTACACAAGAAGAAGCGAGGTTATGAGAGCAGGATGAAGAAGCAGATGCTTTAATCCACGAAGAGGATACGCTCCGGAATTAGCTGGTCAATTACACCGGAATCTCCAGCTCGGTGCGCAACGGGTTCTTTAAGCACCAGGACTCCTTCAAAGGGATCGAACCTAAGGCTACATTTTGAGCAGACACTATTTATTTAGAAACAAGCAATTCACATACTGGAACATTCAAAGTTTCACTAATTCTAAATAGAGTCTCGACAGTAGGTTGATTCCGATTTGTACACCATTTTGAAACAGCAGTAGTGCTTACTCCGAGCTTCTCCGCTAACCAAATATTGGTCTTTTCCTTTTCGAGGAGGATTATTTTAATCCGATTGTATTTTCTTTTAGACCCTGCCATTGATTGATTTTCAATAGCAACTAACAAAAAACAAGTCAAATATTGATTATTTCGAAAATATCAGTAACTTTAAGTTATTTTAAATGATTATTTATTACTTAAATATTTAAATCCTATGATTTTTAGAGATACTTCATAAAACTGCTTTTAGCTTTGCGAACACTGATAATATTTTAAGCGTGTTTGCTTTTATTCTCGCTACTGAAAACTACGACCTTTCAATTGATCGCGAGGAATTAAGGTAAATCGCTCACGTTTTGGCGTGGGCGTTCTTATTTGCGATCAAAGGCCGTCGTAGGCCTCAGTAGCGATAAGGACTAACCCACGTCTCTTTTTGTCCATACCTCGAGGGTTACTCCCAACTTTCTAATCACATTTACTTTCACCTGGTGTTACGAGTTAAATGCAAGTGGATATTGAAGATGCATTTCTCCGGCACCACAAATCGAATCCCATGAAAGAATCTTTAGAAAAGAAACTCATGGAGCAATATCCAGCCTATCATGAGAAACCCTTGAGTTTGTCTATCGCCGAAATTGATGATCCCCGTTCCGTTTTGTCATATTTTTTTACCTGTTATGATCTTCCGGATTTACGCGCCTGCCTGAAAGAGTTCTTACATGATGCCGTAAAATCGGATAGCATTGATGCATCCAGCCACATAATATTGCAACAGGATCTCGAAAAATTGGTGGAAGCAAGCTGGTTAATATACAAGCAAAATGAGGCTCCTGCGGAAACCAAAATAGCAGTGCCGGATATTCCCAAGAAATCGCATTTGGAATCTTCTACAACCGAAGAGTCAGACAGCAAATACCAACAGGTCCATGAATTCTTTGAATCCTTTACACTTCCCTTTGCCCGATATTACCTGCTTACCGCCATTAAAGCCGCTGAGAACCCCACTATCTGGGATAAAAGTGCTCCGACTGACCTGCTTCATTTTTTTGAGATGCTGGATGCCTTGGTATCATCGACATATATTATTGCAAAGAAAAAATTAAAAATAAAGACTGCAATCCTTCCCAAGGCAACGGGTTCCCCTGACCTCACCCAATACCACTTATACTGCAGTGGCTATGACCAGCATAGCCACTGGGATTATGTTCCACGTTGTCTTAGTGAAAAAGAATATTGTGATCCTTATAAAGCACTACGCAAGTTCACAGTCTGGGATTTTAAACAGGAATGGCAAAAGACATTGCGGTATATACTGAGTTATGCACTGGGAGAGAGCAGTCTTTCTGAATTGGGTATTAACCTGGAACTGGTGAAAACAACCGAGTTGCTGCAAAAAATGCTGGAAGCATGCCATTTGATTTATGTAAGGACACAATTGGGGAACCCGCATTCTGAGACGAAAAATTGAGGCGTATGTTCCAGACAGATGAATACATCAGGCTATCAAGGCAGATTCTTACGGTAGCTCCGGCAGTTAGAATATTCTTGTTAGGTGTAGGTTCAGTAAAGTATTGTATAGAGACCGTCTTTTCTTTGGAATCGTTAACAGACGAAACGACTAATCATTACTTCCTCTTGGTATTGATTAAACGAACCCATGAAGCCAGTTACAACAGCCTGCAGGACAAGATCGAATCAACCTGCCTTCCTATCTGCCCGGTGACAGCCATCGTTCTGGAATTTGAGCAGTTTAATCAGTGGTTGAAGGATGGGCACCGTTTTGCCTATCAGGTTAGGACAAAAGCTACCTTGCTGTTTGAGGATCTTAGTGTATCATTTGGGGATGTAAATGAAGTTGCTCCCGATACCATTAAAGCATTCCGGGAAGCAGCACACACCAAAGGGCTTGATTTGATGCAAGAGTTTTTGGCTGGTGCCGACTTGTACAAGGTCAGGCAGCAAAATAAGATGGCTGCATTTATGCTACATCAGGCCGCAGAATTTGGGCTCCATGCGATACTGAAAATCTCCATTGGATTATGTGTGAATTCGCATAATCTTGACAAGCTTATCAGGTACTGTTCAATTGCAAATAGCAATGTGAGCAAAGTGTTTAATCGGCATATAGAAAATGAAAAACGTTTGTTTCAATTACTTCAACGGGCCTATATTGAAACACGCTACAAAGAAACCTACAGCATTAACAATTCCGATTTGCTGGAAATCACCAATAAAATTGCGCTGCTACAGGAGATTTTAGTTTCCCTTAAATATTAAAGCCTTTACACTCTCGCTATGTAAGGTTGGTCAGCATCAACCATTTACATTCGTGAGCTTACTACTTTTGTTTTGATAGTTGCTTTTGTTAAACCGAGCCGTGTATTAGGAAAAAGACAGTACCGGTATTCCGGCAATCTCCCAATTCTTCCCCTTCTTTAATTACCTGACACTTTTTTTGCGGCGACTACGAATAAGACTACGAAATCGGTGATTTGCCTGAATGTAGTTTTACCTAAGACAAAGAAATTCAATTGTGAACCCTTGAAAATGTGATGTATGCAGGAAACACCGATGCTTTTTCCAGTAACCCAGGTGGAATTCTGGAAGCAAATGAAGACTTTAGTAGAAGAAGTGGTAGATGCCAGACTGGCCACCCCCAAGCCCGAGAATCCCAATCCCTATTTACCTGAGAAAACCCTGCTCAAAGTAGCAGAGGTCTGTGAGCTGTTCCAGGTCTCCAAACCAACCCTGTATGAGTGGATGAAACAGGACAGGCTGAAGAGTTTTAAAGTCCGCTCTCGCCGCTACTTTCTGCGCACAGATATTGAAGCCCTTATCCAACAACCCAGATCATGAACTGCGAACAGGCAAATCAGTTGGAGCTGGTATCAGTTTTGGCATCCCTTGGCCACAGTCCTGTTAAAACAAGGCGAAACGACCACTGGTACCATTCTCCCTTACATCCAGACAATACCCCTTCCTTTAAGGTCAATAGTGCCAAAAACACGTGGTACGATTTTGGACTAGGGAAGGGCGGTACGGTGGTGGACCTGGTCTGCACCTTATACCACTGCGATATCACAACAGCCCTGGCTAAAATCGGATCACTTTCCACCAATCCCGATCTTTCCTTTCCCCGGCAAAAAAAGCTTCCAGATCAGGATGAAAATGGCATCATCATTCAAAGCGTAAAAGAAAGGATTACCGCCTCGGCATTACTTAGCTATCTACAGTCCCGCCATATTAGCCCATCCATTGCCGCAAAATATTGCCATGAGGTATTGTATCAGGTAAGGGACTGTACTTACCGGGCCATAGGTTTTAAGAACAACAGCGGTGGTTACGAGCTTCGATCGCCGGGTTTCAAAGGATCGACATCCCCGAAGTTTGTGACTTACTTAAATCGGGAGTCTAACCGGATAGCGGTATTCGAAGGATTTTTTGACTTTTTATCCTACGAAACGCTTGCCCAAAAAAGAGGGTTAAAACAGGAGGCACCAACCCCCAATATTCTGGTCCTGAATTCCCTTTCTTTTTTCACCCGCAGTTTACTGCTGATGGAGAAACATCAACAGATTCATTTATACCTGGATAATGATACAGCCGGCCAGAAATGTATCAAAGAATTACAGCAAAGAACAGACCGGGTAATGGATGAGCGAAGCCTCTACAAAGGTTGTAAGGATCTGAATGAATGGCTGGTGGATCAGGGAAGAAACCTTGGCCAGCGAAAGGGACTCAGACCATAATAATCAGGTAATCGCCCCCCGGGTTAATGTTATCTCTTTTCATACATGGCAAGCGGTGTTTTCGTTGCACGAAAACGCTACCGCTTGCTTTTGACTCCCGTTGGTCGCAAAAGGTGAGAAAGACTAAAAATCAGTGAAGATGGACAGTGTGAAGACAAAAGGAGGGAGACCCCAAAAGGCAATTAAGCGCAAAGCAGCTACCGGTATCCGGTTTACGGAACTGGAGTACCATATCGTTAAAAATAAAGCTGCCAATGCCGGTTTAAAGCTCACTGTATATGTGAGACAGATGGCCATCCATGGGCATGTATATGCCAGGCTTTCGGGAGAGGAAAAACAGCAAATAAAAACCCTTGCCGGAATCGCTAATAATATCAACCAAATGGCCAAAAAAGCAAACGCGGAAGGGCTGCTGAAAACCAGCGCTGTTTTCTTAAGTCTTCTGCAACAATTGGAAGAGATTTTAGGGAGGGCAAAAGCATGATCAGTAAAGTGATAAAACCGGCCAAAAGTTTCTCCCGTGTATGCCGTTACCTGCTTGAAAAACGGGAGGAAGCCAGGTTGATTGTAGCCGAAGGGGTAAGGGAATATGATTACCGAAAAATGGCAGAGGATTTTGACCTGCAAGCGAGAGAAAATCCGAACCTGTCCAGCCCGGTGCAACACATCATTTTAGCCTTTCCGCCGGGAGAGGATTTACAGGATGAAAAGCTGGCAGAAATTGCCCGGGAATATTTAAGAGAATTGGACATCATCCAGACCCAATATGTGGTGGTAAGCCACCGGGAGAAAGAGCATAAACACCTGCACATTGTGCTGAACCGGGTGGGCAATGATGGCAGAACCATTAAGGATAATTTCCTTGGTCTAAGGGGTAAGAAAAAGGCGCAGGAATTAACCCAGAGACACGGCTTAGCACCGGCAGAAAAAAAGGACCTCAAAAAGACGCATATCCGTCAAATGAATGCCCAGGATCGAACCCGCTATGAGATATACCAGGCGATACAGGAAGGGCTGATTAAGGCCCAGAATGTAACCGAGCTGGAGGGCATGTTAAAAGCTATACAGATCGACATGATCTATAAGTACAAAGGACAGACAAAGGAAGTGCAGGGAGTGAGTTTTAAAAAGGGGCAGTTCAGGTACAAAGGTTCAGAAATAGACCGCCGGTTTTCCTACCGCAACCTCCAAAAGATCCTTGACCAAAAACGAGAGATCAAACTGCACCCAGGAAAACAACTTGAAACCGGTTTAAAACACAAGGAGAAATACCAGCAGCAAGATCTGATTGCCTTGCTGTTAAAACCAGAGGAGAGATATGAGAATACACCAGAAGAATTACTCAGGAAGAAAAGAGAAAGAAAATCAAAAGGTTTAGGCTTATGAGCAATATAGTCACTGAAATGATAGTCGAGAAACTGGATCAGGTGATCCTGCTGCTGCAGGTTCAAAAACCTGCTACTCCCGGAGAGGAAAATTGGGTTATACTCAATAGGCAGATAGACTCTATACGACAGGGTATGGCCGACCAGCAATTGCAGGGCCAAAAGGGAGCCCGTAAACAGGATACCATACTTACCGTCATCACCGGCCTGGAAAGCCAAATTAAAGCCCTTCCCGGCAGGGCAACAGTAGAACATAAACACCACCTGCATAAAGGTATTTGGATAGCTGCCGGACTGCTGATGATTACCATACTGTTATCCTGGCAATGGTTGGTACAGATCGGGGAGAAAGAACAGTTTCGTGAGAATGATATAAAATACCGCTACCTTAAAGCGTATGGCGATCGCGAAGTAAGGCAACTCTGCCATCGTACAGACAGCATTTATGTAGCGAGGAAGGATGATTTTGAGGATAAGGTTCTATCGGAAGAGAAGAGGATGCGGGATTGGGTGGATTCTATGAGGCTAGCGGGGGAAAGGCAGGGGTCTTCAAGCAGGAAACAAAGGGTTATCAAATAACTAATACAATTTAAAGAAAGGGGGTTACTTGTAATTTCAATCTAATCGAAGAAATCTGCTTTTTTGGCCAGTAGATTTGTAACTGCTAGTTTAGAACGAAAGACTCAAAATTTAGTGTTTCTCAATTGCAATTAATCCCAACTGTCAGATTAAGTATTGACTATTTCAAATCACACTTGCCATTGAAGCCTCCAGTGTAATAAACTTTTTTCTCGGAATCATTCGGTTGTGTTCGTTTTGTTAGATAATACATGCAACAATGATTTTTGAATTTATTTAACGTTTTCTGAATAGTGCCCACATTTGCAAGCTTAAAGCGTACTCTTATTTTTGAGAAGCAAGAAAAACAACAAACTTGCGTATGGGATTCTTCAAGCATGATTGCGGCTAACAATAATTTGCAAATTCCGATTTATTATTATACTTTTAAATTCCACAACACTAAGAACTACTCGTTTCATCCCCCTCCACGAGTGGCATTTACTGATACAATCCTTGACCACACAATAAGTTGATTTCAGCTTATACTGCTGCAGAATGGTGTACAGGTACGCCATTCTGCAACCGTGATGTATTGATATAATACTGTAGTGCAGTATTTATTGTTGCAAAAAGATATAAATGGATTTTTCTAGTTAGTGATAATTAAATGTCAAAAAATATCTCACACTATTATAAATGATGAATGTTGTTGAACGAACATATTCTTGTATTAACAAATAAAATCAAAACTATATGTACTTAAAAAGGAAACTCACAGTTTGGGAGAGAAGACGAGTATCAATTTTTGGCTCGCTATGCACTGCAATACTACTCTTTGCAGCCTGCCAAAAACGGATAGTCGACCGTATTGATATGAGCGATGCCCAAGCTTCGCAACGATTTTACGCTAGCGATAAACCACTGAATTCTATCTTAATAAATCTACAAAACTCGTTTAAAAAACAATCAGGACTAAATAAGGACCTTTCGGCTTTTATCAAGAAAAATGGTGTTCCAGTTTGGGACAAAACTATTTATTCATTAGGGAGCAATATCGCGACTGGTACTTCCACTGTCAAAACTAATTCAACATCAAGCCAACAGCTGAATACAAATAGTGTAGGTACCTCCAAGGGGCTATTTTTGATCCCCTTGCAATCGAATGATGACGGGAGCATCCAGTCATACATCACTGCTTACAAGCATAACGACACTAGTTACACGTATCGATTGTACAACAAAGATTCATTGGATAAAATCCGGCCAGTCGACGACTCAGCCAGGGCTGCACTAAGATCAACAGAAGCGGTTTTTGGCGTGTTTGAAAAATCTATCAATAATAAGGATACCATAAACATTTCAGGTGTTCAGATCAGAAATGCTCGCATTGTAGCTGGCCCCCCGCAAGGTGGAACTACCGCTACTGCTAAATCAAATGGTATTAAACTTAATCAGGACTACTGCCTGATGACTGTTACAATGACGCTGTATTTTGAATGGCACTATTATTCATACTCGTATGGAGAGCACTGGGATTTAGTAGGAATTTCCATTGACATAGATGTGTCCTGTTGGTCTGACGGCACTGGAGGATCCGGCAATCAGGGCTTTGAAGACCCCAATAATTCAAATTGGTGGGATTTCGGCACAGGCTGGCCGTGGAATAATCCATCTTTGTATAGCCAAAGTGATCCATGGCAATTTTGGTGGTCCGGTGCCCAAAGCATTCCAAATTTTTATGCATCTCGAACGTACCTTGATACCGATGACGGAGATGAGAATAATAATGATGTTGGAAATGAAGACAATTCAACATATATTGATTACGACGAGATTACTCAATCTTGGCCAAACATCGTATCGGTAATTCCTATTAACGATTTTGTAGGATGGCTAACTCCTGGTGTTCGGGTAAATTGCATGGATTATGCCAAAGCGCAGATTATGAAAAAGGGGTATAAAATTTCTGACTATTTAATACCAGGCCAAACCATTCAGGTCTATAAGGAAATAAATGGTGTTGGCACAGTAGACATAAACGCTGCAAAAAATGGTGTAGGATATTTGATTTCGGCACTTCAACGTGGGATTCCTGTTATTGTTGGCATCGATGATGAAGTTGGATCTTCTAATCCCGGCACAGACAACACGACGGATCATTTTGTTGTAATTGTAGGGGCAGGATCAGATGCCGATGGCCATTATTTTACATTTTTCGACAATGCCACGGGCTCCCCGACTCAAGGAGCAAGTGCAGGCAATAAACTGTACTATAATTCAGCCACCGGCAAAATATCAGGTAGGTCGCAAGCTATCGACTATGCTGCATCGAGAAGAGATTACATTGTGACGATGATCAGGAAAAGTAAACAATGAATTAGTGTTTTCTTAGTGGTTTCCTTACCATTTATGCCATAATTTTAAAAACTATTAGCCATGGTAATAAAAAGCATTATTCTTGCATTCTTGCTGATAAGCAAAGTAAGCCTTGCTCAGTGCGTATGCTCGAAAAATTTCGACTCGAGTATATTTAACACAAAAGGGGCTTACGATAGTAAGGACACCATTTGTTTTAGCGCAACCTTTATATCCGTAGGAAAAATTTCTCAAGACGATGCCATTGCTAAGTTGCAGAAGGCTGGGTTAATAGACAGGCGCCAATACAAGTCTGCTATCAGTTTTGTTTTAAGTAATTCGACCACCAGAATGTATTTGCCTTATAAGGGGATTGATACTGCGCTAGATCGAACATTGTGGTTGAATCAAAATTTGAATAAAAAGATTTGCATCACAGGCGTTGTATACGAACGACTAAAATTGGTGAATGGAACCCCTTTTTTTTTGATTAATAAAATTTCATTTCTAAACTGAAATAGTCAATATTTAATCTGACAGTTGGGATTAATTTGAAGATTCTTAAGCTGTCAGATTAAATATTGACTATTCAACTCAGAATATGGTTTTAATTTAAATTGAATTAGTGTTAAGTCCTTTTTTCCCAGTGATCCTTCAAGAGCTTAGCATGATCTGACGAATTCAGCCTAATGTATTTTAGAAAAGCCTTTCTGTTTTGTGGCCAGTTATAGCCATTATTGTAAGAGCAGGAGTACCAGCTAAGAATTCATTTGTTGCAAAACTTCTTCTAGCCGTATGTGTTGTAAGCATTTCCCATTTAGCGAAACTAGTCTGTTTGTTAATGCCTTCTTTTGTGATATTTTTCACTACAGTTTTCTTTAAGCAGGCAATTTCCCACCCAACTTCTTTAAGATATTCCATATAGCCTGGCCAGTTGATCTTTTGTGATTTTGCTTCCCATTGGCTTGGTAAAGCCGGCCAATTTGCTTGTGACAAGTTGAATGAGTACAATAGCAACCGCTCTGTATTGCTCCTTTTTGACACTTTCAAGATCTTTCTTCAAAGCGCCACTAATATGTTCTGAAACATGGTGAAGCATAGGAGAATAATCATCCATAAAAACAGGACGGTAAAGAATAAGATAAAGGACGATAAAAACAAGCAATCCGGAGCATGTGATTATGGCTACGAACGCAGAGAGATTTTCAAGTTTGCCAGTGGCCAGCATAAACAATAAGACCCCAGACAAAAACAGGATGGAAAAGTGCATGGGACTATGCGGGTCCAGTAAGCCGCCAGTAGCTTTTGTTTTGTAGACTCATAACTCCATTTAGAGTATTGAGACTCCCATTTGTCGTGATGGCGTTTGACAAAAGATTCAACATGGTTTTCGTCTGCATAGCCAGATAGTGTAATAATTGCAAACAGTTTTTTGGTACCAGTCATAACAAATCAAAAAGATAAGCAAAAGTAGCACGAACTATGTGCATTGGTCTTGGTCTATTATATGTTAAAAGATCTTTAACAAAAACGTGGTTGATCTGTAACGAATGATATGGTATATAGAAGAATAATCCTTTATGGATCAAATAATGGGATTTGGTTATAGCCTTGCCAAAAGCCATACTAGATTTGGAAATATGAGGTTTTTTTCGTAATTATTGTATACCACATTAAATGAATTGAAAACATGAACCATAGCTTTGATCATATATTACATAAACCCTGTATAAAGGACCATTTATCCGGGCTGACCGATACATTTGAAACAGCCAATAATGCAGCCGTTTTTACCACCGGTGCGGCAAGATCAGCCGTCCCTGACTGGATGAACCCAAATCTGATGACAGGTGCTGCCGCTACAGCCAAACACTGGATGGACGTCATAGGCGATACTTCCTGCACCGAACAGATCACCGGATCGATGGCTTACCTGACCCAACCTGCGGTTAGCAGTATTTTTCCTTCTCTCTCTTCCGGGGCTTTGGTGCCTAACGCCGTTTTTGGTATGGGCTCGAGTCTGACCACTGAACAGCCGATTGGGTACGGTGGAGTAAATCAGTTGACATTGAACAACGGAGCGCTCACAGGTTTTACTGCAGGAAGCGCTGCACTGTTGAACCATGATACGGTGCTACCGTATGCAACGTTACCGGGCAGCCGTGCAGCATCAGAGGCTGTCATGCATGATTACGTGTCACTCTTTCCAAAAACGAGTGAATATCCCTTGACCAGCGAGATCGGGGCGCAAACAGGCATCATGCCCGGTAACGCAAATTTGCATGGCGATACTTCCTTTGCGTTGTACAAATATGGAACGGCAGGTGCATTCATGCAGGATGCTATTTCCGTGAAAGCAAGATCTATCCTGGACCATTCCTACCTGTATGGTATGACAGATCCTACAACTTCGATAAGAGCTACCAGTGAGCTTTACCCTGCATCCTTTGTGACGGGTAACAACGGGTATGTGCAGACGGTGAACGGAGCTGGAGCTGCATACGCTGCTAATGCCTTTAAGATAAATTCTCATCATGATCTTAGTGCTGCATCATATCTCGTAACAGCAAACAAAGGATTTGTACATGCATTGGGGGCAGCAGCAGGTGCAGTGTTTGATAACCAGGCTTGGAAGGTGAACGCACATAATGATCTGCATCCCGGATCGTTTCGTGTAAGGACAGAACCTGGTTATTTAGCGACTCTCGGATCAGGCGCAGTGTATACGAACCATCCGCACGATACCGATTACGGGATCAGGGCTGCACTCAAAGCTACACAGTGGCATTCAGGGATGGCTGTTTCACCAAGCGTTGGTTCAGCACTTTCGGTAAACGGTTTGGTCAATTCGTATGCTTTGAGCGTGGATAGCTCACTCAAAGCTTTGTCTATCCCGCTTGGGGTTGCAGGTATGTATGGTTCTGGTGATGCAGTAACGGCTGGCATCTCAACAGATGCGTACAAAATGGTGACAGGAGCGGACGCGATCTGGAAGAACGGTGCACTCTCTTTTGGTTCAGAAGCATGGTCAACCAAAAATGTTGGTATCTATCACGACTACCGTTATCCGTCACGTTCGCAGGAAGTTGTGCTGCCTTCTTACTCCGAACCAACAATCAGCAAAGAGGTTGAGATCAAATACATACTCAAATCTAGGCTGTCTGTTCTTAATACCAGTCTCGCGGTTTCTTACCAGGGCGCAGCTGAAGCCTTGAACCACAGACGCGCTGATCATGTACGCCAGGCCTGCATCTCTATGCGCCAGCTGCTTGACTTTTTTGTAAACGAACTTTTTACCATCGAAGAGTTCAGGCAATGGAGCGGCTACAATGAAGACCTGCTCAGGCTTAACTGGAAAGGCGAAGTGATCGGTGTGCAACGCAAAGCCGCCTACCAGTTTGTAACACGTATGCTGCAGAGTGCGCCGGAACCGAAAAAATTCCTGGAGTTGATGGAAAAGTGCAATGGCGGTTGCCACCGTTTTGATGGTAACTATAGTTTACATGAAACCGTTGCGCTGTTCCATAAATGCGAAGCCATGCTGGAGGTATTACTCAATGCAACGGATGCCACCAGTAATTAAGATTATAAAGAATGAATCAATAAATAGAAGATACGATCTAGTATTTGCGAAGTTTGATGCTGCCTATGACAACGCGACATCTCCTAAAAAAATTTTCCCTGCTTCGGTAGTGATATACTTTTGATCCGGAGAGCTTCTTGCGTCTTCTATTGTTTTTTGAATTAAACCGGCCTGTTGAAGCGGTGAAAGATAATTATCCCGAAAGGTTTTTTTGTTTTTATATTCCATCCAGTTCATCAGTTGTTCCAGGCTTATTGGCTCGGCGCTTAGCATCAGAATCGTTATGATATATGCAGCCTTCTTTGTTAAAAGCGTGGTACCATTTTCGGACCAGCTTGGTACCTTTTTAATTTCTTCTTTTGTATGTAGCTGATTTCCAGGCCAACTCAACTCCTGTAGCTTGGTACCTTTTCGGTGCCAGCTCGGTACCAATTCCAGTAAAACGGAAGAGAAGTCTAAGCCAAAAAGCGACGTTGATAAGGCAATATGCGATAAACCAGCCTTCAAATGGGTGATTGCCTCGGATGGCAATCCCAATAGTTTTTGAATATCCTGGCTAAAATCGGATAACGTTACTAAAACCAGCGGAAGTTCTGTTTCAAATGGGTCGTTCTCGTAAAACACCGGCAAAGCTCCGGAGGAATAAAGCGGAAGGAATTTGTTGGTATTCCTGATACCGGAACCGATCTCGTCAGCCCACCCAAAAGCGGTAAACAGCTTACGGATGTTGGGGTTCTTTGGAAAAGGATTAAAGCCTGATGGATCTATCGGTCCGTGAAAATGCGGCTTGTTGGCGTTGGTAATAAAGACTTCGGTTTTCCCGATGATTAATTCGGTAGCCAAAGCACTTGTGTACTCCCGGTGAATTACCACGTTGCCGATCACCTCTCTGAATATGATATCCCTCAGGTCAATACGCTGGCCGCCATCGAGGTGAAACTTTTCGGGTAGATGCTTGTTGACAAACTGCTTTAACCCGAGGTAAGTGTCAATAAGATTTGTTCTAAGTGTCAGTCGGTCGTCCCAACGGTCTTTATCTGCGATACGGACCATTGCTTCTACTTTGTACGCTGGCAGTAAGCTTTGAATAGTGGTGTCTTTACCAAAAATAAGGGCAGCGGCTAATGTCAACCCTTCGGATGCAGAGGTAAAATCTTTTCGCCACAGAACGGACTCGCGCAACAGGTCTTCGTTTTTTATAAACAACCAGGGGTGATCGCTCTTATACCCACGTATGATCTGCCTTGCCTTATCAAATAGAGCTGGATCAAGGTCGTCCATGCTTAAGGCTGGGTAAATTTGTGCCTCGGTAAAAAAGTTTCTTTTCCTTAGATACAGATCTCCCTTACGCTGATCATTATTTGTAATATCCAGATCACTCTCAAAATCACGACTGTATATCCTGCCCTTGTGGTCATGCATTTGACTGCTTGTCGGTATTTGAACCACCAGCACCAAACCATCGGGATGTTGTAACGTGAATGGCTGTACGTATATTGAAGGATTAATGCATTCGCTGGTATTGAGCGCAGTAGTAATATCCTTCTTTAGCTTTGTTTCTGAAGCAGGGTCAATTCCTATAACAGTGCCCTCGTCGTCGACACCAAGCAATATTGTGCCGCCATCTGTATTAGAAAAACTTACAACCGTCTCATAGAAAGAAGTTGGCACGTTTGACTGTGCTTCTTTAAACTCGATTCGTAAGCCTTCCCGTTGCTGAATTATTTTGTACAGATCGCTTAATTCCATTTTTTCAAAATTCGTATAATTAATAACAAATACATCTCTATCTTTTATCCCATTGCTCCTTTAACAGTTTCGCATGATCTGCAGAATTCAACCTGATATATTTAAGAAATGCTTTTTCGGTCTTATGACCGGTGATGGCCATAATAGTGAGCGTTGATGTCCCGGCCAGGAATTCATTCGTTGCGAAACTTCTCCTCGCAGTGTGCGTGGTTAACATCTCCCATTTAGCGTAACTGACCTGCTTACTCGCGCCCTCTTTGGTTATCGTTTTATTTACAGATTTCTGTAACCCTTTTATCTCTTTGCCCAGCTCTTTTAAATAGTCATTTGTTTTTTGATTACTCAATGAAGCTGGAAACTTACCGGAGTACTTCTCCAGTAAACCAACAATGGCCTTATGAACCGGTATAGTAACCTGTGTACCGGTTTTTGTTTGACTGATCTGAATATAGCCATTCTTAATATTATCTGCAGTAAGAATTGAATAATCGGAATAACGTAGACCGGTATAACAACCGACAAGAAATAAATCGCGGACACGCTCAAGTCTCGGTGAGTCAGATAGATCGTGATCTTTCAGTTCTTCCAATTCTTTCTTATCAAGATAAATACTGTCTGATTCTTCACGAAGTACAACAAAGCGCTTTGTTTTAAAAGAAGTATTGGAGGTCAAATGAAGATCCAGGGCCTCATTGAGGATCAACTTTAAAACCTGTATGTCCTTGCCGACACTGTTGCTGGCCAGTTTCTTCTCTTTAATCAGGTATTCAGTAAAGGAGTTATAAAACTTCAGATCAATGTTTTCAAATGTAATCTTGGAATGTTGCTTCTTCTGAAAATCTTTTAAATGATTTAGAGTGGTAACGTAGGTTTTAATAGTATTTGGATTAATTACTTTACCGGTCAAGGGGTTCAACCTTGTGCCGGCTTCTGACTGGTCAATTATCTTTTGGAAGAATTCAAAAAAAGTAAGCACCGGTTCTTTATCAACTCTATCGAGGCGTTTGTCTATTTCATCCTTGAGTGTTGAAAGGGTCGGAGGAATTCCTTCGGCATTGTTTGTGAGATCCCAGAAGGATTTATCTGCGACCTTTTTAACTATGTCGAGGTACCGGTTGATCTCAAGATGGTTTTCAAATTTGGATACCGGTTTTATCCGTTGCTTTTTTTTATCCCAGTAAGCCGGTGGGACTTTGATGCCGGTTCGGTATTTTATGCCTTTACTTTTGCAAAAAAGTCGAAGATAGATAGTTGTTTCTTTAGGTGTGTTTGCCGTTCTTAGGTAAAAATTGGTACGCAACATGCCATTTGAATTAAGCTGTTGCAAAGTTATGCGATCGAACCTGAAAACATCATCAAAACGGGGGACAAAATTTATTATTCCACCTTTATGTACAAAAACTTAGGCTAAATGGACGTGTTATAAAATATTGATTATTAGTAGTTATACGAATAGTTGATTTAAGATAAGTAAAGTTAGGTTCGATTTTTTTATTTCGGCCCACACCACCTTTAAAAGATAAAACCCACGCTGGTCGTGGGTTTTTCTATTTGGTGCACAAAACAGTGCGCAATTATGAATTAAATCAAAGTAAAGGGGGGTTCCTCTATTACCTTTTTTTCTTTTCATACTCTTTCTGTGTGTCGAAAATGAGTTGTAACGTCGCACCAGTAACATATAAAACGGATTTGGCCAATCCGTTGGGTACTTCATTAATTTGTTCTCCTGCTCCATGTCCACCCTTTTTGTTTCTTATATTGTTTATACTGTTTCCTAATAATGCTCGTAGATTATCTAACGGTTGATTCATAAATGAATCAAAAAAACCGTTGTCAAAAAGAAGTTTTGTTAAAACACCAGATGTTGCATTTTCTTCGAATTTCCATTTATTCTTTTTAGCAATAATTTTAATTATTGACTCATAACATTTTAAACACCACACTAAGCAATCAGCATTTCTATTAAATCTAAAGTGGTCAAGCGCGGTCATGAATTCATTGTTTACATTATTATAAGTCTCATTGTTTATAAGTGAAATGGTCTTTTGAATTGTTTCATCATGCAGAAGCTCATTATCCAGTCGGATTATTTTTCCATTCGAATATTGATAACCAATCCCTTTTAATTTGAAACGGTTATTTATTTCGTCTATTACTTCATCTGCTTTAATATGTAATTCAGAGATATATCCAAATCTTTTCAAAACCTCTTCCAGATGTTTAACATGAAGGCATATAACCTGAATAACATCTAATATAAGGGCTGTTTGTTCGAGACTCAGAAAGTATTTCAATGTTTTATCAAAAACCCCTTTATGATAAAACGAGGACGGTAACTCTAAGAGCGAGTGCTCCCTCATAAGAATTTTTGAAATTTCATTAAAGATTTTATCTCTATAGTCGGGTAAAACTGTTTCTTGATTAAAAAATTCTTCCCACACATGAACTATTTGAATACACAATTCTTTAGGTATTGAGTTATACTCAAATGAATCATGTTTATTTTTTTGGCTTTGACTGTATGTTTCAAATATTGACATAATTTTAAAATAGCCCCACACTATTAGTGTAGGGCATGATTTTTAACCTTTTGGTGGGTGAGGGTCATTACCGTAACTATTACGTTCACGAATCTGACCATCCCTCCCGTGAATCACCACATCACCACCTTGGTTCTGTGCTATGGGTTTTGCAATATTAATTGCTTCACGCTGGGTTGGTACTATAACAGTTGCTCTTGAATTTCCTGCTCCTGTTACAGCCCATTGATTACCTCTTGGGACAACATGCTGGTTGCCGTTATTGGTATTCTTAGCCATAATATATAGTATGTTAGTGTACTTACGATTTAACGAATGACACATTCAATCCGAAGCAGTTGAACCAATAATTTCTTACAATTATTTGGTGTTGTCGATAAAAGATATATTTTGTATTTGATTTCATTATCGTCAATGCTCGGTTTGGGTGATGAGCCCTCCAAAGTCCTTGCTTAGGGATTTTTAGCATTGTGAAAAACAGTGGTTCCGACCCACTGTTTTTTTATTTTTTCATCCTTAGCAATCTAATAAAGTGTAGTGAGAATTTGCAGTAGCACTTATCCACAGCCTGATGATAATTCCATTAAAAATGACCATAGTTTTATCTCACTTTAGTACCCTCCTTGTTCCAAAATCTTTCCATAATCCTAGCATGTTCTTCGCCACTAACTTTAATATATGCACGGAAAGATTTTTCTGTTTTGTGACCACTAACTGCCATGATTGTTAATATTGGGATTCCACTTAGATACATATTAGTGCAAAAAGACCTTCTAGCTGTGTGAGTCATTAATAATTCCCATTTCTTAGTTTCTTGAGCTGTTACCGTCCTGCCACGGGTTATCTGTTTTGTAAATGATGTATTTAACTCTGGTATACGTTTACCAATATCCTTTAAAGTTCGATTAAACTCTTGATTTGTTGGACATTTCGGAAGTTTACCATCATATTTATCAATGATTTTTTTTACATGTTCATGAATAGGAATTGATACAGGCTTTTTGGTTTTTTCTTGGATAATATGTAATATATTATCTCTTATGTTATCAATATTAATCTTTGAATAGTTACCAAATCTCATTCCTGTATAACAGCCAATAACAAAAATATCACGAACTACCTCTTCGCCTTTATTTTTAAAATCTTTAAATCTCATAAATGCATCTATTTCCTTTTCTGTGAGATATATGTTATCAGATTCTTCCCTACTGGTATTAAATTTAATTTCATTTACAAATGATAGTGGCAACAATTTTTTCTTTACTGCGTATTTTGCAATCTGACATAATACCATGATATATTTCGAATGTGAATTTTTTGAAAGATTAAGGTCTTCAATAAGGAAATCGCTAAAATCATCATGAAAATCTTGATTTAAATCAGAAATCAAATACGTTCTCTTCGTCATCCTTTCAAAATCTTCAATATGCTTTTTTGTAGTTCGATATGGTTTGATACTGTTTTCTTCAATTCTATATTGATTATCCTTTAATCTTATTCCTTTCTCAGAATCCTTGATAAATAGTTCTACAAAGCTTATTAAGGAAATTTTATTACTATTTTCACCTGTATTTTTTTCTGGATTAATTAGTTGTCTAACCTTTTGTTCAAATACATCATGCGAAATATTTCCAGCAACCGATGTATTCAAGTCGAGATAAAGCTGATGAACATCAGCCTCGAGCTTCTTTAATTTAGTTGTAAGAACGCTTGTGTAACTATTTCCACGAAGTGATTTTGGAAAGCAGTTCTTGGAATCCCAATGACTTGTATCAATGCTATGTCCAGTACAAACAACAAGTCGATTACCTTTAAAACTTGTTGACATCCTTATTGCAGATTGCTTCTTTGCTTTAGCGTCACGTAAATAGAACTTAACACTAATCATCTATTTTTCATTTTGAATAATCCTACGATTTCACTTTTCTTAAACTTATATTCCCTTCCAAATTGTTTAAATGGAATTTTTCCTTGCTTAACCCAATCGGATACCTTTTCAGGCGTAATATCTAAGAATTCAGCTACCTCTTTTCTGCTCCAGATTTCATCAGCGAATTCTTTCCCAAATCTGTTGCTTTCGAAACAAGATTCAATTTCATTTTTAATAATATTTTGAATTATTCCAGTTAATTCATCAACTTCAATTAATACTTTTTTTATTTCTTTACTCATATATTTTCGTTTTAATAAAATATATAAAAAAATACCCGCAAACGGAAATTTGCGAGCAAAAAAATTTCAAAATAACGCTATAAAAAACTAGCCAGTGCTTGCTTTAAAGTAATTAAGATTTATACGAGAAAAGACTTTACTCAAATTTGAAGGAAGTCTTCAGGGTAATTAAATGCTTTGGCTTCTGTTAAATTAATCTATCGATGCGGTTTGTAAGTATCCCTAAATCGCAGACAGTTTAAAATTAGAGCCAAAGGCTTAAATTTAAACTGCAAATATGAAAAAGACACGATTTACGGAGACCCAGATTGTTTCCATTTTAAAGCAACAGGAAGGCGGTCGAACAACCA
>JADBXR010000003.1 GCA_020403425.1 Chitinophagaceae bacterium | reverse complement strand
CAGAGGACTCTTCGCTTAGGAGCAGATACGATCTATAAGCACTAAGTTTTGTGCAAAATACCTAATGGGTTTATTCTATCAGAATCCGTAATACGGAACGAAGAGTCCCCGTTGGGAGACTCTTCTGAGAAGGGAGTGAGTAGTGAGTCGTGAATCGTCAGTAGTGAGTGTATCCCTGCTGGTGAATAAGCAACTCCCCCTGCCTACTCACCACTCACTACTCACTACTCACTCATTAGCAGCTAACCAAGCGTAACATAACACTACCCGTCCCGCAACAGAAATAAGAAAAGCCTGAACTAACTATTCAGGCTTTCCGTAGGACCAGATTGCTTAATAAGTAAACTATTATCCATGCACCACCATCAGCGGTACATGGGTATGAAAGGCCAGTTGTGTGGTATGACTCGTACTGAACAGGCTCTCAAGGAAACTGTGTTTTTTCGGGATCGTAATGATCAGGTCGACCTGGAATTCCAGTGCGAAATTGTTCACAGCTTCTACATAGTTTTTGTTCGGCGAGAAATGATATTCAGGGTTCAGGTCCTGCAGCAGTGTATGAACTGCATAGCTTTCACCCATCATTTTAGAGGGATACATGAATGCATCTTCGTGTGGTGGTTCTTCCATATTGAACACCAATAGTTTTGCCTTGGTCTCTTCGATGATCCTCTTCACGGGTTTTACCGGTATGGTCTTATCGGCCTTATCAAAATCACTCAGCAGCATCACCGATCTGATCGGAGAAAAAGTAGTGTTCCTCGGAACAATGATCACGGGTGTATTGGAATGCTGCGCTACAGAAACGGTATTGCTGCCGATCAGTTTCTCTTCCAGGATACCTCCACCGGTGATACCCATAATGATCAGTCCTGCATCGTTGGTCACGCAGGCCGTATCCAGCCCGTTATTCAACAAAGCATATTCACAGAAAGTGTCCAGTTGGCAGTTGGGCGGACAGAACGGGGTCAACAGCAGTTTGAATTTGTCCAGGGCTTCCTGGCTGCTTTTACGCAGCTGCTCCTCGTCCAGCAACTGAACGGCGGGCACCATAGGATCGATCATCAGCGGTGCCTGGTAGGCATGGTAGAGGATCACTTTGGGAGTGCCCAGCTGCCCTGCCAATTGCAATGCATACTTCGCTGCATTTTGCGCAGTGGCAGAAAAATCGGTGGGAACCAACATGTTTTTCATGGCAGTTATTTATGACTTAAAGTTACACCAAATACCCGCCCGGATAAATGACATTCATCATGCTTTAGCTGAGGATCCTGAACCGATTGGCAGACCCGTCAAACAAAGACCCCGCTATATAGCGGGGTCTGTTCTCCTATACGATTGAATTACTTCGGGTTATAAGTTTTCTATGATCCCTGCAATACCTTGTCCGCCACCTACGCAGGCCGATACCATACCATATTTTTTATTCAGTCTTTTCATATCATTCAGCACCTGAACGGTGAGTTTGCAGCCGGTGCAACCCAACGGGTGCCCCAGGGCGATCGCGCCGCCATTGATGTTCACGATATCGGGATTCAGGCCCAGTTCGCGGATCACCGCCAGCGATTGGGAAGCGAATGCCTCATTCAGCTCGATCAGGTCAATATCGGCCAGGCTCATATTGGCCTGCTTCAATACTTTCGGGATAGCGGCCACCGGACCAATTCCCATGATGCGCGGATGTACGCCGGCAGAAGCACAGTTCACCAGGCGACCAATGGGTTTCAATCCCAGTTCCACCACCATACGCTCACTCATCACCAACGCAAAAGCCGCACCATCACTGGTTTGCGACGAGTTGCCCGCAGTGACCGAACCGCCCATCGCAAATGCGGGCTTCAATTTTGCCAGCGCTTCAACGGTCGTATCGGCCCTTACCCCTTCATCGGTATCTACGATATAGGAACGGGTGGCTTTCTTGCCTTTCTCATTCACATAGGTCTCTTCAACGCTGATGGGTAAAATGCCACTCTTGAAATAACCGTTCTCGATCGCCTTCATCGCCTTCTGGTGCGACTGGTAAGCGAACTGGTCCTGGTCTTCGCGGCTGACATTGTATTCTTTGGCCACCGCTTCGGCGGTCAGGCCCATGCTCAGATAATAATCAGGCTCATCTTTGGCAATGGAATAAGAAGGAACGGTTTTCCAGCCCGCAGTAGGTACCAGACTCATACTTTCCGTACCACCTGCAATGATACAGTCGGCCATGCCCGTACGTATCTTGGCCGTGGCCATGGCGATACTTTCCAGTCCACTGGCACAATACCGGTTGATGGTGATGCCGGCTGCATCAATACCCAGTGCCCGCGCAGAAATGATACGTCCAAACTGCAGGCCCTGCTCCGCTTCTGGAACGGCATTGCCTACGATCACATCATCCACACGTTTGGCATCCAGTTGCGGTACGGAAGCCATCAGGCCTTTGATCACTTCCACCGCCAGGTCATCCGGGCGATAAAAGCGAAAACCACCTCTTTTACTCTTTGCTACCGCTGTACGGTAACCGGCTACAATGTATGCTTCCTGCATAAGAAAGGATTTTACTGAATCAAATGTAGGGAAAAAACCAATAAAAGGTTGTTTATGCAACCAAATTGAGGAGATTTTACCAGTCAGTTCCGGATTGGTGCCGGTAGAGGGTGAAAACCGGCTTATCCATACGATCGGGACTGATCCCCAGTTCCAAAATCCCCGAACGCCTTCCGTATCTTCGCAGCATGATCTATCCTCTCATCCGGCAAATGTTATTCTGTTTTCCACCGGAGGAAGCCCATTATCTATCGATGAACCTGCTAAGAGCAGGATGCAGTATTGGCCCGGTGCGTTCGCTGATACACAACGGGTTCTCTTTCAAGGGAAACAGTTTGCAGAAAGAGGTCTTCGGGCTTCCCTTTGCCAACCCGGTGGGATTGGGCGCCGGCTTCGATAAAAATGCAGTTTACCTGCGCGAGCTGGAAGCGCTGGGTTTCGGTTTCGTGGAAATTGGTACGGTGACCCCAAAAGCCCAGCCTGGTAACGACAAACCGCGTTTGTTCCGCCTGCCTGCAGACAAAGCCCTGATCAACCGCATGGGTTTCAATAATGAGGGCCTCACCACCATTCAGCAACGCCTTGCCAAATGGAACAACGCCCAACCCCAAACCCCAAACCCCAAACTCATCATCGGCGGTAATATTGGTAAGAACAAGATAACCCCCAATGAAGATGCCTGGAAGGATTATAGTGTCTGTTTTGACGGACTGTTCAATGAGGTGGACTATTTTGTTGTGAACGTAAGTTCACCCAACACACCCGGCTTGCGTGAACTGCAGGAAAAGGATTCTTTAAAAAAGATCCTTTCACAACTGCAGAACCAGAACCAGGGCAAGAATAAACCCAAACCCCTGTTGCTGAAAATTGCTCCCGACCTGACAAAGGAACAGCTGGATGACATCGTCGCTCTCTCCTTCGAAGTACAACTGAGCGGACTGGTAGCCACCAATACCACCATCAGTCGTGCCCAACTCCAAACTCCAAACCCCAAACTCCAAACCATAGGTGCAGGTGGCCTCAGTGGGAGACCCGTTCGGGAACGTGCCACGGAAGTGGTGCAATACCTATCCAAACAGACACAAAACAAAATACCCATCATTGCCAGCGGCGGCATTTTTACCGGCGCCGATGCCAGAGAGAAACTGGATGCCGGCGCTTCGTTGGTACAGGTCTGGACCGGATTCATCTATGAGGGTCCCTGCATCGTAAAGAATATTTGTCAATATCTTGCTGCTAATCCTTAAACCTTACAATCTTCATGGAAGTCCTGTTTACTTCTGAGAACCTGATCAGTTTCCTCGTACTGGTGATCCTCGAGATCGTTCTGGGTATCGATAATGTGATCTTCGTCAGCATCATCATGAACCGTTTGCCCAAAGCGCTTCAGGCAAAAGCCAGGTTCATCTGGATGGTCACCGGTATGATCACCCGCACCATTCTCCTATTCGGCTTAAGCTGGTTACTGGCACAAAAGGGCAAACCCCTGTTCAGCGCATTTGGCAAAGAGTTTGACCTGGCCAGCCTGGTAATGCTGGCGGGCGGCCTGTTCCTCATTTATAAGACCGTAAAAGAGATCCACCACAAACTGGAAGGCGAGGCCGATATGGCCGCAGGTATTTCCACCAAACCCCTGGGTTTTGGCAATGCCGTGGCACAGATCATGCTGATCGATATGGTATTCAGTTTCGACAGCATCATCACCGCCGGCGGTACGGCCAAACGCGTGGAAGTGATGATCGCGGCAGTTGTCATCGCCATGATCGTGATGTTCCTGTTCAGTCCCAGGATCTCTGCGTTCATCCACAGACACCCTACCCTGAAAATGCTGGCACTGTCATTCCTGGTGATGATCGGTTTTGTACTGCTGGTAGAGGGATGGGACAGCCAGGGCACGCACGACCTGCACCTGAAGAACTATGTATACTTTGCCATGGCTTTCTCCTTCATTGTGGAGCTGCTGAACATGCAGATGCGGAAGAAGTACGTGGCACCCGTACAGTTACGCGAACCGCACCTAAGCGACGACACAGCGCACAATGGTTCGGATATGGCTCATTAAAAAGGACCGTATGAAAAACAATCGCCTGCTCCGTTCTTTTCAACACGCTTTCAGCGGTCTGTTCCATTTTATCCGGAACGACAGGAACGGCAGGATACATATCAACATCATACTGCTGGTGATCGCTGCAGCAGGGTATTACCAGGTAAGCATTACCGAGTGGCTGGTGTTACTATTGTGTTGCTCCATCGTACCCTCGCTAGAAATGTTGAACCATGCACTGGAAGAGCTCTGCAACACCATTCAGCCCGAGATCGATCCCCACATCCGGATCGTAAAGGATGTGGCAGCCGCAGCGGTTGTCTGGTCGGCCATCTTCTCTGTCATCATCGGCTCGGTCATTTTTATACCGAGGATCTTCTGAGCATACTTACCGCATATAAAAAGAGCGCATACATTCATGCGCTCTTTTCATTTCATGTATCGTTCGGTCATCTGTTAGAAATCGAACCCTAAAGAGAAATACCATACAGGTTTGCCCAGGAACAATCCTTTCATGGGCCAGCCTGCATCCAGTTTCACAAAATAGCCCAGCGCCGTACTGCGTATACCAAAACCATAACCACCGGCAAACGGTCCCAGACCGCCTGCATCTATCCGCACCAGGATAGGCGTGTTGGGCGCAGTGATCACTTCACCCGGACGTTTGATACCATTGTATTTACCGTTCCAGGCCGTACCCAGGTCAAGGAACTGCACCAGTTGAAAATTACGCAGGAACGCATTGTTGATGGGCCGGTTAAGTAAGGTCGAGAACACAGGGAACCGGAATTCACTGTTGATCACCACCGCATTGTTTCCGTTGGCGATATTCTGGTTATAACCGCGCATATTTAAAGTAAGCGACTGGAACGCATAGGTCTGATCGGCCGCCGGCTGGTTATTATTGAACTTAGGACTGATCCAGCCATCTACCCCACCCAGGTAATACAGGATCTTCTGTCCGCCCCAGGAGAAATCACCAGCTGCACGCCCGGCCCAGATGAAGTTCCGATAGATCTTATGGTAATACCTGGCATCAAAACCGAGATTGAGCGTGGATTTGCCATTATTCATCGCTGTTTTGAACGTAGGCATGTTCACATCAAAATAGATCTTGTAACGAAGTCCGTTCCAGATGTTCTGTGTTGGGTTGATGGTATTGTCATGCACATACTCGAATCGCGATACAATGTACCTCGTAACCGTATCATTGAATTTCAGTGCATTCGGATCCGGGTAACCAGAGTTGTTGTTGTACGAACGGAGTACCCCCCTGTCGCTTCGTAACCCTACCGTTGCCCGGAAGCTCTTGACCTCATTGAAAGGATAAGAGATGTTGAACTGGTACAGATTCGTATACAACATGGTGTTGAAACTGGTGCTGTAAAAATTACTCACGTTGCTGCGGTAATAAGTGAGCCCCCAATCAAAACGTCTGCGCAGGTTCTGGTAGGAGAAGAACACATCCTTATCGCTCAGGTTGGTACCAAAACGGATGCCCCCTACAAATTTCTGATCCTCCATCAGGTCGCTGGCACCCACACGGAAAGTGAAGTTGAAATCATTGCCATTATTCAGCCGTATCGGGCCGGAGCCACCGCCATAAGGCTGGTAGCGATTGATCAGTATATTATTGGTAAAGCCGACCAACGCATAATCGGAACTGAACTTAAGACGGTAATCGAACAAACGGGAGCGGCTCAATACAGAAGTCTTCGGCTGTGCAGCCAGCAATTGATTCTGGAGGGCATAACTGGTACTGTCAGGCTTTTCATCAGCAAACTCATTCTGAAAGAAGTCCTTCACTTTTTTAGTAGTATCTGCCGCCGCTTTTTTATTGTAGATGATCGCTTTGCCTTCGCTGGCTTTTTTCTCCGCGGTCAGCTTGCGCACATATTCGGTGGGCCTTGCATTCACATTGCGTTTGGCAAGTGCCTGCTCATCCACTTTCAGCTTGTACAGGAACTTGAAGTCACCCTCCCTTCTTACTTCGCTCACCAAACCATTATTACCGGCGATCCGGGTTTCGAGCAGCGTGCTCTGGTAATTGGTGATGGGGAAGGTATAGGTAGAGTCCTTGTACACCTGGAAATAACTTACGCTGTCCGGCTCCTGTTTTTGCCATGCCACGAGGGTCGAGTCGAATTCTTTGGGCGATGGGTTACGCAGCAACTCATCCCCTATATAATACAGGGTATCCAGTCCGTTCCGCTGGGTCGCAAAGAAACCTGCCCAACGGTTGCCGATACCGTTCTCATCGGATACAAAAGTGAAATGGTTGGTATTGTATTGCATGGGATAACGGGCGTTCCCCATTTTCACATCGGTGAGTTTGGCCAGCTGTTTCTGTTTGCTGTCGTTCAGGATATCCACCATGTAAATATTGAAAGGATATTTACTGGGCAGCACCGTGTCCTGATTGGGAGCATCGGGACTGGGACGATTGGATGCATAGATGATACCAGAACGGTTGGGGAAAGAAACAAAACTGGGATCCAGGTCATCATACACATCATTGGTGATCTGGGTAGCTTTATCTGCATCTATTTTATAGGTATAGATATCCGAATGACCATTTTTCACGGCGCTCATCACCAGTGTATTGGCGTCGAGCATGAACGAAGCATCCAGCACCTGGTCGAACCCGGTGATCTCCTGTTTGTACCGTTTGATCTTGGCGATGATATCGTACACGAACATTTTCACTTTCCCACTCTCCCAGTATACCACCAGTAAGCGGGTGCCTTTACCATCCCAGGCAAGAATGGGATAATTGGGATTGATATCTCCCTGGTTGGTACGAACACCGATGCTCAATAAAGTGCGTGCATCATAAAAATTCTCCATCAGCTTTACCCGATACTGCCCTTTCTTGAATTCCACCACACCGTAGGTGCTGCTTTTGGGATTAGGATTGGCCTGGAAGCGGAAATAATCATTTTTGGAAACATCTTCCGATACATTCAGCTGCCCCTTGGGCTGGTTGCGGCGCTGGCGGATATCTTTGGCATACAGTTCCTGCTGGTACTGCATGAAATCGGACAGCACTTCCTTGAATTTTCTTTTGCATACACGAAGACAGGCATTGTTGAGGTTCTTGTAAATGCGCGCCAGGTATAAGAGATAGGTAATATTCTCCTTACGGTACTTTTCACCGATATAATACCAGAAAGCATGTCCCGCCAGTACGGGTTTCTCAAAAGCGAACTGATAAAAGGAATTATAACGGCCGCCCAGTATCGCACTTTTCAGTTCGTCATCCTTAGCCGTGCTCCAGGGTTCGGCTGCATAAGATACGTACCCGTCAACCAGCCATTTGGGCAGGTCCAGCAAAGCCTGGTTACTGGCGAACTCGCCGATATCGTCCCCAAAGAGCAGGTTATCCGTCAGCACCCTGGCAATGCCCTCGCGTATCTGGCGTTTCAGGTGTTCGTGATTGCCATCGAAATACACCACCAGTTTATTGTTGACCAGTTTGGTCAGTCCGCCGGAGTTCTGCCAGTCGCTGCCCAATCCGATATTGCTGCTTTTAAAGTCGTTGTAGCTGTTGTACACCACAATATTGGCGCGGCGCTGCAGCGAGTATTCGATGAAATTCTCGATCGGTCTCAGTTCTTCTTCGGCAACCTGCGCCACAAATTTTCCCAGTTCCACGCCACCCTGTGCCACATAGGTATTGAAATTGGGCGACTGGTAAAATTTCCAGATGAATTTCTTATGCTGAACCCGATTCTTGCCAAACTCCACAGAGTTCACCTGTGCGTTCAGCATGGCGGGAAAAAGAAAACCGGTAAAAAAAACAAATAGAGCGATTCGATTCACTTGCATATCCGAACTTTAGTGTTTTAAAATTAGTCATTTACCATTAAAAGCAGGTAAAATACACTATGATCAAGGTCAGGTTTTTTACGTTCAGCCCTGTTCAGGAAAATACCTATGTGCTGTATAATGAGCAGAACAAAGCTATTATAATTGATCCCGGATGTTACTTCACTGCTGAACAGGAAACGTTAAAAAAGTTTATAGAAGATACGCAGTTGGAACCGGTAAGGTTGCTGAACACCCATTGCCACCTGGACCATGTTTTCGGGAACAAATGGGTCTCCGAAACCTGGAACCTCGAACTGCACCTGCATGCCGGCGAGGAACAAATGTTAAAACTTGCTCCCTTATCCGGCGAAAAATGGGGGTTACCCTTCCAGAACTATAGCGGTCCGCTGCATTTCCTGGAAGAAGGAGATACGATCCGGTTGGGTAACGATGCCTTGAAAGTGATATTGGCCCCCGGACACTCTCCCGCCAGCATCTGTTTCTATTGCGAGGAGCAGGGATTCCTGGTCGGTGGTGATGTGCTGTTCCGCGAAAGTATTGGCCGCACCGACCTGCCGGGTGGGAACCATGAGACCCTGCTCAAAAACATCCGCGAAAAACTCTTTGTATTACCTGATGAAGTGGTGGTATATCCCGGGCATGGGCCATCCACCACCATTGGTCACGAGAAAACACATAACCCGTTCCTGTGATCACTCCTTTCTTGCCGCCTTATCATATGCCATGATGAAAATGGCCCCGAGGTTCCGGTGCGGGGGAATATAGTCATCGAATTTCTCTCGATAACCCGCTCCAACCCTGCCTTTCACGGTTTTCCAGAGTTCTTCCCAATTCAGGTCCTTACCCAGCCGTAACCGCTCGGTGATGGCATCTATCAGGCTCTGGTTCAGCACGCCCGCCGCCACCTGTTTGGAAGAGATGATATGGGCCTGCGGACAGATCTTCAGTATATCATTCAGTTTCTGGTATCCTCCGCAACTGCCCAGTAATACGATCTTGGCGCTGGCGGGTAACCTTTTAATGGTCTCACCAACATAATAACTATGGCCACGGTGTATCACGATACTGGGTGCCAGGTTCTTCTGTTCAAAATAACTGATCAGGCTGTCCTGCGCCTGCAGGTCCAGCTCTTTGGTCTCATCCAGTGGCAGGTTGGCATAAATGGTAATGGGCGTACCTTTCACCGAACTGATCTCCACCCACTGCGGTTTCCGTACAATGCGCCAGTTGGCATTGCTGAAGCGGCTCATGAAAGCACCGAAATAATTTCGCGCATCCTTATCGCCATACGAGAACTGCTGCACAATGATACGGCCCGTGGCATCCTGCAATGATCTTCTGGGCATGATGTATACAGGGTCGATGCCCAGTCGTTCTGCTATATTCACTTTACTGGTCGAGTCCATCGACAGGAAAATGGTATTCAGCAACTCATAGATCAGCGCCCCTCTTTTGTTCCGGTTCTCTGTACTGGCCGCAAGGTTCACCTGAACCTGCGCCAGGATCAGCTTACGCAGGTCTTTCTGGTAAATACTGGCGTACGAATCGGCCACATCCACCGCATCTTCCAGCGTTGGCGAAACATCCAGTCCGTTCACGAACCTGCGCATCAGGTTCTCGGCAGTATACCGGTCCATACGTCCCAGGAAATTGTCCAGCGTGTTGTATGCCGCACAGATCTTGATGAACTTCTTATAATAATCGCCATGCACCAGCCGTAACAAGCTATCGGCCCTGGGTACCCGCATGCGCTGGAAGATCCTTGGATACACACCTACCACAAAACTGGAAGTATAGATCTCTTCCTCGCCCATCACGGCCAGGTAATACAGTTCTTCCGGTCCCAGGTGCTCCAGTTTACGGAAACGTACCTGTTCATTCGAAACATCATGTAAGGCATTGATCTCGTTGATGAAAAGTTCTACCGCCTTACTGCGCAGTTTATTGGTCAATACCTCTGCGGCCATGGGCGTATCGCCCCGCTGCATGCGCATGGCATAATCGATCCTTGTCTTTACCAGCAACTGGTAATAACCCATGGAAGAGTCATTGACCACATAGGGTGTGATGGAATCCATCGTGATCCTGTTCCGGTACAGGTTATCGAGGAAAGGAAAATACATGCGGCCCGTTTTAGTGAGGGCCAGGCGACCGATGATCTTTACCAGCGGATGGCCGGACGATTGTATCCTTCTGCCCAAAGCATTGGGCACCGCTGCATAGGTATAGAGTTCTTCCTGGTCGCGAAAGGCGGCCTGAACGATCAGGCTGTCGGCAAAACGGTTATCAGGATAACGCGTCAGGATCTTCAGGATATCGTCGGGATTGCGCTGGCAGCTTTTCAGGACCAGGTAGTCACCGGCAGCCGACACACCTTCATTGTTCTTCAGGGCAAAATTGTTGAGGAGGATATCGCCGACCTCGATACTGTTCTCAATGATCACCGGCAGGATGGAATTGCCCGACAGGTCGGCCAGCATCGCATCCTCATAGGCTTTTGCCAGTACCGGCAGCATGGCAGGGGTCATGGACCTGGAACGGTAGGCAGATAGAAAACCGGTCAGCATTTCATTCACCCCACGCAGCCATTTGAATTTGGCATTATCGTTGAGGTCCTTGTTCATTTCGATCCTGGCACGCAGGTTATGGATACGCAAACGGAGATTACGGTCGATGGGCCTGTCGAGCAGAACATTGCCCGTGAACGGGATCAGGCTGTCCGATCTGCTCTTCAGGTGCGTGATCTGGTTCAGGGTGATCAGGATGGTCTCATGATGGAACTCTCTTGCGGCCGGTATCTCAGGCATCGGCAGCTCTTCCTGCGCCATGACAAAAATTGCGAGGAATACAGCGGATATTGTACCGAAAATCTTTTTTCTATCCATAAACAGGGTCAAAAATAGGTTCATTTATATGAAGACCCATATTTCGGGCCAAACGCAGTTAACAATAACATAATAAAGCCAAAACCTGCAATTGCGGTTCTTTAAAATTAATTTTGTGTAAACATTAGGTTAACTCATGGAAGCAAAGCCCAAACAGATACTGATCGCCGATGATGAGCCCGATATTCTGGAGATAGTCAGTTACAACCTTGGTAAAGAAGGCTATGAGGTATATACCGCCAAAGATGGCAACGAGGCCATTGAACGTGCCAAACAGCTTCACCCCGATCTGATCATCCTGGATGTGATGATGCCCAGAAAAACAGGAGTGGAAGTTTGCCAGATCCTCCGATCACAACCCATGTTCCAGGATACACTCATCATATTCCTGACCGCTATGAGTGACGAAGCATCCCAGATCAAGGGACTGGAGACCGGAGCCGACGATTATGTGAACAAACCCATCAGCCCCAAAGTGCTGATCAGCCGCGTAAACGCATTGTTCAGAAGATTGAACAAAGACGATAACAATACAGGAAAAAGCATCGTACTGGGCAATATCACCATCGACCCGGTCAAGTTCCTGGTCACCATCAATAACCAGGAAGTGGTACTGGCCAAAAAAGAGTTCGAACTGCTGTACCTGTTGGCCTCACGCCCTGGCAGGGTGTTCCTCCGCAACGAGATCCTTTCGCAGGTATGGGGCAACGATGTGATCGTGGGCGACCGTACCATCGACGTCCATATCCGCAAAGTGCGCCAGAAACTGGGGGTAGACTGTATCACCACGGTGAAGGGTGTGGGGTATAAGTTTGAGTTATAATTAACAGCAGGATACTTGATACTGGATACTAGATACTAGATACTAGATACTGGCATCCAGCAACCAGCATCCAGCAACCAGCATCCAGTATCCAGCAACCAGCATCCAGCTTCTCCCCCGATTCCAGTAACTTTGAGTAGATGTTCAAGACCAAGAACCTATCCCCGCAACAATTATCGGCTTTCACAGCGCTGATCCTATCGATCCCTATCTCAGTGGGTATTTGGATCTTACGGCCCGACTGGGTCATCGCCGTGACCTCCTTGGGCATCACTTTCGTAGGCAGTTACCTGTTGATCCGTTTTGTGCTGGAGTCCTTCATCTACCGGAAGATCAAACTCATTTACAAGTTCATTTACCAGACCAAGGCCAGCAAACGAGAAGAGACCTATTATAAGTACATACTTCCCCAGAAAGGGATTGATGAAGTGCGGCAGGATGTGGAGCAATGGGCCGAGCAGCGGAGCGCCGAGATAGAACTGCTGAAGACCAATGAGGCCTACCGAAAGGAATTTCTACAAAACCTGGCACACGAGTTCAAAACACCCATCTTCGCCATACAGGGATACGTGGATACTTTACTGGGCGGGGCCATGGAGAACCCCGAACTGAGCAAACGTTTCCTGGAAAACACGGCCCGTAATGTGGAGCGTATGGTGAACCTGGTTGAGGACCTGGACGAGATATCGAAGCTGGAAAGCGGTCAGCAGCCACTGTACAAGGTGAATTTTGTGATCCAGGACCTGATACGCGAGACCTTTGAAGCCCTCTCGATCAAGACCCATACCAAAAATATTCGCTGCAGTATCAAAAAAGGCTGCGAGTCACCCATCACGGTCTTTGCCGACAAGGAAAAGATCCGGCAGGTGCTGAATAACCTGGTAGAGAATGCCACCAAATACGGAAAACAGGATGGCAGCATCGTAGCCAGCATTTACAAGACCGATGGCCGGCATGTGCTCATCGAACTCAGCGATGACGGTATCGGAATCTCGGAGGAACATTTACCCCGCATATTTGAACGTTTTTACCGTACCGACCGTGGCAGAAGCCGCGACGTAGGTGGTACCGGCCTGGGACTGGCCATCTGCAAACACATCATCGAAGCCCATGGCCAGACCATGCACGTACGCAGCAAACTGGATGTAGGCACCACCATCGGGTTTACCCTTGAAGCGAGAAAAGACTAGGGAATGATGAATGTTGAGCAAGGAATGATGAATGATGAATGGGAAAGACGGTTCATCATTCATCATTCCTTGCTCAGCGTTCAATATTCAAAAGCCCCATAGACATCGGGGCCGAACATGAGAAAGTGCTATTGTCATTGCTTACTGTGTTACATGAACAGACCATGCACGTACGCAGCAAACCGGATGTAGGCACAACCATCGGGTTTACCCTTGAAGCGAGAAAAGACCAGGGAATGATGAATGTTGAGCAAGGAATGATGAATGTTGAATGGGAAAGACGGTTCATCATTCATCATTCCTTGCTCAGCGTTCAATATTCAAAAGCCCCGATAGACATCGGGGCTGAACATGAGAAAATGCTATTGCCATTGCTTACTGTGCTGCATGGCTAGACCATGCACGTACGCAGCAAACCGGATATGGACACCACCATCGGTTTTACCCTTGAAGCGAGAAAAGACCAGGGAATGATGAATGTTGAGCAATGAATGATGAATGTTGAATGGGAAAGACGGTTCAACATTCATCATTCCTTGCTCAGCGTTCAATATTCAAAAGCCCCATAGACATCGGGGCCGAACATGAGAAAATGCTATTGACTTTGCTTACTGTGCTGCATGGCCAGACCATGCACGTACGCAGCAAACTGGATGTGGGCACCACCATCGGTTTTACCCTTGAAGCGAGAAAAGACCAGGGAATGATGAATGTTGAGCAAGGAATGATGAATATTGAATGGGGAAGACGGTTCAACATTCATCATTCCTTGCTCAGCGTTCAATATTCAAAAGCCCCGATAGACATCGGGGCCGAACATGAGAAAATGCTATTGCCATTGCTTACTGTGCTGCAAAAATGAGATAGGTACATTACCGGAAAATGAACAAAAAGAGACCAAATCATTACCAAATAGGTCCTAAATGGTGTTTTTGATACGAAAAAACAGGAAAATCCTATGTTACCAAATCATTAATTCATGGAACGGAAGCTACTTTGCAGTCCATAATCTTACTTTTGCCTAAATTTTGATTGTATGGGTATCAACAACTTCGGTCGTTTTTTCATGCCAAAGAACAAGGTCTTCTATGAACTGTTTGAGGACGTTGCCGAGAAAGTACATGAGATGGGTATCAAACTCAAGGAAATGGTGAGTGAACCCGATGCCAACAAACGTGTGTCGGTTTTGTCGCAGATAGAGGACCTGGAGCATAAGAACGATGATAATACCCACCGCATCTTCACAGAACTGGGCCGCAACTTCATCACCCCATTTGACCGTGAAGACATCCACTACCTGGCCAGCGCGCTTGACGATATCGCGGATTATATCTATGCCTGTGCCAAAAAGATCAATTTCTATAATGTAAACCCCAATGATACCGGTATCCAGAAGATGGCCGACCTGATCCTGCAGGGTTCTATCGAGATCAAAAAGGCCGTTTTCGGCCTGCGTGATATGAAGAACCTGCGCGAGATGACAGAAGCCATGGTAAAAGTGAACAGTATCGAGAACCAGGCGGATGATGTGTTTGACATGAGCATTGAAATGCTTTTCCAGCAGGAGAACGATTTCAAGGAAGTGATCAAGAAAAGGGAGATCTACCAGGTAATGGAGATCGTTACCGACAAATGTGAGGACGCAGCCAACGTGATCGAATCCATCATCATCAAATACGCATAATTGAATTGGTGATCGGTAATTGATAATACGCAACGGGGCCCGACGCAGCAGCACGATACTTATTGATTACTGAGCACTGGTTACTAATTGAACAATATGTTTACGATCCTTATCATCATTATTGCGCTCGCTTTCATCTTCGATTATATCAACGGGTTCCATGATGCGGCCAATTCGATCGCCACAGTGGTCTCCACAAAGGTCCTGACCCCTTTCCAGGCGGTGGTTTGGGCGGCTTTCTTCAACTTTGCAGCTTTCTTCATTTCTAAATACATTTTCAAGGAATTCGGTATCGGTAATACCGTGGCCAAATGGGTCCACGGCGAATTCATTACCCTCGAAGTGATCCTGGCGGGTATCATTGCCGCCATCATCTGGAACCTGGTCACCTGGTGGTTCGGTATCCCTTCCAGTTCCTCACATACATTGATGGGCGGATTCGTTGGCGCTGCCCTGGCACATGCAGGCGGTTTCAGTGAGAATGGGGTGGATGTGATCAATTACGTGAAAGTGGTACCTACCTTCCTGTTCATTTTCATGGCCCCGCTGATCGGTATGTTCATCGCCTTCATGATCACGATCCTGATCGTACACTTATGTAAACGATCGAACCCATATAAGGCAGAGAACTGGTTCAAGAAATTACAGCTGGTATCATCGGCTGCGTTCAGCCTTGGCCACGGCGGTAATGACGCACAGAAAGTGATGGGCATCATCGGTGCCGCCATGATCTACTATGAAAAGACCGTGAAGGGAAATGTCATGGACTTTAACCAGTTCGTGAACGAATACAGCTGGGTACCCTTCTGCAGCTTCCTGGCCATTGGCCTGGGAACCATGAGCGGCGGATGGAAGATCGTGAAGACCATGGGTACCCGCATCACCAAAGTGACCCCGCTGGAAGGCGTGGCCGCCGAGACCGCAGGTGCCATTACCCTGTTCATGACGGAACATTTCAAGATCCCCGTATCTACCACCCATACCATTACTGGTTCCATCATCGGCGTTGGCGCCACCAAACGTTTGAGCGCCGTACGTTGGGGCGTTACCGTAAACCTGTTATGGGCCTGGATCATGACCATCCCCATCTCCGCAGCTATCGCGGCACTGGTATACTACCTGCTGAAACTATTTATCTGAGCCTGCCGATAAAATGAGTTTTATTCTGCATATCAAATTATCTTGCAGGATAACTTACTCGTATGTCTAAGATCCTTGTTACCGGCGGATGTGGTTTTATTGGTTCTCATACCATCGTGGACCTGCTGGAAAATGGTTTCTCCGTTATTTCTGTGGATGATAATTCCAGGTCTACCAGTTATGCACTGAACGGTATTGAACAGATCACCGGTAAAAAGGTCAAGAATTATACGGTGGACCTCAAGAATTTCGACGAAACACGTGCCGTATTCCAGGAGAACCCCGACATCAGCGGTATCATCCATTTTGCCGCTTACAAAGCCGTTGGCGAATCGGTGGAAGAACCCATACGGTATTATGAGAACAATATCTTCGGATTGATCAACCTGCTCAAATGTGTGCAGGAATTCAATATCCCGAATTTTGTTTTCTCCTCTTCCTGTACGGTATATGGCAACCCTGATACAATACCTGTAACAGAGGCCTCCCCCATCAAAAAAGCAGAATCGCCCTATGGCGCCACCAAACAGATGGGAGAACAGATCCTGCAGGATTTCACCAGGGCCTTAGCGGGCCTGTCCACCATCCTGCTGCGTTATTTTAACCCCGTGGGCGCCCATCCATCCACGCTGATCGGCGAGATCCCGGTCGGCAGACCACAGAACCTGGTACCCGTGATCACACAGACCGCCATCGGTAAACTTCCCAAAATGTGGGTGCACGGCAATGATTATGATACCCGCGACGGCAGCTGTGTACGCGATTATATCCATGTCTGTGATATCGCCCATGCACACACCCTCGCCATACAGTACCTGGCATCCAAAAAGAACAAGACCCGCTGCGATATCTTTAACCTGGGCACCGGCGATGGTGTGACCGTACTCGAGGCCATTCATATGTTCGAGGAAGTGAGCGGCGTGAAACTGAATTACGAGATCGGCCCGCGCCGTGCGGGTGATGTGATCGCTATCTACGCCAACAATAACCTGGCCGTTACAGAACTGGGCTGGAAGATCCGTTACAACCTCAGGGATATGATGCAGACCGCCTGGGCATGGGAGCGTAAGATCAGGGAAACGGAAGAACAGGTCAAGAACAACTGATCGCTGCACTCAACGCGCCAGGCCATTGTAATAACGAACCAGTTTCAGCAGGTCCTCCTCTTTTTTGCATCGCAGGTCATTCGATGAAACATAGGCGGCCAGTTCCGGCCTGTGCTCGCCCAGCAAAGCGATCACCGAGCCATTGTCTTTGTTGGTGATCTTCCGCATGCCTTTCTCAGGACTGTATACATAATAGCTTTCCTTTTGCGTGAATACGCGGGTGGTCTGGTTGGTACCATAATACTTGATATCCTTATAGTTGATACCAATATGTTTCAGCAATTGCAGCCTGCCTGAGTCCAGCAACTGGTAAAAACTGTTTGAGGTCTGCGCATCCACTGCGGGAAATCCGCTTTGCAGTATCGTATTTTTGGATACATCGTTGCAGTCCGTGAAGAGGATCCTTTCGATAGGGGTCACCGACACCATTTCCTTCCCGTCGCCCGCGTCATAGATCACCAGGTTCTCCTGCAGGTTCAGTTTTACCTTGATACCGCTGTAAGACCTTCCGTTGCGCACTTTCAGTTCTGCCGTACAATATTCACTGTGGAAAAAAGGGCTGCCCTCAATGGCATACTCTGAGCGCAGCATCAGCGGATGACCGTTCACATCCTGTAAAAAAGCGTTGGACTCCTTCATGAACTGAAGGTTTTGCCCCTGGCCAATACCCAGCACAGGCAACAGGAATAATAAGAAGCATACAAAAGGTCTCATTCAGCAGGTTTTGGATATACTGCTAAAGTTACAGGAACCTTTTATTGATTCACCATCTTGGCGGCATTCTCTGCCATCTGCAGGGCTTCGATGAACTCATCAATATCGCCATTGATCACCGCGTCCAGGTTATAGGAGGTAAGTCCGATCCGATGATCGGTAACGCGTCCCTGCGGCCAGTTATAGGTGCGGATCTTGGCGCTGCGGTCGCCTGTACTCACCAATGTTTTACGTTGCCTTGCGATCTCATCCTCCTGCTTACGCACCTGCTCTTCATAGAGTTTGGTACGCAGCATGGCCATGGCTTTTTCGCGGTTACCCAGCTGTGAACGTTCGGTCTGGCAGACCACCACCACACCTGTGGGAATATGGGTAAGGAATACTTTGGTCTCTACTTTGTTCACGTTCTGTCCACCCGCACCACCACTTCGGGCGGTCTCCATTTTTACGTCGCTCTCTTTCAGTTCAAAATCCACTTCTTCCGCTTCGGGCATTACCGCAACGGTTGCGGCGGAGGTATGGACGCGGCCCTGTGTCTCGGTATCCGGCACCCGTTGTACCCGGTGTACCCCTGATTCGAATTTCAGGGTACCATATACATCTTCACCGGTCACTTCCACCACCACTTCCTTGTAACCGCCCACCGTTCCTTCACTTTCACTCACGATCGCTGTTTTCCAGCCCTTGCGTGAGCAGTAGCGGAGGTACATACCCAGCAGGTCACCGGCAAACAGGCTGGCCTCATCACCACCGGTCCCGGCCCGGATCTCGAGAATGGCATTCTTATCGTCCTGGGGATCTTTGGGTATCAGCAGTTTGGTCAGTTCTTTTTCCAGTGTTTCCTTTCTCACCTCCAGTTCGGGCAGCTCCATTTTGGCCAGTTCACGCATCTCCTCATCGGTGCCGTTCTGGGCATCTTTGGCAAATTCATAGTCGGCCAGTACCTTCTTATATTCCTCGTAAGGTTTCACGATCTTCTCCAGGGAGCGGTACTCTTTGCTGTAAGCGCCAAATTCCTTCTGGTTATTAATCACTTCCGGGTTGGTGAGGGCAATCCCCACCTGTTCAAATCTCGCTTTTATCGCATCAAGCTTATTCAGCATATCCTTCTATTAAAGTTGGCAAAATTACAGTTTTACCGGGGAAGCGCGCAGACTATTCAGAGATTACTTAATTTCATGACCCTCAACGATTGATTATGCGATTGCTTCTGTTTTGCACCTGTTTGCTGCTGACTGCCCTGGGATATGGCCAGCAGGCCGATATCCTGATCAAGAACGGTAAGATACTGGACGGTACCGGCAACAGCTGGTTCTATGGCGATATTGCCATACAGAAAGGCCGGATCGTAGCCGTAGGCAAACTTGGTCGCTGGTCGGCGACCAGGACCATCGACGCCAGCGGACTGGTGGTTGCCCCCGGATTCATTGACGTACACACCCATATTGAAGGGGAAGAGAAAAGGCAACCCACTGCCGATAATTTCATTTACGATGGCGTAACCTCTGTGGTCACCGGTAACTGCGGTGGCTCCAACGTGAACATGGCCCGATATTTTTCCATGCTGGATAGTTTACAGCTCTCCATCAATGTGGCCAGCCTGATCGGTCATAACGATGTACGCAAGGCCGCTATGGGTTCGGCCAACCGCGATCCCAACGAGGCCGAGATGCAGCAGATGGAATCGATCGTGGAACAGGCCATGAAAGACGGTGCCGTGGGTTTGTCCACCGGCCTCATCTATATCCCCGGAACCTATTCCAAGACCGAGGAAGTGGTCCGCCTGGCCAAAGCGGCGGCCAAATACCATGGCGTATATGCCAGCCATATGCGCGATGAGGGCGACAGCGTTACCCAGGCCATTGAAGAGGCCCTGCATATTGGCCGGGAGGCAAAGATCCCGGTAGAGATCTCGCATTTTAAATTAAGCGGCCAGCAGAACTGGGGACGCAGCAAAGAGACCATCCCCATGATCATCAAAGCCAGGGAAGAAGGACTCGATGTGACCATCGACCAGTATCCCTATACCGCCAGCAGTACTTCACTGAGCACCTTACTTCCCGACTGGGTACTGGCCGACGGGCAGGACTCGATCAAAGCAAGACTGGCCCGCCCCGAGATCAGGAAACAGGTCACGGAGCATATGCTGAAACGGTTGAAGAAGCGCAAACTCAAACATTTCAGTTACCCGGTAGTGGCCTCTTTCCGGGCCGACAGTTCCTTTAACGGAAAAAGCATTGAAGAAGTGAACCTGATGAAAGGCAGGAAACACAAGGCCAAAGAAGAAGCCGAGACCATTATGGAAATGATGGAGCAGGGCGGCGCAGGTATGGTGTTCCATGGCATGGGCAACGAAGATGTGAAAGCCATCATGCAATACCCGTTCAACATGTTCGCCAGTGATGCCAGCATCCGCGTATATGCTTCGGGCAACCCGCATCCCAGGGGTTATGGCACCAATGCCAGGGTATTGGGCAAATATGTGCGCGAAGAGAAAGTGATCTCACTGGAAGAAGCCATCCGCAGGATGACCTCATTGCCCGCACAAAAGTTCCAGCTGCACGACCGTGGACTGCTTCGCGAAGGTTTTGCAGCAGATATCGTGCTGTTCGATGAGCAAAAAGTGCAGGACCTCTCCACCTACGACAAACCGCACCAGTACAGCACCGGTTTCCAGTACGTGCTGGTGAATGGACAGGTAACGGTGGATCAGGGCAAACACAATGGCACCCGTGCCGGCACCACATTACGTCTGAAAAACTGAACATGAAAAAATACCTTTTGGCGGGTTGCCTGTTCCTCTGCTCGCTGGTTCACGCACAAGAACAGGAATACAGCGCGATCGATGCTGTCCTGACCGCAGCGGCGGATCAGCGCATGAGTGCCGTTGTACTGATCGCGGACAAAGGAAAGGTCCGCTATGAAAAAGCATTCGGCTACCGCGATTTTGCCGGACAAATACCTTTACAAAGGACCGATGTGTTCGAACTGGCTTCGGTAAGCAAACAGTTCACCGCCATGGTGATCATGATGCTGCACGAAAAAGGGTTGCTGCAATATGATGACCTGGCAGAGAAATATCTCGACATTCCTTACAAAGGCATCACCATACGCCACCTGCTTACCCACACGAGCGGACTACCCGATTACCAGGAGATCATGGATGCACATTGGGATAAGCGCAAAGTAGCAGGCAACCCCGATATACTGGCCTATCTGAACCAGTACGCACCACCCAAACTATTTGAGCCGGGAGAAAAATACCAGTACAGCAATACCGGTTATGTACTACTGGCCAGTATCGCTGAAAAGGTCAGCGGCCGTGACTTCATTGAATTCTGCCAGACAGAGATCTTCCGCAAACTGGGCATGAAACATACCGCCATCCGCACACTGGCCGAAAAAGCGGCAGTGAAGAACTTCGCCATCGGCCATATCTATCTAAAAGAGCGGGATGCGTTTATCCGTGCCGATTCTTTCCCTTCCTCCGACTATACCATCTGGCTGGGTAACCGGAAAGGACCCGGACGCATCAGTTCCACGGCGCAGGACCTGCTGAAATGGGACCAGGCCCTATACACAGAAAAACTCGTCAAAGCATCCACGTTGGCAGAGGCCTTCAAACCCATGGTGTTAAAGAACGGCAGTATCTCCAACTATGGCTTTGGATGGATCCCTGTTACCGACGACCCCTCCGGTCTGATCGTATGGCACAATGGGGACAATCCCGGCTACAAAACAGAGATCATGCGTTTCATTGGCAAACAGAAAACACTGATCATCCTCTGCAACAACGCATCCGACCAGTTCGAGAATACCATCAAACAGATCCGTATCCTACTCACCCGTTAACCGCTTACCATGTTCAAAAAATTAGTGCTCCTCCTCATCCCGTTCACTGTTCAGGCGCAACAGTACCAGAAGATCCATAAGAATGCCATCGTGGCCGATTCGCACAACGATATCCTGACCGCCTGTATGGAGAAAAAAGTGAGTATGGATGATAACCTGAAAGGCAGGACCCATTCGGACCTGAACCGTTTTAAAGAGGGCGGCGTGGATGTGCAGATCTTCTCCGTATGGTGCGATGGCAATAAGGAGAACCCTTTTGCCTGGGCCAACCGCGAAATGGACACACTGGATGCGGTTGTGGCGCGTAACCCCGATAAGATCGCGATCGTGAGGAACACCAAAGAACTGAAACGCGCCGTTAAGCAGGGAAAACTGGCCGCCATGTTCGGCGTGGAAGGGGGACATATGATCGAGGACAAACTGGAGAACCTGGATAAACTCTATGCCCGCGGAACACGATACATGACCCTGACCTGGAACAATTCACCCTCCTGGGCAACATCGGCCATGCTGGAAACAGGAAAAAAAGACAGCCTGTCCGGCACGGCAAAAGGACTGACCGATTTCGGCAAACAGGTGATCAAACGGATGAATGAATTGGGCATGCTGGTGGATCTGTCGCATGTGGGCGAACAGACCTTCTGGGATGCCATACAAACCACTACCAAACCCGTCATCGTTTCTCATAGCAATGCCTATGCACTTTGCCCCTCGTTCCGGAACCTGAAGGATGAACAGATCATTGCCGTAGGTAAGAACGGAGGTGTGATAGACCTGAATTTCTATTCCGGTTTTGTGGACAGCAGTTCCAAAAGAAAAGAAGCGCTGTTCATCCGGTCGCACATAGCAGAACTCGATTCACTAGTAAAAACGGGCATGCAGCGCGAATATGCCATTACCCTGATCGCTGATAAATATGTGGAAGAAGCGCAGGCCGCAAGGGCCCCGTTATCCCTGTTACTGGATCACCTGGACTATATCGTAAAACTGGCCGGGGTGGACCATGTGGGACTGGGCTCTGATTTCGATGGCATCAATTCCGCCCCGCAACAGTTGGATGATGTGACCACTTATCCTGTCATTACAAAAGCATTGCTGGAAAGAGGATACAGCAAAAAGGATATCACTAAGATCATGGGGGGCAATATCCTCCGGGTGTTACAGGCAAACGAAAACTAGCAGGTATCCATTATCGCACGCTCACAAGGCCAAATCATATTCTTCCAAAATACACACACATGAGAAAAGCACTGCTGCTGTTATTGTTGCCCCTGCAGATATGGGCACAGGACATTCCTTTTCAGGCATACAAGAACTATCCCTTCCCTACCGAATTACGTGCTGCCGCACAGGGTTCGCGCATAGCCTGGGCATTGGACGAACAGGGTGTCCGTAACATATATGTTGCAGAAGGCCCCGCCTTTACACCCAGAAAACTGACCGCTTTCACCCGGAACGACGGACAGGAGATCACCAGTCTTTCTCTTTCGGATGATGGCAAATGGGTGGTATTTGTCCGTGGTGGCGATCATGGTTCCAATTATGATGCAGGTCTGCCCATCAACGCCTCACACGATGTGAACCCTTTTAAGGTACAGATAGCCAGTGTGCCCTTTGCCGGTGGCGAAACCAAATACCTGTCCGAGGGAGATGCGCCAGAGATCTCACCCGATGGTAAAACGGTGGCGTTCATCAAAAATGGTCAGGCATGGCAGGCGCCGATAGATGGCTCCGCTGCCGCCAAAAACCTATTTACAACAAGGGGCTCCGTGAGTTCACTGGAATGGGGTCCTGACGGACACGCGCTCCTGTTCGTATCCAACCGGGGCGATCATTCCATTATCGGTATATATACGGATGCGGCAAGTCCCATCAAATGGATCGCAGCATCTTTTTACCGCGACCTAAGTCCTCGCTGGTCACCCGATGGCAAACAGATCGTTTTTGTAAGAAGGCCCGGAGCTGGCGGAGAACCTGATTCTTTGATGGCCAAAAAGCACCAGCCCTGGAGCATCTATACGGCAAATGTACAAACCGGTAAAGAGACCCTTTTGTGGAAAGCACCCACCACCCTGCGCGGCTCCGTGCCCACCACACATGGTGGCACCAACCTGCACTGGGCCGCCAACGACCGGATCGTTTTTCTTTCCTACCAGGATGGCTGGCCACATTTGTATTCCATAGCCGCTAGCGGCGGAAAAGAACTGTTGCTGACACCCGGTAATTTCATGTGCGAACACATCAGCTTAAGTGCCGACAGAAAAAAACTCAGCTTCAGCGCCAATACCGGCAATGATCCGCTGGATATTGAGAGAAGACATGCGGCCATCGTCAGTGTTGACAAAGCAGACATGCAGGTACTGACACCCGGCAGCGGACTGGAGTGGACCCCTGTTTTGACCGATGCCGGCAATACCCTGGCTTTTATCAGCGCCACCGCACAGCAAAGTCCCTTACCTGCTGTCATGCCGCTGAACGGCGATAAAAAGATCCGATTACTCTGCGAAGACAGGGTCCCTGCAGATTTCCCGCGCCACAAACTGGTGACACCCAAACAGGTCATATTCAAAGCAACCGATGGGGTAACGGTACATGCCGACCTGTTCCTACCCGAAGGAACAACGCCATCTAAGAAACCCGCCATAGTATATGTTCATGGCGGACCACCGCGCCAAATGTTGCTGGGCTGGAATTATTCAGACTATTATTCCAATGCCTATGCGGCCAACCAATACCTGGCCAGCCAGGGTTTTGTGGTGCTGGTGGTGAATTATCGACTGGGTATCGGTTATGGGTATGAATTTCACCAGGCCAGGAACGGAGGCGCTTTCGGGGCCGCAGAATACCAGGACATACAGGCTGCCGGAAAATGGTTGCAGGGTCAATCTTTTGTAGATGCCAAACGTATTGGTATTTACGGCGGCTCTTACGGAGGATACCTTACCGCAATGGCACTGGCCAGAGATTCAAAGATATTTGCCGCGGGTGTAGATATTCATGGGGTACATGATTGGGGCACACAGGCCGCCCTGATGACTGCGGGAGAGAAATATGAGAAAGCACCCGATTACGAAAAAGCCTTACAGACCGCCTGGGCCTCTTCGCCCATTGCATCTGTGAAAACATGGAGGTCACCGGTACTGATTATCCACGCAGATGACGACAGGAACGTTCGTTTCAACCAGAGTGTTGACCTCATCAACCGGCTTGAAAAACACGGAGTACCTTATGAAACGATGATGATCGTAGACGACACGCATCACTGGATGAACTGGAACAACGCAGTTACCGTATACGATGCCGTGGCAGAATATTTTAAACGGAAGCTCAAATAAACGCTACCAGAAAAGAGAACCATTATGCGAAAGCTATTCTTACTACTGTTCTTACCCATTCATTTGCTGGCACAGCCATTCTCTAAAACAGAGATCGGCCAATGGGAGCAGCAGGCAAAAAAGGTCACCATCATCCGCGACAACTGGGGCATCCCGCATATATACGGCAAGACCGATGCCGATGCCGTTTTCGGTCTGCTCTATGCACAATGTGAAGATGATTTCAGGAGAGTGGAGATGAACTATATTGAAAAACTGGGCAGACTCTCCGAAGTGAACGGGGAAAAAGACCTGTACAATGATCTGCAGATCCGCATGATCATTGACTCGGCAGATGCGGTGAAAGATTATCACAACAGTCCCGCCTGGCTGCAGAAACTGCTCAATGCCTATGCAGATGGCATCAATTACTATCTCTACAAACACCCTTCGGTCAAGCCAGCCTTACTTACCCGTTTCCAGCCATGGTATCCCATGTTATGGACCGATGGCAGCATCGGCGCCATCGACGTGGCCGATATCAGCGTGAGCGAACTGAAAAGTTTTTATTCCGGCGAACCGGCAGTCACAGCAGCTGTGGTGCCACAGGAAGTGGATCCCTTACCCGGTGGCTCCAATGGTTTTGCCATTGCACCCTCCAGGACCGCATCGGGTAATTCCATCCTGTACATCAACCCGCATGTCACATTCTATTTCCGACCCGAAGTGGCCGTGCAGAGCGAGGAAGGTTTACATGCCTACGGCGCCGTTACCTGGGGACAGTTCTTCATTTACCAGGGATTCAACCAGCACCTGGGATGGATGCACACCAGCAGTTACAGCGATGTGGCCGATGCTTATATAGAGAAAGTAAGTGAACAAGGCAACCAATGGGTGTACGAATACGATGGTGCCAAAAGACCCGTAGGTACAAAGAACATCACGCTCAGGTACCTCAGTAACGGACAGCTGCTCAGCAAAACCTTCACCACGTACTACACACATCATGGTCCGGTGATGGCCCGCCGAAACGGCAACTGGATCAGCGTGAGGGCCAATAACCGTTCCGTAAAGGGCATCATCCAATCCTGGGAACGCACCAAAGCCAGGGACTATGGTGAATTCAAAAAGACCATGGAACTGCTGGCCAACACATCCAACAACACCGTGTATGCCGATGACAAAGGCAATATTGCCTACTGGCACGGTAATTTCATGCCGAAGCGCGATCCCAGATACAACTGGTCAAAACCCGTGGACGGCAGCACCCCGCTCACCGAATGGAAGGGTCTGCATACGCTGGATGAACTGATCCAGGTAAAAAATCCGGCCACAGGATGGATCCAGAATTGCAATTCCACCCCGTTCACCGTATCGGGCAGCAGCTCACCTAAAAAAGAAAATTTCCCCGCCTATATGGCGCCCATGGGAGAGAATTTCCGGGGCGTGAATGCTACCAGGATCCTGGATGCCCATACGGGCTACACCATCGACAAGACCATCGCCTCCGGCTATGATACCCACCTGGCCGCTTTTGATGTATTGATCCCGGCCCTGGTGAAAGCATATGAGGACAACTCATCCGTTCCTGCCTATGCACCGCTGGCAGCGCCGATCGCCTTGTTAAAAGCCTGGGACAGGAACTCCTCCGAAGGATCCGTTGCCACCACCCTTGCCATTGAATGGGCCCAGAAGATCTGGCCCACCATACAGAGACCCAACGGACCAGATGACAAGACCGACCAAGTAGAAAAAACGCATCGTTTCGCAGCCACTGCTCCTGCTGAATCTTTACTGTCGCCACTGGTAAGCACCCTGAACGAGCTTACCCAAAAATTCGGCAGCTGGGAAAAACCCTGGGGAGAGATCAACCGGTACCAGCGCATCACAGCCGACATAACAGACAAACACGATGATGCGCAACCCAGCATTCCCTGCGGTTTTGCAGCATCCACCTGGGGAGCGCTGCCTTCATTTGTCAGCAGGACCTATCCCGGCACTGCTCTCCGTTACGGGTATAATGGCAACAGCTTTATCTGTGCCGTAGAATTTGGTCAAAAGGTGAAGGCCAAATCCTTACTGGCCGGTGGCAACAGTGGCGACATCCACTCGAAACATTTTAGCGACCAGGCAGTGATGTACACCAAGGGACAATTCAAAGACGTATTGTTCTACAAGGAAGATGTGGTGAAACATGCGGAAAGGACCTATCATCCCGGTGAATGAGCAATCACTGTTTCTCATACAAAAGGCTGCAGTAAGAACACTGCAGCCTTTTGTATGCCCGATCGCCCGCTATTGCGTTTTGAGAATTGTGCCTATCTTTAAGTATGAGAAAGAGTAAGCTGTTCCTCGTTGTTCTACTGGCCGCTGTTGCCCAGGCACCGGCACAGACCAATGCTGTCAATCCTGCACATGGTTTACCGGGTCACCGTTGCGATATCGCCGTTGGGGCACCGCTGAATTCGGCGCCGGCAGCACCCAGGCCCGCTGCTCCACCCATGAAACCCGGTCAGCCCTATCCGGGAATGATGATCAATCCACCTAAGAACAATACTGCCGGTACGGCCATTGTCAATACACAGGCGCCGGCGACCCCGGCACCAAAAGCTGCCCCCGCCAAACCAGTACAACCGGCAGCACCCACTGTGAAAAACACGGCAAAGTTGAATCCGGCACATGGACAACCCGGTCACCGCTGCGATATTGCCGTGGGCGCTCCTTTGAATGCAAAACCTGCGGCACCTGCGGCACCGCAGCCCGCTGTTCCCAATACTGCCGGTGTAAAGTTGAATCCACCACATGGGCAGCCCGGACATGACTGCAGCGTGGAAGTAGGTAAACCACTGAAACAATAGTCCACCCTTTCCGGCAGTATCAGCCTTTCTGTTCCAGTACCTGGTATTTGGGATAAGCCTGTAATGCGGACCTGAGTGTTTCCACAGGGAGATGCGTATCCATGGTCACTGTTACGGTCTCGCTGGTGCGGTCAATGTTCACCTCTGTAACAGCGGGGATCTCTGTCAATGCCTTCTTTACTTTCTTTTCGCAACCGGCGCAGGTGATGCCGGTCACACGATAACTGTGTGTCATTTGATCTAAGATTTGTTTCACACAAAACTAGACCTGCCTGACGCCTGCAGATTTATACAATAGCGGATAAGATGTATATTCTGTCCATGCCCTGTCTGCCAACAGGATCAAAGTCTGATCGATCAGACTGACTTTTATCAATCTCTTTTCACTGTATTAATTAGAAATACTTTTAAAAAGTAATAGATCAATGAGCCTGCAACTGGAAGAGCCAGAATCATAAATAAAAAATTGGCTCGTTGTCTTTTGGTCACATATCTGTTTTTGTAAACATCATATATGCTGAAAAGAATCAGGCAAATGGCTATTATAAAAAGAGAAATACTAAGTATGTTTTCCATAGGTGCCTCCACGTTTCTTAACAAAGATTTTGATATATCAATATTTTGCCGAAATGTATAAACAGGCAGCAGAGGATGTACCCCAACAACTAAACCATCCGATGCCAGGGAAATCGCAAATAAAACTCGAAGTACCATTTGAGTCAATAGCATCTTGAGCACACTTGTAACATTCGCCAAACGAGATGTTACTGTTGCCGTCGCTGTCGCATAGTGTATAGATGGCAGCTTTTACAACTTTTGTTTTTAAATCCGTACTATTAGTGCCTATCTCTTTATTAAACTCTTCAACCTGTCCCTTCTTTAGATCTTTATATTTCAACAATAAATCTTTCGATAATCCGACACTTTTCCATGATATAATTTTATTGTTTTCCACTATTACATTAGTGTGTAGAAAGTTATCATAATTCAAATCTATCATCTGAACCTTACCAGATTTTGTAGTCATTGAAAAATCATTTAAATCTACAAAATTCATTCCATATGTATCCTTATTCGGTAGCAATTTAGTATTTTTTAAATCGATAATTTCTACATATCCGACAAGATTACTCCCTCTTTGTACTGGTATAACGAATCCTGTTGCCGTTTCATTATTTCCAAGAGGAACTGAAATTTCTTTAATCTTAGAATATGCAATTGTGCCTTTTGATTCTATATACGATTTATGATTAGCAAAAGATTTTGAGTCTAATAAAGCTTGAATTAGTGGATTTTCGTTTTTAGGTATAAGTAGCTCGTGTTGTTTAGAGCATGCTATAAAAATAAATGCTGCGGTTAATAAAATCCCTACAAACATTGAAATTTTAAGTTTCATAGAAGCGTGATTTAGGATAATTTTTGATAGTAAAGAAAAGATATCATTAACTAATTGTTTTTATATTTATGATGTGAATTTAGTTAAAGTGCAAATTTGCACATAGGTTTCAATAGCTTTTTTTGTTTCTAAATTCGAAAAAAATATTTCTGCAGATGAGTAAGCATATCATTAATACCATATGTGGAAGCCTGATGAAAGAAATCAGAGAAAGTCAAAACATTGGCATAAAATATGCAGCTATGGAGTCGGGAATAGCTATTAGTAAACTTAGTAAAATAGAAAATGGTCACCAACTGTTGGATATGATTACACTTTATGAGCTTTGTAAAGTATATGATATTGACCCTGGTGCATTTGCCACTATTGTAGGTAACCAATATTTAAAGCATATACCCTATTAGACCGTTTTGGCCTCTGCTAAAATATGCTTCACATCTTGATGCCTTCGAATTCACTTGGAACCGAACCTAAGAAGTCTGTCCAAAGAACGGTTGATTAAAATTAATTGCATCAATCACTCTATAATCGAAACTTTATCTGTCTATGCAAACATTGTCACATCTTTCAATAGCATAACGCGCTATTTATTTTTCTATCGCCCGGATATGATATTCCTGTATCAGTGCGGGGTTTTCGGGCGTAAGGGTAAAGCTTACCCAAACATTGGCCCTTTCGCCTTCCAGGATGAAATGACCACGCAGTTGGTTCTCTGGAACCAGTTCCTGCACGGACAGTATTTTGCCGGCTTTGGCAAATACCGCATTGGCTTCTTTCTTCAGGGCATCCGTAAAATAATCGGCAAAGAAATTCTCGGCAAAAATGCCAGCCTTCTCCGCACCGGTAAAGTCAGGCAATAGCTTCACCAATTGATCCCTCCGTTTGGTCAATATGTCGGAAGGTGGTAATTGACGGGCTTGTAGCGTAGAGAGACGCAGCAAGGTATCCATCACCATCACATTCGCAAAAGCAGTAGGGGCATAGGTCACATTGGCAAAGAACATGACACCCAACCCATACTGTGGTGCAAAGGACCAGTTACTGCCAAAACCGGGCAGTCCACCGGTATGCCCCACGGTCTCACGTCCCTCGCAGTCTTCGGCCCAGCGCAGTCCGTAGGCATAGGCAGCAGCCTGCGCACAGGCGCGTCCGCTGGGATATCGGTATCCGGCATTCAGCGAAGCAAAACGCCAGGGCTGGTGCATTTCGCGCAGGGAACTTCTTTTCAGCGGACCGGCATCTGCATCGTTCCGTACGGGCCAGGCCTGTTGGTGCAAAGCCATATATTTACTGAACGATTCGATGGAAGTGATCATGCCGCCCATGGCCCCGTAGATACCATCGTGCAACAAGGCTTCTTCTTTCCAGTCATCATTGACCCAGCGATACCCATGTGCCAGTTCATTCGCAGGTACTTTGGTGTACTCCCATTGTGCCTGCTGCATGCCCAAGGGTTTCCAGATATATTTCTCGATATAATCGCTGTAAGGCATGCCCGTCACTTTTTTGATGATGTAACCCTGCATCGCAAAACCCATATTACTGTACTCATAGGCAATACCGGGGGCATTGGAGAATGAGATCCCCTTTTTGATCATGGCGATCAGTTCCGCATCCGTATCCGCCAGCTGGCGGTCGCCCCAGGGATTGTCTTCCGGGAAACCGGCCGAATGGGTCAATAAATGACGGATGGTGATCTCAGGGGCATCCTTGGTCATTTTCTGTCCTTTCATTTCAGGGATATAGAGATATACGGGGTCATCCAGTTTCAGTTTGCCCTCATCGCGCAACTTCAGTATGGCCATGGAAGTGAAACTCTTGCTCATGGAAGCGATGCGGAACATGGACCGGGTAGTGGCCGGTATCTTCTTCTCTATGTCGGTATATCCTCCGCCACCCGAAAAGACCAGTTTACCATCCAGCATGATCCCGAATGCATAACCGGGGAAATGATTCTTCGCCGCATAGTCCTTGTACAGTTTTTCAACCAGCGGAAAATAAGCCGAGAGCTTCTCCAGCCTGTCTGCATCCGTAAATACCGGTGGACGGTAGGAGGCATTGGGATCGCTGGCAAGCATTTTGTTCTGGGCCAACGCAACAAAGGACAACAAGGTCAGGATCAGGAAAGAGAATGGTCTGAGGAAACGGTAAGGGTGCATAGGTTTTGCTTTATCGGGTATTCAAGTTAGCCAAAAAAAGAGAAAGCCCGTCAGCCTGTTTACAGCAGGACAGGCTCCCTTCACAGAAGAGAAGGTCGGTTTTTTGTCAGGTTTTGTGTGTCTTGCAGATCTGCTTGCCTTGTGTGGGTTATTTCTTTTTCCCTTTAGCTATTTCTTTGTTCTTGTTTGGTTCAGGCAAATAATTTTCAGATGATACTACTTTCTGTCCTGTTTTTGTTTCAAGATCTCGTCTTGCCTTACCTGCAACTGCTCCACCTTGTCTTGCGACCTTTTTGTTTTGAATAAAGCCTTCTGGATTTTTTGTCTTTACGATGGCAGTTGTAGAAGCTTCACCCAACATTGAAAAAATCAATTCAAGGTCGTTCATGTGGTCCCGAAGGTTTTGGCTTTTCAACCCTTTAACTTTTTTGTATTGAGAAGGTGTCAAACCAAAAGTAGCTTTCGAAATCTCTGCTGTCAGGATAGCATAATCTTTTTGTTCTTTCACTCCTCTGTTTTTCCATTCCCCGGTCAGTTCTTCACGAATAGCAATACTTCGCATGCGTTTCTCTATCCAATCGTCAGGGTAACTTTAAGTTTATATAGCTCTCTTGTGCGTTGTGTCGCCAATTCAGAATTTTCAATTTCGTCTAATCTGTCAGAGCCAACCTGTGCTAACCAAAGCTTGATGGTTCTGCTTTGGGTGATGGTATGGATTGGATAATTCTCAAAAGGCCTTGTGCATTGGCACAATTCAGTTTCTGTTTCCCTCCGGTCGTGTCGACCAAAAGGGGGGTGACAAGTTGTCCCCACCCTTGCGAAAGTAGTTCATCCCGCTTACGCATCTTCTTTATGTAATCTGTTGGGTTAGGGGTATCGGTCAATACCTGAATAACATCAGCAGCTACAAAATACCATTTCTGTTCAGCATCATTCCAAACTGTTCTTATTTGCCTGCTATCAAAAAGTTTAATGTTGCTCATAATTCAAATTTAGCAGTTTTTCTGTTGACTGAATATTGAAGCAATCAGTCCAATGCATACAATTACATCTGCTGCATATCAATTTCCCACCTAATACAATTCCCTTCCCAGAAGAGTCTCCCGAAAGGAACTTCTCAGAAGAGTCTCCCGAAGGGGACTCTTCGCTTAGCACTCCAACTCCCCCACATCACACCAAACTCCTGCCAGACAACAAATAATTATCCTCCGTATAAACCGCAGTCCCCTTCCCAGAAGAGATATTCGTAACTGGTGTTATTTTGTCCACCCGACATTCTTTTTCCATTCTTCAATTTCCTGCTTTCTTTTTCCAAAGTCTGCCGGTGGTGATTGATTTTCATTTTTGGCTCGCCTTCTGATCATCTCTGTCTGTTCCTCAAGTGTGTTAAGTCCGATAGATTTTCTTCTTTCATTTACTTTGACCAGGTCATCAAAAAGATTGGGATTCAAATTTCCGGTCTCGTCCCAGTCAAACTGAGTTCCGTAAAGTTGTGGTTTGCCTTCCAACACTGCTATTCGGTCAATCAGATACGCTAAACTTTTCGGGTCCGCGTTATTTTCATTAACCGCTATTTCCAATAATGCCGCACTCTTTTTCATAAATGCTGGTTTCACGATCGAGTGTTGTATCACCAGCCAGGCAGCTTCGTTTGCTTCTTTGCCAACTTTCTTTATTGTCGGATATCCGATCTCATCTATTATATCGTTCAGCAGTTCAGCATTCCTGTTGTGTAACTCTTTCATTTCTTCGTTATACCCATCGCCAAGTTGCCCACTTTTAACAAGTTTCTCCCTTACTACCAGGTCCCTATTTTTCAGGTCAATTATTTTTTGGGCGATGATCGTATAGTCCATTTTTTTATATCGTTTTATTCTCTCTTCTCAGAAGAGTCCCCGTTGGGAGACTCTTCTGAGAAGGAAGCACTTACGGAATAAACTTTTACTAATTGTTATTAATTGGATAGCGCTTTTCGTTTTCTTTCCATGCCTTTAATACATTAGAAATTGAATCAGTGAATTGATTGGAAACAAATTCAATCTTATCAATAGATATTAAAGAATGATCAATTCCCGAACGTGTAATTAAAGTAACGAGTGGGCACCCGACTCTTGAACTTAGTTTTGGATCAAAGTCAAAAACAGTATATTTTCTATTGCAATTAAACTCACAATCCATTGTGATGCTCATCCCGGAATAAGTTCTATAAAGTCTCATCCTCTTATAGTTATCTGCTCCTATTATTGTATCACTAAGTGTTATTGCAGAATCGTATTGGAGATTTCCAGCTCTGTTTACCGAAAAATTCCAGCCGTTAATCAGCTCAGTTGTATCAAACAGATAATATTTATTCAATATCGCTGCAGAATCCGATAAATGCCGATATTCATAAATGGCCTTACGGCGAAGGTCATTAAATCGATATCGATCTACTCGATTTGTGTGTTTTACTATACCACTGCTATCTAAAACTGAAAACAAACAAATTTGCTCAATTGCAAAACTATCTGAATACCAAACTGTCTGCTTTAAATTCACACCGATCTTTGAAGTGTCTCCAGAAGCATCATATAGTATAATATGCTTTACAATAGCTTCTTTCGATAGCTCCATTTTGGGTTGGGAGCAGGATGAGAGCGAAATGAAAAATAGCAGAACATACAATCGCATATATAAACTATTATGTAAAAACATCTGCATAAATCCAATTTCCCTTCCCAGAAGAGTCTCCCGAAAGGAACTTCTCAGAAGAGTCTCCCAAAGGGGACTCTTCGTTTAGTATTACAGCTTCCCCACACCACACCACAACTCCTGCCAGAAACCACATAACCATTTAGCGTATAAACCGCAATGTATCGCATACGACTCTTTGTTACATTCACAAAAACGATCCCATGAGTATCGGCAGAAAGATCACAGAACCCAATGGCATATTTTTCATCACATTCACCTGCGTCAGGTGGCTACCACTGTTTCAAATGACTGATGGATATGCAGCAGTGTACAAATGGTTCGATCACCTCCGTGAACATCGACACCATATCGCAGCGTATGTGATCATGCCTTCACATGTACACGCACTGATCGGCTTTAGTAGTGGACCTGGTTCTATCAACACGGTCATTGCCAATGGCAAACGGTTCATGGCATATGCACTCGTGCAACGATTACAGATGCAGGGCAATACAGAGATACTGGAAAAGATGGCAGGGTGGGTCAACCATGCAGATAGGGCCAGGAATAAACTGCACGAAGTGTTTGAACCTTCTTTTGACACGAAAGAATGCCGGACACTCCGGTTCACCCAACAGAAAGTGGATTATATACATCAAAACCCCTGTAAAGCAGGACTGGCAAAACTACCCGAAGACTATCTCCACAGTTCAGCCAGGTATTATTACACGGGGGTACAGGGAATATATCCTGTAATAACTTATATGGAGCTACAGGATATTGACCTTAGATAGGTTTCCTTGACATACAGCCGGAAGATAAAGAGATAGTAGTGATCCTAGTCCCCTCCGGGAGACTCTTCGGAGAAGGGAAATCAGTAATAACTGTGAGTTGCAGCCAGCGTCCACGGCTTTACACTGGTTGTATGATCCGTGTTCCTTCTGCTGGCCTGACTACAAAAATTCAATTAGTTCAATCCAAATTACTGAAGTTGATCTGTAAAAACAAAGAAGAAGAGCTATTACTGAAAGACCAACTTGCCCAAAACCGTTGGTTATCGGTGGTATGTCTAGCAAGCTATCCAGTAGTCAACTCTCACCAGTTTCCCTGCCTTGAAGAACAAAAGCCAGCCATCATCAGAATTCTTATGTGAAGTAGCAAGTTTGATACTTACCACTTTCCCTTTATCATCGATGATCAGTTCCTCTGCATCCTTAGTGGCTTTGGGAAATATTTGTTTGATCTTATCTAAAGTAATGAAGTTGTCAAGAGTTATTTTGGGCGATACAAGTTTAATTTTTCCTGACTCTATATCAATGGAACTGATAACTGCTTGTGAATTGGTTGATTCAAACCGGCTACGGCCCCAAACAAGATAATCAAAGTCTTTTTCAAAATAGGAAGTGCAAATATCAAGACTTTGGGGATCAAGTATTTTGTCTGGCTTGCCTAATAAATCCAATAGATTTGATCTCTTACAAATAAGAGGTAGCTTATTGTTTATTTTGATGGAGTTCCATTCCAGGACCTCCTTCGAGTTGGTTTGGCCTGCAATTGTGGTCAAAACCAACACTATGAAAAGCAAAAAACTGGATATCCGTTTATTGTAAGTCATGATTATTATTATCGATAACGTTAGCGCATTTATGAAGGCTGGACTCGAAGATCCTGTCGCTGGGGGGAGAAAGACGTAAATGGTGTTCTACCCGTGTCTGCTTCACTAAGAGGAAGATACTGAAGATTGACAGAATTACAAAAGCTGAAAATAATTGTTCTGTCGCCCAGCTTTTATAAATGCAATGTTATGTGCTGTTTTTCGGAACACGAACTTTGAACACATAATTATATCGCAATCGTTTTTTTATATAATTGTTTTTAAACCCGAATGCATCTGTGTAATACGGATCAGTTTCCAATTCAACTTCACCATAAATAGTTGTCCCAGGCTTAAAATCGAGAGAACTAATGGCAAACACTTTGGTCTTTGCTGGAACAATTAAAGCAGAAACCTTTGGATCATTTAAGTGGAGCCTTAAAATACTGTCATATTTAAAGTACTCTTTATAAGAGGAACTTACATTTCCAAAATATATTTTATGAATAATTCCTTCTAAAAAAAAGCCACCGATACTAAGAAGCAATGTGTCGTTTTGAAGAGTTGCCAGTGTAACAACCGGTGTGTAAGAGCTTTGCTCTTCTTTGCTATCGCGGCTACTAGTAATCTTCGAATTTAGGTCTTCAATTACGACAAAGCTGTTATTGTGTATTATGTCTTCGCTATTTAGCGTATCAATCTTAAAGAATGTAACAACAGAAAAACCGAATTGCTCTTCCTTTTCTCTCTGTTGGTTTATAGCTTGCTGATCTGCTAATTTGAGTTTATTGAATGCATTTTCATATTTTTTTATTACAGCATTGTTGACTTTAAGTTGTCCATAGTTTAGCAATGGAATTAATAAGAGTAGTTGTATGAGTTTGACCCTATTCATAAAATAGTATATAACGTTTAGGGCTTTGTGCAGGTTGGGAAATATATTTTGTCGCTTGCTTGGCCACTAAAGACTCGATTAGCTAAAGCCAAATTACAAAAGCCGATTAGAATTCCCACTGCTGATGGGCGATATTCTGTCGCCCAACTTTTGCAAAACCAATGTTAGCAGCCATAACGGCAACTATCGGCGTTCTGGAAATTTCTTAAGCTCTTCGCCCAATTGGTTCGAAATTTCTTTGAGTTTCATGGAATCAGCTTGGAAATTGATGAAATACTCAATTTCATCATTCGCGTTCTTGGGTCTTAACTCTAAGTCAAATTTGATCTTAATCTGCTTTATATCTGCGTTGTAACTATTCAATAGGTGAAACGAAATGTTGGGTTCAATAAACTCCTGGTCTGTCCATTTAACTGAGTTATTGTTTGAAAGATCAGAGAACCAGTCAATAAGTTCTTGTATGTTCCAAGTCAATAGACTGGGGTGAACAGCTTGCCACTGTCCGAATTGGCAATCTACTTTTAGGTAGATTACCAGCCAGTTTCCGTCCTCCTGTTTATCGGTCGAGTTTGGAAATTCATAGTTCATGACTTTGAATTCCACCGTAGAGTTATCTTGCCCGTAAAATATCATGTAGTTATTGCTGCTAACGTTCGAGTATTTGCGAAGGCAGGGAATTTATTGATTGTCCAGCCTGGTACAAATGCCCATTTGAAAATATGTTGTTGAAGTTATGAACTAAAGTTGAACATTGAACGTCGAACCCGAACCGCTGCTGATGCCTGCACATAGCTGATATTACATTGTCCGGCCCTGCTTTTGCAAATACTTTTGTTAGCGGCTGTTTAGATAATTAAGCATCGTCAAACTCTGAATCTGAAATTTTATTAATTACCACATTAAGTTTTCCTTCAACCATGTCAACCATATTTGCCGCTGTAATATGATATGTTATTTCAAAACTCTTTACATCTTCAAAAGTGTTAAATGTCGCATATAGAGGATAAACAGAACCACTATGATTGTGTTTTATTATTTTGAAATGGTCTTTGACGTCATAGCTGTTTGTCTTTTTTATTGAAAATCCACTTAAATCTATATTTGGAATTGTGGGAAAAGCAAATCTTGTTAGCATTTTACTCATATCAAATGGTGCAAGTGAATATGTGGAAAGTTCTGGCGGCGACGGCTCTCTCTCCTGGGAATAATAATCTTCCTTTTGACTTAATGTAAATCCGTCAGGGAAGTGCATGTATAAATCAATATTTTCCGCTGGAGTATTTCCAGTATTGCTTAAATCAATATTAAGAATAAGGGTCAAATTCTCTTTGTAAAAGGATACTTTCGTTTTGTGTAAAAAAACCTCATATTCTGAGTAGAACTCCATTAACGCCTTGTTGTACTCTGCAACTCGCTCAGGAGTTTTTTTGTAAAGGTTCAATAGTGTTAAGCCGGATGGATTGTCATCTGCTTCCGGCACAAGTAACGGATTTTCATTTTTGATTTTTTCCATCTCTTTGGCAATAACATCCTGATATTCTTTCCATGGCTCAGTAACATCAAATTTTTTAAAAGTTTCACCATTATCGAATTGAAGTCTTAATATTGGTTGTAGATTCTTAACTCTATTGAGTTCTGCTGTTAACTTCTTTATTTCTTTAGTTACAGCATCATCTTCTTGGATTAAATATTCTTCTGCCGGAATTTTGTATTGCAAATTATGGACTTTGCACTTAAGCTGTACTCCCAAATCATTGCTTACTATACATACTTCTTCATTTGGATGATAATTTTTGAAATTTAGAACCGTAGCAATAAAGAGGTCATCCTTATCATCTTTGTCGAGGTGTTTATTTATAATTAACTCATTAACCTTTTCAGGGACAACTATTACAAAAAGGATGTCGTTAAAGATATTGTCAACAGAGGAACTAAATTTTCGCACAAGCTCTTGAACTCTCCGTTTGGTAGCATTGGTATTGGCAGAATATTTTACTTTGTCAAGTTCATTTACAACACTCATACATAATCCAATTTTGAAATCACTATTGTTGTATGAAGTCCAATCCCAATTCTCAATAGGTTTAAAATGAACAAAAATATTGCTGTCGGGAAAAACTATCATTATGAAGTTTGTTTAAGTCTCTTAACAGTATAGGGTGTCAGTTAATAGCTGCTAACACCTAAATATACGCCACTCCCCCATCAAATTCAAAATCGGACGCGCTGTATTTGAGTGTTTTAGGATGATACATTTTGTATTGTTGTTACGTCAATACAGCTATACTTTTCATATTGCCGGTAAGAAATAATGCCATGATACATAGTGTATTGTCTGCACTGACCTTATTGCTACCAGTCGATCAGTTTGCGTTTAAACAGACCATCCAGTGGACTGACAATATTGACCAATTGGTGTTTCGATACATGCAGGTATCTTTCCGTTGTGCGTATATCAAAATGCCCTAACAGATCTTTTATGTACCGGATATCTGTCCCTTTATCTAATAAGTGCGTGGCAAAACTATGCCGTAAGCTATGGATCCCAACCTCTTTTAATATCCCCGCTTTCTGCTTTGCATTTGAAAATATCTGCTGCACTGTTCTGATGGGGTATGCCTGACCGGTCTGTTCCGATTCAAATAAATAGACCCTAGGCCTGGGAGAATATTGCCTGAAATATTCGCGTAAAATATCCAATAATATAGGACTTAAATTCACATATCGATCCTTTTTCCCTTTGGCATTCGACAAAATGACACGGTGCATTCGAGATATCATCAAACGCAATGAAGACACAGTGTATTGGTATTCAAGCAACAAAGAAGATCCTGGCATCTTTCCTCTCCGAAGAATCATCTGACAGGAGGCGCTTCGGAGAAGGGAACACATCTCACATCCCAAATCTTTTGCAAATACAAATGTTAGCTATAAACCCTATTGTGTTGCCCGTTAAAGCTGGTGTATTTCTTTTGCCTTTGCCCAATTTTTTCTAAGAATTGGTTTTGAAAAACTTGTTTCACCATTTGATGGCTCACCGGAAAAATGACAGTATTTCTCAGGGTATTCGTTGTTACTGAATTTTTTCCAACTTTGAAAAGCCGTGTCACACATTGGAAGTTTTGGATTGAATAGTATTTGTGCTCCTGTTCTAATGCAAAAACCCATTTTACTTGTCGGTTGCTTAGGAATAAAGATTTCATTTTTAAAAGAACTGCCACCCTTTATCTTGTTATTAAAAAAGTCAGAAAGTTTATCGGTCTCAATTACGGAGTTTATGTAATGCCTTGAAAGACCTAACATCGTGCTTTCAAACTTTGGTTGTTTAAGAAAAAGCAAATCAGATTGTTCTATAACTCTTTGAAAATATCCAGCAGCGTCATTTTCTAAAGTATCCTGACTGGTAAGGCTCCCCAATACTCCTTTCTTATTTGTAAGAACTCCTGCTTCAATATTGTTGTCTTGCGAAAAATTGTAAAGGTTCATTGATGTCAAGATTGCTGAACTTTCATTAGCATAGTATTTTGCATGAAGTCTTTTTTCGTAACGAATTTCTATATTAGGGAAGTCTTTGAAAAAATTAAAATCTTCTTGCTTAATGCTTTTTGAAAAGTCATCTTCATTTTTTCCAAACACAACAATAATTTTAAAGTTAGGGTTGTCCTTTTTAGCTTTCAAAACCGAAGCGTATCTGTCGTGAAGTTTAATGTATGGAGAAATGAGTATAATATACTCGTCAGCATACTCAAAAAGATTTTCTAATTGAGCATTTAAGTCATTTCCTGTCAAGAATGTCGCCATGTATTATTTTTAGGAACGTTATGTTCATTAAAGAGTACAGCTAACACTTAATATTTTTGACATTACCAGCAAGCAATAATGCTAAGATACCTGGTGTATCGTCTGCACTAACCTTATACCTCCCGGTCGCTCTCTTTGTGAAAGACACTTTTATTCCGGGTACATACAGCAAAGCCACCTGAGTCCCGGACATAACTGTCTCAGGTCAGTAATCACTAACTGTACAAATTGTATGATTGGGGGGAGCCTATTGGCGGTGGGGGGTATGGTGAATGTAGAGATTCTTTTGCATTCTACAAAAATGAAACGGCTCATTCGAGATAGCATCACTCGCAATAAAGACACAGTGCATTGGCATTCAACAACAAAGAATATCCTGGCAACTTCCCTCTTCGAAGAATCATCTGGCAGGACTCTTTGGGGAAGGAAGTTTCTTTACATACAACTGCCAAACAAATGATAGTAGTGATCCTAAACGAAGAGTCCCCTTCGGGATACTCTTCTGAGAAGAGTATCCTGGCATCTTCCCTCTTCGAAGAATCATCTGGCAGGACTCTTCGGGGAAGGAAGTTTCTTGACATATAACTGCCAAACAAATGATAGTAGTGATCCTAAACGAAGAGTCCCCTTCGGGAGACTCTTCTGAGAAGAGTATCCTGGCAACTTCCCTCTTCGAAGAATCATCTGGCAGGACTCTTTGGGGAAGGAAGTTTCTTTACATGCAACTGTAAGAGAAAAGATAGTAGTGATCCTAAACGAAGAGTCCCCTTCGGAAGACTCTTCTGAGAAGAGTATCCTGGCATCTTCTCTCTTCGAAGAATCATCTGGAAGGACTCTTCGGGGAAGGAAATTTCTTTACATATAAGTGCAAGACAGAAGATAGTAGTGATCCTAAACGAAGAGTCCCCTTCGGGAGACTCTTCTGAGAAGAGTATCCTGGCATCTTCTCTCTTCGAAGAATCATCTGGCAGGACTATTCGGGGAAGGAAGTTTCTTTACATATAACTGCCAAACAAATGACAGTAGTGATCCTAAGCGAAGAGTCCCCTCTGGGAGACTCTTCTGAGAAGGGCGCCCCCCTTCGGGAGACTCTTCTGGGAAGGGCGCCCCCTTCGAGAAACTCTTCGGGAAGGGAACAGCTAACACACTGGCGATCATGGTCTTTTTATCTCTCGGTCACCATCAGCATCCCCTTCGGTCTCGACTCAATGGTAAGCCTATCTTAACTAACTGATAACCTGCCCATAACCCGCAGATGACCCGTAGATAACCCGCCTATGACCCGCCTCTTTAAAAGGGCGGGTCATGGGGGGTGTTTTCACGGTATTTTGGGGGGTTATGGGTAAAGTATGGTAGAATAGAGAACGGAATGAGTAGCTTTAGT
>JADBXR010000029.1 GCA_020403425.1 Chitinophagaceae bacterium | reverse complement strand
TCGAAAATAAAAACTACTAAAGAGTAGTTTTGAAGCTCTTTGAAATACGATAACTATGGAACAAGGTGCACAAAATGCCGGTTCACGGACACGCGTTGTCCGTACCGAAGAGCAGATATTGAAACTGCTGGAGGAATTTGAAGCCAATACATACTCAGTTAAAGACTTTTGTATGTTATCGGATATTAATGAGGCTACATTTTACTCCTGGCAAAAGAAGTATCGCTCCAAAGATAATGAAGATGATAATGGGTTCTCCAGTATTGAACTTGTATCAGGGGATAAGCCGCAGTTGTTTGCTGAAATAGGCAACCTGAAGTTGTACCGCGAAGTACCTGCTGAATATTTAAAAACCCTATTATCATGAGCAAGATCCTTCACCTATCTCTTGGAGCGAATTACTACCTCTATCGTAAACCGGTAAAGATGAGCCGCAGCTTTGATAGTCTGGCTGCAATTATCCGGTGTGAACTGGAGAAGGATATTATCAGCGGTGACGTGTTTATCTTTTTAAACAAGAACCGTTGCATGATAAAGATCTTCGTTTACGAGAATGGAGGCTTCAGTATTTTTTATCGCAGGCTTGATGAAGGTTCGTTCCAGGTGCCACTGATCAATGCAGATGCCACAGTCAGCTACAAGATGACAACCGAACAAATGATTGCCATGCTAAGCGGTATGACAGTTGAATCGGGAGGAACAGTTAAAGCACCACGGCATGAACCATTGCATGGCGCAGTCGTGTGATGATTTTTAGATAACATTAACACTAACCGAGTAGTTGTTTTTGCTTCGTTGATTGTCTTTATATCGGAAAAACTAACGACAGTAAGCATTGCTCGAATCACACGAATACCAGGAATTAAAAGCTGCCTATCAGAAACTTGTTTTGAAGAACGGTCAATACGATCTTCTTCTGAAAAAGAAAGATGATACAATTGCGCAACTGACAGCAGAGATCGATGCCTGTAAGGAATTGATCCAACAGATGCGGGGGCAGCTACTGGAGCAAAGCGAAATCATCACCTCTCTTCGCGAAACCATCAGGCACAAGGATGAACAACTGCGCGATTACGATCTCCTCAAACACCAGTTCGACCAGTTAAAGAAGTTGGTATATGGCCGCACATCGGAGAAATCGGTGTACGTCTCACCCGATCAACTTAAGCTGGATCTGGAAGCAGAAAAGATTGAAGCGTGCAACATCAATGATGGACAGCGCGTAGCCTCTTATACAAAATCGAAAGCCAAGAATGAGGACCATCCGGGCCGCAATCAGATACCGGAACACCTGCGCCGCGAATACATTGACATCCACCCTGCGAATCTTCCTGCTGATGCTGTTCTCTTCGATACTGAAGAAACAGAGCAGCTTGAATACGATCCGGGAAGATTGTTTGCAACGGTGTACCGTCGCTTCAAATACAAGCGCCGCAAAGAAGATGGTTCAATGGAGTTCTTTATCGGTGATCTTCCGGTTGAGAAAGATAAATGCCTGGCGGCTCCGTCACTCAGGGCGCATTGCATAGTTGAGAAGTATATGTTCCACATGCCATTGTATCGACAGATACAAAAGTTTGCTCAGGATGGTGTAGTGATTGCAAAAAACACTATGACTGATTGGGTGAACAATGATGCACGAAGCCTTACTGCATTATATGATGCGCACCGCAGCTCAGTTCTCAATGCAGCTTCCCAGTACATGATGGCCGATGAAACCAGGTACCGCGTGTTGGACAGCGAAAAGGTTAAGGGAAGAAAATCTCACATTGGGCAAATGTGGGCTTATGCGAATCCAGCAGATAAGATGGCTTATTTTGAATACCATCATGGAAGAGGCAAAGAATACGCAAGAAGAATGCTGGAAAACTTCAAAGGCATCCTGCATACAGATGGATACGGCGTGTATGAGCATTTTGCGAAGAGGCCATGTATCACACACGCCAACTGCAATGCACATGCAAGACGCAAATTTGATGAATCACTTGCAACCTCAAAAGAAAAAGCGGAATATGTGATCGCTCAATATCGCGAACTGTATGCGATAGAAAAGCACTGCAGGGAGTACGATCTGAGTTTTGATCAACGGCTTGAAATCCGGCAATCTAAATCAGTTCCCGTCTTCGAGAACCTGAAAGACTGGTGCAAGGACCAGTTATATCACTTGCGTAGTGACGAAAAGAAATCACCCATTAAAACTGCACTCTCTTACTTCTGTTCCAGGGAAGCCGAACTCGGACGCTTCCTGCATTATGGTATGGTTGAAATTGACACCAATCTTATCGAGCGTTCGATACGTCCTATCGCGCTTGGCAGGAAGAACTATATGTTTGCCGGCAGTCATGATGCTGCGCAGAATGCTGCAATGATTTATTCATTACTGGCTACCTGCAAACTCAATGACATCAATCCATATAACTGGTTGAAAAATGTTCTTAAGCTGATGCCCACCTACCCGGCATCTAAAATCGATGACCTGCTTCCTCAATACTGGAACAGTCGAATCGCCCTTTAATCTCCATAGTTATCGTAGTTGCAAAGAGCAAGCTGTTGCCGTGATGTAAAACCATGCGTCAGCAGTAGAAACAATATTGTTTTACTAAAAGCTCATGCAATGGGAATCAGACGCGCAGTGATCAAAGATGCTATTGCGATCACAAGGCTATTGAATCAACTCGGGTATCCAGGAACTGGTGTCTTCCTGATCAATAAGTTCAGGACGATAAACGAAAATCCCAACGCAGAGATGATCGTGTATGAACGTGATGGCGAAGTTGTTGGCTTTATGGAACTGGATCTAATTGTCCAGATCGCAATTGCCGCAGACATTGCCAGGGTCAGCTACTTCGTAGTCGATGCATCCGTTCGCGATATGGGAATAGGGAATGTGATGGAAGAATACTGTACAAAGTGGGCACGCGACAGATTATGTGATCGTATTGAAGTTCACTGCTGTGATCTCCGAATCGGTGCAAATCAGTTTTACCGGGCACATGGATACAGTGTATCGCCCATGTACTTTATAAAGGAATTGCGTTATGAAATACGCTCAACATAATTTTTTAACCAAACCACGGTCGGACAACCGGGAATACCTGTAGTTCGCCGTTCGATTACAC
>JADBXR010000028.1 GCA_020403425.1 Chitinophagaceae bacterium | reverse complement strand
CGCAGGTTCGAATCCTGTCTTCCCGACACAAAACGAAAGCCCCGTGATTTTTCACGGGGCTTTTTATGGATGATGATGGATCGTTCTCAGGCAGGCCGGTAGCGCATCCCGCCATCGGCGGGAGGGTCGCAGGTTCGAATCCTGTCTTCCCGACACAAAACGAAAGTCCCGTGATTTTTCACGGGGCTTTTTTATGGATGATGATGGATCGTTCTCAGGCAGGCCGGTAGCGCATCCTGCCATCGGCGGGAGGGTCGCAGGTTCGAATCCTGTCTTCCCGACAATAGAGCGTCTTTCAGCAATCAAAGACGCTTTTTTGCGCTATATTTATCCTTTTCAACAGCCTAATCTGCAACAATGGCCATGGCTCAGTATTTGCCCGAAATAAGAACCGTGACGGTAACCCGTTATGTAGCGCCGTTGCGCGAGGGCGGGTCTTTACCGGCCATTGCGGAAGCAGATGATGGATTTCTGTATGTATTGAAATTCAGAGGAGCGGGCCAGGGGGTGAAAGCCCTGATAGCAGAACTGATCGGAGGGGAACTGGCACGTGCATTGGGATTGAAGGTCCCTGAGATCGTATTTGCCAACCTGGATACCGTATTCGGCAGAACAGAGCCTGATGAGGAGATCCAGGATCTCTTGAAAGCCAGCGAGGGACTGAACCTGGGTTTACACTATCTCTCCGGCGCGATCACTTTTGATCCGAATGTGACTCAGATTGATGCATTACTGGCGTCCAGGATCGTTTGGCTGGATGGCCTGTTGATGAATGTTGACAGGACCGTAAGAAATACCAATATGCTGATCTGGAAAAAAGAGCTCTGGCTGATAGACCATGGTGCAGCCCTCTATTTTCATCATTCCTGGCAGGATTGGGAATCGTATGCGGAAAAACCGTTTGTACAGGTAAAAGATCATGTACTGTTGCCCTGGGCATCTGCACTGGACGAAGTTCAAAAGGAAGCCAGTGCTGTATTGACACCGGAACTGATCAATGCTATAGTGGCCTTGTTGCCAGATGAATGGTTACAGCCAGGAGAGGAGGATCTGTCGCCTGATGAGCGAAGAAATGTATATGCCAGTTTCCTGAACACGAGGATACGCCTTGCCGATAATTTTGTAAAAGAAGCAAAGTATGCCCGAGAACCACATATTTGAGTATGCCATCATACGCATCGTGCCCAAAGTGGAGCGTGAAGAGTTCTTCAACGTAGGGGTAGTGCTGTTTTGCAAGCGGCAGGATTTCCTGGAAATGAAATATGTGTTGCACGAAGAAAAGATCCGCCTGTTTTGTGAGATGTTGCATACAGAGGAACTGAAGCAATACCTGCTGAGTTTTGAAAAGATCTGCAAAGGCAGTCCGGAAGGCGGCCCCATTGCAGCACTGGATAAAGCTTCCCGTTTTCGTTGGTTAACGGCAGCCCGGAGTACGGTATTACAGACCTCCAAAGTGCACCCTGGTTTATGTGATGATCCGCAAAAAGCATTGGACCACCTGTTTCACCAACTTGTTTTATAAAAGCCTTCCTCAAAGGAATTATGAAGTACGATATCTGTTGCATAGGACATATTACCCATGATAAGATTGTTACCCCTGCATCGGTGGTGCATATGGCCGGTGGGACCTCTTTTTATTTTTCCAATGCCATCCGACAGATGCCTTTACGTTACCAGCTGATCACTGCAGTGGCAGAGACAGAGATGCCCTATGTACAGGAGCTTCGGGATAACGGTATTGATGTTATGGTATTTCCCAGCCAACAGACAGTTTATTTTGAGAATATCTACGGAGAAAATCAGGACAACCGCACCCAGCGGGTATTACATAAATCAGACCCCTTTACGGTAGGGCAACTGGAAATGGTCACTGCCGGCATATTTCACCTGGGCCCACTGTTGGCAGATGATATCCCGGTTGATCTGATCCGCAATCTTGCATCGCGGGGAAAAGTATCGCTTGATGTGCAGGGGTTTCTTCGTGAAGTAAGGGATGAGCAGGTATATCCGGTTGACTGGCCGGAGAAACTGGAAGCGCTTGCGTATATCTCGATCCTGAAAGCTAATGAAACGGAAATGGAGCAGCTTACCGGTACCGCCGATATCAAAGCAGGTATTCAACAATTGGTAGATTGGGGCGTTCCGGAAGTCATCATTACCCTGGGCAGTAAAGGTTCTGTGATCTATTACGACGGAGCTCTGCATCGGATACCAGCTTTTGTACCAAGACAGGTGATTGATGCAACCGGCTGTGGGGATACCTACATGGCTGGTTATTTGTTTCGCCGTCATAAAGGCGATTTTGTAGAAAATGCCGGCAATTTTGCAGCCGCCATGGCCACCTCCAAAATAGAGGCTTCCGGCCCTTTCTGTGGGAATGAAGCAGATGTAAAACAGGTGATGCAGGAAAGAAGCGCCTTTGTTTTTCATTGATCGGGTATCCTGCTTACTGTATTTTAACAACTACGCCACGACCTCTTTCAATAATCACCGGTGTGTGGGAATTATTGAATAAATTGTCATCTCAAATTACTTGTACAAAATGAAAAAAATCAGCGGCGCTATTGCCTTCTTCTCACTGCTGGCCTTTTTGCCCGTTGCGGCGCAGGAAAAACCTGAATGGCAGACGGTATTCAGTAAGATCAACCAGGAAGTGTTGAGCCATTCACAGGCTTACAGCAGTCTAAAAAAAGCTACCGAGACCGTGGGCCATCGCCTTACCGGTTCTGCCAACGGAAAAAAAGCGGAAGCGTTCGCATTCGACCTGTTGAGATCCTATGGGTTCACCGATCTGCGTTATCAACCCTTTGAAGTGGAAAGCTGGAGCCGCGGGACCATCCGTGTGCAGATGGGAACTGATGCCAATCACTTACAGGAGGTGAAATCAGTATCTCTGGCCCATTCTCCCGTAAAAGCGGACGTGAAACTGGAAGTGGTGGATATGGGTAACGGACTGGAAGAAGACTATGCAGCGGATCCTGATAAAGTGAAGGGGAAAATAGCCCTTGTATACCTGGGTGTATTGCCTGGATCCAAGCCAGGAACCAAATCATTGCATCGTTCTGAAAAAACAGCGATCGCCACAAAATACGGGGCTAAAGGCGTGATCATCATCAATACGGCGGCTGGAGGTATCCTGTTAACGGGTACGGCTTCTGTAACGGGCAAACTGATCCCGATACCTGCCGTTTGTATCGGTAAGGAAGATGGGATGGCATGGAAAGAAAAATTGAAGACCGGTAAAGTGTACAGCCATATCGCGCTTACCAATTTCTCCGGGATGATCAAAGCCAGGAACGTGATCGCCACGATCAAAGGAAAGAGCCTGCCTAATGAGAAAGTAGTGGTGGGTGGCCACCTCGACAGCTGGGATCTGGCAACCGGTGCCATCGATAATGGTATCGGTTCTTTTTCGGTACTGGATATGGCCCGGACCTTTCAGGCCTTACATCTTCGCCCGGAGAGAACTGTGGAATTTGTTCTGTTCATGGGTGAAGAACAGGGACTGCTCGGATCAAGGGCTTATGTAGCACAGTCTATCAAAGACAAAAGTATCAACCAGGTCCGTTACATGCTTAATTATGACATGACCAATGATCCCAAAGGTTATTCCAGTTCTTCTGAAGAAAGCAAAGAGTTGTTTCAGTCAATCGGTGCCATTGCCCGTTCTATTGACACTACTTTTAAAAATACGTTCCGCAGCGGAGCGGGTTTACATAGCGATCACCAACCCTTTATGCTGCATGGTGTTCCCACAGGAGGAGCGGCCGGAGGTGCTTTGCCGAATAACTCAGGGCCCTGTTACCATGCCGATTGTGACGGATTCAACCTGGTGGATGAGATGGGAATGAAAAACACGGTCCGCTTCAATGCTATGCTGCTGTTTGGTATCGCTGATGCCAAAGAGATCAAAGCCCGGCATCTCACAGATGCAGAAACACGGGATTTCCTGATCAAGAACAACCTGAAGGAACCCCTGCAGATCGCGGGTGACTGGAGATGGAAGGATTGATGATACAATAACATAAACAAAGAAGCCGCGGTATCATACCGCGGCTTCTTTGTTTATTTAACGGATTCAATGAACTATCTTTCTTTTCTCCCATTGTTGCTGGATGGTAATGGAGGGCAGTAGTGTCATGAGCGCTGCCATCATACCACCACCCACATCCAGAGGGAAATGTTGCGCCAGGTAAATGCGGGAGTATCCTACCAGTAAGGCGCAGATAAAACCTGCCGGAACGAACCACTTGTTCCTGATGAGCAGGCAGCCAAGCAGGAAAATGGTAAACGCGGTAGTGGTATGCCCTGAAGGAAAACTGTGTGAACTGTGTAATTCAACACCGGTCACGGTATGTATGGAGCCCAGGTCGGTGATAGCAGCGGTGGGTCTCAGTTCTGCCGGAAAAAGAAACCGCTTGGCTCCCTGGGCGATCAGGGTTGAGAACACAATGGCCGCTAGCAGTAAGGGAAATTGATTTCTACGGAAAAACCAGAATAAGATCGCTGCCAATACCCATACGGCCCCGTCACCGAGATTGGTCCAGAAAGAGAAAAAATTATCGCCAGCTGCACCGAGATCTGTATTCAACATCAGGAAAAATGGGACCCTGCCAATGACAAAGGAATTAACAAGCAGGAACAGGGAGCCGATCAGGGTGAGCAGGAATCCGATCACAAAATTCCGGTTCGGGAAAGGAGATCTGGTAAACATGTATGGGTCTTTGCACAAATCTACAGATTGCCGGGCGTAAATAAGATGAAAAAGCCCTGCCAGTACTGGCAGGGCGCTCATTAAAAACTCAAACAATGGTATGATTAAGCAATACCGGCCAGTTCGAGACTGCGTTTTTTCAGGTTCACGATGTCCAGGTTATCTATGATGGGTTCGTTGGTCAGGATGAGTGAACTGCCGTTCTCTCTCCACCAGTTGTTCTCTTTCAGGTGTTTCACATGCAGCACGCCAATCAGGTATTTTCTCTCAGCTTCGGCATGCCATTCTTCGATCCACTCGAATTTTTCACGGGGAATGTATTTCCAGTCGTCAAAACTTACATACACTTTCAGGTAATAATCGTGGGTCAGTTCGTTGGGTTGCTGGTGGTACAATTTCTTGTATTCGTATCGATAATCATAGCGCAAAGCCCCGATATCACTCAATACGGCAGATGCCGTGGGAAAACTACCTGCACCTTTTCCGTAGAAGAACTGTTTGTCGGCGAATCCGCTCTCGATCACCACACCGTTATATTCGTTCTTGACAAACGAAAGGGGCTCGTTCAGTTTTACAAACTGCGGTAACACGAAAGCGGCCACTTTTCCGTTCTTCAGTTTCTGCGCCTGGGCTATCAGTTTGATATCGAGATTTTTTTCTTTCGCTACTATCGCATCACTCAGCTGGATATTCTGTATGCCATTGAACAGAAGGTTGTTCGGATGTTCCACAATGCCATAGGCGTGATTCAGCAGTATGCTCCATTTGTTCACTGCATCATAACCTTCGATGTCCAATTTGGGGTTGCTTTCCGCAAAACCCAACTGTTGTGCCAGTAACAGGGCTTCCTGGAAATCCAGTTTATCTTCGAACATCTTGGTGAGGATGAAATTGGTAGATCCGTTCACAATGGCTTTGATGGAATGCAAAAGGTCATTGTCGTAATACTCTTCCAGGTTTCTGATGACAGGGATAGAGGCGCAGGCCGCTGCTTCGCAAAGGAAAGGCAGGTTGGTCTCCTGTTGTAATGCAAGTATTTCGGGAAGGTGCTCGGCAATCATTTTCTTGCTGGCGCTTACTACGGCTTTGCCATTCCTGAGCGCAATCGAAACGATCTCGAAAGCGGCATTGGCATCATCGATCACTTCTACCACTACGTTAATGCTTTCGTCTTTCAGGATGTCATCCCTGTCAGTTGTAAATAAAGATGCCGGTGCATTTCTTGTTTTACCCGGATTCTTGATACATACTTTCTTGATGGTTGCTTTTAAGGAAGGCGTTTGTTGTAAAACCCTGTATAAACCTTCGCCTACAACGCCAAATCCAAATAATCCGATCGTTAATTGTTTGTGTGTTTCCATTTCGTACTTGTTATGATATATGGGGGTAAAAAAACAGTTGGCTTAACAGCAGGGCTAGTAGCAAGACCTTGCAGGCTGCTGGTGCATATTCCTGTTCTGGTCTGCAAAATTAACCCGGTTAATGTTGATCAATGTCATACAATTGTTATGATTTGTCAGGCAGCTGAAACGCTTGTCTGTGTTTGTTCACTGATGAGCTGGAATGTTTGCTCGAGGTCGTTGATCAGGTCTTCCGGCTCTTCTAGCCCAATCGAAAGTCTTATCAGGCTGTCCTGCACTCCGGCTGCCCTTCTTTTGGCAGCAGGAATGGATTTATGTGTCATGTTAGCAGGATGCGATACCAGACTTTTGATGCCACCCAGACTCTCTGCCAGCTTGAATAATCGGGTTTGCGTGACTAACCGTACCGCTGCCTCTTCGGTGTCTTCTTTCAGTGTAAAGGAGATGATACCGCCAAATCCACTGGATTGTTTTTGGGCTACCTCATGATTCGGGTGTGTGGGTAGGCCGGGGTAAAATACTTTGTCTACGGCAGGATGTTGCGTCAGGTATCTAGCAATGCGTAAAGCGCTGTTACAATGTTGCCTGATGCGCAGGTGCAGGGTTTCAATACCCCGGATCACCAGCCAGCTATCGAAAGGTGCAAGGATGGCACCACAGGCATTTTGCAGGTATTTGATCCTGGCGCCCAGGTCGGCATCTTTGGTGACCACAAGGCCTGCGATCAGGTCGCTGTGACCGCCCAGGTATTTAGTGGCGCTGTGGATCACGATATCAGCTCCCAGTGCAAGCGGCTGTTGTAATACGGGTGATGCAAAAGTATTGTCTACACAAAGCAGGCAATGATGTGTTTTTGCAAGACTGGCAATGGCTTCGATATCTGCAATCTTTAAAGTGGGGTTGGTGGGGGTCTCCAGCCAGATGAGTTTGGTGTTGGGTGTGATGGCATCTACAAGGTTGTTCACATCTGAACAATCCACATAGGTTACTTTGATACCGAACTTCTCATACACCTGGGTGAATAATCGGAAAGCACCGCCATAGATATCATCCACTGCCAATATCTCATCACCGGTCTTCAATAATTTTACAATGGCATCAATGGCGGCCAGGCCGCTGCTGAAAGCCACACCAACAGTTCCTTTTTCCAGTTGGGCGATCAGTTGCTCCAATGTGGCACGGGTAGGATTGCCGGTACGGGCATAATCGTATCCTTTGTTCACTCCAGGTGCCTCCTGAACAAAAGTGGAGGTTTGATAGATTGGAACCGAGATCGCTCCGGTTAATGGGTCTACGGGAATGCTGTGGATCAGTTCTGTGGCTGTGCTCATTGTTAATCAGTTTTGTGCCTGGTTCCTATGGAGAGCCGAAGCGGTTTGGAATTTTGTAAAAATTCTTTTCAAAACTTAACAAGAGAAACGAGGGAGCTTACCTGATCAGCTTTTCTGCTGGTACGATAGATGTGTACCAGCAATAAAAAAGCTCATCCGGTAAGTCAGATGAGCTTGAATATGGTGTTCCACTGTTGTGGCATTTGCAAACTTTTACTCTGACTTATCTTTTCCTGCCATACGGCGGGATCGGAGTTGGCACCTTCATACAACTGAGTGGTTTGTATGGGTTGCCAAGGCTTCATTGGGCCAAATTCCCTCTGCCTTTCTTGATAAGTTATCAAAAGAACTACCGCAAAGATAAGGGTGACAGTTTCATATTTCCAAAATAAAAGTCTATTCAATTAGTAGAGATAGTTCTATTTTCCTTTGCTGGTAAGGGTTTTGTAGACTAAAATATTTTTTTTCCGGGTGCGATTGTTTTGTACACACCCAACCGAAGACCTGTGATTGCGGCATTCAGATCGATCGAGAATTGCGGTCCGAAATAAGCCAATCCAGCCCCCAAACTACCCCTTAGGTCAACAAAACTGTCTTTGGTGCTTTGTGTGATGCCGTTCTGATAGCTGGTCTTATACACACGCTGCACTGTGGCAAACTCTATGGAAGCCAATCCATACCCTTTCCATTTTTTGTTTCGGGTAATATCCAGGTACAAACGTGTGAAAGGGGCAATGCCCAGATCGTAGTAGTTATCGGCGTTGTAGTTGATGCCTGGCGAATAAGGAGGCACCCTGCGTTCGTGCCAAAAGCCAAGCGTGGCCTGCCCGCCCAGGATCCAGTTTCGCTGGACGGCCCATCCCAGGGTTGGTACGAGATTCAGGCCGTATCGTTTGATGTTTTGACTGAAATTCAGGTCCGGATTGGTGGCATAGATATCGCCGAGAATGAGGTTGGTCTGAAGTCCTGCCAGTCTTGTGCCTTTTTCCAGTTGGGCCTTTGACTGCAGGGACAATACCAGCAAGCCAAGTAAAATGATTTTTTTCATGGGATATTTTTACATTGTAAATATATCAAATATGATGCCATGCTCTGTTTTTTTGATGGATGGCAGCTATAATTTAAACCCGCTGACTTTTTGATTGTTAGTACATTTGATCCTTATCAATCATGGGCATGGCGAAGCAAGCAAGCAGGAAACAACAATCAGATATTGGTGGGCCTACCGAAGAACGGATCGAGGTATTTGGAGCCCGAGAGCACAACCTCAAGAACATAGATATCTCCATTCCAAAGAACAGCCTGGTTGTTTTCACCGGCGTTAGTGGCAGTGGTAAATCATCCCTTGCTTTTGATACCATCTACAATGAAGGTCAGCGTCGCTATATGGAAAGTTTTAGCGCGTATGCCCGACAATTCATGGGCGATATGGAACGGCCTGATGTGGATAAGATCACGGGTTTATCTCCGGTGATCTCTATTGAGCAGAAGACCACCAATAAAAATCCCCGCTCAACCGTTGGAACAGTTACGGAAGTATACGATTTTTTGCGTCTGCTGTACGCAAGGATCGGGGAAGCCTACAGTTACAACACCGGGAAAAAAATGATCAAATTCAGCGAGGAAGAGATCGTTGAGAACATTTTTTCCAGATTCAGGAATAAAAAGATCAGTTTACTGGCCCCGTTGATCCGTGGCCGTAAGGGACATTACCGAGAGCTGTTCGAAGATATCCGTAAAAAAGGTTTTTTGAAAGTAAGAGTGGATGGGGAAGTGTTGGATCTTACCCCGAAACTTCAGGTGGACCGTTATAAGATCCACGACATTGAAGTGGTGATAGACCGCCTGCAGGTCACTGACGATATGCGGGTTCGGTTGAGTCAGAGTGTGCAGCAAACCCTGAAGATGGGGAAAGACCTGATGTTCCTGCTGCTGAACGATAGCAACAAGATCATACAATATTCCAAGCAACTGATGTGCGAGGACACGGGTATCAGCTACGAGGAACCTTCTCCCAATGCCTTCTCTTTTAACTCGCCTTATGGTGCCTGCCCTACCTGTAAGGGATTGGGTAATGTATATAGTGTCAGCCTGGAATCGATCATTCCGGACAAGACCCGCAGTGTAAAGGAGGGCGGTATTGTTCCCTTGGGCGAGCAGCGCGACGCGCATATGTATCGCAGCGTGGAACTGCTGGCCAAAAAGAATAAGATCAGCCTGGATAAGCCCATCAAAGACCTGTCAGCTGCAGCACTGAACATGCTTTTGTATGGCAATGCGGAAGGTGTTTCACTTGAAGTGACAGATATGGATGATGAGACAGCGGGACAGCCATACGAAGGTGAGTTTGAAGGAATTGTTCCCATGCTGAAAAGATGGTTCTCCGGGGCCAACAGCAGCGAGTCGCTCCGGGAATGGGTGGAAAAATTCATGGAACTGAAAACCTGCACTACCTGTAACGGTGCGAGGCTGAAGAAAGAGAGCCTTTGGTTCAAAGTAGATGAGAAAAACATCTCTGAACTCAGTAACCTTAACCTGGATAAGTTACATGACTGGTTCGATGATATTGAAAAAAGGCTCAGTAAAAAACAGAATACGATCGCAAAAGACATTCTGAAAGAGATTCGCGAAAGGGTGCAGTTTCTGCTGGATGTAGGATTGACCTATCTCTCCTTGAATCGTCCTTCCAGAAGCCTGAGTGGTGGTGAGTCGCAACGGATACGCCTGGCCACACAGATAGGTTCACAGTTGCAGGGGATCACCTATATACTGGATGAACCCTCCATTGGTTTGCACCAGCGCGATAACCACCAGCTGATCCTGGCATTGCAGAATCTACGCGATATCGGTAACAGCGTGTTGGTGGTGGAGCATGATAAAGATATCATGATGGCAGCCGATCACCTGGTGGATATTGGTCCCAAAGCGGGCATCCATGGCGGAACCATTGTGGCTGCCGGCACACCCAAAGAGGTATTGCAAAGCAGATCCGATACCGCATTGTACCTCAGTGGTAAAAAGAGCATTGAAGTACCTAAGGAGCGCCGGCCAGGTAATGGCAAGCAGCTGGAACTGAAAGGCGCCACCGGAAATAACCTGAAAAAAGTAGATGTTGCCTTTCCGTTAGGAAAACTGATCGTGGTGAGTGGTGTGAGCGGCAGTGGTAAATCCACTTTGATCAACGAGACCCTATACCCGATCCTTTCCAAACATTGCTACGACAGCAAAACAACACCGATGCCGTTCAAGAGTATCAAAGGTTTGGAGCATATCGATAAAGTGATAGAGATAGACCAATCACCCATCGGACGTACACCCAGAAGTAACCCCGCCACGTATTGTGGATTCTTTACGGAGATACGTACCTTGTTCGCTGCCGTACCCGAAGCCAAGATACGTGGATATAATGCCGGTCGTTTCTCCTTTAACGTAAAAGGGGGGCGTTGTGATGTATGTGAGGGAGGAGGTATGCGAGTGATCGAAATGAATTTTCTTCCGGATGTATACGTGCATTGCGAAAAATGTAATGGGCAGCGCTATAACCGGGAAACCCTGGAGATCCGTTACAAGGGGAAATCGATCAGTGACGTGCTGAATATGACCGTGGACGAAGCTTGCGAGTTCTTTCAGCCCATCAATTACCTGTACCGTAAGATCAAGGTACTGCAGGATGTGGGCCTGGGTTATATCACATTGGGCCAGTCGGCCGTGACTCTCAGTGGGGGGGAAGCACAACGCGTGAAGCTGGCCACCGAACTGAGCAAAAAAGATACCGGCAAAACCTTTTATATCCTTGATGAACCCACTACCGGTCTGCATTTCCAGGATATCCAGCATCTGTTGGATGTATTGAACAAACTGGTGGACCGGGGGAATACCGTATTGGTCATCGAACACAACCTGGATGTAGTGAAAGTGGCCGATCATATCATTGATCTCGGCCCCGAAGGAGGTGATGGCGGCGGGACCATCCTGTTCGAGGGTGTACCTGAAAAAATGGTGAATCTCACCAAAAGCCATACAGCGCGATTCCTGAAAATGGAACTGGGAGGGCAGTGAGTGAATGAATGATAGAATGATAGTATGATAGAATGTTTTCATTCACTCATCCGCTCACTCACTCATTCACTCATTGTCTCGTCATCTCTATATGTTCGATATCATCCTCCAGGTATACTTCTCCTGTTTGTACAAATCCAAAGGATTCGTAGAATTTTTTAAGATATAGCTGTGCACCTATGCGTATAGGACCTTCGCCAAAAAGTTCGTGGCAGGCTTTGATCGCTTCTTTCATGAGCAGGCGACCGGCACCTTTCCGGCGATAATCCTGTTTGCTGATGACACGTCCGATGGACATATACTCATAAGAGATCCCCGGGGGCAGTAAACGGGCATAGGCGATCAGGGTATCGCCATCCTGTATCATCAGGTGATAGGCCGATAGGTCCTTATTGTCGGCGTCCTGGTAAATGCATTGCTGTTCCAGCACGAACACTTCACTGCGCAGGCGCATGATGGCGTACAGTTCATGTGCGGTAAGGTCATCGAAGAATTTGTAACTGCTGGTGAAGGTATGGTTGGACATTTTCAGGAGTTTGTGTTGTAACAGCCGGTTCCGGCCTCAATTGAGGTACAAAAATAGCGGTAGAACCACAATAATTTCACACCTTTGCTCCCTAATCGGGAATACGTTCCTGTTAACATTCTGATATGTCAAAAAAAGTAGCCATCATCGGTGCAGGTCCGGCAGGTTTAACGGCTGCCTATCTACTGGGTAAGGAAAACCAACAAGTAACGGTTTTTGAAAAAGATCCCCGGTATGTAGGAGGTATTTCTCGTACAGAATCGTACAAAGGATATCATTTCGATATTGGTGGGCACCGTTTCTTCTCCAAATCGAAAGAAGTGGAGGATTTCTGGACCGAGATCCTGGGCGATGAGATGCTGGAACGCCCCCGCAGTTCCCGTATCTACTACAACAAAAAGTTCTTTTCTTACCCGCTGGTGGCTTTTGAGGCTTTGAATAAATTAGGGGTGATTGAAAGCGGCTTATGTGTAATGAGTTATCTTAAGGCAAAAGCCTTCCCGGTAAAGAACCCGACCAATTTTGAAGATTGGGTGGTGAACCAGTTCGGACAGCGTTTGTTCAATATATTCTTCAAGACCTATACTGAGAAAGTATGGGGCATACCCTGTAAAGAGATCTCTGCCGACTGGGCCGCACAACGGATCAAGGGACTGTCGTTGAGCAGTGCTATCTGGAACGCACTCTTTAAATCCAGGGCCGGTGGTGGAGATAAGGATAAAGTGATCAAAACACTGATCGATTCTTTCCGTTACCCCAAGTATGGTCCTGGTATGATGTGGGAGACCTGTGCTGCCAAAAGCAAAGCCATGGGAGTTCAGATAGAGATGAATTGCGGGGTAAAGGAAATCAGCACATCGAACGGTAAATGGAGTGTAAGCACGTCCGACGGTAGAACAATGGATGGGTTCGATTATGTATTATCGACCGCACCCATGCGCGAACTGGTCGCTTCGGTAACGCCGCGATTTCCGGAGAAAGCGTTTGGCTCGGCAAGAGAATTGGGTTATCGGGATTTCTTAACAGTGGTATTGATCTGTAAGGATGAAGATGCTTTCACAGATAACTGGATCTATATCCACGACCCGAGCGTAAAAGTGGGGCGTATCCAGAACTTCAAATCCTGGAGCCCCTATATGGTACCGGATCAGCATATGGCTTGTTATGGACTGGAATATTTTTGTTTTGAAGGGGATGGCTTGTGGACCAGCAGCGATGAGACCCTCATCAACCTTGCCAAGAAAGAGATACAACAGATCGGCCTGACCAAAGATAGTGCCGTGGTGGACGGCTACGTGGTACGTCAGCCCAAAGCTTACCCGGTATATGACCATAGTTATAAAGAGCATGTGAATGACATACGGGAGGCGTTGAAAAAATACCCTGGTCTGTACCTGATCGGTCGTAATGGTATGCATAAATACAACAATCAGGATCATAGCATGATGACGGCAATGCTGGCAGCCAAGAACATCGTTGCCGGTAAAGAGCTGTACGATCTCTGGGAAGTGAATGAAGATGCGGAATACCACGAAGGAGGCGACAGGGGAGCAGAAGAGACCCAGAAAGTACTGGGCAGGCTGGTTCCTGAAAAAGTGGGTAATTAACAACCTATATACAAACAAAGGCCGCAGAACTGTTCTGCGGCCTTTGTTTGTATAGGCTTCGGCAGGCATGGTTTTTGAAAATGCTTTATCTTACTGTACCTAAAGAGATATCTTATGCAAAGATCGATCTTCTGTTTTGCCTTCCTTTTTTGTCTTTTTCTGGCAATAGCTCCGGGTACACAGGCGCAGGACGAAAAGCCCGATACGGTGTATACCGGTATCTACATCACCAGTATACACGATATAGATTTTAAACAGAATGAGTACACGACCAATCTTTGGTTGTGGATGCGCTATAAACGAAAAGAGTTCGATTTTGCTCAGAACCTGGAGATCCCCCAGGCCAAGTCCTTTACCAAACTATATACTACGGTAGATACCAGTGAAGGGCGTGTATATGTATTGATGAAGCTGCAGTGCGTAATGAAAGATTCCTGGAAGATCGGCAATTTCCCTTTTGATAAACAGAAGCTCCGGTTGTCGATAGAGAATTCGCAGTACGATGCAAAATCACTGGTTTTTGCTGCCGATACGGCCGGTAAGAGCTACGATCCCCGTTTTACACTGAGAGGCTGGAATATAGACAGCTTCATCATCACGCCCGGCATTAAAGCTTATGAGACCAATTTTGGCGATAAGAGTGTGCTGAAACCGCATATGGACTATGCCGCTTATCGTGTACGTATATCCATAGCCAGGGACGCGTCGGATCTGTTCTGGAAAATGTTCCTGGGCATGTATGTGGCTTTTCTGATCTCGTATATCTGTTTTTACATCCATGCAGATAATATTGATTCCCGTTTCGGGCTAAGTGTCGGTTCGTTGTTCGCAGCCATCGGTAATAAATATATTATTGATTCCTCTTTACCTGAATCGACCACGTTCACGTTGGTAGATATGCTGCATGGTGTAACCTTGTTTTTCATCTTCCTGGTGGTAGCGTCCTCTGTGTATTCACTACGTTTGGTGAAGCAGAATAACCTGATAAAAGCCAACCGTTTCGACATGGTGGCTGCACAGGTGATCCTGGTGATCTATTTGGCCATCAATGTCTATTTCATATCGCAGGCAAAAGCAGGTTGAGCAGGGGTTTTGTTTTCAGGGTTATCCAGAAAGCGATTGACATATGTGGGTGGATCAATACCCGTATTTATCTTTCCAACGTTCGCGCAGGAATTTACGTAGCTCGTTCTCCCTTGCATTGTTGCCGGGATCGTAGAATTTAGTGCCGGCGATCTTTTCGGGAAGGTATTCCTGTTCTATGAAATTACCCTCACCCAAGTGCGAATACTGGTAACCCTTGCCATATTGCATGTCTTTCATCAGTTTGGTGGGGGCATTGCGGATATGCAGGGGAACAGGCAGGTCGCCGTTCTTTTGCACGGCACTTAAGGCAGCTCCGATCGCCACTACAGCGGCATTACTTTTGGCGGAAGAAGCCAGGTAAGTGGCACATTGTGATAGGATGATCTGGCTTTCCGGGTAACCGATCTTGGAAACCGCATCAAAGGTTGCATTGGCCAGCAATAAGGCATTGGGATTGGCATTACCGATATCCTCACTGGCAAAAATGAGCATACGGCGGGCAATGAATTTCACATCTTCACCGCCTTCTATCATTCGGGCCAGCCAGTACAGCGCACCGTTGGGATCGCTGCCGCGCATGCTTTTGATGAAGGCGGAAATGATATCATAATGCTGCTCGCCCTGTTTATCGTACAGGGCGATCTTTTTCTGCGCAACTTCCATGACCAGTGCATCGGTGATCACCATCTCTGATGGAGTGACTGTATTCGCGGATAGTTGATTTTGGATCACCAGATCGAACAGGTTCAGCAGTTTTCTGCCGTCGCCCCCGCTGATGGTAAGCAGGGCTTCTGTTTCTTTTAATTGTATGCCCAGTGGTTTGAGGGCTTCGTCTTTTTCAATCGCCTGTTGCAGTAGTCTCACCAAGTCCTTTTCCTGTAATGCCTTCAATACATATACCTGACATCTGCTCAGCAAAGCGCTGTTTACCTCAAAAGAAGGATTTTCCGTTGTGGCACCGATCAGTGTAATGATCCCCTTCTCTACCGCCCCCAGTAAAGCATCCTGCTGGCCTTTGTTGAAGCGATGGATCTCATCTATGAACAGGATGGTTCCCGGATGTTGTTTGGCCTCTTCGATCACTTCCCTTACTTCTTTCACTCCGCTACTGATGGCGCTCAACTGGAAATAGGGCAGCTGCAGGCTGTGTGCAATGATATTGGCGATGGTGGTTTTGCCCACACCCGGAGGTCCCCAGAGGATCATGGAAGGGATACGTCCCTGCTCTATGGATCTCCGTAGAATACTGTTCCTGCCGGTCAGGTGTTCCTGTCCAACCAGGTCGTCCAATGTGACCGGACGCATTCTTTCTGCCAATGGGGTGCTGTTGTTCACACTGGAAAAGTACAAAAAATCAGGGGTGTGAAGGGTGTTGGATATGCTGGCTGCCTGAAAAATTTATTCAGTCCTTGATGCACCGAAAAGATATCCGTACTGCTTCATGATCTTAAAATTGAGCATGATATGGCTGACCAGTACCACACCTACAAAAAGCATGAAGTAGGCCACGGCTTTCATGATGGTGATGAACAGATCGGTGGTGAGTATAGCTGGGATATTGGGCTGTGATTCACGGAACTGGTTCACGAACTGCCGGAGACTGACATCGCCCATGAAAATGATGCTCACCGCATTCAGGAAGAACATGATGCCCATGAACAGCGATACAAAAGCGTTCACCCGGATCCAGTCACGTAGCGATGCTTTGCAGGGTTGCTCCACGTCAATGCTCCTGGTCAGGAATTTCAGGCTGGAAAACGTATAGATCACAAAAGCGGCCAGTACGAATACCATCAATAACAGCGCTGGGTTCACCAGGGCGCTGAACAGGAACAGGAGATCCATAAATCCGAACATGGCCGCTATGGGCAGCAATATAAAAGTCAGTATGCGGAAAATGGTCAGTTGTTTCATATGGCCTGTTGTTGAAGCACCCGTACATGCCGGTCGTTGGCAATGTACGGGTACCGGGTTTATCCTTTCAGGTTCAGTTGTATCTGTAATTCATCGAACTGCTTATCGTCGATGCTGCTGGGTGCGTCCAGCATAACATCGCGTCCACTGTTGTTTTTGGGGAAAGCAATAAAATCGCGGATACTTTCACTGCCGCCAAGGATGGAACACAGGCGGTCGAATCCGAATGCGATACCTCCATGCGGTGGTGCGCCATATTCAAAAGCACCCAACAGAAAACCAAATTTGTGCAGTGCTTCCTCTTCGCTCATGCCCAGGGCAGCAAACATCTTCTCCTGCAGTTCACGCTGGTAGATACGGATGGAACCACCGCCGATCTCATTCCCGTTCAATACCATATCGTAGGCATTGGCTTTGATGTTGGAGTAAGGGTGTTCCAGGTACTTGTCAGCATTTTCGATCAAAGGGTTATTATTGATCATGACTTCGATCTGGTCCGGCTTTGGCGAAGTGAAAGGATGGTGCCGGGCAACCCACCGGTTATCTTCTTCCGCGTATTCGAATAATGGGAAGTCAAGCACCCATAAGAGTTTGAATTCATCGTCTTTCCGGAAGCCCAGTCGTTTGCCCATTTCCAGGCGCAGTTCACTGGTGGCTTTACGGGTCCTTTCTTCCCGTCCGGCCAGTATCAATACCAGGTCGCCGGCTTTGGCACCCGCAGCATCGGCAATGGCTTTCAGTTTATCTTCTGTATAGAATTTATCTACGCTGCTCTTGTACGTGCCGTCTGCATTGCATTTGATGTATACCAGACCCTGCATGCCTATCTGAGGGCGTTTCACCCACTCGGTCAGTTCATCCGTTTGTTTGCGGGTGTATTCGCTGCAACCGGGTGCGGCAATGGCCAGAACGGTTTCTGCGTTGTCGAATACGCCAAAACCGGCGCCATTGATCAGTTCTCCGGTGGCTTCTATTTTACCCCCCTTCAGGAAAGCCGATTTCAGGTTGGCGATCTTCATGCCGAAACGGATATCGGGTTTGTCGTTGCCGAACTGCCACATGGCATCCTCCCAGCTCATGCGCTCCACTTTCTCGGTATAGTCTATATTCTTAACGTCCTTGAAGATCCGTTTGATCAGGTTCTCAAACATGTTCAGGATATCTTCCTGCTCCACAAAAGCCATCTCACAATCGATCTGTGTGAATTCCGGTTGTCTGTCGGCACGCAGGTCCTCGTCCCTGAAACATTTGACGATCTGGTAGTAACGGTCATAACCGCTCACCATCAGTAACTGCTTAAAGGTCTGCGGCGATTGTGGTAAAGCATAGAACTGGCCCGGGTTCATACGTGAAGGAACCACAAAATCCCTGGCGCCTTCCGGTGTGGATTTGATCAGGAAGGGGGTCTCGATATCCATGAAATTGTTCTCGTGGAGATAGTTCCTGGCAGAGCGGTTCACCGCATAACGCAGCTCGAGGTTCCTCTTCACGGCATTACGGCGAAGGTCCAGAAAGCGGTATTTCATGCGCAGGTCATCGCCACCATCCGTATCGTCCTGGATGGTGAACGGAGGAACAGCTGATTTGTTCAGTATCTTGAAAGCGGTAACCGTTATCTCGATCTCGCCGGTGGGTATATTGGCATTTTTACTGCTTCTCTCCGATACTTTCCCTGTGGCCTGTAATACATATTCTCTTCCCAGTGGATTGCTATCCAGCAAACCGTTCAGTTCTTCTCCAAATAATAGCTGGGTAATGCCATAACGGTCGCGCAGGTCAACGAAAGTGATGGCGCCGAATTTTCTTACGGTCTGCACCCATCCTGCCAGGGTTACTTCTTTACTAACGTCACTGATCCGTAACTCTCCACATGTGTGTGAACGATACATAGAATTGCTGATTTTTCGATTGCTGATTCGTGGGGTGAGTAGTGAGTGGTGAGTGGAGAGTCCTATTTTACTCACCACTCACTACTCACCACTCACAATCCCCCCGTTCGGACCGCAAATATAACCGAAATGGGGCATCCGGGGATTTTGGGGCCAAAAAGCGGGAAATGTTGATTTAGATAGCATCTTTGTATCATGCAACCAGGCGCTGTATCGCGGAAAGCCCATCGTTTGGCGGTGGCCGCTTTCTTTTTTATTGCCGGGCTCAATTTTGCCAGTTGGGCCAGCCGTATACCTGATGTCAGGCTGAAACTGCACCTGAGCGATGCGGCTTTGGGGGGTGTCCTGTTCGCCTTGCCGGTGGGTTCGATGGTCAGTCTGCCCTTTGCCGGTTGGCTGGTGGCCAGGTTCGGCAGTAAACAGGTGATCTCTATAGCCGCGATCGCTTATCCTATTAGCCTGATCCTGATCGGCTGGGCAGGAACTATCTGGCAGCTGGTCCCCATGGTATTCGCTTTCGGATTGCTGGGCAACCTCTGCAATATCGCCATCAATACCCAGGCGGTTGGGGTAGAAGCCCTATATGGCCGTTCCATCATGGCATCCTTTCATGGTATCTGGAGCATGGCCGGTTTTACCGGGGCGGCAATCGGCACATTCGTGGTCTCCAACAATATCATACCGTTGCTTCATTTCTCTTTTGTTGCTGCCGCCTGTGTTGTCAGTGTGATCCTTGTCCGTAAGTATGCTTTGCCCAAAGATGCCGGCCATCCTGATCAACCGCTGTTTGTAAAACCGGATGAGCATTTATTGAAACTGGGACTGATCGCTTTCAGTTGCATGGTCTGTGAAGGGACCATGTTCGACTGGAGCGGCGTGTATTTTCAGAAAGTGGTGGTCGTACCCAAAGAAATGACCACACTGGGTTATGCGGCTTTCATGAGCACTATGGCGGGAGGCAGATTCCTGGGCGACTGGCTGGTTACCAAAATAGGCAAGAAGCTGGTGCTGGAAAGCAGTGGTATCACCATTGCCTCCGGGTTGCTGATCTCGGTATTATTTCCATACATAGTACCGGCAACCATCGGTTTTCTGCTGGTGGGGATCGGTGTTTCTTCGGTGGTTCCCCTGGTGTACAGTTCTGCAGGGAAATCAAAGACCCTTTCGCCGGGTGTGGCATTGACCGCTGTATCCACCATTGGTTTCCTGGGCTTTCTTCTGGGTCCGCCGGTAGTGGGTTTCATGGCGCAGGCATTCAGTTTACGCTGGTCCTTTACGTTGATCGCTGTGTTGGGACTGGGTACCACCATTCTTGCATCCCAGATCAAATGGGATGAATGAGCCCTGTTAAAAAAAAGGTAAAAGCCCCCTATTGATCCCTGAAAATTGTTTTCTGGTAACAGAATTGGATAGGTAACAGAAATAAGATCTGTTACCAAAACCTATGTTATGAAAACAAGTCTACACTACCTGATGCTGATCACTCTATTGTTCCTGACACAGAGCTGTGTAAAAACGGTTGTCGGCACTACCCAGCCACCTGTGGCCGGATCCTGGGTGCTGAGTGAATCTTCGCGCAGCAGTGGTAATGGCTGGTACTATTTTAATACCGGGCTTGAGAACGGTGTCTTCCGTTTCTACAACAATGGTGCAGCCGAATATGATGATGGCTACAATTTTATGCGCGGTAGCTGGCGTATCCGTACCATTCGATCCGGTTATTATGATCAGTATGGTAACTATTATAACGACCTGCACGATTCATTCGAGATCCATGTGTACGATCCGGTCACTGCAGGTTCTGCGGATCTGCTATTTGATGATATCACTTATACGGGCAGCCACCTCATCGCCACCAATTACAATGGGTATACAATCGCACGCTATACTTTCCGGAGATATTAATGCCGGGAGACCTGTTGCAGCAGAGGCCGTGAAGCCGTGTTTTGTACAGCTGCTTTTGTGCCTTTGTCGGAAGCATCTGAAGAGGAGAATAACCAAAGCAGGATGGCACCTCCCAGAATCACGAGAACGATCGGTTTCATTGATAAGATCATAAGTAGTTAAGGTGATTAAGTGAATACGGGTCCACTGCCGCACTGCGGCAACCTGGGATGCGAGGATGGGTAACCTATACGGCACAGCATACGCCGGCTCTATGACCAACTGCTGCAACGGCTGGAGTTACTTGCTTTCTTTGTCCGGAAAGGTGGGTGGAACGGAGGATCTAGAATCCCGGTGGTTTGATGTGCTGACGAAATCTGAAATAGCGAGATTCGGGCAAGTGGTTCATATTACATGGGAGCGAGGCTCCATTTACTTTGATGGCGTAAAGATATAGCGAAGCATGGTACACCATAAAGCGGATCCGGGTTAAACGGGACTTGCGGTTTCACAAGTGGTAAAGTATGTTTGATGAACGGTAAAATGGCTGTTTTTCCGGCATTTTTGCTACATGGTTTCAAGTTCGTTCGGGTGGCGGGGCTTCCAGATAAGGTAATAGAAGCCCAGGATCAGTATGCCGATCGTAAAAGGGATCAATGCCAGGTGTTTGAAAGTCAGTTCGCCGATCAGCGCGTAGTGGTCAAAACCGAGAAACTCGCTTACCATCCAGTATGAGTTGGCACTGATCCAGATGGTGATGGCCAGGTTATGGCAGAGTTCTGACATGTACTGCCTGGTGCGCCAGGCAATGATGATCGATATCACCAAAGTGGGAATGATCATGACGATACCCAGCGGTTTCCATACCATACACCAGGCCACATCTTTGAACAACCAGAAAACAATATGCAGGTTCTCCATTTTCCGGTAGCGTAGCGGGATGATATAACTGTTGTCAGCGTTGCTGATGACAGGGGTTTTCAGCGTATCCATTGAGAAGGCGTTAGCAGTGATTTGATGGATACAATATTAATTTTTTGTGCGCAATCAGCGGCTTAAAATCTTAGTAAACCTGCGTACATCAGCCTGTGGATGAATGGGGCTATCCTGCACCAGGTGATGGGTGAGTTCCCTGGAAAAATAGGGCGCCAGGGAACATCCCTTGGTTCCCATTCCGTTGAATACGCCTACGGTGTGTGTAAGTGGATGCAGGCCCACAAAGGGTCTTCTTTCCATATTGGCGGGCCGCTCAGCAGCCAGATGGTCCACAGTTTCGAAGGGTTGTTTGAGCCAGTGTTTCAGGTGCATTTCTGCTTTGTTCCGGAAATCTGCGGATGGGTGGGTATCCGTAAAATCCCATTCATAGGTAGAGCCTACCCAGAACAGGTCCGGATCCTGCCAGGGAACCAGCACAAAACCCTGTTTAAAGATATGGGTACGGGGTAAGCCGGGTATACGTACGATCAGTGCCTGCCCTTTGTTTCTTGCATAGGGAAGGTTTTTGAAGTAGGGATTGTCGAAGCCAGCTACGCCATCACTGAACAGTATTTTTTTTGCGTGTATCTGCTGGTAGCGCACTTCTTCTTGACCAATGGTGCAGTCTGCCAGTTGGAAAGAGGTTTCCAGTAGCTGTTGTTGATTTTTCAATCTTGCCCGCCAGTGGGTCAATAATGCATGCAGGTCTATCAGCCAGCAAGGATCTATTTCGCCGATCGTGAAATCAAAACCAAAGTATTGCTTCCAGTGATCCGGGTCAGCCGGGTAGTGCAGGTATTCCTGCTCTTCGGGAAGCCGCTCGCGGAAAGCCATCACCATTTGCGGTGTCGGGTGAAAGTCGAGAATATTGCACTGCCTGATCAACGGCACACCCAGCTCTTCGCCAAAGTCCCGGTATGCCTGAACGGCATAGGGCATCAACTTTTCGATCTCCCAGGTGCGCACCATCCTTCTGCCGGTGATCGGGTTGATGACACCACTGGCCACTTTACTGGAGGAATTGGGTTTGCTTTCATCGATCACCAGTACGGATTTACCGGCTTTGATCAGTTCATGACTCAGAAACGTACCACAGATACCCTGACCTACGATGAGATAATCCACTTGCATACCGCAAAGATGAATAAAAAGCCCGCATCCAGCAAGAACCGGATACGTAGACAAAAGATCAGAGCCTTCTTAAGAAAATGATCCCTGGTCGCATAAGTGACATCAGGCATCAGGGATTGCTTACCCTGATCCTGATACCTTCCGAATGACTGGTGAATTCCGGTGCATACATACACTGGATACTGGCCACCCCGGCAGAGAACTCACCACTATGTGTTACGAACATCGGGTACTCGAATACATAAGTGCCTTTCCGAAGATGGTCGATGAAGAAATGGCTGCTGATGTCCTTGGTGCTTTCGTAATAACCCAGCCCATCCTGCCATCTGTAACCGCTGAGGACATTGGTAGGTTCGGCACCGGAAGCTCGTACGTCTTTCAGATGCAGATAGTCCATGTCCCTGTCGCTGCGCAGTTCCAGACGAACGATCAGTTTATCGCCCACTGCCAAAGTCTCTCCTTCAGCTACTGCATGCAATGTCTTTCCCTGCTCACTGTTTTTTTCGATGAACAGTTTTTTTGTGACCGATAAGGGAGTATTTGCCGGCGTTATCTTGTTCATGTCTTCGAAGTATTGCCAGTACACGGTACCCCAGGAAGGTGATACATGCGGCTCTTTCGCTTGTGAGGAGCTGTTTTTTGACTGAACGGTCACGGTAATGTTACCCATGTCGGTGCTGATCTTTTTACCATCGATCCTCTTTTTGAAATAACCTGTGGCCGTTTCGGAAGATTGTGACTCGTAATTGAGCTCTGTCTGACCAAGTCGAATGGCGACCTTTTTGTCTGTGTTCAGCCAGTCTGTGCCATTCGCCAGTAGTGCATAACAGGCATCGGCTGTTGCAATGGTCGTTTTCCAGTGATTGCTTTGTTTGTTCAGTAGTAACCAGGTCTTCATGTCATAGATCTGCTTATCCAGCCACTCATTTTTGGTGTCCTGGATGATTTCACTCATAAAACTGATCAACATGCTCTGGTGTTCAATGGGGGATGGGTACCAGCTTCCGGCGTAGGCCGATTTCCAATACATGCCTTGTTGCGGATCGGTTATGGCATTTTCCAGTAATGCAGGAAGTATTTCCTTAGTGGCAGTTTTCTCATTTCCGGTACGGTACAATATCAGTCCCAGTTTGGCTTTGTAAAAACTGCTCTGTTTTGTCCAGTATTTTCGGGCTTGTGCCAGCAGGAACTGGTAAGCTTCCGGAGATTGTTGAGCAATATCCCGGAAGAAACTGCGCATGTACAGATAATCGATATCGGACCCATTGATATCCGTGCTTTTGCTGGGTCCGTTTTTTTGCAGAAGCAGGTAATCCCGCTGGATCCTTTCATCCAGGAAACGGATGGCTCTCACTGTAATATTGCGCATTTTACCGGCCATTTCGGGAGATAGTGCTCCCAGACGCTTCAGTTTGCCGATGCCGGTAAGTATATAATTGGTGATGAACCGGTCTTCGTACCCTCCCCTGAACCAGCTGAAAGCACCATTGGGCAATTGCATTTGTGCAAGTTTGTCGATCCATTGGGATGCCTGGTTCTCAAGTTTTGCCAGGTTGAAAAGCAGTTCTATGTTTTTCTTTTGCTGTTCTTCGTTTTCTGCCTGTAATACCCAGGGCGTTTCCTGCAACAGCAGCTGTTTTAGTTCCTCATTTTTCTGAAGATTACTTTGCAGTGAACTGCTGTCTTGCTGCCATTGCGCAAGTACTTGCCTGATCCTGCTGTTCCTGTTTACAATCCATGACGCCAGGAGGTTGGCATACACGCGGTTAAAGCTCTGCTCGGCACACTCATAGGGATACTCCATCAGGTAGGGCAGCGCCTGTACCGCATTCCAGACAGGGTTGCTGCTGAATTCAATGGTCAATCCCTGTTGTGACAGGCTTTCGCTGTTGTTGTGTAGCAGTTTGTTGAACCTGAAGGTTTGCGTGGTATCCCCTTTGATGAATAGTGGCAGGCTTTCGGTCACCAGCAGCCGGTTGGTGACCACCGGCAGGGTGTTCTCTTCCCCGTCACTTAACAGGCCTGTGCCCGCTTTGATGCGCCAGGTAAGCGGTCGGTTGAAATTGAAAGGTACCTGTATCGGGAATTTGACAATACTGGCTTTCCCGGCCTCTACGGTAAAGTATTGCGAAGGGAATACGTTCTGGAACCACCCGTCCACGGAAGTGTTGGTACTCGCGTCAAGTAATTCAAGTGTTACCTGCCCGGTCAGTTCCTGTTCGCTCAGGTTCACGATCTTGCTGATGAGTTCGATATTATCCCCTTCGCGTAGAAAACGCGGTGTGTTGGGCTGTACCATTAATTTCTTTTGCGTAACAATGAGGTCGCTGGTATACCCGAATGCCAGTTCGCGCGTATGTGCCAGGCTCATCCATTTCCATTGGGTCAATGCTTCAGGCATGGTAAAGCTGAAACTGTATCTGCCGGATGAATCTGCAGATAACTGTGGAAAAAAGAACGCCGTTTCATTAAAATTCTTTCGTGGACTGATGTTCTGTACATCTGCAACTGTACGGTTGCCGGATCGTTCCGCAGGAGGCAGCGCTTTGGCCAACATATTCTGAGAAGCCAGTGTAGACATTCCTGATAGTTTGATCTCCCGTGCAGCATCGCTGCTTTTGTTCTGGTCGGAACTTGCAATAGGGGCTATGGTACCGGCCTTGAGAACGGCATGTCCGGTTGCCATACCCTGGTTCATCTCATCCAGCTTTTCCCGCAGGGAAGGGGAGATGGCTATAGCGGTATTCCCCAGCAAACGTCCGAGGTTCTGGTTATATAATTGGGATGCATCATCGGCCAACTGGTCAAATACAGGTGAATCAGATGGTGATTGCGGAACCGGAAGATAATTGCCTGTAGAAACGGTTTCTGTAAAGTTGCTGTTCCCGTTGAACGGGTTCTGATAATATTGCGTAGGCCATAGATAAGGAATGTTCCAGCCTTGTTCCTTGAACTGGTCAAGCGAGGCATCGTACATACCGGTCAGTAATTCTGCAGTGGCTTCCTTACCCTTGGTCCCTTCAACGACCAGGGTCCAGTTTTCTTTGCTACCGGGTTCGGTCTTGTTGCGGAACGTTTCGTGCCGAACGGTCAGCTCTTTGTTGCGCCAGGGAATGTCTATGTGATAAGAATACGTGTATACACGGTTATCCCACACGAACGCTTCTGTGAGATCCACGCCACCTCGGTCTGTTTCCGCAGCCGTATAGCTGATGTCTTCTGTTCCCTGTGTTTTGTGAATGAACTGGTAGTCGTCTTTTCGCTGGTTGCTCCGGAGTGTTTGCCTGATCACAAACAGGTCTTGGGGTTCACAGTGGTTGATGAAATGAGCCGTACCGCCAGGTTGTATGGATCTGTTTGCTGCATCATGGAAGACAACAGCATGCTTCCCGAATGCATGGTCTTTGGTACTGTATACCTGCAGGTAACTCACGGTGGTTACTTTCTCTCCGTAAGGGTCGGTAGCTGTAGCTTCGATCCTGTAATATCCAGGAGCCATGGTTCCTGCTGCAATGGAGTAATGATCGGTCTCCTTTGTATCTACATGACCTGTAAGAACCAGGCTACGGGTTGGCCAGCTTCGATAATCAGCTTCTTCTTCGTATTCATCAGAAGGGAACGCCTGTACAAAAAACGCCTTCGACATCACAAACTGGTCTGGTCGCTGCCAGTAGCGCTTGCGAACCAAGCGGCCCGGTTCCTGCAGCGAAAAGATCTGCACCTGTACACCGGTTGCCAGCTTCTCGTTGCTGAGATTGGTCGTTGCCAGATCGATCTTCCTGAGGCTGTCGGCCTCGATTTTCTCCGGCAGGTTCAACGATAGTTGCAGTGCGGCATTTCCTATGCGGATCTCCGTTTCCGTACTTCTCGTTTCTCCATTGATGTCAGTCACATCTGCGGTTACCGTATACTCGAAATAGGGATTGTCGGAACGGTCGGTGATATCATCTGCCAGGGCCTTGAAAGTGATATGGAAATTTCCGTTGGCGTCCGTAACAGTTTCGCCATTGACTATCTGCCTGCCTTCACTGTCGCCGCGATATCCCGACCTATAGCTCCAGGGACGCGGGTAGCGTTTGTTTCGGGTAATACTATATACTACTTTGCCTCCATTGATGGCGTTGCCGGCATAGGCGGCCGCCTCACCATTTACGGTGACCGAATCATTCAGCCGGTATGCTTTCTGCACGTTTTTGAAAGAAACATGGAAAGCCGGTCGCTTGTATTCCTCTACGGAGAAATAATTTCCTTCGGCAGGTATTGATCGCAGTGTTATGCTGAAGTTGCCGCTGAGCACCTGCTGCGGAATACGGAAACTGCCCTTGAATGAACCATAGTTGTTCAGGGTAACAGACAGGGAATCGATGCGTTTGGAATTGGCATCATTCAGGTACACCCATCTTTTTTCAGGGGATGTGATCAGTTTGCTGTTCTGTGTATGATAATCTTTAGTGACCGCTATTCCTTTGAAGAATATGGATTGCCCGGGACGGTAAATACTCCTGTCTGTAAAAAAGAATACCCTGCTGTTATTGGTCTCATAAGTGGTGCTGTCCGTGTTCCGGGTCGTTGCCTCGTGATTGTAATAGATCCGCTCCGTGTTTTGGGATAACAACCTGTCTTCTCTCAGTGATAGTGCTACCTTGATGTAGGCAGCGCTTCTGCTGTCGGGGTATGTGAAGTGCCCGTTCTTGTCAGTGGTCAGTTCCGCCAGTTTGGTCTGATTCCAATCGCCGAGTGAATACTGGTATTGGTAGACCGTAGCCTGCACGCCTGGTATGGGTTTGCCTGTTGCACGGTTCAAGACAAAATAATCGGTGCCATTTCGGACATAACTCAGTTGTGATACCTGGAAATACTGCAAACTGATTTTATTCAGGCTGTCATTGAATTTTCTGCTGTCTGAACAGAGTAAAGCGTATTGGCCTACCGGTAGTTCATCCAGCAGGATCTCGGTTGCGTGAGGCTGAAAATCACCGGTGATCGGTAGTGCCACCTGACGCTGGTAGAAAGGAGTATACCCCAGTAGTTTCTTCCAGGGGCGGGGATTATTTTCCTTTTCATCCACTTCACGTTCTTTCAGCCGGATGACACGGACATAAACCGTATCTATGTTCCGGTAACTGACCAAAGCGCGAAAGGCTTTGCCAGGAAGGTTGACCGATTCTGTCCGGGTGCTCAGGTCTTTGTATCCGATCTCCGTCAAAAGGTCCTGTAGTTGCAAAATTCCCGGGTGTGCTCCTTTCCCTTTATAAAGCGCCAGGCCCTTTTCTGCTATTTCTTTGGCTTGTCGGTAACCCCATCTATGAGTGGTATCCTGGAAGGGATGGTAGTTGGAAGCTTTATCGGCTTGTTTCCTGGCAAGCAGGTACCATGCCTGGGCAGTGGCCGTGTAAGTTGGGTACTGGTTCGTCATCTCTTGCAGTGCCCTGGTATACAATATTTCCTTTTCTGCTATCTCTGTTTGTTGATAGACCCATTCGACCCTTTCGGTGTTAAGCTCCAACAGGGCTTCCTTGTTCGTATCGTTCCTGTGAAAACGCAATAGTTGCTGAAACAGTTGCAAAGCCCGCCAGTGGGAAGAGCTGCTATCCTGGGTGATGAAATCCTGTTCGATAAAATCATCCATGGTGGCCAGCGCCTGATGTCCGGGTATCACAAAGGCACGGACTGGTCTGGCACCTGCCCGGTAGTATTCGCCGGTTGTAAAATATGCCAACGCTTCGTGTGCCAACAGGTCGTATAGAGTGGGTCGTAAGTGGCGACTGTTCCCTCTTTTGATAATGGCATCGTACGCGGTAACCGGGATCTTTTGCAGAAGACGGGCCTGTTCCAGCGACTTCAGGTAATGTTGATCGATGGTCTTTGTGAACTCGGTAAGCCCCCAACTGCTGATATCATTGTTAGGTTTGTCCGTGGCTTTTCTTTCCCTGATCCTCCAGAAATTATCGTCACGGTATTGGCGGTAGAATTTGGCCAGGAGTGAATGGAGAATGGCGCGTTCGGTTTCGTTCACCGAATTATTCAGTTCCTCCCTGATCTTTTTCAGAAACAGGTTGGGTTCTCTGTCGGTCAGCTTTTGCTGTAAACTGTATTGGTAGATCAGGCATTTGATGGATTGCGCGGTCAGCTTTTGCTGTTTGGCCTTCCGGTAAACAGTGGCTATTTTATCGAGCGCCGTTCTGGTAAGGTCCTTTTGTACAATGAGTGTATCGATCTGGAGCCATTCGTTTTGAAAAACCGTATCGGTATGCTGTGCATTTGCGGTGATCGACAGGAAAAGAACAGCAAGGGTGAATAGTTTTCTGAGCTTCATGTATCTGTGTTTCAATGAAACAATTCCTTTCAGGTTAGGATGCAAACATGCTGATTAATTCACACATGTTCGTGTCGATTAACAAAAGATTGTATATCGCCGGAGGTGGCATAAAGGTACTGTACCCATGCATGGTATGTACACAAAAAATCCCGGTCAAAAGTTGACCGGGATTCGGATATAAGCGGGTATTCGTTTATTTTTTCAGGGCAGCAGCCATGGTGATACCGATATCGGCAGGGCTGGCTACTACTTCAATGCCGCATTCCGCCATGATTTTCATCTTAGCGGCAGCGGTATCATCGGCACCGCCAATGATGGCTCCGGCATGTCCCATACGGCGTCCGGGAGGCGCTGTCTGGCCGGCAATGAAACCTACAACAGGTTTTCTTTTGTTATCCTTGATCCAGCGGGCTGCATCAGCCTCCATGCTACCTCCGATCTCACCGATCATGATGATACCGTCGGTTTCAGGATCGTTCATCAGCAGTTCCACTGCCTCTTTGGTAGGCGTTCCGATGATGGGGTCGCCACCGATACCGATAGCTGTACTGATACCCAGACCGGCCTTCACCACCTGGTCGGCAGCCTCATAAGTAAGGGTTCCGCTTTTTGAAACGATACCGATACGGCCGGGTTTGAAGATGAAGCCGGGCATGATACCCACTTTCGCTTCGCCGGCAGTGATAACGCCCGGACAGTTAGGTCCAACCAGTCTTGTATTTTTACCCAGCAGGTAGTTCTTCACTTTTACCATATCCTGCACAGGAATACCTTCTGTGATACATACCACCAGCGCAATACCTGCGTCGGTAGCTTCCATGATGGCATCAGCTGCGAAAGCCGGCGGAACGAAAATGATACTTACATCCGCACCTGTCTGTTTAACGGCATCGGCCACTGTGTTGAATACGGGTTTGTCGAGGTGCATGGTTCCGCCCTTGTTTGGGGTAACGCCGCCCACTACGTTGGTTCCATATTCAATCATCTGGGTTGCATGGAAGGTTCCTTCTGTACCGGTAAAACCCTGAACAATGATCTTCGAGTTTTTATTTACTAATACTGCCATGGGAAATTATTTCTGTGGTTTTGAAATTCGCGGCAAAAATAGGTTAAAACAGCCAAGGCGACCTTATTTGAAGGCTAAACTTTGTTGATTTTTTGCGGGGAAGCCCGAAAGGCTAGGTTTTTTCTGTAAAAAAGGAGGGTGACGGGAACGAAGATCCGGGGCGGCATTTCCGAAACCCTGCACCGGGATGCGAAGGGATAAAAAATAAGCGCCGGATCTGATCCGGCGCTTATGGGATAGTGGTTATTTGTGTTTCTTCTCTTTTGGTGTTTCCTTCTCTGCTTTTTTTGCAGAAGCTTTGGCAGCGTTCTTTTGTTCCTTGGCTTCCTCTTTTGCCTCTTTCTTTTCGGCATGATTGGTTTTTGCTGTGGCTTTTTCAGCTTCTTTCATTTCCTTGTGGTGCTGGCTTTTTTCCTTTCCGGGCGCATTTTTTTCTGTTGCGGCATTTTTAGGGGTTGGGGCTTTGGCCTGGGCCATGGCAGTTGCAGCCATCAGTAAGGATGCAACAGAAGCAAACAGGATCTTTTTCATGATGTTTTTTTTATGAGTTGATAATGAATATCAGACCGGATTATGCCTGAAGGGTTTACTGGTCAGATCCTTTTGTATTTATCTTAACAAATAAAAATGGTAACCGGGCATGGCCACCCGGTTATTATATACGCTGATCTAACGGCACCTACAGCTTATAGAACAGTTTGCTGTCCTTGCCCGTTTTGGTGGTCACTTTCAGGAAATAAGGTCCCTGGTACAATGATTCACAGCCCATCTCTACCTGGTTGTTGCCCTGTTGCAGAATTCTCTTCAGCCTGATCTTGGCCACTCCGTAAATATCAAAAACGGTGATCTCTGCTTCCACATTGCTGTTGCGGCTATAGAGGGTGGCCATCATCCGGGTGATCACAGGATTGGGGTTGATCTGGATGATCTTGATATAATCCACGCTCGACTGTGGCGTATTCAGGGTATCTCCGATCACTACCTGTTTACAGGCGGTCGCCTCACAGCCATTCAGCGATTTTACCTGCAGGCAGGTGGTATAGGCCCCCAGTAAAGGGAACTCTTTCACCGTTGAGGCCTCGTTACCTGAAAGGATCGTGTTGTCGCCGAACTTCCATACCCGCTGAATAATACTGTCGCCGGACAGGACCCTGCTCTGGCTGCTGTTGAACGCCACTTTTTTCAGGCTGACCCGTTCCGCTGTGAACTTCACATCTACCGAACAGTTGACCGGCCTGATGGTGATCGTATCGAAATATTTGCTTTCGCAACCACTCTGGGTTTTGATGTACAGTTTGACAAGATATTTACCCGGTTTGCTATACACATGTGATGGATCCAGACGATTGCCTTGCAATGCCGAAGAACTGTCGCCAAAGAACCAGGTACGGCTGATGATACTGTCGGTAAGGGTAGCGCCTTTCGATGATCCGCTGTTGAAATATGCTGTATTGTTCTGCACGCTGTATTTGAACAGGGCCTTACAACCTTCGGCCATCACTTGCGGTTTGATCACCACAACAGCAGCGTATTTGCTTTCACAGCCCGCTTTGGTCTTGATGACAAGATATACCGTATACGAACCGGGTACAGAATACGGATACGAAGGACTGACCACATTGCCTCCCAGCGATACGGAAGTGGTGCTGTCTGCATAATACCAGGTGCGACTGATGATGCTGTCATCATCACCAGCGGCTTTGGATCCTGTACTGTTGAACATGACCACCGACCCCTCTGTGCTCCAGGTGAAATAGGCTTTACAGGTAGCAGGTATGGCAGTACTGTCTTTGATCTCGAATTCCAGGCAGGTCTTGCTTTCGCAACCATTGTTGGTTTTGATGTATAGGCAGGCCGTGTACCTGCCAGCCTTGTTGTAACTGTGCGATGGATCTACCCGGTTACCGCTCAATGGGGCAGAACCATCTCCGAATACCCAGCTGCGTCCGGTGATACTGTCGCTGCCATTTCCTGCATAGGAATTGGCACTATTGAATCTGACCGTTCTGCCTTCAATGGCAAAACCGAACTGTGCCTTACAATTGGTAGGCGGAACTGTTGTGCCGGGGAGGCTGTCTTTTACCAGCAGGTTGATACAGATCTGTTTTTCGCAGCCTTTTACCGTACGGATACTCAGGCAAACGGTATAGTTACCTGTGTCGCGGAATTCTTTCAGGGGATTTACCAGGTTGCCGTCAAGCGAGTTGCCGTCGCCGAATTTCCAGATGCGCTGGAAAATGCTGTCTCCCAGTAAGGTACTGCTCTGGCTGCTGTTGAAACGGAATTTCCTGGGAGCCAGTTTTTCAACGGTGATGGCGGCAACGGCCCGGCAATCGTTGGAAGCCGGCGTGAAGACCACCTGTTGACAATAACTACTCTGGCAACCCAGTCTGGTGGTAATGGTGAGGCAGGCCGTATAAATACCAGGCTTGGCATAGATATGTGTAGGGTCCATCCGGTTGCCAGTAAGGGCGGCACTGCTGTCTCCAAAGGTCCAGGTGCGACCGATGATGCTGTCCCCCAAAGATGCTGAAGCGCCTGCTCCGTTGAATTTGATGCCGGTTGCAACGGAGGTATAGGAGAATGCGGCTTTGCAAACGGGTGCTGGTTTGTTGGCGCAAAGCACAAAATTGATCTCGACCAGGTTGCTGGTACCTATAGCGGGATCACGTTGCAGGATGGTGCCATCGCAGTTCTCCACCTGTATCAGGAGCTTACGGATATCCCCGTTGCAGGTGAGGGTGTCGGTATAGTAACCGTTGGGATTGCTCATTGTGGTATGTACCAGTGCGCAGCCACCATTGGTGCTGTCAATACTGTAGATATTCACTCTTTTATTGGCTACAGGAAGGTTGGCGGCGTCTTTCAGGGTTCCTTTTACGATCACGGTGTTGGCCAGTGAGTGACCTGTGCCAAGCAGGAGAAAAAGGATCAAAACAAGGCGTAGAGTTGTTTTCATAAGGTGTGGTTATCTGTGTAGGTAGATACTCCCATCTGGCAGATTGCAGCCTATCCCGAAGTGGAATTTTGATCGCCAATGCTCAGGAAGGACCCTGAAAGGGCTGTGTATTCGGGGGGATCATGGGGTTAGGGCAGTGAACTTTCCCCAAACAAGCTTGCTTGTTTTTGGCCGCCAATCCCTACTTTTGCGCCTGTCTGAGAGGACAATTCATTAAAAAACAAACACAATGGCAACAACATCCGACATCAGCCGTGGTATGATCCTGAAATTAGACGGCAGTTTATATTCTGTAGTGGAATTTGGAGAGAACAAAACAGCCCGTGCCGCTGCAAAAGTGTGGGCCAAATTAAAAGGCGTTGACAACAAACGTTCAATTGAAAAGACCTGGAACAGTGGAGAGAATATCTTCCCCGTTCGTGTAGAGAAAAAAGCTTTCCAGTTCTTATATAAAGACGATACCGGCTATAACCTCATGAACAATGAAACCTTTGAGCAGATCGCTTTGGGTGAGGAAATGATCGAGTCCCCACAGTTCCTGATGGAGGGAGCGGAAGTATTCGTGTTCATCAACACCGAGACCGAGCAGCCCATTGGTGCGGAACTGCCGGAGAAGATCGTGGTCAAGATCACCTATTGTGAGCCAGGCCTGAGAGGCGACACCGCTACCCGCGCCCTGAAAGCAGCCACCGTGGAAACAGGCGCAACCGTGATGGTTCCCCTGTTTGTGGAAGACGGAGAATTGATCCGCGTGAATACCAAGGACGGTTCTTATGTGGAGCGTGTAAAAGAGGAAAAATAAGATTCTGGCGGACCGTTCCGGCCGGTCAGACAATTTTCCATACTATTAGGACAGCCCAGGCTGTCCTTTTTTAGCCCTTCGGGCCAGTCCTGATAGGCAGGAAACAGACAAACCCGGAAATAAAGAAAATACCCAATTTTGTCAAAAAAGGGCTATTTTGCCCCTCTATTTGAGTAAAAATCACTGTTTTTACCCCTAAAACTTGCCATTTATGGACTTAAAGCAAATTCACGAACTGATCAAAATCATCAATAAAAGTAACATTGGTGAGATAAGTATAGAAGACAAAGATGGTAAGGTGACCATCAAACAGAAAGAGGAACAGGTGGTGACCGTGGCAGCTGCTCCCCAGCAGGTATTCACTACGGCTCCCCAGGCAGTTCCTGTGGCGGCTCCCGCTGCCGCTCCGGCAGCACCGGCTCCGGCGGCTGCGGCTCCTAAGGCCGATAACCTGGTAACCATCAAAAGCCCGATGATCGGAACCTTCTACCGTCGTTCTGCACCGGATAAACCCATCCTGGCAGAAGTAGGTACAGAGATCGCACCGGGTAAAGTGGTTTGCATCATTGAAGCCATGAAACTCTTTAACGAGATCGAATCAGAGATCAAAGGAACCATTGTAAAAGTATTGGTGGAAGATGCCAGCCCGGTAGAGTACGATCAGCCTTTATTCCTGGTAGAACCCGCGTAGATCATTCGAAAATGGGGCGATTTGACAATTTGAAAATGAGGACTGCCTTATTTGCAAATTTTTCAGATCAGCCGTGCATTTTCCCATTTTCAAATTTTCAAATTCTAAATTCACAGGATGTTTAAGAAGATATTAATTGCCAACAGGGGGGAGATCGCACTCCGTGTGATCCGCACCTGTCGTGAGATGGGTATCAAAACGGTTGCCGTGTATTCTACAGCCGATAAGGACAGTCTCCACGTAAAATTTGCCGATGAGGCCGTTTGTATCGGTAAACCCGCCAGTTCAGATTCTTACCTCAATATTCCACATATCATGGCCGCTGCAGAGATCACCAATGCAGATGCCGTGCACCCCGGTTACGGGTTCCTGGCTGAAAATGCCAAGTTCTCACAGATCTGTGCCGATCATGGTATCAAGTTCATCGGTCCTACGCCGGAGATGATCAATAAGATGGGGGATAAGATCACCGCCAAGGACACGATGATCCGTGCCGGTGTACCTGTGGTACCAGGGGGAGAAGGTTTGCTGGAAAGCGTAGAACAGGCCAAATCGCTTGCCAAGGAAGTGGGGTATCCCGTGATCCTGAAAGCAACTGCAGGTGGCGGTGGTAAAGGGATGCGTGTGGTATGGAACGAAGATGATATTGAGAAAGCCTACAGCACGGCCAAACAGGAAGCTGCCGCATCGTTCAAGAACGATGGTATCTATATGGAGAAGTTCGTGGAAGAACCCCGACATATTGAGATACAGGTAGCTGGTGACCAGTATGGTAATGTTTGTCATTTGAGCGAGCGCGACTGTTCCATCCAGCGCCGTCACCAGAAACTGGTAGAAGAATCACCTTCTCCGTTCATGACGCCGGAACTGCGCCAGAGAATGGGAGAAGCGGCCATCAAAGCGGCCAAAGCCATCAATTACGAAAGTGTGGGAACCATCGAGTTCCTGGTAGATAAGCACCGCAACTTCTACTTCATGGAAATGAATACCCGTATCCAGGTAGAACACTGCGTTACGGAGGAAGTGGTGAGTTTTGACCTGATCAAAGAGCAGATCAAGATCGCCATGGGCGAAAAGATCTCCGGCAGGAACTATGAGCCCCAGATGCATGCCATCGAGTGCCGCATCAACGCCGAAGACCCGTATAACGATTTCCGCCCGTCACCCGGTAAGATCACTGTATTGCATACGCCGGGCGGACATGGTGTTCGCGTAGATAGCCATGTATATGCCGGTTACGTGATCCCGCCGTATTACGATTCCATGATCGGTAAACTGATCACCGTGGCACAGACCCGTGAAGAAGCCATCGATACCATGTATCGGGCACTGAGCGAATATGTGATCGAAGGGGTGAAGACCACCATTCCGTTCCACCTGCAGCTGATGCAGAACGAGGATTTCCGGAAAGGGAACTTCACCACCAAGTTTCTCGAATCATTCAAGATGAAATAAACAAAAGCCCCATTAAAAAAATGGGGCTTTTGCTTTTATAATGATTTGTTCAAAGGGTGTTCTGACTAAAGAACTGGGTCATTGGTTCAAATTGTTCTTCACCAATACCCACTACTTTCCATCTCCGTTGCCTCTCTGCGTACATGGCTACCGTTTTGCGGATACGGTTGAAATCAGCTTCCGGAATAGTGGCAATGGTCGCAGCTTCTTTTTGTTTCCATACTTCTATTTCCAGCAGCATATCGGCCTGTCTGCCATTGACACCCAGTTTCTCGATCAGTTGCTTGCGATATTTTGTTTTATACAGCAGCAGGGCTTTTTGCGCGTTCAGGGTATCAAAAACAGGGTTCGGCTGAAGAACGGTCACAGGACAGGCCCGGGTGTCTTGTACTGAAAAAACTTTACAGTTGAGGATCAAATTACTACGAGGACTTTACAGTATTTAGCGATAGCACTAAATAAGCTTTACAGTGTTTTACAATAGTACTGATTTAGCTTTACGGTATTGT
>JADBXR010000027.1 GCA_020403425.1 Chitinophagaceae bacterium | reverse complement strand
ATGGAAAAAGAAACAATACCGTAAAGCTAAATCAGTACTATTGTAAAACACTGTAAAGCTTATTTAGTGCTATCGCTAAATACTGTAAAGTCCTCGTAGTAATTTGATTCTCAACTGTAAAGTTTTTTCAGTACAAGACATCCCTGTCCTGAGCCTATCTCTTCCCAATGCTAAAGCATTGATTATCCGTATCTCATCCGGTAATGACCCGTAGATAACCCGCCTATAACCCGCCCATGACCCGCCTATGATCCGCCTCTTTAAAGAAGCGGGTCATGGGCGGGATACTCAGGGAATAGCAGCAGTATATGGGCCCGTAAAGGCACAGTAGGGTACGAGAGGAAACGCGAATACAATCGGGACTTACCTGGCTGGGTCAGGACGGGATGGTGGCAAGGGCATGGGTAAACCGTGAGGGGGCGATGCTTACAAAGAGATCTTCTCATCAACCAGCTGGCCGCTGGCGAGGTCGATACCGGTCAGTTCCACATAGTCAATATTGGGCTTGAACAAAGTGCCACCGTTCACCGCAATGAAGATGCGGTTGACCATGAGTTGTTTGTTATTGACCGTGGCATAGATATGGTAACGTTTATCGTCGCCCTCTTTCAGGTAGAGTTTCAGTTTCTTGTAGGCCGACAGGTAACATTCGTAACTGTTCTCATCGATCGGAGTGGTCCTGATGCCGTAGGCGTATTTGCGCTGGATATCGGTGAGTTCCTCGATCTGTCCTTTTTTGGCATAACAGATCCAGTACACGTGGATGGGTTGTTTTTTGTTGAGCACGCCATTCTCCAGGTTCAGCTCATAGATCAGGGTATTGGCATTGGGCGGACGCTGCAGGTAGAACAGCTGGTTGGGGTTATGCGGTGGAACGGGATATGCCATATCCTGCGCGGCCAGCGGCGTAAAAGCTGTTGCCCCAAACAGGGCGACCAGGTACAAAAGATGGCTGTATATCCTTCCCATAATGAACACAGAGATCTTTGGTTAGCGAAATAGGGGTCTTACAGGTTCATAGCAATATACTGTTGTTTGGGCAGATCTGAACAGTGGCCGGGTAGCGGTCAATAGGCCGTCCACCCGCCATCTGCCACCAGAACGGCGCCATTGATGAAACTGGCCTCCTCTGATGCCAGGAACAGGGCCAGGTTGGCCACTTCGGCCGGATCGGAAGCCCTCGGGTTCAGGGCCATACCGGGCATGATGCGCTCGTTGATGATGGCCGGCACTTTGCTCATATCGATGGTGGCGCCGATATCGGTGTTCATGGCGCCCGGTGCAATGGCATTACAGCGGATGCCTGCTTTGGCATACACATAACCGGTGTTCCTGGTCAGTCCCACCAGACCATGTTTACTGGCCGTATAGGCCGCGCCTGCCCTGGCGCCTTCCAGTCCGCCCACCGAAGCGATGTTCACGATCACGCCGGATCCCTTTGCCAGCATCAGGGGCAATACTTCGCGCATGGCCTTGAAGGGGGCATCCAGGTTGATGCGCATCACACGATCCCACAGCTCATCGGTCACATCCGCCACCGGATAAAAATTGTCCATGATACCGGCATTGTTCACCAGTATGTCCACCGTACCGTAAGCAGCTACAGCCGTCCGTACCATGTGTACGATCTGGCTGCCATCGAGCATATCAGCCACCACGGTGGTGATGGTTCCCTGTTGGTTCTGTATGATCTCGCTGAGTTCGGCCAGTTTTTTTTCGTTCTTATCAGCAGCCACCAGTTTTGCCCCTTCAGCAGCATAACGCAGGCTGATGGCTTTGCCAAGTCCCGAGGCTGCACCGGTAACAATGGCCACTTGATCGGCTAATCTGTTCATAGGAGTTTTTCTTAAAATTACCGGTTTCTGCAGCCCGAAAGAATGATATAGATCAGCAAACGGGACGGTTCGGACAGTGGACAGGCGCCGGTCAAAAAATAAAAGAGGAAAAAGTATTTTACTGACCGATCTTCCTTAGTTTTGCGTTCAAGAAAACTGCGTATGGTATCAAAGACCTGCGAAAATGCGATCAGGGCCTTGTTGTTCGTTGCACAGAAGTCAAAAGCTGGGGTCAGGGTAGGGGTCAAGGAGATCGCCAGATCGATCGACTCGCCAGAACCCTTTATCGCCAAGATATTGCAGGATCTGGGCCGCAAGGGCCTGGTCTCTTCCGCCAAGGGCCCCAATGGAGGTTTTTACCTGGATGCCAATGGACTGCGGCAGAGTCTCGCCGATATCGTCAATGCCATTGATGGCGACAAACTGTTCACGGGTTGCGGACTGGGCCTGCGCAGCTGTTCGGCCAAAAGACCCTGTCCCATACACGATCAATTCGTGGAAGTGCGGTCTAAGATCAGGACCATGATGCAGCAGGCCACCCTGGGCGATTACAATACGGCGCTGGAGCTGGGCGAACGGTATTTAAGAAGATAATTTTTTTTTGAACTAGTAAAAGAGTAAAAGGTCTTAAATTATTTTATATGCTGAAAAGAGGAATGTATACCCGTATCAAAGCTATGCTGATAGCTGCCTGTTTCTTTCCTGCGGTCCTGTTTGCGCAGGGAGGAAGCGGAGACGGAAAACCGGGAGCCACGCTATTGTTCGTATTGCTGGGCGTATTGTTGGCAGTATTACTGGCGGCATTTTTTCTGTCTGTCTCTGTGAGCAACCTGGTTGAAAAACGCAGGGGTCGTACAGCGGATGCACAAAAGCAGCAGTTGCAGGACTATCTCACCAATTTCAGCAGCCGGCAGATCCGGCAATTATTGGAGATCGCCCGGCAAAAAAGAACGGGTGGCCAGAAATTGGTCACTACTCTGGTGATCGTGTTCCTGGGTAGTATGCACAGTACTGTTCTGCTGGCACAGACAGGTGGCACCAGAACGAACCTGTTCAGTGAGACAGGTATCATCATTACCATCACCCTTATCCTGGTTCCGATCCTGGCGGGCATCGGTATCATGATCGTGAAACTGTCCGCCATGCTGCGCAGGCAGCGTAACCGCCAGGAACTGGAAGAGGCCGAACAACTGGCCGCTTATCTTGCCACACTCACCGATGAACAGGCGCTGGCGGAACTGGCCAAAAGAAAAGAAGCACTGGACTACCACCTGAGCGATACCGAATTATCGGGTCAACAGGTACCCGCAGACAACAAGGGGCTGATCAGTAATGTGAACACGCGCACGTTCCTGCCCTTTGTATCGCCGAAAAAGAAAGCACTCAAACGTCCCAATATCGATCCCGAACTGTCCCGGCTCATCCTGTGGTACATGGGTTGCGCCATATTCTGGTTGCTGTTCGGCACCACCATCGGCGAATACCTCGGCATCAAATTCGTATCGCCCGATGCGGACCATCTCAGCTGGTTGAGTTTTGGTCGCCTCCGTCCCGTGCACACCAATGCGGTGTTCTGGGGCTGGGCCTCTCTGGGTATGTTGGGACTGGGTCATTACATTGTTCCCATGGTCAGCAATACTGCATTGGCCAGCATCAAAAAAGGATGGTACGCACTCTGGCTCATCAATGCGGCCGTGGTGTTGGGTACGCTTTGCCTGATGGCGGGCATCAATAATGGCGGCGGCGAATACCGGGAATATATCTGGCCGGTGATGCTGCTGTTCGGACTGGGTCTGGTACTGACGCTAATCAATTTTCTGCAGACCATTGCCCGTCGCAAGACCAAAGAGATCTATATCTCCAACTGGTACATCGTTTCGGCCATCATGTTCGCACTCACCATTACGGCAGTGGCGTATATACCCAGCTGGCAGAATGGTTTGGGTGAGACCATCATACAGGGTTATTATATGCACCAGGGGGTGGGCATGTGGTTCATGCTGTTCACACTGGGCATCGTGTACTATATGCTGCCGCAACAACTGAACCAGCCCATCTATTCCTACAGCCTGGGTATACTGGCTTTCTGGACGCAGATCCTGTTCTATACGCTTATCGGTACGCACCATTTTGTGTTCAGCTCCATTCCCTGGTGGTTACAGACCGTGGCCATTGTAGGAAGTATGGGCATGGTGATACCGGTAGTGGCGGGCACCACCAATTTCATCATGACGTTCAAAGGCGCCTGGCATAAAGTAGCGGGCAGTTATACGCTGCCGTTCTTCCTGGTGGGCATCATTTTTTATTGCACGGGTTCCTTGCAGGGTACGGCAGAGGCTTTCCGCTCCACCAACCTGATCTGGCATTTCACTGATTTCACGGTGGCGCATTCGCACCTGACCATGTATGGCATCATTTGTTTTTTCCTGTGGGCGGGCATGTATGCCGTATTGCCCAGACTTACCGGTAAGGAAGCGCCGCAGGTAACGGTGGGTGCGCATTTCTGGCTGGCGCTGATCGGCCTGTTGTTCTACACCATTCCGCTGATGATCGGCAGCACGCTGCGCGGACAAATGTGGATCGAAGGCAAACCCTTTATTGAAACGGTGGTGCATATGGCACCCTACTGGTTGTGGCGGGCCATTGGCGGAAGCCTGATGTGGTTATCACATATCTTCTTTGCCTGGAACTTCTACAAGATGATCAGCAGGACCGAGACCGTTGACATCAAAGAACTGGCGCTGCAGAAACTGGAAGCGCAGACAGTGGCCACTATTCATTAATCATTCATCCGATCCTACTCATGGAATTTTTCAATAACCATACAAAACTATTCAGAACGGCATTTTTCTTTTTTGCGGGACTTACCCTGCTGGTGGCCATCCTGCCTGCCATCAACAACCAGCAGATCAACAAAGCACTGCCCAATGCGGCGGTGATGAGTGATGATGCCATCAAGGGCAAACAGGTATTCATTGCCAATGGTTGTGTGGCCTGTCATACCCAGCAGGTGCGTAATGTGGATATGGATAGGACCTGGGGATCGAGGCCCAGCATTGCAGCGGACTATGCGGCCATCAAACGGACCGATGTCTGGCGCAATACGGCCACACTGATGGGTACCGAACGAACAGGGCCAGATCTTACGGATGTGGGCAACCGCCAGCCCAGTATCGACTGGAACCTGGTGCACCTGTATAACCCCAGGGCCGTGGTAAAAGAATCCATCATGCCGGCCTATCCCTGGATGTTCACATTGAAACAGCATTTGGAGAAAGGTGATGTGGTGGTGACTGTTCCCAAAGAATTTCTTGGCGGTAAAGAAGGTAAACTGGTGGCCAGCCCGGAAGCGTTGCAACTGGTGGCATACCTGCAGTCGCTCAAACAGACCCCGCTGCCCGATGGTACGCCCTCACCCGAGTTCCTGTATAAAAGAAAACAGGCAACTGCCGCTGGCACAGCTGCGCCAACATTGGATGGGGCCGCTATCTATACCGCCAATTGCCAGAGCTGTCACCAGGCCAATGGCGAAGGTTTACCAGGCGCTTTCCCTCCGTTGAAAGGAAGCCCGGTGGTCACCGGCGATAACCTGGAATTGTACATAGGTATCATCATGAACGGTTATGATGCGCGTGCCGAATATGGGGTGATGCCTGCTGTGGGCACCAATGCCAACCTGACCGCGGCAGAGATCACTGCCCTCATCAACCACGAACGCAGTTCCTGGGGTAACAGCGCCAAACCAGTGAATGAGGCAGACGTGAAGAAACTCATGGATTTTGTTAAACTGAGATCACCTAAATAGAACGCTATGATGAAGAAACTTGTATTGTCGGGAAGTTTGCTGTTACTGCGTTCCGCAGTGATGGCCTGTGCGGTCTGTGAAAAACAGCAACCCAGGATCCTGCAGGGCATCACCCATGGCAGCGGACCAGAGAGTAACTGGGATTACCTGATCATTTCGGTGACGGCAGCGATCGTGCTGGTGACATTGGTCCTGTCGATAGCCTGGCTGATACGTCCCGGAGAACGTTCTGCCTCACACATCAAACAATGGATCCTAAAGGAGGAATATTATGGAAGATAAGAGTAGCATAGTTGTCTTCATAGATGACGAAACACAACCGCTGGCCAGTTTCATCCCACCGGTGAATTTTGAAATGGACACCCGCAAACTGGTGGATGGCAAACATACGCTGCGTATCGTGAGCAAGGACCCCACCGGCAAGGAGGGCATTCGCCTGATCCCTTTTGAAGTGCGCAACGGGCCCGCTATTGATGTGGAAGGCATCCGCGAGCATGCGGTGGTGGATGGCATCATCCCCATCATGATCAATGCCTATGGCAAGGGCGATCAAAAAAAGTTTCTCATACAAGGTAGTGAGACACCCAAGAGCATTCCTTCCTGGGTATGGATCCTGATCATCGGTTTTGCCGGATGGGCGTTGTTCTACCTGTTTACCTATTTGACCCAACAAGCCTGAGAACATGAAGAAAGATATCCTTAGCCTGGATGATGTGAAAGTACTGGTGGACCGTTTCTATGAACGTGTCCGCAACGATGCCTTACTAGGCCCCATCTTCGAGCAACGCATACAGGACCGATGGCCCGCGCATCTTGCCAAGATGTATGCGTTCTGGCAAACGGTGCTGCTGGAGGAACATACCTATGATGGTGCACCATTTCCACCGCATGCGCAACTGCCAGTGGATCACCGGCATTTTGAACAATGGCTGCAACTGTTCACCAGCACGGCAGATGAATTGTTCGAGGGCGATAAGAACGAAGAGGCCAAATGGCGCGCGGCCCGAATGGCCGATCTGTTCGAGCGCAGGATCGAGCACCATCGTTCATCCGGAAACAAAAGCCTGATATGAGTGCTGATACCGGATCCATACAGTTCACGATCCGCCAGGATGGGGAAGATACCCCGGTGCGTACCCGCACACATGATTACCGCAACCTGATGGTGTTGCTGAACAACCATTGTTATCTCGAGAATTTTGGTGAATGCGGTGGCATGGGCCGTTGTGCCACCTGCCTGGTGAAACTATCCGGTAAAATACCTGCGCTCTCAGAACGCCATCGCAATGAACAGGCAACACTGGAGCGGTCTGGCATTGTGGATCCGGCCATCCGCCTGGCCTGCCAGATACCCATTACCCCTGAATTGAATGAGGAACTGATCGAGATCATAAACGACGCCTGTTGAGCTGATCCCTTTCCTGCACGCTATTTCCTTCTGTTTTAATGCGTTAGCTTTTTTGTGCTAGGCTATTGTCACCAAAGGGTCAATTCAATGAATAATAAAAGTAAATAAATACTTTTATTGAATTGTGTGCATTACCTTTGACCTATCAAATCATTTAAAACATTTTATATGCAGACTACCATAGCAGAGAACATCCTGAATGTAACTTTACTGGAGCCCAAACAAAAACACCCCACCATTTTTGCGCGTTTCGACCTGTTGGCCGAAGGGGAGAGCCTGACCATTCACAATGACCACGATCCCAAACCACTGTATTACCAGTTGCTGGGTGAGCGGGGTAATATCTTTATCTGGGAGTACCTGGAGGAAGGACCCGAGTGGTGGAAAGTGAGGATCTCCAAAAGGGTGACGGGTGAGAACGATGAAACACTGGGTGAGATCGCTGCAAAGGACCTGCGTAAAGCGCAGGTATTCAAAAAATACGGACTTGATTTCTGCTGTGGCGGAAAGAAAACGGTGAAAGAGGCCTGCGCTGAAAAAGGACTGGACGTGACCAAAGTGGAGAAAGAGTTACAGCAGGCAGATGCATTGCCCGCATCGCGTCCGTTGCCTTATGGCGACTGGAGCCTGGATTTCCTGGCGGATTATATTGTGAACACGCACCACAGTTATGTACGGAAGAACCTGCCCGATATCAAGGCCTATGCCAACAAAGTGATGAAAGTGCATGGGTCAGGGCATCCCGAACTGTTGCGCATCAACCAGCTGGTGGAAGAGATCTATGCGGAACTGACTGCGCACCTGGTGAAAGAGGAGAAAGTGCTGTTCCCTTATGTGAAGGAACTGGTAGCGGCCACTAACGGAACACAGATACTGCAGGCCTCACATTTTGGTACGGTGCAGAACCCGATCAATATGATGGAGATGGAACACGAGATCGTGGGTAAGAACCTGGCCGAGATCAGGGAACTTTCCAGCGATTACAGTTTGCCGGAAGACGCCTGCGCCAGTTACAGTTTGCTTTACCGCATGCTGGATGAGTTCGAGGAGGACCTGCACCTGCACATTCACCTGGAGAACAATATCCTGTTCCCCAAAGCGCTGGATATAGAGAAACGTTTAAACTAAGCACTATGCCAAATCCTATCAAACGCCACCAGGCCATGGTGTCTTTTTCCAAAGACCACCATTTTGGGCTGCTGCTGGTATGGAAGATTCGCCAGGGACTACAGAAGTCCGTTGCACCCGAACGTATTGCCGATTATGTCGGGTTCTTTTTTGACGCGGACCTCAACAAACATTTTTCTGATGAGGAGCAACTGCTGTTCTCCCGTTTGGCCCAAACGGATGTACTGCGTGTGCAGGCCGAAAAGGAGCATGCCACTATTTACCAGCTGGTGAAGGACATTCATCAGCGGAAAACAGATACGGGCCTGCTTACCCAACTGGCAGATGCATTGGAACAGCATATCCGTTTTGAGGAACGTACTTTGTTCAACCACCTGCAACAGCATATTCCGGAAGCGGAGCTGCAGGAGATCGAGAACCGGATCTCGAACAACAGCAAAGCAATAGAAGAACAGTGGAAGGATCAGTTCTGGTCATGATCTTCCTGAAAATTTTCTCATACAAAATCCATCAACGATGAAACAACTATTCCTGGTGCTATTGTCGACGGGTATGCTGCTGGCCTGTCGATCAGCCAATGACCCAATAGAAGATGCCCCGGCAGACAGCGCAACAAAGGTGCAGGAATCACATGCGGAACATACAGAGGGCCTGGCCTTGAACAACGGCGCCCAATGGCAGGCCGATTCTACCACCCGTGTGAACGTGACCTTGTTGCAGAGAACGATCGCGGATGCCAGAACAGCAAAGACGACCAATTACCTGCAGACCGCCGCAGCTCTGCAGGAGGGGCTCAATAAAATGGTGAAAGAATGCACCATGCAGGGGCCCGATCACGATGCCTTGCACAAGTGGCTGCAACCGCTGATGGAAAAAGTAAAGACGCTCAAGCAGGCGGACTCGGCTGAGAAAGCGGCTGCCATACTTGCCGATATAGAGAAACACCTGGATCTGTTCACCCAATATTTTAAGTAGTCATGACCATCAATGCCAATACCCGAATAGCGGAGTTGCTGAAAGCCAACCCCGATGCGCTGGAAGCGATCATCAGTGTATCGGCCAAGTTCAGCAAGCTGCGTAATCCCATACTCCGCAAAGTGATGGCGGGCAGGACCAGTATCGCCATGGCTGCGAAAGTAGGCGGTTGCAGTATCGATGATTTTTTTGCGAAACTGCGTCCACTGGGATTTCAGCCAGATGTATCGGTGGCCGCGGTTGCCGAAGAACCCGAAGCATCCGCAAAACCGTTGCCCGAGTTCCTGGCCAAACTGCCGGCCGATCAACTGGTTGACCTGGATGTGCGACCAGTGATCGAAACGGGAAAAGACCCGCTGCATGTGATCATCAGTAAAGTGAATTCGCTGGAAATGGGACAGGTGCTCCGGATCATCAACAGTTTTGAACCCACGCCCCTGGTGCATTTACTGGGCAAACAGGGTTTTGTTTCGTTCGTGGATACCATTGGTCCCGAACTGGTGCATGCCTATTTTTACCGGAAGGGGGATACGGCCCTCTTCAAAGGTCCGGAACCGTCTGCGGCTTCGGGTGACTGGGAGGAAGTGTGGGACCGTTATAAGGACAGGCTGGTCAGCATCGACGTACGTGCGCTGGAAATGCCGTTGCCGATGCATACCATTCTGGAAGCGCTGGAAACCCTGCCGGATAACAAAGCGCTGTTCGTACATCATAAACGCATCCCCGTTTTTCTGTTACCCGAGCTGGAAGAGCGGAAGCTGAGCTACCGCATCAAAGAGATCGCTGAAGGGGAAGTGAACCTGCTGATCTATAAGAACTGATATGTTTACCACTACAGGAGATACCGCCACTGCCACCACTTCTCACAAAGTGGTCCTGCCGTTTTACCTGTATGCGGCCATCGCTTTCCTGGTGGCAACGGTACTCCTGTTATTGTCGGCCAACAATATCACCGAACACTATTTTCTGCCACATACCTTGGCCATTGTACATATCATGGCCCTGGGCTGGGGCACCATGATCATCCTGGGTGCCAGTCACCAGTTGGTACCTGTGCTGATAGAAGGAAAACTGTACAGTGATACACTGGCCCTGCTTTGCTTTATACTGGCCGCATTGGGCATTCCCCTGTTATCGTATGGTTTCTATGTATTCGATATGGGATGGCCCGCACAATGGGGCGCCTGCCTGGTGGTATCGGCCATTGTGCTGTACCTGGTGAACCTGGCCATGAGTATGCTGCAAAGCAAAAAAGAGAATGTTCATGCCGTATTCATCTTCACATCGGCATTGTGGTTATTGACCACGGCAACGGTAGGGCTGTTGCTGCTGCATAATTTTACGCAGCCGATCCTGTCGCGCAATTCGCTCGATTACCTGGCGCTGCACGCACATTTTGGCATCGTGGGTTGGTTCCTGTTGCTGGTGACCGGTGTGGGCTCCAGGCTGATCCCCATGTTCCTGATCTCCAAATACGGTAACGACCGGCAGCTCTGGTGGATCTATGGCTGTATCAATGCCGGTCTACTGCTGTTCATCTATGTGTTCCTGTATTCCGGTAACAGGACCTTGTTACTGCTGCCGGTGCTGTTGGTGGCATCGGGCATTGTGTTATTCGGCAACTTCTGTTACAAAGCCTACCGGCAACGCATCCGTAAAAAAGTGGATGAACAGATGCGGCTCTCGCTGTTGTCGGTGGCCATGATGGTATTGCCGGTGGTATTCCTGGTGGTGATAGTGGGTTTCCTGCTGGTTGCTGACAAGTCCCAGACCAGGCTGGCCATTGCGTATGGGTTCATCATTTTTTTCGGATGGATCACGGCTATCATCCTGGGTATGACCTTTAAGACATTGCCCTTCATCGTCTGGAACAAAGTGTACCATCACCTGGCCGGCAAAGGCAAGACGCCCAACCCGAAAGACCTGTTCAGTAATGTATTGTTCCAATGGATGGGTATTGCCTACCTGCTGGGTTTTGTTTTGTTCACTGCCGGTATTGTTGCCGGGCATGTGTTTACTTTGCAGCTGGCGGCAGTACTGCTCATCACCTGTTCCGTACTGTATAACTGGAACGTGTTACAACTGCTGCTGCACAAACCTGACAGAACATGAACGTGATCTCCAATAATACCCTTAGGGCCACGGTGGCATTGGCAGCTTTGCAGCACGTGGTGGATCCGGAAATAGGACTGAACGTAGTGGATCTTGGACTGATCTACCAGATCGATTTTGATGAAGCGGCAAAGAAGGTCTATTGCACCATGACGCTGACCACGCAGTTCTGTCCGATGGGAGAATCCATCACTGATGCGGCCCGCACCGCTTTGCAGGAAACCTTTCCCGGAGAGGATATCACGGTGACCCTTAGCTTTGACCCTGCCTGGAACCATGAAATGATCTCGGAAGAGGGCCGTGAATTTTTAAATGAAAGATAAATGCTTAGTCTAACCTGTAAAACGGCCATCAAAGCCGTCATATACCTGGCTTCCAGGTTCAGCTCGGATGAGAAGGCCAGCATCAAGGAGATCGCCGAATACATTGATGCCAGTGAACATACCGTGGGCAAACTGTTGCAGGTACTGGTGAAGGAAGAAGTGATCAACAGCGCCAAAGGACCTACCGGTGGATTCTTTATCACTGCCAGACAAATGAACCGACCCATCCTTGCGGTGATCGATGCCATTGACGGCAAGGAAGTATTCGATCAATGTGGTCTTGGCCTGAGCAAATGTTCTGCTACCCATCCCTGTCCCATACATGCCGATTACAAAACCATCCGCGACCAGTTCAAGCTGCTCTGCCAGCAGAAAAAAGTGCGGGACCTCTGCGAGACCGTTACGGACGGCCTGACCTACCTGATCGGCTGATCCGGACAGGCCTGGTTTTATTGTACCTGAAAATCAACTATTTAGTTTTTGGGGTGGATCATTCTGCTACTTAATTCGACGATTATCTTATATTTTTGTGTAATATCTGTGAATACCTTCGCAGGCGGAATCCTTAATTCTTCTCTCACTAGTTTAGTTTATGGAAAACCTTCTATCTGGTATATCCAAGGCCAATGGCGCTTTATTGGAAACGGATGATCTGCACAATTCACTGCAGACCGTAGTGTCTGCCCTTGGTTCTTCCACTGCCGTTGACCGATGTTATATTTTTACCAACCGGATGGTGGATGGTGACCTGCAATTATTCTACACACAGGAATGGTGCAAAGAGGGTGTTGAAGTGCAACTGGGCAATCCTGTATTGAGTAATGTGAGTTACGATATGTTTCCCGGTTTGTACAATCAGCTGTCAACGGGCAAGACCATCTATGGCCTTGTAAGGGAAGCGGAGAACCAGTTCTTCAGGGAAGTGATGGAGAGCCAGGGCATCTTCACGTACCTGTTCGTGCCGATCTTTCAGAAAGATGAGTTCTGGGGATGGATGGGCTACGATAACTGCACCGACGAGAGAAAATGGGAAAAGACGGAAGTGGATGCGCTGACAGCCGTGGCGCATAATATCGGATTACGATTGGGCAGGGAAAGGGCAGAGGCGGAACACGCATTGTCCATAGAAAGGTTTGACATGTCCGTGAAAGCTTCACAACAGGGTTTGTGGGAGTGGGACATTGAACATGACCGGCTTTCTTTCTCTGCCATCTTCATGGAGATGATCGGGTATGAACACTATGAATTCGAGCATACCTATGATAATTGGAAGAACCGCATGCATCCGGATGATTATGCTGTTGTATTGCCCCTGTTGCAGGCTTACCTGAATAAGGAAACCGATACCTACACCACAGAATTCAGGCTGCTGCACAAGAAGGGGCATTATGTTTGGATCAGGGGCTCGGGCGTGGCCAAGTGGAACGCGGAAGGCAAACCGGTCTACATGGTGGGCTCGCATCTCAATATCAACGAACTGAAACACCAGCAGGAGACACTTGAATTGCAGCGTAACGATTTCAATAAACTGCTGAACAGCCTGGGCGAAGTGGTATTCAGGCTCAACAGCAGCAATACACTCACCTTCCTCAATCTTTACTGGGAAGATATTTCCGGGTACCTTCCGGCCGAATCGCTGTCGCAGTCCATCGAATCTTTCTTTGTACCCGAAGATGTGGCAGAAGTGAGGGAGAACCTGGTCAACCTGAAATCGGGCAAACAGGTCACTGCTTCCTTCGAAGTGCGCCTGCAGCCGAAGCATGGTCACTGGCGCTGGGTGAACGTGATCATGAAAGAGAACGGCTCCCCGCAGGACGAGGAGTATTTCATTTCCGGCAGTATCATCGACATACATGATAAGAAACTGGCGCAGGAAAAAGAGAATGAACTGGCAGAACTGAAGGCCAGTTTCGTATCAGTGGCCTCGCACCAGTTCAGGACACCTTTAACGGTGATCTTCACCAATATCGAACTGATCGAGATCATGGTGAAAAGTCTGGAGGGCAGCTTGCTGTACAAGATCGCCAAATCCACCGAGCAGATCAAGAACGAGATCAGCCGCATGACGGAGCTGATGAACAATATTCTGTTGGTAGGGCGTTACGATGCGCGCCAGATCAAGTTCAACCAGAGCGTGGTCTCCATATCGCCGCTGATCCATTCGGTGGTGAACACGTATTTCTCGCACCGGGCGGATGGGCGTGCGATCCAGATACATGAAACTCCTTCGCACCGTAAAGTGGTGATCGATGAGCTCCTGTTCACGCATGTGCTCACCAACCTGATCTCGAACGCGTTCAACTATTCAGAGGGCTCGCGTGATCCGGAGCTGCATATCAGTTATACGGAGAACAATCTGGAGATCTGTGTGAAGGATTATGGTATTGGTATCCCGCCTGATGAACTGGAGAAAGTGTTCAAATCATTCTACCGCGCCAGCAATACCATCAGTTATCGTGGCTCGGGTCTGGGACTCGTGGTGGCCAAACAGTTCATGGAGCTGCACAATGGTTCCATACGGTTGGAGAGTGAGATCAATGTGGGCACCAAGGCCATTTTCACCCTGCCGCTGGTGAAAGAGGATGCTACCGGTTAATGTGGCTGGTTACTGATAAAGATGACCCCATCCTTGATCTCGGCAGCGAACTCCTGTATGGATTTGCTTTCGAACAGTTCCTTCAGCTGTTTGCGGATCGGTTTGAATTGCAGGTGCATGGGACAGGGTTTCGTTTCGGAACACTGTTTCAGTCCCATGACACATTTCTCCAGTCTCTCTTCTTCCCCCATGGCCTGCAGGATGGTACTGATGGGCAATTGTTTGGCCTTTTCCGTGAGATAGAATCCGCCATTGGGTCCGCGAACGGAACTTACGATATGGTTATCGCGACTCAACAGTTGCAGGATCTTGGCGGTGAAGGATTTGGGAGAATCGATCGCCTGTGCTATCTCATCGATCCCCAGTTTGGCCATTTCGGATCCTTTCTGTGCAATGAATATGGTGGCCCTGAGGGCGTATTCGGTAGCTTTTGAGAACATGTTGATGGTTTAGTACACTTGCTCAGCGTGGAACCGCCGGTATAAAATTATCCTGATTTATCCATTCTGCATAGGAATTGCTGGTCTCATACAATTTCATGTACGATAACCTGGCATTGGCGGGCACCCGGTCCTTGATTTTTTTTGCAATAAATATCAACAGGTTCTCCGCCGAAGGTTCCACTTCCCAGGTAACCAGGTTGTCCTGTGGGGCCAGGCCCGGATGGGCTGCCAGAAAATCACGTGACAGTACCAGCTTGTGATCGAAACAACCGATCACTTCCGTCGATACTAGGTGTTTGATGTCCTTAAAATCCACTTCAAAGCCGGGTTGGGGAATATAGTCGGAACCATCGTTTTGTCCCGTGATGCCTATGTGCAGCTCATAGGAATGGCCGTGAATATGTTTGCAGGGGCCTTCGTATCCAAAAATGGCATGTGCCATTTCGAAATGGAAGATTTTAGTAAGCTGAAGCATAACCGAGTAGCATTATGGGTGCCTAAATGGCAGTTTTGGGCAAATAAATAAAGGCAAAACTATCCTTTATTATTATATTTGCGGCATAAATCTACTTTATGGAGAAAAACCGACCGGCCCTTAACGGACTGCGCAGGCCGTTATTTAGATCATCCAGATGGTTTTCAATGGGCTTGGTACAGCGTTTTCTCTTTATCTTGCAATCCTGTACGATCTGGCGATGTAGTTTTTACATCGGCCTTTTCAAAACGCAGGTACTGAAAACGGGTGAAGCCAGGCAGCAGCGACCCGTTTAATTAACAAATTGGTAACCCGGCACTACCTGTACAGGATAACCGGATTAAATTATCACCCCCAGACATTGAACTATGATACAACAAAGTTTACAGGAAAAATTACAGGCTTTTACACTCCCCGATCAGTTGAAGAAAGCAGGGATGTATCCTTATTTCAGACCTATTGAGGAGAACCATGATACAGAGGTAAAGATCGACGGCAGGAGGATCCTGATGTTTGGCTCTAATAGTTACATGGGGTTGACCAATCACCCGAAAGTTACGGAAGCCGCTAAAAAGGCGATCCAGCAGTATGGAAGTTGCTGCTCGGGTTCACGTTTTCTGAATGGTACTTCCAAACTGCATATTGAGCTGGAAGAGAAACTGGCCGACCATGTGGGCAAAGAAGCGGCATTGATGTTCACCACCGGTTTCCAGGCCAACCTGGGTACCGTGGCCACTTTTACAGGAAGAACAGGGGTGATCATCCTGGATGAGCTGGACCATGCATCCATCATTGAGGGCAGCCGCCTGTCCTTCTCCAAAGTATTGAAGTTCGCACACAATGATATGAACGACCTGGAGCGTGTATTGAGCAGGGTTCCTGTAGATACCGTGAAAATGATCGTGGTGGATGGGATCTTCAGCATGGAAGGGGATATCTGTAACCTTCCTGAGATCACCCGTTTGGCCAACCAGTACCAGGCATTGGTGATGGTGGATGACGCCCATGCATTGGGTGTGATCGGCGACAGGGGAAAGGGTACTTCCAATCATTTCGGTCTTACCGAAGAATCGGACCTGATCATGGGAACCTTCAGTAAGTCACTGGCTTCTGTAGGTGGTTTCATTGCCACTACCAAAGAAATGATCAATTACCTGAAACACAATGCGCGTCCGATGATCTTCAGCGCCAGCGTACCGCCATCTGCGGTGGCTGCTGCCATGGCCGCCCTGGAGATCATTCAGAATGAGCCAGAGAGACAGGATGCTTTGTGGGAGAACACCAACTATATGGCCAGCTCCCTGCAGGAGTTGGGTTTTGATATCAACACTTCCAAAACACCGATCATTCCGGTGTATATCCGCGATAATGAACTTACCTTCCGCTTTAACCAGCGTTTGTACGAAGAAGGTATATTTGTAAACCCGGTAGTATCGCCGGCTGTGAAAAGTGATGCTTCCCTGATCCGTTTATCGATCATGGCCACGCACACACGTGAACAGCTGAACGAGGCACTGGGTAAGATCGAAAAAGTAGCCAACGAGCTCCATGTGCTTGAAATGAAACATTCATGATCGTATGGGGTGAGGCCGGCAATGTACATTCCCTGATCATCCCTAAACCATGTCCATGAGCATCACTGTAAAAGAGGTTACTACCAAAAAAGAACTTGACCAATTCATACGATTCCCCCTGGCTCTGTACAAGGGGAATCCCTGTTTTGTGCCCCCTCTTCATTTTGATGAGAAAGCTACGTTGCGCAAGGACAAGAACCCTGCGTTCGATTATTGCGAGGCCCGTTACTGGCTGGCCTATAAGAACGGGAAAGTAGTGGGCAGGATCGCTGCCATCATCAACCATGCGTTCATTGAGAAATGGGACAAACGATACATGCGTTTCGGCTGGGTGGATTTTGAGAACGATCCCGAAATAGCAGCCAGTCTCATTGGCGAAGTGGAGAAATGGGCAAAGGAGAAAGGTATGTCGGCAGTGCATGGTCCCATGGGTTTCACCGATCTTGACCATGAAGGCATGCTGGTGGAAGGTTTCGACAAACTGGGAACCCTGGCCACCATCTACAACCATCCTTATTACCCACAGTTCATGGAACAGCTGGGTTATTCCAAAGATGCCGACTGGGTGGAATACCTGGTGAAAGTGCCGGAAGTGATACCTGAGAAGATGGAGAAGATGGCCAGCGTGGTGGAGCGCCGTTTGGGACTGCACGTATTGAAAGCGAAGAGTGCCAAAGACATTCTGCCTTATGCACCGGCTATCTTTGAACTGATCAACGAAGCTTACGCAGACCTCTACGGTGTGGTTCCATTAACGGAAAAACAGATACAGTATTACACCAAACAATACTTCTCTTTCATACGTCCTGATTTTGTTCCGCTGATCCTGGATAAGGAAGGCAAGCTGGTGGCATTCGGTGTTACCATGCCATCGTTATCGGCAGCGTTGCAGAAAGCGAAGGGCAGTCTGCTGCCTTTTGGTTTTGTACATATCCTCAAAGCGTTGAAGAAGAACGACCTCGCCGACCTGTACCTGGTAGCGATCCGAAAAGACATGCAGGGCAAGGGTGTGAATGCCTTGCTGATGTGTGAAGTGAACAAAGCGTATATCAGGAACGGCATCCGTTATGCAGAGACCAACCCTGAGCTGGAGCTGAATACCAAGGTACAGTCCATCTGGGAGCACTTCGAAGCCGTGCAGCATAAGCGGCGCCGCTGTTTTATCAAACACTTATGATCCACCGGATGCAAAAGAATGTCCTCATCACCGGAGCCAGTGGTTTTATCGGAAGTTTTTTAGTGGAAGAAGCTATCCGGAAGGGATACCGTGTGTTTGCCGGTATCCGTGCATCCAGCAGCCGTCAATACCTGACAGATCCCTCCATCCATTTCCTGGAACTGGACCTGATGGATAGCGCGGCCATGCAACAGGCCTTACTGGCAGCTGCGGATAAATACGGCGCTTTCGATTATGTGATACACGCAGCGGGCATCACCAAGTCTTTACACCTTTCTGCGTTTTATGAAGTGAACGTAGCCAGCACCCAACGCCTGGTGAACACATTGCAGCAACAACAATTGCTGAAAGAGAAATTCGTGTTCATCAGCAGCCTGGCTTCCTATGGGCCGGGAGTGGGCAGTGAGCCCATTACGGCGCTTTCGGTTCCCAACCCCATCACCGCCTATGGCCGCAGTAAACGGGAAGCGGAGAACCTGTTGTACCAGACCAATGATTTCCCTTTCCTGGTGATCAATCCCACGGCAGTGTACGGGCCGCGTGATAAGGATTTCCTGTTCGTGTTGCAAACGGTGCAGCAGAAACTGGAACTCTATGTGGGAAGCCGGGAGCAACTGCTGAGTTTTGTGCATGTGGCGGACCTGGTGAAAGCCGTGTTCCTTTCCATGGAATCGGAGCGCACGCGACAGAATGTACTGGTATCTGACCTCACCAATTATACCACTGCGGAAATGAACCGCATCATCAAACAGCAGCTGGGTGTTTCGGCCATTGCGGTCACCGTGCCTACCTGGATCGCTGTATTCGCGGCCGTTTTATCCGAAGCCGTAGGTAATCTGCGCGGTAAGGTTCCCTTGCTCAACAGGGAACGTTTAAAAGAATTCAGGGCCAGTAACTGGGCCGCCAGTTGTGCCGAACTGGAGAACCTGGGTTATCGGCCCGACCATAACCTGGAGAGCGGCCTGTCAGATACCATTGCCTGGTATCGTGGGAAAGGTCTGTTGAAATAGCTGCGATCCACAGAACAGTTGGAGAACCTTTCGCGGTAACATCTATTTTTTATCCCATTTCGGTCAAGGCTTTCACCAGTACATCCAGTTCGGCCGTTGTGGTATAGATATTGGGTGTGATCCGGCAGCCATGCACATTGGCACCATCGATGGCCACGGTATAGATGCCATATTTGTTCAGCAGGGTGGCGGCCATGTCGGCTGGTCTCATGCCTTTGATACCTACATTGGCAATGGCACAGGAGCGTTGCGGGTCGACCGGTGTATGCATGATGATATGCGGCAGGTGGCGCACTTTGCTGGTCCAGTATTGTTGCAGGTACCGAAGTCTTTCTTCTTTTTTCTCAGGGCCGAGTTGCTGGTAAAAATCGATCGCATTGCTGATGGCGAGATCGGTGTGAACGGGGTGGGTGCCCAGGTGGTTCAGCCTGCCGATATCATCATCCTTCCTGCCGCTCTCTGCCAGCAGGGGCCAGATGGTAGGGATATGTTCCTTCTTCACATACAGCATACCTACACCCAATGGAACGCAGAGCCATTTGTGCAGGCTGGCCCCGTAATAATCGCAATGCAGGTCGGGAATATTGAAACGGATATGGGCGATGGCATGTGCCCCGTCGACCATCACCTGTACTCCCTTGCTATGCGCCATATCGCAGATCTTGCGAACGGGCAGGATCTGGCCGGTGATGTTCACCATATGACAGATCATCAGCAGTTTGGTCTTGGGTGTGATGGCATTGGCATACAGGGAAACGATCTCTTCGTCTGATGCAGGGTGATGCGGTAAGGACAGTATTTTGTTCACCACCCCATGCCGTTTGCCTACCTGTTTGAACATATCGAGCATGGCACCATAATCCTGTTCGGCCATGAGTGCTTCATCGCCTTCCTTCCAGGGAAAACCGCTGATGATCGTATCCAGCGATTCGGTAGTGTTTCGGGTAAGGATGAGCTCTTCTGTGCTGCATCCTGTGAGCGCAGCAACTTTCGCGGCCATTTTTTTCTTGTTCTCGAACTGTACGGTACGCATATAATAGGCGCCCTGGTAATTCACTTCCCGTATATGACCGATATAGGCTTCCAGGATCTCCTGGGGAAGGATATTGTAATACCCGTTCTCGAGGTTGATATAGTCCGGTTTCAGCCGGTACTGTCCTCGCATGCCCAGCCAGAAAGCATCGTCGGCTGCCAGTTCGGTACCGGATCTCTTTGCGGCCACTTGCATCCATTCATCCAGTGCGCTGGCAGAAAAGGGTGCACTGATACCGGCAAGGGCCAGGCTTTTTAAGAAGGATCTTTTTTTCATACGGTAGGTTTCAGGTGATATGGAATGTACAAAAAAAAATAGCAATGCATAGACAAATCGCATGAGGGTCCCTGTATTTCTGAAAGAATAAGAGGGTGTATTGTTGGTCAGGCGACCAACAACGGCGGCAGTGACGCAATTAATTTCGATAGTCATCTCTCTGAAAACTTTTAAAATATTTTTTGAATTCCAACACTTACTGATGTGTTTAATCCGCTAATAGGAAAGCTGTTGGATATGCCTTTATTACCATTACTTGTATTTTCAATCGTACTTGTCTGATGACGATACCCCATTGAAAATTCTGAAATTCGGAATAAAACATTTGATTGCCTCCCAATTGAGTAAGCTATGGCAAGGGGATACATTTGCAGATTGGCAAAATATTCTTTAATAATTGTTGCATTTAAGCTGTAAGCATCTATTTGCCTTGCTCTGGCAAAGCCTACCTTAAACTGAATAGATGGCGTATAATAAAAATTTTTACTTATAGGTATATATTTCATAGAACCGATCATTGGCAAGATCGCATACCTGAACTGTGACGATTGTACGTTCGTAGGGATATTTCGCGAAAACGAGTTGGTGATGTCAAAAGAAAGCCCTCCATACAGCAAAGCGTTTTTTGAGTTTATTCTGCCATATAAAATATCCATCCCCAATCTTAAAAGGGATCCGGTATTGTCTGTACTAGTCACTCCATTATTTACATTTTTGGAGCTACCAAAATCACTATTAATATAATTTAGGTTCACTCCTAGAATTCTCCTTTGTGGAGCTATTTGCGCGGAACTGATCGTTGTGCCAATTAAAAACACGAGCAGGGATAATAATGTTTTTTTCATAGGTTGTTTTGAATTTAATTGAATAAATATAACGTGTTGTAATATTAAAAACTCCGAGTCTGTTTGACCTGAGCCAGTTTTTCCTTCCGTGAAGAGTCTCCCGCCAAGGAACTCTTTGATTAGTAGTACCTAACAATCTTTAGGCAGTTGGTTTTTTTTTCGCAAAGTTTTCTTAGAACACCCCAAATAAAAATGAGATGTTCTCCGAAATGTCTCCCATGGGGGACATTTCGGTTCGAGACGAAAGCATTACCGCTATTTCTATCAGGTATTAACCGTAATTCTTTCTAATGGTCAATTGGGTAAATTGCTTTGTGTAATGTACAGCTACCTGAAGATTATGTACACAGTTCTGCGAGATATTAGTATCTTGGACAATAGGGTATCTACCCTGTGATAATTTACATGGAACTTCAGGACATATATTTAAGCTAATTGCTTCTCTCGGAGATAAGTTATAATTTGGAAGAGTGGACGTTCTAATCGCAAAGTCCCCTTCCGGGAGACTTTGCGGGGAAGGAACAAAAGAATTGGTTAATGCCAATGGTGGTAAGAACTCGATTACTTTGGGTACTGCAACTAAGCAAATTCGATTTGATTTGGCAGGTAAGGCACATGGTAGTGTCCCTACACCACATATGCAGGTTTATAATAAGAATTTTTTAAATGGTGTGCAAAAAAGTATAACACGAGATTCCAAAGAGGCTATTCCTATGACTCAAAAAGACATTAGAATGATTAGAAAGTATCTCGAAAAATTAAATCCATAACAATGCAATTGATAGATGTAAAATTATTTGAAGATTTAAACCAACGTGAGTTCGGAAAAAAATATTATGATTTTCATAATGATTTTGTTTGCTCAAATATATCATTAGTTGATTCCTGTTTTATTTTATTAATGAAGAGTATATCAGCTGACTTCATAGTATCTATAAAGTTTTTGAATGCTGAAATTCAAAAAATGGAATTTGGGCTGAATTCAATAAATAATGGTTTGACAATTGATAGTTTATATCGTGGAAGGATTGAAAAAAATGGGGAATTACTTGATTTGTCGATAGATGGGAAATCGTTATGCTATTTAGAATTTTATGAAGGGCAAAGAATTGAAATATTATGCACTGATATATTAGTAGATAAAGAATTTGAATAATATTTTTTAATTAGTTAAATATTAAAGCCATCCTCAAAGGGTGGTTTTTTTATGCCCATACCCAACCATTAAAATCATATATATGCTAATAACAACAAACCCACATTGTTTTACCTACACCACAGATGAACTACTTATTGAACTGTTAGGAGGTGTTCGTGTAGATACACTGGACAGGATGAGAGTAACCATTAAAGTAACTGTTACCAAAAGGAAGCACCCACAATACTCCGGTGAACGAACAGGATTGGCTGCCGCAGCTGTCACAAACAGGCTGTAAATACGAAGACGTGTTGGTGGCTTTGGCTTGCACAAAAAGATAAACGATTGCCCGCAATGTGGGTTGATAGTAACTACTGCAAAAAGTTATCTGAAATTGGAGGTGCTTACACGTCCACATACTCCTGAATCTGCGTAATTGACTTTTATTCGGAGTGCGCCAAATTCATACGGCGGCATTATGTATAGCGATCTATCTGCTTCGGTAGCGGTTAAAAAATTTAGTGATTTCAAGCTGTCATAGTTTTCTACTAATCAGATTTTGGGCTTTGTTCGCATAAATTACTTTTTTTCGGATCTTCAATGAGTTTAATTTAATGAGTGCTTACTTCATGTGGGGATAGTAATTGCAATAATGTTACGGTCTACAATTATATACCGTCAATTTTTAGTTGACTTTATGTTGCGAAAATAAAGTATACTTTCACTTTGATCTCTTAAAGCTATTGTAATCATTAGTAAACTTATGAATGAGGACGTGTAAAAGAGGTATTGATATGGTACATCAATAAATGTACAAACTATTACAATAGTAAATTTAAGACATGCAAGAGGTATATTCATAAGTTGCCTGTTTTTTTTATTGGCCCATACATGACATACGACAATGAATAGCGATGGAGCAATGAAGGCAAGTAACATTAAAAATGTATGCAATAGTTTAACATGTGTAGGCCCGAAAAATTTTGCAAACCCCATACTTCTGTAAAAAAATTGAGGACTTTCGTTCCAAACTCTGCTGGCATGGGAAATGTAGTTATTGGGTAACGCAAGTACAATTTTTATAGGTTCTAATCCAAATGGAATAACCACCAGTAATAGGAAAATACAGGCAGATGATACGCAGAATTTGATTACCTGCGTTGCGTTTTTTGAGTTCATTATTAAATAAATGATCATTGCGGGAAACCAACCTATTAGAAAATATCTGCTTAGTAGGCAAAGTGAGGCAACAATGCCAATGAATATATATTTTTTAGTATATAGCGCAATTACTAAGAGGGAATAATAGAATACAATTATTCCCTCTTCAGAAAGCCGTAAAAAATTGTTGTTTTTTTCTGTTTCAATCCACCATAAAAGGATTCCTGCACCGACCATAAGGAGCGGGGCAATTTTTTTGTTTTGATTTGGTTCCCAAAATTTTAGAAATATGAGAAATGAAGCGAAAGTGCAAATCGTAGTTATCCATCGTGGGTCAAAATCGAATTTTACAGAAATAATAAATGGCATCCACATTCCTGGCAGATAAATTGGTTGAATTCCATTCCAGATCTCGGGGATCGGCTTATAAACCATAGACCAATTGCCACTTAAAAACCTGCTACTCATAATTTTCATAATAGGTAGCATATCGGCATCATAGTATGAGAGTGGATTCTGATTAATCAGCTCATTTGTGAAATAATACATGCAAATTGCTAGGCCTATTGTTACTAAGAATTTGTAAACAGATATATTAACGGGCTTTATTTGACTGAAAGTGGTTAGATCGACGGTGGCTCTTATATTTAATATTAGAATCGAAATGGTAACTCCTACAATGAAATATATAATTGTCGTAATAGGAATAATCAGAGGGAACTTGAGTGAATACGTTACACAAATACATTCAATGACGAATAATATTGCAAGGATATATTTTAAGTTAAGTCTAAAGTTCATGTAGATCATTAGTTAATTTAAGAGCATTTCCTTCCCCAAAGAGCCTCCCGTCAGGGGGCTCTTCGTTTAGAATTACAGATCACTTGATAATAAACCTATTAAATTTCTCCCACAAAATTAACTACCTAAAGATGGTTACGTGCTATTAAGCCAAGAGTCCCCTGGCGGAAGACTCTCCGAAGAAGAAAAAAATGGGAATGTACAGGCAAATCTTAAGAGGGTTCCTGTATTTCTGGAAGAACAAGAGGGTGTGTTGTTGGTCAGGCGACCAACAACGGCGGCAATGCACAGGCAAATCGCATGATGGCCCTGTATTTCTGAAAGAACAAGAGGGAGTGTTGTTGGTCAGGCGACCACAGGTGTTCGGAAGAAATAGGCATTTAAACACGATTTATGGGTGTTTGATCGTTTAAGGAAGATGAAAGTAGATGCCCTGATTCGTCTAATACCCTCTGAGCGACTGGAACAATTGGCTGCATCCACGCAGGTGGATCATTATTCCAAGAAGCTGCAGGGAGAGATT
>JADBXR010000026.1 GCA_020403425.1 Chitinophagaceae bacterium | reverse complement strand
AGTTTTACCGGGCACATGGATACAGTGTATCGCCCATGTACTTTATAAAGGAATTGCGTTATGAAATACGCTCAACATAATTTTTTAACCAAACCACGGTCGGACAACCGGGAATACCTGTAGTTCGCCGTTCGATTACACTGAATTTAAAACAGAAACAGCATGAGTAACGGAAAGAATAATAAAGTGCTATTGGGTTCAGGGATTTTACTGGCCTTAACATCATCCTTTTGCTGTATAGTACCCCTATTAGCTATAGTGAGCGGTACAGGCGGCGTGGTATCGGCTTTTAGCTGGGCGGCACCGCTCCGGCTTTATTTGTTGGGTACAACAGTATTGATTTTAGGGGTTGCTTTCTACCAGGTGTATAAGCCCCGGCAAAAAGATGCGTGCGGCTGCGAAGAAAAGAAAAGTGTGTTACAATCGAAAACCTTTCTTTGGATCATTGCCGCTATCTCCGTTTTACTGTCGGCTTTTCCTTACTATGCAACGTATTTTCAGCCCAAAGCCCCACAACAACAGATAGTAATTAATAATTCAGCCAGTGTGCAGCAGGCTGTACTTCATATTCAGGGTATGAGTTGTGAAGCCTGCGAAGGGCATGTAAACAATACCCTCCAGCAAAAGAAAGGTGTACAGCATGTTAATACCTTTTATGCCAAAGGCATATCTATCGTGAAGTTTGACAGTGCGCAAATATCTTTACAACAACTGGCAAATGCAATCGAAGAGGAAACAGGTTATAAAGTGGTGAACAAACTAATATCTCATGACTAATCAGCATATCATTCTTCAATCAATTATTACGTGTCCTTCCTGTGGACATAAAAAAGCGGAAACAATGCCTACAGATGCGTGTCAGTACTTCTATGAGTGCGAAAGCTGCCATCAGCGGCTCAAAGCCAAAGCTGGTGACTGTTGTGTATATTGCAGCTACGGAACGGTAAAATGTCCGCCTATTCAGCAGGGTAGTTCATGTTGCCACTAATACCAGCCTTTACAATGGATTTGCAGAACACCCCTATATGTTATGATCTTTGTTGTTTTTGATTTAATATCTAAAGCATGTTACCAAAAGAACTCACCGGAGATTTGACAAAACGCCTCTCTACCATAAAGGGACAAATAGAGGGTATTATTAAAATGCTGGATGAGGGCAAAGACCCTGACCAAATCCTTAACCAGTTTAAAGCTGCTGACCAGGGCCTGCAAAAAGCCCATTTCCTGCTGCTGGATGAAGTTTTCCGAAAAAGCCTTGCCCTAAAGCTGGTAAGTGTAATGAATGCTTGCCCCGGAAACTGCCCCGATGCACAAAAAATTGAAATCTTAAAGGAACAATTCCCCATACTTCAGGATAACGAATTAACCCATAAAATAAAGGAAATCAATGAAATAGGGGAGCGTTTGGCCCGGTACACCAAAGAAAATCCCGGAAAATCTGAAAAATAATTTGGCAGACACCCCCCTGCCCGTTTGACTTTTGATTTATAAAAATTATAAATCATGGGAAACAAACGGATTATTGAAGTATTTATCGCAGGATGCAGTGTTTGCCAGCCTATCATTGAAATAGTGCAGGGTATGGCTTGTTCCTCCTGCGAAGTTGTTGTTTACGATCTCTCCAAACCTTGTGAAACAAAGGAATGTATCCAAAAAGCGCAGCAATATGGCATTAAATCCCTCCCTTCTATTGCCGTAAATGGTGTTCTGTTGAACTGTTGCCAAAACAGCGGTATATCTGAATCTGAATTAATAAAAGCAGGTGTTGGCAGTGCTGCTTAATATTTCAGCATTTCTGCATTGTTTGATATGCAAAAAATACAACTATGGCAATAGAAAATGTTCAAATGAAGGTTTCCGGGCTCATGTGTTCTTTCTGCACCATGAGCGTTGAAAAGGCATTAAAAAGGTATCCGGCAATAAGTAGCGTAATGGTGAATCTTGTACATGGCATTGTATTAGTGGAAGCTGATACTGCTAAAATGGGCCGGGAAGACCTTGCCAATGCTGTAGAGAAATTAGGCTATAACGTTTCTTCATCAGAAATACAACAGTATAAAACGGATGAAGATATATTTAACCTGATAAAACGGCGTGGCACTATTGGAATGGTGGCGGCTGTCATAGATTTATTGGTGGATCCTTTGAACCTCTTCAACCTTCCACAACAATACCGGGCCTGGTTTAGTTTGTTGGTAGCCGCCTTTGTTTTGTTGTGGGTGGGTTACCCGATACTGCGGAAAACAATCATGGCCGTAAGGCAAAAGGTAATTAACGCCAATGTATTATTATCTGCCGGGGCATGGGGTTCGTTTATAATCGGTGCATTATCTCTTTATAATCCTGCCTGGCAAAACTTTTTACCTGTGGCAGCCTGGCTGATGTCGCTGCATTTATTTTTTGGGTATTTCAAGTTAGATACCCGTAAGAAGGCATCTGAAGCTGTACGTAAGTTAATGAGTCTGCAACCTGCAAAAGCAAGGGTTTTAAGGGGTGAGGAACTAATCGAGGTATTAACCAAAGATGTATCGGTTGGTGAAGTGGTGGAAGTACGCCCCGGTGAGCGTATTCCTTTAGATGGTGTTGTTTTATCCGGGAATGCCGGCGTTGATGAAGCCAGTTTTACAGGTGAAAGCACACCTGCCATAAAGGAAGTAGGAGCTAATGTGATCGGCGGGACTTTAAATTTGGATGGGGCACTCCAAATAAAGGTTTCCAAAATTGGACAGGATAGTTTTTTAAGCCAGATCGTAAGTTTAATGAGTCGCATTGCTGAAAAGAAACCACCCGTTGAACTGTTGGCAGATAAGCTGATGAATTATTACGGGCCTGTTGTTTTTATTGTAGCGGCCATCGCCTTTATACTATGGGCATTTGCTACAGGTAATTATATACAGGCTACGCTTGTATTACTCACTACTATCATAATGGGCTATCCCTGTGCATTAGGAATTACTACTCCTATGCTGGCCGCCATAGCAGGTGGAAAAGGTATTTCCATTGGCCTGTTGGTAAAAGCAAGCGAAGTGTTTTATAGCTTATCAAGAGTTGACACTATAGTTTTTGATAAAACTGGAACACTGACTTATGGCAAACCTACTGTTACAGATGTTTATGCCGGGAATGGGAATAACAATGAACTATTATCCATTGCTGAAGCATTGGAAAGTAAATCAGAACATCCAATTGGGCAGGCAATTGCTTTTTATGCGCAAAAAGAAGCTGTTCCCAGATTACAGGTTGAGAATTTCAAAGCCATACCAGGAAAAGGTGTGACCGGAAATTTAAACGGTAGTTTACTATTAGCCGGTAAGCCTTCTTTTGTTAAACAAAATGGCATTGTTATTACTGAAAATATAAGAAGGAAAATAGATGCTTTTGGGGACGAAGGCAAAACAGCCGTACTTGTTTGCAGGGATGCGGATATAACAGGCATTATTGCTTTACAGGATACTCCCCGCCCAACGGGTAGCCAGGTAATTGCAAAAATTAAGCAAGGAGGTATAAAAACGGTAATGTTAACAGGTGATGCTAAACAGGTTGCAGATCCCATAGCAAAACAGCTTGGTATTGATGAAGTGCATGCGGAGTTATTACCCGGTGAAAAAGCAATCGTTATAGAAGGATTGCAAAAGAAAGGCTACAAAGTTGCAATGGTGGGAGATGGAATAAATGATGCGCCAGCTTTAGCGCAATCTGATGTAGGTATAGCCATTGGAGCCGGAACGGACGTGGCTATTGAAGCTGCTGGGGTTATTTTAATTGGAGATAGATTGGTTGATGTGCTGAATGCTGTTATTCTAGGGAAGGCAAGCTATAAAACGATGACCGGCAACGTAATTGTTGCTGTATTATTCAATATTGCAGGAATGTTGCTTGCGGCCTTTGGCTTCATAACGCCCATACTGGCCATTGTAGTAATGATCATTAGCATTTTCGTTATCCTGATGAACACACTTCGTATCAGAACCTTGCGGCTTGAATCCACTCACCAGGAAACATTCGCTACACTAACCGAAACAAGATTTAAAATATCCAACATGGTCTGTGAAGGGTGCGCCCAAAAAATCACTACTGCGCTTACGGCTTTGTCCGGAGTCAAAGAGGTTAAGCCAAAAATAATGCAGCAACAGGTGCAGGTAAATTATTATCCTGAACAGATAAAGCATGATGATTTGAAAAAAGTTTTAGAAAAAGAAGGGTTTAATGCTATTGAATTGTAAAACGGATAACAATGAAAAACTTTCAAACAGCAAAGCGGGAATATATACTACACATTTTATCGGCGGCAACATGTACAATTTTCTTTCAATTGTACATGGTTGCACCTTTGATACCAGCCTTATCTGCTTATTTTAACACGTCAGAACAAACAATTGGCTTGATGGTACCAGCCTATCTAATACCCTATGGCATAGCCACACTTTTTTATGGATTGCTGGCAGACAGAATAGGGCCTAAAAGAATTATACTAACATCACTATTGGCTTTTTCAATTCTGACAGCATTAACAGCATTTTCAAAGTCTGTCAATCAACTGATCTTTTGGCGATTTATTACTGGCATCGGGGCAAGCGGAGTAGTACCTATTGCACTGGCCTGGATTGGTCAAACTTATGCTTTTGAAGAAAGGGGGCGCCCACTTGGTTGGCTATTCGGCGCAATGGCTGGAGGTGGCGCCTTCGGTTCTTCTGTGGGTGTAATGCTTGAACCATTTATTGGCTGGAAAATGCTGTTTATTGGAGTAGCAACAGCAGGGGTTTTTATATGGATAATCTTATATCGGGCTTATCTGAAAATAAAAATACCAACTGTTACAAAGCCTGTTCTTACAGTAAGTATCGTATTTAACGGTTACAAACAATTATTATCTTCAGGCAGAGGCAAAACTGCCTACGCTTATGTACTGCTTAATGCTATTTTTCATGCCGGTGTTTTTACCTGGTTAGGGTTGTACTTGGAGAAATCGTTTGGATTGAATGGTATGCAAATTGGGTTGGCACTTTTAGGATATGGCATACCGGGATTTTTGTTTGGGCCCTTTATTGGAAAACTGGCAGATAAATTTGGGAGGAAGAAATTATTGCCTTTGGGATTAGGATTGAGTGCCCTTTCTGCTTTCATACTCATATTTAATATTCCATTGGGGGTGGCTGCATTTGCCATTACAATTTTATCACTTGGATATGATTTAACACAACCCTTGCTAGCAGGAATAATAACACAAGTAGGTAAAGAAAGAAGCGGGCAGGCAATGAGCTTAAATGTATTTATGCTTTTTATAGGGTTTGGATTAGGTAGCTATTTATTTGGTTTGGCGCTTAAACTAAGCCTTATGGAAGCCTTCATTATATTTTCCATATTCCAGGCTGGGCTTTCATTACTGGCGATTACTCTTTTTAAAACTGAAATACGTACAGGCTCTTTAAGTAAAGAAGCTGTATCAGTATCTCATTAAACACTAATACTTTAAAAAAGTTATGGCAAAGCATCTTGCAGTTAAAACCGGGATAACATTATTAGTGCTAATTATGGCATTCAGTATCTCTTCCTGCGCACAGCAAACAAAGCAACCTGAACAAACAATTCAAAAAGAACAGACGAAGCAGGTAGCGATGAAAAAGGTAAAGATTCCTGTCGATGGAATGACTTGTAGCGCCTGTCAATCCAATGTGAAAAGAACCATTAAGTCAATTGATGGTGTTTCGGACGTGGAGGTAAGTCTTGAAATGAAGTATGCAATATTTCTTTTTGACCCTCAAAAAGTAAAGGCTGAACAGGTACAAAAGGCCATAAACGATAAAGGATATACAGCTGGCAAACCACAAGAAGTTAAGCAATGAGTTTAGAACATTTTATAGCGCAATTCGGGCAATCATTAGCACAAGGTTCTTTCTGGAGCCTGATCGTCGCATCCGTAGCCGGAATGATAACCACAGGTGTTTGTCCGTGTACATTGCCTGTGGGACTTGGCATCGCAGGGTTGGTAAGCAGCAATACAGAAGCGAAATCAAATAAAGGGCTTTTAATTGCGCTGGCTTTCTTCAGTGGCATTGTGCTATGTCTTAGTGTTTTAGGCGCATTGGCCGGACGCCTGGGTATTTTCCTTACAGAAACATTCGGTCAATATTGGGCTTTATCAATGGCTTTAATATCAACTATAGCTGCCGTTGCTGCATTTTATGGGCCACGGTTAAACGTTATCCGGCTCGCCGCATTACGAAAACCTGGAGTTGGTGGTTCCTTCACCTATGGCCTGATATTTAGTTTGGGCACTTCCGCTGCTCCTTTATTATTGCTTCTTTCAGTGGCTGCGGCCAAAGCAAACCCCTTATACGGATTTATGGTTGCCTTGGCCTTTGGTATTGGCAGGGGCTTTCCATTCTTGATTGTTAGTGCTTTTGCGGGAGCTGTAACTAAATTTGCTAAACTTACATGGATTAGAAGAAGTATTCAAATTATTAGCGGGCTTGCACTTTTATTTGTTGCCTACTATTATATCATGGTGTTTATTAATCTACAATGATTTAAGCAAGGATAAAAAAAGCAGGCTATTCAGCCTGCCCACTCTTTATGTAGGCACTATCCATAAGCCGTTTTATCTCTTTCCCCTGTTGATGATACATATAGTCCCATATCTTTTTTATCCTGTCATTTTTCAATTGTTGCAACTTTGCTTCCTTCTGACTGTCGCTCCAATGGCTGCCGAATTTATACAGGTTTGTGAGGAATAGCATTACGACACGCCAAAGGAACCAGCGGCTAAAAAACATCTTATAAAACAGTTTTGCATCCTGTTCAGGGAACAACAATAATTGAAATTTGCGTATTACATTCTTTGGTTGGGCGGCTACAGTCAATTTCATATCAATAATGCTTTTTTTACAATTTCCTGTAAGGGCTTGGTATCTGTTGAGACTGTTATTCCTTTGGGGGCTTCCAGTTTTTCTTCAAATTGAGTGAATTTGCCCGATAAGCCGTTGACTGCTTTAACCAGGTCGTTAACAGATTGAGTGTGTAATACCGCTGCCTGAGCAAAATTAATAGCTATTTTATTACACGACTGCTAACTTCCCGGAGGGATACCCTATTGGCGAGTTTGTGAATGTAAGGATCACAAAGGCGTATGATTATGACTTGGAAGGAGAGGTAGTGGTTTAGTTCGTATTTCAGGATAACAGTAATTCAAAAGTCAAAATTTAAAAGTCAAAAACGAACAAAATGGGCTGAAGAAATTACTGAGAATAGAAAATTATATGAACTGCTCCTACAGAATGAAAAAGAAAAGATAGAGCACCTAAAGGAAATCTCATTCAAAAGTTCGAATAGCATTAAGCGTAAGTGAAAAAGTGGTGCTGGAAAAATTGAATAGCTCAAGACAGTGAAGTGAAGCCTTACTTTTTTTGAAGGGTGGTGTTTTTTCATCCCGCAACGGGGATAGATACCAATAGTCTTGGTTTCTCACTTTTTGGGGTTGGTGACCCAATGAGGCCAAATAGTCTACTAGATCAATTTGTTTTTGCCTCTGCACATATTATATTGTTTACACACACGTTTTTTAGATTCACATTAATTAAGTACAATACAGAAACGACTTGCAAGCAATTGGCTATCAAATAGCTATGCTCGTAAGCCGTCTTAAATCCATTAAAAATAAGTTCGAAATTTGTACAGGGAGGGCGACAAATAGCCTTTTGACAATACCAGTCGGACTACTAAATCGGTCTATCAGATCATAGATTTCAACTGTTGGGCTAAATTCTACAGTTGTGGATTTGATCTTTATAGTGTTAGTGTTGGTAGACAAAACTTACCACATGCGGTGAACATTACACAACTTCAATCCTTTTTCGCACCCGATCCGTTTTTCTTTTCTTCCTCCATACAATAAAACCTGATATGCTTAAAAATCCCGGCATCAGGCCCAGAAAGCCATACAGTAATTTGACGGGCAATCCGCCATAATTACCAAAATGAAGCGGATGGATAATGCCCTCCCATTTTTTCCATGGACGCTGGTCTCTCAGCCTTTCGCTTTTTAATAGCTTGCCTGCAGTGCCATCGTAAGTAAAACGGCTGTTGTATTTCCCATAGTAAAAAGGGTCATTTTCAAATTTACCGGAAAGCTGCACAACACTGCTATTTGCAGCCACCCTTATAAAGTGAAGGGTAAATTCAGGGTATTTTTCCTGAATTTCCTTTTTCATTTTGTCAACAGAAAAGCTAATCCTGTCTGTGTTCTCTGTTTTTGCTTTGGTCTTGTTAAAAGCTGTCAGGGCAATATTGCCACTAATAAATAAACCTGTAACAACAATTAGCAGGTTGAACAAAAGCGACCAGACACCAATAATCCTATGCAGGGAGGAGTAAAGTGTTCTCTGACTTTTCCGGTTTATTGCTACTTTTAAAAGTAAAACCTTGATAAGTGCTTTCCGGTAAATATAAATACCTGTAACAAGCGAAACAAAAAATAAGATACCTACGAAAAATATAACAATTTTCCCTGTTGTGCCAGCAAATAAGGCAGAGTGAAGGGTGAGTAACTGCCGCTGCAACTGACTTTGTACACCATCAGATATGTGCAGCAAAGCGCCGGTGAGTGGGTGTGCAAATACTTTTTTTATTTTTCCGTCTTTACGTAAGTCATAAACAACTGCTTCATTCAGACCAGGTTGACCTGATAAACGGATTTCCCAACCGGGGTATAGTTTTTGAACTGTAAAAAAAGAAGCGTCATAAGCGTACGCACCACCGGGGTTTTCTACTGTTGACCACGGCTGTTCATAAGCTTTCTCAATTTCCTGAGTAAACACTAAAGTGGCGCCACTGATGCTCATAATAAGCAGGAATATCCCTGCAATCAGACCACACCAGTGGTGCCATGAAAATATTATTTTGCCCTTTCTTACCATTTGTAACTTACCCCAACCTGGTAACGGGCCCCGTTTGATTTTATGTAATAAGCATCTGTTGCATACCATTGGGAAGTAGTATTGTAATAATCTTTATTCAACAGATTTTCTACTCCGCCAAAAAACCTGATCTTTTCCGTTAAGTTATACCCGCCATTTAAATTGACAATACCATAAGCGCTTACCGGCCCTTCGCCAAATTTATACTTGCCGTTGGCTTGCGGCTGAAAACGCTTTCTGTCTCCACTGTATATCCATTCGAGGTTAACAAACGTGCGACTGTTGGGTAAGAACCTGATATGCGAAGTGATCTTTAAAGGAATAATACGCCGGCCTGTGAGGTAAACATCTTCCACATCGTTATAACTTCCATTTTTATTGATGTCTGCCTTGCCTTCCATATAAGAAACGCCCGTACCAATTACAAAATTTTTAACTGCTGCTACTTCCAGCGAAGCTTCTGCACCTAAAATCCTCTCGGGAGCACGTTGCTGAAGATAGAATCCATTCTCTTCTACAATCGTAGACCCGATCTTTGATGTGCTGGCATAAGCAGAAGCAGTTAATGACACCTTTCTAAAGGAAGAAGAAAACCCTACTTCGTAATTATTAACTACAATTGGCTGGAGTTGCATTTTTGCAATATCATCTTCCCGGGCACTACGAACATACAACCCGATATCAACCATAGAGAAGCCTTGTGTAAAGCTTACAAAAGGTTTAAACACTTCCCATTTAGTAAAACGCAGCCCCGTATTAAAGGTGGAAGCAGAAAAAGAGAGGTCGCCTCCATTAATTAGCTTGCCGCCCTGGCTTTGAGAAGTTTTAACTTGCTGGAATGAAGGTATTGAAAGACTTGCCTGGTCTAAACGATAGCCAGCTTTGAATACCCAATATTTTTTAATGGTGGAAGAAAGTTGCGCAAAAAGTGCGGGGTTCTCTAAATGCATTTTTGGAACCCAAATTCTTCCATCGGTCAGATCCTGCCATGTCTTGTCATTTAAATAATCGATGCCATATAAAAATTCATTTTCGATATGTTTTCCAAGCTTCCAGGGTGTGTTCAATTGTAGCCTCAACCCTTTTTTTTCTGAATGGATGGTGGATTGCATGGCAGGGATAAAGTAGATGGAATAACCATATACTGTATAAAAACTTTGCATATAGGCGCTTGCTTCCAGGGAGGAATTTAGAAGTAAACCTTTTGCCAGATATTTTACGTAGGCATTGTGATTATAACGTGTCCCTTCATCGATCGCTTTTACTTCTCCTTTTACGCCAATGGTAGGGTTTATGTTGTGTTGTCCGGCCTGTTCTATGTATTGGCTGTTTTGTTTGGAGCTGAAATAATTATACATCACTTCGATCCGGTTCTTATCATTAAGGGTATAGCCGAATTTTGAAAACAGATTGATAAGGCCCGTTTCTCCATAACTGTTTACAGGAGTGATCACTATGCCATTTGCATCCTTGTAAACGCCTGTTTTTTCATATATTCCTGACAACGCATAATCAAATTTGCCTGTCATTCCATTGATTTGCTGGTTTAAACGAAAACCTCCTGTTTCGTTTGCATGAATTGCCATGCCTGTTTTGGCAATCGACGTAGTGGCGCTAAATTTTTTGACTGTATTAGGTTGCAAAGTGATATAATTAATTATTCCGCCGTCAGCACCATTCCCATATATAGCTGTTGCGCCTTTAATCACTTCCACCCGTTGTATCACAGATGGGTCAATGGTACGCATGTCCCGGGCGCCATTTCTTAGTGGCGTGGATTGGGGAATACCATCAATGAGAATAAGTGGTGTTCTTCCCCTGAGTGTTTGCCCTGTATTACTGGTACCATTGGAACCTAGACCGAGCGATGGGACGGCATAGCCCAATATACTTGACAAGCTTGATGAAATAGTGGCCTGGGCCTGTAATTCCCTGACATTAATTACCTGCACGGAAGCAGGTGTTCTGTCTACCACTTCGGGTTTACGGCTTGCAGTAACCGTTACTTCCTTAAGCGATGAAATGGATTTATTTAAAACAACCGAGATTTCAGTCTCTGCAGGATCAGAAATCACTTTTTCAATTGTTTCAAAACCCGCCGAGTTAAAGGCCAGAATCGGAGAGGTTATTCCTGAAACATTTAATTGAAACATCCCGTCTTTATCAGAAATGGTACCAATGAATGTATTTTTTAGCGTGATGCTAACTCCAGCCAAAGGTTCACTAACAGTATTTTTTACCTGGCCTTTTATTACCTGGGCTGAAGTACTGATGATAAACAAAAATGAGAAAAAGAAACAGTAACCAATTTTCATAATGCGTTTTTAGTGCGCAAAGATGAAGGAAGCCTGGCTCCGGCATTTATATAAAAGGAAAAACAGATTACGAAATGCGTAAATAATAAATTTTACATGATCTTCTTAGCTTTCCCTGTTTTAGCCCTGATCACCGTTAATGAGTGCGTCCGGTGCAATACAATAGATCAGGCTGGGGTTCACAGCATATCAACAGTTGACAGATTATTTACAGGACGGTTTTCATCTTAAAAAGAAGCATGTGCTTGCTGAAGATTTTTCTTATCTGCAAAAGAACCATGAGATCGTTCAACAACAAAAAATACTCATGCTCAAGGATCTCAATCTCTCTGAAGAATCCTACAAAGCCAATGAATCGCTTTAAAAGGATAAAGTGATTTCAAAGCAGGATGATCGAAATGAACAAAGCAAGCTATTGAGTAAACAATTAATCATTCCCCAAATCAATGCGTCCTTACTTAATAACGAAACCCAGCAACGGGAAAAACAAAAAGAGAGCAATGAACTGGAATATAGTATTTCGCAGCAAAAGATCATCTTCCAGCAAGCTCTTCAAACGCTTCAAAGTTTAGTCAATGAATGGGCTAAAAAATATGTATTAGAGGTCCTCCATCAGCGGAAAGCTAACGTTCCTCGTATCAGTACAAGAAAATCAATATCTAAAGGTGGCAAATCGTTGGGCTTTGTTATTCCGCCGGATACCCGTTATTATGCAGAGGTGAACCTTCCCCAATACAATTTTGGCAAGATAAATGCCGGGCAAATGGTTCAACTGCGATTTGATGCCTATCCCTACCAAGAATTTGGATACGTAAAGGAACGCTTGGATATATTACTGAATTTGCCTCTGACAGTGGATTTCTTGCTCACATACAACTTGTAAACGGTCTGGCGACCAATCAACACAAAACACTTCACTACAGGGATGGTTTAAAAGCCGAAGCGCAGATTATTACAAAAGACATGCGTTTGATGGAGCGGTTCTATAATAATATTATTACTGCTGTTAAAAGATAAGGCCGTTAATCATTCATAAAAAAAATATAGAGCCAAATTGTGTTAAGCATTGATAATGTTATGAAGCTTTACACATAAGGCCTAATAACTATTTATGCTTATCTAAAAGTTGCTGTAATAATTCCATCTTTTCTTTTTCAGCCTGTAGGAGTCGCTCATATAATTTCCTGTTTTCTGTAATTTCTTCGGCCCATTTATCGAGGGGGTTGAAAGTACACTTATAGTTTATCGTTGGGCCAGCATTTACAACAGCGCTGTCGTAGTTGTTTTGGATATTATGAATGGCTGCTTCTTCATCAAAGCTCTTTATCGCCTCCACCGGAACCTTCAACACCTTGGCCACTTGTTCCAGTAATTCCGATTCAATCACTTCTTTTTGTTCCAGTAATGATATTTTACGTTGGTTCCAGTCGTCACCAAGTTCCAATGCCAGCTTTTCCTGTTTGATACCAAGCATTTCCCGGAATCGTTTTATGTTCCTGCCTTGATGAATTGTCTTTTCCATAATGTATAGTTTACGCTGGGTACAAATATAATAAAAAACAAGCGTGTATCATACCGGGTAAAATACCTGCTTTTTGAGGTAAGATACCAGCTTTTCATATTGAATAGCGGGTCTTGTTCGGAGAATTTTAGTGTCTTAAACCCAGATCATGACTACCAGAAGTAATCTCACGCCAGAAAACATCACTCCTTGCATCATCCGTTTTCAAAACAAAGACTATCAGTTAAGTGCGGAGCAACTACGCAAACAGATTGGTAAAAAGATTGTTGCAGATGACAATTGGTATCCAGCCACACTAAAATTTGTTTCTTTTAAAGGCAGTAAGCTTCAATTAGTAAATTCCTGTAACAAGCTTTCGTACAAACTCTTTTTACAGATTCTGGAGGGTAGGTTACAGGCTACATGTAGTTGCGGTAATGGATCTGCCGTCATTTGCAATCATGTGTATGGTGCACTACGTACTATTATATGGGAGCTTGGTGAACGTTATTTTGAAAAGCTACAGCCTGACGGAGCCATACCACTTGCGTTTGCCCACAAAAACTATTTTGACAAAAAGGAATGTAAAGCTGGCCTGGATGTTTCGGTGCGACCAGAACTGGGAAGCGTTTTTAAATTAGATCAGCGGTTAGCATCAGTTGATCTGTCTTTGATGCTTATACTTCCTGTTTCTGTCTCTGCTCCATTTATTTCCCTATCTCCTAAAACGTATAAAGATGCCCTCGATGAAGCTATTGGCTACCTGCTGATCATCCCTTTCAGAAACAGGTTCCTGCCATTTGTAGTTCCCTGTGCCGGTAAGCTCATTAAGAGCAAAACAGGCATTAAGACATTTTATAATTTTCTGAGTGGGGCAAAGAAGCAGTACAATCACTTGTTAGCCGATGGACAGAAAGAACTGAATACAGCCTGCTTTGAACTGTGGAAACTGACAGAAAAATTATCAGGTTATCTTTTGGAAGATCATGAAGTAAAAAAAATAACGGATAACAGGCTATTAGTATTTGATGCATGGCATAAAATTATAGCCTTATTAAAACAGCAATCATTTGTTTATTCCTATTTTCTGTATCGAACAGAAGAGTTAAAAAAGGACAGGCCTGCCAAAGGAAGGACACGACAAATCCAAATAGCTTCAGAAACGCCGGAGCTTCGCTTTGTGTTAACAGACTGCGGGGCATTCTACCAATTGGCAATGGATGTATTGGTTAAAGGGGAACCACTTACTGACTATGAAGCGGACACCACTTTTTTTGTCTCACAGGGACTAACCATTTACTTACTGTCTTCATTACGGGATGCTGCCATAGCACAATGGATGGAACACTCAGGCGGGATACTGACTGTTTTTAAAGAACATTTCTCCCAATTTGTGCAAGACATTTTAAACCCGATCAGGCAATGCTATGCTGTAAAGATGGTTAACAGACACAGCAAATAAAACTTCTTGAATCATGAAACCATTCACCATATATCATACGATGTCGGAGTCTTTGGCCGGTCAGCAGGAGCAGTTGGTACCCCTTATACGGGAAGTAGCAACGCCCGATATGATCTATTTGCTAGGAGCTTCATTATACCGGCGCCGCAGCGAGAGTATTTTCTGTACCACTTTGCCCACTGCACAACATACTGCCGACTATTCTTTCCTGGTATTGATGGGAGATACACAAAAGAAGCCACTTTCCCAGTGGCAGGATCAGATCGAGCAGCATTGCAGTTTGGTCATGGCTGTTACCGTGCTTGTACTGGAAACAAACACATTTAAGGACTGGCTTACCCAAGGCCATTTATTCGCCCGCCAGGTGAATGATGCATCCTGTTGCCTGTACAACGCAGACCATGTATCCTTTCCTGCATCCGGAGTCTGTGATCCAGTTACAGAACAACAGGCGCTTGCAAAACAATACCAGGAAGGATTGTGTAAGGCAAAAGAATTTTTGGCAGGAGTCGAACTTTTCAGGATACGCAAGCAACATAAAATGTCTGCTTTTATGCTCCACCAGTCAACAGAACAAGCACTTAGTACGCTACTCAAAACAAAAACTGGTTTTTATAGTTGCACCCATAATATTGACAGGCTGCTGCGTTACGCCAGCCTGGTCTGCTACCAGCTTCCCGATGTTTTTCCCAGGAACACAGAAAATGAAAAACGCCTGTTCGGTCTTTTACAGAAAGCCTATATAGATAGCCGTTACCGGGAAGATTATACTATTTGTTTGCATGATCTGCTTTTACTCACAACGAGGGTAGTACGGATCATGGAACTGCTGGAAGAATCGGGTAAAGTATTTATTTAAGGAAAGGATAGAAAAAGATAAACTTCTTTTCGTTTAACAGGAAGCGGGCATGTTCTGCTGCAAAATAAAGACCGGAAGTTCAGGTGCCCACTTCCTGTTAAACGAAAGCGCCAAGCCGCTCAGGTGCCTAGGCTTTATACTGGTGTTGCCGGGCGCGGCAGGCTGGGGCAAAAGAACGGCCATTACATTACAAACGATAACCACAGCTTTTATCTGTAATAGTTACTAAAGAAGCTGACCATAATTGCCGTATATCTAACAGTTAGTTTTGTTTTTTGTTGGTTCCTTCCAATGCCCGCATTTGGGCACTATCCGCCAACATTTTCTGGTGCAATTCCCAAACCTGTCGGTTGTGGGCCTCTTGTTTTTCTACAGCTTCTCTTGCTTTATCTGGATCATTATCAACAGCTGTAGCAGTACCCTGCATGATTATTGTCAGGGCGGGCCTGGCATCCAGCAGCAACTTTCTCCATTTGGTATCATTGTTACGATACTGGTTCAAGCGTTGCCCCGTTTGGAACCAACCAAAACTAAAACATAAACAAATGCAAAAGAGCACTACTGTCGCATAGAAGAGTTTTGGTACATGATGCTCATGAACCACTTTTTGAGTAAGCGTTTTTTTCATGAGTTCACTATTGCGATCAATTTTTTCACCAAGTTCTTCGAGTTGTCTAATTGGATCGGTGATGCGCTGCAATAGTATTTCCTGTCCTGTTTTTAAGTTTCCCATTTCCAGCCTTATTGCGCTGATTTGCTTCTGGTTTTCCTGCATACCCTGGCTTTGTCTCTGCTGAACTTCTTTTAAAACTTTCAGTTCCTGGCTGTCGAGGGTCCGTTCCTCAGAAATCCGGTTCAATACTTTTTCAATCGTTTTTTCTTCCATGGTTTATTTTTTTATCTTGATAAATGTTGTGACGAATACTTTCGCTTTCTTTTTTGCTGTAATAATTCATGCGGTGTCTGATCATAATACCGCTCGGGTCTTAATAGTATTTCCAATGCTTTCACCATATCCATGACCCTTTCCTGTTGTCTATTTTTTAGCATAGAAGATGGTAAAGGTTTTAATTGCTGGCGGACTTGGGGAGCGATTGACTGTGTTCTTGTCTGTTCCAGTTTTTGGTGCAACTGCTGTCGCCTTTCAAGGGAATAAGAAAGTATTTTTTCAATGGTGCTTAAAGAAAATCCAAGCTCGCTCCCCTTCACTTTCATTTTTTTGTCATCAATAAAACCTATTCCCCGGCTCTTTATTACCTGAACATTGCGCTCCTTCATTCTGGCAGTAAAGTCGAAAAAGTTGGTGGCGCTTAGCAGGCAATCCAAGATGTTTTGTTTCAATTGTTCTTTGCGCTGGTCTATGCGTTGCTCCTGTTTGTACTGCTGTCTTTGCTCATGGCTAAGGAATTTGTGCGGGCTCAAAACTTGTTTTAATTCATACTTCAATTCCAGTTTACGACAGATCGCAGCTACTTTGCGGTAGCTGTTGGAATCGCTGATCGTCTTGCCATCAAAGCCTACTCGGTTGGCGACAATATGCAGGTGAGAGTGCTGCGTATCCTTGTGGTATATGACCAGGTATTGATTCTTTTCAAAACCGAACTCCTGTGCAAAATCCTGGCCCATCTGCCTGAGTCTTTCTTTTGTAAATACATCTTCTGAGTCAAGGCTCAGGGAAATATGCATTACCGGGCTTGACAATTTTGGCCTGAGTGCGCGTACGTCATTAAACTGGCGGGTCAGTTCTTTTTTATTTCCGTAGCACATATTATACTCCAGCACCTCTGCGCGGTTCTCATGTTGGAGACCGTCCTGGCTGCTTAGGGCAAGTTTCTGCTCACGGGTTAATTCCAGTTTGTCTTCCAGGCAATAGCGGATACAACCGCCAAAAGATTTTCCAATTATTATTTTGCCAATCATACAAAATAGTTTCTGATGGTGATGGTAAGCGTATGTAACTGCTCACATTCTTCTTCCAGTTGCGTACGCATAAAAGCCCCCAAATCTTCTCCACTGTTTCTCTTTTTGGCAATTTGATTTAGGTTAGCAGCCATATGATTAAGCTTTCCATTTAATAACAAAGCCTCTTTTGGGAACTCTTTTCTTGGCCTGTCAATTTTTCCGTTGAGCCCGATCTCCCGCAAATATTCAGAGACGGTTGTGCCGGCTTCTTTGCCTTTTTCTTTAAGCAATCTTTGTTCAAAAGCACTGCAATGGACGGTGATCGTTTTATTTCGCTTGATCTCCTTTTGGGGTCTGCCGCCTTTATTATTAATATGTCTTTTTGTTGTTTCCATTGCTTGAATAATCTTTAGGGTTTGCCAGTGGCGAATCCTCTCCATGAATCCCGCCAGAGCGGGATGAATGGAGCGAGCGTTTCGGGGTTCCCGAAACATAGCTCGCTCCTAAGCGAAAAAAGAAAAATCCCGGGGCTTGCAGATGGTTTTCCATTTTGCAATTCATGTTATTGCTGTTGAAAAGAAAAATGCCTCTTCTTATGTGATACTACTTATTGCAATCCTTATACTCTTCATGTATCCATTTTTGGTGACTATTTATTTGAACACACAAATAGCTGATTAAATACTATTAGTAACTGCCAGGATACCGATCCGAAGTAGACCAACATTTATTTACCTGCTTTTACAAAAAAGCAAAGAGTTTAGTACCTGAAAATTTGTCAGTGATGGATTTTATTTTCTTAAACTACCGCAAAGCTTCGCTGTTAAAAATCTTTGGACTGCCTGCACCATGTTTGCGGATATTGTCTTTTAAATCCATCCATAAACGGATATTGTAATCCGCTATTTCGTGTAATTCTTCGGGCGTTAATTTGTGCGGATTCAAAACAGCGGGCGCAGATTTATCTTCCGGTTGTGGTTCAAAAAACGAAAATAAATTGGGCGCATAACCTTCGCCAATTTCCAAACTCTTACCGATTGCGATACTGTTGCCAAACAATTTGATTTGTTTACCTGAGTTTAAGTGCAGGGTTCTTCTTTTAAAGTCTGTCATGTTTTTTTGTTTTTAGATGTTGATTGAATATTTCTGTTAGAGAGATATAATGGGGCTGGTGAAAAGAAAAAATTGATTTTTACAATCACTCTTTTTGGATGGTGGCCTTACTGGATTGCATTTGGTTTGTTCTGCCCAGGTAAGCCAGTATCTCTGTTTTATTGTAAAACACCCTTGAACCGATATGGTATTTGCGGTAATAACCACGTTCAACATGGCTGTCGATAGTGGGTTTGGAAACCCTTAGCATCCTGCACACTTCCGTTTTTTTGATGTAGGAAACCTCTTCCTCCTGTTTGGTAAGAGAGGACAATTCCTGCTGAATGGACTGCCGGATAAACTCCCTGAGTTGTTCGTAAAAGTGCTCAGGGGTATCACTGAATAAAATATTGTTAGACATAACCTTTCAATTTTGATGCAATCTCGAATTGAAGGGAGATGGGATAAAGGGAAGTAATACCTTAAAAAGGTAGTGGGTATGCCTTTTAACGTTTTTTGGGAATTGGACCTGGATAGTAAATTAACCCCTTAATATGAAAATATTCCCGAAATGACCAGTTTAATGGAAAAATATACCTAAAATTAGCCTGTTATTCGAATTTAATCGTACTTTAGTGGAAAATTATTCCACGAATAACCTGTTTAATGGAAAAATATATCCATAAACAATAAAATCCATGTTTTAATCGAAAAAAATAGCAACTATGAGGCTACAGGAAATCATTATAGGAACAAAAGAAAGATCCAAACAGATCAGTAAGCTGGAGAAAGAGGGCCTGGTTAGAAAGATTGCGCCCCGGTTATATACATCCAATATGACCGAAGCCCCGGAAAAAATTGTGCGGCGTAACTGGTACCGGATACTATCTGAATTATACCCCGAAGCCTTTCTAAGCCACCGTAGTGCCTTAGAGAGGGTGCCGACAGAAGGCGGGCATATTTACCTGACACACAGCTATACGAAGAATACTGTATTACCAGGACTGATCCTTCATTTTTTAAAGGGCCATGAGGCGCTTGCACCGGATGATGCCTTGTTTTTTGGTAACTTAAGAACATCGGGACTTTCGCGGGCTTACCTTGAAAACTTACAAAGCAGTCGCGCAAGCGGGGAGGAATCAAAGACACTAAGCCGGGAACAACTGGAAGAAAAGATGGAATCTTTCCTGCGGGTAAAAGGGGAAGATGCTTTAAACCAGGTGCGGGATAGGGCGAGAGTGATTGCCCCGATTTTGGGTATGGAAAAGGAATGGACAGCTTTGAACCAATTGGTTACTGATATGCTGGGAACCGGTCTATCCAAAAATCTAATAAGCACCGTAGCAAAAGCAAGGGTGTTAGGAGAGCCAGTGGACCCTGACAGGATGCAGCTTTTTGAATCACTTTTCGAGCAACTGGTGGGGAAGGATTACCCGGATTATCCCGATAAAAACGGGAATATACAATCGTATCAGAATTTTGCATTTTTTGAAAGTTACTTTTCTAATTATATCGAAGGAACAGAATTTACAGTAGACGAAGCCAAACAAATCATCGCTACATCAACGCCGATGCCTGCAAGAGATGAAGATTCACATGATGTTTTGGGGACTTACCAGATAGTATCTAACCCGAATGAAATGTCTTTGCAACCCCAGAACGCAGAAGATTTTTTACGCTTAATGAAGGAAAGGCACGCTGTATTACTCAGCTCACGGAAATCAAAAATGCCGGGTGAATTTAAGGACAGGAACAACAGGGCAGGTACGACTGAATTTGTGGACTGGCAACTGGTAACGGGAACTTTGAAAAAAGGATATGAATGGTACAGCCTGTTGCAACATCCTTTTTCAAAAGCAGCTTATATAATGTTCATGATCAGTGAAGTTCATCCTTTCATCGATGGTAATGGAAGGATCGCACGTATCATGATGAATGCAGAATTAGGTGCAAAGGGCCTAGCGAAGATCATAATACCAACTGTGTACAGAGAGGATTACATGGGAACTTTAAAGAAACTGACCAAACAAAGGGATGGTGATTCTTACACGAGAATGCTTTTAAAAGCCTGGGAGTTCAGTAGTAATATCTATGATGAAAGCCTGGATAAAATGGAAGAATACCTTACGAAATGTAATGCCTTTATGACGCATAAAGAAGGTTACTTAAAGATCGTTCAGCGATAAAGGAAAGTGGTTATTGTTTTAAGATCAGCCTTTCTTCCGGAATATTTATTTCTTGAGATTCTTCGCTATTGGCATATTTGAAATCAACTGTGTACTGACCCGTATTCGGGTGGAATATTTTTATAATGCCAACCCCTGCCGGTTTATATTCAGTGTTAAGTACGATTACTGGTTGGCCCGGTGTGAATTTCATAAAAAATGTTTTTAATAATTACCGGTGTAGGGATTAGGATTCAGGAAAATCGGATATTAATATTTCTTCTGCACGCCTGGAAACATCGGCTCCGAAAATCTCAGGATGTGAAATGATCTGTTTGAATTGCGGCTTTAATTGTCCTTTCTCCCCATCATTATTTTTCCCTTTTAAAACATGTTTGTACGAAAAACTTTTCAGCTTGGAAAGACGGCCGGAAAGGTTGGTTGCCTTGAAAGTTTGTTTCAGGAATTTTTTAAATGCCTGTGTATCCTGCATGAGGGTATAATACTGGCTCTCATCATTATTGATTTCAAAATAAAGGTGTGTGGCGATAATATAGGTTCGGGTATGAAAAGATTCAGCTTTGTTTTCGCCAGCATCCAGATCAGCGTCTTCTTTATTAGTTTGATCTGTGGTGATATTATTCAAAAAAGCTTTTATTGCTTCATCTGAAACCTGGGCTGATTCAAACAAGATGATCATTTCATTTTTTGTGCCGGGGTTTTGCAGGATATTTTGTATGACAGAAAGGGTCAGTGATTTTTTATTGACCGATTTGTGTTTGGCCAATTCATTTTTTATTTCATTCAGAAGGCTGGTTAAATATAAGCCAGCGGAAATTGACCTGTCTTCGTTCCTGCAAAAGACAAAGTGACACCATTTGAATTTAATAAAGTTCTCTGGGGTGGGTTTGAGGTCGTATTTAATACTTTGCCAAAGCCAGTTCTTCATCGGGTATTGTCAAATAGGATTACCGTAAGACCAAAAAAGGTCAAATATAAAATAAAAAAAAGAATAAATAAAAAGGAAAAAAATTGGGTAAAATGCAACACGAATGCAACACAAAAAAAACAAAACCCGCGACTGGCGCGGGTTTTAGCGTATAAAAGCGGACCGGACGGGACTCGAACCCGCGACCTCCGCCGTGACAGGGCGGCATTCTAACCAACTGAACTACCGATCCGTACCTGTATCCGGGATAAATATCCCGTTTTTCGGACGGCAAAGATAGGGGTTAACAACTTTCAAACAAATCTTTTCAAAAAAAAAATGCAACCCCTAATTTTACCGTCTTAACTGAACCCTATGCCCCAATACCCAAATAGGCAATTCCTTGATTTTGAGAATCCCATCAAGGATATCTATGAGCAGATAGATGATACCAAAAAACTGGCGGAGAAAAATCCCCGGATCGACTATACCTCTACCCTGGAACAACTGGAAGCCTCCATCCTGGAAAAAAGGAAAGAGATCACCCAGCACCTCACTCCCTGGCAGCGGGTACAACTGAGCCGTCATCCGGACAGGCCCTATACCATGAAGCACATCACAAATATGTGTACCCATTTTGTAGAATTGCACGGTGACCGGAATTTCAAGGATGACAAGGCCATGGTAGGTGGTTTTGCCCAGTTGGATGGAGAAACCGTAATGATCATCGGCCAGCAAAAAGGGATCAATACCAAAGCCCGCCAGTTACGCAATTTTGGTATGGCCAACCCGGAAGGATACCGCAAAGCCCTCCGCCTGATGAAACTGGCCGAGAAATTCAATAAGCCCGTGATCTGCATGATCGATACTCCGGGGGCTTACCCGGGACTGGAAGCTGAGGAACGTGGCCAGGGTGAAGCCATCGCCCGTAATATCTATGAAATGATCCGCCTAAAGGTACCTGTGATCATTGTGATCATCGGTGAAGGGGCCAGTGGCGGTGCATTGGGCATTGGCGTGGGTGATAAAGTGCTGATGATGGAGAATACCTGGTATACGGTGATCTCCCCCGAAAGCTGCAGCTCCATTTTATGGCGCAGCTGGGATAAAAAAGAAACCGCGGCCGAGCAACTGCGCCTGACAGCAACCGACATGAAAAATTTCGGACTTGTAGATGAGATCGTTCATGAACCCCTGGGTGGCGCCCACTGGGATTATGCGGAAGCCTCTGCCATTCTCAAATCCTATATCCTGAAAGCACTACAGGAAGTGAAGGACAAAGACCCCATGCAACGGATCAACGACCGAATCGATAAATACGGTAAAATGGGATTCTGGGAAGAGAATGGAAAAGCAGTCGGAATGGTCAATAGCTGATAGTTGTGTTGAGAACGGGATTGCGATCCCGGTAACCAGCTATCCAACCGGTAAACCAACAACAAATAAACCAATAAACAAACAATGTCTTTACGTCAACAACTGCAGGGAACGGGGGTAGCACTGGTCACACCGTTCACATCCGATCTGAAAGTGGATTTCGATTCTCTGGGAAATGTGATCGATACCATGATCAAGGGTGGGGTTGAATACCTCATCACCTTAGGAACCACCGGAGAAACCCCTACGTTGGATAAACAGGAGAAACTGGACATTGTCAACTATACTTTCGAGAAAGTGGCCGGCCGGGTACCCGTAGTGGTGGGCATTGGCGGCAACAATACGGCCGAACTCATCAACGACCTGCACAAGTTCCCGCTGGATAAGGCAGTGGCCGTACTGAGCGCATCTCCCAATTATAATAAACCCTCACAGGAAGGCATTTACCAGCACTATAAAGCGCTGGCAGCAGCTTCACCCAAGCCGATCCTGTTGTACAATGTTCCGGGCCGTACGGGCAGGAATATGACCGCTGAGACCACTTTAAGACTGGCCCAGCTGCCCAATATCGCCGGCATGAAGGAAGCCAGCGGGGATATGGCCCAATGTATGCAGTTGTTACGCGACATGCCGGAAGATTTTCTGCTGGTAAGCGGAGATGATGGACTGGCACTCCCACTGATCGCCTGTGGTATGCATGGCGTCATCAGTGTAGCGGCCAACGCCTTCCCTGCTGAATTCTCTGAGATGATCCGTTTGTGCCTGAAACACGATTTTGCCGCCGCCAAACCCATCAACGACAAACTGATAGAAGCTTATGACCTGATGTTCGCAGAAAACAACCCGGCTGGTGTAAAAGCATTCATGGCCGAAAAAGGATGGATCGGCAATCACCTGCGTTTACCGGTGGTGCCCTTGAGCGAGGGGCTACATTCCAAAGTCAGGAACTACCTGAAAAAATAAGAACTGGCCAACACTGCAGAAAAGGGACAAAATACAACTTTGTCCCTTTTTTCTTTCCAGGAACGCAGTGCACCATTAGTCACCTCGTACAATACTATCTTGTCCAAGTCCTCATCAAACAATACATGAAACAAGCGCCTGACAGACCAGTATTCAATGAATAAACCGAGCTGCGGCCCGAATGCTGAATATTTTATACTTTTTTATTAAAAATTATTCAAATTTTACATATAGAATCACGCCCGACAAAGAATCTCCATCATTTATGAGTAGTGCCTTTTCGCCACAAATCACCCAGGAAAAAGATATCCAGCAATGTTACTCCATCATCAGGGCACTTACCAACAACCTTCGTTCTGTAATGTACATCATGGATATCAATGGGAATATCCTGTTCCTTAGCCCTTCCATCAAACAATTACTGGGTTTTGATGAGAGTCATTTTATCGGAACCAATAACTGGATGCAGCTAATTCATCCCGAAGACGCTTCTGTTGTAACTGATCTTTACAACGACCTTTCTGAGTTGACCGACTTCAAAGCCACTTTCAGGATACGCCGGTTTGACAACAGTTACCTGATGGTGAGCAACACCGGTTCTGTAAAAAAGGAAAATGGCGTCATAGCCTTCTTTATCGGCAATCTGCAGGAGACCAACAGCACCAAAGTATTTGGGCATTCGCAGGAGAACCCCCGTTATTATCTCGATCAGCTGATGAGTAGTCTGGGGGTCAGTTTCTTCACCATCGACCATGCTTATCAGATCACCTCACGAAATAAGATCTTCTTCGAATGGATGAAGAAAGAAACGGGTATTGGATATGAAACCGGAGACGATTTTTTTACAGGAACCACTCATGGCAGTTTTGAAACTGAGATAAAGGCCTTGTTCGATCTCGCCTTCAGGGGCGATTTTATACAGGAGATCATCACCATCAATCATCAGCATCTGCATATTGCAATGTCACCGTTGCTTATGGGCGACAAGGTTGCAGAAGTAGCTGTCATGCTTCTCAACACAGCCAACTACTCTCCTCTTTCCGATACCACTGCTTTACTGAAGAATAGCCTGTACAGCATCATCAACACTTCTGAGGAAAACATCTATACGCTCGATACTGATTACAGGTTCCTGTCATTCAACCAATCATACAAAGAGCTTTACAAGAACTACTATAATGAGGATCCCGTGATCGGAGCAGTCTCCAGGAGTTTCTCCGGAGTGGCAGAGGTAAACAGGCAATTACAGAAATGGTACCGACAGGGAATGAGCGGCGTAAAAGTAGAGGAAGAACTGGTATTCAATGAACGGATCCTCAGAATCATTATCAACCCCATACAAAATACCGAGGGAAAGGTAATTGGGATCTCTGTAAACTCAAAAGACATCACTCTTTTAAGGGAATCCGTACAAAAACTGGCAGAAAGCGAGTCGAAATATAAATACATCGTAGATCATGTAACGGATATCATATTTCAAACCGACAATTCCGGCAACTGGATATACCTGAATAAAGCATGGCACACCATCATGGAATTCAGCCTGGATGAGACCATCGGTGTTCCTTTTTTCAATTTTCTCCATCCTGACGATGTAGAAAAGAACCAACGACTCTTCACTCCATTGATCAACCGTGAAAAAAGCTACTGCTCACATGAGATAAGGTATATCACCAAATCTGGAAAGATCAAATGGATCCGGGTGTTTGCCACATTACTTCTTGATCAGGATAACAATATCACGGGCACAACTGGAACGCTAAAAGACATTACATCGGAAAAAGAGCATAGTTACCTGTACGAACTGCTTTCCAAAAATGTAAATGACCTGGTTTGTGTGCATGAAATTGATGCCACCTATATCTATGTATCTCCGACCATTCTATCCATTTCAGGTTATCAGCCTGAAGAAATGATCGGAAAAAACCCATTTGATTTTTTTCATCCGGATGACAGAGAAGCCATGCTGCAGATCCACAACAGCATGAACCAGGTAATGAAGGAAGATGTGATGTCCGTGTACCGTTTCAGAAACAAGTCCGGTGGTTATAACTGGTTTGAGACCAGTGCAAGGTCATTATACGATGACTTTTACGGCAGGAACCTGCTGGTCACTTCTTCCAGGGTGATAGATGAACGGAAAAGGGTTGAGCAGCAAATGCTGGCTGCGCTTGAAATAGAAAAACAACTGAGCGAATTGAAATCGAAATTCGTAGCGATGGCTTCGCATGAATTCAGAACGCCGATGACCTCTATCAAATCGGGAGCCGAGATCGCAGAAATGTATCTGCAGAAATACGATGACGAGGACATCCTTAAGGCCCGAAAGTTCATTAAAAACATAGACAGCGAAGTCGACCGTCTCTCCGATCTGATCAATGACGTATTGCTGCTCAGCAAACTTGAATCGGATACAGAGCCCTTATCGGCCAAAGAAACTGACATAGAGGAACTGATCAGGAAATCCATTGTGCGCCAGAATAGCCTGCAGCATGATCACCGGGTAGCAGAATTATTTGTTTCTGGCACTGCAAGAAAGCCGATACTGGATGCTACGCATATCTCACATGTTCTCGACAATCTTCTATCCAATGCTTTCAAATATTCCATTGGCAAACCTCAGCCGAAAGTGTACCTCATCTATAAGAAAGAGGAGCTGGAAGTATTGATCAAAGATTATGGCATCGGCATACCGCCTGATGAGCACAACCAGATCTTCAATTCTTTCTACAGGGCAAAAAACACGGGTAGCGTCAAAGGAACAGGCATCGGACTGGTGCTGGTGCACAATTTCATATCCATGCACAAAGGCAGGATCTATTTTGAAAGTGAATTGGGAAAAGGAAGTTCATTCCATGTGGTATTGCCTTATGTAATGCCATAGATGCGGGCATTCCGGGCTTATGCCTGCGCCAGGTCCAAATTGAACCAGCCATCGAACTTCTCCGTATGACAGATGGAAAAACTTTTTTCTTTCAATACCCGGTCTTTTTCCAGGATCGCGATCTTTACGGTCTGCTCTTTCAGCTTCATCGGGTTGGATACAAAGACCTTGATCAGTATCTTTTTAAAATTATCAGGGACCCGTAACTGCTGATCAAAACGAGTACCCGTACATTCCCTTATCTTGGGAAGACCATTTTCATCAATGAATGAGACCTGAAAAGAAGTGGGGAATGAAAGATGTACCATATACGCAACGCAACGTGAACTGGAAATGGCCTTGTCCAATTTCCTGTACCTCTTGCCGATAGCATATTTGAACTTACTGAATAACATGATGCTGGGCTTATCTTACCCCGATCAATTTATTTTAATAAAGAAAAGTCACCTGTACTACACGGTGACTTTTATAGCAAGCAACACTAAAAAAAATATTACTATTTTACCCAGGCACCGCTGACATTCATTCCTGATACAATCTTAACATGTTTTTTAACAAATAAAGCACCCTTAAACAAGGGGGTACAGGGAAACTACCAGAAAGGTGAGATAAGGTCGATGTTGACAGCGGATATTCCGCAACAGGCCGATTTTTCTAAAAGACCACTCGGCCATTACCCGATATAACTGTATATCTGCTTCAGCAGCTGGTCAGGTTCCTTCAGTTTGGCGTACTTTTCAAAACAGCTTTTAAGCAGCTGCTGCTTCTTGGCATCGTTGGGAGATTCCTGCAGTTGGTAAGTCAATCTCGGCGAGGCTGTAACCAGCTCTGAAAGGCTTACCGGAGTGGAGAACGGGACCATCTGGAACTTGTTCCCTATATACTGGTAGCCGGGCTTGCGCCTTTGAAATAAGGTCTGGGCAAGTGAGCGGGCATCGGTTCCGGTGACATATATATTAGGGTCTACGGTCAGATAGGCCGTATTCACATCATAAAACAGGTTGATGAACTGCTGTATCTGGTTGGTATTGGAGATGGATGAGAATTTATTGTCGCCGAACACATTGTAGGCTGCATGCAGGCGTATGACCACTTCGAACGAAGACGGGTATTTCGATGTCAGCTCGGCCGCCTTCTCCAGGAACTGTGCTGCCAGTTTTTCCACAGAATCCATATACAATAGTTCCTCATTCACCAGTGAGAGCACAACATGATATTCGAACCTCCGGCTTACAATACCTCTGGCAAATTGATAGCTGTTCTTAAAATTGCTGAACACATCGTACGTATCGAACGGGAATGACGACAGATGGAAATAGGAAAGCTCCTCTTGCAGATCCTTTTTATTGATCATGCCCAGCCATGTCTCATACTCAAGCCAGACAGCATTATCCGACTCAGAAAAAAAAGTGATCAGCTTCTCTCCTTCTGCCTGAAAAACCTCCGACAGGTATTTAAGAATCAGGATATTATCACCTTTACAACAAACCATACGATAATTTTAGACTTTAAATACAAAATAATCGGCTCCCGACATAGTACCTCTTCGCTGTTAATCCAGTGTCAGCGAATCTGCTTTTGTTGGGAAACGCATGTAAGCTTTCGGGCTTTTACCATATTTTTTCTTGAACGAAAGGCAGAAATAGGACACAGAACTGAATCCCAGCGTATATGCGATCTCGTTCACAGAAGTGAGGCGCTGACGCAGAAATATCTCTGCCTTGGTAAGTTTGGTATTCTGGATATACTGCTTGGGCGTCATATTGTATATCTTTTTCGTCCAGCGTTCCAGCGTGGAGATACTCATTGACATCTTATTAGCAATATTGGGCACTGTAAAATCTGACCCCTCTACCATAGCTTTGGTAATGTTCTCGAATTTTTTCTTGAACTCCGACTCTATATCGAACTGATACACTTCCGGTGTTTTGATGAACATCTCCCTTTCCACCTTTTGCAGGATTTTCTGGCGCATGGCGATCAGGTTATTACATTTCAGCTGCAATTCGGCCGCCCTGAAAGGTTTTACAATATAATCGTTCGCACCCATCTTCAACCCCTCCAGGATGGTCTGCTCAGTTTTGATGCCCGACATCAAGATGACCGGTATCAAAGAAAGCACTGGGTCGTTCTTCAACACACGAAGTACGGAAAACCCATCCAGCGGGAACGGAAGCATCACATCTAGTAATACCAGATCCGGTTTCTGCGTTTTCAGGATATCCAGCGCCACAATACCACTTTCTGCCTCAATTACATTGTGGTAACTGGAAAGACTCTCAGCAAGTGTCTGGCGAAGGTCCAGATCGTCTTCTACTACAAGAATGGTAGTGCCTTTGTACTCTGCCATATATTTATATTTTAAAACGTAAGATGGTTATGATGCCATTCGGCGTATTGTTCTGGAATAATATTGTTGCATCGTATTTCTCAAGAATGTTGATGGTGAGTGCCAGCCCGGCACCAAGTCCCTGCTGTTCGTACTTTGACCGATCGAACTGTTTGAACGAGGTATAAGTAGACAGTTCTTCCGCCGAGATCGTATTTCCGGAATCAGCCACTATGATCTCATAGCTGGTTTCAGAGCAGCGGGTACTGATCTTCACCTGATTCCCTTTCTCTGAGAATTTGAATGCATTCTCGATGATCTCGTATAAAGCAGTAAATAACAGGTTCGATTTTACAGGAAGTGCTATATCGTCCAGATCCCCAATCACCAGGTCTCCCTTTCTGTCGGCTTTCTCTGCCAGAGATTGCCCAATCTGCATGATGGTGTTACGTACACCTACATGTATTGCCTTCGCTATTTCGCTCTTGTCCAACTCTTTCACTTCATATACCTTTCTTACCTTATCGAATGTGGACTGAAGTCGTTCGGCGCTCAGCGAAAGATAATTGCAGAATTCGGCCAGCTGCTTATCATTGTACTTCTCCACATTCTGGTGTATGAACTCAGACATGGCTTTGATCCCATTCATGGGAGTATTGAATTCATGCCCCAACATCAGCCTGATCAGATTTTCCAGATCCTTGGTCTTTTCTTCGATCTTTTTCATGACGAGCTTCCGTTTATCCAGCCTGGTTTCGATCGCCTTGATCAGATCGGCACTTTTGAATGGTTTAAAAATATAGTCGTCAGCACCCAGGTTCATTCCTGCCCTGATATCATCCGCCTGTACTTTGGCGGTAAGGAAAATAAAAGGCGTATCAAACTCAGGCTGTTTACGCAACTCCTGCAGCATTTCAAAACCATCCATCTCTGGCATCATCACATCGCAAATGATCAGATCAGGCTTTTCGGTCAATGCTTTGGCAAGGCCCAGTTTACCATTCTCGGCCACGATCACTTCGTATTCGTAATGACGCAGGATCTCGGCTATCGAGGCCCTGATGATCGTTTCGTCTTCTACCAATAAAATCTTATCCATCGCGTTTACTAATTAGGGGGTGTGATTATTTCGGGAACCTGACCAGGAATGCCGATCCACGGTTCTCGCAACTTTTCATCTGTATTTTTCCTTTACTCTTTTTAACAAACAGGTTTACGATCATCAAACCAAACCCTGTTCCTGTAACGGTCCCCACATTGGATCCCCGCACAAAGGGCAGGAAGATCTTGGTATGCTGGTTGTCCGGGATCCCAATCCCGTTATCCACCACCAGCAGGCTCCAGGATCGTTTTGAGAACCGCAACCTGAGTGCCGGGGCCTTTCTTCCCTCAGAATATTTGAATGCATTCGTGATGAGATTGCTCAGAATATGCGTCAGCATCAATTCGTCTGCCAGCACTTTCACCGGCTTTCCTTTCACGGAGAAACCCAGTGACCGGCCATCTGTCCATGGTGTGTACAGCTCGTTGATCAATTTCCTGATAAGTTCTTCAACATCCAGGAGTACCGGAGAATGCGACAATTTCCCGGACTCGATCTTACTCAGGAACAGGAACTCATTCATCAATTGTGTCATCTTATCCACCTGATGTATGATCCGATCCGTATATTTTGCGGTTCCGGCAGCATCTTCTCCGCCTCGCTTGGCGGCCAGCATCTCTATCAGCTCTGTACTGGCCAGTATCACGGACAATGGCGTACGTAATTCATGTGATACGAGACTGATAAAGCCGGACTTCATTTCATTGATCCTTCTTTCTTCTGCAGCTATCCGCTTCAGTTTACGCTCCACCATCAACCGGGCCGTGATATCATTCAGGAATACTGCCACTCTCTTCTCGGTGGTATAATAGTTACTGAAATTGGCCAGGTAATAGCTGAACACACGTTGTACGCCACTATGGTCATTCAGATAGATATAAGTGGCAGGAATATCCGACTTCCCCTCATCCATGAAAGCCTGCAGGTTCCTTAAAAAGGCGTCCCTGCCCCTCCTGATGAAACTTCCGATCTTCTGTGAACCGTATTCATGCATCTGCAAACCCGTCAACTCTTCCCATTTGGGATTAGCATACTTGATCTGACCATTCATATTCAGGGTGACCACTACCTGATCCATGGAATGCACCAGGTCTTTCAGAGCCTGCTCTCTTTCCATCAGGTTCTCTTCCCGCTCCTTGATCCTGGTGATATTAACACCATAACCGATCACCTGATTCACTTTACCATCCTTATCCAACAGGGGATAATAGCGCCTGAGATTATGAACCTTTTTACCTTCCTTCGTATAATTCGTCTCTTCGAACTCCACCATTTCAGCAGAATCCAATGCCTCCTTGAAAATGCCTCTCCGGTAAACAGCCAGGTGTGACGGCCGGTTGGTATGCCTGCAAAAATCAAAATCGTCCTTACCGATCATCCATTGACGAACCTCGTCATTCTGCACGGCAGTCTTATTCAGGAACAGGTACTTATGCTCCTTATCAAAAATGGCGATATCCGCCGGGATATTATTGAGCAGTTGCTCGTAAAAGAATTTCTGCTCCTGTGTTTGCGCAAGAACAGACCTGACCTCATTAAAATTCTTATAGATCCATAAATGCCCTTTATGATCGGGGTCGTCAAGTAAGGGCTTATAATCACGATAGATCGATCTTCCATTTGCGAGCACCAGTTCTTCGTTCAACACAGCAACCTTGCCCGCATAGATCTTCCGGATCCCCTCCACAAAAGCTTCCGGGTTCTGAAAAAAATGTTTCGATGTTTCTGCTGATTTGGAACAATCCGCCCCGATCAGCAATTCAGGGTCCAGGGGGATCTGGAACAGTTCGCAAAACTGCTGGTTCACGAATACGATCTCATTATCCAGTGTCTCGAATAATAAGGCATGAGAAATGTTATTGAGCAGATATTTCAGCCCAGTTAACTGTTTCGTGCCTGTATGTGATACGTTTTGTTCCAAGATCAGAAATTAATGACGCATTCTCTTAATTTATGTATCAACTGTTCCTTTACGACCGGTTTTTCCAGATAGGCGCAAATATGTTCACCCAATCCTTTTTCCAGAAAATCACTATAAAAAGTGCCGCTAATGACCATAGTCCTCACATGCTTATACGCTTCCGCATCCTGGGCCATTTTCCTGATCACACCGTATCCATCCAGAACGGGCATGTTCAGATCCAGCAGCAGAACTGTAGCTGTCTGCTTCAGTTCTTCCAAAGCATCAAGTGCCTCCCTGCCATTTTCCACCTGCACTATTCGCTTGTTCAGGTCTTTCAGCATGCTGGTCAATACGAACCGGTTAATGCTGTTATCTTCTGCGATCAATATGGTATAATCCGAATTCCGTTCCGGCATATCTCAAATTATTTATAACATCAGATCCGATCGCCTGTCCGACAGTACTTTGGCAATTAACTCTGATTTCGAATTGACCCCCATCTTGTAATATATGTTCTTGATATGATCGTTCACAGTTGCAAACGATATCTTGAGAATATTGGCGACTTCCTTATAACTGAGGCCTTTCACCAGCTGTTCAAGAACATCATTTTCCCTGCGGGTAAGCAACAGGTTCTTGCCCTCTCGTACGGGTTTGTTATTGGCATTGATCCGGTGGATCAGCTTTTCGGCCACCAAAGGAGAAAGAGCTGCACCACCATTCTGGATAATATCTATCTGCTGACTGATCTCTTTTAATGAAAAAGGCTTCAGCAGATACCCATCGGCACCGCTGGTGATAGCTTCCCATACGCTTTCCTTGGAGCTGTCACCGGTAATGACCACCAACTTGGTATCAGGATACTTATTCTTAATGACGGAGATGGCTTTCAAACCCGAAATTCCGGGCAGGCCAATGTCGAGAAACAATACATAAGGCCCCTCGGTATCATGATCGTAATGCATCAACCATTTCTCAACACTATTGCAAGAAAAAAGGATCCGCATGCTATCGTTCTGGGAAACGAACTCTTCAATACCTGTACGCAAGGCCTGGTTGTCTTCAATAATACCAACTGTGATCATTCCTGCTCAATTTGATTTGCTTCTGAATAAAATAAGTCTTGTAAACAAGCACGCACTACGCCATGACACGTATATAACGAATCCGTCAATGCATCACTTATTTTACAGGAATAAAGCAGGAAGTAAAGAAAATGATTAATTCTTGTTAATTAACCCCCTTAAACAGGGGGTTGAATTATGGATAAACGTTTTCGGATGACAGCTTATCGCAATAATGACTAATCATTATCATTTATATATGCAAAATTACAGCAAACAGGCATTCCTGCCTATGGAAAACAACAAAATCATCAAAGAGTTATAAACAGTTTTTTTGTATTCTTAACCTGCAATCGTTTGCGCTATTACAGGTTTCAGGGCCGTTGAGCAGTGAGCTGCCAGGAGCAGAACAGCTTATTCATGTCTACCCCCACGCGCTATTTCGAGTACATGTAACACCTGGGGGAAAAGGGCATCGATATACTCCAGCGCTCCTTTTGTTGAACCAGGGAGCGTTAAAACAAGCATTTCTTCCACAAAACCGGCAACACTTCTGGATAACATGGCATAGGGCATACGTTCCTGTCCGTAACGGCGGGCCTGTTCCATGATACCGGTAAGCTCCCTGTTCAACAGGGGCTGTATGATATCCGGTGTGATATCTCTTGGCGAGGCGCCGGTACCGCCTACGAACAGCAACAGTTGTATCCCATTTCCGGTGTGTATGGCCACCTGTTCGCGGATGGCTTCGGCTTCATCGGGTATTACGCGGTATTCTGTCGTTTCGATCGAAAAAGTCCTCAATTTGTCGATCACAGCCAACCCAGCTTTGTCTTCCGCTTTTTTCCGGAACACTGAATCCGAACAAACGATCACGGCCACTTTGAGAGAGTCCCCTGCCGGCAAGCGATACTGCGACTTGCCCCCTTCCTTGTGCAACAGACGGATCCTTTGGATCTCAATGTATTTGTCTATCGGTTTCAGCATATCATACAAGGTCAATGCAGCCACAGAGGCTCCATGCATGGCTTCCACTTCCACACCTGTTTTATATACCGTATGCACTTCCACACTGATCTCTACAGTAAGCCCCTTTATGTCAAAACTCACCTGCGTAAATTCAACTGGTAAGGGATGGCAGTCCGGGATCGTATCACTGGTCTTTTTAACGGCGAACAGGGCCGCCACTTTGGCAAACTCAAAAACGTCTCCCTTGGGCACCGTCTTATTGACGATCGCATCAATGGTCTGCTGTGCGGATACCTGTACCGTAGCTACTGCCACTGCTTTTCTTAAGCTGCTTGATTTATGTGTGATGTTCACCATATCATTTGTTTTCTTTCCAGACAGTGCTCTGATTGTTCAGGATCTCTTTTCCCCAGATGGGCAACTGAAACTTGATCGCTTCTACCAGCTCCTCGCAGGCATCGATCGCAGCTTTCCGGTGTTGGGAAGATACAAAAACAAACAAGCAGATCTCCCCTGCCGACACAGTGCCCAGGCTATGATATACATGCATACAGGTAAGTGGATATTTGGCAAACAGCGATTCCCTTATCTCATACATCTTTTCCAAAGCCATTTCGGTATAGGCAGTATAAGCAATGGCCGTAACCGTTCCCGCTTCTTTTACATCTGCACGTACCTGCCCCAGGAAAATACTATGCGCCCCGATATTCGTTTGTGTGGCATGTTTCTGTATGTCCTCCGCTATCTTTTGTGCGGGGATCGGACCTTCCATGAATATATTTTTGACCTTACGCTCTTTCATATTTCATTTTGATTGAAGTAGGCGGTCAAGCCCCCTTTTAAACTATACACAGGCAGATTGCGTCTTGTTTTGATCAGTTGAGCCGCATACACACTGCGAATGCCCTGGTGACAGATCACACAGATCTCCTTTGCCGGAAGTGTTTCCATTGATGCCTGTAATTCGGACATGGGTATCTGCGCATCAGAGAAATCGATCTTTGGAAATTCATGCCTTTCACGAACATCCAGTACAAATACATTGGCATCCTGCAATAAACGGTTGAATTCCGTCACATTGACCTCCGGGATATCCTCTTCCCCTTCCTCGCATTCAAAACTGTAATCCGACTGCATAAAACGATCTTTATCAATTTCTGTCACATCGGGATGCAATGACAATACGATCTCATAGGACCTGGCCTGCCAAAGATCATAATTATACAACCGCCCATACAGGCTTTGGCCCAATCCGGTAATTAGTTTGACCGCTTCGGAGGCCTGCATGGCACCTATGATACCAGGCAATACGCCGATCACTCCCGCTTCTTCACAACTCTGAATCTCTCCCCTGGCAGGTGGCACAGGGAACAGGTCGCGATAGTTCAGTGATCGCCCCTCATTCACCGGGAGGTTGAAGACCGAGACCTGTCCCTGGTAACGCGATACCGCGCCATACACGAAAGGCCTATCCAGCAACACGCAGGCATCGTTGATCATGTATTTTGCCGCGAAGTTATCGGTACCGTCGATCACCATATCGTATGCAACAATATGATCCAATGCGTTGCGGTTATTTAATTGAAAGGGGTATACCACAAAATCGATCTCCGGATCCAGCGCTTTCATTTTTTCTGCCGCAACGGAGGCCTTGTTCTTCCCGATATCTGATTCATTGAATAGCAACTGGCGGTGCAGATTGCTCATACTTACAGCATCTCCATCCATTAAACCGATGGTGCCTACTCCTGCGCCAACCAGGTATTGCAGGGCCGGACATCCCAGTCCTCCCATACCAATGATCAATACTTTGGCAGCACGAAGTTTATCCTGTGCCGCCTGACCAAAACCTGGTAGTATCATCTGTCGTATGTAACGCTCGTTATTGAACATATCATCCTCCGGAAAATGGTGGCATCAGGGCAACAACATCTCCTGGTCGTAAAGATTCTGTTTGCTGTATCATACGCTGGTTCACCGCTACAAAATACCGGGCCGAACGCAAGGCAGGATATCTCTCCATAAGATACGTTCTCAGCTGATCGGTATCCTCCACCCCATCTACAATCAGTCTTGCCACCGTAGTTGCATCCGTCAGTGAACCAAAGAATAAAATTTCAATCGCCATAATCCTATTTTACAAAAAACAATTTACCTGCTGCCAGGATCAACACCAATGCCAGTATGTATTTCATATTTTTTGCCCTCAGTTTCTCCGCCCCTACATATGCGCCCAGCAAACCTCCTGCCAATACAAACGCAATGATCGTATAGATCTGCGGACTTAGGTTGAATCCCGTTTTCAGCTGTCCGGCGATTCCCGCCATCGAATTTAAGAAGATAAAAATTGCACTGATGGCAGCTGTCTGTTTCTGAGTAGACCATCCCATCAGCAACAGTAATGGGGAAAGCAGGATGCCCCCTCCCATACCGATCATACCTGACACCAGACCAATGGCCGCTCCGATCGCGAACAATACATACCAGTGGGGAGCAGGTTTTACCGGCTGCTCTGAGCTGGTCCATACCATACGGATGATCGACAACAGCAATACCACGCCCAACACCTGTTTGTACAACACTTCTGACACCTGCAGGATACTACCCAAATAAGCAAAGGGTATGGATGCAGCGATCAGCGGCCATAACAATTCCTTACGGAAATGCCTGGCCCTGTAGAACGAGATGAACGCCATCAGCGACACCATAACATTCAATAGCAGTGCAGTGGGCTTCATCACCGCCGCACTGAATCCCAGCAAAGCCATCAGGGCCAGATAACCACTGGCTCCGCCATGCCCGACCGATGCATACAAAAATGCCACCAGGAAAAACAATGCATATAAAAGGATCTCTTCCATATATCTTAGAGAAATGGGTGAATGATCACTTGTGTGTCTTTTGGGAAATAATGTTGCTCCTCATCCAGTTCGATCCAGCAATTGGCCTGTACAAAAGAGCTTAGCTGGAACGAGGCCTGCGCATGCAGGATACTTACGGTCCCATTTTCACAATACCCTTTCAGGAAAAAAGCAAGCGCGGGCCTTTTCTCAAAGGATGCTGCCAATGCTGCTCTTTCAGTTCTTGCCGCAACCATCCCGGTCAATGCATGCAGCAATGGTCGTACATACTGATAAAAACAGGACAATACAGATGCCGGGTTACCAGGCAGACCAAACACCCATTTGCCTTCTGTGGTACCAAAATACAAAGGTTTGCCAGGCCTTTGCTTTACACCATGAAATTGCCGGACCACACCCAACCGGTTACATGCCTGGGCCACATGATCGTACTCTCCCACACTTACGCCCCCCGTAACAAGTACGAGGTCATGACTGGCCAACGCCTGTGCAATAGCTGCTTCGGTATCTGACAGTGTATCTTTGGTATAGCTTACAGTTATGTCTGAAATATGTAACTGCTGCAAACAAGCTCTCAGGCCGAACGAATTGCATTCATACACCTGACCGAACGAAATGGCCGCACCCGGCTGTACCAGTTCATTTCCGGTGATCACAATGGCAACTGATGGTTTCCGAATGACCATGACCTCTGTAAGACCGAGGCTGGCCATAAATCCAACATGCATGCTGCGGATCTCTGTGCCTTTCGGTATCGCTACCGTGCCCTTACTGATCGCTGAACCCGGCAGCCTGATATGGGCACCCGGCTCGATCTCTTTTTCTGCGCTTATCCGGATCAGGTTCCCGGTAACAGTTACCCATTCCTTCTGCACAATCACGTCAGCGCCTTCCGGCACGGGGCCTCCCGTAAATACTTTGATGGCTTTACCCGGCTGCAATGACACCTGATGCGATGTACCCGCAGGTAACTCATCCTGTATCTCCAGCGGCAAGTGACCATCTGCACAACGGATGGCATAACCATCCATTGACGACTGACGAAAAGAAGGAATAGACAATGGACTAACAATATCCTCCGCCAACACATAGCCCACCGACCTGTCAAAAGGCAATGGCACAGCCGGAAGTGAACGACCCTGTGTTGAAACGATCTGCCTGGCTTCTGCTACCGATATCATAGACTTGCATTTATCCGCCGATGGCGATCATACTGCGGTTATGTAAATGGCTCGTATCAATGGTTGTAAAATCTTTCGAGAACTGACCTCCCAGCTCTTTGTGTTTGGAGAGGATCGATTTTTCTATCAACGGCAATACCTCTTCTCCGGTACGCAAAGCCTGCAACAGGTCTGTCTCCTCTTCCGAGAACAGGCAATTCTTGATCTTCCCATCTGCGGTAAGCCTTATTCGGTTACAGCTGCTGCAAAAAGGGGCACTCATGGTACTGATCACCGCAAAAGTTCCTGTATGCCCATCAACCCTGTACTTCTTACAGGTATCATGCACAGCATTTTCCAGTGGCTGTACCACATACCGTGTTTGCGCGATCTCCAGGATCTCTTTCCAGGTAACCAGCTTATCGCTCTGCCATTTGTTACCATCAAAGGGCATGAATTCAATGAAACGGATATGCACCGGTTCATCCTGGGTCCAGGCAATAAAATCCAGGATCTCCCGGTCATTCAATCCCTTCACCACCACTACATTCACTTTCACGGTAAAGCCTCTGTCAAGCAGCAGCCTGATATTATCCTTCACTACACGGAACTGGTTTCGTCTGGTCAGGATCGTAAAAGTATCTTCCTGTAAAGTATCCAGACTGATGTTGACGGAACGAACCCCTGCTGCAACCAGGTCCTCTATAAAATGATGTACCCGGGTGCCGTTGGTGGTGATGGTTAATTCTACACCCAGTTCGCCCAGCGACCGGATGATCGCTGCCACATCTTTTCTTACCAGTGGTTCTCCGCCCGTCAGACGTATCTTATTGACCCCCTGCGCCACAAAGATCTTCGCCAGCTGCAATATCTCATCTGCCTGCATCAACCGTTGCTGGGGCATGAACGCATATTCCTCCTCGGGCATACAGTAAAAACAACGGAGATTGCAGTTATCCGTCAGTGATATCCGCAGGTAAGTGTGTATCCGTTGATGTGTATCTTTCAGCATGCCCTTATTTGATGGATGTACAATATTTAATATAGTCTTCCGGTGTATCAATATCTCTCACGCCTTCAGGAAAATCCACTACAGCCACGTCGCCGATATTTGTTTGTAAGATACGTTTTGCACCCTTATCACCCGTAAGCTGTTGCAACTCATCAAAATAATCTTTTCTAAACAGCACCGGGGTTCCCTGTATCCCCGCATAACCAGCGGCAACGATCCCCTTTCGGGTTACCTGCTGAACCTTCAACATATTGCGTAACAGATCACAGGTGATAAAAGGCTGATCGCTTACCAGTATGATCACTTGTTGCATGGCAGGATACAGCTGCAATAGTCGCAACAGCCCCAACCGTATCGATCCCGACATACCTTCCTCCCATTCTTCATTCCTGACTACCAGCACTTCTTCTGTTGCAACGGCCGATAAGATCTCATCGTGATAAAAACCCGTTACCAGGCAGACCGCTGTTGGCTGTAAGACCTTGGCCTCATCCAGCAGATGCGAAAGAATATTCCCTTTCTGAAAAGGCAATAACATTTTAGGCTGCTGCATACGGGAAGCACTTCCTGCCGCTAATATGAGGACACCTGTACTCATGACTCCCGATGATGAATGGCTTCCAGTTTCCCCCGCAAATGGAGAGGCTTTTTTTGTTGTAGTACAGCCATGATCTCCGCTGCAATAGACAAAGCGATCTCTGCCGCGGTCTCTGCCCCCAGATCCAGACCGGTGGGACCGTATATCCTCTCCAGAAAATCTCCTGTAAAAACGATCCCCTTTTGTCCCAGTTCATCCAGCATCCGGTTACGTTTGGCAGCAGGGCCAAGCATACCTACATAACGAATGGAGGTAGCGGATACCTGTTGTAACATGTCAAGATCATAGTTATAGTTATGTGTCATCAGCACCAACGCCGTACGTTCATCTATCCCCAGCTGTTTTGCTGCCTCCTGCGGTTTGGCAACGATCAGCGAGTCGGCCATGGGGAAACGTTGCGTAGTTGCATGTGAGCCCCTTCCATCCACCACCGTGATTTCCCAACCCAGGTCATGGGCAATGGTGGCCAGTGGCATGGCATCGTTACCTGCACCCACTATGATCAGCGCAATGGATGGATGGCAGTATTCCACAAAAAAATGCTGCTGGTTCTCCGACACCGTTAATTCAATATGTGTTGAGCATGCTGAAGCGAACACTTCGGCCACCACTGCACTGAGTTGGGGTTGCACCAGCGATGGTAGGTCCTCCACTCTGCGCGTACCAGGATGTACACCCTGGTTCACCGAATAGGCTGTGATCAGTACAGCTGGCTTACGCTCTGCGATCACAGACCGTAAGATGGCAATAGGATTCGCCGGATCTCCGGCGTCGATGGGCTCGAAGAGAATGGAGACGATCCCATTACAACCCAATTGTATGCCCAGTTTGGCATCGTCCTCATCAGTGGTATCGTAAACGACCAGCTTGTTTTTTTCCTGGGTAATGGCCAGTACCGCTTTCCGCAAAGCATCTCCTTCCAGACACCCACCGCTGATGGCGCCGGTCAGCTGCCCGTCTTCCGTAACCAGCATACGGGCACCGGGCCTGCGGTAGGAGGAACCTGACACATGTACCACAGTGGCCAATGCCATTTTTTTATGCATCCGGTCAGCTTCATCAAAAGCATGTACGATGTCTTTGATCTCTTTCATGAAAAGATGCAGGAACTACTGTCTTGCTTTTTTTACCTGTGCAGGCGTTACCGCTTTTGCCGATTTGTTGCCCCAGCTGTTATATGTGTAGTTCAGGATATCTGCCACCTGCTCATCCGTTAAATAATCCAGCCCCATCATCGGGGTATTGTATTTGGCCCCATTCACCGTGATCTCACCGCTCTGACCTTTCAACAGGATAGTGATGATCGAATTCACTGGTTGCTTTTTCAGAAAGTCGGCTTTGGCCAACGGAGGAAAAGCACCCGCTACCCCTTTGCCGTCTTCCATATGGCAATTCTGACAATACGTAACATATAGTTCTTTGCCACGTGTCACACTCTTTGGCAGGTCGTACGACTGTACAAAAGCAGAACCACCGATCATACACAATAACAGGGCAGAGCCTGTAATAAATTTTCTCATTATATATTTTCTTCTACCGTCAAACAATTTTATTGATATCAAATGGCAAACGACGGATCCTTTTTCCGGTTGCCGCATAAATGGCATTACACAATGCCGGTGCAAATGGCGGCAGGCCTGGTTCGCCCACACCTTTGATGCGCGGACCTCCATTGGCCAGTATATGCACTTCCACCTTTGGCATTTCGTTGATGCGAACCAGTTGGTTATTGTGGTAATTGCTCTGCACGGTTTGACCGTTCTCAAAAGTGATCCCGCTCTTCACTGCCGCAGTCAGTGCCATTACCGCTGCACCCTGTACCTGTGCTTCCACCGTATCAGGATTCACCACGGTTCCAAGATCGATCACTGCATACACTTTTTCAATTTTGATGCCGGTTCCTTTCTTTGACACTTCCACGACAAATCCGCCAAGGCCTGCAAAAAATTCATACTGCGCCACACCACGGCCCCATCCTGCAGGCAGCGGTTTGTCCCAGTTGGACACTTCCTTCAGTTTATTCAGTACGTTCTTGGTATCCGACTCTTTCGTCAGCATGCCCAAACGGAAGGCCATCGGATCCTTTTTGGCTTTCACCGCCATCTCATCAATGAAACATTCATGCGAGAAGGCCAATGTAGTGCTGGTCACCGCCCGCCATGCAGCCAACGGAAGATGCAGATAATGGTGCACATACAGGTTCTTCATGTTCGCGATCTCGTACTTCTGTTCACTGATACCTTCCGTCATCGTACGGTCCGCCTTGGTCTTGTCATAGTCCTTACGCATGTCCAGCGTAGGCGAGATCACTTTGTGCTGAAAAGCGATGGCCTTACCATCGGCAGACAATGCTCCTTTCATGGCGGAGAAAGTCATGGGACGGAAAGGTCCCATCCGGGTATCGTCTTCCCGGGTCCAGATGGATTTTACCGGCCGGCCGATCTTTTTGGTCAGTTGTACGGCCTCATGCACGTAATCGGGATACAGTCTTCTGCCGAATCCTCCCCCATTAAACATCACATGTATCTTCAATTTCTCAGGAGCCACATCATAGGTCTTCGTGAACTCATCCATGATCCTTCCCGGCACCTGTGTAGAGGTCCAGATCTCCAGCGAGCCATCTTTCCAGCTGGCCACACAGTTCATGGGTTCTATCGGGGAATGCGACACGATGGGTGTCTCATAAAAAGCTTCCAGCTTCACCGGGGCTTCTGCGAATGTTTTATCAAAATCACCCTGACTATGTTCCACGGCGCCCTCCTGTTTGGAAGCATCGCGTAAACTCTGTTCGTAGGTCTTGGAATTGAACTTATCATTTCCCTGGTGGTCCCAGGTCACTTTTAATGCTTTCCTGCCCTGTAAAGCGGCCCAGTAAGTCTCTGCGATCACGGCAACGCCTTCGGAGCGATACACACCATGGATCCTTTCGCATTTTTCTACTGCCACAACACCTTTTACCTTCTTGGCGGCGCTATCATCATAACTCACCAGTTTGGAACCCAGCACAGGACAACGCTCAATCGATGCATACACCATGCCCGGCACAGACACATCGATTCCGAACTGCGCCGTTCCGTTCACTTTCAGCGGCACATCCGGCCTTGGGGTGGATTTGCCCAATATGGTAAAGTCTTTGGGATCTTTTAAGCGGGGTTCTTTCGGAACCTCCACTTTGGCAGCTGCTTCGGCCAGTTCACCATAGCCCAGGCTTTTGCCGGATGGCTTGTGAAACACTTTTGCATCCGAAGCATAACACTCCGACACCGGAACATTCCACTGTGTTGCCGCCGCAGTGATCAGCATTTCGCGCGCCGAAGCACCTACTTTGCGTAAACTGGTATAACTGGTACGCACCGAAGCAGAACCGCCGGAGAACTGCGCCCCGCCAAATTTCTTTTCGCCACCGGTATGCTGAATGACCACTTTATCAAGCGACACTTCGAGTTCTTCTGCGATCAATGCCGGGATCGACTGAAAGGTACCCTGTCCTATCTCCGGTTTGGTATTGAAGATGGTGATCTGCCCGCTTTTTTCGATCACTACATAAGGGGTCAGTTCAAAGGATTCTCCGGCTGCAGCCAGGTTCTCTACGGTAGCCGCTCCGTCTGCATGGGCAGAAAGACCCAATACCAACCCGGCTCCGGTGATACCGGTTAAACGGAGAAAATTCCTGCGATCTATATTCGTAAGTTGATTAGCCATAAGATTGCGTTTGAAGTTGAGGTTTAGGATTGGATCAGTTCTGAAGCACGGTGAATGGCACTGCGGATACGCTGGTAGGTACCACAGCGGCAAAGATTACCCTGCATGGCCGCATCGATATCGGCATCCGTGGGCTTGGGTTTGGTCTTCAGTAAAGCCGTAGCGCTCATGATCTGGCCCGACTGGCAATAACCGCATTGCGGCACCTGCAATTCGATCCATGCTTTTTTAACCGCTTCGCCAATGCGTTCGGACAGACCTTCGATAGTAGTGATCTTTTTGCCTACTGCAGCAGATACGGGAAAACTGCAGGATCGGACCGGATTACCATCTACATGAACGGTGCAGGCCCCGCATTGGGCCATGCCACATCCGAACTTGGTACCGGTTAAACCCACCATATCCCTGATGGCCCAGAGCAGGGGCATTTCCGGACTGGCATCAACCTCATAGGTCTGATTATTGATTGTTAGCTTGATCATAAGAAAGGGTTTTAGTATGGACACAATCGCTTATAAAATTAATCATTGGAACAGGAAATTTATCAAATTTATCGGGCATTCAGCGTATGATCCGCCTGCTTTGTGCAAAAAATAATGCTTATCCCGGTTTTCCCGGAAGATTACGCTTACTGGTGTAACAAGAAAGCAGCCATTTCGTTCATTTATGCTTGCGGGCTGCTAAAACGGCCTTACTTTCGCGCCATCAACCGGCAATTATGAACTACGAAGAACTGGTAAGGAATCACGCTGCTGAAATGATCGAAAGACTGGTAACCTGGGCGGTGAACACCGATGCAGTGGATATTCATTTCGATTATCAGGATAATGACCAATGGGCCATTCTCACCATGCATGTGTATGAAGAAGACAAAGAGATCTCTTTGCGCCTGCATCCCAAAGACCTGTACGACCTCTATTTTGGCTATTACGATGAGGAAGATGAGTTCTTCGAGATCATACATGTACTAACAGACAAGGAAAAAGAAAGCATCCCCGAGGCTTTGAAAAAGCTGATGAAACATGTGCTGGATAAGGAAGAGGGTATGCGTATTCGGGGAAACTTACTGTCAGGAAAATAATTCCTGTTATCTGAGCTCACCACTAGTTCTGGGGATTCCGGATCAATCTGAGTATTCTGTCGTAAGAAACTGCGTAATGCACCATCACCAGCAATAAGAAAAAGGAATACAACCTGCCTGCATCCAGTTGGTATAACATTCTGGTCGCAGTACTGAAGAAAAGGATCTCAATTAGCAAACGTGTGATACCACTTACCGGCACCAGGGTCCTGCCCGATTCGCTCGCTACCCTAAAGATGGCCCAGGCGGCTGCGGCCACGGTGGGATACAAGATCACGGCCAGCCATTGATAGATACCCTGATGAAATACCCAGGCCCAGGTGGCAATAATGCATAGGCCCGCCAACTCCAGTAAAAAGCGCAGCGCCAGGTTAAAGGGATGATTGCTCATTCAGAATCAGTTATTGGTTGTTTCGCTAATATAACTCAGATCGGTTCTGTACCCCCGTGTTTACCAGAATACAGTGTACAGTGCGGCCAGTATGCCCAGTATGATCACAGAACCAACAACAAAACCCGTATTTACCCGGAACCATTTCGGGTCCACTTCTATAATGGCCTTTTCATTTTCCTTTTGCGGGAACAACCAACTGATGAGGATCATCACAACGGCTACCGTTACAAATGTGATCGTCATCCTGTCAAGAAAAGGATAATCAGGGAACCCACCATTTGTCCATACCGGCAGGAATTTCAGCACCGTGGAAACAGGGATCGTGAGCAATGCCCCCGCCATAGCTGCCTGGGCAGTGGTCCTTTTCCAGAAAAAACCCAGCAGGAAGATGGCCAGTACACCCGGTGACACAAACCCCACATATTCCTGGATGAACTGATAGGCCTGGTCGAGCGATCGAAGTGCCGGTGCCACCAGTGCCGCTGCGATCATGGATACCAGGACCGCCCAGCGACCCACCCGGACGAGTTTCTTTTCCGAAACGTCTTTATGGATGAACTTACGGTAAATATCAAGTGAGAAAATGGTAGCAATGCTGTTGGCCTTGCCCGCCAGTGAGGCCACAATGGCTGCCGTTAAAGCCGCAAAAGCGATCCCCTTTAAACCGGCAGGCAGCAGGTTCATCAGTGTGGGATAGGCATGGTCCGGTTTGATCACCCCTCCTTCGCTCATTTCCTGCAGGAACAATCCCTTTTGATGCAAGACGTACATCGTGATCCCCGGCAGTACTGCGATCACGGGCACCAGGAGCTTTAAAAAAGCAGCGAACAAGATCCCTTTACGGGCAGTATTCAGATCGGCGCCCAATGCACGCTGTACGATGTACTGGTTGCATCCCCAGTAAGCCAGGTTATTGACCAGCATACCTCCGATCAAAACCGACAGACCCGGCAATTCCTTATAATACGGATCTCCTTTCTGGAAGATCATATGAAAATGCGTGGGCGCTTCCTTACGAAGTACGGAAAGCCCTTTCAGGATATCATTTCCATACCCGTAATGCTCCGATAACAGGGACAATGCAAGATAGGTCGTCACCAAGCCGCCGATGATCAGGACCAACACCTGTATCACATCCGTGTAACCGATCACTTTCATGCCCCCTACGGTTACAATGATCGCGAACACGCTTACCCCTGCCACACACCAGAAAAAACTGATCTCCGAAATGGAAGAGATGGCCAGTGCACCGAGATAGATGATGGAGGTAAGGTTCACGAACACATATACCAGCAACCAGAACACCGCCATGATGGTGCTCACCTTGTCGTTATACCTTTTGGCCAGGAACTGCGGCATGGTATAGATCCGGTTCTTCAGGTACAGGGGAATGATGAATACCGCCACCACGATCAGTGTGGCAGCCGCCATCCACTCATAAGTGGAAATAGCCAGTCCGAGTGCAAAACCCGAGCCCGACATCCCGATAAAATGCTCTGCAGAAATATTGGAAGCGATCAGCGAAGCGCCAATGGCCCACCAGGTAAGTGAACCCTCTGCCAGAAAAAATTCTTTGGAACTGGTATTGACCGATCTCTTTTTACGGTAAACATACACACCGTAAGCGGTCACCACAATGAAATACAGAAAAAATACAATATAATCAGCAATATGTAATGTATGCATAAGCAGCAGGTTGGCGCAAAAATAGGCTTAATTGATCTTGATATCGATGATCCTTTGCGGCAACCAGACCTGCATCTGTCCGGCCCCTCGATTGTTCCAGGTGTAATAAGGAATGGCAATGACCTTTTTTCTTTCTGCCTTTATATTGTCTCCTCCCGGTAACACGGTCAGCACAGTGGCTTCGGCCTGCAAGCCAATTACGGGTTCGGCAAGCACCTGGTAAGGCATAGACTGCACAGACGCGTTTTTCGGCAATACCAGGTTCATGGCCCGGCCCTCATTGTCGGCACCTTCTACACAATACACCAACGGGCCCCTTTGCAGGGCCACCCTTTCTTTATTGGCTTTCACTTCTTCCCTGCTGTACACGCGCCTGATCTCCATCGGGAAGGACACAGTCAGTTTATCACCCGGCGCCCATTCGCGGTCGATGACCAGATATCCATTTTCCAGCTGATATGTTACCGATCGATTGTTCACGCTGACCACTGCAGCAGCATGTTGCGCTGCATCATACGTATACAGGCCACCAGGCACAGCTTCTCCTGATACCCATCCCGGATAACGGACCCGTACCGCAAAAACCGTTTTCTTTTTGGGCGACACATGAATATCCAGGGTACCCTCCCATGGATAATTCGTTTGCGTGCGGATATTGACCTCCTGCTCTTTCAGTGGAATAGCTGTCTGACTCCCTACAAATAAATTCACCCAGATACTGTTGTCGTTATAACCATATATGTAATTGCCCAATGATTCCAGCAGCCTGGCAATATTTGATGGGCAGCAGGCTGTGCCAAACCAATCCCTTCTGGCTTGTTTACCATTGGAGGCCAGTACATTCCCATAAAAGAACTGATTGCCCGCCAATGAAATACCATCCAATGCTCCGTTATATAAACTCTTCTCCAGCACATCTATATATTTCGCATCACCAGTAAGCATGCCCATGCGCTGGTTCCAGAATACCATTCCCACCGATGCACAGGTCTCACAATAAGCGTTCTCATTCGGCAGATCGTAATCTATCGAGAATCCTTCGTTGCTGCCGGAAGAACCGATCCCTCCTGTGATATACATATTCCGGTAGACCACATCTTCCCAAACCGTTTTCATCGCATGCATATACCCTTCATCACCTGTCAATGCCGCCACATCCGCAGCACCGGTATACAGGTACATGGCCCTCACCGCATGACCGGTGATCTCGCGCTGTTCCTTCACCGGTTTGCTGTCCTGCGCGTAAGCAGTGTCCTTCCAGTCAGTCCAGGTGTACCCTACCGCTTTTTTCTGCCCGCGTTCACTCAGGAGCCAGTCTGCCAGGTTCAGGTATCTTTTCTGGCTGGTAGTCTTATACAATTTTACCAAAGCCAGTTCCAGCTCCTGGTGCCCGGTCACCCAATCCCGTTTACCCGGACCAAACAGGGAATCAAAATGGTCTGCAAAGCGGATAGCCACATTCAATAGTTTTCTTTTGCCGGTAGCATCGTAATAGGCAACAGCGGCCTCTATGAGGTGGCCACCGTTATAGTCCTCATGCATGCTCATATCCGTCCAGCGTTTTTCCGGGAACTGTAAACTGTAATACGTGTTGAGATAACCATCAGGTAACTGTGCCGCTGCGATCAGGTCTATCCACTCATCCGCTTTTTTCTCCAGGGCTGCATCAGGATGATTTTTTAAAGAGTAGGCGATCGCTTCCAGTGCCTTGAATACATCTGAATCATCATAGAAGATCCCCTGGAACTTGCCCTGCTTTTTACCGGCCGCGATCTCGAAATTGCGGATACGGGGTGTTTTTACTTCTGTCTGGTCGATACACACCGGAATCGTGACGGTTGACACTTTCTCCAGTTTTGGGCGCCAGAAATCATCAGTGATCTTGACCTTAGAAAAATTGACGACCTGGTATTTCTGTAAAGCACTCTGGGCCTGAACCGTTATACCACACAACAGCGAGCCAGCTATCAGGCAGTTCCGATAGAAAGTAAACAACATGGCAGAAGTTTTGTTAGTAACAAGATAAGCTAAATCGGGTTGCTGTTACAGGCAATTTTCAGGTCGTTCGCAACCGGGTTGACCGGCTGGAATTATCTGTATCACCAACGATACCGCATATTACCATTTATGTAAAAACCTGCGCACCGATTCGGGAAACCTGTAATTTCCCTATCCCGTAATTCTAAACTGTAACGAATAAAAAACCACACTATGAAAAGAACAACCTTTCTCAAAACCCTCTTACTGGGCTTTGCCTTGTCCTGCATCAGTACCCTTGGTTGGTCGCAGGCCAGTCCTGCAGCCACTGCCACCGGAACCATCCATGGCGCCAATATCACCATCAAGTACAGCAGTCCCTCTGTAAAAGGTCGCCAGATCTGGGGATCCCTGGTACCTTATGGTAAAGTATGGCGCGCCGGGGCCAACCAGGCAACCGTCCTGGAAACAGACAAGGACATCACTGTTGAAGGCAAGAAACTGGCTGCCGGTAAATACAGCATCTATGCCATTCCCGGAGAAACAGAATGGACCATCATCGTGAACGCACAAACCGGCCAGTGGGGCATTACCCGTCAGGGTGAGACCACAGCCGATCCGGCCAAAGACGTATTTCGTGTAACGGTGAAACCCAGGAAATCAGCCAGTATGAACGAGCGTTTGGTGTACACCATCAACGACAAAGGTTTCGTACTGAGCTGGGAAAATCTGGATGTGCCCGTACACATCAAATAAACTAAAAAATTGCTACCAAGAGCCTGCTGTTTCCCAACAGCAGGCTCTTGATATAACCTGCCCTTAGCGCTGAGGGCAGGTCTGCAGATCAAAACAATACCTATGACAGTATTTTTTAAAGGATAGCTGGCAGGACACTGCAGGCTGCGTAAACGATAAAATCTTTATCTTTCCGGAAAATAGTAACCAATGAAAAAAATATTTGCGGGAATCAGTTTTCTTCTTTTGATGGGCCTGACAACAGCACATGCCCAGACACAAAACACTTCATCCACCCAGGCTGTGATGACATTTACAGCAGACACCTATGATTTTGGCACCATTCCACAGGGCACACCAGTGAACCATGTATTCACTTTCAAGAATACCGGCAAAGAGCCACTGGTCATCACTTCTGTTACCGCTTCCTGTGGTTGCACCACACCTGAGTGGCCTAAAGAGCCTGTAAAACCAGGTGGCACGGCCTCCATCAAAGCCATTTACAATGCGGCGGCCATGGGCCCCTTCACCAAAACGATCACAGTGGTTTCCAACGCCAACCCCAACCAGAAAGTTCTGGTGATCAAAGGCGAGGTAAAAGCACAGACCGCTACAACCGCAGCTACGCCCGTACAACAGGCAGCTCCTAACAAACACTAAATTTCTTACCTACCTTACCAACACCCCGGAGCAGTATCTGCCCGGGGTGTTTTTTTATCCGCATGATCCAAAAAGCTTTTAACAGTATCTTAATAAGGTTCTGGCAACGTTTTTGGTCTATGAAGTTTCTTGTGAACAAGAAACCGAACCATATGCAACCCTTACTCAACGGTATCCAGAAAATACTGAAACAGAAACTGAATATTTCTTTTGCACCCATCAGTCCCGCAACGGATCTCAAGAAGGACCTGGAACTGGTTGACTGGGAGATGCAGTACCTACTGAATGCGGTAGAAAACAAGTGGCATGTATCCATTGCGCAGAACGAACAGGAGAACATCGGCAATGTGGAACAGTTGCTGGCAGCTGTGAGGAAACAGCGATTGAGCTGAGATCTTTCAGTATGCCGATTAACCGGGCAGAATCCCGATATTGGTGTTAGTTTTGTAACACATGTCACTATACATCACTTCTCTTAACTCGGGCAGCAACGGCAATTGCTACTATGTGGGCAATGGACGCGAATCGGTACTGATAGATGCCGGCATTTCCTGCCGTGAAACAGAAAAAAGGATGAACCGGCTGGGACTGGATATGGCACAGGTAAAAGCCATTTTCGTTTCGCATGAACATGGTGACCATATCACCGGGATCCCTGCACTATCTAAGAAATTTCGTTTACCTGTCTATATCACAGAGGCCACTTATTCCAACAGTAATATTCCCATTGAGCCCGATCTGATCCGCCATTTTCAGCCCCATGAGACCATCGGCATTGGGAACATCACTGTTACGGCCTTCCCAAAATTCCATGATGCTGCCGAACCACATAGTTTCCTGGTCAGTTCCCGCGAAGTGAACGTGGGCATATTCACCGACCTCGGGTTTGCCTGCGAACAGTTGATCCATCATTTCAAACAATGTCATGCTGCTTTTCTCGAGACCAATTATGACGTGAACATGCTCGAAAAAGGCAATTATCCATATCACCTCAAAAAGCGTATCAGTGGCGGACAGGGACATCTTTCCAATGAACAGGCCTTACAACTTTTTCTGCAACACAGGCCCGCTCATATGAGTCATCTGGTATTGGCGCATCTATCCAAGAACAATAACCATCCCAAGCTGGTGGAAGACCTGTTTCAGCAGCACGCAGGAAATACACGGATCGTGGTGGCTTCCCGCTACCAGGAAACGGAAGTATATCATATACAGGCGCATGCAACTGCACAGGTCATACAGCGCCCCAAACCTCCAACGCCAGCACAGGTGCAGCTTTCGCTGTTCTGATCATTGCACAAAAAAACCTCCCGGAGGAGGTTTTGATTATGTCATCGATACTGATCAATTGGTCGGTGCTACCGGCCCTTTGCGAATGGCTTTGCTAGGCGTTGGCCAAAGAACAGGCTTGCCGGTGCGGTCATTGGGCAATACTGCCTTATCCCTCGGGAAGGTATTCGGGTCTTCACAGGCCATATACACCAGGATAGCGGTGAGTAATGCGTTATTGCGAAGGTCATCAAACACCACTTTATCGTAGGTGTCGCGGTTGGTATGCCAGGTATAGTTGAAATAAGACCAGTTCAGTGCACCCAATGAAAAACCAGGGGCACCCACTGCCACAAATGAAGCAAAATCAGAACCGCCACCACCAGGTGTTCCAGGGAAATTGGTTTTAATGGAATCGCGCATGTTTTTGGGAACAGCAGACAACCAACGCGTCAGATACTCACCTGCATGCTGGAAGCCCTGTCCGGAAATATTCACGATACGGCCCGTGCCATTATCCTGATTGAACAACGCCTGCAGTTTGGCAACGATCTCAGGATGATCTTCCACAAAGGCACGTGAACCGTTCAATCCCTGCTCTTCGCTACCCCAATGGCCTACCAGTATGGTCCTTTTAGGATTGGGATATACTTTCTTCAGGATACGCAAGGCTTCCATCATGGTAAGGGTGCCCGTACCGTTATCGGTGGCGCCGGTACCGCCATCCCATGAATCAAAATGCGCAGAGAGCATCACATACTCTTCTGGTTTCTCTGTTCCCCTGATCTCTGCAAGGGTATTATAAGCAGGTACGGTACCCAGCTCTTTCGAATCGGTACGAACACTGATCTTCGGATGATCACCCGATTCTACCAAACGGTATAACAGTCCGTAGTCTTCCAGTGCTATGTCCACCGTAGGTATGCTAGAAGTATAGGCGCTGAAGATCTTGTTCACGCCAAAACCCTGCGACCAGTTACTGCCCACCACACCTGCTGCTCCGGCTTTCTCCAGGATGATGGGTAACATGCGCACAGAGTGACCCGTTTTTTTAATGCGTTTTGCCCAGGCATCCGTCTGCTCCTGCCGGGCAGCTTTCAACCTGTCGAACGATTCTTTGGTGCCGAATTCCTGCCAATTCTGATCTGGCCGGCCCGTGGGTTGCTGCATCGATACCATCACAAACTTACCTTTTACATTGGGCAGCCATTGCACAAAAGCCATCGAATCGGCCAGATCAGGTAGAATGATCAGTTCTGCGGTGATAGCTTTGCCTTTGGTAGAAGGGCTCCAGGCCAACTGGGTGCCTTCCAGGCTTTTTACCCAGGGAGCGATCATGTCTATATGACTGATACCTCTTTCCCATCCTTTCCATTCGCCCCATTTTTCATTCCGGGCCGGAATACCCCAACTGGCATATTTTTCAACCGCCCAATCGTTGGCGCGCTTCATCTGTGGGGTACCCACCAAACGAGGACCGATCCTATCCAACAATTCATGAGCCAGGGGTTCCAGCTGAGAGTTGGTATTGCCTTCTTTCAGGATCTGCTCAACCACAGACTCCTGCGACTGGGCAAGAACCGGGTTAGCAGTCAGTACAAGACTGAGCATACAAAATCCGGCCAGGTGCCTGACGAGGCCGGAACGCAATAAAGAATGAGAGGTTTTCATATGACCAATGTATTAAAACATTGGTAAGCAGCCGAATAATTGGGATAAACGTGCGAAACGGGCTTTTATCCCGCTAAACACTTGGGATCGGCAATAAGTAGTTTTTTACCTACAAAAAATCAATTATTCATTACCCTAAAATCAAAAAATGCCCGATAGGCATAACAGCGAATACTTAGTTACTTTATGATATCGCATTAAGCAAAGAACCCTGTTCTGGCCATAATGAGAGTAACATCCAAGAATCCTTTGTAAAGATCTAAACTGGCCGGCCAGTTCATCCAAGACGTAACCGGTCTTATTCCTTGAAAAACCCCAGTAGCGGGATGCTACACGAGCTTTGTAGGACGAACAACTTCTACAAAGCTTTTTTTATGGCGGTACCTGCCGGTGATCAATATACCACATACAGCGATACGGCAACAGGATAGCTGCTGTCCAAATTCATGTACCACAAGGGATCGTTGTTTAAGAGAACAGTGGTTTCATCACCGGGTTGTCCTTCAGTTCCTCCAGGTTTTCTACACTCAAGGGTTTGCTGATGAACTGTGCCACCACCGGGTATTGTTTTGCCAATGCAAAATCTTCAGGATCGATGGTGGAGGAAAGGATAACGATATGTGTATTCGGCAATCTATCACGAAAACGGGGATCATATTCCTGCAGGAATTCCCAACCATTCATCACCGGCATGTTAATATCGAGCAGGATCAGTTCCGGAGCAGCCGCTGAGGGGTCCGCTTCTTCAGAAAATAATTTTTCAAAATATTCGAGTGCTTCACTGCCATCTATCACGGTATCCACGTCCAATGCAAAACCTGTCCGCTTCAGCAGCAGCTGGGAGATCGTCAGAGAGATCGTATCATCATCAACACAAAGTACTTTTTTGAGCATTGGTTTTTCGTTTGTAACATTAGCAGGTCCGGTCAATCTTTCGTGCCTGGCAAAGATGCATCTTTCAGGAAAACGAAATGCATCCATTTTGCCTTCAGCGAAGGTAATTGATATCTTGTAAGAACGGGGTATGCCAGATAAAAACTATGCCATCGGCTTAAATTTCTGTTAAACGTGAGGCGCCTGTTTCCTGCTTCCGGGAAGGAAAAAATAGTTCAGTGCATCCTGGCCCTGGTATTCTATCAGTCTCTCGTTTTTAAATATGGCCACAGTATACCCCAGCTCCTGCATCAGTTGTATGCATAAAGTTCGTTTGGCATCGTTCCACAGCTCAGCATACACAACAGGTCTGTGACGGCGCAGCAGCTCCTTCCCTCCCAGCAGCACATAGTATTCAAAGTTCTCCACATCCATTTTGACCGCGCTGATCCTTGGCTCCTGCTGCAGCGCAGGGTGATGGTCCAGCATGGTCACCGGCACTTCAAAAGACCCTGGCGGTTGCGCTCCGGCCGGCCCCTCCCATACATGACTCAACCCATGCATACTGCTTTTTCCCTTGATGGGAGTTACCATGTGCACCATTCCATCTGTATTACCCAGGGCGGTTTCGAATACGGTTACATGCGGCAGACCAAAGCGTTCAGCCAGTTTCTGCACTGTTCTGGCATGCATAGGTACCGGTTCAAATGCGTACACCCTGCATTGTGGGAAGCTTTGGGCAAACAATACCGTCATGGTGCCGACATTGGCACCAATATCCAGCAGGGCGCCCTCCCAGGGTATCATCCGCAGGAAGAACCTGAACTCAGGCTGGTGGCCCAGGTAGCGGGTGCGGAAAATCTGGATCCGGGCAAACACAAAAAGATAATGCTCCAAGCCAAGCAGTTGCTGGCACCAGTAGCGGATCCTGTTTTTAAGCATGCGAAGAATTGACCGGCTAAAAATAAAACAGAACCGGCTGTTTTCAGCGATTCATTGTAAATTCAAGGTATGGGTATAGTTGTAACGGCCCTTCGAAAAGCCGATCGAGACAACAACAACGTTACTCCTGAACCCATCAACCCATAAACGACCCGACACATGCGATTAGCCAATAAAGTTGCCGTGATCACCGGGGGTGCCGCCGGCATCGGACTGGCCACCACGGAATTATTCCTCAAAGAAGGGGCGTCTGTGGCCATCTGGGATGTTACGCCATCGGGAAAGGAACTGGCGGACAAGCTCCTTGCAGAAGGATACAAAGTATGGTTCCAGCAGGTATCCGTAACAGACCGGGAGGACTTGACCGATGCTGCCACTGAGACGATAGCCCGGTTCGGCAAAATAGATATCCTGATCAACAATGCCGGCATCACCAAAGACAAAACGCTGCTTAAAATGGGGCAGGATGATTGGGACCAGGTACTCGCAGTGAACCTGACCGGCGTGTTCAACTGCACACAGATCGTTGCTGAACACATGAAACAACGGGGGTATGGTCGGATCGTATCCGCGTCTTCCAATGTGGGACTGAGGGGTAATTACGGGCAAACGAATTATGTGGCCACCAAATCGGCCATTATCGGTATGACCAAAGTGTGGGCACTGGAACTGGGCCGCTTCGGCATCACCGCTAACTGTATCGCCCCGGGATTCATAGAAACACAGATGACCCAGGCCATCCCTGAGGAAGTCAAACAGAAGATGATCCCCCTCATACCCGTGGGTCATTGGGGCAGCCCACTCGATATCGCCTATGGATATCTCTACCTCGCGTCTGATGAGGCCGCTTATGTAAATGGCATTTGTTTAACGATAGATGGAGGTAGTGCGAGGTGATTATTTAATGAGTGAATGAGTGAATGAGTGGATGAATGAATGAGTGACTGTTGAGAGTAGTAATAAATTGAATAGTATGGCACGTTTTACGAGTATGGAGCATCTGCGGTTTTTGCTGTTTGATGTTCACCGGGTGGAAGAGCTGTTTTCACATGAGCGTTTTTCGCACCTGGATGGGGAGCAGGCATGGATGATCATTGAATCGGCCAAACTGCTGGCCGAGCAGGAGATGTTCCCGTATTTCAAAGAGATGGATGCCTCTCCCGCACAGTATGACGGCAAAGGAGGTGTAAGAACACATCCGCAGTTGCAGACCATCATCCGGAAAGCGGCAGAACAGCACTGGATCGGCGGATATGCTTCTTTCGAACATGGCGGCATGCAACTACCGGAAATGATCTTCAGCACAGGACATCACCTGTTCCAGGCTGCCAACAATGGAGTAGAAGGATATACCGGTCTGTCTGCAGGTGCCGCCGGACTGATCACCAGTTTCGGTTCTGCTGAGCAGATCGCCACCTATGTGCCCAGGATCTTCTCCGGTGAATGGCAGGGAACCATGGCCCTGACGGAACCCCAGGCAGGCAGCTCCTTATCAGATATCGTTTCTGCCGCAACACCTACCGGCAAGGGCCATTATACCGTGAAAGGACAAAAGATCTTTATATCCGGCGGTGAGCACGATGCCTGCGAGAATTTTGTACACCTTACCCTGGCAAGGATACAGGGAGCCCCTGCGGGTGTAAAAGGCATCTCCCTGTTCATCATACCCAAGTTCCGGCCAGAAGCTGATGGCAGCCTCACCTACAATGATGTTCACTGTGCAGGCGATTTTCAGAAGATGGGACAAAGGGGATACGCCACTACCCATCTGTCGTTCGGAGACAACGATGACTGCCATGCCTACCTGGTGGGCGAACCTCACAAGGGACTCAGCTATATGTTCCAGATGATGAATGGTGCCAGGATCAGCGTGGGACAAAGTGCAGCATCGGTAGCCATGGCCGCCTACCAGGCTTCCCTGCAGTATGCCATGGAGCGGCCACAGGGCAGGCTGGCAAGTGAAAAAGACCCATCCCAGCCTCCTACCCTCATCATCCATCACCCGGATGTGCAACGCATGCTCTTCACGCAGAAAGCCATTGCAGAAGGCGCCCTGTCACTGGCCATGGAATGTAACCGGCTATATGACCTGACACAGGTGACCCAAGCGGAGGAACAACAGCGGCACCAACTGCTGCTGGAGATACTGACCCCCATTGTAAAGACCTATGCATCCGAACAGGGAAGCCGGTCCGCTGCGCTGGCCATACAAACCCTGGGAGGATACGGCTATACCACCGACTTTCCTGTTCAGCAATTGTATCGGGACCTGAAGATCATGTCGCTCTACGAGGGAACCACCGGTATTCAATCGCTCGACCTGCTGGGCCGCAAAGTGACCATGGAGAAAGGAAAAGCACTGGCATTCCTGGCCGAAGAGATCCAACAAACCATACGATCGGCCAATGCATACCCCGAACTGCAAAAGCATGCGGAAACACTGGTACAGGAATTACACCGGATCGAGAGTGTACTGGGACATCTTACCCGTTTTGCCCAAAAAGGTGAGATCGACCTTTACCTGGCAGATGCCACCGTATTCATGGAAATGGCATCGTATGTAGTGATCGGCTGGCAGTGGCTGAAACAGGCTACGGTAGCAGCGGACAGGATAACCAAAAAGGATTTCAGCCGGAACACAGAGGCTTTTTACGAAAGCAAGATCCATACCCTGCATTTCTTTTTCCGCTATGAGATGCCGCATGCGGAAGCCTGTGCCAATACCTTGCTGGCACACGGTGGATTGACCCAGGTAAAGAACATGGATTACTTTGCCTGATGAGGCAAAAGGATATCCACATCTTTGTCCGGGCAAAGACAAAAAGCCTGCGAATAATTATATTTACCGCCTGATAAAAAAGCCATCAATATGCTGAAAGTAGGAGTTTTTGGAGTGGGCCACCTGGGTAAGTTTCACCTGAACAACTGGAAGGAGATCGAAGGGGTGAAACTGGTGGGCTTTTTTGATCCCAACAATGAGAATGCCAAAGCGGTCAGTGAGCAATACGGTCTGAAAAGATACATGGATGAGGACAAACTGATGGACGCCTGTGACATCATCGATATCATTGCCCCCACGGATCATCATTTCGCTATCTGCATGCAGGCCATCCGCAAAGGCAAACATGTATTTGTAGAAAAACCGCTTGCGCATACCATACAGGAAGGAAGGGATATCGTGAACATGGTGAGAGAAGCCAATATCAAACTCCAGGTGGGACATGTGGAGCGCTTCAATCCGGCTTACCTGGCCATCAAGGACATGCCGCTGAATCCCATGTTCATTGAAGTGCACAGGCTGGCACAATTCAACCCGAGAGGAACGGAAGTAAGCGTGATCCTGGACCTGATGATCCACGACATCGACATTATCCTGAGCCTGGTGAAAAGCGATGTGAAACATATTTCTGCCAGCGGCGTAGCCGTTATGACAGAAACGCCGGATATCGCCAACGTCCGTATCGAATTCAACAATGGCTGTGTGGCCAATCTCACCAGCAGCCGCATCAGCATGAAGAAGATGCGTAAGATGCGTCTGTTCCAGAAAGACGCGTATGTGGGGATCGATTTCCTGGAAAAGAAAACAGAGATCATCAAACTGAAACAGCCGGACGATACCAATGTCTTCTCCTTTGACATAGATACCCTGAACGGTAAAAAGACCATCGCCATCGCCAACCCTACCGTACAGCCACTCAATGCCATCAAACTGGAACTGGAAGCATTTGTAGATTCGATCATCAACAATAAACCTACGGTCGTGAGTGAGATCGATGGTTTCCTGGCCATGGAAGTGGCCCACCAGATACTGGAGAAGATCAATAATACCAGTATTCTCGTCTGATGATGCGTAGCCGAAAAAAAAATATCAGCTGGTACCTTATCAGCGATTATCTTTTTTCTGTTACCGGCCTACTGCTGTTTTCCAACTACTATCTATCCGCTGGATCAGAACAGATATCCATACTCAGATGCCTGGCACTGGGCCTGGTCTGGATCATCCTGTATGCATTTGCCGGCAATTACAACCAATCCCTCTATGAAAAATCAAGGCTGAACGAATTCACCTCAACCCTGATCTACAGTTTCCTGGGATCCTTTCTAATCCTATGGTTTGTTCCCGGTCATGGATCTTTTTCTGTCAATTCCTTCCTGCTCTATTTTGCCCTGCAATCCCTACTGGTCTTTTTAGGCAGGAACCTGCTATTATACCAGGTAAAGATCGCACTCGAAAAAGGCGATATCGTCTTCAATACCCTCATCATCGGCAACAATCCGGAAGCCGTAAAACTGTATAAGGAGCTCAATAAGAACTATCGGTATCTCGGTTTTAAGACCATCGGTTTCATCACGGTCACTCCCGAGACCCGGAACGGTTTAGGCAAATGGCTGCCCCATCTGGGCACAATAGAACAACTGGAACTTCTGATCGACAAACACCAGATAGAGAAAGTAATCCTTGCCCTGGAAAAGAAACAACACCTGCTCACGGAAGAACTGGTGAACCGGCTGGCCCAGAAAGATGTGGACATCAAACTGGTGCCCGACACGATCGATATTCTTTCAGGATCTGTCAAGACCAACAACGTACTGGGTGCCATGCTGATCGATATCCAGAGCAGCGCCCTGTCGGCCCGGGAACAGAATGTAAAACGACTGTTCGATCTCCTCCTATCCGTTACAGCATTGATCCTGTTAAGTCCGTTGTTGCTATTCATCGCCATTCGAACAGCCCTTTCATCAAAAGGCGGTATCATATACAGCCAGCAAAGGATCGGTTACAAAGGCAAACCTTTCACTATCTACAAATTCAGAAGCATGGTGGCGAATGCAGAGAAAGACGGCCCCGCCCTGTCCAGTGATCACGACCCGCGGATCACACCCTGGGGTAAATTCATGCGTAAATGGCGGCTGGATGAGTTGCCCCAATTATGGAACATCATCAGGGGCGATATGAGCCTGATCGGACCAAGACCTGAGAGAAAAGAATACATCGATCAGATCATGAAAAGAACCCCCTACTACCGCTACCTGCTTCGGGCCAAACCCGGTCTTACTTCCTGGGGTATGGTGCAGTTCGGTTATGCTTCCAGTGTGGACGAGATGATCGAAAGGATGGAATATGACCTGATCTATATAGAGAATGCCTCTCTGCTGCTTGATTTCAAGATCATGATGCATAGCCTTCGTATCATTCTCTCGGGCAAAGGAAAATAAATCTTTCACACCTGTAAATATTGCGGTATTTTCCCCCTGATGAAACCAACCGTTCAACTTTTACCTTCTCACAATATCTGTTACCAGCTGTGGGACCAGTGTATACGGGATCAGGCCAATGGGCTCATCTATGCCACCACCACCTACCTGGATGCTATCTGCACACAATGGTACGGGATCGTGGTCAATGATTACGAAGCTGTAATGCCCCTGCCGGTGCGTAAAAAATGGGGGGTCCGTTATGCCTATACCCCTGCATTCATTCAACAATTGGGACTCGTGGGAGATAGCAGGTCAGTTTCGGTCGAAACAATACTATTGCTGGTACGGAGCACAGTTTCCTATGCTGATATTCATTTTAATTTCCTGAACAGGGACTTGCTGGGAACAGTGCGGGTGACGGCCAGGACCAATCTGGTGATCCCGCTGGAACGGCCCACAGAAGAGATAAGGAATCATTACAGGAGCGATCTGAAAGAGAATATCAGGAAAGCAGAAAAACTGTCCCTGGTGTATGGCCATGGCAGTGTACAGGAAGCGGTGACTCATTACCGGGAACAGTATGGCTCCAGGATGCAACAGGTACAAGCTGCCGACTACCAACGCTTCCAGCTGCTTGGCGAAAGCTTACAACAAAAAGAGCAATGCCTGGTACGATCCGTAAGGGATCAGGAGGGCGAGTTACTGGCAATTGCATTACTACTGAAAGACAACCGCCGAATATATAACCTGATGAACACCACACTCCCCGGTGGACGTAACAAAGAAGCCAATCATTGGCTGATCGATCGGATCATACAGGAGTTTTCCGGCCAACCCTTATTATTGGATATGGAAGGTTCTGAATTACCCGGCGTTAAAAATTTTTATGAATCATTCGGTGCCGTAGCGCAACCCTACTTTCACTACCATGACAATCGTCTGCCCTGGCCATTACGATTGTTAAAGAGATGACCTGTCTGCCAGTATCCTTTCTGCAACCAGCAGGTCGACCGGCCTTGTGATTTTGATGTTGGTGTATTCGCCATCAATTAAATAAACTGCTTCACCCGAAGCCTCCACTACGGTAGCTTCATCCGTAAAACCCTCGGTATAATCCCGTTGAAAAGCAGGAAGCAGTAATTCACTCCGGAAGGTCTGCGGGGTCTGGATGATCCAGACCCGGTTTCTATCCATCACAAGATGACTTGCGCCCTCTACGACCCTTATGCTATCCGTGGCTGCCACGGCAGGTATGGCGCTTCCTTTTTCCAATGCCTGTGTGTAACAACGACGGATAAGGTCCGTGCTCACCAGGCAGCGAACACCATCATGCACAAAAACAATGGAAGGGGAAGTTACGCATGCGAGTCCATTCTGCACGGAATGGAAACGGGTACTGCCGCCTGTGATCACCCTGATGCGCGTGTTCCCATCCAGTTCTTTTGCCAGTCGTTCTCCTTCTGCCAGGTTATCACCCGGTACTACCAGGATGATCTGCAGATCATCAAAAGCCTGCAGGAACACCTGCAGGGAATACCATAACAAGGGTTTGCCCTGCAACAGCAGGAATTGCTTGGGTATGGATGTTCCCATCCTTTGCCCACTGCCACCTGCCACGATCACTGCATATTTTTTCATGATATCGTTCCTTGTTTTGCACTAACAAAAAAGAGCTACCCTGGTAGCTCCTTTATTTTCTCATGTTCATAGACCTGTACCAAATATACCTATTTATAGATAGAAACTTCTGTAATACCCTTACTATTTTTCATACCCCGATACATTCCCGCACTGTTCAATACCATGGCTGCGTTCCCTTTGGCATCTACACCGATCATACCTCCCTCGCCATGCAACGCAACCAATTTCCGGTTCACTACGGTATCCATGGCTTCCTGTAAACTCAGCCCCTTATATTCCATCAGACAACTCACATCGTATGCGGCAACACTTCGGATAAACATTTCACCATGACCGGTACAGCTGATGGCACAGGTGGCATTGTTGGCATAGGTACCAGCACCGATCACCGGGCTATCCCCTATGCGTCCATATTTCTTATTGGTCATACCACCCGTAGAAGTGGCAGCCGCCAGGTTCCCTTTACTGTCACAGGCAACGGCCCCAACAGTTCCGAACTTCTTGTCGCGCATGAGTTCTTCCAGGTGGTGATTGGTATGATCCAAAGAATAGGTATCCGAATCGCGGATGGCTTTCCACTGGTCGTAGCGGAACTGTGAGAAGAAATATTCATCAGGCTCCAGTTTCACACCCTGTTTGATCGCAAAGTCATTGGCCCCTTTACCACTCAGGAAAACGTGGTTACTGTTTCGCATCACTTCGGTGGCCAGTTCTATCGGGTTGCGCACGTTACGTACCCCTGCCACTGCCCCAGCCGACAGATCACTCCCATCCATAATAGCTGCATCCATTTCCTGAACCCCTTTCTTGGTAAATACAGCACCCCTTCCGGCATTGAACAACACATTATCTTCCAGTATCACCAGGGCAGCTTTTACGGCATTGACGGCCGTACCGCCCTGCTCCAGTACAGCATAACCCAGGTCCAGCGCCTGCTGCAGGCCATCACAGTATGCCTGTTCCAAAGCCGGTGTCATATCCTCCTTCAGTATGGTGCCTGCACCGCCATGTAACACAATGGTAAAATCTGACATATCTTTTTCGCTTATCGAGGTCGAAAATAGATATTTAGTCAACTGAGAAAATCGAATTATTGAACGGGAACATTAGAGAAGGTTCAAGCCCGGACTGGATTTGTTGCAGGACGTTTAGGGCGTGAATCGTGAGTGGTAAGTAGTGAGTAGTCATTGGGTAGGCAATGTAACGGCCCGTTCACAATTGACCATTGCCCATTCACCACTCACGCCTCACGATTCACGAATGACGTCTCACTACTGCCGTCCCAACAACAGCTCGCACTCATGCAAGAGCTTCTGCCGGTCGATCGGTGCGGTGCCCACTTCTTCGCAGACCAGTCCACCGGCAATATTCGCCATTTCGGCGGCCAGCAGCATGTTGTGGGTACTGGCATATACAAGGGATGCCACTGCTATCACCGTATCCCCGGCACCGCTTACATCCGCAATATTACGGACATGGGTAGGGATCAGTTTCTGTTCATCACCCTGCTGGTAAAACACCCCTTTTTCGGATAAAGTGATAAATGATATTTCGTGCTGCAGGTGTGACTGTAATCCTTTATGCATATGACTGAGCGTCTGCATATCTACGGTGTCATCCAACAGGTTCAAGCCTTCCTTTACTTCTTTCAGGTTGGGTTTAAAAATGGTGACCCCCTGGAAAGAAAGAAAATTCTTCTTCTTGGGATCCACACTGGTCGCTACCCCATATTCCTTACACAAGGCGATCAATTCCCTGATCACTCTGGTGGTCAGTACCCCTTTATTATAGTCTTCGAATATCAGGATATCAGGTCTGCCCGCTTTGAAATATGCGGCCACCTGGTTGATCAGCCGGGTTTCGTCCCCTGCATCGATATCTGCCGTGATCTCTGCATCCAACCGCATCATCTGCTGGTTACGGCTCATGATGCGGGTTTTGTTGGTGGTGATCCTGTTCTCGGCAGCTACTACGTATGCGGTATTGATACGGTTTTCATTCAGTAAACGCATCAGCTCTTTTCCATCGGCATCTTTCCCCACGACAGAAAATACAGTTGTCTGTGCCCCCAACGATACCGTATTCAAGGCTACATTGGCAGCGCCTCCCACCCTTAGTTCTTTCTTTTTCAAGGCCACGACCGGTACGGGAGCTTCGGGAGAGATCCGGTCTACCGAACCCCACCAATACGTGTCCAGCATCAGGTCGCCAACAATGGCCACTTTTTTATCGGAAAAACCTGCGAACAGTTTTTTGAAATCCATCATGCCTCTTTTTTTGAATTACGCACAGCCAGGTAATACAATGGAATACCGATCAGGGTAATGATCAGACCGGGCCAGGTGAAACTGGGTTTATAAATGATCAGCATCACACAGAACGCAATACCCATCAACATATACAAAGCCGGCAATACCGGGTATCCGAATGCTTTATAAGGTCTTTCTGCCCCTGGCATTTTTTTGCGCAGAATGAAGATACCTGCGATCGTGAGCACATAAAAGATGACCACGATGAACGATACCATATCCAGCAGGTCGCCATATTTCCCACTCAAACAGAGCAGGGATGCCACAACACATTGTGCCCATAGTGCCCACTCAGGAACAGCGTTCTTATTGAGCGTACCGGCTTTTTTAAAGAACAGTCCATCCTGTGCCATGGTATAGTACACACGGGCGCCGGCCAGGATCAGTCCGTTGTTACAACCGAAGGTCGATACCATGATCATCAGGGCGATCACATAAGTACCCACATCGCCAAAGATCACATTGGAAGCGGCAACGGCCAACCTTTCTGCTTTGGCAAAAGCGATATCATGCAACGGCAATACGCTCAGGTACATCAGGTTGGCTGAAACATAGATGATGGTAACGATCAGTGTGCCTAAAAAAAGACTGAAGCCGATATTTTTCTGCGGGTTCTTGATCTCACCGGCAATGAAGGTCACGTTGTTCCATGCATCACTGCTGAATATGGAACCCACCATAGATGCAGCAATGGCGCCAATAGCGGCGGCACCGATCAGTGGCGTGATGATGGTGGCATCAAAATTCAGACTGGTATCCGCACTGCTGGTCATCTTCTGCATGCTCCAGGCATTTTGCCAGTTGGCATCCCACACATCGCCTTTGGCCATGATAAAGCCGAAAATGATGAGTCCGAACAAAGACAATAGTTTCGTCATCGTGAAAGTGGTCTGGATCAGTTTACCACCCTTGATACCCCTTGTGTTGATATAGGTAAGGAAAACGATCAGCAATATGGAAACGATCTGGGCTAGATAGATCTTGAACGACCCGATCGTCAATAACACATTGGCATCGGTCAGCTCCAGTGATGGAAAAAAATATCCCGCGAACTTACAGAATGCCACTCCCACGGCGGCAATGGTGCCTGTCTGTATCACCGAAAAGAAGCTCCATCCATACAGGAACCCCACCAATGGGTTATAGGATTCTTTGAGGTACACGTACTGCCCCCCGGCCTTTGGAAACATGGCACTCAGCTCTCCGTAACTCAATGCCGCGGTCAGGGTCATGAAACCGGTGATCAGCCAAACCATGATCAGCCAGCCGGCGCTACCCACGTTGCGGGTAATGTCCGCACTAACAATAAAGATACCGGAACCGATCATGCTTCCCGCAACAATCATGGTGGCATCGAACAGTCCCAATGTTGGTTTGAAGGAGGTCGTATTGGTCATAAAAAAATCCCGCTTTTTGATAGCGGGATGAAGATAATGAATCTGGTCGAAGTTTATTTTTTCTTCTTATATAAGGCATTCAGCCCCCTGATCACATCGGGTGTAATGTTGTATACCGTGTCTTTCAGGTACATCAGGTCCGGGGAGCTGGACAGGATGAAAGCATAGCCCTTATCCTTGTTGTATTCCTTCAGGTAGTCCTCGATCTTCTTCTTCACATCCTGCATCTTACGGAACTGCTCATCCTGCATCTCATCGCTCATCATTTTTTCTTTACCCTGGAAGGTCTTTTCCATTTGCATCAGTTCCTGCTGTTTGCTGGCCAGCTCCGCCTGCGACAGAGATGCGGCCACTTTCTGCAGCTCCTGGTACTTAGCGGCAAATGTGTTCTTCATATCTCCCAGGATCCTGGCATTGGCCTGATCCTTGGCCTGCAGTTCACTGCTCACTTCCTTAAAATACTCAAACTGGTTCTGAATAGAATCCGTTTCGAAATAGGCGATCTTAAAACTTCCGGCAGGAACCGCTTTGGTCCCTACGGTAGATACCCTGTCCACAGCCGGTGAAGAGAACTGCAGGTAAAACAAAACAGCTACTGCTACTACCAATACGATATTCAGACCGAGATTCAGATTTTTCATGAAACACTGATTATTTTGATTCGAATGAATTTTTGTGAATGTAAAGAAAGACGCTGATATAATTACCGACAAACCCTACGATGATAATGTTAAAAAAAGTAGGAAGTTTTCACTTCCTACTTTCTATCAATCATATAAAAATTCCGGTAATCTGTAATACTTACTCTTCCTCGTCAAAGCTCATGGCTTCGCGGGTAGTGGCCAGTACTTCGTACTCTTCCTTGCTACCTACGATCATGTTCTCGAACTCTTTCTGACCAGAACCTGCAGGGATCAGGTGACCTGTGATCACATTCTCCTTCAGACCCAGCATAGAATCGGTCTTACCCTGGATGGCCGCCTGGCTCAACACCTTGGTGGTCTCCTGGAAGGAAGCCGCAGAGATCCAGCTTTGTACGCCCAGAGAAGCTTTGGTGATACCCAGCAGTACCGGTGTGGCAGTGGCTGGTTTCGCGTCCCTCACTTCCACCAGTTTCTTATCGCTTCTGCGGAGGATGGAATTCTCTTCCCTCAGTTCACGCAGGGTGATGATCATACCTGGCTTCATTTTGGTGCTTTCGCCCGCTTCGGTAACCACTTTCTTGTCGAAGATCCTGTCGTTCTCTTCAATAAAGTCGAACCTGTCTTCCAGGTCCTCCTCCAGGAACTTGGTATCCCCGGCATCTACGATCTCCACTTTCTTCATCATCTGGCGAACGATCACTTCAATGTGTTTATCATTGATACGTACACCCTGTAAACGGTATACTTCCTGGATCTCATTCACCACATACTCCTGTACCGCAAATGGTCCTTTGATAGCAAGGATATCGGCTGGTGCGATCTGTCCGTCAGACATCGGCGTACCTGCTTTCACGAAGTCGCCATCCTGCACCAGGATCTGCCTTGTCAGCGGTACCAGGTATTTTTTCACCATACCATCCCTTGACTCAACAATGATCTCGCGGTTACCACGCTTCACGTTACCGAATGCCACCACACCATCGATCTCACAAACGATCGCAGGGTTACCCGGGTTACGAGCTTCGAACAGTTCGGTTACACGTGGCAGACCTCCCGTGATATCGCGGAGCTTACCCAACACACGCGGGATCTTAACCAGTACCTGTCCTGCTTTCACATCGTCACCTTCCTCGATCACGATATGTGAGCCAACCGGCAGGTTGTATTGTTTGCTTTCCTTACCATCCACTATGATGGTCGGGATCTTGGTCTTATCTTTTGTTTCGATGACCACTTTCTCGCGGTGACCGGTCTGTTCGTCAGACTCGTCGCGGTAAGTGATACCATCCAATACATTCTCAAAACGGATCTTACCATTCTGCTCTGCAACGATAACGTTGTTGAACGGATCCCATGTACAGATCACATCTCCTTTCTTCACCTGTGCACCATCTTTGATGTTCAGGGTGGCACCATAAGGAACGTTGTTGGTGATCAGCAAACGGTCGTTCTTCACGTCCATGATCCTTACCTCACCGGTACGGCCGATAACGATCTTCACTTTTTCACCATCATTGTTCACGGTATCAACGGTACGCAGACCGTCGAACTGGATGGTACCATCGAACTTGGCCTGTAAAGTAGACTCTACAGAAGCGGAGCCCGCAACACCACCCACGTGGAAGGTACGCAGTGTCAGCTGGGTACCCGGTTCACCGATGGACTGTGCGGCAATGATACCCACCGCATCTCCTTTCTGTGCCAGGTAACCGGTTGCCAGGTTCTTACCATAACATTTCACACACACACCACGTTTGCTTTCGCAGGTAAGTACAGAACGGATCTCAACAGTTTCGATACCGGCTTCCTCGATCTGCTTGGCAACATCAGAAGAGATCTCCTCACCTGCCAGGATGATCAGCTCATCGGTAACAGGATGGTACACATTGTGCAGTGAGGTACGTCCCTCGATCCTGTCTGACAGTGGTTCAATGATATCTTCGTTGTCTTTTAACGCTGTTGTTGCATTACCACGCAGTGTTCCGCAATCCTCTTCGGTGATCACCACATCCTGCGATACGTCCACCAGACGACGGGTCAGGTAACCTGCATCCGCCGTTTTCAGGGCCGTATCCGCCAGACCCTTACGGGCACCGTGCGTAGAGATGAAGTAATCCAATACGTTCAAACCGCCTTTGAAGTTCGACAGGATCGGGTTCTCAATTACCTCGCTTCCGGTGCTGCCGCTCTTACGCGGTTTCGCCATCAGTCCACGGATACCTACCAGCTGCTTAACCTGTGTTTTACTACCACGGGCTCCGGAATCCAGCATCATGAATACAGAGTTGAAGCCCTGTTTGTCATGTGTCATCTCGCGGATCAGGCTTTCGGTGATCTTCATATCCACACGGCCCCAGATGTCGATAACTGCGTTGTAACGCTCGTTATTGGTGATCAGACCCATGTTATAGCTCTCCCACACTTCATTCACTTCGTCTTTTGCAGAATCCAGCAGCTGCTCCCTGATCTCAGGAACGATCAGGTCATTCACGCTGAACGACAATCCACCACGGAAGGCCATACGGAATCCGAGTGTCTTGATATCATCCAGGAACTTCGCTGTTTTAGGCACGTTCGTGATCTTGATGATGTCACCAATGATCTCACGAAGGCTCTTCTTGGTCAGCAGGGCATTCACAAATCCTACTTCTACAGGTACGTGCTGGTTGAACAGTACACGTCCTACAGTGGTATCGATCAGTTTTTTCACCAGTTGTCCGTTCTCACGCACATTGGTCTTAACCTTGATGTTGGCATGCAGGTCAACCCGTCCTTCGTTGTAGGCGATGATCACCTCATCCATATTGTAGAAAGCCATGCCCTGACCTTTTACGATCTCGGTCTCAGTGGTCTTCTTACCCTTGGTGATATAGTACAGACCCAGTACCATGTCCTGTGAAGGCAGGGTGATCGGCGTACCATTCTGTGGGTTCAGGATGTTGTGTGATGACAGCATCAGCAATTGGGCTTCCAGGATCGCAGCATTGCTCAAAGGCACGTGCACCGCCATCTGGTCACCATCAAAGTCGGCGTTGAATGAGGAGGTTACCAACGGGTGCAGCTGGATCGCCTTACCTTCTACCAGCTTGGGCTGGAACGCCTGGATAGACAGACGGTGAAGTGTAGGGGCCCTGTTCAGCAGTACCGGGTGACCTTTCAAAATATTTTCAAGGATATCCCAGATCACAGCTTCTTTACGGTCAACCAGTTTCTTGGCCGACTTCACTGTTTTCACGATACCTCTTTCGATCAGTTTTCTGATAACAAATGGCTTGAACAATTCAGCAGCCATATCTTTTGGCAAACCGCACTCATGGATCTTCAGCTCAGGTCCTACCACGATCACCGAACGACCGGAGTAGTCAACACGTTTACCCAACAGGTTCTGACGGAAACGTCCTTGTTTACCTTTCAGTACATCAGACAGTGATTTCAGCGCACGACCACCTTCTGCTTTCACCGCATTGGACTTACGGCTGTTATCGAACAGTGAATCGATCGCTTCCTGCAGCATACGTTTTTCGTTACGCAGAATCACTTCAGGTGCCTTGATCTCCAACAGCCTTTTCAGACGGTTGTTACGGATGATCACACGACGGTACAGGTCATTCAGGTCAGAGCTGGCGAAACGGCCACCATCCAACGGAACCAGCGGACGCAGTTCTGGTGGGATAACCGGGATATACTGCATCACCATCCACTCAGGGCGGTTGGTGATACGGGTGCTGGCATCACGGAACGATTCAACCACGCTCAAACGCTTTAAAGCGTCTGCTTTACGTTGCTGAGAGGTTTCAGTGGCTGCAGCATTACGCAGCGAGAAGCTCAGGCTATCCAGGTCGATCCTTTCCAGCAAAGCATGCACCGCTTCGGCACCCATTTTGGCAACGAATTTCTGCGGATCATCATCGGGCAGGTATTGGTTGTCCTTGGGCAGATTATCCAGGATGTCCAGGTATTCCTCTTCGGTCAGCAGATCACCCATGCTCAGGTTATCTTTCACACCGCCCTGGATCACCACATATCTTTCATAGTAAACGATGGTCTCCAATTTCTTAGAGCTCATACCCAGCAGGTAACCGATCTTGTTAGGTAAACTCTTGAAGTACCAGATATGCACCACAGGCACCACCAGTTTGATGTGGCCCATGCGCTCACGACGCACTTTCTTCTCGGTAACTTCCACACCGCAACGGTCACAAACGATACCCTTGTAACGGATACGCTTATACTTACCGCAGGCACACTCATAATCTTTTACCGGTCCGAAAATTCTTTCACAAAACAAACCATCGCGCTCCGGCTTATAGGTACGGTAGTTGATGGTCTCAGGCTTTAAAACTTCGCCAAAACTTCTTTCCAGGATACTGTCAGGAGATGCTAAGCTGATAGTGATCTGGGAGAAAGTTGGTCTCGGTTTGTTATCTCTTTTGATTGCCATATTTTTTATTAGCTGTGAGCTTTGAGCTGTGAGCCCCGAGCTCTTGTTATACGTTTTAAATTCCTTTCAGACATGTTTCAGGCCCGTAGCACTTGGCTCGTAGCGCAAAGCTGTCTTACTCAAATTTCAGATCCAGTCCCAGACCTCTCAGTTCATGTACCAATACATTGAACGATTCTGGAACACCCGGACGAGGGATATTATCACCTTTTACGATCGCTTCGTAAGTTTTCGCACGGCCGATGATATCATCTGATTTCAGGGTCAGCAATTCCTGCAGGATGTTGGCCGCACCATATGCTTCCAGTGCCCATACCTCCATCTCACCAAAACGCTGTCCACCAAACTGTGCCTTACCACCCAGCGGCTGCTGTGTGATCAAGCTGTATGGTCCGATCGAACGGGCGTGCATCTTATCGTCTACCATGTGGTGCAGTTTGATCATGTAGATCACACCCACGGTGGCTTTCTGGTGGAAACGCTCTCCGGTCTCACCGTCATACAGGTAAGTATGTCCGTTCCTCGGGATATTCGCCTGCTCACAGTACTCTTCGATCTGCGTGGTAGAAGCACCATCGAAGATCGGTGTAGAGAACTTCAGTCCCAGGCGCTTACCGGTCCAACCCAGGATGGTCTCGTAGATCTGACCCAGGTTCATCCTGGAAGGTACCCCCAGTGGGTTCAGTACGATATCAACCGGTGTACCGTCTTCCATGAACGGCATATCTTCTGCACGTACGATCTTGGCCACGATACCTTTGTTACCGTGACGGCCCGCCATCTTATCACCCACTTTCAGCTTACGCTTAACAGCCAGATACACTTTCGCCAGTTTCAACACACCGGCAGGCAATTCGTCACCGATGGAAATGTTGAATTTCTCGCGCTTGTAGCGTCCTAATTCTTCGTTGTATTTGATGTTGTAGTTGTGCAGCAGTGTATTGATCTGGTCGTCGGTCTTTGCATCACCGGTCCAGCCCAATGGGTTCACGTTCTGATAGTCAATGGTAGCCAGGTTCTTGTTGTTGAACTTGGCACCCTTGCCGATCAGCATCTCACCAAAGTTGTTGCTGACACCGGTAGACACTTTGTCTTTCAACAGGGTCTGGAGTTTCTCGAGCAACAGCTCTTTCAGTGATTCTGTGTTCTGCAGGTGCACTTTTTCAACTTTCTCCAGGAGCGCTTTCTCACGGATCTTGCCATTCTTGTCTTTCTTGGCGCGCTGGAACAGTTTTTTATCGATCACCACACCTTCGGTTCCGTTAGGAGCTTTCAGGGAAGCATCTTTTGCATCGCCTGCTTTGTCACCAAAGATGGCGCGCAGCAGTTTCTCTTCCGGAGTAGGATCTGATTCACCCTTAGGTGTGATCTTACCGATCAGGATATCACCTTCTTTGATGGTGGCACCGATACGGATGATACCATGCTCATCCAGGTCCTTGGTGGCATCTTCAGAAACGTTCGGGATATCCGGGGTCAGTTCTTCCTCACCCAGTTTGGTATCACGTACTTCCAGTTCGTATTCTTCAATGTGTACAGAAGTGAACAGGTCTTCGCGAACCACTTTCTCGTTGATCACGATGGCATCCTCAAAGTTGTAACCCTTCCATGGCATGAATGCCACCTGCAGGTTACGGCCCAGTGCCAGTTCTCCATCCTTGGTTGCGTATCCTTCTGTCAGGAAGTCGCCCTTCTTCACTTTCTGTCCTTTCTTCACCGCAGGGCGGAGGTTGATACAGGTTGCCTGGTTGGTCTTGATGAATTTGGTCAGTTTGTAGATCTGCAGGTCATCATTGAAGCTTACCAGACGGTCCAGGTCGTTACGGTCGTAACGTACATGGATCTCTGTAGCATCCACGAATTCCACCACACCATTGCCTTCTGCGTGGATCTGGATACGTGCATCACGCGCCGCTTTTCCTTCCAGACCGGTACCTACGATAGGCGCTTCCGGACGTAACAAAGGAACAGCCTGGCGCTGCATGTTCGATCCCATCAGCGCACGGTTGGCGTCATCGTGCTCCAGGAACGGGATCAGCGAAGCACTCAAACCAACGATCTGGTTTGGCGCAACGTCCATATATTCTACTTCTTCTTTATCCAGGATCGGAAAATCACCTGTCTGGCGCGATACTACCTTATCTTCTGCAAACTCACCCTTCTCATTCAAAGGAGAATTGCTCTGTGCGATCTTGGCCGTATCCTCTTCTTCCGCACTCAGGAATGTGAGTTCCTTCATGTTCACTTTACCATTCGATACCTTACGGTAAGGGGTTTCAATGAAGCCCATATCGTTGATGGCAGCGTGTACGCAAAGGGTGGAGATCAGACCAATGTTCGGTCCTTCCGGTGTTTCAATGGTACACAGACGACCATAGTGTGAATAGTGTACGTCACGAACCTCGAAGCCCGCACGCTCACGGCTCAGACCGCCTGGTCCCAGAGCGGAGATACGACGCTTGTGCGTGATCTCACTCAGCGGATTGGTCTGGTCGAGGAACTGCGACAACTGCGATGTTCCGAAGAACGAGTTGATCACAGACGACAGGGTCCTTGCATTGATCAGGTCAACAGGCGTGAACACCTCGTTGTCACGAACGTTCATGCGCTCACGGATGGTACGGGCCATACGGGCCAGACCCACGCCGAACTGAGCATACAATTGTTCACCCACGGTACGCACACGACGGTTGCTCAGGTGATCGATATCATCGATCTCTGCTTTCGCATTGGTCAGGCGAACCAGGTATTTGATGATCTCGATGATGTCCTGCTTGGTCAGTACTTTTTTGGTCAGCGGGTAGTCCAGTCCCAGTTTGCGGTTGATCTTGTAACGGCCAACTTCTCCCAGGTCATAACGTTTGTCGCTGAAGAATAATTTATCGATGATACCACGGGCAGTTTCATTATCCGGAGCATCAGCACCACGCAGCTGGCGGTAAATGTGCTGAACCGCTTCCAGTTCACTGTTCGAGGTATCCTTGTTCAATGTGTTATAGATGATGGCGTAATCTCCACCCACGTCTTCTTTCTGGATGAATACGCTCTTCACTTCCATCTCGATGATGGTAGCGATGGCTTCTTCGTCCAGAACGGTGTCACGCTCCATTACGATCTCGTTACGCTCAATGCTCACTACCTCACCGGTATCCTCATCCACGAAATCTTCCACCCATGTCCTCAAAACGCGGGCAGCCAGTTTCTTACCTACCTGGTTGGCCAGTGATTTCTTATCGGCTTTCACCTCATCGGCCATACCGAACAGTTCCAGGATATCCTTATCGGTCTCAAAACCGATGGAACGCAACAGCGTGGTAACCGGGAATTTCTTCTTACGGTCGATGTACGCATACATCACGTTGTTGATATCGGTAGCAAACTCCATCCAGGCCCCTTTGAAAGGGATCACACGGGCAGAGTATATCTTGGTTCCGTTAGGGTGAATGGACTGACCGAAGAATACACCGGGTGAACGGTGCAACTGCGATACCACCACACGCTCAGCACCATTGATCACAAAGGTACCGCGGGGTGTCATGTAAGGGATGTTGCCTAAGAACACATCCTGTACAATGGTCTGGAAGTCTACGTGCTCCTCATCATTACAGCTCAAACGGAGTTTGGCCTTCAGAGGAACGGCATACGTTAATCCACGCTCCATACACTCTTCAATGGTGTAACGCGGCGGATCAATGAAATAATCCAGAAACTCCAGCATGAAAATGTTACGCGTGTCGGTGATAGGAAAATTCTCCTTGAACACGCGGAACAGCCCTTCCACATTACGTTTGTCGGGCGTAGTTTCCAACTGAAAAAATTCTCTGAATGATTCTAACTGAATGTCGAGCAGGTCAGGGGCATCCGCTAAATGTTTGGTTTTACCGAAGCCGACCCTGTTGTTCAATGTAGTTGTAGACATATGTGTGAAAACCGGTTTTTGTGCGAAAAAAATTTGGGGAGAACTGGAAGATTCTCTTAACGTACAATCGGCTCATTCATCATTCAAACAAAATGATACAAATGTCCACCCGCTAATTGGCCCAAAAATAAGGATGGCAAAGGTAAGCATTGAAGGACAACATAAAAAACAAATTTTGGACCAAACCATCCCCTTGTGGAAAAGAAATCACCAAAATTGGCAAGCTGTCAGGTCCCAAATGAAAAATTAGCAACCATCGATCGATCATTGTTTCAACAATCAATCGTTAGTTGCTAATTATCAACTAGATAGAGAAGATTTTACCAGATCTTAGCCCTGTTTTCGGGTTTACGGTACATTTTGTGCTTCTCTGTTACCCCGAAACTCGCATAAAACGGGTCGAAGTTGGACAGCGGTCCCAATACCCGGAACTCATCGGGCGAATGCGGATCGGTAGTGATGCCGGTGCGTACGATTTCCGGACGGTTCACGATACGCCAGGCCTGGGCAAAACCCAGGAAAAAGCGTTGATCAGGCGTAAATCCGTCGATCTTTTTATCGCCCCTGCCCTGTTCTGTCAGTTTGAAAGCATCCCAGGCAATGGCCAGGCCACCAATATCCGCCAGGTTCTCTCCCAGCGTCAGCGCGCCATTCACGTGTAAACTGTCCAGCACCACGTACTGGTTATACTGCTCCACTACGGCTTTTGCCTTCGACTGGAACATGGCACCGTCTTTGGCCGTCCACCAGTCTTTCAGGTTACCCTGTGCATCGTATTGCCTTCCCTGGTCATCAAAACCATGGGTCATCTCATGACCGATCACCAGGCCGATGGCGCCGTAATTGATAGCGTCGTCCGCCTTACCGTCGAAGAACGGGAACTGCAGGATACCGGCGGGGAAAACGATCTCATTGAAAGTAGGATTGTAATAGGCATTCACGGTGGGAGCGGTCATACCCCACTCCGTCTTATCCACTGGTTTGCCGATCTTATCAATGGTCTCCTGGTAATCATGGCGGGCGATACTGCGGTTATTGGCATAGAAGTCGTTGCGACTGATGTTCACATCCTCATAACTCTTCCATTTATCCGGGTAACCGATCTTTTTCAGGAATGCTGCCAGTTTTTCCTGTGCCCTTTGTTTGGTGGTATCACTCATCCAATCCAGCTTGGCTATACGGGCCTTGAATGCCGTTTGCAGGTTGTTCACCAGTTCGTCCATCCGCTTTTTGGATTCCGCCGGGAAATATCTCTGTACGAACAATTGCCCCATCAGGTCCTTCAGCCCATTGTCGGTCATACTCACCATTTTCTTCCAGCGGTCCGGCTGTACTTTGGCGCCGGAGAATAATTTACTGAACGAGAAACGCTCATCCCGGAAAGCCTTGCTCAGCAGAGCCGCATTGCCGGAGATATAATCGAACTTGACCTTCTGTTTCCACACTTCAATGGGCTGTGATACCAGCAATGCGCTCAAGGCCTGGTAATACCTGGGCTGGGCCACGTTCACACTGTCTGTATGGATGCCCATCTTGGACAGCACATCGCTCCAGCCGATATTGGGCGCCAGTTTTTCCAGCTGCGCCACCGACATCTTATTGTAGTTCTTTACCGGATCACGCTGCTCCACAGGCGTCAGATGCGATTGCGCGATCAGTGTTTCGATGGCCAGAACGGATCTTCCTGCTTTCTGCGCGGCATCCGGGGCCGTACCGGTAAGGGTGAAATAGGTAGCCGCATGTGCTGCCAGCTTGTTACGCTGGTTCACCGTGATAGAGTCCGTTTTGGTATAATAGTCCTTTTCAGGCAAGGAGGTACCGGTCTGGTATAGTACCAGGATGTTCTTTACACTATTGCGTTCATCGGCACCCACATAGAAACCGATCAGGTCGCCATTACCTTCCCTGGCATTTTCTGCCAGCAGGCCCATCAGTTCTTTGTGGTCCTTTACCGCATCGATCCTGGCCAGCATCGGTTTCAGGGGCTCATAACCGGCTTTTTCAATGGCCAATGTATCCATACCACTCGCGTAAAAATCGCCCACTTTCTGTTCGATGCTGCCCTTGGGATGATCCTTTTTGGCCGACACTTCATCCAGAATCGTGCGCATTTTGGTAAGATTGTCCTGGTACAGGGTGTAAAAACTGCCCCATCCGCTCTGGTCATCAGGGATCCTGGCATTCTTGATCCAGCCGCCATTGGCATACCGGAAGAAATTGTCGCCCGGATGTACGGTCGTGTCCATCCCGCTGGTATCAAAGAATGCTTTGTCAGATCCCGGCTTGCTTTTGCAGGAAGCCAGTACCAGTAATACCCCCGCCATCAGAAGAGTCGTCTTTTTCATACAGTGGTTTTAGTGACTGTAAATATTAGGATTCGGAGCGATATTTCAAAACCGCTGGTCATTGGGGAAGTGAGTGGGCAGTGGTGAATGGGCAGTGGTGAGTGGGCAGTGGTGAGTGGGCAGTGGTGAGTGGTGAATTGACAATTGCCCATTCACCATTCACCTCCCTACTCACCACTCACTACTCACCACTCTCTCCCCGCATAAAAAAAGCCGGTAAGTCAAACTTACCGGCTATATTTTCTCAGCGAAACAGTAATTATTTCACTTCAACTTCAGCACCAGCTTCTTTCAGCTTAGCTACTAAATCATCAGCTTCAGCTTTAGAGATACCTTCTTTTACTGGTTTTGGAGCGCCGTCAACCAGGTCTTTTGCTTCTTTCAGACCCAGGCCGGTCAGTTCTTTAACGATCTTAACAACGCCCAGTTTGCTTGCACCACCGCTAACGAGGATCACATCGAAAGATGTTTTCTCTTCAGCAGCAGCAGCACCACCGCCGTCGCCACTTGCTACTACTACTGCAGCAGCAGCTGGTTCGATACCGTAATCAGCTTTCAATACATCAGCTAATTCCTGAACTTCTTTTACTGTTAAGCCTACTAATTGTTCGGCTAATGCTTTAACGTCTGCCATGTGTTTACAATTTTTTCCGTCTTCATATCACGTTTCGGTGTGATCCGACGGAGGGTTTAAAAAAATTTGTTTCTATTAATTTGAGAATTTGAAAATTTGAAAATTTGAAAATTTCCAAATACCATCATCCCAGTTAATCCTTTCTTTTCTGAATATCTGAACATGTGTTTCATTTTCCAATGAGCACATTTTCACATTTTCAAATTGGTTACTCAGCAGCTGCGCCTTCTGCCTGCTTCTCGTGGTGGTGGATCAAACCAGCCAGTACACGTTTTGCAGGAGACTGCAGTAAGCCGATAACTTCTCCGATGAGTTCGTTCTTGGTCTTGATCTTGGTCAGTGCAGACAGGGTATTATCACCAGTGTACACATCACCATTGATAAAAGCCGCTTTCAGGATCGGTCTGTCACCATTGCTTGCCTTACGGAAAGAACTGATGATCAAAGCCGGCTCCTTAGGGTTCTCAGAGAACATCAGGGCAGTTACATTGTTCAGGGCGTCGAAAACACCTGCATACTTCTCAGCATCCAGCGCTTCCAGTGCCTTTTTGATCAAAGTATTCTTCGCAACCTTCATCTCAACCTGCTTGTCGAAACAGGTGCGACGCAGTTTGGAAACCTGCTCTACCGTTAAAGATTCGGTATCGGTAATGTAAAAGTTATTGTATTGACTGAACTTTCCTTTCAGGACTTCAATCACCTCATTTTTTTGATCTTTTGTCATAACTAATCTTTTTAAAAACCCGGGTCATTTTCTCGCCATAGCGGGAATCACCAGGATTAGTTCATTAATGATTTGGTGTCTAATGTGATACCTGGGCTCATGGTGCTGGCCATGCTAACTGCTTTCAGGTAGGTTCCTTTGGCAGTAGAAGGCTTCAGTTTCAGGATCGCATTGATCAGCTCTGCACTGTTCTCAGCAATCTTTTCAGGAGCAAATGAGATACGTCCGATAGAAGCGTGTACGATACCCGCTTTATCCACTTTGAAAGCGATCTTACCGCCTTTTACCTCATTTACGGCAGCGGCCACATCATTGGTCACTGTACCGGTCTTAGGATTCGGCATCAGGTTACGTGGACCCAATACTTTACCCAGTTTACCGATCTTAGGCATTACGGCAGGGGTAGCGATGATCACATCCATATCCACCCAGCCACCTTCGATCTTGGTGATGAACTCATCCAGACCTACATAATCGGCTCCGGCTTCTTTGGCAGAAGCTTCCTTATCAGGTGTACAGAGAACCAGAACTTTTTTGGTTTTACCGGTACCATGTGGTAATGATACGGTACCACGCACCTGCTGGTCTGCTTTCTTAGGGTCTACACCCAGGCGGATGTGCAGGTCAACAGAACTATCGAATTTGGTGCAATTGATCTCTTTAACGAGTGCTGAAGCATCTTTCAGGGAATACGCTTTGTTCTTATCCACCTTGGCTGCAGCTACTTTTCTTTTTTTAGTAATTGACATTTTTTACTGTTTTAAGGTGAATAATTAGTTTTCCCATGGAGCTTTACCTTCTACAGTCAAACCCATACTGCGTGCAGTACCGGCTACCATGCTCATAGCGCTGTTCAGGGTGAATGCGTTCAGGTCGGCCATCTTATCCTTGGCAATCGCTTCTACCTGTTCCCAGGTAACTTTACCAACTTTCTGACGGTTACTTTCCTTTGATCCGGTCTGGATTTTAGCGGCTTCCATTAACTGGACAGCGGCTGGAGCGGTTTTGATGATGAAGTCGAAAGACTTATCAGAATACACGGTGATCAAAACAGGAACAACCTTTCCCATTTTGTCCTGGGTCCTTGCATTGAATTGTTTGCAGAACTCCATAATGTTCACACCCTTAGAACCGAGTGCGGGGCCCACTGGAGGCGCAGGATTGGCTTGACCGCCTTTCACCTGCAGCTTCACGAAGCCAGAGATTTCTTTTGCCATTTTTTTAAGATTTAATTGGTAATAACGTCCCGCTTTCGGCTGGACTCCCAAATTCAATCATTCTTTATTCTAAAGAACTTTTGGGGCGGCAAAGGTAGGGGAAAAAACGCAGGAGTGAAAAGATAGGCGCTAAAAGTCAGAAAATAATTTCCGGCCACCTATTCAAAATAAAACAACTGATTGATTATCAACAAAAAACACAATAACAACAAGCCCCCTGACCTTTGCGGATCCCCGCTAATATTCAGCCATCGGCGCTTACAATAAAGCCAAAAGTCAAAACAGGGAACCTCCCCCATTTTGACTTTTGATTTTTGACTTGTGACTTGTGACTTGTGACTTCTTATAAAACCAAGATCCCCCTCGCCTGAACAACGATCTCTTTTTTGGCCTCGGTGATCTTAGCGATCTCTTCCTTGCTTTTACCGGCATCTTCCGCAAAATGGCGGAGCTGTTCCACGGTGGTGAGTTTTTCGTCAGCGATACCGTCGATTACGATGGTCTTGCCGTTCAGGACTAGCGGGACCAGGAACTTATGGTCCTTCATTTTCACCATCATACTGCCTTTAGGCGATTTTACCTTGATCCAGCAGCCTTCTTTCTCACAGACCTCGGTAACCACCCCTTTCAGCTTAACGGTCATTTCTTTGTTCTCTTTTTTGCTGTCCATGATCGAGTACAACTGGTCTACCGAAATGGCGTTATCGGCGGTTGTGGCCTGACCAAATACGGTGCCTGATTCAGCCGGAACTTTCGGAGGTTGCGCTTGGGCGGCCAATCCTGTAAACAACACGGAAAGGATCAAAAGTATTTTTTTCATATGATTCATTTTAATCAAAATTAAAGGTTTAGAGGGTTCGCAGCCGTTAAATTACCTGGATGGCCAGCAAACAAAAAAGCCACTCCGGAAGGAATGGCTTTTTGCTATATCGTGTGCATTTAGCTTATTTTCTCTACCTGCATGTAACTCAGTTCTACCGGAGTGGAACGTCCGAAGATCTTCACGGTCACTTTCAGTTTCTTCTTCTCGTCGTTCACGTCTTCGATCACACCATTGAAATCGTTGAACGGACCTTCGATGATCTTGATGGTCTCACCAACGATGAACGGCTCACTCATGGTCACGCCCTGGTCGTTCAGTTCATCCACTTTACCCAGCATCTTGTTCACTTCGCTTTTGCGGAGGGAGATGATGTTGCCTTTGGAACCCTTACCGTCTGTGAGGAAGTGCATCACATTGCTGATGTTGCTGATATGCTGCACCATGTCATCATTCAGTTTACCATCCAGCACTTCCATCATCACGTATCCGGGGAAATAGTTCTTTTCGCGCATCACTTTTTTACCGTTCTGCACCTTATATACCTTCTCCATCGGGAGGAAGATCTGTTTGATGATCTCCTGCCAGCCGCTACGGATGATATCCTTATCAAGGTACTCCTTTACTTTACGCTCCTTGCCGCTCACCACACGCAATACGTACCACTTGGTATCGGCTTGCGGCGCTGCGCTTTCAGGTAATGAGGTATCTACTACTTCTTCCATGCTGTTTTACTTAAATAATGAATACACCAGCTTTAACAACTGGTTACTGGAGAAATCCATCACCCATACCATTGCTGTGATGATGACGGTAGCTACCAGTACGATCACCGTGCTCTGCTGCAACTGCATCCAGGTAGGCCAGGTCACTTTTTCCAGCAACTCGTGGTAACTCTCTTTGAAATAGGTAGCGATCTTGTTCATAGAACCAATTTGACAATTTGTGAATTTGAAAATTTGAAAATTCAACCCGATCCAAAAACCTGAAAACACATTTTCAAATTTTCAAATTGTCCCATTTTCAAATTACTCAGCACGGGCACTAGGATTCGAACCCAGATCGAAGGTTTTGGAGACCTTAATACTAACCGTTGTACGATGCCCGTAGAAAGCTAAAAGCTGTCCGGAATACCGGAACAGCTTTTAGAATATGTTACAAATGTAATAGAAAAAACATTTGCTTGAAGCTAAAAGCTTGGAGCTTACAGCTTATTTGATGATTTCAGTAACCTGACCGGCACCTACGGTACGTCCACCTTCGCGGATAGCGAATTTCAGACCTTTTTCCATAGCGATCGGAGCGATCAGTTTTACAGACAGGTTGATGTTATCACCTGGCATTACCATCTCTGTTCCGGCTGGCAGGGTAACTTCACCAGTTACGTCTGTGGTACGGAAATAGAACTGAGGACGGTATTTGTTGAAGAATGGAGTGTGACGTCCACCTTCTTCTTTGCTCAGTACGTAAACCTCACCTTTGAATTCAGTGTGCGGGGTGATAGAACCTGGCTTACAGATTACCATACCACGACGGATATCTTTTTTCTCGATACCGCGGAGCAGCAGACCTGCGTTATCACCAGCCTGACCTTCATCCAACAGTTTCTTGAACATTTCCACACCAGTTACGGTAGAGGTCAGCGGAGCGTCGATCAGACCTACGATCTCAACAGGCTCACCAACTTTGATGATACCACGCTCGATACGACCGGTAGCAACGGTACCACGACCAGTGATAGAGAATACGTCTTCAACTGACATCAGGAATGGCATATCGATCGGACGGGGAGGCAGTGGGATGTAAGTATCAACAGCATCCATCAGCTCTTCCACGCATTTAACCCATTTTTCTTCACCAGCCAGTGCACCTGTAGCAGAACCCTTGATGATCGGAGTGTTATCGCCATCAAAGCCTTTCTCGGTCAGCAGTTCACGGATCTCCATTTCTACCAGTTCCAGCAGTTCAGGATCGTCAACCAGGTCAACTTTGTTCATGAAAACCACCATACGGGGTACACCTACCTGGCGGGCCAGCAGGATGTGCTCCCTTGTTTGTGGCATAGGACCATCGGTAGCAGCTACTACCAGGATAGCGCCGTCCATCTGGGCAGCACCAGTAATCATATTCTTCACATAGTCAGCGTGACCAGGACAGTCAACGTGCGCATAGTGACGGGTTGCAGTTTGATATTCTACGTGTGCAGTATTGATAGTGATACCACGCTCTTTTTCTTCGGGCGCACCATCGATCTCATCATACTTTTTAGCCTGCGCCAGACCTTTCTGCGATAAGATGCTTGTGATGGCAGCAGTTAAAGTGGTTTTACCGTGGTCAACGTGACCAATGGTACCAACGTTTACGTGAGGTTTCTCCCTCTTGAAGGTCTCTTTAGACATTTTTATCGGTTTTTAGTTGTGTTTAAAAAATTGATGGCCTTGCAGCCGTTTATTATTTGATTGTTCCTTTTCAGGATCTCCGCACATTACCTGTTCCTCATTTACTACTGAGCCGTTGGTGAGAATCGAACTCACGACCTTCCCGCTTCCAGCGGGATGCTCTATCGCAATTCGCATTACGGTTCTTCCTACTAAGGCTATTATTTCAAAAAACGAGCCGTTGGTGAGAATCGAACTCACGACCTCTTCCCTACCAAGGAAGTGCTCTACCCCTGAGCTACAACGGCTTAACTCAGTTTGCCATCTAACAGTTTGCAGTTGGAACCACAGACCACAGACCACAAACAACAGACTGCTTTGAGCGGAAGACGAGGGTCGAACTCGCGACCTATAGCTTGGAAGGCTATCGCTCTACCAATTGAGCTACTTCCGCTTGTGTTAATTTGAAAATTTGAAAATAGGGTAATTTGAAATTACTCGTTGATGCAAATCTCCAAACATTTACAAAGAACTATTGATACAATTTTCAAATTTGCCAATTACCTGATTCGCAAATTTGACTGTGGGCAGAGTAGGGTTCGAACCTACGTACTCGTGAGAGAACAGATTTACAGTCTGTCGCCTTTAACCGCTCGGCCATCTGCCCGAAATAGAGGTTTGTAGTTTGGGGTTTGGGGTTTGGGGTTGTTACCACAAACTTCAAACTACAGACTACAAACCGATGCAAGAGCCGAAGATGGGACTCGAACCCGCGACCTGCTGATTACAAATCAGCTGCTCTACCAGCTGAGCTACTTCGGCGTACACTATTGTAACCAGTACCGTCGGAAGGTGAAAATGGTGGTTTTCAGCCCTTTTGCCCGTCGTCCAGAATTACAAAACACAAAGAACTATCCCATTTTTTGGGATGGCAAAGGTAATGGAAAACTTAATTCAGCAAAATTTTGAAACGAAAATTTTCAGGCAGTTTTCAACAGGTTCCTCAAAGCGGTCTGGAAAAGCCCGTTTCAAGGTAGTTGTAAACGGCTTTTTTGGGGATTTCCGGGCAAATAAAACACCGGGACCGAATCATGCGGCACCACCCGGTTCGCGATCTCCATACTGTCCGTAAAAGACCTCCCGTTCGCCCTGAATTCATAACTGATCAGCAGCCTTCCGGCCGCAACAGTCCTGCGTTGGGTGATATGCGCCCGGGTCTCACGCTCCCCGGGAACACAGGCCGCAAACAGGGTAAAAAAACATACAATCAGGCATATTCTCATGGTATCTCCCCCAAATAAAAAAGCTCCCCGTTGTGGCGGAGAGCTTTTTTAAAAAATTTAAGCAGCTTGTTTTTCTTTTTTTCGTTTTATCTGTGAAACAATGGATTCCATTGCGCTGTCGAAAGACTCTTCAAATGATTTTGTGGACGCTTTGGCAAAAAAATCGTGCTTCGGAACATGTACACTGATCTCCACTACTTTGTCCTTGATCGTATGCACCACATTGTCCAGTTTCAGGTAAATATCCACTTTCAGGATCTTGTCATGAAAAGTGCTCAACTTTTCAACTTTACGGTTTACATACTCAACCAATTTGTCGTCTGCGTCAAAATGCACAGTTTGAATGTTAACGTTCATGGCAACTCACGTTTAATCGGTGAAAAAATAATATTTGAAAGAACTTTTTTTGATTTTCAGGACACCGGATCCGTATCCGTTGTTTCTACCTGTAAGGTACGACTATATACAGGAAAGAACAAGAAATACATTCGATTTTTTAAAGATTTATGACACCCTTAAGATTTACGCTTTGGGATGCGCTTTCTGAAAGACCTCTTTCAGTTTTTCGATCGTGTTATGCGTATAGATCTGCGTGGCCGCTAAACTGCTGTGTCCCAGCAATTCCTTTACAGCATTGAGTTCTGCGCCATTGTTCATCAGGTGTGTGGCAAAACTGTGACGCAGTACATGCGGACTTTTTTTCTGGATCGTCGTTACCTGTGCCAGGTGTTTTTTTACAAACGCATACACGGAACGAGGTTGTAAGGGCTTCCCTTTTTCTGTAACGAACACCTGCTGAATTCCGGACTCTTTTATCGGTTTATCCTGCACATAACCCTTTAATGTCCGCATCAGTTCTGCCGATACCGGCAATATCCTTTCCTTGTTCCCCTTACCCAACACTTTTACCTGCGATTGTGCCGCATCCAGCTGTGATTCCTTCAGGTTGATCAGCTCACTTAAACGCATCCCCGTGTGATAGAACAACTCCAATACCAGGCGTTCGGTCCTGCCCTGCCAGTCGTCTGAGAATGCCACATGTTCAAAGAGCAGGGCCATGTCATTCTGCTCCACAAAAACCGGCAACCGTTTATTCACCCTCGGGGCGGTAACGGTGGTCATCGGCGTTTGCTCCAGGGAGCCCGTCTTCATCTGGTATTTAAAAAATGACCTGAGCGTAGAGATCTTACGGTTAATGCTTTTGGAGCTAAGTCCCCCCTCCTTCAGTTCAGCCAGCCAGCTGCGGATATACATGGATGTGACCTTATTCAGCGCCGGCGCATCGAACTGGCTGGCCAGGTAGGCAAAAAACTGTTCCAGGTCGTTCTGGTACGACAAAAGGGTATGCTGCGAGTACCTTTTTTCGAATTTGAGGTAATCGAGGAATGGCTGTAACTGCGGGTACTGGGGTATGGGCATAAAAAAAGTAGCCTAAAGTTAGTGAACTCAGGGCTACTTAGTATGGTTAAGCCGGAAAACGGGGATTATCCCTCGATCTTTCCGCTGGCTATATTCTGCTTGTAGATTGCTTTCAGGATCTGTCCGCGGCGAACTACGGAAGGCTTGGTGAAAGCCTGGCGCTCTCTCAGTTGCAGCAAAGTTTTACTTTTTTCAAACTTCTTCTTGTACTTCTTGAGTGCCTTGTCGATGTTTTCACAATCTTTTGAATCGATGATAAGCATAGCTATTATACCTCCTCAGGTGTTTTTTAGGACGGCAAAGATAGGAATTGATTTGAAAATACCAAATATTTGGTGGGGGGATGCTGGATACTGGATACTGGATGCTGGATACTGGATGCTGGATACTGGGGGCTGGATACTGGGGGCTGGATACTGAGGGGGGGGAAAGTAGGTGTCTTGTTTCTCGATTTTCAAAATTAACTTGCGGGCATGTTTACAGGAATCATTGAAACCACGGGAAAAGTAGCGGCCATCTCTCCCCGGGGTACCAACCTCAGCTTCTGGATCAGCTCCCCCATTTCTGACGAGTTGACAATTGACCAGAGCGTGAGCCATAACGGGGTCTGCCTCACCGTAGAGGCCGTGGAGCCCGGCCGTCACCTGGTAACCGCCATCGAAGAGACCCTGAAAAAGACCGAATTGGGCAACTGGCAGCCCGGTACCGAAGTGAACCTGGAAAGGTGTATGCTCATGAACGGCCGGCTGGATGGTCATATCGTGCAGGGCCATGTAGACTGTACCGCCCTCTGTACCGCCCGCAAAGAGCTGGCCGGCAGTTGGGAGTTCAGTTTCCAGTTCCCCACCGAATTCGCCCGCCTGGTGATCGAAAAAGGCTCCATTGCGGTAAATGGCACCAGCTTAACCTGTTTTAACGTTACCCATGACCATTTCACCATCGCCGTGATCCCCTACACCTACGAACACACCAATATTCACCAGCTAACGGTTGGTTCACGGGTGAATATTGAATTCGATATTCTGGGAAAATATGTGCAACGACAGTTTGAGGTGAGGAGTGAGGCGTGAGTAGTGAGTAGTGAGTGGGGAGACGTGAATGGTGAATGGGCAATGGTGAATTGACAATTGCCCATTCACAACACTACCTACTCCCCACTCACCACTCACTCCTCACGAAGTGATCGATTTCCCTTTCAGTGCGCCGCTGATGGCGGCGTCCATGGCCCTTTCGGCGAAGGGACGGGTAACTTCGTTGAGCTCTTCTATCTTGGTATGGATCAGGTTCTTATCTTCCATGGTCAGCGCCAGTTGCAGTGCCTGCATGGCAGTGGCTGTGGCCGTGATCTCCTCTTTGGTCAGGAGCGCCGCATTTTTACCGATGAATTTTTCTGTCACGTCCAGGATCTGTTCCCCTTCCGTACGGGCTTCCACCAGGGCACGCACCTGCATGTCTTCTTTGGCATGCGTAAGGCTATCCATCAGCATCTTTTCCACTTCTTCATCGGTAAGACCATACTGGGGTTTCACTTCGATCTCCTGCTCCACCCCACTACGTAATTCCTTTGCTTTTACCACCAGGATACCGTCGGCATTGATCAGGAAACTCACTTCCACCTTGGGCAGACCGGCAGGCATACCAGGTATACCTTTCAGGCTGAACTCGGCCAGTTTGCGGTTATCCTTCACCAGGTCGCGCTCTCCCTGGAATACGGAGATGCGCATATCGCTCTGACCATCCTTCTGCGTTGTATACTGCCGCCCTACTTTGGTAGGGATCTTGGCATTACGGGGGATCAATACATCCATCAGACCTCCCATGGTCTCAATGCCCAGGCTCAATGGGGTGATGTCCAGCAATAAGAAATCCTTATTGTTTCCGGCAAGGATATCGGCCTGTACAGCCGCTCCCAGCGCAACCACTTCATCCGGGTTCACCGAATCGTTCACGGGTTTACCAAAGAATTCACTGACCGCATGTTTAACGGCAGGCACACGGGTGCTGCCCCCTACCATCACGATGGTGTCTATATCGGCGTTGGTCAGCCCGGCATCTTTCAATGCATTGCTGCAGGATTGCATGGTCTGTTCGATCAACGGACGTATGAGCGATTCAAATGTTTCACGTGAAAGTGAAAGCTGGTCGCCGTTCCAGTCAACCGAGAAGTGATCCTGGGCGCTCAACTGCTTTTTGGCCTCTTCGGCGCGCAGGCGCAGCGCCTGCGACAGTTCCTTGTTCTGTTTCAGTTCATCCAGGGTAATACCGGCCTGTTCCATCCAGTACTGAACAATGGCCCTGTCCATATCATCGCCCCCCAGGTAAGTGTTCCCGTTGGTACTCAGCACTTCGAATATGCCATTGCTGATGCGCAGGATGGAGATATCGAAAGTACCACCTCCCAGATCGTATACGGCAATGGTCTTTTCCTCGTCCTTATCCATGCCCAGACCATAGGCCAGGCTGGCAGCGGTGGGTTCGTTCACGATACGCAACACGTCCAATCCGGCCAGTTTACCTGCATCGCGCGTAGCCTGTCGCTGGGCATCATTGAAATAGGCCGGTACGGTGATGACCGCTTTGGTCACAGGTGTCTTGAGAATATGTTCAGCCCTTTGTTTCAGCTCTTTCAGGATATACGAAGACAGGTCGATGGGCGAATAGAACTGGTTGCCCACCTGCACTTTCACCAGGCTGTCGGCATCATCGTCGATGACTTTATAGGTAAAGAAACCCGCATTCTCTTTGATGTCCTTGAAACTCTTCCCCATCAGCCTTTTCGCGCTGAAGATGGTGTTCTGCGGATCGGTCTCCATGAACGCTTTGGCAGCTTCACCAACGGTGGGATTACCGAAACCGTCGAAGTGAACGATGCTGGGCACCAGGCTGCTGCCATTGTGCTCTTTCAATGCCACGGGTTGTTTGCTTTCAGGGTGAATGATGGCCACCAGACTATTGGTGGTACCCAGGTCAATACCCACGATCATCTCTGCCTGCTGTAAACTACCGGTTGCGATGTTGATGCCTATTTTAGCCATATCTCTACTACAAATTATAGGGTACGAAGTTTGGATCCCGCACCAAAATTACCTGCGAAAGTAAGGCTTACCGTTACTTATCTGTTGCGAATTCAGGAATCAATGCGGAACAGGAACCTGCCGGATACTTCCGCTTATACGAACCTATACTTCCACCAGCCGGGTCCGGCTGAGGTGATCGTGCAGGGGTCTTCCGAGTATGGGGATGAAGAACAGGTCGATAATGGTGAGCCTGGTAAGGCTACGTATCAGGACAGCGGGAACCGAGGCCCTTTTGCCATCCAGCCCCACCACTTTGGAGTAGGTGAACCATTTGCCCGGCGTGCGGGAAAAAATGGATTCGAACAGAAAATAATAGACGAACAGGATCCCGAAAAAGAACCAGCCGAAATGATAGTACGGGTAGCCCCAGAACTTTACATACCAGTTCCACCCCTTGAAACTGAAATAAGCGATCGCAAAGATGATCGCGGTATCGATCAGGAAATTCAGTGTCCGGGTACCGTCGCCAACTGTTCTCATGAAGCAAAAATAGGGAGTGGTGAGTAGTGAGTAGTTAGTTTTTTTAGAGGGTAATGGTGAATGGTCAATGGGCAATGGTGAATGGGTGTTTTTTGGGGCTTGACCGGCATTTGCTTTGCTCCCCTCATTGCCCATTGACAATTCACCATTGCCCATTGACAACTCACCACTCACTTTCCTTACTTTTGCGCAAACAGCAACAAAGAATGAACCTGATAGAAGAATTACAGTGGCGGGGCATGATACAGGATATCATGCCGGGTACAGCAGAATTATTGCAGAAAGAGACCGTTTCGGGCTATATCGGTTTTGATCCTACTTCAGACAGCCTGCATATCGGCAGCCTGGTTCCCATATTATTGCTGGTTCATTTGCAGCGGGCCGGGCATAAACCTTATGCACTGGTGGGTGGCGCCACCGGTATGGTGGGCGATCCCTCAGGCAAAAGCGAGGAGCGCAACCTGCTGAGCGAAGAAGTGCTACAGTTCAACCAGGCCGGTGTACGCAAACAGTTGGAAAAATTCCTCGATTTCACCCCCGGCAAGGCCAATACCGCCGAAATGGTGAATAATTACGACTGGTTCAAGGATTTCCGTTTTCTCGATTTTATCCGGGATGTGGGCAAACACATCACCGTGAACTATATGATGTCCAAGGACAGTGTGAAGAAACGACTGGACAGTGAAGTGGGCATGAGCTTTACCGAGTTCACCTACCAGCTGATACAGGGCTACGATTTCTACTGGCTTTACCAGAACAAGAACTGCAAACTGCAGATGGGTGGCAGTGACCAGTGGGGCAATATCGTTACCGGCACAGAGCTGATCCGCCGCAAAGCGGGGGGCGAAGCATTTGCCTTTACCTGTCCCCTGATCAAAAAAGCGGATGGCGGCAAATTCGGTAAAACGGAGAAAGGCAATGTATGGCTGGATCCGAAAAAGACCTCCCCATACCAGTTCTACCAGTTCTGGTTGAACGCGAGTGATTCTGATGCCACACAGTGGATCAAGATCTTCACACTGCTTTCCAAGGAAGAGATCGAGGCGTTACTGGCCAGACAGGCAGCTGCACCACATGAACGTACCCTACAGAAGAAACTGGCGGAAGAGATCACCTGTTTCGTGCATAGCCGTGCCGATTATGAGTTTGCAGTGAAAGCATCAGAGATCCTGTTCGGCAACGCCACTACCGAAATACTGCAGGCTTTAACGGAGGAACAATTGTTACAGGTGATGGAAGGGGTTCCCACCATTGAGATCAGCAAAACCTTACTGGAAACAGGTTATGACATGGTAAGTTTCCTGGCCGACACGCAGATATTCCCCAGCAAGGGCGAAGCCCGCAAAATGTGGCAGGCTGGTGGTCTGAGCCTGAACAAGAACAAGATCGGTACAGACAAAACACAAGTGACCAGTACAGACCTTTTGAACAACCAGTACCTGCTGGTACAAAAGGGCAAAAAGAATTATTACCTGGTAAAAGCCATCTAAACGGTTCAATAGACAACTGCGCCTTAGCGGCCTTGCGTGGATCAATTCTCGCAAAGGCGCTAAGGCGCAGTTTTTATTACTTAACGGTCTTGATCACATTCCACATCTGCTCAGCAACAAATAGGTTCCCTGTATGTGTCAGGTGTACCCGGTCAGTGGTAAGGATCCCGGACTCTTTGTTCTGCGGGTTATTCTTCAGGTTATAGTTGATGAAACCGGCACGCAGGTCCACCAGGGGAATGTTTTTCCTGGCGGCAAAAGAGCGGATCCAGTTACTGTACTGGTTCAGGTCGCCATCCTGCTGGTTGGAATTATCCGTCTTTTCACCGATCACTGCCGGAGTGCAAAGCACCACTTTACTGCCTGCCGCCTGTAGTTTGCTGACCACCGCTTCATAAAAACGGCCGAACTTATTATAATCAGTGCCTGTTCCGCTGGAGGTCTTGTGCCATACATCATTGACCCCTACATAGATCACCACGATATCCGCATTGTGTTTGAGCACATCCGATTCCAAACGCAGGTACAGGTCATAGATCTTATCACCGCCGATACCGGCTCCGATGAGCTCATATTTATCTCCTCCCAGTTCCCCGGCGATCAGGGAATCCATGAGTCTGATGTACCCGCCGGGATTCGCACCCGCCTGGGTAATGGAGTCGCCAAAGAATACGACTTTCTTCTTCTTATCAAAATTGAATGACATAAGGATCATGCTGGTTACAAATACGGCAAGGAGGATGAGTTTACTGGTCATGGTTTGTCTGGATTGTGTTTTATGAGCGTGAATGGGCAATGGGCAATGGTGAATTGTCAATGGTATTGGTGAATACATGATTAGCGGTTTCCCGGTTCGTGAGGTCGTGGAGCCTACCACAACCTACCTACTCCCCATTGACCATTCACCATTGCCACTCCCTCTGCCTATGCCCGCTGTCACGACAAGATACTGATTTCTACCACATTGAAAACAGGATACTTCGAAATCCATTTCGAGGCTGCCAGACAAAAGAATCCTCCTGAAGCGGAAAAAATTTGGAACAATTGTTGTCCAACCCTATTTTTGCACCCCATTCGATAAGAATGTACGGATTGCCCGATAGTATAAGGGTAGTACAACTGATTTTGGTTCAGTATGTCGTGGTTCGAATCCATGTCGGGCAACCCAGAAATATCCCGCCTCTTGGCGGGATATTTTATTTTAACTTCTCCCCCTCCCATTTATTACTTTCTGATAATCAACATATTACATAATCGGATAGCTTCTTACAAAATCTGGCACGGTATTTTCACTTACCTGAGCATAAACCATTCGCTATGAAAAAAATATTTACACTGGCTGTATTGCTCAGTGCACTTGCTGCAACAGCTCCCGCAAAGGCCCAGGTAAAACTGAATGTGAACATCAATATCGGCAGCCAGCCCGTTTGGGGACCCGTAGGTTACGATTATGTTGAATACTACTACCTGCCCGATATCGATGTATACTATTATGTTCCCGAACGAAGGTTCATTTACCTGGAAGGCAACCGCTGGGTGTTTGCCGCCAGCTTACCTGGCCGTTATCGTGGATTCGATATTTACACAGGCTACAAAGTAGTGATCAATGAACCCAGGCCCTACCTGCGTGCCGATGTGTACCGGATGAAATATGCCCCTTACAAAGGTGGACGTGGTCCCAAACAGGTCATCATCCGAGACAGCCATGATAACCGGTACAAACAGAATGGCCCATCCTTTAATCCGCATGAAGACAGGGGCAATGGAAAAAACAAGGGCCGTGGCAAAGGACACGGCAACCATTAATGCATCATCGATGATCCAATCATATAAAAGCAGGCATATTGCCTGCTTTTATATTAACAGCAAAACTCAGGATAACTGCCCCCTAAGGAACGCTGATAGTTTTGGAGAAATGCCACGACGGTCTCTCCGATCGTCACAGCCACCCATCATTACCGGTATTACCGATCCCCCATCTGTCAAGTTTCAGCGATTCAGCAGACCTCACATTGATAATCAACAACTTATCTCTACCTGTCTCTTCCTGAAATCACTTTACATATTTCGAACTAAATATGTAAACTTGATTAATTATGAAGGTTCCCCAAAAGCAAAAAGGTCGTGAACATCTGTACGAACCTGCTCTAAAGATTGCCCTTGCGCAAGAGTATTTT
>JADBXR010000025.1 GCA_020403425.1 Chitinophagaceae bacterium | reverse complement strand
TGTGCAGGTGGTACTGTTTCCTTAACTGGTAGCGGCGGTACATCGTATGTATGGAGTACGGGAGAAACCTTGTCAACGATCTCGGTGGCGAGTAGTGGAGGCATTACAGTAACGGCTACGGATGGAAATGGTTGTAAAGCGACCTCATCTGTGACAACCGTAACTGTGAATCCATTACCTACTGCAACGATCACTCCGAGCGGCACTACGACATTTTGCGCAGGTGGTACTGTTTCCTTAACTGGTGGCGGTGGTACATCGTATGTATGGAGTACGGGAGAAACCTTGTCAACGATCTCGGTGGCGAGTAGTGGAGGCATTACAGTAACGGCTACGGATGGAAATGGTTGTAAAGCGACCTCATCCGTGACAACCGTAACGGTAAACTCACTACCTGTGGCAACTATCACCCCCAGTGGTGCTACAACGTTCTGTTCTGGTGGTACTGTTTCACTGACTGGCGGCGGTGGTGTATCTTATATATGGAGTACAGGCTCAACCCTGTCAACGATCTCAGTGGCGAGCAGCGGAAGCATTACGGTAACAGCGACGGATGTTAATGGTTGTAAAAACACTTCGTCGGTCACGAATATCATTGTCAATCCGTTACCCACTATCACAGCTCCCTCCGCCATCTGCGTTGGCGCTCCTACTGTGCTGACAGGGTCAGGTTTGGCCGCAGTAACATCGCCCTGGCAGTCCTCCAATCTTTTGATCGCCAGTATCAATACTGCCGGTGTAGTAACGGGCTGGTGGGAGGTTCAGTGGGAATCACGTATACGGACAACAAAGGCTGTCAGCAAACTCAGACCCTCCAGGTCAATGGATTACCCAACGCTGTGATCAATCCTGACGGTCCGCTCATTTTTTGTTCAGGCGCATCAGTGAACCTGTCGGCCGGTGGCGGCCTCTCCTACACATGGAATACGGGTGCCGGTACGCCGATCATTACCGTCACCAATAGCGGCACGTTCACGGTTACCGCAACAGATGGTAATGGCTGCAAAGGAACATCCACTGCTACGGTTGTTACGGTAAACACGCTGCCCAATGCTGCTATTACTGCAGATGGGCCTACCGTTTTTTGTGCCGGCGGTTCTGTCAACTTAACGGCCAGTGCCGGTAGCAGTTATTTGTGGAGTGATGGTCAGACCACAAGAACCATCCGAGTAACCAGCTCTGCAAGTCCCTCCGTAAAAGTTATAGATGCCAATGGATGCAGCGCTACTTCTGCCGTAACACCTGTAACGGTCAATGCATTGCCGGTGGCCAATATTTCTGCCAGCGGACCCACCGTTTTTTGTGCCGGAGGTTCGGTAACGCTGACATCCACTGCGGGGAACAGCTATTTATGGAGTACCGGTGCCACCACAAGGTCTATTACCGTAACGGGTTCAGCAACGCCTTCAGTAAGGGTGACGGATGTCAATGGATGCAGTGCCAGTTCTGCAGCTACCAATGTGGTGGTGAATCCGTTACCGGTGGTTACGATCAATAATGGGGATCCTGTTGCTTTCTGTTCCGGTGGCTCGGCCGACCTGACAGCCAGTTTGGGTACCAGTTACCTGTGGAGCAATGGTGCCACTACCCGTACCATCCTGATAACAACTGCCGGACCCAGGTCGGTAAGGGTGACGGATGCCAATGGATGCAGTGCCAGTTCTGTTGCTACCAATGTGGTGGTGAATCCATTACCTGTGGCAACCATCAGTCCCGCTGGTTCAACTTCCGTTTGCGCCGGATCTTCTGTAACCCTGACCGCCAGTGCTGCAAGTGCTTATCTATGGAGTACGGGAGCCACTACACGGTCGATCAGCACCAATACATCGCTCAATGCTTCGGTAACAGTGACGGATGTCAATGGTTGTTCAGCCAGTTCTGCCGAAACACGGGTAACGGTGGATCCTTTGCCTGTCTTGGTTGTCACCGATCCTGCAGCGGTATGTGCACCTGCTACCGTTAACCTTACTGCAGGGACTATAACAGCCGGCAGTACGGCCGGGACCGTGTTTACTTATTTTTCGGATGCTACCACAACAAGATCGTTAGCTACCCCTGCTGCAGTGGGTGTGTCTGGCACTTATTATATCAAAGGAACATTACCTACTGGTTGCAGCAGTTCAAAAGCGGTATCCGTAGTGATCACTGACCCCCCAAGGGTTACGGTACAGGATCCTGCCGCTGTTTGTGCCCCAGCCACCATCGACCTGACCAATCCGGCTGTAACCCAGGGAAGCACTTCCGGCCTGCAGTATACCTATTTCACCGATGCATTGTTGACTTCTGCGGTAAGCAATCCTGCCGCTGTGAATATTTCGGGCACCTACTTTATTAAAGGGACCGTTCCAGGAAGCAGTTGTTCAGCTGCAGTGCCGGTTTCTGTTCTTGTTAACCCGCAGCCAGCCGGTATTTTACAAACTCCCCTCGTGAATTATGTCTGCAGCGGCTCTTCGTTGGAGCTGAGGGCATCCGGTGCAGATGCCTATCAATGGCTGTTGAACCAGCAACCTGTTGCGGGCGCCACTTCTGCGGGTTTTTCGGCCAGTTCTGCTGGTGTTTATTCGGTAAAGTTCATTTCAAGCGAAGGTTGTGTGAGTGAAGCATCCAATCCTGTGCGTTTGGATGTGCTGGTAAAACCCGTATTGCGGTTCCAGCCTGACAGCCGTTGTGCAGGATCACCGTCCAGCTTCAGCAATAATTCCACATACGCCAATTCAGGCAACATTATCTGGTCATGGGATTTTGGTGATGGCTCACAGTCAAATATTTTTTCGCCGGCCCATACCTACACCCGCGGAGGAGATTATACCGTTACACTTACGGCGAACAATATGTCCTGCCCAACACTTACAGAGAGTATCACCACGACCTATTATATCGATTCTGCCCGAGTACCTATGCGCTATCTAACCGTAAATGCCGTAGCAGGGAAAGCTGTTGTGTTATCCGCTCGTTCGCTCGGTGCCTTGTATCGCTGGCAACCGGCAACCGGACTGAACAGCACTACCGTACAATATCCTACAGCAGTACTAAACCAGGACCAGGAATATACAGTTACGATCACCAACAGTGCTTCCTGTAGCACAACTGATACAGTTGCTGTAAAGCTGTTATTTGATGGGGATATATTTGTAGGGAATGGTTTTACGCCCAATGGAGATGGGGTGAACGACAGGTGTTATCCCATCTTATCCGGCATAAGGACCCTGGTCTATTTCAAGATCTACAACCGCTGGGGCAACCTGGTATTCCAGACCAGTGATGCTTCTCCGCAAAACGGTTGGAACGGAACATACAATGGACGAATGCAACCTGCGGGAACATATATCTGGGTGGCTGAAGCGGTGGATGGAAGAGGTGTATCCATTAAACGGAGTGGAAACGTTTTATTGATCAACTGAGGGTATGAATAAAGGGAGACCATATATTGTTTTGTGTTTACTGATCATCGGTCATGTTCTTCCGGCGAAGGGCGTGGCGCAGGATCCTCATTTCTCCCAATACTTTAGCTCGCCGCTTACCTTCAACCCGGCATTTACAGGATATTTCGACGGTAAACAGAGACTTGCCCTTACCTACCGTAACCAGTGGGCTAATACCGGTGATCCATATACGACCGGTACCGTTTCTTTCGATACTAAAATATTGCAGAACCATATCGGCAGTAACGACCGGTGGGGGGTAGGTGTGCATGCCCTGTACGATGAATCTGCAGGGGGTATTTTCCAGAATCAATACCTGTCTTTGTCAACCGGTTTCAATAAGGGACTGGATGCGGAAGGCGACCAGTCGATCGGGATCGGTATACAGGCCACTATGGCCCGTAACAGTATCGATTTCGGACGGATCTATTACAACAACCAGTTTACAGGGTCAGGCTTTGATATCAGTATACCCAGTGGGGAAAATATCAATAACCGTTCAGTTACCTATATGGACCTGAATGCGGGTTTATTATATAATTTCAAGGATGAGAGAGGGAATCGTTTTTCATTTGGCACGGCCATGTATCATATCATGAAGCCAAAACTTTCCTATTTCAGTAATACCAATCCAACTATAGCCAGTCGCTATACAGCACACGCCAGTGCCAACTTGTTTGTGAATGAGACAGACAATCTTTTTTTCAGCAGTCATATAATGTTTCAGGGGGGAGCTACTGAATATGTGCTGGGATCGGCATATGGTTTTTCACTCGGGGATACCGACAAGGATCTATACCTGGGTGCCTGGTGGCGGGTAGCCGATGCTTGGTATCCCTATGCAGGTTTGCGCACACAGGATTTTCAACTGGGACTGAGTTACGATATTACCGGTTCAGATCTGAAGCGCCAGCAGAAATACGCGGGTAGCCTTGAGTTGAGTTTCCAGTATTTCTTTACCCCGGGCATCAGGAAAAAGGGGATACCTTGTTTTTTTTAGAACTCTTATGGTAAGAGAGGGTACCCCATTCAACGCTCCCTCTATAAAGAGATCACACTGTTACTCCCGCCAAATACATTGGGTTGTTCGCTGTCGGCAGCAGGGTCGTTTACCCATTCAGTGGCATTGATGCGGTATTTGAATTCATGTTGCGAGTTCTTGGGAAGGGAAACATCCGTACTGAAGCTGCCATCCTTCTTTTTGCTCATCACAATGGCATTTTCCCAATCGCTGTTCAGTCCGAGGATCTCTACTGTTTCAGCGTTTTCAACAGTAAATGAGAATTTTACTTTGCAATAATCTTTGGTCTTGAAATATGTTTTTTGTATCATGTCAGGTTTGGTATGTACCCCTTAATACCCAATCCGGCAAAAAGTAACCCATGCCTACCAAAATCATGTCTGTCGTTTCTTGTAAGCGGTCCGGCGCAAAAAAGCCACCTCCAAAAGAGGTGGCTTTTACACTTAAACAAAAGGAAATTTTATTTTTCCCACCAGACCTTGGTGGTATTCAGATCGCCGCCCATGGATTGTACGGCAACCTGGTAATTGTCGGGGTTATTGGTGCGTACTGCAATGGGATATTTGAAACGGGTGGGCATTTGCTTGCCAACAATACCCGCATTGACCGGTAATACAGGCATTCCGGTACGCCTGTACTCGAACCACTGCTGGTAATCAACAAAAAACAGGGCATAGTATTTCTGCAGTAAAATGCGGTGCAGCGTTCCATTGTATGCTGTGGCAGAAGCATAAGCCGGGTTGGTGAAATAATCGGTCGGCATTACAGCGCCCCATTGTTCTACGGCGGCTTTTACACCTGCTTCGTAAGCGGTTTTGGCGGCGGCCGTATTGTTGTTCATGAACTGAACCTCTGCTTTGATGAACTCCACTTCTGCATATGGCATGATCACACAGATCATGGGTGTAACGGAATTGGAGGAAGCCGTCACCAGCGATACGTTCACATTCGAAGGAATATAATTGAACTGCGTTTCACTCCCGGTATATCCGCTTGGGATACCCATATAACCGATAGTAGCAGAACCGGCGGCATTTCTTGCCTGTGTGGCGAATTTGGCCCTGCGTGGATCGTTAAAAGCGTTGAGGCTGTCGAGGAAGAATTTTCCAACTGCCCGGTAGGAAGTGAAATCCACCGGCCTGCCCCAGGGTGATGTGAGCGGGGTGATACCGGTCAATTTTACAACGGCTGCATCATCATTGCTGGTGAATACCGGGTATTTGGCAGGGTTATCGATCATGGTCTTCAGCTGTGCATAGGCATTTACGCTGGTCTTTTTAGACAGGCGCAGCAACAACCGCATACGCAGCGAGTTGGTGAATTTCTTCCACTTGCTCACATTGTTGGCATACAGGATCTCTGTACCATAGATCATCGACTTGGATGTATTGTACAGGTTGTTGGCCGAATCCAGGTTCTTCAGCAGGGTGGTATAGATGGTTTCCTGCGTATCGAACTTAGGGTGAAGGATGCCGGCATCACCCTGCACAGCTTCCTGCATGGGCACATCGCCAAAACAGTCTGTCAGGTTAGAGAACATCCAGGCATGTAAGGTCATGGCAATGGCCTGGTAGTTCACATCACTTGCCTTCACCGAAGTGTTGTACATCTCTTTCACGTTATTCAGCCACTGGTAGTAGGTGTTCCAGGTTCCGTTACCGGCGTTCTCGGATATATCATACCTGTGCAGGCCACCCGAAGCGCTCGGGAACGGAAGTGCCACCTGCATGAGGTTAAAAGTGATATCATCTGCACGCAGCATGTTGTAACCAGATACATTATAGATGATGGGGTTGATCAGTGTTCCCGGACTGATGGCATCAATACGGTTGGGGTCTGTGTTGATCTCCTCGAAATTCTTGGTGCAGGAGCTGAACAGACAGCCGGCCAGAAGAACAACAGAACTAATTTTTGCGATATGTTTCATACGATTGTTAGTGTTAGAATTTTAAAGTAAGGTTAACGCCCATGGTCCTGGTAGAAGGTAACTGTCCCATTTCAACACCGGGTAACAGGGTAGCACCATTCAGTGAAGCTGTTTCGGGATCAAACATCGGGAAGCTGGTGATCATGAACAGGTCGCGACCGTACACGGCAAAGGATGCGCCTTTGAATACACTGTTCTTTAAACGTGCTGTCGGGATACTGTACTCCAGGCGAACCTCACGCAGTTTCAGGTATGAGGCATCGAATGAATTGGTCTCTACATTGGCGCGACGGTAATATTCTGTATAGTAATCCACCGGCAACACTTTTTTCGTGTTAGGGATGTATTTGCCTGTGGCAGCATCCAGCACTACGCCTTCACCAATGATATAGTTCTCGGCCCTGCCGTTCAGGGTGTGGACCAGTTTACCCTGTTCGGTCATCTTGTGGTGTGTCTGTGAATAGATGATACCTCCTAACTGGCCATCCACCAACACACTCAGGCGGAATGTTTTGTAGGTGAATTCATTTTTTAAACCACCTTTCCAGTCTGCATAAGCCTTGCCAATATAGGAGATGTCTGAAGGGCGAACGGGTAATCCGCTGGTAGCATCGTAAATGACTTTCCCTTCATTATTACGTACCAGGGCAAATCCATAGATATCGCCAGTGGTTCCGCCCACTCTTGCCTGGATGGTTGCGTTACCGCCATAACCGATATCCTGTTTGCCATCCATACCTTCGGCCAGTTCCAGCACACGGTTCTCATTCTTGGACCAGGTTGCGGTGGCCACCCATTTGAAACGGCTGCTCCTGATCGGCTGACCGCTAACGACCACTTCAATACCTCTGTTCCTTACAACACCTGCATTCAGCACTGCGCGTGTATAACCGGTGGTTGGATCCAACGGCACTTCCAGGATCTGGTTTTTGGTGAGGTTATGATATAAAGTGATATCGAAATTCAGGCGACTGTTGAATAAACGTACATCCAGTCCAAACTCTTTACTGCTGGAGATCTCGGGTTTTAAATTGGCATTCGGCAGAATGGTCGGTACAGAGCCCGAAGCCGGGAACTCACTGGTGCCATAATACTTCTTGGTCTTGTAAGGGTCGGTATCGTTACCCACCTGCGCAATCGAGAACCTTGCTTTTGCAAAAGAGATGGCAGCAGGTAAACGGAAAATGTCGCTCAGGATAAAACTGGTGTTCACTGATGGATAGAAGAAGGAATTGCTCATGAGCGGCAAAGTGCTTGACCAGTCGTTCCGTCCGGTCACATCAATAAAATATTTGCCCTTATAGCTAAGCGATGCCATACCGTACAAGCTGTTAACCTGTTTGTTGCGATCTGTGGCTGTTACAATGGGCATACCGGATCCGTTGGTGAGTTTGTACACACCCGGGATCACCAGGCCATCCACATATGCGTCCTGGCGGTTGTATTTGCGGGTCATGGCGTTACCGCCTGCAGAAGCGGTAAAATCAAAATCAGCGCCAAACTTATCGCGGTAGCTGATAAGGAAGTCGGAGTTCACTTCATAGTCGGCAATATTCTGTTGTTTGAAATATCCTTTCAGGTAGTTGGCCGTACTGAAGGGTCGCTGTTGTTTGCGCTGTTCGCTGGTAAGATCGATACCGGAACGCAGCATCAGGTCTATTTTCTTGGTAACCTGGTAGGTAGCGGCAATATTACCCACTACATTGTTGCTGTTCACCGAGTTGGTCATCTCATAGGCGATCAGGAAGGGGTTATCGATAAATGAACTGAAAGGATGGATCTGGTCTACCTGCTCAAAACCTTTTTTCCAACGGTCGCGGTACCAGTTCAGGTCAACGTTCGGGTTTTGGAAGATCATGAAATAAGCGATGGACTGGTTATTATAACCGGTACCGGGCAGGTTATCGCTTTGTTTATTGGTGTAGTTGAGTTTGGCCGTGATCTTGATCTTATCGGATATCTTGTAGTTGGTACTGAAAGCGGCAGAGATCCTCTCGAAACCCGTGTTCGGCATGATCCACTCGTTTTTGCTGTGCGTAAGGGAAGCGCGAACAGAGCCTTTATCGTTACCGCCTTCCAGTGAGATATTGTTGGTTATGGTATAACCGGTGCGCCAGAAGCCTTTGATATTGTCTTTGTACGGGACCCATGGGGTGCGTGTGGTGCCCGCTCCCTGTTTTTCCGGATCGTACTGGAAATATTGCTGTCCGTCAAATTTTGGCCCATAAGCGCTGGAGGTACCGCTGGTGCTGGCCCCATCAGCAGAAGCGCCGTAGCTGTAATATTTTTCGCCGGCGGCATTCAATGCTTTGCCGGTACCCTGACCATATTCATATTGGTAATCGGGCCATTTGAGTACCGTGTTGACACTGGCATTGGAGTTGAAGGTGACGCCGATACCCTTGTCTTTCCGGTTACCAGACTTTGTGGTGATGATCAATGCACCGTTGGCCGCACGGCTGCCATACAAGGCAGTGGCTCCGGCACCTTTCAGTACGGTGATGCTTTCAATATCATCGGGGTTAATATCAGAAATGCCATTACCAAAGTCGATCGGGATATCATTACCCGAACCTGCGCCATATGCGTTGTTGACACCTGAGCTGGTCATGGTACTGTTCTTGGGGATACCATCCACAACGATCAGGGCATTGTTGCCATCCGGATTCATGGAAGCATCACCCCTCAGGCTGATGCGGGTAGAGTTGAGCGGGCCGGAACCGGCAGAGATGAGGTTCAGGCCGGCCACTTTACCGGATAAAGCGCTTGACCAGTTATTCGAACGCGCATCATTCAGGTCGGCCTCACCGATGCTTTGTACAGAATATCCCAGGGCTTTCTGCTTGCGGCTGATACCCAATGCGGTAACCACCACATTCTCCAGTTCTTTGGATTCTCTTGCCAGCATGATGGGCTTATTCTGCACAGATTCATTCACCAACATACGCTGGGAGGCAAAGGATACCATGGTAAACACAAGCGTTGACCCTTTGGTTACGGATACAGAGAAAGAACCATCTTCCTTACTCACACCGATGGCTTTTTTGCCTTCGATACTGATGGTCACATCTTTGACGGGCGAATTGGTCTCTGCATCCCGGATGATACCAGATACGGATACCTGAACATTGCCCTGTTTTTTGTTGTCGTTCTTAGGAGACGCTTGTGCATAGGTCCCTTGTGAAAATGGAATAGACAGTAGTGCCATTAGCACCAGCTTAAGCAGTTTCATGTAAATTGATTTGGTTAATAGAAGAACAATCTGCGGGTTGGATCCGTACAGACCCTAATGAGGGCGCAAGATGTTCCAAAATTCAACGTGGAAACATTAACTTACTGTTATCTTACTATTAAGTAAGTATGAAGTCTGCTGCCTCCTGCATTGTTGTATTTGTATTATTTCTTTTCTGTCGGAACTATCCTGCATGTCTATACCAAGGCAGATAAATATATTTGATGACTAATGCGTCATTTATATGAAACTGCGCCCTGTTGTATCCATGTCTTTTGTGCTGTTTGCTTTTTTCTTGTTCTGTTCGCAAAACGGACAGGCACAGAAAACCGTACATACCTTGCAGGTCCCCGGAAGGGGTCTGTATAGTAAGATCAATGAAAAAGGCGTGTCGGTCATTCCCAGCGGCCGTTTGCTTACACCTGCCGGAGAGCTGATCCGCATTACCCACGACCCCTTTGGTATGGCGGTTTCTCCGGATGGCAAAAAAGCGGTGACATTACACGATGGTGTGTTCACCATTATCGACATCGCAGGCATGACGAACACGCGTGTTCCCAGTTATGATAAAAAGATCTTGTCGCCGCTTTCACATGGATCCTTTTTGGGTATTGCTTTTGCACCGGATTCCAGAACGGTCTACCTGAGTGGGGGCGATAATGGTTCGGTGATCGTATATGATATTGAAAGATTACAGCGGCTGGATTCTATTTCACTGAATGGAAAAGTGGGGACCGAGGATTTTGAGGACAGCTTCACTTCCGACCTATTATTGAATGGCGACGAACTATTGATCCTTGATCGGGCGCATTTCAGGATGGTGAGGTATCATTTAACAGATAAAAAGATCACCGCTTCCATTCCGGTTGGGCGTCAGCCGTTTGGACTTTCGCTCAGTTCGGATAAAAAAACAGCATTCGTGGCCAATGTGGGCATGTACAGTTATCCACTGATCACAGGTGCCACCAAAGAGAACTATGATTCACTGATGATATCCAGGCACCCTTATGGGGATAATACACCCGAATCCATCAACGGGACCGTGATGGAGGGTAAAAAGATCCCTGGCGTTGGAAGCCCCTCTTCACCGGAAGCCATGAGTGTGTTCACCATTGATCTTGCTACCAATCAAGTGATCGATAAATTCAAAACAGGCCACCAGGTTGGCGAAATGATCGAAGATGCGGAAGTAGTAGGTGGTGCCAGCCCTAACTCCATTGCCGTAGGCAAACGGTTTGCCTATGTGACCAATGCCACGAATGATAATATCTCTGTTATTGATTACAGAAATCATAAGATACTGGGTCATATACCCATCACCACCGATAAAAGGATCGATCGTTTCAGAGGCCTGTTACCTTTCGGTATCACACTCAGTAAAGATGAAAAGACCTTGTATGTTGCCTTGCTGGGTTTTAATGCCATTGCGGTGATCGATGCAGAGAGCAGGAAGACCAAAGGTCTGATACCTACTGCGTGGGGTCCCACCCGTGTTCGTTTATCGGAAGATGAAAAAGAACTGTACGTGATCACCTGCCGCGGCCTGGGTGCCGGCCCCAATGGTGGTGCCGGTTTTACCACACCCCCGCAGGGCACCTATATTGGCGATATACAGCTGGGCAGTTTCCAGAAGATAACCGTACCGGGCAAAGAGGCACTTGCAACCTATACCCGGCAAGCTCTTCAGAATACTTTTGAAGAAGTCGCATTGCAAAAAGACCCTAGGAATCCCCTGCCTTTTCTGCCCGGAGAAAAAGAAAGTCCCATCAAATACATCGTATACATCACCAAAGAGAACAGGACCTACGATGAAATGTTTGGTCAGCTAGCCAATGCAAAAGGCGATTCTACGCTGGCCAGGTTCGGTGTCAACTGCGAATATACCCTGCCTGATAGCCTGAGACCAAAGTTCAAAAACCTAAGGGTATCGCCCAATCACCATAAAGCGGCCAAACAATTCGCGTTCAGCGATAATTTTTATTGCGATAGCGACGCATCCATTCATGGCCACCACTGGATGATGGGTGTGATACCCAACGAATGGGTAGAGACCAATTCGAGCGTGAGCAAATCTTCCCGCATTTTCTCCAAAGCACCGGGCCGCAGGTTCCCTGGAAGTACAGGAAGCATTGATCCGGAAGATTATGCCGAGATCGGCGGCTTGTGGGAGGCGCTGGAAAGGAAAAAGATCTCCTTCTACAATTTTGGTGAGGCCAATGAAACGGCTCATGTTCGCGAAGAGTGGTATGATACCGCAACCGGCGCCGCACATGGTGTGATGGTACCCATGCAGAAAGCTTTGTATGCAAGAACCAGTACCAGCTATCCCGGATATAACACCAATATCCCTGATCAATACCGGATGGACCAGTTCGAGAACGAGTTCACCCGGCGCTGGATCAGGGGTAAGGAAAAACTTCCCTCACTGATCACCATGCAGGTGCCGAATGATCATACTGCTGGTGCAAGACCGGAGGATGGCTATAGTTCCCGTCATTCCTATATTGCAGACAATGACCTGGCCGTGGGTCGTATTCTTCATTTTCTTTCCAGAACCCGCTACTGGAAGAATATGCTGGTGATCATCACCGAAGATGATCCGCAGGGTGGTGTGGACCATATAGATGCGCACCGTTCCGTGCTGATGATGGCTGGTCCGTACGTAAAACGAGGTTATGTAAGTAACACGCATGCCAACTTTGGTTCCATCCTGAAAACGATCTATAATATCCTGGGTGTTCCCTATGTTAACCAGTATGATGCAACAGCGTCGCTCCTGCAGGATTTCTTTACCGGTACCCCCGACTATACGCCTTACACACTGGAAAAACATGACGAAAGGATCTTCGATACAGAGAAAGCCATGAAGAGATACCAGCGTACCATCGATTGGAGAAAGATCCTGAAAGGACCGGAAATGGACGATACGGCCGAGCAGCGGGCAGATCATTACAGCCAGAAAAAAACGATGATTAGGCCGGCGGATAATAAATAACGGTCGATTACGGGTTTGATAAGACAGGCAGAAAATCCTTTTTGCCTGTTTTTTTTTACCTTGTTGGCAGGAAGCGTCAACCACTTCTTTCGAGTTATGCCAGACAATCAGAACACATACGATGCGATCGTGATCGGCTCAGGTATCAGCGGTGGCTGGGCTGCCAAGGAACTGTGTGAAAAAGGCTTGAAGACATTATTGATAGAGCGGGGAAGGAAAGTGGAGCATATCAAAGACTATCCCACTGCCAACAAAGCACCCTGGGAATTGCCGCACCGGGGAAATACCACACAGGCATTCCGGAAAAAGAATCCGCTGATCACGCGTTCGGCAGGTTTTGGAGAAGACAATGCTCATTTTTTTATAGAGGATGCGATCCAGCCCTATGTACAGGAAAAACCGTTCGACTGGATACGTGGTTACCAGCTGGGTGGTAAATCACTGACCTGGGGTAGGGCCTGCCAGCGCTGGAGCGATTATGAATTCACCGGCCCGCAACGTTTTGGCTATGGTTTTGACTGGCCCATCCGCTACAAGGATGTGGCTGACTGGTACTCGCATGTAGAGCGATTCATTGGTGTATGCGGCAACAGGGATGGTATCGCATCCATGCCCGATGGTGAATTCCTGCCACCGTTTGAATTGAACTGCGTGGAAGCGCACCTGAAGGAAGTATTGTACAAAGAATTCGGCCGGTACCTGGTACATGCCCGCTGGGCGCATATTACAGAACCGCAACCTGTTCACCTGGAACAGGGAAGGGCCCAATGTTTATCGCGGAACCTTTGTATGCGCGGATGCCCGCTGGGCGGATATTTCAGCTCGGTGTCGTCTACCATACCCTGGGCCGCCAAAACGGGAAATCTCACCATATTGACCGATTCCGTGGTCCATTCCATTATCTACGATGAGCCCTCGCAGAAAGCCAGGTCGGTCCGTGTGATCGATGCACATACCAAAGCTGAGACAGAATACAGTGCCCGCATCATTTTTGTGAATGCCTCGGCCCTGAACACGAACCTGATCCTGCTGAACTCTGTTTCTGACCGGTTCCCCAATGGACTGGGTAATGATTCCGGTTTACTGGGTAAGTATATCTGTCATCATAATTACCGTGCCTATCTGAATGGGCGTATTGACGGGTATCGGGACCGTTATTTCTATGGGCGCAATCCAACGGAAACCATCATTGCCAATTACCGTAACCTGGATAGAAAGGATACGGATTTTGTGGGCGGGTATACCACATTTGCAGGCGCCTATCGCGAGAGGTTCGATACCAGTACCACGCCCGAAACCATCGGCGCCGCTTTCAAAGAAGCCATGCAGGAGCCCGGTGGCTGGCATGTGTATGCCTATATGCAGGGAGAGACCATCCCGAAAGCAGAGAACCATGTTCGGCTGAGTAAGGACAAGACCGACCCCTTCGGGATCCCGCAGCTGGTGGTATCGGTCGATTATGATGAGAACGATGATAAAATGGTAAAAGATTTCATAGAGCAGACCACTGCTATGTTCAAGAAGGCCGGAGTGTATGATATTGTGGCTAACGACAACCATCAGCCTCCCGGACTTGATATACACGAAATGGGTGGCTGTCGTATGGGCAACGATCCCGCCACTTCCCTGCTGAACGAGTGGAACCAGTTACACCATTGTCAGAACGTTTTTGTAACCGATGGCGCCTGCATGACAAGCACCGGGAACCAGAGTCCATCCATCTTATACATGGCACTGACCGCCAGGGCGGCCAATCATGCCGTGGAGCAGTTGAAAAAAGGACTCCTGTGAACAGCGGCCTGTTTTCAGTGAAACATTTTATCCTACATTCGTAATCATCGTTATCAATATCTGCCATTTTGGAAAAGAGACAAGACTATATCAGTTGGGATGAATATTTTATGGGTGTGGCCCTGTTGTCGGCCCGCAGGAGCAAAGATCCCAGCACACAGGTGGGAGCCTGTATCGTGAACGACAAGAACAAGATCGTTGGCGCCGGCTACAATGGCCTGCCACTGGGATGTAGCGACGATGAGTTCCCCTGGTCGAAACAGGGTGAATTCCTAGATACCAAATATCCTTATGTCTGTCACGCAGAACTGAATGCCATTCTCAACAATATCGGCATGGACCTGCGGGGATGTAAGATATATACGGCCTTGTTCCCCTGTAACGAATGTACCAAAGCCATCATACAGGCAGGTATCACGGAAGTGATCTACCTGTCTGACAAATACGAAAGCACAGACCCTGCAAAAGCGTCCAGGCTGATGCTAGAAAGAGCAGGTGTACGTTGTCGTAAAGTGCAGACATCTCTTTCTACGCTGGTGTTATCATTTGATGAGAAAGATGTGTAAATGCATAGGAACAATGCACTGATTGTATTCCCACTTATCCCGCAATTCGCCTCATATGAAAAATACACTGACCATTATCTTGCTGCTGTTGGCGGCGCAGGTATCCAAAGCCCAAAGCCCTGAATCCAGACTGAAGGAAATGGGTATCGTTTTGCCCGCTGTTGGCAACCCTGTGGCCAACTATGTGAAATTTGTTCGTTCGGGCAACCTGGTCTTCCTGTCGGGTCATGGTCCGGAAGACAAAACCAAAGGAGGCTATATCACCGGAAAGTTAGGTAAGGACCTGAGTATTGAGGATGGTTATGCGGCAGCCAAACTCACTGGTATCTCATTGTTGGCCACCTTACAAGCTGCGGTGGGCGACCTGGGCAAAGTAAAACGTATCGTAAAAGTATTGGGCATGGTTAATGGTACGGAAAGTTTTACCGATCAGCCCAAAGTGATCAATGGTTTCTCCGACCTGATGGTAGCGGTGTTCGGCGATGCAGGTAAACATGCGCGCAGTGCGGTAGGTATGGCATCTTTACCTTTCAATATGGCAGTGGAAATTGAGATGGTGGTAGAGGTAGAAAATTAAAAGAGGCCCGAAGGCCTCTTTCTTTTGCAAATCTAGAGTTTAGCTCCAACAGAGATAAAAAAGGTCCTTCCATCCCCCGGCAGTACACCGGGTCCGGGGTAACCACCCGCTCTCCGGGTAAAATACCTGGTATCGAACAGGTTATTGATGCCTGATTTGATAGAAAGGTCTTTCGATAATTTATAAGTGGCAGTGAGGTCGGTAACGGTATACGAAGGGATCAGACCGTTCTGCGCGTTGGCGGTGGGTGTAACCGTATTGTTCGCATCACTGAATGTTTTGTCGCTATAACTTACCTGACCAGTCAGCAGGAAGGACTTATAACCTGCCGAGATACCCAAACGAAGGATATTCCTGGGTGCGTTCTCTACCTGTTTGCCCTTGGTGGCCGCATCTTTATGGTCGTTGCTGTAACGGGCATCGGTATAACTGTACGAAGCAAATACCAGGACATCTGTTGTATTGCTGGGTGCAAATGCTTTGATCGGATTGAACTCAACAAAACCCTCAAAACCCTGGCTGATGCTGTTACCCACATTGGTGATCAGGCGATAGGTGGCACCGGCGGGCGTGATGGTCCCGATCCGGTTCTGGTAAGAGAGATAATAGACGCTTACATCGAACTGCAGGAAACTTTTTACTTTACCCCGGTATCCCAGGTCTATATTATATCCTTTGGCATCGCTAAGGTTCGGGTCCACCACATCGGTAGAGGGTGGCGCCTGCAGGTTGGCGAACTGAATGGGTCGGTATGCCTGTGAATAGTTGGCGTACAGTTCTGTACCCTTGCCAATATGGAATTCACTACCGATCCCTGCCAGCAAAAAGCTGCGGCTTCTTTTAATATTCTGTAATTGTATCGGCGCTCCGGCGTTGTTGAAACCATTGCGTCCCGCTGCAGTGCCTTCCAGCCATTCGTATCGGATACCCGGTATCAGCAACAGTTTATCACTGATGCGGAAAATATTTTCTGCAAATGCCGCCGCATTACGGGAGTCGAAACGGATATCTGTAGGATAGGTATCAACAGGATGCATATCGTAATTGTTGCCGGTACTTCCTTTGCCATTCGACTGGCGGAAAGTGCTTCCTGTATAAAGACGGATTCCGGCCGAGAGCGTGTTCTTCATATTACCCAGCAGGTAGTCTGTGATGATTCTGCTCTCCAGCGCATAGTTCCGATACCTGTCTGCATTCAATACCCGGTTATTATAGTTCTGTGTTGCGGCATTGATGCTGTCCTTTACCGTGATGGCGGGTGTAAAGCCCACACTGTTCCTGTCGCCGATAGTGGCAAACAGTTTGGTGTTCCAGCGGGTGGTCTCATTGATCTGGTAATTGGCGATCAGAGCCGGAGTGGTCCACAGGATATCGAACCAGTTACGGGCACGAAGGCTTTGTTGTGCATCCTGGCTGAACTGTGCGTCCGTCAAACCACCAGCCTGCTGGCTGCGGATATGCGAGCGCATGATCTCGGCGGTTAAGGAGAATTTGGGTGTGAGGTAGTAGGTCACTGTACCATAACCCGCATTCGTATAATACCGGCTGTTCTCCCTCCAACCGTCGCCATTGCGGTGATCAAAGAAGCCATAATAATGGACCTTTCCTTTTTTACCGCCGATGGCATTGTAAGAGTTGAACAGGCCATTGCTTCCTACGGTCTGTTGTGTTTCGAATTCGAAGGGTTTGTTGATCTCACTGCCGTTACGGAGAATATAGTTCACCATGCCGCCGAACTGAGGGCCGTATTGCAGCGATCCCTGTCCACGGATGATCTCCACCCTTTGTACGCCCTGTAACTGCGGGTTATAGTAAGCCTCCGGATAACCGAAGGGATCGGCGGCAATATCATAGCCGTTCTGGCGCACATTGAACTCCCAGCTGCGGTTGGGACTCAGTCCGCGCGCAGCGATACCGATCTGGATCCCGCTGGGATCGCTTTCCCAGATATGGATACCGGGTACTTTGGCAAGCACCTGGCGCATATTATTGGTGACAACATTACCCTGTACATTATCCAATACGACCAGCGAGTTCTTTTTGCCCGCGTAGATGGAAGTGCCTACGATCTCGGGCATTTGCTGGATATCGCTCTTGCTGTTGCGGCCTACCACGGTGATATCGGGCAGGTTGTTCACTTTCAGGGTGAAACTATCTTTGGATGTATGCGAAGATTGGGCAGATACATTGAAAATGAGGAAACTAAACAGTGATGCAGTAACAAATCTTTTACACATAGGTTGGTTTTAGGGTGCGAAGATATTTTCGCCCCTTGCCCACATCTCCCGCAATCGGGAAAAACACTTTACGAAAACAGGAAAACCGTCAATTGACTTTCTTATGACAGTTCGGTAAAAAAATTATGGTAGCTGAAAATCTTGTCTTCATCATAGCTGGCATTGATCTTGGTTAGTTGTTCCATGTACAGGTTACTCAGTATTTTGGGCTTGCGGATGCGCACATTGTTCATCCACTGAAAGATCCATCCCAGTAATTCACGGTTGATGCCACATTCCATGCTCATGAGCCAGTTGCCGTTTTCCAGCATCCTGAACTGCTGGCTGCTGTGCCAGAAATAATGCGAAACGAATTCGCCTGTCTGTGAAGTGAATTCGAGTTCGATCTTATATAGCTTATCATCAATGTTCTGCGTAACTCCAAAACGTTTCTGCATATCGGCCCTGGAAGAAGCCACCAGCTTTTTGAACGCAAAGGTTCTTTTGGTGAGTGAATAGTCCCGGATCTTGGAGATATCGATCGTCAGAAAAATAGAGCGTTCACTCTCGTAGCCCGCAACAAAATGGGTGCCCCGGTGAAATATCAGCAACAAGGGTTTGAATGCGATCGGGAACCGGAGTTTTTTGGGGATGGAAGTGGCGTCTCCACCGATCTCTTTGATCGTAAGAATGGTGTAATTAGCGATGGACCAGATAATATCATCCAGCTTGTCGTCGTAGGCGCTGTCGTAGGCCGATTCATAAAAAAAGGAACGCGTGTTCTGCTCTTCGGACATGAAGGAGTAGAAAGTGCTGTTCATTTTGATGAACTCCTTGTACACGCTCCTGAATTTGTTCATCGATTCTTTCCGGTTCTGTTGCAGTATCCGGGGTGAAGCAGACCTGGCCAGCTGGAATGTGGTAATATCCCTGGCGGTAAGCCCGATCTCGTCAGATGGTTTTACCAGCCGATAGCTCTTTCGGTTGAATTGGCCGCTGCTGCACAACAGCTGTTCACCCTTCCGCAGATAGTATTTCTCTATCTGGGAGAGATCCAGGTATAACTGGCGTGCACCCAGGTCCACGTTCTTCTGCGCCAGCTGCTCGTGGATCTGGTTAATGGTCTGTGGCGCTTCTTCCAGTAAGGTATAGATGAAGTGGATACGTTCCAGCTGGGTCATCGTTTGTATTTTAATTACAAACATAACAACTGTTATTCACAGGATTACGAAACCGGCCTTAGATTTACCCGGAATTTATTGGCCACCGGCAGGTGGCAGAAGATAGAGCCACTGAGAAGAGCAGGTACTATTGGGGGATATGCCTGATTCTTCAAAGTGGTTTTTTTTGTTCCATGCTTTACAAAATGTCCTATGAAATGGCGTCCTGGTAAACAAAACGGGGCGAATGCTGTTAATAGAAACACTATTTTCAAAAACCATTTATTTACTTACTTACTGTAAACCAAGGGCATTACTATGGCAGGCGCGTTACTGAAAAAAGCAATCACACCTGGTTATCTGTTACCTCTTCTCTTATTCTTTTTTTCCTGTGGGAAAACGATCACGCGGCCAGAGCCGGAAATAAATGTTGCAGCCACTAACACCAATGCCATCGAGTTTCATGTTTCTCAATCACAGGTGACCCTTTTGCAGAACAATGCCAATAACAGCATCTTACAGCTCAGCTGGGAGCCTACTGGTGTGGCCGCCACCCCTGGAACCCTGTATTCTGTTGAATACTCACTGGTGGAATTCGATTTCATGGCTTCTGCCATTATTGATTCTACCTGGGAAAAGAGCCTGAATATAACGGTTGAGCACCTGAACCAGCACATGACGGAATTGATCGAGGCTGGCTTTTCCGATATGATCAAACTGCGGGTGCGTGCAGACATACCCAATTCAAAATTTCCTGTTTATTCGAATGCCATTGCACTGAAAGTGACCACTTACCTGAGGTTTCAGGATTACAGCTACCCTAATGTGATCCATTTACCGGGCAACTTCGAGAACTGGAAAGTGAACACGGCGCCACATATCGTATCAAAAGGCAGCAATGGTGTGTTTGAGGGGTATGTGAATTTCGCCAATCCCAGTCCGCAGTTCCTAATGGTGAAATCGGAGGAATGGGATCCGCTGAAGACCTATTATTATATTGGTAAAGACAAAGTAGGTTTTGGAGGTGCCTTGTTCACTCTTCGCGAAGGCCCTGGTGTTTACCGGATCAAAATGAATGCAGATAACAATACCTGGCAATACACCAAGATATCGAACTGGGAGATTTTCGGATCGGCATTGCCTGACAGTGCTACCGTGGATCATGTGATGAAGTTCAATCCCGCCACCCTTTCCTGGACGGTCACTCTGCCGCTGAAAAAGGGTGGGTTCCGGATCAGGGCCAATGATGGCAATACGATCAGCTTTGGCCATATACACAATAAGGGGTACGTAGAACCTGATTACAACGGGGACGATTTCGACATCAATGTGGATGGATTTTATACCGTCACCCTTAACCTCTCTGCCGCAGGTAACTATTCCTGCAGTGTGATCAGGAGAGATCCCACACATATGCAGGAACCCAACTGATACCCTGTTTTAAGTCTGCCATGACCCAGGTTCCGGAAAATAAAAAGTATTTTCGGGATGAAAACCTGTGGAGGATAGTAGCATACTCCCATATCCATCTATTCCGAAATACCGATCATGAAAGAGCAGCAACTCAGAAGCCGTAACTGGTTTGGCCGTAAGGGCAAAGACGGTTTTATCTACCGTGCCTGGATGAAGAACCAGGGCATACCCCAGGATATGTTCGAAGGTAAACCCGTGATCGGCATCTGTAATACCTGGAGCGAACTCACCCCCTGCAATGCACATTTCCGCGATCTGGCCGAAGCCGTTAAAAAAGGAGTGCTGGAAGCAGGTGGTTTCCCTGTAGAATTTCCGGTGATGTCGTTGGGGGAGACCCTGGTAAAACCAACGGCCATGTTATACCGTAACCTGGTTAGCATGGATGTGGAAGAGTCCATCCGGGCCAACCCCCTAGATGGTGTGGTATTGCTTTGCGGCTGCGATAAGACCACCCCTTCACTGGTGATGGGTGCCTGCAGCGTGGATATTCCTACACTGGTCATCTCCGGCGGACCGATGTTAAAAGGCCACTGGAAAGGAAAGGATATCGGCACATCGGACGTATGGCGTTTTGATGTGGCCCATAAACTGGGCCAGATCACCCAGGAGGAATTCGTAGAGGCGGAAGCCTGCATGGCCCGTACCCAGGGTCATTGCGCCGTAATGGGTACCGCATCGACCATGGCTGTGATGGTGGAAGCACTGGGCTTATCCTTACCCAACAATGCTTCCATACCGGCGGCAGATGCACGCAGGAAAGTGCTTTCTCAGTTGTCTGGTCGCAGAATTGTGGAGATGGTGAAAGAAGACCTGACGCTTTCCAAAATACTAACCCGTAAAGCCTTCGAAAATGCCATCAAAGTGAATGCGGCCATCGGCGGCTCTACCAATTTTGTGATACACTTGCTGGCCATTGCAGGAAGGATCGGGGTAGATCTGTGTCTGGATGATTTTGACAAACATTCACAGGGCATCCCCTTACTGGCCAACATACAACCTTCCGGAGAGAATTATATGGAAGACCTCTACTACTCAGGAGGTTTGCCCGCTGTGATCAGGGAAATGTCTTCGATCATACATGCCGATGCCATTACCGTGAACGGTAAGACCATGGGTGAGAACTGCAGCAAGGCCGAAGTGTACGACAGGACGATCATCAGCACCCTGTCTGCCCCGTTCAAACCCGAATCAGGTATCATCGTAGTGAAAGGTAACCTGGCGCCGGATGGGGCGGTCATCAAACCTTCCGCTGCCAGCGCCAACCTATTGCAGCATTCCGGCAAAGCAGTGGTTTTTGAAAATATCGAAGACTACCATGCACGGATCGATGATCCGGAATTGGAGATAGATGCCAACAGTATCATGGTATTAAAGAACGTGGGACCCAAAGGCTACCCCGGTATGGCCGAAGTGGGAAATATGGCCCTACCCAAAAAATTACTGGAAAAAGGGGTCACGGACCTGGTCCGTATCTCCGATGGCAGAATGAGCGGAACCGGTTTTGGAACGGTGGTATTGCATGTATCTCCCGAAGCGGCCGTGGGCGGCCCGCTGGCACTGGTACAGAACGGAGATCCCATCCACCTGGATGTGGTAAACCGAAAACTGGAACTGCTTGTTCCCGAAGAAGAACTGGCTAAACGCAGGGCCAGTTGGCAACTGAAAGAAAAAAGGGAGACCCGCGGATATGTGCATCTTTACCAGACACATGTGGAGCAAGCACACCTGGGGGCCGATATGGATTTTCTGAAAGGAGGGTCGGGCAGCCAGGTCACCCGTGACTCTCACTGATCTTTATTTGCAGTATAGCGCCCGCAGAAAAATACTTTGCGGGCTTTTTTGTGCCTTGGTCCAAAGGCGTCAACAGTCGCTCAGCTCCGCCGAGTCTATCACCCAGTTTTACAGCCTAAAACCAGTAAGCCCGCAATACCTTGCCACACGGCAGATAAAATTTTTTATTACCAGAAATTACGGAACTTTAGGGTATGCAACTCTGGAAAAATATCATCAGCCGTCCTTCCTGAATGCAATACCCTTCTGCAGTGCGTTAGTAAATCAGGCCACTGCTTCTTCCCACAACATTGATTGATCACCCGCTATTACAGAACAGTACTGTGCTGTGTTATTTGTTATAGCAGGTTTTGTTACCCGGCCGTTCGTTACGCCAGGTATATCAACATAAAACATGCACATGAAAACGATCATTGAACCCTTTCGGATCAAATCGGTTGAACCTATCTATTTCACTACCCGAGAAGAACGGGACCATATTTTGCAGCAGGCTTTTTACAATCCATTCTTAATTCATGCCGACCAGGTACTGATAGACCTGCTTACCGACAGCGGCACCAGCGCCATGAGCAGTAACCAGTGGGCCGGCATGATGCAGGGAGACGAGTCCTATGCCGGCAGCACCAGTTTCTTCCATTTCGAAAGAACGATACAGGATATCACAGGTCTGCCACTCGTGATCCCTACCCACCAGGGAAGGGCCGCCGAAAAGATCCTGTTCAGCCTGCTCGGCGGTAAAGGAAAATATATTGTAAGCAACACCCTGTTCGATACCACCCGTGCCAATATTGAATTTTCGGGAGCGGAAGGAGTGGATCTGGTTTGTGAAGAAGGCAAACATCCCTCCCTACCGGCGCCATTTAAAGGCAATATGGATACGGTTGCACTACAAAAGTTCATACAGGAAAAAGGAGCTGCCCATATCCCGCTATGCGTGATCACTGTGACCAATAATTCGGGCGGTGGACAGCCTGTGAGTATGCAGAACATCCGGGAAGTGCGGAGCATCTGTCAGGCACATGGCATCCCGCTGTTCATCGATGCCTGCCGTTTTGCGGAGAACGCCTATTTCATCAAACAGCGGGAAACAGGTTATTCCGATAAGACCATTCCTATAATTGTCCGTGAAATGTTCTCTTATGCGGATGGCTGTACCATGAGCGCCAAAAAAGATGCCTTCGCTAATATCGGCGGTTTCCTGGCCATGCACAATGAAGTGCTGGCACAGCAATGCCGCAATATGCTGATCATGACAGAAGGGTTTCCTACCTATGGCGGACTGGCCGGCCGCGACCTGGAAGCCATTGCCATAGGACTGACCGAAGTGATGGATGAACACTACCTGCAATATCGTATCCGTAGTACCGAATACCTCTGCAACAAACTGATCGCCGCCGGCGTACCCGTGATGCAGCCGGCCGGCGGACATGCCATTTACCTCGATGCCAAAGAATTTTTGCCACATATCCCGGTCGATCAGTATCCTGGTCAGGCATTGGTAGGGGCTTTGTATGTGCATGGGGGTATCCGTAGCGTAGAGATAGGATCCTTGATGTTCGGTAAATACGATGCAGATAAACAACTGATACCTGCACAACTGGAGCTGGTCAGGCTGGCCATACCCAGAAGGGTGTATACGCAAAGCCATATAGATTATGTGTCCGAAGTGATCATCGAAGTGTTCCGCGACAGGGACAGGATCAAAGGACTCGCCATAGTGGAGGAGGCACCGATGCTTCGCCACTTTACGGCTAAACTCAAACCCATTCAATAAAAAAACGATGTTATATGAAAAAGATCAAACAAAGCTGGGCTGAACCCTATAAGATAAAAATGGTGGAGCTGTTGAAGATGACAACAGCCGACCAGCGAAAAAAAGCCATGAAGGATGCGGGCTATAATACTTTTTTGCTGCGCTCTGAAGATGTGTATATAGACCTGCTGACAGACAGCGGCACTTCTGCCATGAGCGACCGTCAATGGGCAGGTATGATGCTGGGTGATGAAGCTTATGCCGGTAGCAGCAATTTTTATCAACTGGAAGAAGTGGTGCGCGAAGTGTATGGATATAAATACCTGGTTCCCACGCACCAGGGCCGTGGCGCAGAGAATATCCTGTCGAAGATCCTGATCAAAAAAGGGGATATCGTTCCCGGTAACATGTATTTCACCACTACGCGTCTTCACCAGGAACTGGCAGGTGGTAAGTTTGAGGATGTGATCATCGATGAAGCGCATGACCCGGAAAATGAATTTCCATTCAAGGGCAATATCGATCTTGACAAACTGAAACGGCTGATCAAGAAGCATGGCGCTAAAAAGATCCCGTACGTGAGCATGGCCACCAGCGTGAACATGGCAGGTGGACAGCCCATCAGTATGAAAAACCTGAAAGAGCTGAGGGCGCTTACCAAAAAACATGGCATCAAAGTGATCCATGATATGACACGTGTGGCAGAGAACGCATACTTTATTCAGCAGAAAGAGAAAGGGTATGAAGGCCGGTCCATCAGATCCATTGTAAAAGAGATCTGTTCGTATACCGACGGTGCCACCATGAGCGCCAAAAAAGATGCGCTCGTGAATATCGGCGGTTTCCTAGCGGTGAATGATTGGGATGTGTTCGAGGAGGCCCGCAACATGGTGGTGGTATATGAAGGCCTGCACACATATGGCGGGTTGGCTGGCAGGGACATGGAAGCCATGGCCATCGGTATCCGTGAGAGCGTGAGTGATGAACACATCAAAGCTCGTATCGGTCAGGTGATCTACTTGGGAGAAAAGATGATAGAATATGATGTTCCGATCGTAAGACCGATCGGCGGACATGGCATATTCGTGGATGCCAAAAAATTCCTGCCACATATTCCACAGGATCATTTCCCCGCTCAGACACTGGCCGCAGAAATGTACCTTGATTCCGGTGTGAGAACAATGGAGAGAGGTGTTGTGTCTGCCGGCAGAAAGACCAATGGGGAGAATTATTATCCCAAACTGGAACTGGTCAGGTTCACCATTCCCCGCCGGGTATATACACAGGCGCACATGGACGTGATAGCCGAATCTGCTGCAAGGGTGTACGAGCGGAGAAACAAGATCAAAGGACTTAAGATGGTATACGAACCCAAATACCTTCGTTTCTTCCAGGCGAGATTTGAAAAACTATAACGTGTCCGCTGGCAGTGATCGTTTGCCTGCAGGGACCGGATGTTCGAGAAGCTGTTGTACCGCAGTTGCTGTTTGTTTGATGGTGATAGCTACCTTTTGTAAGGCCGCAGCATGATCTTTTTGAACTTTCGGATCTTTGGGCAAATGACCCTTCATGGTCAGCAGGGTGATGTGTATGTGTATGGCATCATGCCAGTTGCCAATGGCTTGTTGTAACTGATCGCTGAACCGGTAGAGCTCGCTAAGGCTCGTGGATCTTTGCTTTTCGATCCAGCTCACGGAATAGAGCCACTGCTTCAGCAGTTTGCGCAGTTCATGCCATTCGGCCTCGGTCGGTTTCTGCGACAGTTGCTTTTCGATCCTGTGTTTGAGTTTTGTCGAATAGGCTTCCGGAACAGCCTGTGCCGTGGTTGCTACCAGTTTCCTGTGCTGGTCCAACAAGGCAGACAATTTTTTCCGTATCGCTTTCAGCACCTGCTGCAAAGCTCCTGAGATCTCGGGTACCCGATGTTCGCCTGCATATGTCTTCTCCAGTTTGCCCAGTCTGTTTGTGTGCAGCCACAATAAGAACAACTGCTGCTCGCGCAGGGCACCGGCTTCCTGGAAAACAGCGTCAACCGCTTTCCTGATCCTTCTCACTTCCTGTTTTCCATATACTTCCTGTAAAAAACGGAGAAGGGCCCTCAGTTTCTTCAATTCAACCCGGAAATCATGCAAGGTGGTTTCGCTGATAGCGGTCTCAAATTCCCGCAGATGCAGAAGAATGTTTTTCTCCCGTTGGAGATAATATCGTTCTATTTTGCTGCGCATATAGAAATCATACGTATAAATTACAACATTTTAAGCTGGGTAGTGAGCGCTTTTTCCCTAGCGGACAGGACCTGCCTTATACATAAAAGGAGACCGAACCAACGGTCTCCTTTTATGGCTATTCTGATCACGCTTACTTAATGACCTGTTTCCATAGGGCTGTTAATGATCGAATCGAACTGGCTTTTTGAAATATACTGTGGAGAATAGGACCCGCCAATAGCTATGATATTCCTGTAGTAAGAGCGCAAATGGTTTCTGCTTGCTTTGACCAGGGAGGCATATACCAACAGGATGTCTTTGTTGTCGATACCCTGAATACTCTGTTCAATATCATAGATGTCAAGATCTTCAATAGTGGCGCCAACCTTGTAGGCATCCAACAGGCTTTTTTCTCCCTGCCGCACCAGCTCACTGTACAGGGACTGAAGGTTTGTGTTCGCGAACACTCCAGGTGTGCCTGCAGGATCGGTAAGGGTATAACGGTCTAACAGGAGCTTAACCGCATCCATATGTGTCTGCTCACTGCTGTTGATATTTGAAAAGATATTGGCCCCCCATTTTTGATACAGGGCAACGTATACGTCTCGTGCTAGTTTTTCTTCTTCACGGGTGAATAGTAGGCTGTTTTTTTCAAGCTGGTTGAGTGAATCTTTGGGCAGACTGTAGATCTGCTGATTGATATTGGTCAGGCTGAGGCCGTTACTGTTGCCATTGCCAACCCTGTTATCGGCATTTTTTGTACATGCTGTTGCAGAAACCCATAGCAACACGATAAGAAGCGATAAGGCGCGGGTTTTATGGAGCTTTTTCATGTAAAATCATTTATGTATTGTTGACCTGTTGTTGGTGTATGAAGTTCCCGGGAATCTTACCAGCCATCTGTATCATTTGTTACACAAGGCTGATATTTACGCTGTTTGCAGAAACATTAACAATTCATTCAAATAAGGCAGCCAAGCAGCTGTTTTACAGAATAGAAAAGGTTCAAATAATATTGAACCTTTTCTGATACATGCATCTGACAACAGGTCGTCAGAAGTGATAGACGCCCATTATGACCAGGTTTCTGCCCGGTGAGTTCAGCGGCAGTGTGGAACTGATATAACGGCTCAGGTGTTCTTTGTAGGTTATGTTGAACAGGTTCTGAACAGCCAAAGTGAACTGTAGTTTTGCTGCCGGCTTGATATTCAACCCTAGGTCGGTTACCGTAAACGCCGCTGTGGTCTTTTCACTGAACGCAGCGGAAACCCGGTTTTGTTCAAATGAATGGCGAAGACTGATATAACCGGTGATCCTGTTTTTGTACAGCTCTGCCTGCAGTTTATTCCTGATCTCAAAAGGATTGATCTCGGGCAAGGGCTGGTCCAACTCCCGGTTCTGTCCCTGGGTATAGGTAGCGGTGAATTCGTTGCGGATACGGTTGCCGGCCTGCTGGTTCCAGTGAAATTCAAAACCACTCAGGCGGGCAGTACTGATATTGATGAATTTTCGTACGCCAGGCGCGGTCGATACCACCGGTTTTAATGTTGGATCGACCACTGAACTGATGAAATTCTGGACAGACGAAGTGAACAAGGTCAGCTGTACACTGGTATATTGATTTTTATAGGCCAGTATCAGATCCAGTTGGGTATTCACCTCGGGTCTGAGCTGTGCGTTACCCACTACTTCATAGGCATCCAGCCCGACCGGTAAAAAGTTGATGAACTTCTCCGTAATACTGGCACTTCTTACACCTCTGCCGAGCCATAGGCCCGCCTGGAATGATCGCGAGAAAATGCGGTTGATACCGGCACTGATACTTGGGTTCAGGTCAACTGTTTCCAGGTCGGTATTGGTGCCGGCGTATTTGGCGCTGACCGCCTTGGGTTTTGCATGAACCAGGTCTATCCTGGAAGAAAGGGTGAATTCATACTTGCCGATGGTTTTGTCAAAGTGACCGAAAAAACCTGTATGCAGGAGAGAAGCTTTTTGCCAAAGTGTATCCGTAAATGTTTTACCTGCCATCATACCCGTGATCATGGTCCGGGTACGGTTGCCATTGGCATATTCATATTTTAGGTCGGCACCCAGGTAGATCGTCTGGTTGTTTCTTTTGATCTGGAACTCTGTACGGCCACCTGAGGTTTGGGTATTGGAGAATACATGACTTAACATAGTGGCAGAAGCCGGCCTTAGACCATTGCCCATCTGGTGGTCAACAAAGGAAGTGAATACCTGTGTGTTCCATTGACTGTACCACCTGTTGGCGGACTTAACCTGGTACTTACCCTGGATCATCCAGGTATCATCGCTCAAGAGGTCCATCATCAGGGTGGGGAAAGAAGTGTTGCGTGCAAAATTCCGGGTGATGTTGACGGAAGCCACCTGGTTTTGTTTCACCTGGTAAGCCGCATTCAGGTTGATGGCGCCTCGGTTGAATACGGCCGGTATGATCGTTCCGCTGCCATCTCTATAATCCTGTCCGTTGGAATAAGAACCAGCCAATGACACCTGTATGTTTTTTCCTCTCATACCGAGTTGACCCTCTGTTCTGAAAATGTTTCCGTTGGATTCGCCTCCGATATTGATTCTGCCGAATATTTCTTTTTGGGAGCTGAACACCGGGTCCGCGGTCTTGAAATTGACCACTGCGCCTGTTGCAGGTCCAAAACGGAAATTATGTGGTCCCTTGATCACTTCTATCTTCTCTACCTGGTTGATCATGACCTGGCTGCTGGGCGGGTCCATCCGGTTCGGACAAGCGGCATGTGCGGTCAGTCCGCCATCGTTGAGGATACTTACCTGCTCCCATTTGAAACCACGGAATACGGGATCGAATCCAAAATCACCGCTTTTCCGGATCGAAGAAAATCCCGGAATCTGAAGCAGCACTTCACCGGCATCATGTTTTACCCAATCGGCATGTGTCAGCTTTAGGGATCTATGGGTGGGCTTGCCTTTCAGGGCATATACACTTACGGGACTAAGGGTTTCAGCTGTTGAATCGTTGAAATTATTTTTTTGTGCCGGAGCTGTTTGGGTATACAATAACAGTACAAGCACCCCCACAAAGAGGCTTGTGAAATTCGTTTTCATAATGTTGATTTAATAGATAACAGATCTGCAGAGCAGAGAACAGAAATGGGCAGCTATGATCAGGCTGCCTGTGGGGGATGAAACAGATTCAACGATACATCAATGGTGGTATTGATGTTCCTGTGGGTGAATGTAGTTGACTGGGAGGGCGTTGGTAAACAAACTGTGGCAAAAAAACTTTTTGAACTGATCACTTCTTCAGTGAAACCCGATTTTCTTTCGGGCACTTGTTTGTCTTGCGTGCTGCTGTCCTGATCCAGTTTCTTCTGTAACTGGCAATGACCATTACATTTCAGTTTAGGTTTTGCCTTGTTGATACAGTTCTTCAGGTAAACTTCCCGGTTAAACTGGTAATCGGCATAGTACAGCATCTTGGAATAGTTGCTGGCTAGCAGTGAAAGAAGGATCCATATAACAGCAAACTGTTTCAAAATACCGGACTGATTTCAGATACAAAGGTAAAACATGACATGGCAGATAATATGACCAGGGTCATATCTGTGATAAAATTCCTTAACGGTGAATGAATTATATGCCAGACTTGGGATCGGGTACAGGAATCGGCACGGTTTCATGTGTTTTGATCCTGCCAATGAGCAGGAAATAGATAATTACGATCATCGAGGCTAACGCAGGCACCAGCAATGCCACCGAAGAGCCAAAGCGATACCAGATGATACCGGCCAATGAACTGGACAACATCATACAGACACTCTGGAAACCGGCGAATGTACCAATGGCGGTAGCGGTATCCCTGCTGCTTACCATGTTGGAGATCCAGGCTTTTGCCACACCTTCTGTGGCGGCAGCATACATTCCATATAAGACAAACAGCCCGAAAAACAGGTAGAGCTCATTTGTTACAGACATGCCGGCATACATGAGGGCAAACAGTGTAAAACCTGTCAGGAGTATCGTTTTCAGCCCTACCTTATCGGCAATGACCCCCAAAGGATAAGCGAACAAAGCATAGATCAGGTTATAAAATATATAGACACCGATGACCAGGGCGTCATCATTCACCGATTCTTTTACCTTGAGCAATAAAAAAACATCAGAGCTGTTGAACAATGAAAAAAACAGTAACCCTATCACTGCTTTTTTGTAACCGGACGGACTCTGTTTCCAGTAAGTGAAGAAGGAAAAAAACGTAACGGGTTTAACCACCGGTTTTTCAGCGGGTCTTTTTTTATCTTTTAAGAACAGGGAAGTACCCAGCGCCAGCAGGCCGGGTATGAAAGCTATCAGGAACAACATCCGGTAATTGCCAGGATAGAAATACAGGTACAGCAGCGCCATGGATGGACCAATGGCCGCGCCTAACGTATCAAGCGCACGGTGAAAACCAAAGACCTGCCCTTTTGTGGCAGGAGTGGATTCGTCCGACAGCATAGCATCCCTTGCGCCCGTTCTGATGCCTTTGCCCAGGCGGTCTATGGCCCTGGCAAAAAATACCCAGAGCGGAAATACAAACATGGCCATCATGGGTTTGGATATGGCACTGAACGCGTAGCCGATTTGTATAAAGGGGGTTCTTTTGTGCGATCGGTCTGACAGCTGTCCGAAATACCCTTTGCTTAAACCTGTGGTGGCTTCGGCGATCCCTTCCAGAAGACCGATCAATACAACAGAAAAACCGATGGAGGTAAGATAGATGGGCATGATGGGGTACAGCATTTCACTGGCCACATCTGTGAACAGGCTCACGAACGATAATATCCAGACGGTACGTGAGATCTTTTTCATGTACCTAAAGTTATCATTATTTAGCAGTGAGGCCCGCTAAAATACTTCTCCTAAGTTCATGAACAGACCATGTGAGCCACCCTGTCCGAACCCATAATCAAGGGCGATATTAGTGTTGGAGTGTTTGTTCAGCTTGATACGGATACCTGCACCATAACCGGTTCTTAGCCCCTGTATGTTTTTGCCGGGTTGTTCAGCAACCGTCTGTACATTGGCAAATACCACTGCGCCCAGGAAACCGTTCTCTGTGATGCCGAAACGGTATTCAGATTCTGCGAACAGCCATTTATCACCACGGAAACGGCCCTGTATATACCCACGGCCCGTATTGCTGAACACGTCCGATGCAGTTGCCGGTAGATGCAGGTAAGGTGGTCGGCCCTGTAACGTTAGTACATCATAGGTCCAGAAAGCCAGTATGTTCTTACTGTGTTTCGGGAAGCTGAAGTATTTCCGGGCATCGATGATCAGGCTCTGCCAGTGCTGATTGCTTCCCAGACCGGTGAGATTGTTCCGGTAAATGACATTGAGATAGGAACTGCCGGCCACAGGGTTCACAATACTTTTTCTTGTGTCGTACAGCAGGTTCAGGGAGATCCCCACCGAAGTGGCCGAACTTGTAAAGCCATATTGGGTGAATCCGGTAAGCGGTTTGTTCAGTGTGGTGGTATCCGTGATGTTCCAGTGATGATCTATGACAATACCCGGTCCCATGTAAAAATTTGGGAAGATCCGTCTTACGAGCGACTGGTGCATCTTCAGATAGGAATAATCCAGCAGGTCAAAACGCGAGAGGTCGCTGTTGGACCCCAGGCCAAAATCCTTCTGCGGATATTTGGCGTATGACCAGTTCGTATTCAGTATGTAATCATTGTTCCGCAACCATATATTCGAAACCAGCTGTCCGATGATTTGTTTGTTTTGGGTATACTTCAGTTCACCTGAAATGGTAGAGGCGTTGGTAAAATTGGTTTTGCCTGGTACTACCAGGCTGGCATTGGCAGAAACCGCCAGGCCGGTGGCAAGACTGTATTCCACGGCAGGCACAAAGGAAAAATGTGTGACGGCCTGATCCTCACTGTAGCCCCTTGTTTTACGGGGCATGAAGACGCGGTAGATGCCATCCACAAAATCGACCATCGAATCTTTACCGGGCTGTTTGTAAAAAGCAAGTGTGAAAATATTTTTCTTGTGCTTGGGTATACTATCGTTTACCTGTGCAGCGATGGTAGAAAAAAAGCAGAACAACAGGCTGGTAAAAAGAATGGCTTGTTTGGCTGACATGAAAATAGGGTTCCGTTACTGATAACGATGGTTCAGGAAAATGCAAAGTAACGGGTAGTTTATTTTTTCAGCAGGAATTTCTTTTTCAGCCATGCACGTACCGGTTCATCATACAGTTTCAAAGAGAACCAGGCCAGCATTACGAATAAGATGAATAAACCGAGTGCCACCGGTATGATCTGAACAGGGGCGGGTTTTTTCTCTGCGATCCACATGGTGTAGATATAGATAAAAGGATAGTGAGTGATATAGATCGGGTAAGATATATCACCCGAGAATCTGCACAGTTTTGCCCAGTTGCCACTGACACTGCCTCCTGCGCCGATGGCCACGATCAAGGGGAAGACCAGGATGATGCTCAAAGATTCATAGAGGCCATTGTGCCGGAAAGTAGGTAAAAAGAATACAATGATCAGTAACAGGGAACAGATCGGGAATGCCATGGGCAACCGGAATATCTTCCGCGAGCGGAACAGCAACAATCCTGCAAAGAAGGGGAACATCATTCGTACCACGGCGATCCAGAAAGTGTCGTATCCCCATCCGGTGGCCAGGTCTCCGCGCCAGGTGGCCACATAGACCAGTACGGCAGCGCTGATGAGGACAAGCGTCCATAAAAGGAACCTGCCGGCTTTGCGAACCAGGGTAGCGTAAAGGAAATTGCCAATGTATTCCTGCAGCAATGACCAGAAAGGACCGTTCAGCGGATGCGTTTCGCCCCAGCTGCGGATATCTGGACCGGGTAACAGGGTCATGCTCATCAGCATGATGCCTGTTAGCTGCAGCAGGTTCAGTTGCTGGTGACCGGTGGTGAACGGATCGAACCAGAACCCAATGGCACCGATCAACGCACCCATCACCACCATAGGGTGAAGGCGCACCAGGCGGATCTTGAAGAACTCCCAGGTACTCATCTTGCCCCAACGGTCATCATAGGCATAACCGATCACGAATCCGGATAACAGAAAGAAAAAATCCACTGCCAGGTAACCATGGTGCATGGGATGGTTGGCAGGCACCGGGTAATACGCTTCGAACAGGTGGAAGATCACTACCAGAATGGCGGCCACGCCACGTAATCCATCGAGAATAAGGTAATGCGGTTTGGTTGCAGGAAGCGATGCTTGCATAGGGCAGTCGGTTTGGTGCCTAAATGTAGGTAAAAGCAGGCTGATGCATCATCCAATCACGTGTAAAAGGAAGTACGAACGGGTATTTCGTGAATCGCTTTTATGATCTTTTCCGGTAGCTCAGTACAGCCCAGTAATTGATGGCAACGGCAAAACAAAACATGATCAGCAGGGGTTGCCTGATATCCGCCAGGCCGCTGCCTTTTAATACCACCCTCCGCATCACTTCAATGAAATAGGCAACAGGATTGAACCGGGTGATCCACTGTGCCCATTCGGGCATGCTATCGATACTGGTATAGAGCCCTCCCATCAGGATGAAGATCATGAGCAGAAAAAAAGAGATCAGCATGGCCTGCTGCTGGTTTTCCGCATAGGTAGAGATCAGTAGGCCCAGGCCAAGGATGACCAGCAGGTATACCGCTGCGAACACGTAAATGGTGAGATAAGAACCCAGTGGTATGATGCCGTATACCAGCCATGCTATCAGGAATCCGATGGTGATGACCACCAGACCGAGGATCCAGAAAGGGATGAGTTTGCCAAGGATGAAATGTGTCTTTCTGATGGGCGTCACATTGATCTGCTCAATGGTCCCGATCTCTTTCTCCCGTACGATATTGATGGCGGACAGGTTCAGGCCGATCATCGTGATCAATAACACCAGTATGCCGGGTACCATGAAAAAAGTATAGTTCATCCTTGGGTTATACCAGTTGGAGGATGTGGTCTCTATCACGGGCAGGTCATTGAACCTGCCGGGAGTGAGTACCGATATTCTGAAATCATTGTTGAAATTCTGAACGATGTTTCTCAGGTACGTGGCGCCAAGGTTGGCTTTTACCCCATTGATGGCGTTCACGGCAAGGAACACTTTGGTTTCCTTTTGCGCGTATAACTCAGACTCAAATCCCCTGGGTAGTTCCAGGATCAGGTCGGCCTTGTCGTTATCAATACCCTGCATGGCCTTGTTGAAATCACTGCTGTATTCCACCAGCCTGAAATAGTTGGATGAAGTGATGGTATGGATGAGCCTGTTGGAACTGGGACTGTGATCCCTGTCTACAATGGCGATATTGATGTTTTTGATCTCATAGTCTGCAGCCAGGGGTAATATGATCAGTTGAATGATGGGCAGGATGAAGATGACACGGATGATGGCCGGATCGCGGAAGATCTGCTTGAACTCTTTCTGCAGGATATATTTCAGTGGACTCATGACAACCTGATTTTGAATTTTTTGATGGCCATGGTGAAAAAGAACAGCATCATGCCGGTCAGGATCAGTACTTCTTTCCAGATGAGCGTAAGTCCCAGCCCTTTGATCATCACCGATTTAACAATGATGAAATACCATTTGGCAGGAATGATATTGGAGATGGTCCGAAGTGGTAAAGGCATGTTCTCAATAGGGAAGATAAAACCACTGAACATCACTGTTGGCAGGAACATGGCGATCAGTGAAATGAACATGGCCGCTTTTTGCGAATCGGTGACAGATGAGATCAGCAGTCCCAGCGCCAACGATACCAGGATGAACAGGATGCTGACCGCGAACAACAACACCAGGCTGCCGTTGATAGGAACGTCCAAAACAAAATAGCTCAGCAACAGAATGGTGCTGATGTTGATAATGGATAACAGCAGGTAAGGAACGGCTTTGGCCAGGATGATGATCAGGGGGTTTACCGGCGATGCCAGCAGGATCTCCATATTGCCCAGTTCCTTTTCCCTTACTACGGTCAGGGAGGTCATAAGGGTGCAGACCAGCAACAGTACCATGGCCATTACACCCGGAACAAAATTGTAAGCGCCTTTCAGCTGCGGATTATACATCATACGGGTCTCAACGTCGATGGTGTAAGGGATGCGGTTGGGCTGGTTCAGCTCTTTTTGAAAATCGGCAACGATGATGGATAAATAAGCCGTTAGCGTGGTGGCCACATTGGGATCGGTAGCGTCTGAAATGATCTGTAACCGAGAGTTGTTCTGGGCAAGAATGGTGTTGTCAAAATCAGGGGGTATCACCAATGCCACTTTGATGGTGCCTTTCCGGAACATCTTTTCAATGTCAGATGTCTGGGTGGTCTGATTATAGGTCTCGAAATATTTGCTGGACTCGATTTTCTGCACCAGTTTCATGGAAGCGGCACCATTCGATTGGTTAACGATGGTGATATGTGCATTTTTTACCTCATTGGAAAGGGCAAAACCAAAGATCACGATCTGCGCCATGGGCATGCCCAGTAGGATCAGTAGCGTTTTCCTGTCGCGGAAAATGTGATAGAACTCTTTGATGATGAAATGATAGAACTGCTTCATGTTATTCGGATCTTTTGGCTTTTCTCGCTATCTGTAAAAAGACCTCGTCCATGCTGCCTGCCTGGAAAGAGCGTTTTAATTTTCCCGGTGTGTCAAGTGCATCTATCTGGCCGTCTACCATGATCGATACCCTGTCACAATACTCTGCTTCGTCCATATAGTGTGTGGTCACAAATACGGTAATACCCCTGGCTGCAGCGTCGTAGATCATGTTCCAAAAATCCCGCCGGGTAATGGGGTCAACGCCACCGGTGGGTTCATCTAAAAAAACGATCTGAGGGTCATGAAAGATCGCTACGGAAAATGCCAGCTTCTGTTTCCAGCCCAGGGGCAATTGTTTCACCAGCAGGTTGGCTTCTTTCTCCAGATTAAGCTGTTCTAATAAGAGGCCGGTCTTGCTGGTGATCAGTTCCGGTCCGATACCATAAATGCCTGCGTAAAACCGGATATTCTCTTTGATGGTAAGGTCTTCATACAACGAGAATTTCTGACTCATGTAGCCAATATTCTTTTTAATGGATTCGTTCTCTTTGTACACATCGAATCCGGCAACCATGGCACTTCCGCTGGTAGGCATCGACAGGCCGCACAGCATTTTCATGGCCGTTGTTTTACCGGCCCCGTTGGCTCCCAGAAAACCGAAGATCTCACCTTTCTCCACTTCAAAACTGATACCGTCAACGGCAGTGAAACCGTTAAAGGTTTTGGTGAGCTTCTCCACTATGATCGCTTTACTGTTCATGGTCTCGCATTAGGTCTATGAAAACGTCCTCAATACCCGGATGGATCCTGCCGGCCTCGATTCCTGGTGGGAACACCGGTTCGGCTGCTCCAGGCCTGATCACCACATGATGGTATTCGCCAAAGGGATATATCTGTTCTGTGAATGGCCACTGTTTTGCTTCCTGCAGCAGAGCGTGCATATGGTTGTTCCGTACCTGGTAGATGGTTTTCGGGAACTGTTGTGTGATATTCGCCGGGGTGTTGATACCCAGTATTTTTCCAGCCTGTATCAGCGCCACTTTATCGCAGAGGTTCGCTTCATCCATGTACGGAGTGGACACCAGGATGGTAATGCCTTCCTGCTTCAACGTCTGCAACATGTCCCAGAATTCTTTTCTCGATACCGCATCCACTCCCGTAGTGGGCTCGTCCAGGAACAACACGGAAGGCCGGTGGATCAAGGCGCAGCTTAAAGCCAGTTTCTGTTTCATCCCGCCAGACAATTTTCCGGCCCTCCTGTCTTTGAAAGGTTCTATCTGGGCGTAAATGGCTTTGATGAGGTCATAGTTCTCTTCGATGGTCGTTTCAAAGATGCTGGCAAAAAAATTGAGGTTCTCCTGAACGGTCAGGTCGGTGTACAGAGAGAAACGGCCTGGCATGTATCCGATCCTTTTTCTGATGGCCTTATAACCGGTCGTTACATCGAACCCATCTACCATCGCTTGCCCTTTATCAAATAACAGGAGCGAGGTAAGTATCCTGAATAAGGTTGTTTTACCGGCTCCATCAGGTCCGATCAAGCCGAACAAGGAACCTCTCTCCACTTCGAAGCTGATATCGTCCAGCGCCTTTACCACGGTCTTACCCGTTGTATAGGATTTGCTTACCGATGAAACAACAATGGCCGCTTTATCAGAAACGAACTTCTCCATACATACCTATTTTGATGTCACCGTCATTTTTTACCAGCACTTTTACCGCATACACCAGGTTGGCCCTTTCCTCTTTTGTCTGGATGGTCTTTGGTGTGAATTCGGCTTTTGAAGCGATCGCCGATACAGTGCCTGCATATTCCTTGTAGGAGCTCTTGCCTTTGTCAATGAATACTTTCAGCTGCTGTCCGATCCTCACCAACGGTAGCTGGTCTCCGGTGATGTACATGCGTAAGGTCAGCTCCTGCACATTGGCGATCTTGTACAAGGGTTTTCCGGCAGCGGTCATTTCGCCTTCCCTGGCATAGGTGGTCAGTACGGTCCCGCCTATCGGATTCAGAACGCGGGCCTTGCCAATAAGATCTTCTACCTGGTCTATTTTCTTTTGTACCGGATCGAGTTCGCTTAATACTGCTTTGTTCTGGTTGTTCACATTGGCAACCTGCACATTTACCTGTTGTTGGGTCACTTTTATCTGCTTGTTCATGGATTCTATCTGGAAATTGATATCGTCCAGTTGTTTCCTGGTGGCCGCATCGCTTTTCAACAGGTTCTCTATCCGTTCTTTTTCAAACAGTAGGTTCTTTAACTGCGCCTGTTGTACCTGTATCTGGTTGTTCAGCAATGTCACCTGTGGCGATACATCTGTCGTTTTCTCTTTGATGGATGAAAGTGTGGCATTCAGTTGCGCACGCTGAAGGATATAACCGGCAGAATCAAGATAGGCCACCACCTGGCCCTTTGCGAGACTGTCGCCTTCATTTACAGCAAACGACAGCAGTTTGCCAGAGACTTCAGCAGAAACGATGACTTCGTCCGACTCGAACACGCCCTGTGCATCGAATGAAGAATCAGATTTGCCGCAGCTGAACAGTGCAGGTAGGATTGCCGCAAGTAGGTACTTTTTCATGTATTTATATTTTCCCTTTTAATAATTGGTATACCAGTTTGGCCTGCACCAGTTGTATCTGATGCTGTATCAGCGTTTGACCGGCCAGGTCAGATTCGTTCACTTCTTTCAGGTAATCGTTGGTGCTGATGACACCATTGGTCAACTGTGCCAGCGAGGTGTTTTTGATCTGCTCCCTGAGTGAAAGCAGTTCCTTGTCCGACACGATCAGTTTTTCCAGTTTGCCGATCTCATCCAGCTGTTGTTGTAACTGAATATTGGTGTTGAGTAAATAGGCCTCTTTCTGGTTTTTGATAAGACCGGTTTGCTGTTGTAAGATGCTTTTCTCTTTTTTCGCCGTATAAAAACCGCCCAGCGACCATTGCAGTTTGATGCCCGTGAGTGAGAACCAGGTAAATTCATTTTTCAGCATGTTCAGGCCAGGTTTTCCGTAGCCACCCTGTACAAAAGCACCCATCTTGGGTTTTGTTCTGGCGTCTATCAGTCCAGACTGTTTGTCAATACTGTTCATCTGCGCATCAAACAAAGAGATCTCCGGTCTTGTGACCTCTTTATTGTCATCCATCGGTTTCAATGGCTCTGGTAACAGGAATACGGCAGAGTCGCCAAGCTTTTGTCCGCTCAGCAGTTCCAGGGCGTGGTGAAGTGATCTTTTTGCCGCGAGGATCTCTTCGGATCTCTGGTTGTTCTTTAAGATCTGCGCTTTTACCTGCAGTACATTGTTCTTAAAGACGACACCATTCTTATACAGGGCCTCAGCTTTCTGTAAACCATGGTTCAGGTCTGCCGCTACATAGTTCAGCTGGGTCAATAAGGCATCGGTGTACAGCATACTGCAATAGATCTGTGTCACTCGTTCCCTGAGCTTGTATAGCTCCACTTCATTTTTCAATAGGTCCACCTGCAGTGATACTTGCGAGAGTTCCCGGGTTCTTTTGTTCAGTCCGCCATCGTACAGGGTCTGCTGTATCTCTGCAGTGGCTTTGTACTGGTCTTTGGAGAGCGGGTCTATTTTGAACAGGTTGTTCGGGACACTGATGCCCGTTACATCAGACTGGTAGGTGGCCTGTCCGTTGATGGTTACCTGCGGCAACAACAGTGTTTTGATGTTCTCCACGTTCAGAGCCTCGGTACGTTTCAATAACTGGTTCTGGTGTATGAGTGGGTAATTGCTGAGACTCAGCTCCTGGATCTTTTCCAGCGTGTAGGTCTGCGAAAAACCCATATTCGAAACCAGCAGAAAAAACAGTAGGATGTAACGCATGACTGGTTTATTTTTTGATTGATTGGATGATGAATGCGGGTACTTCCTTGATTCTTTGCTGCATCAGCTCGTCATAGAGGTCTTTGTCGATCTTCATGCCATGAACGAACATGGGCTTCATCAGAAAAGGGAACACACACATGGACAGGATGTTCATGATAAGGTGAGGTGGTAAAATGGGTTTGATGTTGCCCAGTTCCACTTCCCGGTTTATCTGCATGCTGAATTTATAGAAGTCAGGCAGGTCATTCTGGAACATGCGGTGAATGAACACCACAGGTTGTTTATTGATCTCACTGATCACAAATACCGGGAGATAAGGGTTGTCGATCGCCATCCGGATATAGGTTTCGCAGAGCTTTTCTATTTTTTCGAACAACGGCGCCTCAGAGGCGATCGCGGTTTTCAGGATCGGAGAGAACTTCTGCAGCTCATCAAAAAATACCTTCTCGAATAACAGGTCCTTACTCCTGAAATAATAATGTAACAATGCTTTATTGATGCCGGCCTCATCCGCGATCTCCTGCATGGAAGAGCCGTCTTTACCCTGGGTGGAGAAGATCTTTTTGGCTGCCGACAGGATCAGTTGTTCTGTTGTTTGTTCTTCGTTAACCATTTAGTTTAACCGTTTGGTTAACAAAGATAGTCAGCTAACCGGAACAGGCAAGAAAAATCCATAAAAAATATTTTTCAGCCTGATTGAGACCTACCCGTTACGCGAACTATTCGATAAATTGTTGCTTTATAATCGCATGAGCATCTTTTCCTTATTTCCTTTTTCCGAATGGGTCATGATCCTGCTGGCGGCTTTTATCATTGGACTGGGTAAAGCGGGCCTGAAGGGCGTAGACATGCTGAGTGTGACCCTGATGGCTTTTGTATTCGGGGGTAAATCTTCTACAGGTATAGTATTGCCCTTATTGTGCGCAGCAGATATTGCCGCAGTGTGGTATTACCATCGACATGCTCAATGGCAGCATTTCTGGAAACTGACACCCTGGATGGTGGTAGGTGTTTTGCTGGGCGTGTATTTTGGCAAGGACATGAATGAACTGGTCTTTCGTAAACTGATGGCACTCATCATTGTACTGACCATTGTGATCGTACTGGTGCAGGAATTGCGTAAATCAAAACGGGTACCCACACATCCTTTGTTTGCCGTGGCAACAGGTGTGTCGGCAGGTTTCACCACCATGATCGGTAACCTTGCCGGTGCATTCGCCAACCTGTATTTCCTGGCCATGCGCATGCAGAAGAACGATTTTATCGGCACGGCCGCCTGGGTCTTCCTGTTCATGAACCTGTTCAAACTTCCTTTCCAGGTCTTTTACTGGAAAAATATCAATGCACAAAGTTTACAGGTAGATGCGGTACTCTTACCCATGCTGGCACTGGGTTTTTATACCGGACTCGGACTGGTAGCCAGGATACAGGATACCAGTTACCGCAAAATGGTCATGGTTTTAACGCTGATCGGTTGTGTGCTGCTATTGTTCAGACGCTGAGTAGCTGATAGCCATATTCTGAAATCACATCTTTTACATAGCTTACCACTCAAATCCTTAGTTTTTATGCGATCCAGATCTGTATCTTACCTGTTCTTCTCCATGCTGTTTTTGGGCATATGTGTTAGTCGGTCAGCATCTGCGCAACCTGAAAAGGCAGAAGCTGCCATCCGTACCATTATGGAACAACAGAAAGTGGCGGGATTGTCTGTGGCGGTGGTCAGGAATAACCAGGTTGTCTACACACATTCATTCGGCCTTAAAAATATCGAAAGCAACGAGCCGCTCACGGATGACTGTATCTTTCGTATCGCTTCCATCTCCAAATCATTCACTGCCACAGCCATGATGCAGCTGGCGGAGGCCGGAAAAGTTTCTTTGGAGGAGGATATGGGTAAACTGGTGGGTTTCAGGGTTCGGAATCCGAAGTTCCCAGACCAGGTCATCACACTCAGGATGGTCCTGTCGCACCGATCTTCCATCAACGATAGCCAGGGGTATTTTACGCTGGATGCCATTAACCCGGACAAGAATCCCAACTGGGAAAAATGTTATAACGAGTATGCTCCCGGAACCGGTTATCAATATTGTAACCTGAATTATAATATGGCGGGAACCCTGATCGAAAAACTATCTGGTGAAAGGTTCGATCAATACATCAAACACCATATACTCGATCCGCTTGGCCTCTACGGCGGTTATTGTGTGGACTCATTGGATAAAGCCCGTTTTGCCACGATCTACGAATACAATATTGATTCGACCAAATTCATGGCTTCACCGGCGGCCTATGCTCCCAGGAGCAAGGAGATCGCAGCGTATGAAATGGGCTACAGTACACCGGTCTTCTCCCCAACCGGTGGTATGAAGATCTCTGCCGGTGATCTTGCCCGTTATATGATCATGCACAGCAAGCTGGGCAAGTACAAAGGCAAAAGAATCATTTCCAAAAAACATGCGCGTGATATGCAGACACCGCTTTCGGACAAAGAGAACTACGGACTGGCCCTGCTGAAGACAGATAAACTGATCGCTGGCAAGACGCTGACGGGCCATACAGGTTCCGCCTACGGACTGTACAGTGCCATGTTCTTTCAACCGGATGAAAAATTTGGGATCGTAGTCATCAGTAACGGATGTCACCCCGGTTATACCGACGGCTTCAATACGGTGATCAGGAAAACGGTCAACAGTTTGTACGAAGCATTTATTTTGAAATAATTTTGTATACAGGTTGTAGTGCGGAACAGGAAGAACGCAACCGACAAACGTATAAAACAATTACTATGAAAAAAGTATGGTTGATCACCGGTTGCTCCACCGGTTTTGGAAGAGAGCTGGCAAAAGAACTACTTACCAATGGATATCAGGTTGCCGTAACGGCGAGGAATGTGGCGGACATCGCCGATATCGTTGCTGCTTATCCGGATACAGCCATCAGTATCCGGCTGGATGTCACGGATGCACAGCAGATCGTGCAGGCGGTAAAGAGTACCATCGACCGTTTTGGAAGGATCGATGTGTTGGTGAACAATGCAGGTATCGGCTATTTTGGCGCCATTGAAGAAAGTGAAGAGGCGGAAGTGAGAAGGATGTTCGAGATCAATGTATTTGGACTTGCCAGGATGACACAGGAAGTGTTACCGCATATGCGCAGGCAAAAAAGTGGTCATATCCTGAACGTAGCTTCCATCGGCGGACTGCGTTCCTTCCCGGGTGTTGGTTTTTATAATGCCACCAAATATGCAGTAGACGGTTTAAGCGAGTCGCTTGCCAAGGAAGTAGCGCCGCTGGGTATCAAAGTGACCGTGATCGCACCCAGTGGTTTCCGTACCGACTGGGCTGGCCGTTCCGCTAAAAACACCAGCATCAAAATAGAGGATTATGCTACCACCGCCTGGAAAAACATGGGCGATATCAGGGGGTATAGCGGTAACCAGCCGGGTGATCCGGTAAAAGCGGCCAAGGCCATGATACAGGTGACCGAAACAGAGAATCCGCCGATGCGTCTTTTATTAGGTGTAGCTGCACTGAAAGGTGCCCGCGCCAAACTGGAGGAACTGAAAAAAGATTTCGATACCTGGTCTTCTGTAACGGAAGGGGCTGATTTCACATCCTGATCCTGCCGGATAAAATCGGGAGCGATGCCATCACAGTGCCGCAAAAAATGACTCCAGTTTTATGGGGTCCAATTTGCCGTCCGTTCTGACACTGCTGCAAAGGTCTATGCCGAAAGGACCCACTTCGCTGATGGCCTGTTGAACATTTCCGGCATGGATACCGCCGGCAAGGAATACGGGCACCCGGGTTTGTTCCACGATCTTTCTGCTCAATTGCCAGTTATGGGTACGTCCTGTTCCACCCAGCTCTTTGATGGCTGCTTTTGGGTTGCCACTGTCGAGTAAAAGGGCATCCACCTGTGTCGATATCCGGATGGCTTCGTCAACAGAACCTTCATCCATCACGTGTATCACCTGTACCAGTTTTACGGAAGGTATCGCTGTTCGGATCTCATCATAAGAACCCGCTGTCAGTTCATCAACGATCTGTATGGTATTGGTAAGTGTTCTTGTGTGGTGTGCTATGATCGCTTGCGCATCTGTTTCACTTGTCAGCATAAAAGTGGCGATCGGCGGTGGAACGGTTCTGGCTATTTCCAGTATCAGGTTATCCGGTATGGGGCCTGGGCCGCTGGGCATTTTAGCTACCAGACCCAATGCAGCAGCGCCGTGCGCTATCGCCATACGGGCTTCCTCAACAGAACTGATACAGCATATTTTAACTTTGGGTACCATGGGCCAAATGTACTATGCTTTATGGGTATACTGTTGGCTTAACCGAGCCTCTGACCAAAATGGATGATGTTGCCACTGTTGTCCAGGATACTGAACTGGCGCATGTCCCAGGGTTTGTCTTCCAGTTTGCCATTGGGGTGTACGATGCCCAATGCTGTACACTCCTGGTAAAGGTCTTCGATCTGGTCCACGTTGATATAACACCCCGTATTTTTCGGTATGTTCTCATCATCGCATAACCATAGATGGATGCTGATCTGGTCTCTTTGAAACATCAGGTAACCATGCCATTCGGCATTGCAGGTGAATCCCAGCTTTTTGTAGAAAGCAACGGTCTCCTGCTGGTCAAGATAAGCGAGAATAGGGGTGGCGGTCAATAATGCCATATACTGAATTGCCAACAAGATACCATTTTCCACTATTTATGCAAAAGAGCGGAGAAGATCTTGGTACCATGTCCAACGATCATTGTCTTTTCCTCATCACAACAAGGCGCATTCATTATATCAGTACCTTCAACATAAATAACTCTTGATGAAGAAACTATTCATGTTGCTTGCCCTGTTTGCAGTGGTTCGCAGTAGCGCTCAGCAAACAAAATTCTATACCATCAATTCCGATAGTACGCAATTCAGCCTCACCAAAGAAGGCGCTTCGCAGCTGGCCATGTTGCCCATGAAATGTATCCTGCAGCAGTATCCCAATAAGATCAATCACACAGCGGTTTCGGATAGTGACCAGGTACTGACGCCCATACAGCAGCATCCGAGTTTTTATGGTTGTTTCGACTGGCATAGCAGTGTTCACGGGCACTGGATGCTGGTTCGATTGTTAAAACAATTTCCGGATCTGAACGAACAGGCGGCGATGCGGAAAGTATTGAATACGACGCTTACCGCTAAAAATATCCAGATCGAGACAGAATATTTCAAAGCGCCCCTGAGCAGGAGTTTTGAACGGACCTATGGATGGGCCTGGGTGCTGAAACTGCAGCAGGAACTGTTGAACTGGAGCGATCCTGATGCAGGTCAATGGCGGAGTGCACTGCAACCATTGTGCGATACCATCATTAAATTATGGGAGGCCTACCTTCCCAAACAGACCTATGCCAACAGATCGGGCATGCATGGTAACACAGCTTTTGGATTAAGTTTTGCATTGGATTATGCACGTGCTACAAAAAATTATGCGTTCGAAAAAAAGATCATCCTTGCCGCTACGCAATTGTTTGGAAAAGACAAGGATGCACCCACCGTGTGGGAGCCGGATGGGGCGGACTTCTTCTCGCCATCGCTGATGGAAGCCGACCTGATGCGGAAAGTGCTCGACAGGAAAGGCTTCACTGACTGGTTCGGAAAATGGCTGGATAGCCGATCCCTGCTTCACCTTACGCGTCTGCCGCAGGTGTCTGACAGAACAGACCTGCAGATCGTACACCTGGATGGTTTGTGTTTTAGCAGAAGCTGGTGTATGTCGGGTATTGCACAGCAACTTCCGAAGAAGGATAGACGCCGAAAGATCCTGATAAGTTCCGCAGTAAAACACCTGAACCAGAGCCTGACTACAGTAGCTTCGGGGCATTATGGTGGTGAACACTGGCTGGCCAGTTTTGCCGTTTATGCCATTAGTGGTGGAAAATAGAATGACTATCCGATCGGAGAATAAAAGAATGGGGCCACTGTACAGTGGCCCCATTCTTTTGTTTGGAGAGTCGATTTAGATAAGTACGGTTATTTAAATCCGAAAATGAGCGGCAGTAAAAATGTGATCAAAGCGGCCCAGATCCCATACAAGGGGAGAAAGCGTGCTATTACATTTTCCACTTTTTGTACATCGGCCTTATTTTGTAAGGCACGCAGCAGCTGATACGTAACCCCTAGTAGATTGATAAAGATCAGCAGGTTGGCGCCCGATACGGCCAGTCTGTTGGGTGAGATGCCGAATTCGGTAAGACGGAATGCAATGGCAGATAACGCAATACTGTTCACCACAATGCTCAATAACGATAGGCCGAATAAAAAGAACAGGTTGATCCTGTTGCCTGTGTTCTTGGTGGCTTCCGACACCGAAAAAAGAATGATGGCCATCACTGCGATCAGCAGGCCGTTGAACATTAACAGGAAATTCCTGTCATGGTATACATTTTTGCCCGTGTAGATAATGGTACACAGGAAGACGAACAGTGTAACGAATACAACAGGTGTAAAGATCCTGGCGATCAGGGGAGAGATCTTATTCACCAGTTGTGGATTGGTCTGAACCAGGAAGGTGGACAGTACGGGAATTGTTGCCAGTCCCCAAGCTAATATGTGCTGCGCATAAAACTCCTGTATGTGCAATCCGATCATTTCGAACAGACCGAAAGTGATACCGGTGAACAGTATGCCCGAAAGTACCAGGATGGCCGTCATCACAGCAAAGTCGCCGTTGAACCGGAGGAAATCGATCTTTTTCTGGTTGTCGGAAAGCTTGCCGCCCACAAAACTGTATCCGAGAACTGTCCACAAAAAAACAGGCAGATGAATACAGGCCAGTATCAGTGTGTCGCTTTGGGGATGATCGGGCAGGAGATTGATATAACATACGGATGCCAGTATCACAACCAGCTGTGATACTGATGTTCGGAGAGCCGTTTTTTGTTTCCATGAAAAATAGCCTATCAGAACAGGGAACACAATGAATCCGATGTTGCGCGAAAAGAAGAATTCCTTGTTCATGCCGGGCAGGTCCGGAATGTTGGCGATCAGTCCGGCCATGACGGAAGCCAGCACCACGAAAAGAAGGTCCTTTCTGGAGCCTGGGTAAAATTCGTTCTGCTGGTAATTCAGCCTTTCGTTCCACACCTGTGCAATGGTGTTGTGACGTAGGTCGGTATACAGTGTATTGAATACCCTTTGAAAGACCGCCTTGTTTTTCCTGTATAATTTTTCGAGTTCTGCAGGGTCTTCGATATTGTGGAGAATGTTTTCTCTAAAGTCATCGAATTCAACGCTCCTTTTTATTTCGGCAGTGTTTGTTTCCATGTTGTGAAGGTTTAGGTGTGCTTTAGCAATGGCTGTGAAGCTGTATCAGGTTGACTGTTTGATCAATTTCTCCAGACCGGCCAGGTGTTCGATAAAAGCTTTTTTGCCGGAAGGAGTTGCAGAATAAGAGGTATTGGGTCGTTTGCCGATAAATTGTTTTTTTACATCGATGTATTGAAGTTTTTCGAGTGCACTCAGATGACTGGCCATATTGCCATCTGTGATCTGCAACTGTTCCTTGAGTGTGCCGAAATCTACAAAATCGTTCACCATGAGGATCGACATGATACCCAGGCGCACTCTGCTCTCAAAGGCTTTATTCAATTCTGTGATGTAGTTTTTCACTTCTCGTATGTAAAGTAGATGGTGATACCATAGACTATGTGCAGTATGCCGAATCCAAAAGCCCAGAACAGCAGACCATAATCGATAAAAAAGGAAGCCAGCAATCCAAGGGCAAGTTCCAGTATGCCCAGATAGCGGATATCGTTGATGGTATATTTACTGGCATTCAAAAGCGCCATACCATAAAAAAGCAAAGTGGCCGGGGCCACCAGGGCTACCTGTCCGTGGTACAGTAATACCAGGCAATAGATACCACCTGCTACCAGCGGAATAGCCATGTTCAATAGCATACGTCTGGCTGTGGCATCCCAAACGGGCAGGTTTTGTTTCCTGGCCTTCCTGACTGCCATCAAAATGCCGGTGAACAGGGAAAGCAATAATACCAGGCCGAAATCAGCAGCGAGGAAAGTACAGGTAGACAGTTGTAATCCGCCATTCCCGTCCTTCAGCAGGGCATAGTAACCCGTAGCTAATGGTGAAAGCCCGAGGAACAGGTATACGGCAACAATACAGGCGATGGCGAATATGCCAACGATCACTCCTGCAAGACCACTGAGTGATAAAAATCGCGAAGAACGTTCCATCAGGTTCCGGATATCGCGGATGGCTTCTAACTGTTCCTGTTGTTGATTCATGTAAATTCTTTTAAAGAGGGTTTGCAGTTCAGGTATAATGGAAAGTAGGTATTCGGATTTTAAAAGGATTGTAACATCAGGTCTATCTTGTTGAACAGTTCTCCAACGCCCAGGCTCGCCCAAAGTATGAACAGGCCCAGCGCAACTTTTAAAACTCCGTGGATCCGGTATCCGGTCAGTTTCCTGAAAAGTTCATGAAATGGCGGATAATATACCAGTGACAGTAAAAACAGAAAAACCCCGAATAGCGGGTCATTCCCCCAGAACATGTTCACTACGCCAATGGCAGAGAATACGATGCCGCATAACCAGCCAAGGAGTATTATTGCGAAGGATCTGTTATTCATTTGTTTATTTTAAAAGTACTTTGTATTTCAAAGTTAATAGAAAAAATTAGTTTCCCAAACAGGATTCCGTATTTATTCCTGTTTTAACAGATCGGCAGGTGTTTTCCGGTCAATGGTTTGAGCCTCGTATACATCCTCTGTGACCAGGTATTTTATCCTTTCTGATTGATAATCAACATAAACAGGGCAGATACGCCATGTTTAAGTGGTGTTTTAGGGATTGGGAATGTTCTATTATTGCAGCTACTCGTCGGTCAGGGTCCTGATGAGGGATCATCGATCCGGCAGCCGCTTGATTCGAATGGACAAATGAATTTCAGTCTTAAAATAACATGACCATGCATCAGCACAATTCTGTAATGGCAAAGCAATTGCAAAAAGGAATGCGGTTATTGCCATTTTCGTTAATCCTGTTTTTTTCTATGATGGCCGTAACGGCTTTTGCACAAAGAATAACGTACAAACATGGCGATCTTATCCGGTCAGAGAAGATCGGCACCTATGATCAGGACAAACTTACGCGCATCGTGAACACAGAGCTGGAACAGTTCCTCAATGGTTCACCAATGCCATTCGATCAATTCAAGGGCAAGTTTGCCGTGCCGCAAAATGCTGTGAACCTGTATAAACTCACTTATCAGACCCTGATACCTGAAAAGGGCGGTAAACCCACCATCGCAACCAGCCTGGTGGCCATTCCGGACCGGTTGAAGGAGAATATGCCGATCGTATCTTACCAGCATGGAACCGTATTCGGCAAAGAAGAAGTGCCCTCAAATCCCGACCATTCCATGGAGACCAAATTGATGATCGCCCAGTTTGGCGGCCAGGGATATATCGTGATCGGTGCTGACTATATCGGACTGGGCGATTCTAAAGAACCCAATTCCTATTTCGCGCAAAAAAGTACGGAGCAGGCCTGTATGGACATGTATGCGGCAACCCGTCAGTTTTTACGGAATCTCAAGATCACAACGGGTGCCTTTTTTACAATGGGTTGGTCGCAGGGTGGTTATAATAATATGATATTTCTGCGAAAACTGGAACAGGCTGGGATAGTCGTTGCCGCATCGGCCACTGCATCAGCTCCGGTGGATCTGTCTTTTTTTATTACAAGGGGCATTGCCAATCCGCGACCGAACGATGCCGTGTATACACCTGCCAGTTTTGCCAATATGCTGTTCAGTTTTGAGCATTATTATGGCAAACCCGGACTGGCAGCTGACGCTATCCGGCCGGAATATGTTTCCTTATCCAGAAGCTTTTATGAACATCGTATCGGGTTTATGGATTTTCTGCAAAAGACCACGGGCCGAGCAACCGAGTTCCTGAAACCGGCATTCATGGAGCAGATAAAGGCAGGAACCCATCAATTATCAAAGATCTTGTACAATTCAGAAGGGTATCGCTGGGTAAGTGTTACGCCACTCCGTGCATATTATGGCATGAAAGACGAGGCCGTTCCGGATTACCTCGCCCGTTTAGCGGTAGAATATCAAGCCTTGCTGGGTAAGAAAAATGGGCAGGCCATCAATGCCGGAGACAATGCTGATCACAGAGCCACATATATCTATGCGTTTGATCGATTGTAAACCGTGGTTCGATGGTTTTTGCGGTAAACAGTAATAATATCCATACGATCGGACGCATTAAGTAGCTCACTTGGTGGTAGATATTCATAAAAGCCTTCGCAGTTGCGAAGGCTTTTTACTAATGAGATACCAGGCCGTTTCAGTTCAATGTTTGGCCGGGTGTATGTATCAGCGCGCCGCTTCGTTCGCAAACTGAATAATCCCGGGTATCTTTCAAAATGCGTTAATTTTAGCGCGCCAATCAGCTTTCTTCCATAACATCTTTATCGATGTACGCTTAACTCCAAGATGATGAAATACACTTTCTACGCTTTCCTGGCATGTGTTGTCTTTTTTGCAAACGCCTCGGCCCAGGAATTACGATCTCCCAACGGAAAATTGACCTTTGTTTTTTCTCTGCAAAAAGACGGGACACCTACCTATGGGTTGACCTATAAAAATAAAATGGTGATCAAACCCAGCCATTTAGGATTTGAGCTGGAAAAAGATTCTGTTTCATTGTTGAACGGATTTCAGGTAATGGAGGTGAAAACCCGTTCCTTTGACGAAACCTGGAAACCAGTTTGGGGCGAACTATCGTCAATCCGAAATCATTATAATGAGCTGGCGGTTTCCCTGCTGCAAACAAAAACGAACCGGCAGCTAGTGATCCGGTTCCGCCTCTTTGATGAGGGACTGGCTTTCCGTTATGAGTTTCCCACACAAAAAAATCTGATCTATTTTACGATCAAGGAAGAGAGAACGCAGTTTGCAATGACAGGTGATCATACCGCATTCTGGATCCCTGGCGATTATGATACACAGGAGTATGATTATACAACTTCAAAACTGTCAGAGATAAGGAGCCTGTTCAAAGGGGCTGTGACCGGCAATGCATCTCAAACTTCTTTTTCACCAACAGGGGTGCAAACAGCGCTCATGTTAAAAACGGCAGATGGACTGTACATCAACCTGCACGAAGCGGCTTTGATCAATTATGCCTGCATGCACTTGAACCTGGACGATAAGAACATGGTATTCGAATCCTGGTTAACCCCCAACGCCAATGGAGATAAGGGTAATATGCAGGCGCCCTGCCAAACGCCCTGGAGGACCATCATGGTGAGCGACGATGCAAGGGATATCCTGGCCTCTAAAATGACCTTGAATTTGAATGAGCCCAGCAAGATCAAGGATCCTTCCTGGATCAAACCAGTTAAATATGTTGGGGTATGGTGGGAGATGATCGCAGGAAAGAGCAGCTGGTCGTATACCAATGAATTCCCTTCCGTACAGCTGGGTATAACCGATTATTCCAAGGCAAAACCCAACGGCACACACGGTGCTACAACTTCGAACGTGAAAAAATACATTGACTTCGCTGCCAAACATGGCTTTGACGGTGTTCTGGTAGAAGGCTGGAACATTGGATGGGAGGACTGGTTTGGTAACGGCAAAGATTATGTGTTCGATTTCCTGACCCCCTATCCTGATTTTGATGTGAAGGGGATACGGGACTATGCCAGGTCAAAAGGTGTTAAGATGATCATGCATCACGAAACATCGGGTGCAGTAAGGAATTATGAACGCCATATGGACCAGGCATACCGGTTCATGAAAGACAATGGGTACGATGCCGTAAAAAGCGGTTATGTGGGTAATATACTTCCCAGGGGCGATTACCATTATTCTCAGTGGATGGTAAATCATTACCAGTATGCGGTAGAAAAAGCGGCCAGTTATCGGATCATGGTGAATGCGCATGAAGCGGTTCGTCCCACCGGTATTTGCAGAACCTATCCCAATCTGATCGGTAATGAATCCGCCAGGGGAACCGAATACCAGGCATTTGGTGGTTCAAAACCGAATCATGTCACCATCCTGCCATTTACCAGACTGATCGGTGGACCGATGGATTATACCCCGGGCATATTCGAGATGGATGTGAGCAAGATCAGTCCCAATAACCATTCGCATGTCAACAGTACACTGGCCAACCAGCTGGCATTATATGTGACCATGTACAGCCCCCTGCAGATGGCCGCCGACCTGCCTGAAAATTATGATCGTTTTCCAGATGCCTTCCAGTTCATAAAAGATGTGGCAGTAGACTGGAGCGATAGTAAGTATCTGGAAGCTGAGCCGGGTGAATACATTACCGTAGCCAGAAAAGCAAAAGGCAAGGACAACTGGTTTGTGGGAAACGTGAATGGCACAAACCCACGTACTGCAAAGATATCGCTGGATTTTCTGGATAAAGGGTCTACTTACGAAGCCACTATTTATGCAGATGCCAAAGATGCTCATTATAAAACCAACCCGCAAGCGTACGACATCCGGAAAATGAAGGTGAACAGCAATACCCAGCTGGACCTGTTCTCTGCACCAGGCGGTGGTTATGCGATCAGCATTATCAGGAAATGACAGCTGTCAGATCCATGCCAGACATGTAGGCAAGCGGTGGCGTTGTATGGATCATGCAAGAACTTTCTAACTTCTATCTATTCGATGGGATGTGTCGCGTATGTTTTTGACAGGCTTTCCAGAAACTGAAAAAGGAAGGATAATACCCGGTCACTTCCGGATACATCCAATCGCGGCTATCCTTGATGCCTGGATAGTGTGTGAAAGCCGGGTGTTCCTTTGAGATAAAAGTTTCCTGCGGGGAGAGCTTACTTTCCTTATATAAAGATCGTAGCTGGTGCAGCTCGCCACAGAACAACTGTATACCTGTTATATTTTTTGAAAGGTCGATGATGAAACGGATCACTTTTTCACTGACAGGATATCTGTTATAGTGTGAGGGTTCCAATAATAGGATCCGGTTAACGTTGTCCTGGGCTCTCCAGAGCGGATCGATATTATAAGCATTATAAAGTAAGGTTGGCCTGTTGCTATCTATAACGGGCAATGGGGTGGTTGGCAAACGACAGGGAAGGTCAAGCATGTGGCTGGCTTTCAGGATATCCGGTACCGCCATCCTGTTGATATCTTCATAAGGCCTGTCTAAAAATGTCTCTTGTTGACCGCTGCCTGTGTATTTGTTGATGTTCTCCTGGTTACAATAATATTTCTTAGAAGCAAATGCACCGGCTACCCATTGCCAGCTGCAATTGTTACTGGCTATATCGCCATCTAGTAAATGATAATATAACCATTTTGCTGGTTGTTGCCAATGCGCCTTTCCGATATTGCAGGTAATGGAAGCTACATACATTCTAACATGGTTATGCATATAACCAGTGGTATAGAGATGTTCAATTTGTCTGTCGATGGCTTCGATACCTGTTGCGGCATGTTGAATAGCAGTGATCATCTGGTGATGTGTTGTGTCGGCTTGCGCTTGTTTCATGTCCTGCCAGATCAGATCCCCCTTTGCCTGCCAGACTCTTTGATAGTATTCGCGCCAGGCGAGCTCCTGAAAGAATTTTTCTGCATCCTGCGGCTGACAGCCTTTACGCAGGACCGACTCCCTGACCTGCCTTGGACTGATAACACCCCTTGAAATATAAGGGGATAAATAGCTTACGGCGCCGCTGATATGATTCCTGGTCTTGGCATATGACACGGGATTGATACGTTCAACCTGTTGAAGGATCAAATGGTGATCAGTGACAAAATCTGTTCTTTCAGAAACCTGCGTTTCATCGAATAAACCTCCCATGGTCATCGTTTGCTTATTTTATTGAGTGTGATGGTCCGTTGTTGTTTGGATGCGAACCTGGTGATATGTGTGCTCCTGAGTGCCGCATGTTTGGTGTTTCTTCCATTGGTTCTTTTGCGCCACATTTTAAAACTGCTCGCTTTCATCTCTTTGCGCATCAACGCGATCACCGCTTTTTCCTGTAGGCCGAACTGTAATTCAATCGCTTCAAAAGGCGTCCGGTCCTCCCAGGCCATTTCTATGATGCGGTCTATATCAGTTGCAGATATTATCTGTGCGGTCATATTATTGCTGAATTTGATCATTTGATTGATGGGTCATAAGCTGGCTGTCCAGTCTTTTCAAAAACAGTTCAGCATGGTTCAGGTGCAGTTGTTGTTTGTTGGCAGGCATCTTGTCAAAAGTGTTGACCAGCATGCCCAAACGGGGATTTTGTAAAAAGAAACTGCGATGTACATGCATGAACCGCCAGAATAATCCGTCCCATATGGGTTGCCAATCGCCTTTTTCATAGTCGCTCATCTTCATCAGGTAGTTGCTGCCGCTGATATAGGGCTTGGTGGTCATCAGGCCGCCATCGGCAAACTGGGTCATGCCGTATACATTGGGTACCATTACCCAGTCGTAGGCGTCAATGAACATTTCCATGAACCATCGGTACACTTCGTCCGGGTCAAATTCACACAACAGCATAAAGTTCCCCAGCACCATGAGCCTTTCTATATGGTGACAATAGCCGGTTTGCAGGATCTTCCTGATCGTTATGTCAATAGGTGGGATACCGGTTTCCCCTGTCCAAAAAACAGAAGGGATCTTTCGCTTGAATTGCCAGTAATTGCTAGTACGTTGCTTGCTACCCTCTCGTTCGTATACCAAACGGATAAATTCGCGCCAGCCCATCAATTGCCTGATGAACCCTTCGAGTGAATTGATGGGGATATTGTACGCTCCGGCACAGCTTATGGCCTTATCAATGATCTGCTGCGGCTGCAACAAACCAATATTCAGCATAGGTGATATTACAGAATGGTGCAGTACGATCTCTTTGGCTACAATAGCATCTTCATACATTCCAAATGCTGCGAACCGGGTATGCAAAAAATCATCCAGCCATTTTTCGGCATCCGCAAAACCTACGGCAAACAGGTTGGTGCCATCAATCTCACCATAGTTCTTCGGAAAATGCTGCTGTACGTAATTCTTTGCTTCTGTTATATATGGGTTTTCTTTGGGTAAGGGCAGGATGGGTGCTTTTCCATTTTTGGGAAACCGCTGACGGTTGTCTGCATCAAAGCTCCATTTGCCGCCTACTGGTTTTCCGTTGTTTTCCAGTAAGATATTCCGCTGCTTCCGCTGCCAGGTATAAAAATCTGTTTGGAAATATTGTCTCTTTTTATTGAAATATGCAGAACAGTTCTCAGGCGTGTTCAGAAAATTGGGACTGTCATGAAAATACAAGGTGATCTTATTTCTTCTGCAGGCACTTTGCATGCGATTAAGTAGCCAGTTGTCGGCTACAGCAGCCACATGTATCTCGGTCACCTTTTGTTTGGCCAGCGTGGATATCAATTGCTGGCAGTCGTCTTGCCGGGAACCTGTTTCTATGTATGAAACCTCATATTGGTTCTGCAGCAGCCAGTTCTTATAGTATTGCATACTGGCCCTGTGTAAGATCAGTTTTTGTTTGTGGAAAGTATACTGCCTAAAAAACAACCACTCTTCCACTAGGTAAACCTTTCGGTCTTTTTGCAAGGCAGGATGGTTCTCGAACAGCTGATGCGGGAAAATAAGGGTAACTGAATCAGACATATACCCATTAACAATCATCAGGGCCTAGTGTTTAAAAGTTGCTAAATTCCATGACGTGGCAGTTGATCCGATGCGGATTTCTCTTTCCAGCCTTTATCTGTTATCCATGCTGATCACCTGATTGGCTGCTTTCTGCTTAGGGTTGACTGCAGAGAGTTCATTTCCATGATGCTGAGCAAAAGGGTATACGGAAATCCGGTGAGAGGCAGTCCCTTGCAAGCATGCTTATATGGTTATTTCACAGGGTTTGATAAAGATCTCGAATGAATGGGAAAAGCAGCTTATGCCTGTATCAGGCAGACAGGTGCTTGCACTTGTAGAAAATAGTTGATACATTCAATTAACTATTACGGACTATTCAGTAAGAAAGATGAAGAAAAAAATACTAGCGGCAACATTGCTGATTGTTTATGGCATCTTCCTGGTAAAATTGCTGGTGTTCAAGGATATGCCCCTTATCAGGGTGGGAGTGCTCAGGCTAAATTTTGGAGGCACCCACGAAGGTCCAGCTAACCTGATACCCTTTAGGACCATTTTCCCTTACCTGCTGGGGGAGAAGGGTTGGATCATTGCAGGTATCAACCTGGTCGGTAATATTGTATTATTGGTGCCCATCGGTTTGCTGGTGGGCTTTGTGTTCCGGAATATGACATGGAAAAAAACGATCTGGCTCGCGATCGCTGCCGGCATGGTGATCGAGGGAATGCAGACCCTGTTGCATGTGGGCATATTTGATATTGACGATGTAATACTGAACGGACTTGGTGTAATGATCGGTTTTGGGTTGTATGCCATTTTCCCAAAACCGGTCCAACCGATGGGGAAAAGAAATATCCTTGTTGCAGCGATAGCAGGCATCATAGGTATTGCCATATTGTACAGTGTTTTCATATACCAGAAAAGTCCGGTATCTATTGGGTTCGAAGCTGCTGTAGAAAACGGACAACCTGCACAGCTTGATCAAGGAACAGGTAAGGTTGTAGCTGGAGATGATCCCTGTAATGGTACCGGGGGAACCGGGCAGATCATCGGTACGGGAAATAAGACCATCACCATTCGACGGAAAGATGGTGTTGTTCAGCTCATTCACTTTACTGAGCAGACAACGATCAGGAATGCAGCAGGACCCGTACCGGCATCTTATTTGAAAACAGGTGTAAGGGTGACTTTAGTGGTGGGCGAAGACCAGGATGGCAAAACGGTAGCATCGCATATACTGATCTGCCTCACACCCGGCTAAGGCGAGATGCCGCTACTACCTGAAATGGCTAAATGGGGATATACCAATATGGCAAAGCAAATAATAAAAAAAGGTCCTACTGTCAACGGATAAACCTTTTAAAGGTTTTGGATGACGTACAGATAAATTGGCATTCCGATGGTAATATTTACCGGAAAGGTTAGTGCCAAAGCCATGGGTAAATATAAACTTGGATTTGCCTTAGGTACATTTATTTTCATGGCAGCAGGAACTGCTATATATGATGCTGAGGCGGCTAAAATGGCAAAAATAAATCTATTGGAAACGTCTGTGGTGACCCATTGTGAGAGATAGGCAAATGCAATGCCATTGAAAAGTGGTGTGAATATAGAAAAAAGTACGGGGAACCATCCAAATTGAAAGAAAGTCTTTAACCTGCTACCACTTACCAACCCCATATCCAATAAAAAGATTGCCAGAAATCCTTTGTATATGTCTGTTGTAAAAGGCTTGATACCTTCAGCTTGTTTTGTTGTGGCAATATACCCAATGATTAAACTTCCGATTATCAATAATACACTTCCATTAGTGAGGGAATGATTGATGATACTTGATTTTTTGATTTTGATTTCCTTATTGTGTAAAGAAATTAAAACCAAACCCATAATGATGGCTGGGGATTCCATCAGTGCCATGACCGCTACCATATGGCCATGTAATGGAAGCATCAACGATTCTAAATAATTAGAGGCGGTAACAAAAGTTACAGCACTTACGGAACCATATGCTGCTGCAATTGCGCCACTATCATAAATAGATAGCTTTTTTCTTAGAATATAGAAAGTATATACAGGGATAATGATCGAAATGAACAATCCAAAAAGTAGTGAGACAATGATTTCAAAAGATAATATGCCATGAGAAAGTTCTTGTCCTCCCTTGAATCCGATAGAAAAAAGCAAGTAAAGAGAGATGAACTTGGATGTGTTTTCGGGTATTTCTAGATCACTTTTCAGCAACTTGGCTACGATTCCCAAAAAGAAGAAAAGTAAAGCAGGGTTGGTTAAGTTTTCAATTAAAAGAGAAAAGTTCATAGTATGGTTGAATTGCTTGAAAGCTAATTTTCAAATTTTAAAACATGTCCATTGTTCATGGACATGCATATGGAAATTAAGACTTTGATCGCCAGTGTGCCTTTCCATTCGCCTGCATTTGAACTAACTGGGCTTGATTAACCGTAATAAAAAGGGTCATACTATGAAAGTATAACCCTTTTACCTTTTTATCTGCTCCCCCTTCTGGACTTGAACCAGAGACCCTCTGATTAACAGTCAGATGCTCTAACCAACTGAGCTAAGGAGGAATTTCCCGCTATGGGGTTGCAAAAATAGGGAAAAATGTATTCCGGCAAAATCTGTGGCTGAAAATTTACCATAAACTCCAAAATCCCTTGTCTTCCAACCCTATATAGATCCCGTCGGGGCGGATCTCTACCGGGTAGGTCTTTAAGAAATAACCCTCGCCACTGGTATTACGACCGTTTTTCAGGTCGAACCGGTAGCGATGCAGGGGGCAGGTGATCTGCCCGGTGGCATTGATATAGCCATCGGCCATGATCCCGCTGGCATGTGGGCATTTATGGGCACAACTGAACAACTGTCCGTTATGTTTGGCCAGGGTCACCGTTTTTCCCCCGGCTTCTGCCAGGCATAGGTTATTATCCTGCCAGGGCAACTCTGCTTCGTTTTCGGCTATTTTGTGCCAAACCATCTTTTCATTTGAAAATTTGAAAATGTGCTGATTTGAAAATGTAAGACCTTACTTGCTGCTCCCATTTTCAAATTTTCCAATTGGCACATTCCCCAATTGGTTTAATAATGTACTGTTCTATAAGGGTACCTTACCTTATACATATCCCTCACTTTACTTAGGATCATCTCCCTCAACGCATCAATATTGTTCCTTTCCTGGGCCGATACGAATACGCAGTTGTTATCGGTGGCCTCGTCCCATTTTTCTTTCAGTTCGCGAAGGATCTCCTGTTGTACGCTTTCATCCAGCCACTCGTCGAAGTTGTTCTTCGTGTACAGGTCCATTTTGTTGAAGATGGTAAGGATGGGCTTTTCAAACGCTTTCAGCTCCTGCAGGGTCTTGTTCACCACGCCGATCTGTTCTTCGTACTGCGGGTGCGAAATGTCCACCACGTGCAGCAGGATGTCTGCTTCGCGTACTTCATCCAGTGTGCTTTTGAAACTCTCTACCAGGTGGTGTGGAAGTTTTCGGATAAAACCCACGGTATCGCTCAGCAGGAACGGCGTATTCTCGAAAACCACTTTCCGGGTAGTGGTATCCAGGGTGGCGAACAGTTTGTTCTCGGCAAATACCTCGCTCTTGCTCAGCAGGTTCATCAGGGTACTTTTGCCTACATTGGTGTATCCCACCAGGGCCACACGGATCAGTTCGCCACGTTCTTTGCGTTGGGTAAACGCCTGTTTGTCTATCTCGGCCAAACGTTTGCGCAATAAGGCGATCTTATCCTTTACTATACGACGGTCGGTCTCGATCTCCGTTTCACCCGGTCCCCGGGTACCGATACCACCTCCCTGTCTTTCCAGGTGTTTCCACATACCTTTTAAACGAGGTAAAAGATATTGATACTGAGCTAGTTCTACCTGCACTTTCGCCTGTGCGGTGCGGGCGCGACTGGCAAAAATATCGAGGATCAGGTCGCTTCGGTCAATGGTCTTCACCCCCAGTTCCTTTTCAATATTGGAGATCTGGGAACCGGTGAGCTCATCGTCAAAGATCACGAGATGGATGTCACGACCCCGTACATAATCCTTGATCTCTTCCAGTTTACCCTTTCCCACAAATGTGCGGCTATCAGGATGAGGTAGTTTCTGGGTAAAGCGTTTTATGGCTAAGGCGCCGGCTGTTTCCGACAAAAAAGCCAGTTCATCCAGGTATTCGGTCACCTGTTCCTCCGTCTGGTCTTTCTGGATCAATCCCACCAACACGGTCTTCTCTTCATTCTGTATCGCTTTCTTTTTCTCGATCAAGGCACAATAATTTAGGCGAAGGTAATCAATGATGGGGGGAATTGTGAGTAGTGAGTGGTGAGTTGGTAGTGGGGGTAAACAAAAGATCGTGAATAGGGCCAACCTATTCACGATCTTCCAAAAATCACTCCCCACACTACCTACTCACCACTCACTACTCACGACTACAGCCCGCTGAACGTAATACCCAGTGAGAATTTATTCATGCTGGGCCCTGCACCATCTTTCAGAACGCCGTTGAACTGATAACCGGCATCCAGTGAAATGATACCATAACCGATACGGCCGGTAACAGCCAGCATGGTCCCGTTGAAGAAACGTTTGCTGCTTTCTTTTTCAATATAACCGTTGCCATATACAGAGGCACCGGTTTTGGTCACCAGGTTCTTACCCTTACTGTATGTCTTCAACAGGGTTCCCACTTTTACGCCCAGGGCCGCTTTCCATGACTTGCCGGGGTTCTCGGGATTGGAGAAATAACGCAGTTCTACGGGAAGTTCGGCGTAAATATTGGTCACTTTGAATTTGCTGAAATGATTGGTACTGTCCACATTGGTGAACGGTAATCTTGTCGAATTGGCCTTCACGTCCACTTTGGTGTTCTTGAAGAACATATTGCTGCTTCCGATACCGATACCGTAAGCGATACTGAACTTAGGATTGTTCTTGAAGGGTTTGTCGATCATGAAATAGATATTGAAATGCCTGCTGAAACCGCTGGTACGAACACTGTCCGGACGGTTGGTCCAGCTGTCTGCCCCGTACTGGATCATAAAATGGTCGGCGGCACGGTTGCTGAGATCCAGTTTTTTCTTGATATCGGTAGATTGCGACAAAGCCAGTAAGGAAGCGGAAAGGCTTAACAGGACGAGTAGTGTTTTTTTCATTTCAGATAGTTAATTGCAAATAATTGCTGGTAGGGCGCAAAAATAACAGAATTGGCTGCATACCGGTGGTTAAAAATTAGTCAAAACCCATTTGCCGGCAGCGGACATACCGATTTTCAGCTAAAATAGGGCTATCCGCACGTAAAATAAGGGCCGGGAGGCTGCAGAATGGGCTACTTACAGCAAACAGCAGGCCCGATATCCTTTGTAACAGCCTATCTTTACAAAAATCATCACTTTAAATATTTGTATCTGCTTTGAAGTTCACAGAATTTGGCCTCGACGAAAGATTACTGGAAGGGATCGACTCAATGGGTTACGAGAACGCCACTCCGGTTCAGGAGCAGGTGATCGTTCCCATTTTACAGGGGAAAGACATTATCGCCTCAGCACAGACCGGTACGGGTAAGACCGCTGCCTTCCTGCTGCCCGTCATCAATAAGATCATTACAGAACCGCACGACGCGCACCTGATCAATGCAGTCGTCATTGTGCCCACCCGAGAGCTGGCAGTGCAGATCGCACAGACCATGGAGGGACTTTCCTATTTCACTGATGTAAGTTCCATTGCCGTATATGGTGGTAGCGATGGTACCAGCTTTACCACGGAGAAGAAAGCATTGTCAAGCGGTGTGGATATGGTGATCTGTACCCCCGGCCGCATGATCGCACACCTGAACATGGGATATGTAAGGATGGAAGCCGTGAAATACCTGATCCTGGATGAGGCGGACCGTATGCTGGACATGGGTTTTCATGATGATATCATGAAGATCATCTCCTTCCTGCCCAAACAGCGGCAGAACCTGCTGTTCTCTGCCACCATGCCAATGAAGATGCGTGAATTGGCCAGAAAGATCCTGCATCACCCGCTGGAGATCAACATTGCGATCTCCAAACCGCCGGAGCAGATCGTTCAGGAGGCATTCATCCTGTACGAACCACAGAAGATTCCGTTGGTGAAAGATATCCTGCGCAGAAAGGATTTCCAGAGTGTGATCATTTTCTGCTCTCGCAAATCCAATGTGAAACAGCTGTCGGGAGAGTTAAGGCGTTCTAAATTCTCCATTGGCGAGATCCATTCAGACCTGGAACAGGATGCACGTGAACAGGTATTGCAGGATTTCAGGAACAAGAAGCTCAAGATCCTCGTAGCTACGGATATCCTGAGCCGTGGAATCGATATCGAAGAGATCGATCTCGTCATCAATTACGATGTACCCAATGATGGTGAGGATTACGTACACCGTATCGGACGTACAGCCCGTGCCGCCAGTACCGGTACAGCTTATACTTTTGTAACGGAAGCCGAGCAGCATAAGTTTGCCCAGATAGAGAACCTGTTGGGTGCCCCTGTTACCAAAGCTGCCGTTCCGGAACAATTTGGCCCCACACCAGAATACAATCCCCGTAAAAGCAGACCTTCCGGAGGAGGGTCCAGAAGGCAGGGTGGGCGTCCTGGCGGAAGACCTGGCGCTAGGCAGGCAAGTGGCCGCAACGGCCATGGCGGACATTCCGGAGCAAGAAAACCCCGTCCATAGTATTGCCATTCTGTGGTATATAATTTGTAGGTTCATAATATCCTGCTGTTAACAACGACCAAACAGGTAAGGCATCTGAAGAAACAACTGCATATAATAGGTGTTTTTGCAGTCCTGTTCTTTTTGCTGGCACCCCCTACTGCAAAAGCACAAGGCAACTGTCCGCCCAATATCGGATTCGAAATGGGCAACCTCAGTTATTGGGAAACCTGGACGGGAAGGATATTCACAGATGGTAAATTGGGTATGAACAAATCCAATCCCGTTGCCTCTCGGCATAAGCTGCTTCAGAACAGTAACCAACAGGTCAAGGATTTCTATGGCGGGTTCCCTGTCAATTGCCCTAACGGCAGTGGCTATTCCATGCGTTTGGGAAACGACTCCATTGATGCGCAGGCCGAAAGGATGAGTTATACTTTTTCCATTCCTGCCGCCAGGAATAATTACAGCATCGTATACCATTACGCGGTGGTACTGCAGAATCCAGAGCACCAGGATTTTCAGCAGCCCAGGTTCACTTCCCGGATCTTCAATGTTACCGATAACCATTATGTGGATTGTGCAGGTTTTGATTTTACGGCATCGGGCGACCTGCCGGATTTCCAGTTGTCGAAGCAGGGTGAGAATGTATTTTATAAAAGCTGGTCGCCCATCACCATCAACCTGTTCGGTTATGCGGGTAAAACACTGCGCCTGGAATTCACCACCAACGATTGTGCGGCCGGTGCACATTTCGGATATGCATATCTGGACGTGAACGAAAACTGTACCACACCTTTATCAGGCAGTGTACTTTGTGAGAACCGTGATGTGGTGACGCTTACCGCGCCCTATGGATTCAAAGAATATCACTGGTACAACGCAGATTTTTCGCAGAAACTGGGAACGGGTAACCTGTTGAAGATATTTCCTGCAGTACCCGGAGCTGGGTATGCAGTGGAGATCGTTCCTTACCCGGGACTGGGCTGCCTGGATACGCTGCGAACCACCATTGAACGGGCCGGTGAACCTTTTCAGCTGCAGGTGAAGGATTCCGTTATGGGATGCGCAACGCCCGGTGTGGACCTTACGGCAGCATCGGTAACGGCCGGTAGCAGCAATGGCCTGTTCTTTTCCTATTATACAGACAATACGTTACAGCAATTTGTGCCGGTGCCCAAACAGGCGGCAACAGGTTTGTATTATATCAAGGGAGAGAATGCTTCGGGCTGTACAGATAGCAGACCGGTGCAGGTGATAGCCGATAAGGTAAAACTGGTGATCACCGATCCGCCCGCGGTCTGTTATCCGGGGCCTACCGATATTACCGGCAACCTGGTCACTGCCGGAAGTGATCCCGGCCTGTATTTCCGGTACTGGAAAAATGCGGAAGCCACCATCAGCGCCTCCTCACCACGGGCGATCACAGAGCCGGGAACCTATTATGTGCAGGGATTCAACCCAACAGGCTGCTACAGCATAGAAAAACTGAATGTACGAATCGATCCGGCGCCCGCATTCACGGTAAAGGACCCGCCGGCTGTGATCAGACCCACCAAGGTAGACCTGCGTAATACCATACAGGCGTCCACTGATTACCAGTACAGCTTCTGGCGGGATGCTCTGCTTACGAGTCCCTTGCAGGGCTCTGTGGCAGACTCCAGTGGTGTGTATTATATCAAAGGCACTTCGGCGCAAGGGTGCTCGCAGGTATTGCCGGTGCAGGTCATCGTTAATCCGCCGATCAATCCGCCCAATGTTTTCTCACCCAACCAGGATGGCGTGTATGATGTATGGCGCATCCCTTCGCTGCAGCAATATCCTGCCTGCCTGGTAGAGGTTTTTGACAGGTATGGACGCGCAGTATTCCGCTCCAGCGGATACACGCGCGACTGGGATGGGAAAGATGCCAGGGGCCGCGACCTGCCACAGGGCACGTATTATTATGTGATCACGCTAAGTACCGCCATCAAACCCATTGGGGGCAGTGTGACCATTATCCGGTAACAGGCATCACTGCCAGGCAAAACGGACCACCAGTGAATTCTGCATAGGGTATTTCGGATTCACGGTCGTGTTTTCGCCGGCGAGTGTTCTGTCAATGCCCAGCGTATTCAACAGGTTGATATTGCTGGTTTGCATATAGGCAGGATACTCTCCTTTCCTGTCTGAAACAGAGATCACCGACAGGAGTTTCTTACCAGCTTTGTTGGCCAGTTGCGTGGCCCTTTCCCTGGCTTTTGTCATCAGTTTTTGCATAAGCCGTTCGGTTTCGGCATTTTCTCTGGAGCTGCTTACCTGTAGCAGGTTGCAACTCATATTTTTTTCGGTCCTGATCATCTTATCAAGTACGGACAAGGTATTGATATCATGCGTGGCAATGGTGATATTTAACATGTTGGCGTTGCGAAAGGTCCAATCCGCCAGTGTCTGGGGCTCTAATGCAAAACCAGCATCTTTTAGTTTCTGTTCAATAGCTTTATAGGCCTCCTGTTGCCGCTGTCTTTGTCTTTCTGCATTTCTCTGGTAATAGCCGGCCGGATCGGCGCGCATACCTGTGGTATCTGGTGCGGCATAGGCATTGTATTCAGGGTTTGCATTGATCCGGAATACAAAATAATCCGCTTTTACCTGAACGGTATCTGTTACAGACACTTCCACATAATTATTCTGCCCCCCTGCGGTTAGGCTGCAGGCACATAAAAACAGGATGGGTAAGAAAAGGGATTTCATACAATGAGGTTAGGGTGAATACACTGGAGGGATTAGCAGGCTAAATGTATATAAATAATTTTTATTATTTAAAATCTTCCGGACGGAATATTCGTCCATCGACAATTATTATTCGAAAGATAAATTGCCATTCACGGCTTACCCCCACAATAGCCATACCATAGGACCCCGTTAGCGGCTGGGTCACTACCGGACCAGCACCGAAGTATTACCGGATAGTACCCGGACAGGCATAGGTATAACTTAACTATGTCTTGTACTGAAAAAACTTTACAGTTGAGAATCAAATTACTACGAGGACTTTACAGTATTTAGCGATAGCACTAAATAAGCTTTACAGTGTTTTACAATAGTACTGATTTAGCTTTACGGTATTGTTT
>JADBXR010000024.1 GCA_020403425.1 Chitinophagaceae bacterium | reverse complement strand
TCCGATAGAATAAACCCATTAGGTATTTTGCACAAAACTTAGTGCTTATAGATCGTATCTGCTCCTAAGCGAAGAGTCCTCTGCCGAGAGACTCTTCTGAGAAGGAATAGTTAGTTCAGGCTTTCTTATTTCTGTTGCGGGGCGGATGGTGTTATGTTACGCTTGGTTAGCCGCTAATGAGTGAGTAGTGAGTAGTGAGTTGGCAGGGGGCAATTGCCCATTCACCGTGGGGATACACTCACCACTCACTACTCACTACTCACTGGTTAAGATAGATATTTGCCAACGATCGGCACCCTTCTACCCACACCGAAGGCCTTGGGCGATACGCGGATGATGGGACAGAACTGGTTGCGTTTGTATTCGTTGGTGTTCACCATTTTCAGGGTCCGGTCTATCAGTGCGGCATCAAAACCCTGCGCTTTGATCTCTGCAGGACCGAGGCGTTTCTCGATGTATTGGTATAGGATCTGGTCCAGCACCGCGTAGTCAGGTAAACTGTCGCTGTCCTTCTGGTTGGGCCTTAGTTCTGCACTGGGCGCTTTGGTGATGATGTTCTCCGGGATGATCTCTTTGTTGCGGTTGATGTAACGGGCCAATGCATACACCTGCAGTTTGTAACAATCGCCGAGTACACCCAGTCCGCCGGCCATATCGCCGTACAAAGTACCGTAACCGGTGGCCAGTTCACTTTTGTTGGAAGTATTGAGCAATATGTAACCGAACTTATTGGAAATGCCCATCAGCAGGTTACCCCTGCTGCGGCTCTGGATATTTTCTTCTGCCAGTGAAAAAGGCAGATCGCCAAAAACAGGTTTCAGTGTTTTCAGGAAGGCTTCATACACATCATTGATGCGGATGATATCGTAGGGGTTACCAAGGTTCTTACTCAGTTGCACCGCATCATCCACCGAATGTTCTGTGGAATAGGGCGAGGGCATCAGGATGGCACGTACATTCTCCTTTCCCAAAGCATCACAGGCAATGGCCAGGGTTACGGCCGAGTCGATGCCGCCGGAAGATCCAAGGATGGCTTTGGTGAAACCCATCTTGCCAAAATAATCGCGGATGCCCATGATCAGGGCATCGTATACCTGTTGGATGTTGAGTTCGGGCTCCAGTGTGGCAGGGTTCAGTTCCTTATCGGGCACACGGCTGGCGGGTTCAATGATGGGGGCATCGATACTGCCATCGTCCAGCAGTACCACACTGTCCATGGCCTCTTCGAACATGGGGAAGGCTTTGCAGAGATTGGCGTCTTTGTCGAATATGAGTGATGCACCGTCGAATACCACTTCTGTCTGGCTGCCGATGGCATTGCAGTAGAACATCGGTAACCGGTATTTGAGCACATTGGCCTTGATCACCGATTTGCGGTCCTCGTCATGGGTATAATCGAATGGCGACGCACTCAGGTTCAGCATGATATCAGGTTGCTGTTCCATCAGTTTGTCCATTGGACAGATGCGATACAGCGGATTGTCGCCCAGGTTCCAGATATCCTCACAGATCGTGATCGCTAATTTTTTTCCTTTGAAAGGAACCACCTGCCAGTCGAATGCGGGTTCAAAATACCGGTATTCATCAAACACATCATAGGTAGGTAAGAGGGTCTTATGGATCTCGGCCTTGATCTCTTTTTCATACAGAAAAAAGGCGGCATTGAACAGGCTTTTCCCCCGTTGTTGGGTATTCCTGGCCGGACTGCCGATCAGAACACCGATCGTGTCTGCTTCCTGCCTGATCTGGTCAACAGCTGCATAACATTTATGGATGAAATCATCGAACTCTACAAAATCCCTTGCCGGATAACCACTTACACACATTTCGCTGAAAAGGATCAGATCACCCCCCTGTGCTTTCGCTTCCCTGATGGCACCGATGATCTTTTGGGTGTTACTTTCAAAGTTGCCGATATGATAATTCTGCTGTGCTAAAAATACCTTCATGCTGTAAAGTTGCGTAACTTTTTGAGAGTTTTTCATTTTTTCGTTGCCAACTCCGCAAAGGAACTGGTTCACATTTTAACAGGGTATTTGTACAAGCAATGACTTTGTTGACAGCGGGCCACTATTTTTGCCATTACAATACAGGATATGAAGTACAGGATCGGATTCATGATGGTGATGGCATTGCTGCTGGCATGCCAGTCAAAAAAAAAGATTCCCGATGTTTCGGGTATTGTGGTGAAACTGCAGACAGAACGGTTCGAGAAAGATTTTTTTTCGATCGATACCCTGCAGATGGATACGGCTTTGCAGCACCTGCGAAAGCTGCACCCGGGTTTCACGGAGGATTTCCTGTTCAATATATTGGCAACCTCATCCGACAGTGCAGAGAATGACAGCCGTTTGTTCATCCGCAGCTATCGCGACATGTACCTGGCTTCTCAGCAAAAACTGAAAGATTTTACCGTGGTGGAAGCCGCAGTTAAAAAGGGCTTACAGTTTGTGAAATATTATTTCCCCGGGTATAGGCTGCCGGAAAGATTGATCACGTTCATCGGTCCCATCAACAGCTACGGCAATATCATTACACCGAATGCGCTGGCCGTGGGTTTGCAGGTGTACCTGGGCAAAGACTATCCCCTGTACCTGAGCAGCCAGGGACAGCAGATGTATCCCACTTTCATTTCACGCAGGTTTGAACCGGAATATATTCCTGTGAACTGCATGAAGAATATCATCGACGATATTTATCCGGATCAGACCATGGGCAAACCATTGGTGGAACAGATGGTGGAAGCAGGTAAGCGGCAGTATGTGCTCGACAAACTTTTGCCAGAAACGGCGGATACGCTGAAGACCGGATACACAAAACAGCAACTGGACGGATGTTATGCCAGTGAAAAGAATATCTGGAGTTTTTTTCTGCAAAATGATATGTTGTACAGTACGGACCCCAATCTTAGCAGGGATTATATGAACGATGCTCCCAATACGCAGGCCCTGGGTGAGTCTTCGCCCGGGAATATCGGGCAGTTCGTAGGAACGCAGATCGTGAACAGGTGGATGGAAAAACAAAAGGACATCAGCCTGGAGGCATTACTGCATACGCCGGCGAAAAAGATTTTTGAAGAAGCCAGGTATAAGCCCCGCTAAATATCTATGGTTAGTTCTATCTGCCATTTGGTTGCATATAATTTTTTTCCTGATATCCCTTTTTTTTACAGCCTGGAAAGCATTGCCCATGTTGGGTTTCAGCAGAATAGAAATGTTGATTCCGCGTCTTTTTTTGTTTTTTCTACAAAATTGTAGGTAAAAGATTACAGGGAAAAACTCTACTTTTATTTCTGTAACCCTTGCTATGCCATATAAACGTATGCATCTTCCTGAGCTTCAGCATGCGATCGCCACGGATGACGACCAGGTGGCTTATGCGGAGTTGTTTGCACGTTTTAGCCCGCCGTTACTGCGTTTCACTTTATCGATCGTTCACCGGAAAGAAGAAGCGGAAGAGATCGTTTCAGATGTGTTCATCAGGATCTGGGAGAAAAGAAAAACATTGGACCAGGTACAGAACCTGCGCATGTATCTCTATGTTTCTGCCAGAAATTATGCGGTGAACAAACTACGGAGTAAAAATCACCGGCTTTCCCTGCAGGTAGAAGAATTGTCGGTGGACCTTCCCTGTTTCTCCGGCGATCCCCATGAACAGGCCGTAATGGCTGAGATCCAGGAAAAACTGCATGGGGCTGTGAACGACCTCCCCGGTCGTTGTAAAATGATCTTCAAACTGGTGAAAGAAGATGGCCTGCAACAGAAAGAAGTGGCAGAACTGCTCCATCTTAGTCCCAAAACCGTTGAAAATCAACTTGCTATAGCTTTACGGAAGCTGGCAGAGACCATCCGCTCGGTTACCGGAAGAAAATTCCTGAAAAATAATTGATCCTGTTTGGGGGATTGGGGGCAAAATCTTGTCCTTGTACCTGAACAGATTGTTATGCCAGATAGGATATGGTATTTATTAAGCGTTAAATTGTCCGGTGAAGCCACCCAGGCGGAGCTGGATGAATTTCATACTTTGCTGGACGAGCAACCCGAATGGGAAGAAGCGGTTCAGCAGATCACCCGTTATTGGCTCCAACCAAAAGTCCCCCCAACTTTCTCTCCCACGTCCAGCTGGTTACGGCATCTGGAAAGGCTGAAAGCTTCCGGCGTTGAATGGAATGAACCGGGTTTCTCTGAAGTGGAGATCATTCCGGAATCAACTCCTGTGATCGGTACCCCCCGCACGCGTACCAGGTGGTGGATGGCAGCAGCCGCTGTGATGCTGATCGGTCTGGGTGTGGGATGGTTGGCCTTATACCGCTCGGTACCTGTTTCTGCAGATGCAGGATCACTTGCGCGCAACAAACGCAATGAAGTGGTTACCCGGCCGGCTTCCCGTTCACAACTTACCCTACCCGATGGCAGTAAAGTGTGGTTGAATGCCAGCAGTAAACTTTCCTATGGTAATGGTTTTGGAGAAGATAATCGAAACGTGTGGCTGGAAGGGGAAGGTTTCTTTGAAGTATACAAGAACAAATCACTTCCCTTTATCATCCATACCTCGCGCATGAATATCCGGGTGACCGGTACGATATTCAACGTTCGTGCCTATCCGCAGGAAGCCACTTCAGAAACGGCGCTGATAGAAGGGGCGGTAGAAGTGGCGCTTCCCGGCGAAAAAGAATGGAAATACCACCTTCGCCCGCACCAGAAACTGGTAGTGGATGATAATGGCATCTCTGCCGACAACAGCACTGTTGCCAAAGGCAGATCCTTTGTGCCTGCCAAGACCATTCCGGCTTATACAGCAAGTCTGCAAAGCCTTGCCAAACCGCTGCCTGATAACCAGGTGGTGGAAACTGCATGGGTGTATAGCCTGCTTTCTTTTTCGGATGAGTCTTTCCGGCAGGTGGCCAATAAGATGGAAAAATGGTATGGGGTCAGTATCCGTTTCATGCAATCAGATATGGAGGGCTGGCGTTTTACCGGAAGTTTTAAGAATGAAACACTGACCGAAGCGTTGACCGCCCTGAAGCTGTCTACTTCTTTCCGTTTTGTGGTGCAGGACAATACCGTATTTATTTCAAAACCAGATATCAAATAACCAGCTGCATATGAGAAAGAATCTGCGTGAGGATTCCGGATAAAACCAAGGGGGCGGCTCTCACACCTTACCCCCCTGTTAGATGGAAAAATCACAGATAGTAAAGCCGTAATCAGCGATCCCCGCTAAGGAATCCGCCATTACAACAACCCTTTAATTTTTCAAGATGAATGTACAAAAAAGACTTTTGAAACCACGAAGAAATCCCGTTACACCAATAATTTTTAAAATTATGAAACTAACGATCGCTCTTCTTTTGTTTGTTAGCATGCACGTGTATGGTAACGGGTTTTCACAGACCAAGATCACCCTTACGCTGCAGTCGTCTAACCTGAAAGATGCGCTGAAGCAGATTGAGAAGAAGAGCCAGTTCAGGTTCCTGTACAATCAGGAAACCCTCAAAAAGGCTGGAAAAGTATCCCTTCAATTGACCAACGCCAGCCTGGCAGAGACCATGGTCAAACTGCTGGATGGCACGGGGATCAGTTATCAACTGCTTGGTAATGACCTGGTTGTATTAAATACACAAACCGCCTCCGGCAAACCTACCCCTCCGCCGGTGAAGGTGACCGGTAGGGTCGTGGGTGCCGATGGCGCCCCGGTTGCGGGGGCCAGCGTTGTGGTGAAAGGCAGTAAGAACGGGACCGCGGCAGATGCCGATGGCCGTTTCACACTGACCGTTGCCGATGATGCGGTACTGGTGGTGTCAGCTATCGGTTATGTTACACAGGAAGTGTCTGTGGGCGGAAGGTCTGAGATCAACCTGACCTTACAGGCCGTTGCCAATAACCTGAACGAAGTGGTGGTGATCGGTTATGGTACCGCCAGCAAAAGAGACCTTACCGGTTCTATCGTGAAGGTAGATGGTAAAGAGATCGCCGATAAGCCCAACGTTAATCCGGTATCTTCCCTGCAGGGTAAAGTGGCCGGTCTGTCGGTGGTAGCTTCTGGTACCCCTGGTGCAGAACCGGATATCCGTATCCGCGGTACAGTAAGTATCGGTGCGGTAAAGCCCCTGTATGTGGTAGATGGTATCTTCAACGACAACATCGATTATATCAACCCCAACGATATCGAGTCCATCGAAGTATTGAAGGATCCTTCTTCGCTCGCCATCTTCGGGGTGCGTGGTGCTTCGGGTGTGATCGCGCTGACCACCAAAAAAGCGAAAGCGGGCCAGCTGGTGGTGAACTTCAACAGCAGCTTCGGTACCAAACAACTGGTTGATAAGATCAAGATGGTGGATGCGGCAGGTTTTAAACTGCTGTTCGATGAGGAGCAGACCAATATCGGCGTTCCGGTGGCACAGCGTTTCGATTACAGCAAATGGACAGGTAATACGGATTGGGTAAAAGCCATGACCCGTACTGCCATCTTCAACAGCAACAATATCAGCCTTACCTCCAGCACCGAAAAGAATAAATTCTACATGGGTGTGGGTTATATCACCGACGAAGGTGTGGTGAAACACGAGAAGCTGGATAAACTCATCTTCAATGTGAACGATGAACTGCGCGTGAGCAAGAGCATCAAGTTCGGATTCAACCTGAATGCTTTCCGCCAGAAACTTCCGTTCAGCCAGGCAGATGGTCTGCTGTATGATGCACGCCGTGTATTACCGATCACAGAACCCTTTAATGCAGCCAATGGCGTATATACCCAGCTGGCTATCCAGGCCGCACAGATCGGTAACCCCCTGATGAACCTGGAGAACAAATGGGACAAAGAGATCCGTACAGAATTCCGCACGGTGGGTAGTGTGTATGCAGAAGTCAATTTCCTGCGCAACTTTACCCTGCGTTCAACTTTCTTTGCCGATATCTCTAACCTGGAAGAAAGAAGGTACAATCCAATCATCAACGTATACAACCCAACCGTGGGTGCTTCCGGTTCCGTATTTGTGGAACCCAATAACAGGACCACATCTGTGAACCAGGGCCAGGGCAACTGGAAGAAATTCCAGCAGGATCATATTCTTACTTTCAAGAAAAGCTTTGGTGACCATGGTCTTACCGCCATTGCCGGTTTCACCACGTATTTCAGCAGCTACAATGGCCTGTTCGGAAGTGTTAGCCAGCGTGTGAACGGAGATGCGATCCCGAACGACAAACGTTTCTGGTATGTAGACAACGGATTCGGTGACCCAACCACCAAACGTTCTTCTTCTGCACAGTGGGAGCGGGCAACTGTTTCCAGCCTGTTCCGCGTATTGTATAATTACAAGGGCAAATACCTGCTGAACGGTTCATTCCGTCGCGACGGTTCTTCACAGATCTCTCCGTTCAACCGTTTCAAGAACTTCTACTCAGTGGGTGCCGCATGGGAACTGACCAAAGAGAAGTTCATGGAGAAACAGAACGTATTCAATTTCTTCAAGCTGAAAGCATCATGGGGTATCCTGGGTGTACAGAATACCTATGGATATGATTATCCGTTCTACCCTGCGTTACAGTCTGGTAATACAGCGGTATTCGGAAGCAATATCGTACCGGCGTATTCACTGTCATATGAGCCACAGCGTGACCTGACATGGGAGACCGTAAATGCAAAAGAGATCGGTTTCGAATTCTATGCACTGAATAACCGTCTGCATGCAGAAGCAGCTTACTATGACAAGACCACCAAGGATATCATGACCATCGTTCCAACCGGATCTGGCCGTTACAGGCTGGATAACGTGGGCGACCTGCGCAACAAAGGTTTCGAATTCTCTGCGGGATGGAACCAGAAACTCACCAAGGACTGGTCCTTCGCTGTGAACGCCAACATCACCACTTTCAACAACAAAGTGGTTGACCTGGGAGGTAACCGTTTACCGGCCAGCGAAGAACGTCCTAACCAGACAGAGGCCGGTTATCCTATCGGTTACTTCTATGGTTATGTGGTAGAAGGTCTGTACCAGTCATATGCCGACAAACTGGCTTCGCCCAAAGTGATCGGTTATGATTACGGTCCTGGAGATTTCAAATACAAGGACATCAATGGTGATGGCGTGATCGATACCAAGGACAGGACCATGATCGGTAATCCAACACCGGACTTCATGTATGGTATCTCATTACAGGCCAATTACAAAGGATTTGATTTCGGTGTTGATTTCAATGGTGTATATGGTAACGAGATCTACCGTTACTGGGGTAGTTCAGAACTGCCGTTCACCACTTTCAACTATCCTGCATTCAAGCTGAACCGCTGGACAGGAGAAGGTACCTCCAACTGGGATCCGATCTTAGGAGCGAACCATACCATCAACCGTCTTCCTTCTACTTATGGTATCGAAGATGGCAGCTATTTCAGGATCCGGAACATCCAGCTGGGTTACAATTTCAAACCCGAACTGCTGAAGAAAGTGAGCATCAAGAGCATCCGCGTATTCGCCAATGTTCAGAACCTGAAAACGTTCAAACGCAATTCCGGTTATACACCTGAGTTTGGCGGAACGGCCACTTCATTCGGTATCGATAATGGTAATGGACCGGTTCCACTTGTATTCACCGGTGGTATCAATGTAACCTTCTAAAATTTTAAAAGAGCATACTATGAATAAGATGAAAAAAATAATGACCGGTGCCTTCTTCGCAGTAGTGTTGGCGATGATCATACCCGGTTGTACCAAATATCTCGACAGGAAACCTCTTTCCGCAACGCTGGACGACCTGAACCAGGGTGGTCTGGAAGGACAGATCTATGGTCTCTATGGCGCCATCCGTAATGGCGACGTAGCAGGCCAGGGTTTTGGAGGAATTCCCTGGCTGGCCATGAACAATTTCCGTTCGGATGATTCTGAGAAAGGAAGCAGTCCTTCGGATGGTGCCGACTGGGGCGTGATCTACGATCAGTTCCAGTATGTAAAGGACCACTGGTCTTCCAACACTTACTGGGACCAGCACTATGTGCTGATCGGCCAGGCCAACACTGCCCTGCAGCTGGCGGATTCACTGAAACTGACCGATGCGGCTTCACTGGTGAATATTGCAGAAGCGAGGTTCTTCCGTGCTTTTGCCTACTTTGACCTGGTGCGTGCCTTTGGTGAGGTTCCCAAGATCGATTTCCGTGTATACAATCCTTCAGACAGTAAGAAGCCCAAAGCGAAAGTGAGCGAGATCTATGCATTGATCGATGCTGACCTTGCTTATGCAGAAGCAAATCTGCCCGCTACCTGGGCCGCCAAATACATTGGCCGTTTGACCAATGGCGCCGCCAAGAGCCTGCATGCGAAAACCATGTTGTACAGGCAAAACTGGTCAGGCGCTTTGACCCTGTGTCAGCAGGTGATCAACTCGGGTCTGTATTCCCTGCAGTCTGATTATGCCAAGATATTTACCGATGCCGGAGAGAACAGTTCCGAATCCATCTGGGAGATACAGGCGCATGTAGGTGCCAACGGATCGGATAATTATTTCTCCTGGTATGCGATCGCACAGGGTGTGCGTGGTGCAGGCGAATGGGACCTGGGCTGGGGATGGAACACGCCTACCGAAGAACTGGTAAGCGCTTTTGATGCCAATGACCCAAGAAAGAATGCCACCATTCTTTACTCAGGCCAGGCCGATGGCGTATATGGAAAAGTGTTGCCTAGTTTCCCGGGTATACCGCGCAAATACTGGAACAAGAAAGTATATCCGGATCCCGCTATGCAGGCTGCCACCGGTAACCGCCAGGGAGGATGGATCAACCAGCGCGAGATACGTTATGCCGATGTGTTGCTGATGGCAGCAGAAGCGGCCAACGAAGTGGGGGGCGCCACCAATGCAGCCCTTGCGGCCAACTACCTGGAGCAGATCAGGGCCAGGGCCAGGAAAGGAGCAGCAGGTGTATTGCCTCCGATCGCTTTTGTTGACCAGGCGCAGATGCGTACCGCTATCCAGAACGAAAGAAGATTTGAACTGGCAATGGAAGGTGAAAGGTTTTATGACCTGGTAAGATGGGGACTGGCACAGGCCGTATTAGGTGGCCAGGGCTACCAGAACAAACACAGGTATTATCCGATACCGCAACCTGCTATTGACTTTGCAGGAGGTGTGCTGGTACAGAATCCTGAATGGCCATAAACATCCTTTACAACTATTTACATTCAAATCAGATACAATGAAAAATAAATCATATTTACTGTTTGCCGTTCTGGCGATGCTGGCTGTGACCGCCTGTCAGAAAATGGACAAACCCGCATTGAGCAATTATCTCAAAGATGCCAACCCTCCGGGTGGCCCGCTGAAATTCTATGCCGCATACGACGGTAGCGATGTAGACAGTATCCGCGCCAATTTTGCAACGGATAATCCCTACACGTTTGTGACAGGTGTATCTGGTAAAGCCGTGAAAGCGGTGGATGGCAAAGCGATCGTGTATCCTTCGGCCAACGATTTCAAGACCGTTACCAGTTTCTCTGTTTCCTTCTGGCTCAAGAATACGGCGCAGGTGGGCAGAACAGAGTTCCTGTTCTCACTGGTGGATCCTTCTTACGGCTGGCATAACAGTGCGCTGTTCCTGTTGATGGAGAACCAGACCGCTACCAAAGCCACCATGAAGCTGGGACTGATGGACCAGTGGCTGGAAGGTGATTTCCAGAAACCTGTTTTTGATGGTAACTGGCACCATATCGTATATTCCTATGACCAGGCCACTTCTAAAATGACCTATTATTTTGACGGGGCCCTGGTAACAGGAATGACACCCACGCAGACCGATGTGAAGAACAACGGGGCTGCCCGTGGTGCAGTCGATTTCTCCAAAGCCGCCCAGTGGATCGTTGGTGGATGGAACAAACATGCCAATGCAACTGGCCCTACGGATGACTGGATCAAATCATACTCCGGTACACTGGATCAGTTCAGATTATATGGAAAAGCGCTCAGCGCAGCAGAAGTTTCAGCCTTGTATAATAGCAAATTATAGCAGGCAGTTGGTTGTTTTGATTAAGGGGGTGTATCATCAACAGATGTACACCCCTTTTTAACTCTATTGAAATTTTATTTATGCGTACCTACCCCTTGCTGTTCCTGGTTGCCTGCGTGACCGCTTTGTTGTTCTCCTGTAAGAGAACAGAACAGCTTTTTGAGAGCGTGCCTGCTTCCAGGAGCAATATCGATTTTGTGAACACGCCTTTCCAGAAAGACACTTTCAACATTCTCTATTATCTCTATTATTATAACGGAGGTGGTGTGGCCACGGGCGATATCAACAATGACGGATATATCGATATCTATTTCACCGGCAACAACAAGGGCATCAATAAATTATACCTCAACAAGGGAAAAGCTTCTTCAGAAGGGGCAGGATTTGAATTTGAAGACATCACCGAAAAAGCAGGTGTGGCCGGCAGTTCCGACTGGTGTACCGGCGCCACAATGGTAGATATCAACGCAGATGGTTTTCTGGACATCTATGTCTCCGCCGTGAATGGTATCAGGGGGTTGCAGGGAAGGAACGAATTGTTCATTAACAAAGGCGATGGCACTTTTAAAGAAGCTGCCGCGGAATACGGACTGGACAATGCCAGTTTTGCCACGCAGGCAGCTTTCTTCGATTACGATCATGATGGCGACCTTGATTGTTATATTCTGAACCATTCGCAAAAACCACATCAGAACATTGCCGATACCAGTGCCCGCCGTATATACAGTAAAGACGCGGGCGACCGTTTGTTGCGGAATGATATTGCCACCACCGGAAAATTCACCGATGTGTCAGCAGCTGCCGGAATTTTCCAGAGCAGCCAGGGCTACGGACTGGGCATCAACACCAGCGATATCAACAATGATGGCTGGGAAGACATTTATATCGGCAACGATTTTCATGAGAACGATTACTACTATATCAACAATGGCAATGGTACTTTCACGGAAAGTGGCGCGGCCCATTTCAGGCATTACAGTCGCTTCAGCATGGGGAATGATGTGGCCGATTACGATAACGACGGCCAACCCGATGTGATCACCGTTGATATGCTGCCTTATGATGAAAAAGTGCTCAAGACCTATGGCAGCGACGAGAATTTAGATATCTATAAGGTAAAGATCGAGAGCAATGGATACCAGCACCAGTTCTCGCATAACAGCCTGCAACATAATAACGGCAACGGCACCAGTTTCAGCGAAGTTGGTATCATGAACCAGGTATCGGCCACGGACTGGAGCTGGGCACCGCTGTTCGCTGATTTTGATAATGATGGGGTGAAAGACCTGTTCGTATCAAGCGGTATCGTAAAAAGACCGGTGGATCTGGATTATGTTCGCTTTGTATCGTCATTGTATGCAAAACATTCGGTAGACAATACCGACATCTACGACCAGGAAGCCATCGATAAAATGCCCGATGGGGCCTCGCATCCTTTTTTCTTTAAAGGCAACCTGGCAAACGGGTTTTCCGATGTGAGCAAGACCTGGGGAACCTCGGGCATGAAAGGGTATTATACCGGCGCCTCTTACGCAGACCTGGATAACGACGGAGACCTGGATGTTGTGATGAACTGTATCGGCAGTAAAGCCGTATTGCTGAAAAACAACAGCCCTAAACAGAACCAGCTTTCCATCTCATTCAAAGGAGAAGGGCAGAATACATTCGGGATCGGTTGTAAGGTATACCTGTTCCAGAAAACAGGTATGCAGTACCAGCAACTGATGCTGACACGCGGTTTTCAATCCTCCGTTTCCCCGGTACTGTCTTTTGGTTTGGGTACTACCAATATCATCGACAGTATGCTGGTGATCTGGCCTGATCAGCGCTACGAGATCATGCGGAATGTGGTGCCCGGCAACCATGTGCTGATGAAGCAGTCAACAGCATCGGGTCAGTTTGATTATGCGGCGTTTTTCCCCCGGAAACCGTTAGCATTAAAGGATGTGACACAGGAAACAGGATTGGGTTGGAAACACCAGGAGAATGATTTTATCGATTTCAACAAACAATACCTCATCCCTCACGAAATGTCTACACGCGGTCCCGCACTGGCCGTGGCCGATGTGAACAAGGATGGGCTTGATGATATCTATGTCAGTGGTGGCAAAGGCCAGCCCAGCAACTTGCTGCTGCAAACAGCTGCTGGGAAATTCCTGGCATCAGACACGGCATTGTTTGCCCGGTACCGGAATTCCGAAGGCGTAGCTGCTGTTTTCTTTGATGCCAATGGCGATAAAAATCCCGATCTCTATGTAGTAAGCGGCGGTAATGAAACAGCGGATGGTAATCCCGATCTTGCCGACCACCTTTTCCTGAATGACGGTAAGGGACATTTTACAGAAGCAGAAAAAGCACTCCCTGCATTACTGGTCAATAAGACCTGTGTAGCTGCTGCGGATATTGACCAGGATGGCGATAACGACCTGTTCGTAGGCGGTATGGCAGATGCCACCCATTATGGGATAGCGCAACCTTCCTATCTGTTGCTGAATGATGGGAAAGGGGTGTTCACCCAGGCGCCGGCCTCACAGATCGGTCTCGAAAAAGCAGGAATGATCCTCTCTGCCTCCTTTGCCGATATCAATCGGGACAGTTGGCCCGACCTGGTGATCGCAGGGGAGTGGACGCCGGTTCAGGTGTTCATCAATCGGAAAGGCAGTTTTAAAGAAACGGCCATCCCTGCATCCACAGGACTTTGGCAAACCATACAGACGGCCGATGTGAATGGTGATGGTTTTATGGATATCCTGGCAGGTAACTGGGGCTATAATTCCAAATTATACGCGGGTAAGAACGGGCCACTGAAATTGTTTGTAAAGGATTTTGACCGGAACGGCAGTCTGGAGCAGATCATGACCTATTCCGTGAATGGGAAGGACTATACCTTCCTCGCAAAAGATGAATTGGAAAGACCACTGCCCATGTTGAAAAAAGCCTATCTCACTTATGGAGAAGTGGCTGGCAAAACGGTCAACTTCATGTTTGACGATCTGTTCAAAGAGTATATTGAACTGAAAGCAGAAACACTGGCGTCTACCTGTTTCCTGGGCGATGGCAAAGGAGGGTTTACAGCCATGGCCCTACCGAGGGACCTCCAAACGGCCCCATTGTTCAGCTTTACGCCACTGGATGAACAACGACCCTCCCATGGCTTCCTGGCGGGTGGGAACCTGTATGGGGTAGTACCTTATGAAGGAAGGTATGATGCCATGAATCCCACCGCCGTCTCTTTTGATATGGCCGCCAAGGAATTCAGGATCCGGTTCTCACTGCCGGCCATAAACGGGGAGCTCAGAAATGCGCGCTGGATCAGGACCGCAGAGGGTACCCAAACACTGGTGATGGCAAGAAACAATCAACCGTTGCTATTCTTCCGGAACAGCCAACCCTGAGTATTACAGTTGATCATAGAAGCAGCTCTATGAACCTGGCCGGGATAACACCCGGTCAGTTCATTTTATTGGGTACGATCATCTCAAAAGAAGGGATATTGACGGAGAACAGCTGTTTGCTGTTCTCGTTGAGCATCTGGTAAGTGCCATGCATCTTACCCATTTCAGTGCGCAGGTTGCAACCACTTACATATTGGTAGTTTTCGCCGGGTTTCAATACTGGCTGTACCCCTACCACTCCTTCGCCCTCCACTTCGCGGCGTTCCCCGTTACTGTCGAAAATGAACCATTGGCGCCGCAACAGTTGGATGGTGAAAGGATTGTGGTTCTCGATGGTGATCCGGTAGGCAAACATGTATTCATTATTCAGCGGGTTGCTGTAATCGGCCTGGTAAAAGGTCTCTACGGTTATCTCAACACCCTCTGAAATTTTGGATACCATGGTGTACGATTGGATTGCTTTCAGTAAAAATAAGGAATTGGGGTAAAGTTTCCGGGTTAAAATTACAGCAGCGGTAAGGCTTGCCCTGCCTCGCGTCAGCAGCCTCCGGCCCGCAGGAAATTCTCCTTTGATTTAACACTACCGTGTCCGCTTTTGCCCGTAATTTTGCACCACGAAAAAACCAATTATGACCAAGATTGCCGTAGCAAATGGGGATGGGATCGGTCCAGAGATCATGGACGCCGTCCTTTCTATCTTTAAAGCAGCCAAAGTACCCCTGGAATATGAGTTCGTGGATATGGGAAAATGGGTATTCGACAAAGGGTACAGTAATGGAATGACCCCAGAGGCGCAACAGGCCATCGAATCATTGGGCATCCTGTTCAAAGGCCCGATGGAAACACCGAAAGGCAAAGGCGTAAAAAGTGTGAATGTTACGGCAAGAAAGACCTGGAACACCTATGCCAATAAAAGGACGTTCCAGACCCTGCACGGGGTAGATACCGTTTTCAGTAAAGCCGGTATCCCGATCGATATCACGATCGTTCGGGAGAACATTGAGGATACCTATGGCGGTGTGGAGCACCTGCTTACCCACGATGTGGCCCTGAGCCGCCGTTTCATTACCCGCCCCGGCAGTATGCAGGTGATCAGGTATGCATTCGAGATGGCCAAGAAAAAAGGCGCCCGCCGCATTACCTGTGGTCATAAGGCCAATATCATGAAACTGACGGACGGCCTGTTCCTGGAGGTATTCTATGAAGTGGCCAAAGACTATCCCGAACTGAAAGCCGATGATGTGATCGTGGATGACCTCTGTATGAAACTGGTAAGCCGTCCCGATCTGTTCGATGTGGTGGTGCTGACCAACCTGCAGGGTGATATCGTAAGTGATCTTTGTGCCGGATTGGTGGGCGGACTGGGTTTTGCCCCTTCTGCCAATATCGGCGACCATATCTCCATTTTTGAGGCCGTTCACGGCACCGCACCGGATATTGCCGGTAAGAATATCGCCAATCCGACAGCCCTCCTGCTCAGCGGTTTTGGCATGCTGCACCACCTGGGATTGATGGAAGCGGCCATTATGATGGAAAATGCGTTATTGTATACATTGGAAAGTGGCGTACATACGGGTGATTTTGGGGATCGTTCTACCAAATCGCTCAGTACCACTGAGTTCGCTGCTGCCATCATCGCCAATTTTGGCAAACAGCCGGCGCATAATCCCAAAGCGTCCATTGCCAACCAGCCGCCTACACCTACCCATTTCAAGCTGGAAAAGAATCCCATGCTGGAAAGTGAGGAACTGCGTGAGGAAGTGATCGTTGGGGTGGATATGTTCATCGAAAGTAATCTCCAGCCCAGTGCCATCGCCGAAAAATGTCTGGCACATACATCTGACCTGTTCAAACTGGTGACCATCAGTAACCGGGGTACCCAGGTATGGCCCAAAGGATCCTCTTATACCAACCTCGTGAACCAGTATACCTGCCGTTTCGAGAGCCTGGGAGAAGTACCGTTGACACAGGTGGATATATTGGAGCTGTACAAGCGGCTGCTGCAGGACTTCAAGGTCTGCTCAACTGAACTGCTGAATATGTGGGGAGATAAAAAGGCTTATAGCCTGGCGCAGGGCCAATAAACCCAACAATTATGACTGTTTTTTTACGGATAACCGGGGTAGAACGCGCTTCTGTCCCGGTTATCCTTTTTTTAGCCGGTTTAGCGTAGTTCTCTTTTTTACCGTAATTTCACGGCTCATTTTAAAAGAGCAATCGAACTATGGCTGAAGCGATCTTAATGCCCCGCCTGAGCGACACCATGACCGAAGGTGTTATTGCCGCCTGGCATAAAAATATCGGGGATACCGTGAAGAAAGGTGACCTGCTGGCAGAAGTGGAAACGGACAAAGCCACAATGGAGCTGGAAAGCTACCAGGATGGTGTTTTATTACATATAGGAACCCCTACCGGCGGTAAGTTACAGGTGAACGACCTGTTGGCCATTTTTGGTAAACCGGGGGAAGATATTTCTGCGCTGCTGGCAAAACATGCCGGTGGTGCCAAAGCTGCTGAAGCAGCTCCGCAAGCCGCTCCTGCCGCACCAGCCGCTGCTCCTGCAGCCGCATCAGCTGCATTGGACGTGTCTGCTATGGAAGAAGTGGTGCTGATGCCCCGCTTGAGTGATACCATGACGGAAGGAGTCATTGCAGGCTGGCACAAGAATGTGGGTGATACTGTAAAAAAAGGGGAAGTACTGGCTGATATCGAAACCGATAAAGCCACTATGGAACTGGAAAGTTATAAAGATGGGGTGCTGTTGTACCAGGGTGCACAGCCCGGTGAAAAGATACAGGTGAACGACCTGCTCTGTATCATCGGTAAGCAAGGCCTGGATGTAAATGGTATTGTGGCCGCGGTGAAGGCCGGCGGCAGCCAAACAACTGAAGCAGCACCGGCAACAGCTGCAACGACTTCTGCACCAGCAGCTTCTCCGGCCCCTGCTCCGGCTGCAGCACCTGCTGCAGTAGTGAACGAAGGAAGGATCTTTGCTTCGCCACTGGCTAAGAAGATCGCCAGCGAAAAAGGGATCGACCTGCGTTACGTAAAAGGTAGCGGCGATAATGGAAGGATCACCAAAACGGATGTGAACGCCTACACGCCTGCAGCCAGTGCGGCCCCTGCCGCCCAAGGCAGCTCGCCTGTAGCGGCAGCACCAGCGGGTGTGGTAAGTTTTGATGAAGTGCCCGTATCGCAGATGCGCAAGACCATTGCCCGCCGTTTGAGCGAAAGCCTGTTCACCGCACCGCATTTCTACCTCACCATGACCATTGATATGGACGCAGCCGTAACCGCCCGCGCCAGGATCAATGAAGTGGCCCCTGTTAAGATCAGCTTTAACGATATGGTGTTGAAAGCAACGGCACTTGCCCTGAAACAACACCCGAAGGTGAACAGCAGCTGGCTGGGCGATAAGATCCGTTACAACCATCACATCAATATTGGTGTGGCAGTAGCGGTGGAAGATGGCCTGCTAGTTCCGGTGGTACGTTTTGCCGATACCAAATCGCTGAGCCAGATCGGTGTAGAAGTGAAGGAATACGCACAGAAAGCAAAAGATAAAAAATTGCAACCCGCCGATTGGGAGGGAAGCACGTTCACGATCTCTAACCTGGGTATGTACGGTATCGATCAGTTCACGGCCATCATCAATCCGCCGGATTCCTGCATCCTGGCAGTAGGTGGTATTTCACAGGTGCCAGTGGTAAAGAACGGACAGGTGGTTCCGGGTAATATCATGAAAGTGACCATGAGCTGCGATCACCGCTCGGTGGATGGCGCTACCGGTGCCGCTTTCCTGCAAACGCTGAAAAGCCTGCTGGAAGAGCCGTTGAGGATGTTGGTGTAGTTTTAATGAGTGAGTGAATGAGTGAATGAATTACTAGGTTGTATATAAGAGAAAGGCCTTTCCGATCGGGAAGGCCTTTCTGTTTGACAAATTGCCCATTGCCATCAATCAAGATCACAGCCGATGGGCGCTCCGGGGGCGATCTCTTTGGGTTGTGGTAATATGATATCTTTTGGATGGGTGATCCGTTCTATGGCATAACTGTAATGCGCTTTGAGTCCGGGAGTATTTTTCATCTGGGTAGCATATTGTTTCAAAGACTGCAACCTGTCGAAACAGATTGCTTTCACATTGTAGCTGGCAAGGGTACTTTGGCTTAGGCCCAGCAACCAGGTAAGTACCATCTGCTGCGTTTGTAATTGTATCTCTCCTTTCAGGCCTTTTTGTACTGGTGTTTTCCAGGTTTTGGCAATGATGGCATCCAGCACATCGTCCCAACCGATGGTACCTGCCTGTGCTTTGAACTGGGCAAGGCGGTTGGCCCTTTCCGGATGGAAGAGAAAGGACAGTTCGAAATCTGCCAGGGCTTCTGCAGCAGCAACAGGGTCAAAACTCATGCCGGTCCTTTTGGCAAACAATTCACCTACACCATAGTACAATGGTGGACGGGGTGGTATCAGCTGCATGATCCTATCGGGCATGGTCAACTGTTCGGGTGATAAGCAATCCAACGCAGCCTGTAATGCTTTCTGCTGCTGGGCATTGGGCAATACCTGAGGGGTAGGCTGTTTGTCGCCACGCACACCATAGCTGTAATTCATGCCACCAATGAGTTTGATGGTTGCCTCCAACTGGTAACGATGGTAATTATAGACAGGTACCAGTACATCTTCCAGCTTCGACAGAGGAGTGTTCATCCGGATGGCCTGTTCTGAAAACTGTTCCAGCGCTTTCTGCCGGACCTGTAATACGTTTTTCAACTCATCTGTTGCATCGGAGCCATTATCCCATAAATGCGCTTTCGGATGAAAACCGCCTGCGGCGCGGGCATCTGCATCGGCAATGAAGAGCAATCCATTTTTGGTGTTCTCTTCCAGTAATGTGTTCAGGGCTTTGTTCTCATCGGTACCCGGTGCAAAATGGGCATAACCATAGGTGATGGCGCGTTTGTCCCATTCACCGATCTCGTTGGTATATACCTGGCTGAAATCGATCTGACCTTTGCTGTTCAGCACCACATTCGGATGCGGGTAATCCATCACTGAAGCACGGTTGTTGAAACTGGATGCATAGTTATGCTGCAGGCCCAGCGTATGGCCCACTTCGTGGGCAGCCAGTTGACGCAAACGTTGTAAGGCCGCATTCTTCATGGTCTCGGGTGCGGGCTTGCCATTTTCGTAAGGAGATAGCAGGCCTGTGAAAATGAGGTAATCCTGCCGTACCCGTAAGGAACCCAGTGTAACCTGTCCCTTGATGATCTCTCCGGTGCGGGGGTCCGTTACGGTGGCCCCATAACTCCAGCCCCGTGTGGAACGGTGCACCCAATTGATCATATTGTAACGGATATCCATGGGGTCGGCCGAATCCGGCAATATTTTTACGATGAATGCATTTTTAAAACCAGCAGCTTCATAAGCCTGGTTCCACCAGCGTGCGCCATCCAGCAGGGCGGAGCGGATGGGTTCGGGTGTTCCGTTATCCAGGTAATACACGATCGGTTTTACCGGCTCGCTTACTGCCGCGGTAGGATCTTTTTTCTCCAGCCGGTGCCTGGCAATGAACATTTGTTCAATGGGCTCTGTGAACGGACTGCTGTAATCAAAATAAGAGATCCCGAAATAACCGCTGCGGATATCATACCGGCGTGGCTGGTAATGGTTGTCAGGTAACTGTACGAACGAATGGTGCATCCGTACCGTAATGGCTTCGGCTGAAGGGGTAACACTGGTGACATTACGTCCCGCATCGCTGCCGCCGGTAAATGTAATACTTGCTTCAAACTCACTGTTCAACGGAAAATTTCTTGTATTGGGCAGGTAGATGGCAGAACGAGGCTCACTGAATGTATAGGTCCCCTGTCGCATGGTGCGGATGCGGTCGGCAACATTCTGCGCGTCGCGGACAAAAAACGAAGTGGCATCCACCAGTAGTTTGTCTGTTTCCTCCTCATCAATGGTGAAAGCAGCAATGGTGGATTGGGCAAATGATTCTTTCACCGCCTTCTGTTCATTGATATCCTGCGAAGTGGCCCGGTAGCTGTAGTTAGGCTGAACCAGGAAAAGTTTTTTGCCCACTTTGTGAAAAGCCACTACCCGGGAGCCACCGATCAGTCCGCGATCGAGACCGATATCGTTGGAGCCCAGTCCGGCAGGAAGTGAATTCACATACAGGAATTCTTTATCCAGTTTATCAACCAGTAACCACAGCTTACCGCTGGAAGCATCCCACCAGAAAGTGAAATATCCATCGTAACGTTTCATGTTCTTGGTCTTCTCTGAGATCTTGGAAGGGCTTTGTGCCATACCTGTCATACAGCACATACATACCAGGGCAAGGAGGAAACTGCGCATCGTAAATAGTTTTGGTAAAAAAAGGTATCCTGTAATCAGCTTTGAAGATAAGAAGCGGAAGGGAACCGGCATAAAAAACTCCCGTCAGTTACGGACGGGAGTGAATACTTTAGTGGGATCGGTCTGTTTATCCAAACAGTGTGCCGTCTGAAGAAGGTGTTTCAGGAGCCGGTGCTTCCACTACAGGCGCGGGTGCAGGTGCTACTGGTGCTGCAACGGGTGCAGGTGCTGGCTTCTTGGCTGCCGGCTTTTTCTTGGGCGCTGCTTTTTTGGCAACAGGTTTAGCGGCTTTTTTAGCAGGTGCTTTCTTCGCTGCTTTTTTAGGAGCGGCTTTTTTCGCTGGTTTCTTGGCAGCAGCTTTTTTAACTGCTTTTTTTACGGCTGCTTTCTTTTTAGCAGGCGCTTTCTTTGCCACTTTCTTAGCAGCTTTTTTTACCGTTTTTTTAGCAGCAGCTTTTTTCTTAGCGGGTGCTTTCTTTTTAGCGGGTGCTTTTTTTGCAACCTTCTTAGCGGCTTTCTTTACTGCTTTTTTGGGAGCAGCTTTTTTGGCGGGTTTTTTAGCGGCCTTTTTTTTACTTGCTTTTGCCATGATGGTATGGATTTGTGTTTTGGTAATGATGATAGAGGGAAGTTAAAAAAATATTTCTGTAAATCGCATCATTTCTCACAAGTTAAATTTTGATCCGTTCAGCGGAAGCCCTGTCTTTGCAGCCATTGCACCACCTGCATGGGCCATTGGCTCAGCAGCGGATCGGTGGGCGCCATACCAAAACCATGGCCGCCATGGTCATAGATGAGCATGCTGGCTTTCACATTGTTTTTCTTCAGGGCCCCGTAAAACACGATACTGTTCATCGGGGGTACGCCTTTGTCGTCATCGGCGTGCACCAGGAATACGGGTGGGGTGGCGGTGTTCACCCTGTTTTCGGTGGAGAGCGACTGTACCAGTGCCTCATCCGGTTTGGGTCCCAGCAGGTTATTGCGGCTTCCGCGGTGCCCAAAGCTGGTATCCATGGTGATCACCGGGTAGATGAGTATGGCAAAAGAGGGCCTGGTATCTATGCGTAATAAAGGGTCTTTGGCCGAAGGGTCTCCTTTCTGGTGAATGGTAGCTGCGGTGGAAGCCAGGTGACCACCGGCAGAAAAACCCATTACCCCCGTTTTATCCGGATCGATGCCCCATTCCGTAGCCCTTGACCGGATGATGCGGATGGCGGTTGTAACATCGTTGTATTGGGCCGGATAACGATGCCCCTCCTGTTTGGGATTGTTCAGTCGGTACCTTAATACAAAAGCGTCCATACCATTCTCGTTGAACAAACGGGCAGGCAAGACGCCTTCTTTTTCCCAGGCCAGGTTCTGGTAGCCGCCACCTGGGCAGATCAATACGGCGGTCCTGCCGGCAGATGGATTTTTGGAAGGGTAGTAGTCGATATAAGGAGCCGTTGTATCAAACCCCCTGATCACGATGCCTTCTTCCGAAGGATAGAGGTAGATGCGTTGCTGCGAACTGGCAGATAGTTGGGCACACATAAGCAATAGTGCAATAATGGATCGGTACATGGGTGTCTTATTTGGTTTCCAGTAAAGCTACTTTACCGTCCATGGTGGAAACGATGAGTTGTTTACCACTGATGGCGTTCACAGTGTTTACCATGGAATTGTCGATACGGTTTGTCCAGAGATGTTTGCGGTTCTTCGGGTCGATGGCATACACTTTCCCGTTCTTGGTGCCGAAGAATACCACGCCCTCTTTCTCAACCAGCATAGAAGGTACATGTTCATAGCCAAAACCACAATCTATTTTCCAGTCCACTGGTTGCTTTTCACGTCCGGTACGGAATGCCACTACCAGGTCGTTCATGGTCTTGCCGTATATGTATTGTCCATCTGCAGAGATGCCGATCGATTCACGTACGGTTGCTTCGTTGCTGCGCCAAAGGGTGGTTCCGGTAAAAAAGTCAATGGCGGTCAGGTAACGGTCGGGCGCTGCTACATATACCACATCATCATGGATCACCGGTATACAGGCCGCCGGGGAGAAATTACGGATGGCCGAACCATTGTTCCATTGCCAGGCCAGGCTGCCGGTAGCAGCATCCAGTGCGTAGAGATTGCGGTCCCAGGCCCCAAAGATCAGTTTGCCCTTGTGCAATACGGGGGTGCTTACCACAGGACCATCCAATCCTGCGAACTGCCATACCTGTTCGCCAGTGGTCAGGTTCAAAGCCCTGAAATGATGATCGCTGCCACCGATATAAACGGTGTTTCCGCTGATCAGCGGGCTACCCAGTACTGCAGCGCCGGTTGGGTATTTCCAGAGCAGTTGCCCCTTATCGGCAGAGAAGCAGTACACAGATCCATCACCGGATCCCAATACCACGCGGTTACCACTGACCGCCGGAGAGGAATAGATGGCGCCGCCGGTTTGGTACGACCATTGTTTCTTTCCTGTTTTACTATCCAGTGCATCCACTTTTCCGAGACTGTTGCCGAACACCACCCGTTTACCCGCAAGGGCCGGGGTAGAGATCACATTGGCATCGGAAGCATAGGTCCAGCGGGCTGTTACCTGGGGGAAACTGTCATTAACGGCATAGGAGGGCCGGTAGTAGGTCTTAGATGCATCCCAGATCCGTTCACCCAGTGCTACAGCGGTCCAGGGGGCTTTGGTGAGTACGCCCGGTGTTCTTTCGGTAAAGATCATGGAGTCGGTCCGTACATCCACCAGGTTATAGCCGCCATATGCCGCTTTGGCCCTGAGGTTGGAGCGACCAATTACGGCAGGAATACCTTCGAAATTGAGTTTGCGGTTACTGTGGCCATGTCCGCAGAGCGCCGCTAAGGTATTGTGCTGTTTTAAACGGTCGATGGCTTCGTACCAGTTGTCGAGGTCCTTATCCAGTGGATAATGGTTCAGGAAGATAACCGGTTTCTTGGGATCGATCTTTTTCAGTTCCTGGTCCATCCAGTTCACGGCATCGCGGGGGATATGCCCGTCGCTCATCCGCACATAGGGACCGGAAGCGCAGCCCAGAAAAGTGATGCCATTGTGATCGAAGATGAATTTGTCGTACCCGAACACCTGTCCGAAAGTGACGCCGCCGCTCTCGCTCCAGCCGCTGTCGTGGTTGCCGGGGATGATATAGTAGGGAACTTTTAATCCGTCGAGGATCTCTTTGGCCAGTCTGATCTCGGCATTGGTGCCCAGTTCAGTGATATCGCCCGTGATCACTACGAAAGCGATATCGGTCATCTGGTTGATATCGGCCACGGTGCGCCGCAGATCCTCTTCGGCACCACCATTGGGCGAACCGATATGGGTATCGGAAATGAAGGCGAAACGGAAGGGTTTCCATTGTGCAAAAGAAAAGGAAACCATGAAGAGGAAACAGCATAAAAGGAGGGATCTTTTCATGCAAGAAAGATAAGCAGGATTGGTGAATGAATGATTCCGGAATGCGTTATATCTTCGTGATTTTGTTTCGTAACTTTCCTGTATGAAAAAGACAGTGGTGCTCGGGGCATCTGAGAACCCCGAAAGATATAGTTATCTCGCCGTTGAGAAACTGAAACGGTATGGGCACCCGGTGGTGGCCATCGGCCGGCAGGAAGGAAAGATCGGCGATACACCGATCATTACGGCACATCCTGCAGAGAAAGAGGTAGATACGGTGACCCTGTACCTGAACCCGCAGCTGCAGAAGCAGTATTACGATTATATCCTGTCGCTGCATCCCAAACGGATCGTCTTTAATCCCGGAACGGAGAATACAGAACTTTCCGATCTCGCCAGGGCCAATGGTATTGAGCCGCTGGAAGCCTGCACGCTGGTATTACTCGGTACCGGACAGTATTGATGATCGCTACTGTTGGCGGTTCATTCAACCTAATGGAACTGCTGACAGGCGATGCTATCAAAAAGATCCCCTGGTAACGACTGAGGCCGGGTTTTGTTTCTCATTAATCTGTAACTTCCGCTACACTGCTGGTAAACAGTGGCCGCATATGAGAAAATATTTCCTGCTCCTGAACAGCTTGTTGTTACTGGCTGCTACACCTGTTTCTTTTGCGCAAAACAAAAAACCTTTGGTTGCGCAGCTTCCCATGAAGCTCTGGTACAACAAAGCGTCCACTGCTTTTGAAGAGGCGTTGGTATTAGGCAATGGCCAAATGGGTGCCACGGTGTATGGCGGTGCGGCAACAGACCTGATACATTTGAATGATATCACCCTATGGTCCGGCGAGCCGGTAGACCCGTATATGAACAGGAACGCTTACCAGCACCTGCCTACGGTGCGCGAAGCGTTGCAGCGGAACGATTATGCGGCGGCCGATACACTGGTAAAAAAACTCCAGGGGAAATTTTCGGAGTCCTATGCACCGCTGGGAAACCTCTATCTTGATTTTCCTGCAGGTGATGTGGTGCAGTATTACCGGGATCTGGACCTTGACAAAGCAGTGGCTTCCGTGCAGTATGAAGTGGCGGGCAACCGCATCAAACGTGAATACTTTGTATCGCATCCGGATAAGGTGATGGTGATCCGGGTAAGCGGTACAAAGCCAAGATCACTGTCATTCAGGGTGCGTTTTGATTCCCAACTGAAGTACAAAGCTGTAGAGGGAAAGCCGTACCTGTTTTTCCGCGGTAGTGCCCCTGTGCGGGCAGAACCCAATTATGTGCGAAAGAAAGGGAATCCGATCTTATACCTGGAGAACAGGGGTACCCGTTTTTCTGCTACCATACTGGTGAATAACACCGATGGAAAAATAACCCGTACCGATTCCACCCTATCTGTTGATGCCGCAACTGAAGCGACCATATATGTTTCCCTGGCCACCAGTTTCAATGGTTTTGATCAGAACCCGGTCACGCAGGGATTACCCGATGCGGAGATAGCGGCCCGGCAGTTACTGTCGGCCAGCCGTCATACCTACCAACAGCTACTGCAGCGGCATCTGGCAGACTATCAGCGTTTTTTTAATAGGGTATCACTGAAACTGGCGGATACGGACCCGGTAAACCTTCCTACGGATGAACGCTTGCGGCGTTACAGTAAAGGCGCTGCTGACCCTTACCTGGAAACCCTGTATTTCCAGTTTGGCCGTTACCTGCTTATCAGCAGTTCGCGTACCAAAGGGGTGCCGGCCAACCTGCAAGGGTTGTGGAACCCGCACATACAGCCACCCTGGAGCAGTAACTATACCATGAACATCAATGCAGAAGAAAATTACTGGCTGGCAGAGAATACGAACCTGTCGGAAATGCACCAGCCCTTTCTCAGTTTTATAGAGAACCTGGAGAAAACAGGCCGCATCACTGCCCGGACCTTTTACAATGCACCGGGCTGGACCTGTCATCACAACTCGGATATCTGGGCCATGACCAATCCTGTGGGCGATTTTGGTAACGGTAATCCCGAATGGGCCAACTGGAATATGGGAGGTGTATGGGCAGCCACACATTTATGGGAGCATTATGCCTTTACACAGGACAAAAAATTTCTTGAAGAAAAGGCCTATCCCTTGATGAAAGGCGCCGCTGAATTCTCTCTTGCTATGCTGGTAGACGATGGCAAAGGGAATTACATTACGTCACCTTCCACTTCGCCGGAGAACCATTACAAAACACCGGATGGATTCCGGGGTGCCACTTTGTACGGTGGTACGGCGGACCTGGGTATGATCCGGGAATTGTTCATCGATCTGATCGCTGCACAAAAAATAGTAAGAACAGATCCTGTTTTTCAGCAACGGCTGCAAGAGGCGCTGGTAAAACTGTATCCGTACCAGGTAGGCAAAAAAGGGAATCTGCAGGAGTGGTACCATGATTGGGAAGATGCGGATCCCAAACACCGTCACCAGAGTCATTTGTTTGGATTATATCCTGGCACACATATTACCACAGATCAGACACCTGCATTTGCCAATGCAGCCAAACGTACACTCGAGATCAAGGGTGATGAGACCACCGGCTGGTCAAAGGGCTGGCGCATCAATTTATGGGCAAGGCTGAAAGATGGCAACCATGCTTACAAGATGTATCGTGAACTGCTGAAATATGTAGAACCCGATAATGTAAAAGTGAACTATCAACGGGGAGGAGGCACTTATCCGAACCTCTTTGATGCACATCCTCCTTTCCAGATCGATGGTAATTTTGGTGGCGCCGCTGCAGTGGCAGAAATGCTGTTGCAGTCAACACCCGATCGGATCGAAATATTGCCTGCGCTGCCTGCTGCCTGGTCAACAGGTGAGGTGTACGGACTAAAAGCGCGCGGCGGTTGGGAAGTGGGGATGCGATGGGCAGCTGGAAAACTGACCTACTTGGAAGTAAAGGGTAGACCCGGCACAACGGTAACCTGGTCATACCAGGGCCAGGAAAGAACGGGGAAACTGGATAAAACAGGTGTATGGGTTACCAGATAAACGAACGGGAGCCTGCCGCTGAGAGAAGCGGAAGCCCGTTTATGGAAATCGCCTGAATAGCAAAGAAGGGAACGGGTAGTTTTGCCGCTTCATGCATATATCCGCTATTCAAACCCATGAAAAAGACCTTCTTCCTGTTATTCCTGCTGGCTGCTGTGGTGTCGCAGGCCCAATCCCTGGTACTGGCCACCTATCAATATGCCACCAATGACCGGTTGGCCAATATACAGCCACTTGCCACACACTTAAGTAAAGAACTGGGTGTGCCGGTACAGATAAAAAGTTATCCTACCGTACATGCTTTCATTGAGGGGATCCGGAGAAATGAAGTGGATATTGCGCTGATCAACACTTTAGGTTACCTGCTGCTGGAATCGGCTCCCTATGATATGAAGCCCGATGTGGTGCTGAAGGTAAAAGAAGGGGCACAGGACAATTATACGACCTCCTTTGTGGCGCCGGTTGGTTTTCCGGTGGATACACTCAGTCAGATAGCTCCATTGGCAAGTAAAACAAAACTCATGCTGGTGGCAGTGGGTTCTACCTCCGGTAACCTGGTGCCCCGCTTAGGGCTCAGTGCTGCAGGCATCAAAGATCCGGAACAAGCGTTCGTCTCGGTGGCGTATGGGGGCAACCATACATCTACCATGGACTCTGTGCTGGTGCCGGGTAATGATGACCGGATAGCCGCTATGGGCAGTACCGAATACATCGCTGTGTTGAAAGATCCGCAGAAAGCTGCCAGGATAAAATTGCTCTGGCGTTCGCCCGAGATCCCGTTGGGGCCGGTATTGTTGCATAACCGCCTTTCAGAGGCAACCCGGGCAAATATCCGCCGCCTCCTGCTGGGCTTGCATAAAACGGAGCCATCCACCCTTGATGCGGTCAAAAAAGGCTGGAGCGAGGCCAAACAGGCGGAGTATTATATGCCACTTGAACCGGGTTACTACCATGCATTCACGCAACAGCTGGGCGATAAGCAGACCATGCAACGCATACTGAAACAGTTTGCGAACTGATCACTTACTAAACCTCATTTTGATCTGTGTGAAAACCGGCACCCTGGCCGGCTGCTGCGCCCCATGCGGGCAAATCAATACCTATCAGGCAGCGGAAGCAAAAGCCTGCCTGTAAATTTTTGAAGCCTCTCAAAACAACAAAGTAACCGCTTAAAACAGGGCCGGAAAATGACATCCGTCATTTTCGAAGCGCTTGTTTTTCAGTAAACTTTGTATAGAAAATATAGATACCCTTAGCAAAAGCCTCTTTGCCATCGCGTACACATATTATCGCTTTCACTTTTAAATCTTCTTCGTATGAAAAGCGTTAATCTGGTTGCCACATTTTTCCTGCTGGTATTCTATCAAACAGCCTGTGTACCTGTCAGGTATACCAATTATTTTAATAATGCGTACTATGCTTCCCTTGCCGAGAACCAGGGCAAGCTGGATAGTGCCGTGTATTATTATACCCAGGCTTTGCAGAAAGAGCCAAAGAATGGTGGTCTATACCAGAAAAGGGCCATCGTATATAATAAAATGGGACGCTATGCAGAAGCAGGTGCCGATATTGAAACAGCCATCGGCATCTCCAAACGGACCTGGGAATATTATTATACCCGTGCCAGCATCCTGGAAAAACAGGGACAGTATAACCAGGCCATCAACGATTACACGCAATACATCGATAAGGCTGACAAAAAGCTAGCAGATTATTATATGGGTTACTGGGGCCGGGGTAAATGCAACCTCTATGCCGGCAACCAGTTGCAGGCTGCTGAGGATTTTTCGCAGTCCATCAAATTCAAACCTACCGACCTGAACCTGTTCACCTGGCGTGCCAGTTGTTATTATCAGCTGGGCCGGTATGCAGATGCTGCCAAAGACTATGAGATTTACCTGGAGAAGAACCCCAAAAGTTATCGCGAATCCTTTTACCTGGGGGCTGCTTATACCAAAATGGGTGAGAAAGCCAAAGCGGTGAATGTTCTGAACAAGCTGGCTGAAACGGATCTGACCATCCCCATTTATTTTACCGGGGCACAGCAGTTGGACTTTTTTGACCTGGCATTACGCGATAAGAAGGTAAGGAGTGAACTGGATGAAGTAGCGATCAGTCTGGAAGGGATCAACACAGCCTCCAAATCACTGGCAGATATCAACCTGAATACCGCGTTTGAAAGGTTACAGGTAGCGTGGGGGTATGCAACCAGTATTGAGAAGGAGAGCAAACAGTTATTGGATTCAGTGATGAACCAGATCTTTTTCGTGTACCCGAAACTGAAAGTAAAACCCGCTGTTCCGGAATATGTGCGTAAGCTGACCGTTCAGGCCACCAGTTTTGTAGAAGACAAAAACTATAGTCAGGCCATTGAGTATTATCAACGTGCATTAACGGCCTGTCCTTATTATCCGTTAGCCAGGTTCAATATGGCCATGTTACATGCTACCATGCGCGATTTCAGGAGTGCCATACAGCAGATGAATGCTTATATGCGGCTGGCACCGGATGCACCGGATATACGTGCGGCACAGGATAAGATCTATGAATGGGAATTGCGGGTAAAAAATTAGGTCATATACCCGTTCAGTGGGTAGAAACAGTTCTTGTATGCGTTCGATCATTGTTTATATTGTATGCTTTTCTTTGTTACTGCCTGTAACAGCCATGACACAGCAGATCAAAGCGGTTTGTGCGTATTGCAACCGGTCTGAGTCACAGATAGCTTCTTCGGGACATGCTTCCAGTTGCCCGTATTATGTGGCACCTAAGAAAACAGGTGCAGGTATCTCACCCAGCTATTCATCCAGTATGCAGATGATGGTCACGAGTACCCTTTTGCAGGGCATCTTTTCCGGTCTGTTCAGTTCCAATCAGCAACAGCAACAGAAAGAGCAGCAGCAGAAATTTCTGGCAGAGCAACAGAAGATCAAGGCAGCGGCGGAAGCGGCATTGCAGAAAAAGATCAAAGACTCGCTCGATCAGTTGAACTACCTGAAGCTGATGTCTTCATACAAGCTTTTGCAAGGTGGTTCAGTGGGCCTGCAGATGAAAAAGCTGGATGGCGATATGGAAGCTTTACGTGCCGGCGCTGCCAGCCAGTTTGATGGAGGCATACGGGTGAAAGATACCGTTGGTGCATCAGGAGGCACCAATTTTTTTGGTACCCGTATGGATTCTGTGCAGATCACCACCCTGATAGATCCTGATAAGGATACGGTGATCGCAGATATTAACAATGCAGATCTTTTTTTGCGTGAGCGTAAAAGAGAAGATAGTGCACAATTGGCACGTGCGGCCGATTCCGCTGCAAAGAATTCAGCCAAAGCCGGTTTTAAAAAGACCCCGGAATGTGACAAACTGCAGACCAGATTGAACAACTATCTGAACCAGCGAGATAAGTTCCACAAGACCATACTTACCACGCAGAAAGACCTGGCTGAATGGAAACAGAAGAACAATGATGCCCTTTGGAATGCGGCCACATCGGGTTTTGAATTACTGTTCAGTAAATTCCTGGCCAATGTATCTCTCAAGGGAATACAGGCGGAAAATATACGGCTCAGGCTGCTGAAGCACGAAGAAGCGTTAAGGGCCAAAGGGGTGGACTTTGATAAGTACCTGGGTGTATTGAACCAGCGGATCTTTACGGCCAATAACCTGGCAAAAGATGCGTCTGAGTTCAAGGACGCCGTGGAGTACGACGCTTTTTTCCGGGATGCGGTACAGATAGGTGCTTCCCGCATTGCTGAAACGGATACGGTGTATCAGCAGATCCTGCAGGATACCACGGTGAAGAACCTGTTGAACGATGGCGGTTTTGTAGAAGTGGATGCCGGACAGTTCGCTGCAGGGAAGACTGTGGAGAAGATCCTGTCTTCCAATTTCCTGAAGAACCTGAAAGGATTCAGTAACAAGATACCCTATGTTACTTACGCACAGTTCGCAACCGATATGATCTATAATGCCACTGATTGGTGGCTCAGCTACCAGCGCATCAAACAACTGCGGGAAGTGAGTGGACAGGAGACCCGTGCAGCTATGAGCCTACAGATGAATATTGATAAAACAATGGATCAGCTAAAGGGTTGCCGGGAATAATTGGGTGGTAACGGTTGGTCGGGTGGCCAACAAGGGTGTAGGGGGTCAGCCATCATCCCGCTATCGGCACTGGAAGCAATAAGTACAGGAACAGGAGTAGGAGCGGAGCATCACCGGGAAATCTCCGGGTAGGCATTGCTATAACTTAACTATAAGTTCGCTATAACTTAGCTATAAGTTAACTATAAGTTCCGGCGACCACTTATGCCGTTGTTGGTCGCCTGACCAACAACTACCTCTTATAATGAGTTAGGATCGAAAACGCATCCGCCCCTGTCTCATAAAATGCCGCACTGCTGAATCTCCTGCCGTTGTTGGTCGCCTGACCAACAACTACCCTTTATAATGCGTTAAGATCGAGAACTCATCCACCCCCGTTTCATAAAACGCCGCACTGCTGAAGCGATAGTTTTCAGGTAGATCGGCAAGTTTCCATTTTTGTTGTATGGGATTACAATGTATATAATTCAGTTTCTGAAGGAAGATCTTTTCAGAATACAGATCGATTCTTAAAGAATTTCTCTCCCAAACCTGAAAATGTCTGTCTGACGTTTTTACTTTTAATGACTCTATCAGTGGATCGGAATTCATTCTTAAAAATTGTAACAGACTACGAGCGGTAAATTTCAGGAGATCCCTTTGAAAGTCTTCCCTGATAATTGTGTCGTGTAATTGCCAGATCAGATGCATATGATTGGGCATTATCACAAATGCATATATGCTTACCTGTTCTTTCTGAATACGATTTTGAAGGGCTTCGATAATAATCTGTTTGTGAAGATCATTCTGTAATATGGGGAGCCAATTCAGACAGGTAATGGTAACAAATTGGGTATGGTGGTCAAATAATATCATCTGCATTTGTTGAGGAGTGGCTGGTTGTTGGTCAGGCGACCAATAACGGATGGTGTTGTGAAACTGATATGGTGGTTGTTTCGATCATTGAAAACGGGTGGTTGTTGGTCAGGCGACCACAGGTGTTCGGAAGATTAAGGAGAATTTGATCCAAAAAGTATGTCGAATGTATCGGTGCTTCCTCCGCATAGCATAACAATATTGCGCGTCACTTCTTTTTCCAGTTCCTGTTCGAGTTCCT
>JADBXR010000023.1 GCA_020403425.1 Chitinophagaceae bacterium | reverse complement strand
TTGGTTGTTCGACCGCCTTCCTGTTGCTTTAAAATGGAAACAATCTGGGTCTCCGTAAATCGTGTCTTTTTCATATTTGCAGTTTAAATTTAAGCCTTTGGCTCTAATTTTAAACTGTCTGCGATTTAGGGATACTTACAGAGTGTCTGCAAGTAAATTGCAAACAACTTTATAGGCTTAGCGTAGGTTGGACCATTCCTGATCACACTGATGTCTTGGCCACCACACGCCTGATCAGCTAAAGAAAAATTACAAAAGCGGATTAGAATTTCAACTACTGATGGGCTAAATCCTATCGCCCTACCTTTTCCTTTTCCGAAGTGGACGCTCCGAAGAAGAAAATCGATCGATCGGAAGCTACAAAATATAGATCGTAGATAAGTTCCTTAACATACAACTGGAAGGCAAAGGGATATGGGTGATTCTAAGCGAAGAGTCCCCGTTGGGAGACTCTTCGGAGAAGGAAAACACGTCAGCAACGCTTGCAGCAATGCACTGTTGGTTGTAGTTTTCCATACACTACCACAGTTTCCACCATTGCTTTGACGGTGTCTTTTCTTTATCCCGTTCATTAACTATTTTGAGCATGGCCTGTATTCGACTTTCTGCTTCATCTGTGGTAATTCCTTCATAATAATCACGCACAAGCTGATGGTTAAAATCCTCATGCGGAATAATCTCCGGCCTTGATCCGTCTTTTCTTGTAAATACAGTCGTAGGAATACCACCTTCGGGAATTTCATATTCGGGAATGTCATTGCTGAGCCAGCCAAAATATTTTGCCTCATGATTGATGTTCCCAAAGTTCGCTGTATAATCTTGAAAGCTTTTTTCGCTCAATGAAACCCAAAGTCCATATTCCAGGTCTTCACAATAGTCATTCACTTTTATCGTCAATGTCCCTCGAATGAATCGGTCTGTTTGTTCAGGATGTCTTACAATGCAAAAGTCACTTGTAAGCTCACCTATTTTTTCCTTTATATTTTCAGGTAGAACATTATAAGATGTAGGAGAGTCAAATGCCAAGGCTGGCCATTCATCATGAACATCGCCGCAGTTAGTACAAGTGTATTTTGTCTTATCGTCCATAAGATATTTCTGTCTTCAAATTGCACACAACGTCAGGGCTTGGCGAAGGTTGGGAAATATATTCTGTCGCTTGCTTGGCCACTAAAGACACGATTAGTTAAAGCCAAATTACTGAAGCCGGGTCAGAATTCCTACTGTTGATGGGCGAAATTCGTCAGCCAAACTTTGGCCAATCTGTTTTTGTGTGTAGTACTAGGCGCTAATTAATGGTAGAAATCTTGTCTGTCTATCGACGTGTGCTGATCTAAAATTTTGAGATAGAATGTCTACTTTTTCATAACTAATGTCCATCGTAAAAGAAGTCACTATTATTTCATTTCCAGAATTGTCTACCAGCCGAATATATTCGAATGATCCCCATGGAGGACGAGACGATTTGCTCGAAAAAACCTCAAAAGTTATTACCTCATCATTATTTATTTCGATTTGCTCACTATTAGCACTATTAACTAATCTGACTATATCGGCTGTAAAAAGAACAGTTCGATTTTTGGAATACTTAATGTAATTAACAAAAATTATTACCCCGAAAATGAATTGAGTTCCAAAAATAATATTGCCTAAGATTAAGGCATAAAGGGCTCTCGGTAAATGGGAATCATTATAAAGCCCAATAATGTAATAATTACCCCAAATTATAATTATCAGGAACAGCCATATAAAGAATGACTCGGAAATTATACGACGCAAACTTGTCTCGCAAGAGAAATCTTCCATAAAGGTGTATTACGCAAAACGTTGAAGCATTGGCGATGTGGCGATATTCCACGTTACGTCTGCTGAAACGTTAGCTGATTTTTTGTTTAAAGATAAATTGTTATTGATTAGTTCAACTGCGTTACGTAAAGCCGAAACTGAAGATGATTTCTTGATGCTGATGAACGAGTTCCGTCAGCCGCCATTTTGCCAATGCATTGTTGGCGGTAGTTTTATAACTGATATGTCTTTGTCCATTTAATTTTTTTGTTGATAAAATCATACAACTCCATTATTTCTGGTACGGGCTTTTGTTGTCCGTCCGTTTCCATCACTTCTTTTTGCAAGTCTAAAAAAAAACTTTTTTTTGTTTCTATTGTCGACAAAATATCCACTATAGGAAAATGTTTCTTTGTCTGTTACTAATTGCCTATTGGTTTTTTCTAAAGTAGAATACAAACTATCCAATTGAGCTTTATTAATAATTGCATACGCTTTATATCTAAATCTAGCATGTGCAAAATTGGTTCTCGTTACAAGGTAACATTCATTTATTCTTTTAACGACAAACGTATAGTAAGTCCAAAGCACTCCATTTGGTCCAAGCTGAAAAGCAAGTTCTATGTCTTGTCTAGTCTCGTAAAATTTTAGGAAGTCAAGATGAGATGCGTGATAATTTGACCTAGCGTAGTCATTCCAAGAACTTGTAAATTTTGTTGTGTCAATATTTTCAATGTCACGATACCAAAGTATTCTGTTTTCATCTTTGTCAAGTTTGTAGAAATCTTGAACGGTAAATGTTGTTGCGTCGTACTTTGGAAGTCGATTAAAATTTTTATCCCAAATAATTGAATTGATTTTCGATGTGTCACAATCAAAAGGTGGAGACTGAGCAAATAGATGTCTGTTTATCAAACCACATAAAGTAACACTGAAAAATATAACTGCTTTTGTCATTTTATAGAACTAATTATTTAGGCCAATTTGAGCGGATTGCAGAAAAATTACCGCCAACGTTAAGGCTTTGCAAAGGTTGAGCCATCCGTGATCCCATTGCTGGCTAAGCCTTTTCGGCGCACACGGTTGGTCACTACAACCCCGATTAGCTGAAGCCAAATTACAAAAGCTGATTAGAATTCTCACTGCTGATGGGCCATATTCTGTCGCCCAACTTTTGCAAAACCAATGTTGTACGCAGTTTAGGATCTTTTAGGTATAAATGGAATCAATATTAAAATTTCTACGATAGGGAAAATGAAAAAATTCACCCACAAACTATATATAATTGGGAGAAATAACGCTATAAGTCCAAATACTACCAAAAATATTGATGCTCCAAGTATTATATTGCGACTGTCCGCAGCTTTTAAATTAGCTACAATTACAAATACAGGAAATAATATTGCTCCAAGAAGCTTAATAATGGCAGTTAAGACTGAATCAGAAATAATGTTCACTTTCTCAGTCTGATTTATCTCTCTCAAAACCTCAATTAGTTTAAGATTAGTTTGTTGTCTAATAGTTGAATCAGACTGTCCAAGTTTTTGTACTTTCTCAATAACAGAGAGCTTTCTATCTATTTTGTTATATAAAAAAGTTGAACTGTATTTGTCGAATATATATAAAGCTATGGCCCCAATAATGAGCACAGTGATTATCCACCGAATGAATTTACCTAGAGTTAGTGTCTTGGCTAGAGTGGCCAATCCATTTGTAATTCCAGAAGCAGTTTCTAAATAATCAGTCATAACGAATTAGTATTGCGTACAACGTTAAAGCATCGGCGATGTGGCGGTATTTTATGTTCCGTCTGCACGGTGCCGCTGCTGATTAAAAATACAAAAGCTCATTGTTTATTCTGTTACTCGGCGTTATTCGCCTGCCGAAACCGAAGCTGAATAGAGAACAAAAAGCTGAGAATATATTCGTCGCCCTGCCATATTGCCAATGCAATGTTAGCTGCAGTACTTCTCCATGTCTGTAAGTATCTTCTTCGCCTTTTGAGCATTTGTCCTAAAATAGTCAGCGTCATTTTGAATTTCTGTAAAATGTTTGCCAATTATGTCTCTACGATTTGTTTCGTCATACAAATCGCTTTCATAGATAATTATTTTCAGCCGCTCCTTTTCAAAGTCAGACAAATTAGAAGTGTCAACTTGCAGCAAACGACTAAGCAATCTTGCTCTAAAATCTTCCTTCTTATATTTTTCTCTTTCCGAAAGTTCAAGTGATGCACCAATAATATCGTTCTTGTCAGCCGAAGTCATTGAAATGTTTATGAGATCTTTAACTGTCGGTTCAGGAAGTCGCTTGAGAACAGGAACACCGCCGCCATGATATTCGGAGTCATACCTTGTCAAATGCCATTCTTCATTTGAATTTTCGTCAACATAATAATGTGTCCAACCGTCAGTAGAAGCACCCGTCTTAGTGAGGGTCTTAAGTTTGTTTTCAACTTCGTCTTGATTACAAATGAAGGATTGGTACATGTGCTATAGTATTGCAGCTAACACCTAAATATACGCCACTCCCCCATCCATTTCAAAATCGGTCGCTCTGTATTCGAGTGTTATAGAATGATACATCTTGTATTGCTGTTACATCAATACAGCTATCCTTTTCATATTGCCGGTAAGAGATCATGCCATGATACCTGGTGTATTGTCAGCACTGCCTCATGGCTACCGGTCCATCTGTTTGCGAAAGATCTTTTGCTCAGTGCAGATACAGCAATGCCACCTGAGTCCCAGACATAGCTGTCACAGGTCAGTAATGACCAACTACAAAAATTTATTAGTGAGGGGAGCCAACAGGCGGGGGGTATGGTGAATGTAGAAATTCTTTTTCATTCCACGAAAAAATCACAGCATTCATTGGGGATAACATCGAATAGCATTCAGACACAACACATTAGCATGCATCAACCAAGAAGATCCTGGCAGCTTGCTTCCCCCAAGCGTCTTCTCCCCTTTTCCCAAGCGTCTCCCAATGAGAACGCTTCGCTCAACACAACGCTTTCCCTTACCGAAACATCATCCGGTAACAGCCCCCTGAGAGCAGCAAAGCTCTAACACACTGGCAATCATAGCCTATCACCACTCAGTCACCATTGGGACCTCCTTCGGTCTTCATTGTATCTTAACTAACTGATAACCTGCAGATAACCCGCAGATGACCCGCAGATAACCCGCCTATAACCCGCCTCTTTAAAAAGGCGGGTCATAGGCGGTGTTTCCACGGTATTTTGTGGGGTTATGGGGAAAGTATGGTAGCATAGAGAACGGATCAGGTAGCTTTCAGCATACTACCGCAACCGAAGGGTCGCCGGGACGGTACTGCATGCATGCAGCAGGTAAACAAGCTGTGCAGGGCATTTCTCCAGTGTAAAGGAGGATCTATTGAGAGACTGGCAAACCTCTCCGCCTGGCGATCCAGGGGTTCTGACCAGCTCATGCTGCGCAACAAGGGCGCCCTACGGGATCTTCGGAGAAAGAACGATACTGGCGGAAGGGAAGTAAAGAACAGGCATCGGAACAGCAGTGGGTCATGACGCATTCCGAACAACAACATGATAGAACCATAACCATGCGTTTTGAGGCATGGCTATGGTTGGGTATTCTCTTTTTCCATCATCAGGTAGGCCTTGATAAAACCATCGAGTTCACCATCCATCACAGGACCCACATTACCTACTTCAAAGTCGGTACGGTGGTCCTTGATCATCTTGTACGGATGGAACACATAACTGCGTATCTGGCTGCCCCACTCGATCTTCTTTTTATTGGCGTTGGTCGCATTCATCGCTTCCTGCCGTTTGCGCAGTTCCTCTTCATACAGGCGGCTCTTCAGCATCTTCAGGGCCAGTTCCCGGTTCTCACCCTGTGTACGGGCCTGCTGGCATTCCACGATGAAGCCACTGGGTATGTGTTTCAATCTGACCGCGGTCTCAACTTTGTTCACGTTCTGTCCGCCACTGCCACCACTCCGGTAAAAGGCCCATTCCAGGTCGCTGGGGTTCACATTGATCTCGATACTATCATCGATCAGGGGATATACATATACCGATGCAAATGAGGTATGTCTTCTTGCATTACTATCGAAAGGCGAGATACGCACCAACCGGTGCACCCCACTTTCCGCTTTCAGAAAACCGTAGGCGAAATCCCCATCGAACTGCAGGGTGGCACTTTTGATACCGGCCCCATCCCCTTCCTGGTAATCGACCTCGGTCACTTTCCATCCCTGCTTTTCGCCGTACATGCGGTACATGCGCAACAGCATTTCGGCCCAGTCCTGGCTCTCAGTGCCACCGGCACCGGGGTTGATCTGTAATACGGCGGGCAATTCGTCCTCCGGTTTGTTCAGGGTACTCTTGAACTCGGCGTCTTCGATCTGCTGTATCGCATGATCGTAGGCCTCTTTGGCTTCCTCTTCCGTGGCGTCGCCTCCCTTCCAGAAATCAAACAACACGGCAAAGTCCTCCACAGCAGTATCTACCTGCTTGTACAGCTTTAACCAGTATTCATTTACCTTGATCTCTTTCATGATGGCCGTGGCCCGGGCATTATCGTCCCAGAAACCCGGCGACAGCGAGAGTTGTCTGTCGGTCTCTACTTTATATGTGCGGTTCTCGACGTCAAAGAAACCTCCTCAGGACCAAAACGCGGTCCCTCATAATCTTGATCTGTTCCTGTGTCATGGGTGCAAATGTAAGGGAAAGCTGTGAGCTGTGAGCTATGAGGCGGCGCGGCATTGTGAATGGTGAATGGGCAATGGTGAATAAGGAGGGGTTTGCATTGCCCATTCACTATTGCCCATTGCCCATTGCCCATTCACCAAAAAGCCACAAACCTCATAAGCCGGATTCTGTTTCTAAACCATCATTTATCTGGCCCCGGCATTACTGCCGTGATCTTGCTGCCTACCCTGGACCGCGCCGCGCAGTTAAGCGTGGACTCGGGCGAGCCGCCCTCGAACGATCCTATACATGGCATTACAGCACCCAAGGTTTACCCGTGTTCCGTGTTACCACGGAAGACCGTGAGCTTTTACCTCACATTTTCACCTTTTCCACGCCAGGGCGTGGTAGTTATTTTCTGTGGCACTTTCTCGTCCCGCCAAAGACGGGAGCCGGCGCTTAACCGGTGGGTCGCCCTGCGCTGTCCGGACTTTCCTTCACGCCAGAGGCGTGACGATGGTTCGGGTTTGTAGCAAATACAAAGGTAAGTGAATTTTAATGAGTGAATGAGTGAATGAGTGAATGAGTGAATGAGTGAATGATAGGATGATAGAATGATAGAATGATAGAATGTGTGGAGGGGTTAGTATTGGAAAAAGATCTCGGTGGCGCCGTAGCCGAAGCGGGGGTCGTATTGGTTGATGAAGGTCTTTACCTCCCGTTTGGTCTTGAGGATATCGTGGATCTCATCCTTCAGTTTACCGGTTCCCACGCCGTGGATCACGATCAGGGAGGGTTGGTGGTGGGCAATGGCCAGGTCGTACCATTTCTGGAACTCGTTCAGCTGAATGCCCAGTATCTCCAGGTTACTTAATTTTTCCCAGGAATGGGTCAGCTTTTCAATGTGCAGGTCCACCACAGTACGGGCCGGTTCCATGTGCTGGCGGGCCTTGGAGGCCTCATACACTTTGAGTCCCCTGGCGGCCAGCGATCCCAGTTCAAAATAAGGCTCTTCTGTTTTTTCAGGGTATTCGGTGAACAACTGGTACGAGAGTGTGGGTTCATTGTTCTCCTTCATTTCCTCGATACGCTTGAAGACCTGCTTGGGCTTCAGTTTCAGCTGGGTCTCATAATGCGGCGCTTTCTTTTTCTCAGGGTTCACCAATGAAAAGTCGAAAGCAAAGGAAGGACTATCGTTCACTCGCTCAAAAGCAATATCATGCAGGTAAAAATCATGAAAGGCAGCGATATCGGCACGAAGCTCAAAATCGGTCTCTCCCAGGAACTGCTGCGTGTACACGAAATGATAGGCCCTATCGGTCCTGTTCACCAGGTGGATCTTGAGCAGCTCTACCACTTCGTCATTGAAATCGTCAAGAGAGAATTTGGGAATGAACGATAACCACACCCCATCTGCCACTTTGATCTGGTTGGGCTGGGGTTTTTCCTTGGGCAGCTGGTCCACATATACCTTCGGCTCCGGCTTTTTAGCAAACAGTTTTTTCTCCGTGAACCTCTTGAAATAAGGGAAATCGATCTGGTCCATATAAGCCGGGAACTTAACGCCCCTCACTTCTATCATCACCATCTGATCGTTCATGATCTCCACCACCCTGCCCTCTTCATTGCTCAGCAGTACTATAATTTCATCACCAACCTGGTATTTCATGGGGTAAAATTACGAAGAAGTGGAAATATGGGGGAAGGGGAGTTTGGGGTTTGGAGTTTGGGGTTGTTTGGGGGAGCTCATGATTTGTGCGCATTAGCGTATTGGCGTATTGGCGTATTGGTCTCCCGCTTTCAGCGGGATCTTCGCTTCGCTACGATTTGGGCTTTAGCATTCAAAATTCATCATTCCTTGTTCATCTGTTCGTCTGTTCATCTGTTCCATTAGCACATTAGTGAATTAGCCATTTGCATTCAATATTCATCATTCCTTGTTCATCTGTTCATTATTCAACTGCTGCTAGCTTACTCTGTTTCCTTCCGTAGAAGAAATAGATCAACAGTCCCAACGCCATCCAGGCGAAGAACCAGAGCCAGCTGATGGCGGGGATCTCGATCATGAGGTAGAGGCAGCTGAGGGCGCCCACTACCGGGATGACGGAATAACTGCCGATGAAACTTTTGACAGCAGTGATCACGGCGATGAGTATGAATACGAGGAACAGCACTTCCTGGTAACTTTCCGAGCCCATATTGGACAGCGCATCCCCGATCCGGTCACGGAACAGGAAGATCGCCAGCAGCACCAGCAGGGGGATCAGGAATTTGCCATTGATATAAGGCAGGCGGAAAGCGCCGGATTTTTTGGGATCCGTCAGTTTAGGCAATACCAGCACACCAAAGCAGACCAGTACGAAGGCGAACAGGGTCCCGATACTGGTGAGGTCGGTCACCGTGCTGCTGGATACGAACAGCGATGGGATGCCGACCATGAATCCTGTGACAATGGTGGCAAATGAAGGGGTATGGAACCTGGGATGCACTTTGGCGAACCTTTTTGGCAGGAGACCATCACGGCTCATACTCATCCAGATACGCGGCTGGCCCAGTTGAAACACCAGCAACACACTGGTGGTGGCCACCACCGCACTTACCGATATCAGGTAACCGATCTTATTGAGGTGCAATTTCTCGAACACATAGGCCAATGGGTCATCCACTTTCAGTTCGCTGAAATGCACCATACCGGTGAGCACCAATGCGATCAGGATATAGAGGATGGTACAGATCAACAAGGAATAGATCATACCCCGTGGCAGGTCGCGTTGCGGGTTCTTACACTCTTCGGCAGTGGTAGAGATCGCATCGAAACCGATATAGGCATAGAATACGGCAGACACACCCGCCAGCACCCCGCCAAAACCATTGGGCAGGAAGGGGTCCCAGTTTTTGGTGTCCACGTAAAAGAAACCGATGGCTATCACAAAAACGATCACGCAAACCTTGAAGATGACCATCAGGTTGGTGCTCTTCTTGCTCTCCTTGATACCGATATAGGCCAGTATGGTGATCAGGAACACGATCACCAGCGCCGGTATGTTCAGGATCATCTTCCAGCCACCGATCACTGGCGCATGCATGATGGCATCGTATCCCATTTTGGCATTCTTGCTCAACGATTCCAGGGGCTGGCCGGCAGCAAGTCCTTTCATGGCTTCCTCATACCCTGCCTGTGCATTTCCGGCATTGGTGGCCAGCCATCCGGGAAGTCCGATATGAAAGCCTTCCAGCAGGTTGTTGAAGTAACCGCTCCAGCTGATCGCCACCACGATATTACCGATCGCATATTCCAGGATCAGCGCCCAGCCAATGATCCAGGCTACCAGCTCTCCAAAAGAAACATAGGCGTAGGTATAGGCACTTCCGGCGATCGGCACACGACTGGCGAACTCGGCATAACAAAGGGCACTGAAGCCACAGGTGACCGCCGTGATCATGAACAGGAACACAATGCCCGGACCGCCATTATAGGCTGCCGTACCGATGGTGGAGAATATGCCCGCACCGATCACCGCCGCAATACCCATGAAAGTAAGGTCCTTCACACCCAGCACTTTGCGCAGGCCCCCGCTACCGTGACCATCACTCAACCCGGCTGCAGAATCGGCCACAATTTTATCTATCGATTTTTTTCTGAAAACAGAATCAGACATGAACTTGGTTTTGGGTGATCAAGATAGGAAAAAGTTACAGAGGTTATACGGGTGAAAAGGGGCAAACGGGCCAAAATAGGTAAAAGGGCCGATGGCCGCAAAGGGTATTCCCTTCGTTGAGCACCTTACCCCTTTGGACCGATCGAACCATTCCCGATCAGTACTCCCGTTGAATTAAAAAGGACGCCAGCTCTTCCAGTGGTCTTTTCCGGCTGGATACTACGGCTATGTCTTCCAGGTGTTGCAAGGCTGTTTGTAAATATTTTTCCTTCAGTTGCACGGCCCAGGCATCCACGCCACACTGGCGGAAGATATCCAGTACTTTTTCCACTTTATCGGCCGGGTTCTGCTGCATCAGTGTTTCCAGTGATCTTTTCTGCTCCGCATTGGCCACTTCCAGTGCATGGATGAGCAGGAAGGTCTTTTTATTCTGACGGATATCACCGCCCACTTCCTTTCCGAATTTCTCAGGGTCGCCAAAAGCATCCAGGTAATCGTCCTGCACCTGGAAAGCGATGCCCAGGTTCTTCCCGAATTCATAGATATGCCTGCAGTTCCCTTCGCTGGCGCCACCCAGTATAGCTCCCATTTCCAGCGTGGCCGCCAGTAACACGGATGTCTTCAGGCTGATCATGTGGATATAGGCATCCAGCGACACATCGGGCATCTTTTCAAAATCGATGTCCAGCTGCTGGCCCTCACACACTTCCCTGGCGGTGCGGTTGAACAGTTCCAGTATGCGCGACAGGTATTGCGGATTTACCAGGTTCAGGTACTCATAGGCGCGGATCATCATCACATCGCCCGTAAGCAACGCAGTGTTCACACCGTATTTCATGTGCACGGTCTCCATCCCCCTGCGCAGCGGCGCCTCATCCATGATATCATCGTGTATCAGGGTAAAGTTGTGGAACAGCTCCACTGCCGTGGCCACATGCCAGGTATCTTTACTGATCTCGGCGAACAATTCATTGCCCATCAGACACATGACCGGGCGGATACGTTTCCCTCCCCAGGATAGAAAATACTCGCCAGGCTCGTACAGGCTTGCAGGTGTTTCCGGAAAATGCCTCACACCAAAACGTTCTCCAAAACTGGCTACCAGTTCTTTAAATGTATGCATGCTACAAACCTAATTATAAAACCAAAAGCAGCCGCATTTGAACCTTAACTATTCTTTGCGGGGGCATTTTCTATTTTTGGCACGGTTTTGTATTAAAGGTGATAAAATACGCTTATGAAACGACTATTTGTAGTAGCGCTGATACTTACAGGCTTTGTACAGGCGCAGGCACAACAGAACATGGGAACCGATTACCGTACCGCCCTGGGTGTAAAAGTATATCCCGGTGCCGTTACCGTTAAACACTTCATCAACAGGAACGCTATTGAAGGATTGGGTTATATCTCCTCAGACGGCTTCCGGCTTACCGGACTGTATGAGATCCACAATAACCTGGGCAATGTGGAAGGACTGAAATGGTACGTAGGTGGCGGTGGCCACGTTGGCGTCTGGAGCGATAGCTGGAAAAACCGGTATCCTACCCGTGAAAGCGGACTGGCCATCGGCGTGGATGGCGTGTTGGGTCTGGATTACAAGATCAAAGGAGCCCCGCTGAACCTTAGTTTCGACTGGCAACCCTCTTTCAATATCATCGGCTACAATTACTTCGAAGGTGGCTGGGGAGGGTTGGCGATTAGATATACCTTTTGAACAGAAGAACAGATGAACAAGGAATGATGAACATTGAATGCAAAACCAATGCACCAATGCGCTAAGGGAACAGATGAACAGATGAGCAAGGAATGATGAATGCTAAAGACCAAATCGTAGCGAAGCGAAGATCCCGCTGAAAGCGGGAGACCAATGCGCCAAGGGAACAGATGAACAGACGAACAAGGAATGCCGAATGTTGAATGCTAAAGCCCAAAGACTAAAGACCAAAGACCAATACGCCAATAGAACAGATGAATGATGAGCAAGGAATGATGAACAGGATAATTTCCCCTTCATCATTCCTTGCTCATCTGTTCATCTGTTCATCTGTTCCCCAAATTGAATAGGCTGTGTACGAATTCATTTTTATCGAAGATGATCAGGTCGTCGATCTTTTCGCCTACGCCGATGTATTTTACGGGGATCTTGAATTGGTTGGCGATGGCAAGCACTACGCCGCCTTTGGCGGTACCGTCCAGTTTGGTGATGGAAATGGCGGATACATCTGTGGTGGCCGTGAATTGTTTGGCCTGCTCCAGTGCATTCTGACCGGTGGACCCATCGAGCACCAGCATCACTTCGTGCGGTGCACCGGGAACGATCTTCTGGATCGCTCGTTTGATCTTGGCCAGCTCATCCATCAGGTGGGCCTTATTATGCAAACGTCCTGCCGTATCAATGATGGCCACATCCGCGCCTTTGGCAACCGCACTGGCAACGGTATCGTAGGCCACAGCACTGGGATCTGAACCCATGGCCTGTTTTACAATGGGTACACCCACCCTTTCGCTCCAGATGGTCAACTGGTCTACCGCAGCCGCACGAAAGGTATCGGCCGCACCCAATACCACAGTTTTACCGGCCTTTTTATAGTTATGCGCCAGTTTACCGATGGTGGTGGTCTTGCCAACGCCGTTCACACCCACTACCAGGATCACATAGGGCTTCTTGCCTTCGGGAATGCCAAAGTCCTTGTAGGATTGTTCCGCCGCATCCACCAGCATGGCAGCGATCTCTTCCTGTAAGATCCGGTTCAGTTCTTCGGTGTTGACGTATTTGTCCTGCTTCACGCGCTTCTCTATCTGCTCAATGATGCGGATCGTGGTCTCAATGCCCACATCGGCGCTCACCAGGGCCTCTTCCAGGTTATCCAGCACTTCCTCATCCACCGTACTCTTGCCGGCGATGGCTTTGGTGATCTTGGAGAAAAAACTCTCCTTGGTCTTTTCCAGCCCCTGGTCTAAACTCTCTTTTTCCTTTTTGCCAAACAGTTTGCCTAAAAAACTCATAGGGGTAATTTGAGAATTTGAAAATTTGAAAATGTGGTAATGGGAGGGTATGAGAATTTGAGATGGTAACTCATCTGAAAATAGAACGATCCTTTCAAATTTTCAAATCAGCACATTCGCAAATTCTCTTACGGCTTAAATACAAAAAGCCTTCCACACAAAGGGGAAAGCTTTCTGAATATCTTATACGCTGAGAGCGATTATTTCTCAGACAGGAAATCCTTGATCTTGTCCTTGTGGATGATCTGCTCTTTGAAAGTATAGGCACCGGATTTAGGACTGCGTACAGCCTTGATCACTTTGGTCCAGTTCTTTGCTTCAGCTGCAGCCTTAAGGTCTTTTACTTTCGCGTTTTTGGAAGCTACTTTAGCCATGATTATTTGATTTCTTTATGAACAGTTACTTTTTTCAGAATCGGGTTGTACTTCTTTAACTCCACACGCTCTGGTGTGTTTTTCTTGTTTTTGGTAGTGATATAACGGCTTGTACCGGGCTGACCGCTGGTCTTATGCTCTGTACATTCCAAAATCACCTGCACCCTGTTACCTTTCCTTGCCATTGTATTACGTAGTTTGCTTTGTGAATAAGTTAGATTTTAACGCCTTCTGCTCTCATGGATTTGATCACAGTAGACAGACCATTCTTGTTGATGGTCCTTAATGCATCTGCTGATACTTTAATGGTTACCCAACGGTCTTCCTCAGCAAAAAAGAAACGCTTCTTTTGTAAATTAGGTAAGAAACGACGCTTGGTCTTGATGTTTGAGTGAGAAACACTGTTACCAACAATGGGCTTTTTACCTGTAACCTGACATACTCTTGCCATGACTCTGAATTTTTTTCCGATTTTTTCGGGAGGCAAAGGTAAGGAAATGCTCCAAAAAACCAACATCGGAAAACCTTTTTTTAAATATTTTCTTCACAAACGGGTAGAAAACCCGCTTGGAAATCTGATTTTTCCGGGTTTATCCACATTTTCAGTAACCCATCTCCCATTTCCGGCTATGGGTAGACTAAATCAGCTGCATTTTTGCCACTTTCGGGTCCACATGTACCGTATCATGTTCAAAATCCAGCTTGATCCGCCATTTCTGCATAGTTGCCGCACCAATTACGGCTTCTTCACTTAATCCGGGCACGACCAGAAATTCATCGCTCAATAAAACATCATTGATGTAAAAATCCAGCCGCATCACCTGGTTAATTTCAATATAATGCCCTTCACTGGCTGTTGCTATCCGCCTTGTTCTTCCCAAAGCTTCTGCATTGCCAAGTACAGCTACAAATTCAGGGTTAATACAAGATAAATTGGCTCCTGTATCGAACAAACTATACAATCTTTGTTCACCTCTTGATCCCACATACAAAAGAGGAAGTTTGATTACTGACATTGGCATGATTTTAACCCAAATTACAAAACAAAGCCGGTCAAAAACCGGCCTGCGGTAAATACGGGTAGGAAGTACTGGTTGTGAGTGGTCAGTAGTGAGTAGTGAGTGGTGAGTAGGGAGTCCTCGAATCAGAAAATTTTAATTTCCAATTACTTATACATTTCCTCCCGCAATTCCTTTACTCTCGCATCTTCCATATACTCATCGAAGGTCATCAACCGGTCAATGATGCCCTTGGGGGTCAGTTCAATGATGCGGTTGGCCACTGTCTGCATGAAAGTATGGTCATGCGAAGTGATCAGTACCACGCCCGGGAAACTCTGACAGCCTTCGTTGAAGCTCTGGATGCTCTCCAGGTCCAGGTGATTGGTGGGCTGGTCAAGTATGACCAGGTTCGGGTTCTGCAGCATCATACGGCTTACCATACAACGCACTTTCTCTCCCCCGCTCAACACATTGGTCTTTTTCTGAATATCATCACCGCTGAACAGCATTTTACCCAGGAATCCACGGATAAAGGGCTCATCCGCATCGGTCACATGCGGTGGTACGAACTGACGCAGCCAGTCCATCAGGCTCAATCCCTCGGTAAAGAATTCCTGGTTCTCCTGTGGCAGGTAGGCCTTGGTGATGGTGGTTCCCCATTCGAACTTACCTGTATCGGGTTGCATCCGGTCGTTGATGATCTCGAAGAAATCGGTCACTGCCAGCGGGTCGCGGCTCAGGAAAGCGATCTTTTCGCCTTTATTGATGCTGAACGACACTTTATCGAACAGTTTCCTGCCGTCAACGCTCTTGCTCAGGTTCTCTACGTTCAGGATCTGGTTACCCACTTCGCGCAAGGGCTGGAAGATGATACCGGGATATTTACGGTTAGAAGGTTCGATCTCCTCAATGACCAGTTTCTCCAGGGCCTTCTTACGTGAGGTAGCCTGCTTACTCTTGGAGGCATTGGCCGAGAATCGGGCGATGAAGTCGAGCAGGTCCTTCCGCTTCTCCTCGTTCTTCTTGTTCTTATCGCTGATCTGGCGTGCGATCAATTGAGAAGATTCATACCAGAATGTATAGTTACCGGTGAACACTTTGATCTTGGATCGGTCCACATCCGCCACATGGGTACAGATGGTATCGAGGAAGTGACGGTCGTGACTCACCACCAGTACGATGTTCTCATAATCGGCCAGGAAGTTCTCCAGCCAGCCAATGGTCTCAATGTCCAGACCGTTGGTAGGCTCATCCAATAACAGGATATCAGGGTTCCCAAACAGGGCCTGGGCCAGCAATACACGCACTTTGAAGGTACTGGGTATGTCCTTCATCAGGCTCTGGTGCAGGTCTTCCTTAACGCCCAGACTGCTCAACAGGCTGCCGGCATTACTTTCAGCCTCATAACCGCCCATTTCTCCGAACTCACCTTCCAGTTCACCTGCTTTCATTCCATCTTCCTCGGTAAAATCGGCCTTGGCATAAATGGCATCACGCTCATGCATCACCTCCCACAGGCGTTTGTGGCCCATGAGTACGGTATTCAGTACGGTGCAATCATCGAACTCGAACTGGTTCTGCTTCAGTACGGCCATACGCTCACCCGGGGTGATCTCGATGGTTCCCTTATTCGGTTCGATCTCGCCGCTGAGTATCTTCAGGAACGTGGATTTACCGGCACCATTGGCACCGATGACCCCGTAACAGTTACCCTTGGTAAAATTGATATTTACCTCATCAAACAGTACCCTTTTACCATAGGCGAGGGTGATATTTCTTGCACTGATCATGTTTCTAACGCTGTTTTCGGCGGCAAAAGTAAGGCTATCCAACGGATTTTGGGAGATGAACTTACAGTTATCAATGCTTCCAGGGCCCCGCCAGAACCGAAAAAAAGATAAGTTTACGCTTTAATTGTCAGCATATGTCAGCAAACCATACCCCATCCGTTTCCCGCCGGTCCTTTATCCGGAACGTGTCTTTCGCTTCCCTGTTCCTGCTCGGGGGCGGCATTCAACCCCTGTCAGCCGAAGAACTCTATCGCCTGCGCAAGAAAGTAAGCCTGCGTTTTGTAGTGGCATCCGACTCACACTACGGACAACCCGAGACCGATTTTGACGGGATGATCGAAAAGGTCATTGGCCAGATCAACGCTTTTCACCACGAGCATCCGCTCGACTTTTGCGTGTTCAATGGCGACATCATCCACAACGAAAAGAACTTACTGCCACTGGCCAAAAAGCAACTCGACAAACTGACCATGCCCTGGCATGTGACCCGCGGCAACCACGATATGGTGAGCCCTGCTTACTGGCAGGAAGTATGGGGCACGCCGCTGAACCACGACGTCACCATCAAACAATATGGTATCCTCCTCGGTGACACTTCCAATGAAGAGGGTAAATACCTTTCTCCGGACCTTAGCTGGCTGAAACAGGTGCTGGACAAACACCAGCAGCAAAAACAGGTCTTCCTTTTCCTGCACATACCCCAGGCCAAATGGACCAAACACGCCATTGACACGCCTGCTTTTTTTGAGCTCATCAAAAACTATCCTAACCTCAAAGCCGTATTCCACGGTCATGAGCATGACCAGGACGGTGTGAAGATGAGCAACAATATCCCCTTCTTCTTCGATGCGCATGTGGGCGGTAACTGGGGTACGGAGTACAAGGGTTTCCGCGTAGTGGAACTGTTGGAAGATGCGTCAATGGTGACTTATATGATGAATCCGGTGGAGAAGTTGAATGAGATGATTTATTAGAAGGAGTTTGGGGTTTGGGGTTGGGAGTTTGGGGTTGGGGGTTGGGGGGAACAGTTTTAATGCGCAGGGAGTTAGGCATGAGAGATCATTGATGGGTACCTACCATTCTGCCCTTGCGGTGGGGCCGACGGAGAGTTCGCTGAATTGGCCCGCCTGGTATTTGTGGTAGGCTGTGATGGCGATCATGGCAGCGTTGTCCGTACAGTATTCGAATTTGGGGATGAAGGTCTTCCAGCCGTGTTTGGCGCCCGCTTCCTGCAGGGCTTTGCGCAGGCCGCTGTTGGCGCTTACGCCGCCTGCTATGCAAACCTGGCGAACCCCGGTCTGTTGCACCGCTTTTTTCAGTTTCCGCAATAAGATGCTGATGATGGTATGCTGCACCGAAGCACAGATATCGGCCAGGTTCTCCTGAATGAAACCTGGTTCCTGTTTCTGCAAAAAATACAGCACAGATGTCTTCAACCCGCTGAAAGAGAAATTGAGTTCGGGTATCTGGGGCTCTGCGAATTTGAACGCCAGCGGGTTCCCCTCCTGGGCATATTTATCGATCAGCGGACCACCGGGATAAGGCAGTCCCAGTAATTTGGCGCTCTTATCAAAAGCCTCTCCTGCTGCGTCATCGATGGTCTCTCCGATCACTTCCAGGTCAAGCGGCGAACGGGCCAGTACGATCTGCGTATGACCGCCACTTACGGTCAAACAGAGAAAGGGAAATGTGGGGCGCTCCTCACCTATCAGGTTGGCCAGCACATGCGCCTGCATATGATGCACCGCGATCAGCGGTCTGTTCAGCGATAACGACAGCGACTTGGCGAACTGGGTCCCTACCAGCAAACTCCCGATCAGTCCCGGAGCCTGCGTAAAAGCGATCGCATCGAGCTTTTGCAAACGCTCACCCGGGGTCTGTAAAGTCGGAAATGCCTGCGCCAAGGCAGCATCTACCACCGGAACAATATGCTGCATATGCGCCCGGCTGGCCAGTTCAGGCACCACTCCCCCATACTGCTCATGTACGGTCTGGTTGGCGATGAAATTGGACAGTATCTGCCCATCCACACAAACGGCGGCAGAAGTTTCGTCGCAGGAAGATTCTATGGCGAGGATGGTTGGCAAAAGTACTTGGGGTTTACAGGTTGATGGCCATGAACGCCTGACCATCCGTTCCGGATACCATATATCACGAACGGCTGCAAAGGTAGGCAGCCCCAACCAGAAAGCAAGAGACAAAGGACAAGTAACAAGAAAACCAAGAGACAAGGAAACAAGGGACAAGACCCCAAATGAACCAGTATCCAGTATCCAGCGTCCAGTATCCAATATCCAGCATCCACCCCCCCCCTATTTCGTCCTAATAGCAACCACCGGATCCATCCTGGCTGCAATAGAAGCCGGAATGATCCCTGAAATGATCCCGAGGACGATACAGATACTCAAAGCGAGTATGATGATATTCGGCGCGATAAAGATCGGGAATGGCAATACGGTACTCAATACCAGGGACAGTACTTCCACGAGTGCCAGTCCTACCAGTCCGCCGATGATGCACAGGAAGGCACTTTCGATCAGGAACTCGGTAAGGATGGTGCTCCGTTTGGCTCCCAGGGCCTTCTTCAGACCGATCTGGCTGGTACGTTCACGTACGGTCACGAACATGATATTGGCCACACCGAAGGCACCCACGATCAGGCTCAACCCGGCAATGGCCCAGCCGCCGGCGCTTACCTGTCCAAAGAATCCTTTTACCTGCTCACTGAACATGGCCACATCGTTGCAGGAGAAATTGTCCTCATCCACCGGGCTCAGCCGGCGGATCTGGCGCATGATCCCCGTCAACTCATCCTGCAAGGCCTTGGAAGCGATACTGGGTTTCCCCTGCACCATGATGAAGGGATTGCTGTTATCGGGATTGTATACGCTGGCGAAATACCGGTATGAGACGATCAGGCTCTGGTCGTAATCAAATCCCCCCACAAAACTCTGCCCCTGTTTCTTGATCACTCCTACCACGGTCACTTTCTTGCTGTTATAGGTCACTTCCTTGCCTACGGCCAACTGCGGGTTACCGAACAGTTCTTCTGCTACCTGATAACCGATGATACCCGTAGGATTACCCCGTATGAACTCTGACTCGTTCAGGTAACGGCCATGATCGATGTCGATGGTCTGGATCACGTTGAACTCCTCGGAGACTCCGTATATGTTTACATTGTTTAATATATTGTCCTTATAACTCAGTTTCACATTACTCGAAACGAACATGGCCGAATTGGCCGCCAGCTGGCTCTTGGTCTTGATGAACTTCATCTCCTCGATCCGCATGGGCGGGCGTTTCATGTATTTCCACCAGGGGTAGTCATTACCACCGCCGTAGTTCCATTTATCGATGTAGATGGTGTTATTGCCAAAGGATTTGATATCGCTCTGTACCTTACGCTCCAGGCTGTCGACCGTAGCCAGCACGCCGATGATACAGAAGATACCGATGGTGATACCGAAGAGCGAGAGAAAGGTACGGAGCTTGTTCACCCGTAATTCCTGCAGGGCCATCCGGAAACTGTTCCATAAGATGCTCAATAGCTTTAACATGTACCAAATGTAAGTGAGTAACCGCTTTGTGGAAAGTATTTTTATGTGAACGGTTGTGGAGTTTCCGGCCACCGTTATACGGGTCAAGTTTCAACAGTCGATCCCATACCAAAAGCCGGCAACAACCGGGCTCTGCGTTTTCAGGCAATTCAGTTTGATACCGAATGCAAAAACTTATGAACCTACGTGCAAAAAAGTTGTAAATATGAAACGCACAGCATTGTATACTATCCTATTTTTGCAGCGATTTACAAACTTAAACTTGCAATATGACCTGGAAACAAGTCTTCACTTCGTCGGTAGGAAAGAAATTGGTTATGGGTTTCACCGGCATTTTCCTGATTCTTTTCCTGATTGTTCACGCGGGGCTGAATGCCTGCATCTGGGCAGGTGATAACGGTGAGATGTTCACCAAAGGTGCGCACTTCATGGGATCCAACTGGGTTCCGCGCATACTGGAAGTGGGGCTTTTTGCAGGACTGCTGTTACACATCATCCAGGGTCTGATGCTTGAATTCTCCAACCGCAGCAAACGCTCTGTGGGGTATGCCGTAAGTTATGGCAACGAAGGAAGCAAATGGTACAGCAGAAGCATGGGCCTACTGGGTACGCTCATCTTATTGTTCCTGATACTGCACCTCTACCATTTCTGGTTACCAAACCGCGCCAGCCAGGGTTTTCTGCTGGGTGAAGAGATCAACCTCTTCGAAAAAATGAAATTAGAGTTCAGCGAACTGTGGGTTGTGATCGTATATGTGCTGGGCTGTCTCTCTTTAGGATATCACCTGGCCCACGGTTTCCAGAGCGCTTTCCGCACCCTGGGTATCCACAACAAACGCTACAATACCCTGCTGACCTCTGTAGGATATGCCTTCTCCATCATCATCACCCTGCTCTTCGCTATGATGCCTGTGAGCTTTTATATGGGATGGGTGTAGGGGATTTAATGAATGGATGAGTGAATGAGTGGATGAGTGAATGTTGGGAGGGATAATCAATAACAAAAACCTGTCTGCCGCGAGGTAGGCTCCAAACCATAGAAATATGTTAGATGCAAAAATTCCTGCCGGAACTTTAGATGAGAAATGGACCGAGTATAAGGGGCATTGCAAGCTGGTGAACCCGGCCAACAAACGTAAGCTGGAAGTGATCGTAGTGGGAACCGGTCTGGCCGGTGCCTCTGCTGCCGCTTCGCTGGGTGAACTGGGTTATAAAGTGAAAGCTTTCTGCTTCCAGGATTCTCCCCGCCGGGCTCACTCCATTGCCGCGCAGGGTGGTATCAACGCCGCCAAGAACTACCAGAACGATGGCGACAGCGTTTTCCGTTTGTTTTACGACACCATCAAAGGTGGTGACTACCGCGCACGCGAGGCCAACGTACACCGTCTGGCAGAAGTGAGTGCCAATATCATTGACCAGTGCGTGGCTCAGGGCGTACCCTTTGCCCGTGAATATGGTGGTTTACTGAGCAACCGCTCCTTCGGCGGTACTCAGGTGCAAAGAACTTTTTATGCTGCCGGACAGACCGGTCAGCAGTTATTGATAGGCGCCTATCAGGCCCTGGAGCGCCAGGTGGCCCTGGGCAATGTAAAGATGTACAGCCGGCATGAAATGCACGAGATCGTTAAGATCGATGGTAAGGCCCGCGGTATCATCGCCCGCGACCTGGTTACCGGTAAACTGGAAAGACATTTCGGTCATGCCGTGTTGCTTTGCAGCGGCGGATATGGTAACGTATTTTATTTATCCACCAACGCCATGGGCAGTAATGTGACCGCCGCATGGAAGGCCCATAAAAAAGGGGCCGCTTTTGCCAATCCTTGTTTTACACAGATCCACCCTACCTGTATACCGGTAAGCGGCGACCACCAGTCGAAACTGACCCTGATGTCAGAATCACTGCGTAACGACGGAAGGATCTGGGTGCCCAAGCAAAAAGGCGACAACCGTAAAGCGAACGAGATCCCTGAAGAAGAGCGGGACTATTACCTGGAAAGAAGGTACCCTGCTTTCGGTAACCTCGTTCCCCGCGACGTGGCATCCCGTGCCGCTAAGGAAAGATGCGATGAAGGTTATGGTGTAGGAACCAGCAAACAGGCGGTTTATCTTGATTTCAGTGCCGCCATTATCCGTTATGGCAAGATCGAGGCCAGCAAAGAGGGTAAGGATAACGCCAGCCAGGAAGAGATCATTGCGATGGGTAAGGAAGTGGTGAAAGAGAAATACGGTAACCTCTTCGATATGTACGAGAAGATCACAGGCGAGAACCCCTACGAAGTTCCGATGCGCATCTACCCTGCCGTACACTATACCATGGGAGGCCTGTGGGTGGACTACGAACTGCAGACCAGCGTACCTGGCCTGTATGCATTGGGCGAAGCAAATTTCAGCGATCACGGCGCCAACCGTTTGGGTGCTTCTGCACTGATGCAGGGACTGGCCGACGGTTATTTTGTGATCCCTTACACCCTCGGTAACAACCTGGCAGACGAGATCTATGCCAAAGCCGTGGAAACCTCTCACCCTGCCTTTGAAGAAGCGGAAAAAGAAGTGGCCGACCGGATACATCAACTCATGAACATTAAAGGGAAACAGTCTGTAGAGAGTTTCCACAAGCGTTTGGGTAAGATCATCTGGGATAAATGTGGCATGGCCCGCAATGAGCAAGGTCTGAAACAGGCCATCGCTGAAGTGCAGGCACTGAAAAAAGAATTCTGGAGCGATGTACGTATACCTGGCGAGATAGAGGAAATGAACCCCGAACTGGATAAAGCCATTCGCGTGGCAGACTTTATTGAGCTCGGAGAACTCATGTGCATCGACGCACTGAACCGTAATGAAAGTTGTGGCGGTCACTTCCGCGAGGAGTACCAGACACCTGATGGTGAGGCGCTGCGTGATGATGCCAACTATATGTATGTAGCAGCCTGGGAGTATGCCGGTGAAAGCAAATGGAACCTGCATAAAGAACCTTTGAACTACGAAGTGATCAAACCGACACAGCGGAATTACAAGTAGTGCAAGCAGTATTTATACCTGGTATTTGACGCATTTGAATGTGAGAATTTGAAAGTGTGCTAATTTGAAAATGGACACTTCAAAATCTGGCAAAATGCGTAATGATAGAAGAAATGTGGTCGCTGAGAAACCCGTAGCGTTTTCTCTCGGGATCATACGATTCACAGAAGTTCTTGAACAAGACCGGAAATTTGTGATTGCAAAACAGCTTTTACGTTCCGCAACCTCCATAGGTGCGAATATATTCGAGGCGCAGAACGCTGAAAGCAAGGCAGACTTCATTCACAAGATGAAAATAGCAGCCAAAGAAGCCAGTGAAACAACGTACTGGCTGCTGCTTTGTGAAAAAAGCGAGTCTTACCCCTTTGACAGGGCCTTAACTTACCAGTTGGAAGAGCTGATAAGGATCCTTTCCAGGATCATCGCCACAGCAAAAGGATGAAACGTTAGCATTTTCAAATTTTCAAATTCTCAAATTTGAAATTTTCTATATGGAGCATTATAACATGAACCTGAACCTGAAAGTCTGGAGGCAGAAAAACTGCAAATCAAAAGGCGAGTTCAAACTGTACCGGGTAGAGAACATTTCTTCTGAAATGAGTTTCCTGGAAATGTTTGATGTGCTGAACGAGCAACTGATCCGCGACGGGGACGACCCGATCACGTTCGATCATGACTGCCGCGAAGGTATTTGCGGGGCCTGCTCTATGTACATCAACGGTAAACCCCATGGCCCCTGGCAGGCCAACACTACCTGTCAGCTGCACATGCGTGCCTTCAACGACGGCGACACCATTGTGGTGGAACCCTGGAGAGCCGATGCCTTCCCTGTGATCAAGGACCTGATGGTGGACCGTTCTGCTTTTGACCGTATCATTCAGGCAGGAGGTTATATTAGCGTCAATACCGGTAATGCCGTGGATGGTAATGCCATCCCCATCCCGAAAGACGATGCGGACGCTTCTTTCGCGGCTGCCATGTGTATCGGTTGCGGCGCCTGCGTGGCTGCCTGTAAGAACAGCAGCGCCATGTTGTTCCTGAGCGCCAAAGTATCGCACCTGGCCCTGTTGCCACAAGGTGCCCCTGAAAGAAAGAGCCGTGTGATGAACATGGTGGCGCAGATGGACAAAGAAGGTTTTGGCTCCTGTACCAATACCGGTGCCTGCGAAGCTACCTGTCCGAAAGAGATCTCTATCACCAATATTGCCCGCCTGAACAAAGAATACCTGGGCGCCGGATTCACCTCCGATAAATAATACAAGTCCATCCTGAAAAGGAATGCGTACTGAAGCCTGTTTCGTAAAAGGAACAGGCTTTTGTTTTCAGCACAATAGGCGATCCGGGGTAGCACCGGCAGAAACATTGTAATTTTAGACCATGTCGAACAGTTTTTTCCAGTTCAAGCAGTTCACCATACACCAGGAACGCTGTGCCATGAAAGTGTGTACCGACGCCTGCCTGTTCGGGGCATGGATGGCAGCCAAAACAACCCATATCGGGGCAGATAGCAGTATCCTGGATATCGGCGCCGGCACGGGTTTACTGAGCCTGATGCTGGCACAGCAGAACAGGGCAAGGATCGATGCCGTAGAACTGGATGAACACGCCGCAGAACAGGCAGCTGAAAATTTTGAGGCATCGCCCTGGCAGGAAAGATTACAGGTGATCCGTGGCGATATCAGGTCGGTGCACCTCGGGAAAAAATACGCACTCATCATCAGCAACCCTCCTTTTTTTGAGAACGATCTGAAAAGTACCGATAGTCGCCGCAACCTGGCCCTGCACAGTGAAGCCTTATCGTTGGAGGAACTTCTGGCTGCGGCACTGGCCCATCTGACAGATCATGGTCAACTGGCCATCCTGCTGCCCTACCACCGCAAACAGGCATTTGAGGAACTGGCCGCAGCAAAAGGATGCTACCTGAACGAAGCGATCGCGGTCAAACAAACACCTGCACATCCCTGTTTCAGGGCGATGCTGTTGTTCGGCAGAGTCAAAACAACACCGCAGATGCAAACCATCGTCATCCGCGAGGGAGATGCCTATACAGCTCCTTTCCGGACCTTACTGGCCCCCTATTACCTGAAGCTGTAAGAGCCGGCAAAACATGGTCAGCGTTGACCACATGATCCACTTGTTCAACGGGGCACTTAATATGCGTAATCGCTCAGGTAGTCATAATCAGCGGTGAGTTTGCCATCCTGCAATATGGTGGCGCGTTCAATGATCCTGCTGCCTCCTTTCCGGATATCTTCCAGCACATATTTGATCAGCTGTTCCCCAAAGAAGCGACTGGCGTCGCGGGGCAGTTCGTTCGGCAGGTTGCCTACGGCCATGATATCGATGGAGCCGGGTATGTAGGGAGCGGTCCTCTCTCCTGTCAGCTTATTAACGCCATAGATCGGGTCTTCGATGGTGGCATCGCCCAGGTTACAGGGTACGCTTCCGTTCTTGTCGTCGGTGATATCGGCAATGGTCTGGATACGGAAATCGGGTCGTTGCATCGTTTCCATCGAGAACAGACGGGGCATGCTGGGTTCCCAGTAAATGCCGTTCATCAGGATATCGGTATGGGCACAGTATTCTTCGAACAGGCAATCATAATCGGCGGCATGGGCATGAAAATCCTCGCGGTTGTATGAACCGTTCTGCCGGTGCCGGTAGAGCTGTGCACCTTTGAGATGTACATATACCGGGTAGTCGAAATTCCTTGAAAGGAACTCACCGGGCTCCACGTCCTGCACATCCATCAGTGTCATGATCTCCAGTATGCCATGGGCCACGCGGCCGCTGCCGGTGATGGCGATCTTGACCCTGGGCAGTTTTAATCCGAAATAGGTATGTATCAGTTCCCGGTAATCCTTCACCTCGCCCACACGGCCCAGATGGTAGGCGCCGGTACGGTTGCCATAGCCCATGATACCGTTATGCGCCCCCACGATACCCGCAAAAAAACCGAAACCGATGATCCGCTGTCCATCCTCATGCTCCAGGCATTCATAATCGATCAGGGTGATATTGCGTTCCACCATGGCTTTCATCAATGGCTGGTTAAACGCTTGTTTTTTCTTGGTATGGGAAAAGAAAAGATAGGTCTTGCCAGAGATCAGCTGACTCACAGGCACTTCCTTGATGCCCAGCAGCAGGGTACATTCCGACAGGTCATCCACCACTTCTATCCCTGCCCGCCGATACTCATCATCCGTAAAACAACGGTTGGGCGAACGCTGCACCAGGATCCGCAGTTCCGGATAATGTTTCACCAGCCATTTACACTGTGCCGGCGTAAGCGCCACCCGGTTATCTGCCGGAACTTTTCCCTCTCTAATAAGCCCTATGACAAGCATTGTACTAATTTTGTGCAAGATACGGCATGTTGATGACGTGAGTGGTGAGTGGGCAATGGTGAGTGGTCAATGGTGAATGGGGAGGGTCATATCCCGCCTTACTTCCTACTCACTACTCACTACTGACAATTGCCCATTGTCCATTGCCCATTGACAATTGCCCATTGCCCATTACCCATTGCCCATGAACTATTTCGAACTATACAAACTACCCGTTTCCCTCCGCCCCGATCCTGCTCAACTGCGGGCGAGGTTCTATGAGCTGAGCCGCTTATACCATCCCGATTTTTACGGTCAGGCAACCGAAGAAGAGCAGGCCGAGGCACTGGAAAAAGCTTCGCAGGTGAACCTGGCGTTCAAAGTGCTCCAGAACCCCGAAGCCACCATCAAGTACGTGTTACAACTGAAGGGACTGCTGGAGGAGGAAGAAAAATACCAGCTATCGCCCGATTTTTTGATGGAGATGATGGAACTGAACGAACAGGCCATGGACATTTCCGATGAGGCGGATAAGGACAGGCTAACCCAAACCATTCAACAATTTCAAACCGAGATCTATGAACCTGTGGCAAAAATTGTGGCGGATTATCAGGAAGGTGTTACTACCCCGGAAGAGCTGCTGCAAGTAAAAGAATACTATTTCCGCAAGAAATACCTGGACAGGGTATTGGCCGGACTTACCTAAGCATCAGCCACGCCCTTGCGCCTTTGCGGGAAAATCTTCCTGCAAAAGCACAGTTAGGGTAAATATTTGGCTGGTTTGCCCTGATGCTGTAATATTGCAACCCGCAACCAATGCCCAGATGGCGGAACTGGTAGACGCGCTAGACTCAAAATCTTGTTCTCGCAAGGGAGTGCAGGTTCGATTCCTGTTCTGGGCACATCAATTTTAATCAAACCGTTGTAAATCATATTTTTACGACGGTTTTTTATTTTCAGGGGAATGATTAGGGGAACAAATATTATAGAGTTATTAAGTTGTAAAAGCCGGATAAAGTTTTCTCTTTAACTTTTATCGTTCTAATATTTTTAATGCTTCTTTTATCCAGTCGTCAGACTCAGATAAATGATATTGAGGCGCTATTCCAACATTATCTATTCCCTGATTAATATTTAAACGTCGGCTACGTGTAGTAGCATAAAGTAAAGTATATGGATAACACGAGAATGGAACTTTTACCACATTTGAATAGTCAAGATTTCCAATAGTATTTTCTCCAGCCAAAATAACTTTTGAACTTTGTTTTGCCGCAAGTAAAAACTCCTCTGTTGAACTACCACATTGGTTATTGATAAGAATCAAAACCTTTTTTGGAAACGTTTTAGTAGCATAGGAAGAATCTATTTCATCATTATTTCCTGTTATCCATTGCCCTTTTGCCTGTTCCATTCTTTTTATTTTATTATTAAAGTAATCAACCGTTTGCTTGGGCATCCCTGTATTTTCAACTAATTTTTTATATGCTAAAATTGTCGTTTCAGATGCAAGCAAATCGGCACCAATTGATTTTATTGGTTGGGTGTATAAATAAGGAATCAATCCGACCCAGGAATCGTCTGTTCCTCCTCCATTATTAGTTAAATCCAAAATTAAATTTGGTGTTGAATTTAGTATTGAATCATTTGCTTTTAAAACAGAATCAATTTTCTTCGTATAATCGGAGCCGAAACTTCCAATTCTAATATACATAGTATTGGATGTAAGTTTTTCTGCGTCAATGGTGGAGTAATGTTTTTTTGTTGAAGTTGGCAATACGAGTTTTGTCTTTACTTCACTGTCACGAAGCCAGTCACCACTTAACCTCTTATTATTATCACCCCACAATGAAAAACCTTCTAATTTTGGATAGTGATTTCTCATGTATAATAAGCCAGTAATCAAGCTGTCATTTACTAATTTACCTTCCAGTTTTATCATACCTCTTTTCCATGAGGGTAATTTGGATTCAATAATTACCCCTATATAATCGTGTAAAGGAGTAGGGTCTTTAACTACTGCAATTTTATACGACGTATCATGGGTAAAATTATATATCCCCTCCCATGTTTTTGATGTTTTAAGTCGATCAATTTCATAATCAGTTATTGAAAACAATGGGCGGTGATTAGCATAATTAGTATCCATTTTCAACGGATCAAAATTGATCGAAAAGCCAAGATGATGACTCTTGAAAATACCTAAGTATTTGTTTATTATTAATAGGCAATTATCACTTGCAAATTTGTCATGAGTAAGTTTATATAGTTCATCAACTTGCTTGCCGTATGTTTCTTTACCAATAATTTTAACTCTATCAGAAAATCCAGAAAAATTTTGTTCAATCGTTTTTTTGATATTTAAAAATTCTTTTTCGCAATCACAAGTTTGTGCGTTCCCGGTAATTAATATTGAAAGCATTTGTAGGCTTCCCCTAAAAGTTGTCCATTCTTGGTTAGAGTTAACGGAAAAAAGCTTGTTAACTTTAAACTTAGAAAGACATGAAAAAAGGAAGATTTACCGAATCGCAGATTGTATCTGCTATGAAAAAACAGGAATCAG
>JADBXR010000022.1 GCA_020403425.1 Chitinophagaceae bacterium | reverse complement strand
GGTTGATCGGCTGTTGCCAATGTTCCAGCCAGTGTTGTAGCAGTGATGCCGCCATTCACAGTCAGACCGGTCAGACCAGTCAGGTTAGCGATGGTCGCACTCGTAGTGCTGATAGAACCTGCTGTTACATTACCGGTTACGGTCAAGGAACTTAGGTTACTAAGGCTAGTGATATTATTGATAGTACCATCAGACAGGGTTCCACTAAACGTCCCACCCGTGATGGTACCAGGTACGGTCAGATTACCAACTGTTGCTGTGGTACTGCTGATATTGCCAGAGTTAACTGAACCTGTTACGGTCAGATTATTTAAAGACCCTACACTGGTAATATTGGGCTGACTTCCTGTGGTCAGCGTTCCTGCTAAAGTAGTAGCAGTGATACCACCATTCACGGTCATGCTAGTTAAACCAGTCAGGTTAGAGATAGTTGCACTCGTCGTGCTGATAGATCCCGCTGTCACATTACCGGTTACAGTGAGTGCACTCAAGTTACCAAGGCTCGTAATATTATTGATAGTGCCATCAGACAAAGTGCCACTGAACGTGCCACCGGTAATGGTGCCTGGCACAGTCAGATTACCAATGGTTGCTGTAGTGCTGCTGATGTTACCTGAGCTCACGGATCCACTTACAGTAAGGTTGTTTAAAGAACCTACACTGGTAATATTAGGCTGATTGCCTGTGGTCAAGGTTCCTGCTAAAGTAGTAGCAGTGATACCTCCATTCACGGTCATGCTAGTTAAACCGCTAAGACTGTTGATAGTCGCAGAAGTCGTACTGATAGAACCCGCTGTCACATTACCGGTTACGGTCAAGGCACTCAAGTTACCAAGGCTCGTGATATTATTGATAGTGCCATCAGACAAAGTGCCACTGAACGTCCCCCCAGTGATAGTACCAGGTACAGTTAAGTTACCGATAGTCGCTGTAGTAGAACTTAGGTTACCTGAGTTCACAGATCCGCTTACAGTCAGGTTGTTTAAAGACCCTACACTAGTGATATTAGGCTGACTGCCTGTGGTCAATGTGCCAGCCAGTGTTGTAGCAGTGATACCACCATTCACGGTCATGCTAGTTAAACCGCTAAGACTGCTGATCGTTGCAGCAGTCGTACTGATAGAACCTGCAGTTACATTACCAGTTACGGTAAGCGCAGTCAAGTTACCAAGGCTGGTGATGTTATTGATAGTACCATCAGACAAAGTGCCACTGAACGTGCCCCCTGTGATAGTACCAGGTACAGTTAAGTTACCGATAGTAGCTGTGGTACTGCTGATGTTACCAGAGTTCACTGATCCACTTACAGTAAGATTGTTTAAAGACCCTACACTAGTGATATTAGGCTGATTGCCCGTGGTCAGCGTTCCGCTAATAGTTGACATATTTGCAAAACCCGTAACCGTAATATTATTAAAAGTCGAGATCCCCGTAATACCCGCCAAAGTACCCGGCGACAAGGTACCACTGATCATTCCAGCTTCGATGGTACCTGTTACCGACAAATTATTCAATCTACCCAGCGAGGTAATATTCGGTTGCGCTCCGGTTGTCAGGGTACCAGCCAGCATAGCCGCGCTGATAGCACCACTCGTTGTTACCGAAGTGGGAGTAATGTTCCCTAAACTCAGGGTTATGGCAGGCGTAGTGGTGGAATTGGCCACTGTTGCAGATATGCCGTTGGCTTCCACTACAGATACCGAAGTAACACCTGTAGCAGGGATATTGCCTGTACGCACATAACCGCTTAACATAGAAGCGGTATCCGAATACTTGACAACTTTCGAAAGCATGGCGGCAGTATCACTCACACGCAGAAGGTTCTTCAGCATGTTGGCCGTATCCGTTACAAAAATAAAATTACTCGACGCTACCTTCCGCAAACTACCATTCAGTGTAGTGACCACGGAATCTGTTCTCAGGCCTGTACCTGACAAACTGATCTGCGAAATAGATCTGGGCTCCCACATGGCGGATGCTGCATTCCACTGCAATACCTGGCCAGAGGTCGGTAAAGTCCCGGATATCGCCCTTCCTACCAATTGGTTCGCATTCCAGATAGCAGCTGTATTATCCGCTACGATCGTTAAGGTATTCCCGTTCTTGTTTACAGATATACCGTTATTATCTCCGTTCACCGTAACATCGCCCAGTTCTCCGTTCAGTGTGGTCACACCACCGCTGAAAGTTCCGAACGTGATCCATCCCCCTCCCTGACGAACATAGAATTTATCATCCCCCGTCTGATATACCAACATACCATTCACCGGCTGCAGGATCAACGCGGTATCGAATACACGCGGTATCAATAAAGCTTTGTTGGATGCGTCGATCTGTAAAGCCACACTGTTATTCAATACAGTGGTATTACCGATCACAATACCTTTGGCATTAACAATGAAGTTGTTGGTCATCCGGAGGGTGTCGGAAGCACGGTGCGTTCCCAGGTTATCTCCTAAGCGCTGCGCATTGGTCACCTTCACCAATGAGAAGAGCATGGCACAGATGACTATGACACGCCTGGTAAAATTGCTTCTCAACTTAATCACGATCAATTTGATTTCTCCGTTAGTCTATACTGTATCGAATAGGTCTGATAATGTCCGGCAAGACGATCATCCATGAGATATTCAATGTTTACTTGATTACTACTATTTTATACTGGCTTCCCAATACCGGCACCGGCTGGTCCGTAAAATTGGCAAACCGGATCCGCACCACATCATCCTGCGCCACCCAGGCGCTGTATACTGACCAGTTCAAATAATCATCCTGTGGCGTAACGATAATAGGATCACCTTTCCGTACTCCAGGAACGGCCACTGTAACGATCGCAGTCGTATTAGGAGGGATATTCACATTGGTTCCACCCACCACATTCAGGTTCAGGTTAAAATTGGTAATGGTCGTTACGGCCTGATTGGCAGCCTGCGGTGTTTGCCAGTTCACATTACCCAAACTATCCGTGATCAGGAATGTATTGGGCGGCCCCGGCTGGATGCTCGTATTCACATTCGTAACGCTCGCATTACCCGCAAATAAGGCATAGGGCACACTCATCATCTGCGTAGTACCCATATCCAGGTAATTATCGGCCGCCACCCACCAGGCAGCAGGGACCGATGGCTCAACCGCAACTTTGGTATTCAGAAAGAAAGGGCCATTTCCCCAGTCGATCTTTCCGATGTCCTGCAATGTTGTTGTAGCTGATTTGGTACCACGACCGATCACGACCGTGAATACACCGTCGTCATTCGAGTTACTCACATGCGACTCTTCCCATACCTTGGGACCATTGGTGGGGGAAGATTGGTATATGATTATTTTTGTATAGATTTTGCGGTTTTTGGCCACATTTCCCAAAGGATCTTTGGCCACCAGCTGGTAGTTCATAGCAGGAGGAGGTTGCGCAATGATCGTCCCGGTCATAAAAACCAGAGAGGCGATCAGCAGGGTCCTGACTAAAACAAGTTTCATAAAATTAATTTATATGAACTAAATTCTATATAAAACGGATTTGATTGACAATATATTATACATATATCGTCTCATTAGGAAATAGTTTTTCATAGGATAAGAATTCCAAAGAATGGTTTTTCATAGGATATATGGGGAATCAGAAATAGTTTTTCATAGGATATGTGGACTATTTACCCCCCAGTAAATGGATATTCAAACGTTCAAATCTCAATGCCCGATAGGCCTTAACTGTAGTTACGTTACTACAAATGTACCGATTAAGGTCTAATCCCTTCCCCCGCTGCTATTATAATTTTATCAACTTCAAATTATAATGCTGGTTCATAAAATCAACACCGATTGCATATACACCAGCCGCATAAGCGCCCACATTCAGGGTATAACCCGCCTGCAGCTCTTTCATAGGTACCATCTGGTTCATCATCACCCGGCCTTCCATACTCAGGATCCTCACCTGGCAAAAGAGATTCGCATCAAACTGCCCCTCACATTTCAGGATACTGGTGCTGCGGGTAGGGTTAGGATATACATTCAAAGAGGTCATGCTCACCAGTACCGTAGCCACCGGAGGCACTTCTGTACAGGAAGCACCAAATACCCCTTTGGCATTGGTGGACTGTGATAACGTGGACAAACCGGAAGAGACATTCAAACATTTTCCTTTACCATCACCTACGAATGGACTACCCCCGGCAGTGGTCACAGAACCAGCAGACATCGCAAAAGATGAGATGCTGTAAGTTGCCTGTGCCATACCCTTTGCGCAGGTAAGCATCAGCACTATAAGGAGATATATGATCTTCTTAATAGGCATAATATACTTCGCGCTGGGTTTTCATGTTCAGGGTATATTCTATGTCCAGTTTATCGGACGAAACATCATTGATGATAAAAGTGATCGCCACAGGACCCGCAGGGTTGTTGAGGAAGGTCTCATACAGGGTCTCGCCACCACCAATCAGTTTCCAGGTGCCATTATAGCCATCAGAATTCACGAAAGAACCACGGGGTCTGGTAGGATCTGTATTGGCAGGATCGATGGTATAGGTCTTGGTGAACCGGAGTTGCGCATCAGTAAGCACCTGCTTTACCGCATTCACATAGACCTCTTTCAGGTGCCAGTATTTGTTACCTGCACCGGTGAGATAACCCACCACTTTCTCTTCTCTTGTTTCCGGCACTTCGGAACTCTTGGTACACCCTGTTAAAAGGAAGATGCCAAGCAGCATGAGTAAAGTGGTTAGTCTTGTTTTCATAATAACTGATCAAAAGCTGTCTTAATAAACTTTTACTTACCGTCCGGCTGCGCATAGGCAACCAAGGCTGTTTTTCAGAAATCGTCTGATGTAAGCAGGTTAACAGAGGGAACTATTCTTTAATAATGCGAATAACACGGTCCGGGACCCGATTTCGGCAGGAAAACCGATCGATTCGGGAGGATGTAGCGTTGAACTTCCATTTAAATCAAAGAATACGAATAGATTGGATTGTAAAGACTAGCTTTTACAAGGACTTGGATTGGATTTGTCACTACTTTAGAATAGTTTGGTAGTGATTACACTACAAATGTATAGATAGCCAACCACATTTGTAGTGATTTCCCAAGTTTTTTTTCAAAAAAAGTCTACAAAATAAAAAAGGCCCTGATAATCAGGGCCTTAGCAAATGATATAGAATTACTTAATTTATACCTTGAAGTGAGAGAACGCTTTATTAGCTTCTGCCATACGGTGGGTATCTTCTTTTTTCTTGAAAGCAGCACCTTCGCCTTTAGCGGCAGCCATGATCTCATTGGCGAGCTTATCGGCCATGGTACGGCCATTCCTTTCGCGGCTGTAGCGGATCAGCCATTTCATGCTCAGGGATATCTTACGGTCAGCGCGAACTTCAGCAGGAATCTGGAAAGTAGCACCACCGATACGGCGGCTACGTACTTCTACAGAAGGAGTAACATTAGCGATCGCCTTTTTCCAAACCTCATATCCATCCTCACCGGTAGCTTTTGTCACTTTATCGACCGCATCATAGAAAATATTGATCGCGGTGCTTTTTTTACCCTGCCACATCAGGTTATTGATAAAACGGGTAACCAGTTTATCGTTAAAACGTCCGTCTGGTGCGAGAGGTAATTTTTTGGCTTGTGCTTTACGCATGTTCTAATTTTTACTTTCGGCTGAATTTCTTCAAGTGTTAAAACTTTACTCAGCCTTTTATTGAGAAATTATTTTTTGGCTTTTTCTTTCTTGGTACCGTATTTAGAACGGCTCTTCTTACGGTCTTTCACACCAGCAGTATCCAGGCTACCACGTACAATGTGGTAACGTACACCCGGTAAGTCTTTTACACGACCACCACGGATCAGTACGATAGAGTGTTCCTGCAGGTTATGGCCTTCACCCGGGATATAGGCGATCACCTCTACCTTATTGGTCAAACGCACTTTCGCAACTTTACGCAGCGCTGAGTTTGGCTTTTTAGGCGTAGTAGTGTACACACGGGTACAAACACCACGACGTTGTGGACATGCATCCAAAGCCCTGGATTTACTCTTAGCCCTGATAATTTCGCGACCTTTTCTTACTAATTGCTGTATTGTAGGCATTCTAAACCGTTTAAAATTTCGGACGGCAAAGGTAATGGCTGGATCGGAAAAATCAAAATGTTTTCCAAAGTTTTCCTGCCAAATGTCCAAAACCAGGGTATCTATACACAAAATAGGCCTCCCGGGAAACGTTTTTTGTGGATAAGAAAGTCTCGCCAACCGCTTACCCGGTATTACTACCTACCCGATCACCCGTTTTAGCACCCAGTTTTACCAATGGACTTGGATTTGGGCCCTACCCCCGCTAATTTCAACCTGTAACCCTTCCCAACTGGATCATTCTTCCATTTTCAAAGATAACCAGATGCGAAGTCTTTTCCTGATCCTGGCCAGCCTCTGTTTTGGTGGGCCCTCCCTTTGTCTGGCCCAAACCGGCCTGGCACCTGTCCTGTACACCACGGCAGGATCTGTCTACACCCAGAATTTTGACGGATTACCGGCTTCCGGCAGCTTTTCCCTTACGGGGAAGGGACCTTTTACGCTGTCGGAACCACCCATTCGGGCCCTGAACCTGGGCGGCTGGCAACTACTGATGACGGCAGGATCGAATGCCAATGCCAGTTTTGCCACCGGTACAGGCAGTTCCACCGGCAATGGCGTATACAGCCTGGGAAACGCAGGCTCCACGGACAGGGCCCTGGGCTCACTGGCTTCGGGTACCGGCATCTACGCATTCGGACTGATCCTGACCAACCAGACCGGATCCATCCTCAACAGTTTCACCGTGAGCTTTACAGCAGAACAATGGCGCAAAGGAGGGGCTTCCAATAAAAACACCTGGAGCTTCCGGTATAAAACGGGTACGATGACCCAGATAGCGGATACCGGACTGATAGTTGAGCCAAGGCTTGATTTCAGCTCCCTGACATCTACCAGTCCGGCCAGCAGCCTGAACGGTAACCTCCCCGATAACCGGCAGCGGATCTCAGTTACCCTTACCGGCATCAGTTGGAAAAAAGGAGAACAATTGTTACTCCGCTGGGACGATGCTGACGAAAATGGCAGCGACGACGTCATGGCCATGGACGATCTTAGCTTTTCAGCCGATCTGAACAGCGGCCCTCCCCTGCTCAGTGATCCAAATGCAGATTCCATAACCTCGAGGTCTGCCCTGCTATCCGTTTTGGCAGATGATCATTTCCAGAGCACGTCCCTTCGCCTGTATTATGACACCTCCTTGACTTTCCAGAACCCAACCATGTTACGGCCAGTGCCGGATACATTACCGGCAGGCAGCGGGAACATGGTCATTACAGCAAAGGTAAACGGCCTTCTATCGGGCAGATCCTATTATTATTATTTTACTGCGGCCAACCTGCATGGAAGGGACAGCAGCAGCATCAAAAGCTTCACCACTACTGTCGAGGCCCCTTCTGTTACCACCCTGGCCCCTTCCTCCATCACCTCATCCAGCGCGGTATGGGAAGGGTCCGTTTCGGATGAAGGGGGCGCCCCTGTTACGGACAGGGGCTTTACCTGGAAGATCGTTGGCAACAGCACTTCAGAGGAGCAGGATATCGCCATGGGATCAGGCTTAGGTAATTTCTCTCAGACCATCCGCGGACTCCCTTCAGGAAAACAGATCGAGGTTCGGGCCTATGCCATCAATAGTGGTGGGAGATCCTATGGCAGGGCCTATACATTCGTTACACCTGTTACCATCCTGTCACTGGGCAGTTCATCCAACACAAGAACCAATGCCCATCAGGTCACATTTCTTTTACACACCAGCCATACGATCAATGGGCTGCTTACTTCCCATTTTGCACCGGTCAGTGAAACGATCACGGAAGCCTCCATCACATCCATTGCAGGAGATACATCACGATATACCATCACAGTTTCCACGGGCAAAGGCGATGGCATTCTATCCATCCGCTTCCTGCACGACAGCGGAACCTCGGTACCGATCGACAATACCCCATATACCGCAACTACTTCGTACCAGATAGACAAAACACCTCCGCAGATCAGGCAGATCCATGTGCCAGATACCCCTGTGAAGATCGGAGACACCATTCGGGCCAGCCTCAGCGTTATGCCGGATACAGAAAACTTCCGGTTACTATCCGGAACGATCGCCGGCTTTCCGCTGATGGATCTGACCAAACTCAACGACAGCTGTTATACCGCATACAGCATAGTGACCCATAACGGGAAAGAGGTCGACGCAGCAGACAGTATCCCGGTAATGATCTTCTTACAGGATGAGACCGGCAACACATCTGTATCCCAGTTGGGCATTCACCAGTCTAACGACAGGATCGACGCACGCAAACCCGGCATCCTCTCTGTCAGACATCCGTCAAAGGGTTTCTACAAAACAGGAGACACCCTGACCTTTTGTATACGGTTCTCAGAAACAGTATGGCTCCGCAACGGAAGTCCCTCTCTTACACTCACGATCGGCACCCGCTCCCGGCCAGCCATCTATGTAAGCGGATCGGGCACCGACAGCCTATTATTGCGTTATGTCATTCAACCGGGTGATGCAGATGCCGATGGTATCAGAACAACTTCTTCGCTTAACATGGGGAATTCATTACTGACAGACGCAGCAGGCAATACAGCCAACAGCAGCTTTACCAATACACTACCCGAAGGATCCATTCTTGTAGATGCAGTGTTGCCCATAGTTACAACTGTCGACCCGCCAATACCCAACACCTACCATACCGGTGATACCCTTCGTTTCCGCATCAGTATCAGCAAAAAGGTATGGGCAGATACTTCCATTGCCATTCCTTTCATTGAACTTACCATAGGCAGCAGAACAAGATCTGCGACCTATGTATCGGGCAGCGGCAGCAATTCGCTTATTTTTCACTACAACATCCAACGGGGCGATGTGGACACCAATGGGATCAAACTTGCCAATACGATCATTGACAGTGTTTTTTCTTTACATGATTCTATCGGCAATCCCATGAACCCCTTACTTCGCAACATCGGGAAACTCGACAGTGTTTTCATCAACCCTCTCAAAGCACACATCAGCGGATTCCAATTTCCGGAAGAGCGCTTATACGCGGCGGGAGATTCGTTATTATTTGTGGTAACCTACACAGACACGGTATGGATCAAACCTGCGACCACTCTTCCCTACCTCAATCTCAGCACTACCTCCGGCAGCCGGAAAGCGATATACGTAAAGGGTTCAGGGACCCAACAACTTTTCTTTGCGTACAGGGTGCAGCCCGGGGATACGGACAAGAGCGGCATCGTTCTGCCAGCCGTTATCAGTCCCGGTCTGGCAGCCATTACTGATGAGAACGACAATGCCCCACCCCTCAATCTGCCCCTCTCCCAAACCGCCACACGTATCAGGCTGGATGGCATCGCCCCAAAATTTGTTTCTGCCGGGGTAGATACGATAGAGGTCTGTGGGAGCAGTACGCCTGTATCCTTATCCTCTTATCTCACCATTGCAGACGAGGAGATCAATGACACGCTTACCTGGGAGATCAGGTCCGCCTCCCGAACAGCAGTGATCACGGGTACTCATTTCTCGGTAATAACAAAAGGGAAAAATATCAGGCCGGAGAATATCCAATACCAGACATCGGAACCCGCAACCGGTATCGACACGCTCACGGTGATCGTCAGTGATGGGATTAACCGGTCAGTCAAAAATATCCTGGTCCGTGTCACTCCTGTTATCCGTAACAACTTCATTACCGGACCCGAGAGGATCTGCACCAGCGAGCCATCGCCTGTGCTGCAAGGCTCTTTCCCCGAAGGGGGCAATGGATCCTATACGTTTACCTGGGAATTGTCTGTGCTGCCGGATAGCAAGGCATTCAGACAAATGAATAGTCTTGAACAAAATAGCATAACGCCCGCGTTCACCGGCAGTAGCTGGTTCAGGAGGACCGTGGTATCAGGGGCCTGTACTGACATATCTGCATCCATCCGGATCATCGCCGTGAATAATGGTCTTTGGCTGGGCAAGGAGAACAACAACTGGCATCAGGCCGGCAACTGGTGCGGTTTTATGGTACCCGGTTCCGCTACAGTTGTGCATATATACCCCGGCACGGCTTACCAGCCGCAGATACGGGACACTGCCAGCTGCGGTGATATCTTCCTGCACGATAACGGCACACTCAGTATAGAAAAAGTGTTGCGCATTAGCGGCAGTATCAATGCCGGCCAGCAGCGGATCGATGCCCGCAAAGCAACAGTTGTCTTACAGGATACCGTGCGGCAATGGATCTCCGGCAGCTCGTTTTTCCAAAACAGGATACATCAGTTGCAGATCAGCAACCCCGGTGGCGTACAGCTAACAGATAGCTTATTCATCAGCAGGGAACTTAGTTTGCAGAAAGGTGTTTTGCATACAGGAGATCAGCTGCAGATGCTGCAAGGCGCGCGTATAGGTGCTTCGGCGGCCGGCACTGGCCTATTGGGAAAGCTCAGCACTGTGCAGTCCATCACAACAGGCAGAAGGGCTTTTCACTTACTCGGTCATCCTTTCACACACAGCATCGGCCTTTCCATGATCACAGACAGCGTCGACATCACCGGCGAAAATGGAAGTCAGAACGGTTTTACCAACAGCCAGACACAGGCACCTTCCGCATTTTATTATGATCCGCACAAAGGCAACGATTCCACCGGGGCAGAAACAGGGTGGACCGCATTCACACATACCAATGGACTGGCAGAAAACAACTGGGCACCGATGCAGGGCATCCGATTACTGGTAAGAGGCAAACCTGGCCAGGGGCTTGATGGAATACCCGCAGGTGATGGTACCCATGGAACTTATCTGCCCTTACCAGTGAACCTGCACTATACAGGCAATACGCATACGGGAGATCAGGAACGATCGCTCCAGGCCTCACAGGATGGCGCATATCATGTGATCGGGAACCCTTACCTATCCAATATCGATCTGTCAAGGACCAGCAGGACTAATGGGGTCAGCAGGCATTACTGGTTATGGCATCCCAGCCAGGGCAAACAGGGTGGATACAGCAGTTACCCATTCGCAATGAATCATATACTACCTGCCTTTGGCGCTTTTATGGTTGAAACAGTGGCAGGCACCCAGCAGCAGATCCTGTTCACCGAGAACAGCAAATCTGCAGAAGCAGCCAGCGATGCGATGACACCGGTCAGGATCGACGACTGGTACCATATAGAACTCAGACTGGAAAGTGACAGCCTACTCTGGGACCGTCTGTTATTACTGCAGATGGATAGTGCACGTTTTGGTTACGACCGGAATGACGCATCGAAACTGCTGAATCCAGATGTTAATTTCTATAGCCTCACCTATGCCGGGAAACAATTATCTATCGATGCCAGGCCTTTTACCAACGGATCAACGATACCACTGGGTCTGCAATGCCTGCAGCCGGGGATCTTCCGGATACGGGTGGCAGCAGTCAACCTGCCCGCTTCCAACACCCTGATGCTGCACGATAAATTATTGGATAAATGGACACCCTTACAACAGGACAGCAACTATCGTTTCCTGGTAAGGATGGATACACTGACACAGGGGAACGACCGCTTTGAGGTCTGCAGCCCTAAAAAACAGGAAGACCCATGGCTTTTGCCCCAACCGATAGAACTAACCCTATATCCTGTGCCGGTCAAAGACCGGCTTCGCATAGAATACCGGGCAAAGGAAAAAGGCAATACCACTGTGCGGATATTGGGTATATCCGGCAGACCGATACAAAACATTTCACTGGGCACCCAAAAGGAAGGGCAGGCATGGATACCATTGGCAGGACTGATCAAAGGTATATACCTGCTAGAGCTGCGTTGCGGCAATTATCGCTACAGCAAGGCATTCATCAAAGACTAAAAAAAGCGCCACAGCATTACAGTGAATCTGTAACCTGTGGCGCTCAATGATTCCTGATGATCTATCAGATCCTGTACATCCAGCCGTGGGTGTCGGGAGCTTCTCCCTTGCGGATGGCATCCAGGCGTTTTTTCAGGCCTTTGGATACTTCCCAGGTGTCGGTGTCAAAATGCATGACATAATCCTTGTACTTCAATTCCTTGATCAGTGAAATAGTGGCCGCTGTGCCGGTACCGAACACTTCGCGCAGCTGACCTGCTTTATGGGCAGCAATTAGTTCATCTACACTGAATTTCTTTTCCACCACTTCCAGTCCCATTTCTTTTAAGACAGTAATGGCGCTGTCACGGGTAACACCAGCCAGGATCGTTCCATCTTCCAACGAAGGTGTGATGGCCTGGTTGCCGATGATGAAGAACACATTCATGGTACCTACTTCCTGCAGGTATTTGTGTTCAAAAGCATCTGTCCACAAAACCTGGTCGTATCCCTGTTTTTTGGCCAATGCCGTTGCATGCATGCTGCCACCGTAGTTACCGGCATTCTTGGCAAATCCAACCCCACCGGGTGCTGCTCGGGTATAGGTCTCTTCCACATAGATCTTCATCGGTGCTGCGTAGTAAGGGCCTGTTGGACTGAGAATGATGAGGAACTTATACGTTTCCGAAGGTTTCACCCCGATCACCGGATCGGAAGAGAACATAAAGGGACGGATATACAGGGAGTGCTCCGGTAAAGAAGGCACCCAGTTCCTGTCGAGATCTATCAGCTGACGCATCCCTTCGATAAAGATCTCTTCGGGTACGGTGGGCATTTCCATCCTTTCCGCAGAAATATTGAAGCGCCTGAAATTATCGTAGGGTCGGAAGATAGCTACCTGACCATCTGCTTCCTTATAGGCTTTGATGCCCTCAAAGATCGCCTGGCCATAGTGCAAAGCGGCCAGTGAGGGCTCCATCAGAAGAGGCTGGTACGGCTTGATCTCCACATTTTTCCATTCACCGTTCACATAATCCGCTTCCAGCATGTGGTCTGTAAAATACCGGCCAAAAGGCAGGTTCTCCAATGAGGTTCCTGTTAACTTACTCGTCTCAACTTTCGAGATCTTTATGCCTGCTGCTGCTACCATAGTTTTATATTTGACGCAAATAAACAAAAAAATCAAAAACTAACGACTGTTAATATTTTCAACGGTATGAGTGAAGAAAATACACGGTTACCCGATTTCCTGCTCGCGGATCTGTACAAGAACAGTCTGGTTATAACCGAAGATGAACCGAAAGCGGAGAGGAAAACGCCCCAGCCAGAGAACCCGGCCAGTGAGCGTCAGTGGTATCTGGGCAGCAATTTACGAAAAATTACGCTTTTGGTAAGCGAAAAAGACGCTGTGTATCTGAAAGATGAGTCACTGAACTTCCTTTCAGCCATCCTGGGTGCCTGCAAACTGAATCTGGGGGATGTAGCCATTGTGAACTGTCATACAGAAGCTGTCACCTACCCACTGTTACAGGAGAAACTGCAACCCGGTTTTCTGCTTTTATTCGGCGTGAATGCCCGCGATGTGCAATTACCCTTTACCATACCACATTACCAGATACAGCGATACGATAACTGCCAGATATTGCTGGCCCCCGCTTTGGAGAGCATGCTGGGGACATCGCAGGAAGCCAAACTGGAAAAAAGCAAACTCTGGCTCTGCCTGAAAAAAATGTTCAACGTATAAATACACCAGCATCCTGCCGGAAAAGCACATACTATGTCCACACTCATTTTTGCCACGAATAACCAGCACAAAGTAGACGAGATCCGTTCTGTGATCGGTTCCTCCTTCGATATTATTACCCTGAAGGAAGCCGGTATCGACATCGATATCCCCGAACCACACGATACACTGGAAGCCAATGCTGCTGAAAAGTCGCAGACCATACACCGGCTGACCAACCAGGACTGTTTCAGCGAAGATACCGGCCTGGAAGTGGAAGCCCTGCAGGGTGAGCCCGGAGTAAAAAGTGCCCGTTATGCGGGCGACGGCAGGGATTTTCAACAGAACATCGATAAGCTGTTACAGAAACTCGGCAGCAACCCTGACCGGAAAGCCCGGTTCAGGACCGTGATATCGCTGATCCTCGACCATAAGGAATACCAGTTCGAAGGCATCTGCACAGGCAAAATTGCGGAGGACCAGCAGGGCAACAAGGGTTTTGGTTACGATCCGGTTTTCATACCCGATGGTGCCACCAAAAGTTTTGCCGAAATGAGCCTGGAAGAAAAGAACCAATACAGCCACCGGCAGAAAGCCGTTACCCGGCTGATCGAATTTTTACGCAATACAAGGTCATGAACCGAATCAAACTAAATCTACCCGACCAATTTTCATTCAGCACTACCCTGCGCATACGGGTCACGGACCTGAATTATGGCGGTCATGTTGGCAACGATAGCTTTCTCTCGCTCATACAGGAAGCCCGGCAACAATACCTGTTATCTTTCGGTTACCGCGAATTATCCGTGGGTGATGGTGTGGGACTGATCATGGCAGACGCAGCCATTGAATTCAAAAAAGAGCTGAACTACGGCGATGAGGTGAAAATTTCAGTACAGGCAACCGATTTCGATAAACTGGGATTCGATCTTTTTTACAAGATGGAAGTGATGCAGGATGCGGAATGGGTAATTGCCGGAAAAGCGAAAACGGGTATGATGTGTTACGATTACAAAGCCGGGAAAAAAGTATCAGTACCTGAAGAAGTGGTTACCAGATTATCGGCCGTCTGATCAACTGTTCCAGATGCGCCAGCTTTCTTCCGCCTGCAGCACCAGCATCTCCTGTCCGTTCTGTACGCTTGCACCTCTTGCTTTCCCATTTGCCAGGAACCTGGTCTCTGCCGGATTATAGATCAGGTCATACAAATGATGCAGTGGCGTCAGGCATTGATATGGCAGCGGCGGACATTCTTCCACATTCGGATACATTCCCAATGGCGTTGTGTTTACTATGAGATGATGAGAAGAGAGCAAGGCTTCATCCACCTGTTCATAAGCAATGGCCTGCTCAGAAGCGGTGCGCGAAACATATTGAACGGCAATGCCCAGTTGTTGCAGCACATACACCACCGCAGCGGAGGCACCACCGGTTCCCAACACCAACGCCCTGGTATGATGGGCTTTCAGGAAAGGCCGTAACGACTGTTCAAAACCTACCACATCTGTGTTATGCCCTATGCGTTTCCCGTCCTTTATGTTCACACAGTTGCAGGCACCAATGGCTTTTACCACGGGAGAGACCTCATCTACAAAAGCCAGTACTTGTTTTTTGTAAGGGATAGTGATATTGAAACCGCGCAGGTCTTTCTTTGACTGCAACACATCGGACAATGCAGCGATATCGGGCAGAGAAAAATTCTCGTACACACAATCTGTCAATCCCAGTCTGGCAAACTTTTCAGTGAAATATTTCTGCGAAAAAGAGTGTGATAAAGGATATCCCAGCAACCCGAAACGACGCATGATTTATTTTTTAGTGAGATATAGATCAAAGGTATCTCCTCTCAGGCCGATACGCATGGCTTCCAGCGGGATCACTTCATTGGGGGCGATATTACCCAGGTTCACGTTACAACCAATGAGTTCAAGGAAATACAGCTGTTGCGCTTTCTGCGGCGCTTCCCAGATGATCTTTTCGGCGGGGATCTGTGTCAGGATCTCCTGTACCAGACCTTCCCTTACTTCCCCGCTGCCGCGGTAAATACCCACATTTCCCGCTTCCCTGGCTTCGGCGATCACATAAGAGGAACCCGCTTCCAGCTCCGCGCGCATCAGTTCGATCCATTTATAGGGAGGGATGATATGTGCCGCATCCTTACTGCCCACTTCACTGAGTACCGTTGCGTGTTTGGTCAATTTTTCTATGTATCCGCATTTTTCTGCATGGGGTATGCTCACAGAACCATCACTCACTTCCACATACTTGATCCCGTAATCCTTGCACACGGCAATGTAATCGTCAAACTGGTTGCGGATCAGGAAGGCCTCGAACAATGTACCCCCGAAATAGATGGGGATATTATAGGAATGATATACTTCTATCTTCTGTCGCAGGTTGGGCGTTACGAACGATGTACCAAAACCCAGCTTAACAATATCCACATGCGGACCGGCCACACTGACAAAATCATGTACTTCGTTAATGCTAAGTCCCTTGTCCATTACCATGGTCAGTCCTGAGGTTCTTGGCTGCGAGGTACGTTCGGGGATCTGGGTGAGGTTAAAATTCATAGTTCATTACATTTTTCCGGCGCAAAAATACAAGAAACGGATGAGTGTAGGATTCTCAGATCCGTATCGCTGCAAAAAACGGTCAGATCTTTCTGCCTTTTTTGTAACGCGCCACAATATCTACCACCAGATTATTCTGAAGGATGGAAGGATTGAGTTCGATGAATTTCTTTAACTGGCGCGGAGCTTTGTCCATGGCCATTTCCAGTTTCTGCAAAGCGTCTTTGGATTTTCCCTGCGCAAACAGAATGGTGCTGTAGTAGAACAGGAATACCGCTTTACCATCGGTGGCTTTCATCGCCGCAAGACACTGTTCAATGCCTTCCTCATACAGCTCTGCTTTTATGAGACAACGGATCAGCGCTTCCCATCCCGCCACATTCTTTGTTTTGTGCCGCACCACTGTACCAAAATACTGGATCGCATCCTTGTACTGGTGCAGGTGCATCTTACATTCGCCCATGGCCAGGTTATACTCAGGTATGGAGCGATGGATCCGCATGGCGTTCTCCAATTGTTTCACCGATGACTGCCATTGCTCTTCCAGCATATAGGTAACGGCGATCTTATAATGCAGTTTGCTGTCGTCGGGATTCAGGTGCACGGCTTTTTTATAATGGAACCTGGCCTGTGCATAGTTACCCATCCGGTGGTAACAGTGGCCAATGGCTTCATAGATCACATCCTCGGGTCGCGTAAGTTCCAGCACTTTCTCCAGTACCTCGATCGCTTCCTTGTATTTACGCAGGCGCAGGTAGGCATCGCCCATATTACGGTAGGCGTAGTCGAACTTTTCGTCGATGGCCACCGCATACTGGTAGGCATCGATCGATTTTTCATAGAGTTTGAGTCCCTGATAAGCGGCTGCCAGGTTGAACCAGGCCAGTTCGCTGAAAGGATATTCCTCAATGATCTGCTGGTGCAGCCGGATACTCTCCTCATTTCGTCCGGTAAAATCCGTCCAGAAACAGATCTTATACAAGGCTTCTTCGTTATTGGGTTCCGCTTCCAGTATCAGTTTCAGGCAGTCGAACACTTTGTCGAATTCCTCATAATCATCATATACATCCGCCAACTCGAACAGCAGATCGATCTTCTCCTCGCCTTCGAACAGGTCTAAAGCAGCTTCCAGTAGTTCTACCGCCTTAGCTTGTTGATCTAGGGCCAGATACGCATCTGTTTTTAAAATATATAGATTCAGGTCCCGGCTGTCATAGAGTTCGGCCATTTCCAGCACGTCAAGGGCTTCCCGGTATTTACGGGTAGCCAGCAGCAGGTCGGCCTTTTTGATCATTAATTGGGAAGAATAGGGGAACTGCGACAAACCTGTCTCCGCGGCTTCCAACGCCTCGGGAAGGTCATCTTTTTCGTCAAAATAGTCGATAATGCGCTCAAAAGCATCCTCTTCCAGGAAAGCATGGGTTCTGCCGTTCTTGAGATTCTGGTACTGCCTGAGTAGTTCTTTTAGCTCTTCGCGGTCTTCGCGATACGGATTTTCTCGCATTGGCTATTAGGTTGATACAATTTATGGATAAAAAATCAGCTTTTTCAGCCTTTTTTGTAACTTTTTAGGGTTGTTAACGTTTGTTAATAAAATGAGAATTGTGTTGGTATTAAGAAAAAGGATACCTTTGTAAAAATGAAACGTACCCAAAACATCAAAAAACTTGGTTTTTGTGCCCTGCTGCTTATGGGCATACAGGTGGCTTATGCGGCGTTCTCATTTACAGGAATCGCAGATGAAAAGATCAGGACCAGCAAATATTCCTTCAAACACCTGAGCTCTTTATCACACAAAAGCCTTTCCTTCTCCTCTCTCAAATCGAGCCTGCAGTACAAAGGACCGCAAACCTCTGTCTCGAAAGAGAACAGCAACGTTACGGAAGTAAGTTCTATGCTGCGTTACGATAACGGGAATACAACCTATGTATATCCTTACAAGTTCAAAGTAAAGGCGCCTAAGTTCAAAACGCCAGCTCCTCCACAACACTAATTCAGGATACGATATCCGCTTACCGGGATATCAAACCGTGAAGCCTGTACCGGGCTAAGATTTATTTTCGTGGCAGTATACCTGATCTTTTTCCCATTGGTTTCCTGTGATTCAAATTCCAGTACAAAACCGGGAATATCCTTGAACTGGTATTCGAACTCCTTTACTGATGGAACAATGGCAGAAGCATAATACAAGGCCAGCACCGAACCGTCTTTCAGCTGTATCAATGCTTTTTTGCATTCATAGCCAAGGATGGTCTTGGTATCCGAGCCAACCAGCGATACGGTCATTCCCTCATATTTTTTATTCTCTTCCAGCCACTTACTCCTGTCCAACCTTGTCATGAACTTATTGTTCCCGAACTCCCGCAGGATCACTGCAGTGCCGGTCGACTTGTTGTAGATCAAGGATTGTGTGAAGGAAGGACTCACCAGATCGGCGCGACTGTCATTCCCTTTGATATATACATTCTTGGTACTTGCCTTCAGCGATTCAGATACATCCTTATCCATGGTACCATCTTCAGCACTGATGGCATAACTGATGGTACAATCTGCGATCACCCTTTGCGCCTGCACATTGCTTAGCAGCAGGCAAACCAACAATACGGAAAGAAAAAAATACTTCATGTGCTCTTGTTTTCTGCTATCAGGTTCTTCCTCAAGATACTCAAAATATGATGCCGGGCACGGCCGCATACTGTTAAAAAAATTGGGGAACCCCTGAGCAGGTGTAACGCCCGGAATTCCCCAATGCTGCAAACGATTTATTTACTTCTTTTTCTGCGTCTTGTCTTTCAGGTCCTGCAGTTTTTTCTGGCTCTCCATCATCTGCTCATAACGTTCCTGCCACTTGCTCTTGGTTTTCGGGGCCTTCCGTTTCTCTTCTATCTTGGCCAGGATCTTGTCGTGATTGATGATATAGTTCTGGATCACGAACTGTAACCCCAGGGTCACCACGTTCGACACGGTATAATACCAGGTCAGGGCCGAAGGCAGTTTGTTGAAGATGAACAACAGCATGAACGGGAAGATATACGGCATATACTTCAACGCAGGATTATCCTGGGTTGGCGTCATGCTCATGTTGTAGATCGAGATCAGGAAACTGGTCACCACCGCAGTGATGGTGAACAAACTGATATGGTCGCCAAATGCCGGGATATGGAATGGCAACTGCGCAATGGAGTCGTAGGATGACAGGTCATGGCTCCACAAGAACTCCTTGCCTCTCAGGCTGATATTCGAATTAAAGAAGCTATACAGGGCAAAGAAGATCGGGATCTGCAGCAAAGCCGGGATACATCCACCCAAGGGGTTCACACCCGCTTCGCGGAACAGTTTCATCTGCTCCATGGCAAAACCCTGTTGGTCGCTGCCGAATTTCTTTTTGAGCTCATCCAGTTCCGGACGCAGTACTTTCATCTTTGCCCCACTCAGGTAACTGCTGTAGGTAAGCGGCGCTGTTACCAGTCGGATGAATAAGGTCAGCAGCAATACTACCCATCCATAATTCTTCACAAAACCCGCGAAGAAGTCAAACACATTCATGATAATGTATTTGTTGATGGGTCGCACAAAAGAGTACATATCACGTCCCAGGTTCACGATCCTATCCATTTCCGGGGCCTGCTTCTTAAGTATATTGTAATCGCTGGGACCATAATACAGCTGCAACGGCACACTCACTGAACTGCTTACCGGCAGTTTTGCCTGCAGGCTCACATCAGCGGTGGCCAATCCCTTACTGGAATCGGTCTTACGTGCCCAATTGATCTGTCCACCGGTAAAATTATTCTTGGCTACCAACGTACTGTTAAAGAACTGTTGCACCACGCTCACCCACTGCACTGGTTTCTCGAATTTCCATTCGTTCTTGGCTGAGATATAGTCAAAGTCGTTCCCTTCCGAAAAACAGATATTCGACATTTGCCTTTCATAATCATGCGCATGTTCCACCTGGAAGGTCTCTGCGCGCCAGCTCATATTCAGCAGGCCCTGACTCAACAATTTATCCGCACCGTTCATAGAAACGTTCCAGTCGATCATATAGTCATCCTCTTTCAGGATGTACTGGTGGGTGACAGACTCGCCATTGGCGCCCGTCAGTGTAAAACTGATGGTCTGACTTTTATCTGCATTGGTCACAGGGGCAGAAGCCGTAAAGAACAGGTTGGAGGTTTGCGCTGACTGGTTGGCTGCGGTATTGATGGTATAACCCAACTGGCTGTATTCGCCCAGAACCACTTCCTTTTGATCTACTGAAGACTGGTAATTCTTCAGCTGCACTTTCCTTACCTGTCCGCCTTTGTTGCTGAAAGTGACTTTCATCACTTTGTTCTCGAGCGTAACCAGTTGCTCTGTTCCGATCCCTGCCGTAGTAAAATCACCGGCAGCAGATACGCGGGTCACAGAATCCCTGTGTAAGGAATCCATTTTGGCCACGAGGGTATCCGTTGCCTTGATACTGGCAGCCTGTACACGCCTGATCGAATCTTCCTGTTTTTGTTTGGCAGCCAGCATTTCGTTCTGCTGCTTATTGCTGAACCAGAAATAGGCAAAAAACAAAAGCCCCAGTAAAACAAAACCAATGACCGTATTCTTATCCGTCTTCATACTAGATTTTATTGAGCGGCAAAGGTAGTATTTGGAACTAAGATTGGGTATACCAAGTTGCCGACCCGTTAAAATAGCGATAAATCGGCCAGGAGGGGTGAAAATGCCATTTTTTCATCGTTTCTTTAGGTCACTTCAACCCAGGGTAACCCCTAACTTCTACCGGCAACTCATTATTAAAGTTTTTTTATGCAGGAAAATACCAGGCCTTTTTCCCAAAGGGAGGGCTATGTTCCGGACCGTTGGACCCGTTTTCTCTGGTGGCTCTCCACCGCCGAACCCGAAATACTGGCCGGTTGTGTGGTGGACCGGGGCCGGTATGCCATTGTGGGCATGACCGTTCTAGGCACCTGGGCCTTTGCCACACTGGCCTGGTCCTATTTTTTCAGTACGGTGGTGAGCAACTGGTTCATCGCCATTTTGCTGGGCGTATTCATGGGAGCCATCATACTCACCATCGACAGGGCATTGATCAAAGGCATCAGCCGTTCGAACAAAAAAAGGTTCTTGCCACTTGCCTTCAGAGCGATACTGGCCCTGGTGATCGGCCTCTTCATGGCCCAGCCGGCCTTGTTATACCTGTTCGACAAAGAGATCCATGTACAGATATCACTGGATAATGAACAGCGCAGACGTGACAAACGCAGTAAACAGGATACTTTATACTTCGCCCAGAAAACCAGGCTGCAGCAACAAAAGAACAGCCTGCAACAGGAGCTTAATTCACGGTATGCGGAAGTAAGCGCTGCACGCGATGCTTTTATCAGGGAGACCGATGGAACCGGGGGCAGTAAGAAGATCGGTTTAAAAGATATCGCGCAGGCCAAACAAAGGGAGTATCAGAAACTGGATGCCGATTACCGTCTAAAGCAGCAGGAGCTGCTTCCGCAGATCAAAGCCAGCGATAGCCTGATGGCAACCATCGATGCCGCCATCCGGAAAGAACAGGACGCTTTTGAAGTTTTGCTGAACGATGGTTTCATTACCCGGATCGAAGCGTTGAACCACCTGGTACAGAACAATCTTTCCGTAGCATTCCGGTATTATTTACTGGTGGTCATCCTGCTGCTGATAGAGCTGATGCCGGTGGTCACAAAAAGCATTTTACCTGAGGGCAGTTACGACAAAAAACTGGACTTACGTGAAGCGTTAGAGAAAGAACTGACACAAAAAAACCACGAACGTGAACTTGCCATAAAGGAACTGTACAACCAGACGGCATTTGAGCAGGACAGCGGTTTTATCAAAGATTTTTTTGCGCAGGCTCAACAGGAAAGAAAACAGAAGCTGAACGCCCAGATGCAGGAATGGCAAGGAGCTGATAACAAATCCTTTGACGAACTCTGGGAAGACATGAAACGCGACATGCTGACGAAACAGGAAAGTTGAATCATGAATAATGAACAAGGAACGCTGAATATTGAAGTGTCTCTCCGATCAACATTCAGCGTTCCTTGTTCACCATTCGATATTCCTATCTTCCTCCGGGAGGGCAATAGGTTCTCAGGTAATTGGTATACAGCTGGTTCAGATGCGGAATGGTTCCTTTACCTTCTGAAATGCTGTGCGTACGGTTGGGATAACTCATCATCTGGAATTGTTTTCCGTGGGCGATCAGTTCATTGATGAGCTGTTCGGCATTATTGTAATGCACGTTATCATCACCGGTCCCATGGATGTATAACAGGTTACCACGCAGGTTCTTTGCATGTGTGATCGGGGAACCTTTCACAAAGTCTTCCCGGTTCTCCTGTGGTAAGCCCATATACCTTTCCTGGTAAATGTTATCGTACGTCAGCTGGTTACCCACTGCCGCGATCGAGATACCGGTCTTATAGATCTCCGGATACAGGAACATCAGTCCCAATGTGGCAGAGCCACCGCCACTCCATCCCCAAACGGCTATACGTGAGGTATCCACAAAGGACCATTTCATCACTTCTTTGGCAGCCATAGCCTGGTCGCGCAGATTGATCTGACCAATCTTACGGTAAATGGATTTGCGCCACTCCCTACCCTTGGGTGCCGGGGTGCCACGGTTATCCATGGTGATATAGATGTAGCCGTCCTTCGCCATATTACCTGTATACATGCGGTTCATGCCTGCACCCCATTGGTCCTTGGCATTTTGTCCCGCGGGTTCCGTGTACACATAGAACACAACCGGATATTTTTTGGCCGGATCAAAGTTCTCCGGTTTGGCCATCCAGCCATCCATTTCAATTCCATCCACGGTTTTCACTGTAAAGAACTCAACATTCGATTTTGATTTGTCGGCTTTGGCCACAGCGGCATTCACCTGGTCGCCATTAAATGCCTTGTGATCGGGCAGACTCACCCACTCGCGGGAAGGAGCTGTATAATAATTAGAGAAAGAATGCTGTGCAAATTTAGCCCCAGGCGATACTGTGTAGCTATGCGTACCGTTCTGGTTCATAGGTGAGATCCGTTCTGCCGCGGCAGAGCCATCCAGCCTGGCACGATAGAGATAACGCTGAGTGGCGTTACCCGGTGTGGCATAAAAATACACATACCCTCCTGCTTCATCCAGTGCGGTAACACCCATGATATCATAATCGCCACGTGTGATCAGTGTTTCGGATTTACCATCCCTGCTGATGCGGTACAGGTGGCGCCAGCCGTCCTTTTCGCTGGTCCACAAGAATTCCTTGCCGCCATTCAGCCAGAACTTATCGCTCAGTGAAGCCACCGCATCTATCCACGCCGCATCGGTCTCGTGGTAGATAGACGTGGATTTGCCCGTTACAACATCACTCAATAATATATTGCTCTGGTTCTGTTTGCGGTTCAGGTGCTGCATGATCAGCTGGCTGCTGTTAGCGGCCCATTCCATACGGGGCACATACGATTGAAGTACAGGGTCTGTAGGTATCTGCATCCAATTGGTCTTAGCGGTGCTGATATCCACCACACCGATCTTGTAAGGTGAAGGTGCTTCACCGGCAACCGGGTATTCCAGCGGTACGGGGAACGGATAGATGGAATCCGTCATGTTCACCATCAGGTAATTCTTTACGGTAGACGCATTGATCTGCCAGTAAGCGATCTTTTTGCTGTCCGGACTCCAGCGGAATCCGTCCAGGCAGCCAAACTCCTCTTCATATGCCCAGTCGAACGTACCATTGATGATCTTCCGGTCGCCCCCTTTTGTGAGTGCGGTGATTTTACCTGTGGCAAGGTCCTCCAGATAGATATTGAATTCACTCACATAAGCAACTTTCTTACCATCCGGTGAGAATTTAGCAAACATCAGCGAGGAAGCGGGACGCCCTTTGCCCAGTTGGCGCAGCGTTTTGTCGGCAAGGTTCAATACCCAGTAATCGCCACGGCTATCCTGGCGCCATACCTTCTTGGTGTTGGTATAGATCAGTACTTGTCTATCATCGGCCGAAAAACTGAAATCACGGATCGCCAAAGGCGCAGTATCCTGTTTAGGTGTTACCAGTGCTTTGGACACCAGCACTGTTTTAGCCAGTGAGGGCAGTTCATTCTTTACGATCTCTCCGCGTTCGATCGTATAAAAAGCATTGCCATCGCGTGTCCATCTAAGTCCCTGCGAATGTGCCGGCACCGAAACGGCTGCCAGCAACAGCAGGCATACAGAAATCATCCAATACCTTCTCATAGTTATCATTTTAGGACCTTGAAAGTACAGAATCCGGTTTATAATTACGAACCCGAACCTGCCTTTGTATCCTGCCCGGACGATCCATCCATGCTTGCGGAAAAAACAACGCCCCAGACAGGTTATTGTCCGGGGCGTTGTTCAGTTATCGCGATCAGTGATCAGATCAAAGCATCCTGCAAGGAACTGCTCTTGACCGTACTCTTCTTTTCGTTATACTTTTTAACAGCATCAATAAAACTAACGAACAGCGGGGCGGGCCTTTCTACCGTACTTTTTAGTTCGGGGTGGTACTGGACCCCGATAAAGAATGGATGAGTAGGGATCTCCATGATCTCAACCAATCCCGTTTCAGGATTTCTTCCGCTGGCGATCATGCCTTTACTTTCGAACTGGTCCAGGTATTCGTTATTGAATTCATAGCGGTGCCTGTGACGTTCGGTGATCTGTGTTTCCCCATAGATCCTGTGTGCCAGGCTACCATCTTTGATCTCACAGGGATAAGATCCCAGACGCATGGTACCTCCCATCATCTTGATCTTTTTCTGCTCTTCCATCATGTTGATTACAGCATGCTGGGTATTGGTATCCATTTCGGTGGAATGCGCATCTTTCAGTCCCAGTATATTTCTTGCATACTCGATCACTGCCATCTGCATACCCAGACAGATCCCGAAGAAAGGCAGGCCCTTTTCGCGTGCGTATTGAACCGCTACGATCTTTCCTTCAATACCCCTGTGGCCGAAACCGGGTGCCACCAGCAGGCCATCCAGGCCATCCAGTTTCTCCGCTACGTTCTCGGGGGTGATGAATTCACTGTGTACATTCACTACCTGCACTTTTACCTCATTGATGGCACCGGCGTGTACAAAACTTTCCAAAATGGATTTATAGGCATCCTGCAGTTCAATGTACTTTCCAATCAAACCTACGGTCACCTTGCTTTTGGGGTATTTCAACTTATCCAGGAAACCTTTCCATTTATCCAGCTGCGGCTCACCATAATCGGTGATCTTCAGTTTTTTCAAACAGATCAGGTCCAGTTTCTCCCGCAGCATTTCCATAGGCACTTCGTAGATGGTGGGAGCGTCCATAGCTTCTATCACCGCTTCCTGTTTCACGTTACAGAACAGTGCGATCTTTCGCTTGATATCGTTATTGAGGGGCTCTTCGGTGCGGCACACGATGATATCGGGATGTACCCCGGTCTCACTCAGCATTTTCACACTGTGTTGCGTAGGTTTTGTCTTTAATTCCTTGGCCGCTTTCAGGTATGGGATCAGGGTAAGATGCACCACCATCAGGTCTTCTTCGGGCAGTTCCCACTGCAGCTGACGTACCGCTTCAATGAAAGGCAGACTCTCAATATCGCCCACGGTACCTCCGATCTCTGTTAGGATGATATCATACTTGTCATCTTCGCCCAGCAATAACATTCTCCTTTTGATCTCATCAGTGATATGGGGCACCACCTGTACGGTCTTACCCAGGAAATCACCCGCACGCTCCTTGTTGATCACTGTCTGGTAGATACGGCCGGTGGTCACATTATTGGCCTGTGAAGTATAGATATTCAGGAAACGCTCATAATGCCCCAGGTCAAGATCTGTTTCGGCTCCGTCCTCGGTAACATAACACTCCCCATGTTCATAAGGATTCAGCGTACCGGGGTCCACATTGATATAAGGGTCGAATTTCTGGATCGTCACCCTTAATCCTCGTGCCTGCAGCAATTTTGCCAGCGAAGCAGCGATGATCCCTTTTCCTAAACTACTGGTTACCCCTCCGGTAACAAAAATAAACTTGGCCATAATATGGTTATTGATTGATACGTATATATTACAATTAGTACTATTCTAAGTATTATCCAACCCTCATCGTGTAACCGCTGCCCCCCATCCGATAGCTACACAAACTGCCTGCCGACAGAAAGCAATAACTGCTTTTTGCGACCAAAAACATCAAAGAATATTGACCTTGGAAAATAACTGTGTGAGGAAAATTTCGGAGGTCGTACAAACCTACAGCAAAAAACTTATTCTAAAAAATAGCAGCGCCTGCTACAACCATTTTTTAACCCAAAGTGTTAATTTGACGTGTACATCTTTATCTCCTAAAAAACTAATATGAAAAAAATCCTGCTCCTAAGCCTGGCTGCGCTGGGAACTGCCGCCATGTTGGGTCACCGTTACAAAACACCCGAACCATCCTTACTGAGTCCTGAATGTTATGTCAGCTGTTTCAACGGCGATATCCGGGAACAGTTCAGACAGGAAGCCGGTACCATGGCTTTTGCTGCCATGCACGAAACACCCAGGTATTACCAACTGGAAAATCCAACCGGTAAGAATATCCATTTTACCGCTGCCGACGGATCTACCGCCATGGGTTATGAGATCAAAAGCAAGACCAAAAGCAACAAATGGGTGTTTGTGATCCAGGAGTGGTGGGGACTGAATGATTATATCAAAAGAGAAAGCGAAACCCTTTTCAAGGAACTTGACCATGTAAATGTGATCGCCCTGGACCTGTATGACGGGAAAGTAGCTGCCACACCAGACAGTGCCATGAAACTGGTGCGGGCCGCCCAGACCGACCGCCTGGAGAACATCATCAAAGGGGCCATCGCCTATGCCGGTAAAGATGCCCGTATCTATACCATCGGCTGGTGTTTTGGCGGCATGTGGAGTTTACAGGCCAGTATACTGGCAGGCAAACAGGCTGCGGGCTGCGTGATGTATTATGGCAGACCGGAAAACAATATGGAGAAATTAAAGAACCTGAACTGTGATGTGATCGGTTTCTTTGGCAACCAGGATCGCAGTCCCTCCCCCGAGCTGGTGACCAAATTTGAATCGGACATGCAGGCCGCAGGCAAAAAACTGACCGCCCATAAATACGAGGCCAACCATGGTTTTGCCAACCCCAGCAATCCAAGCTTCAACAAAGCCGCCACTGAAGACGCGCATGCCAAGGCAATCGCCTTCCTGAAACAACATATGGAATGATGAATATTGAACAAGGAATGTTGAATGTTGAATTACGATCGGAGCACACTTCAACATTCAACATTCCTTGTTCAATATTCATTACATATCGTTCACAATCTTTTTATAACTGGTCACGATACCCTTGATAAGAGAGGAACTGAAGCCCTGGTGTTCCATTTCGTTCAATCCGGCGATCGTACAACCTTTGGGAGTGGTCACTTTGTCGATCTCCTGTTCGGGATGGGTATTTTTCTGCAACAACAGTTCTGCAGCACCTTTTACCGTTTGTGCAGCGATCAAAGAAGCGGTAGCGGCACTGAAGCCAATCTCGATACCTCCTTGTATATTGGCGCGGATATAACGCATGGCATAGGCTGTTCCGCAGGCGCCCAGCACAGTAGCTGCGTCCATTAATTTTTCTTCGATGAAGACCGATTTACCCAACTGATCAAAAAAATCGGCCACAAAAGACAACTGATCCTGATTGGCACCGTGCGAGCAGATACAGGTCATGCTTTCCTGAATGGCAATAGCGGTATTGGGCATAGCGCGGAACAAAGCAAAATCTTTACCCACCATTTCCTGCATATCTTTGATCCATACACCGGTAACAACACTGATCAAAGAATGTTTCTTTTCATCCAGGTGGGGTTTGATCTGGGCAAGTACTTCCTTTACCTGAAAGGGTTTGATAGCCAGTACGATCCAGTCTGCATACCTCACCGCTTCCACATTATCATTGCTGATCATCACACCTTTTTCTTCGAGCGATTTCAACGCAGAAATGTTACGTCGGGTCACGATCAGGTGCTCAGGCAACACGAACCCACTACTGATCAGACCTTCGGCCATGGCAACACCCAGGTTACCGCCACCGATGATGGCTATTTTCTTGCTCATAACGATTGCTTTGCATGAAGATAAGGAATAGTGCACACTCAATGAGGTGCAAGCAGCAACTGAAGAAAATATGCGATACTAGAGATACTGGCCGGTACGCAGGTAATGGCGGACATAATCGTCCACGCCGGTTTCCAGTGTATGAAAGGGTTTATGATACCCGGCATCCCTGATCTTTTTCATATTGGCCTCCGTGAAATACTGGTATTTATCACGGATATCTTCGGGCATATCGATGAAAACAATATTGGGGGGCATGTCGAGACCGGCAAAAGTGGCTTTTACCAGGTCAATGAAAGATCGGGCCGTTCCGGTACCAAGGTTGTACAAGCCATTCCTGGCAGCCGTCCAGTCACCACTGAGCATGGATTGCCTGATCCAGCCGATCATGGCGGTCACGTCTTTCACATACACAAAATCGCGCAGCTGTTCCCCGTCTTTGAAGCCTTCCTTGTGGCTCCTGAATAATTTTACCACACCATCTTTTTTGATCTGGTTAAAGGAATGCCAGATCACACTGGCCATTCGGCCTTTGTGGTATTCATTGGGACCGTACACATTAAAGAACTTCAATCCTGCCCAGCAGGGAGGCGTACTGGTCTGTTTGAGCGCCCATTTATCGAACTCATTCTTGCTGACACCATACGGATTCAGCGGCTTCAGTTTCTCCACCACCGCATGGTCGTCATCGTAACCCAACTCACCCGCACCATAAGTGGCTGCAGAAGAAGCATAGATCAGCGGGATCTTGTTCTCAGTGCAGTACAACCAGATATCCTTTGAATACTGCACATTCAGTTCTTCGTGAATGGCGTAGTTGAATTCGGTGGTGTCGGTTCTGGCACCAAGGTGTATCACGATCTCTACTTTCGGCTGATGGGCAGAGAGCCAATCAAACAGGTTGTACCTTTCAACGATCTCCGTATATTTTTTCGACTCCCAGTTCTTTCTTTTTTCCTCGGTTCCGAAATCGTCCACCAGGATCAGGTTCTCATAACCCGCGTCATTCAGGTATTGCACCATGCAGGAGCCGATAAAACCGGCTGCTCCCGTAACAATGATCGCTGCAGGATCGGATGGCCTGTTATCTGAAGAATGGTCTGTCATGAGAATGCTAACTATATTTTATCGATCCGGATTCCGTAAGGTATTTAATTCAGCAACTTTTCTATCGCTGTATCATATTTTTCTTTCCAGCCAAGGATGCTGCCCCAGTTCTCTCCGTTCACTTCTATATTGCCTGCAGTAACCGTACCCAACCTGCAGATCTCAATACCGGCACCTTGGGCCAGCTGCATCACGCGGTCTGCCTGCGCTGCGGTACAGGATACCACTACCCTGCCCTGTGCCTCACCGAACCAGTATGCATCTTTACGCAAATTGCTTTGTGCCGATACACAGAATCCCAGGTTCCGGTTAAAACCGCTTTCCAATAATGTAATGGCCAATCCACCCTCACTGATATCATGTGCGCTCTGCACCTGTTTGTCTTTGATGAGCTTCGCCACCAGTTGCTGTACGGCCAGTTCTTCGTCCAGGTTGAAATAAGGGGCCGGGGAATATTCCACCTGCTTCAGCTTGTGCAGGTATTCTGATGAACCGATATCATTCTGTTGTTTACCAATAAGCAGGATCACATCACCTTCCGCTTTGAAATCCAGTGTCATTCGGTTATTGAAGTCATCCAGGATACCCACCATACCGATGGTTGGTGTGGGATATACAGGTCCTTCGGGGTTCTGGTTATAAAAACTTACGTTACCACCTGTGACCGGTGTGTTGAACGTACGACAGGCATCGCCCATACCGGTCACTGCTTTCACGAACTGGTAATATACTTCCGGATCGTAAGGGTTACCGAAATTCAGGCAGTTGGTCACACCAATCGGCTCTCCGCCACTGCAAACAATATTACGTGCCGCTTCCGCTACAGCGATCATGCCACCCGTATAAGGATCTGCGAAAACATATTTACTGTTACAATCCACCGTAATGGCCAGGGCCTTCCCGGTTCCTTTGGCCAGCACCACAGAAGCATCACTTGGTGCATTGGTAGAGGTATTGGCAGCGCCTACCATGCTGTCGTATTGTGTGTACACCCAACGTTTGGATGCGATATTCGGGATCTGCACCAGTTGTTCAGCGACCGGTTTCAGTTCAGTGATATCCTGGACACTATTTGCATCGAAAGCCTTGATCTTTGCGAAGTAAGCGGGTTCCTTGTATTCGCGGGTGTATTGTGGGGCACCACCGCCCAATACCAGTTCATGTGCGGGTATCTCGGCTTCCAGTGTGCCATGCATGTAAAACTTCAGCAGACCATCATCTGTCACCTGGCCGATCTCGCTGCAGCTCAGGTCCCATTTCTCGAACACTTTCAAGACTGCGGCTTCCTTGCCTCTTTCCACCACCACCAACATACGCTCCTGGCTTTCGCTGAGCAGCAGTTCCCAGGCTTTCATATTTTTCTGACGGGTAGGGACCTTATCGAGATCGATGCGCATACCCACACCGCCTTTGGCGCTCATTTCCGCTGTGGAACAGATGATACCGGCCGCGCCCATATCCTGCATACCGATGACAGCGCCGGTCTCGATCACTTCCAGACAGGCTTCCAGCAATTTCTTTTCCTGGAAAGGATCGCCCACCTGCACTGCAGGGAGCTCCTCCACACTGTCTGATGTGATATTGGCAGAAGCAAAGGAAGCTCCTCCAATACCATCCTTACCGGTGGCACTACCTACAAAGAACACGGGGTTACCGGTTCCTGCAGCAGTAGCACTCACCATTTTATTGGCCTGCATGATACCCACACTCATGGCATTGACCAGGGGGTTGGTATGATAGCAATCCTCAAAATATACTTCACCGCCTACGGTAGGCACACCAAAACAATTACCATAATGGCCAATACCGTGCACTACACCACTCAGGAGGCGTTGTGTCTTTTTATCTTTCAGGTTACCAAAACGCAGGCTGTTCAGCGAAGCAATGGGACGGGCGCCCATGGTAAAAATATCCCGCTGAATCCCCCCCACTCCGGTAGCGGCACCCTGGAAAGGTTCAATGGCGCTGGGGTGGTTATGGCTTTCTATCTTGAATACTACACCAAAACCGTTGCCCATATCCATCAGGCCGGCATTCTCTTCGCCCGCAGCTACCAGCATGCGGCCACCATTGCGGGGCAGGGTCTTTAACCACTTGATGGAGTTCTTATAACTGCAGTGTTCACTCCACATGCCACTGAAAGCACACAATTCGGTAAAGTTGGGGGTGCGGCCTAATTTCTGTTTGATGAGTTCAAATTCTTCGGCGGTAAGACGAAGCTGTTCGGCGGTTTGGGCGGTAATTTCCATGATGCCGCGAAGGTAAGAAAGTAGCCGTAAGAGGCAAGATGAAGTTTTGCAGAATGGGTATCAACAACCCTGGTCCATGGTACATGCTGTAGCAGGCATGTCCATGGACCAGGGTATAGCTGTTACGATCAGGAGATCTTGGTTACCCTGCCACTACCGGAAACACGCTTTCGAATATCGGAGGCCGCCCCGCGGTAGGTAATATTGCCACTACCGCTGACACTGGCCTCCAGGGTATTATTGACGTATAATTTAATATTGCCGCTGCCGCTGATATGAGCGGAGGCATTGTCGGAGATGAGTTCCCCGCAGTCGGCATTACCGCTTCCACTGATACGGACACTCACCGAACCTGCAGAACCGCTCAGACGGATATTCCCACTGCCCGATATGGCCAGCTCCGCTTTTCCCACCTTATGCAATGCCAGCCGGATACTGCCCGAACCGGATACCTTATATTCAGTGGTTCCCTCATTGCTGAACTTACCTTCCCCCATGATATCACCACTGCCGGACAAGCTGATCCCTGTCAACCGGGTGAGGGACACATAGATCGTGATCTTGTTTTTAGATCGCAGGTTAACCGATTTTTTTGACCGGATCACCAATTTACCACCCTCTACCTGTGTCTCAATGTATTCAAGCAGGTTCTCATCACCCTCGACCTGTATGGTGCCCGCTTCGCCGTAGGCCAGCATAACATCCCAGGAGCCGGAGGAAGAGATGGCGGTAAAATTCCCAACCGACCTGTTCTCTTTCCGCAACTGACCATTACCCTCGATCTTTTGCCAGGGGATCCATTGTGCCATAACGGACACTGTGGCCAGAACAGCCACCAGCGTCATCAGTTTTTTCATACGATAGGTTTGTTTTCTGGATGAAACGGAAAGCCTTCCGAAAAGTTACACACTGACAAAACAATCATGCCCGAAAGGATCATATTAGCATAAAAACAAATTAAATTAAATTCTATGTTTTATTTTTTCCACATTTAAGCCATTTTTTAAGCTTGTCGGCCAATAATAGTTGTATTTTACAGAATAATACGCTTATTTTTGGTCAGTCAAAAAAAATCAACTTATGTCTTTACGTTTTTCAGCAATCGAAAGCATCGCCAGAGAAAGTGGTGATGCACCGGCTCCAGCCAGTACCAAGATCACTGCCATTTTCAATGAGAATGTGTTCACACTGAAAACTGCCCGTGAGTATTTAAGCGATGAAGCTTATAAAAGCCTGGCATCCAGTATCCGTGGCGGTAAGAAGATCGACCGCGCCGTGGCCAACCAGATCGCCAATGGTCTGCGCGCCTGGGCAGAAAGCAAAGGAGTTACCCACTACACACACTGGTTTCAGCCACTGACAGGGACCACTGCTGAAAAACACGACTCTTTCTTCACCCTGAAAAGTGATGGCACCGCCATCGAAGAATTTGATGGTGCCGCGCTGATCCAGCAGGAACCTGACGCTTCTTCTTTCCCCAGCGGAGGTATCCGTGCCACTTTCGAGGCCCGCGGTTATACTGCCTGGGACCCTTCTTCACCTGCATTCATCATTGAGATAGGACATGGCAAAACATTGTGTATCCCTACGATCTTCATCTCATATACCGGAGAGTCGCTCGACTACAAAGCGCCTTTGCTGAAAGCTGTGGAATCATTGAGCAAGGCCGCAGTGGATGTTTGCAACTACTTCGACAAGAACGTTACCAAAGTGACCCCTACCCTGGGTTGGGAACAAGAATATTTTGTGATCGATGAGGCACTTGCCAATGCACGTCCCGACCTGATCCAGTGTGGCCGCACCGTATTTGGTGCTTCCCCTGCCAAAGGTCAGCAGTTGGAAGACCATTACTTCGGTTCCATCCCTGAAAGGGTCTATGCTTTCATGCGCGACTACGAGCAGGAGGCTTATAAACTGGGGATCCCTTTACGTACCCGTCACAACGAAGTGGCACCTGCACAGTTCGAGTGCGCCCCGATCTTCGAAGAAGTGAATATCGCTGTTGACCATAACACCCTGCTGATGGATGTGATGAGCCGTGTGGCCAAACGTCATAAGCTGGTGGTATTACTGCACGAGAAACCCTTTGCAGGCATCAACGGTAGCGGTAAACACAATAACTGGAGCATGGCCACCGATACCGGTGTGAACCTGCTGGCTCCGGGTAAGACCCCTAAGACCAACCTGATGTTCCTCACTTTCTTTGTGAATACCATCAAAGCGGTACATGATTATGCGGACATCCTGCGTGCAGCGATCGCTTCTGCACCGAACGATCACCGCCTGGGCGCCAACGAAGCACCTCCGGCCATCATCTCTGTATTTGTAGGACAATATCTCGCCAAAGTACTGGCCGATGTGGAGGCCCGGGTGAACACCAAGTTCGATGAGCAGGATGAAGCCATCCTGAAACTGGACCTGCACCGCAGCATCCCTGAACTGATGCTGGACAATACCGATCGTAACCGTACTTCTCCTTTTGCCTTCACCGGTAACAAGTTCGAGTTCCGCGCGGTAGGTTCCTCTGCCAACTGCGGTATCTCCATGACCGTTCTGAACACCATCGTGGCCGATACCCTGCGCAAATTCAAGACCGATGTGGATGCATTGATCGAGAAGGGCGACAAGAAAGAGATCGCCATCATGCACGTGATCCAGAAATACATCGTGGAAAGCAAAAAGGTATTGTTCGAAGGAGACGGTTACAGCGACGAATGGCACCACGAAGCAGAACGCCGCGGCCTGCCCAATCTGAAGACCACTCCGATCGCACTGGATGCTTTACTGACCGACAAAGCCAAAAAGCTGTTCGAAAGCACCGGCGTGTATTCTCACACAGAACTGGAGGCCAGACACGAGATCGAACTGGAGAAATACATCAAGAAAGTTCAGATCGAAGCACGCGTGATGGGCGACCTGGCCATCAACCACATCATTCCTGCTGCGGTGAAATACCAGAACGAACTGCTGAGCAATATCAACGGATTGAAGGCAGCCGGTTTGCCCGAGACCGCTTACAGCAGCCAGCTGGAGATCCTGAAAAAAGTGAGTGAACATATCCAGGTGATACATACCAAGGTACATGCCATGGTGGAAGCTCGTAAAGTGGCCAATAATATCGAGAACACCCGCACCAAAGCGATCGCTTACGAAAGCCAGGTTAAATCTGCTTTCTTTGATGAGATCCGTTATCACGTTGACAAACTGGAGCAACTGGTCGACGATGATATCTGGACCTTACCTAAGTACCGCGAAATGCTGTTCTTACGTTAAGACTTTTTGACTTGAGCAATACGGCCCTGTTCCTTTACCGGAACGGGGCTTTTTTATTTTATGGCATTAAAGAAAAGTTAAGGGCACGCTGCTGCCGACTGCCGGCCGCCATTTACCGAATACCTGCCATTCTGATTCAGATTTGCAATAATTTTCTATACTAAACACTTAAAAAGAACCGTATGAAAAAATTATTTGTATGCATGGCCATTGTACTGGGTTGTTCCCTGACAACCGTAATGGCGCAGGGACCCGGCGGTGGTCAGCAGATGACACCCGAAGAAAGAATTGCCATGATGAAAGAAAGACTGAAACCCCTGGGACTTACCGAGGTTCAGACAGATTCAGCCGTAGCGGTCATGACCGACCGTTCCTTTATGGCCAATATGGGTAATTTCAGGGAAATGGCCCCGGAAGAAAGACAGGCTAAAATGAAAGAAGTGGCCGAAGCCAGGAAAAAAAGATTGGTAAAAGCCGGCTTATCTGAAGAACTGGCTACCAAAGTGATCGAAACCATGTCCATGCGACCCGGTGGCGGCAGAGGCGGTGGCGGAAAGTAATGACCACTCACAAAAAGAAAGGCGCTTCCCTGGAAGCGCCTTTCTTTTGCCCCCCATGTATCTCCGAAGCATCACTTTACGGATGCTCTTTAGAGAAAGAAGTGTCTCTTCCTGAAATCACTTTACATATTTCGAACTAAATATGTAAACTTGATTAATTATGAAGGTTCCCCAAAAGCAAAAAGGTCGTGAACATCTGTACGAACCTGCTCTAAAGATTGCCCTTGCGCAAGAGTATTTT
>JADBXR010000021.1 GCA_020403425.1 Chitinophagaceae bacterium | reverse complement strand
AGATAAGGTTCCGCTGTTGGCAGAAGCACAAACGGTAGCACTTGCTGAGAGTGTACCCGGCACTGTTTGGGGGTTTACCGTGATCTGAACGATGTCCTGTGAAGGAGCACAAACGCCGTTGCTGATGGTCCAAGCGAGTTGGTATGCGCCGGTTGTGAGACCGTTCACAACGGAAGCGGGATCATTGGCATTGGAGAAAGAGACAGCGGAAGGACCTGACACAAAGGACCAGGTGCCGGAACCGGAAGAAGGAGCATTTGCTGCGAGCGTAGTGGAACTGGTGCTACAGAGAACCTGATCAGTACCTGCATTGGCCGTGCTTACGGCCAGCAGCGTGGTAATGGTCGCTGCCGCTGAAGCAAAGGCCGGGCAGGCGCCACTTTGTACCGTGGCCCTATATTGTGTGGTAGTAGTGAGGTTGTTATAAGTAAGCTGGCTGGTGGTATTGGCGATACTTACCCAGGTTGCCCCGTTATCAGTTGAGGACTCCCAGTTGAGGATATTACCGGTATGACCACCCAGGTTCAGTGTGCCGTTATTGGATCCGGTACAAACTGTTGCATTGGCTGTAACAGATCCTGCAATGGTAGGCGCTGTTACGGTGATGGTTACTGCATTGGAAGAGAGTGCGCCACAACTGCCGCTCTGAACCACTGCCCTGAAAAGTGTAGTACTGGTCAGGTTGGTATAATCATGATTGGCGGTGGTATTGCTGATATTGTTCCAGCTAACGCCATTGTCGATCGAAGATTCCCAGCGCAGGATGCTGCCTGTATAACCGGCAAGACTGAGTGTACCGCTGTTGCTGGCAGAACAAACAGTTGCGTCTGCAGAGACCGTGCCTGGCACAGAAACCGGATTTACCAGTATCGTAACAGGAGCACTGTTTACCGATGCGCATACACCGCTTTGTACCACGGTCCTGAAAATTGTGGTGACTGTAATATTGTTGTAAGTATAGGTATTGCTGGTATTGGCAATGGTGATCCAGGTGTTTCCGTTATCGGTAGAGGATTCCCAACGCAGGATATTGCCTGTATAACCGCTCAGGCTCAGCGTTCCGGAATTGTTTCCGGAACAAACCGTTGCATCAGCAGATAATGTGCCTGCAACAGAAGGAGGCGCATTGGTGATATCAACGGTATCCGTTGAAGCCGGACAGGTGCCGTTGGTGATGCTCCAGACCAAACGGTAAGTGCCGGGTATCAGTCCGCTTAAAGTGGTGGAGGCTGAAGAAGCATTTCCAAATACTGCTGTGGAGGGACCCGATAACTGTGTCCAGCTGCCATTGCCCAGCACGGGGTTGTTGGCAGCCAGTAAAACATTGTTCACATTACACAAGTTCTGGTCGGTTCCTGCATTGGCAATGGTGGAAGCGCCGTATATGAGGATATCGGTGGAATCGGTCTGGCTGCAACCCTGCGGTGAGATAGCGGTGATCCGGTATCGCACGATCGCATTGGTTCCAGCGGCAGCTGTCAATAGATCCATGATGGTATTGGTGGCAGATGCTGTGGCATTGGACGAATTACCGGTCACTGTTCCTGAAACAACAGATGAGTTCCAGGTAAAGGTTGAACTGGCCAGCGAACTGCTGAACTGCAGGTTGGTAGCACTGCCGGTACAAACCGAAGTGGTGGTATTGGTAATGGTGATGGCAGGTTTGGGCCTTGCTGTTACAGTAAGGGTAAAAGGTGTTCCACTGCAACTTACATTGGAAGGGGTAAAGGCAAACGGGGTGATCGTATACACTACTACCGCATCGTTGGTATTGGAAAGGTTCACCAGCGAGTCGATAATATTGCCTGTTCCGCTGGGTGAATTACCGGTGATGGTACCCGCGCTGATAGCTGATATCCAGGAATAGGTGCTGCCAGCTATCGCAGAGGAAGGGGTGAAGTTCAACGCCTGGTTCGAACAGATCACCTGTGTGGTGTTGGTGCCTACATTGTCTGGGTATATCCGCAACGTCATGGAGTCGATACTGGTGGAGCTACCACAGTTACCGGTGGCATTCAGGGTGGAGGAGCCGCTCAGGTATATCTTGATCGTTCCGGTTGTCTTATCAGCCAGACTGGGTGTATAGGTTGTGTTAAGGGCATTCGGATTAGAAAAGGTTCCGGTACCTGTAGTGGTCCATTTGAACGTATTGGTAACAGGCGATACTTTACCGCTGAGATTGATGGGGGCGCTGTTAAAACAAACTGTTGTATCTCGTGAACCCTGTATGGTATCGGCCGCGGTTACATTCTTGTAAACCATCTGTGTGTCGATACAGGTCACTCCGTTGGTGGTAAAACGGAGTATTACCTGGTAGGAATAACCTGTCTGGAACTGCATGCCCGGATATTGACTGCTGGCAGTAGACGATCCCTGGAAGGAAAAGGGCCCACCGCTTACGGTCCACGCAAAACTGTTGCCAGCATTGTTGTTACTGTAGGTTACTCCATAATAGCTGTCTGTGGCATCAAAATGTGCAATACCATTGTTACATTCGATCACATCTGGATGCAAGGTAACCGAAGCGACCGTGATCGTTTTACTGGCCGATACACTGCAGGATCCATTATTCACGGTATACGTGATCACCGCAGAACCACTGCTGAGCAAGGAAACGGTTCCATCGGCGGCCACGGTGGCTATGGCGGTATTGCTGCTGGACCAGGTTCCGCCTGAAGTTGAATTCCCTAAAACGATATTGGTTCCGGTGCAACCTCCATCAGCACCGGTAATAGCACCCACACTTGGCGGTGTTGTGCCAACGGTTACCGGGATGGTGGCACTCACTGCACAGTTCTTGCTGTCGGTAGCCGTGAATGTATAGGTACCGGCAGCCGCAGTTCCCACATTTGTGATAGATGGGTTGGTCAGGGTAGAAGAAAACCCATTGGGCCCGGTCCAGCTATAGGTGAACGGACCGGTACCACCCGAGGCCGAAGAGGTAAAGGAAAGGGTGGTACCGGAGCAGACAGGACTATTGCTGGTGGCGGTTATCGTAATAGCGGGATTTACCGAAAGGGATATGGCATTCGAAGCGGTAACACAAGTGGTGCTGGATAAACTGGATACATCGGGCCCCACAATCACCCGGTACATACCAGAATGGGTGGTGGCCGCGCTGGCAATGGTATAATTGGCAGAACCGGTTCCGGCAGTTCCGATATTTACCCAGGTGGTTCCACCATCGGTACTTTGCTGCCATTGGTAGGCGGGATTGCTGAAAGGACTGTTTACCAATGAACTGTTGATGCTGGTAGTGGTTCCGGCACAGATATTACTGCTGGTACTGAGGGTTGCGGTAGCCGTGGGGGTACAGGCGGAAAACACAATATCATCAATGGCCAGGTCATTACCGCAGTAAGATGCCTGTCCGCCCCAGCCATCCCTCATTTCCAGTATCAGCGAAGTAGTGCCGGCAGGTAAGGTGAACTGGAAGCCATACTGCTGCCAGTTGGGTGCCATATTCGTTTTCTGTGTCAGCGGGAGCGTATCGGTAGTGAAGGTTTTGAGAATGGTGCCAGACGTGTTCTTGATGTTAAAAGTGACTTTTGGCCATACCAGCCCCGATCCGCAGATGGATTTGGTAGACGAGATGGTATTCATATTGGCCAGCCAGGCAGAGAAACTATAGACGGAACCGGGACAAAGATTATCGACCTGTTTAGAAAAGAAAAGGTCTACAGGTCCCGAAGAAGGCCTACCTGCATTCACGATATACATGTTACCGTTGGTATTGCCGGTATGGTCCGCTCCTTGCGCCCAGTCGTTCCTTCCCGCATTTTTACCAAGTGGTGTAACTATGTACTGACCGTCTGAAAGCCCACCGTTGCCGCTGTAGAACTCATAGTTTGTTACAAAGCCAGTGGGGATGACGTTTTTTTTGGAAGAAGAACTGCTGACACCAAATGTTTCACTGTACACGGGTGCCAATGCACTGCTCGAACATATACCCTGGGCCATCAGGGAGATGCCGGGGCATATACTCATAAGCAGTATTAACAGATATGTATACCTGTTCTTTTTCATGGATATTGGATACCATAACAAGAATGCGTTCGTTGAAAACGCGTTCATTGATATTGGATACTTAAAATTAAGTGTTAATTATACCTTTACTAACTCTTTTGCAAAACTCCGTGTAAACAACAGAAGCAAACGTTTAATCAACCGTAATTTCTTGTGACTTTTTATTGCTTTCTTTGTAGTATAAATTCTATCAACTAACGTTCATGTGGTATCAAGCAGGCAAATTCATTCTGAAACACCGTTTTCCCCTCCTGGTTCTTCTGGCGCTGGCCACAGGTTTCATGGGCTGGCAGGCATCCAAAGTGCAATTGAGTTACGATTTTACCCGGGCACTCCCGACCGATAACCCCAAATACCAGGATTATCAGGCCTTTCTGAAAAAATTCGGTGGCGATGGCAATACCATGGTGATCGGCATCGGTTCAGAGAAGTTTTATAACAAAGAGTTCTTTAATGAATTGGCCGACCTGCACCAGCGGCTCAAAAAAGTGTCGGGTGTTACCGATATCCTGAGTATCCCGGAAGTGGTGACGCTGAAGAACGATAGCATAACCAAAAAACTGGTCCCCGAAAAAATATTCCATTATCCGTATAGCTCGCAGGCTTTGCTGGACAGTGATCGTGCCGTGCTGGAGAACCTTCCTTTTTACCGAGGGTTGTTATATAATGCCGATTCACATAGCTACCTGCTGGCCGTAAATGTGAACAAGGATACCATCAACAGCAAAAGCCGGACAAGGCTCATCAACGATATCATGCATGAAGTGCAGCTGTTCGAAAAGAAGACCGCCAGTACAGTGCATAGCAGTGGCCTGCCGTTTATCAGGACCACCATCGGTAACCGCATTAAGAACGAGATGAACTGGTTCCTCGCGGGATCGCTGATCCTGCTGGTGATCACTATGTTCCTGTTCTTCCGTTCGTTCAGTGCCACGGTGATGAGCCTGGTAGTGGTGAGCGCCGGTGTGATCTGGAGCCTGGGAACGATTGTATTGCTGGGGTATAAGATCACTTTGCTGACCGCACTGATACCGCCGCTGGTCGTAGTGATCGGTATTCCCAACTGTATCTATTTCCTCAATAAGTATCATACTGCGTATATCGATCAGAAAGACAAATACAAGGCCCTGGTGACCATGGTAGGCCGGATGGGCATTGTTACGTTGTTCTGTAATATCGCAGCCGCTATCGGTTTTGCTGTGTTCGCACTTACGCATAGCGACCTGCTGAAGGAATTTGGAGAAGTGGCGGGGATCAATATCATGGTGTTGTTTTTCATCTCACTCATTTTTATCCCTGCCGTACTTAGTTACCTGCCCCCGCCCGAAGAAAAACATACCCGCTACCTTGAAAATGCTTTGCTGGAAAAGATACTGTTGCGTATCGAACGCTGGACCTTTCACCACGCCACATGGGTGTACAGCGTTACCGCAGTGATCACGGTGCTGGCGGTGATCGGGATCTTCCGCATCAAAAGCGAAGGTTTTATTGTGGATGACCTGCCCAAGAAGGATAAGATATATACAGACCTCAAATGGTTTGAACAGGAGTTTGGCGGGGTGATGCCACTGGAGATACTGGTGGATACCAAAAAGAAAAAAGGTATTTTCCGGATCGCACCCATCAACAAGATAGATGAACTCTCTGCCTACATCGCAGCCGATTCCTCCACTGCCCGGCCACTATCCTTTGTGGAGGGACTGAAATTTGCCAAACAGGCTTATTTCGATGGCGACAGCCTGAGTTACACGGTACCATATGAATCTGATATGGTATTCATGGCGCCTTACCTGCAGTCGAAAAATGATTCCGTCAAAACAGCGGATAACAGGAACAAAGGTTTTCAAAAACTGATCAGCACCTTCATGGACAGCTCGCAACAGGTGGCGAGGATCAGTGTGAACATGAAGGACATTGGTAGCGCCAAACTGCCTGTTCTGCTGAACGATTTCCAGAAAAAGGCCGATGAGATATTCGATACGGCATCTTATAAGATAACGTTCACGGGAAGCAGCATCAGTTTCCTGGAAGGCTCCAGTTTTATCATCAAGGGCCTGAAGGAAAGTATCGTGTGGGCCTTTGCACTGATCACACTTTGCATGTTATACCTGTTCCGTTCCTTCCGGATACTGGTCTGTTCACTGATACCCAACCTGATCCCGCTGGTCATCACCGCTGGCTTGATGGGATGGGTGGGCATTTCGTTGAAACCATCTACCGTACTGGTGTTCAGCGTGGCACTGGGGATCGCTATCGATGTCACGATACGTTTTCTCATCAATTATAAACAGGAACTTCCCCATTACAATAACCAGGTATCGCAGACGCTGGTTCAGACCATCCGGCACACGGGTATCAGTATCATATATACCTCGTTGGTATTGATCGCCGGGTTCATCATTTTCTGTTTCAGCGACTTTGGCGGTACCAAGGCTTTGGGCTGGCTCACATCGCTTACACTGGTGGTGGGTACGCTCACAAACCTGATCCTGCTGCCGGTACTGATCCTCTCTACTTCCGGTCGGAAAAACGGAAAAAAATAAGGCGATTCAGCAATTATCTGACCTCCGGCAAAATCTGTCGGAGGTTATTTTATGCCGTAATGTGTACGAATTACCCACTTTTGGTGGGTCGAAAATTTGTTGAAATGCAGCTTTTTGTGTGTTTTTTTTGCCTAAGTTTATCTTTTCCCAAAAATTAAACCACTGCTCATGAGAAAACTAGTATCATTCTTGGCATGCTGTGTCCTGCTGATTGGACAACTGTATGCACAAACAAACAGAACGGTTACCGGGTCGGTAACCGATGAGAAAGGAGCCCCTCTTACCGGGGTAACCGTAAATGCTCTGGGTGCAGACCGTAAGGTCTCTGCAACCGCACTGAGCGATGCTTCAGGTAAATTTTCCATCAGGGTCACAGACAGAACAAGGTCTTTACAATTTGCCTATGTTGGTCTGGAAGAACAAACCGTTTCCATCGCCGGCAAGAATTCTGTTACTGTGAAACTCATATCCAGCTCAGCCAATCTTTCTGAAGTGGTTGTGGTGGGATATGGTACACAAAAGAAGAAAGATATTACCGGTAGTATTGCCAGTGTAAAGGGTGAGGCCCTTGCCAGTAAACCCGTTCAGAGTTTTGAACAGGCTTTGGGTGGCCGTGCGGCGGGTGTTCAGATCACCATCCCAAGTGGCGTATTGAACAGTCCTCCTGTGATCAGGATCCGTGGTACCAACTCGATCTCTCTCTCTTCTTATCCGTTGATCGTGATCGATGGTATCCCTACATTCACCGGTGATTTCAGCTCTACCAGTGCTGCAGGTAATGCGTTGGCCAGTATCAACCCCAATGATATTGAAAGTGTTGACGTAGCTAAAGATGCGGCCGCTACCGCGATCTATGGTAGCCGTGCCGCCAATGGCGTATTGTTCATCACCACCAAAAAAGGTAAAGCGGGCCGTTCTAAAGTAAACCTCGACAGCTGGGTTGGCTGGAGCCAGGTTCAGCGTTTACCCGACCTGCTGGATGCTTTCCAGTATACCGATTACAAGAACGAGGCCCTTAAGAATGCCGGTACCTACAGCGCAACCAACCAGTTTGCCCTCATGAATGGTCCCGACGGTAACCCTATTAACACCCGTTGGTATGATTATGTATACCGTAATGGCGTACAGCACAGCAATACCGTAAGCGTATCCGGTGCCAACGAATCTACCAGCTATTATTTTTCCGGTGGTTACACTGAGCAGCAGGGTATCATCAAGCGTAACGATTTCAAGCGCTTGTCCTTGCTGATGAACGTAGATCATAAAGCCGGTAAATACGTAAGCATGGGAGGTAAGATCCAGTACTCAAATGAGAAGAACCTTGCTGCCGTAAGTTCCGGTTCACTGGGTGATGCGTTTGCTACAGCGGGTCTGGGTCGTGTGGCTTTGATCACCGCTCCCAACGTTTCTCCTTATAACAATGATGGTACCTACAGCTATTCCGGCGCCTTGATCGGTGTGGGCGGAAATAAACAGGGCCAGGTTGGTTTCAATAACCCGGTGATCCAGCTGGATCAGAACAGGGCCAATGCTGAGACCGATCATATTATCGGTAACCTGTACCTGCAGATCAAACCCGTTAGCTGGTTGACACTGCGCAGCACCTACGGTCTGGATTATGTGCTGGTCGACAATGACCAGTATTACAGTCCGATCTCCGGTGAAGGTTTTGGTTCCAATGGATCAGTTACCAGTAACTTTACCAAGAACAAAAGGACGGTATTTACCAACACCATCCAGTTTGATAAAACCTTTGCAGATAAACACGCTGTAACCTTATTGGGTGGTATCGAATCGCAGCGTTCAACCGGCCTGGGATATGGTTTGAACCGGATCACCGTATCTGACCCTGCGTTCACCAATATCCAGGGTGGATGGGCCACTCCGAATGCAGCAGGTTTATCTATCGGTGAGAACTACCTGTATTCTCAGTTCGGCCGTTTGACCTATACCTATAATAAGAAATACACACTGAACGGAAGTTTGCGTCGCGACGGAGCTTCTCAATTAGGTGTTAACTCAAAGTATGGTACTTTCTGGGCCGCTTCAGCTGCCTGGGATATCACAGCTGAGAATTTCTGGTCTTCCATGAAACTGGACAATGTGTTCAGCAACTTCAGGATCAGGGCCAGCTATGGTAAAGTGGGTAACATTGGAGGTCTGGGTAACTTTGCTTCCCTGTCTACCTTCGGATCAGGTCTGTACGGCGGTAACTCAACTGTTGCCTTCGGATCTGCCGGTAACAATGACCTTACCTGGGAAACCAGCAAAAAAACAGATATTGGTATCAACTTCGGTATCCTGAAAGACAGGGTGAATTTTGAATTGACCTATTACAACAGTAATACGGATGGTCTGTTGCTGTTCGTACCACAGCCACCTTCTGCAGGTCTGCCTTCCACCATTCCGAAGAACGTGGGTACCATGTACAACAGAGGTTTCGAGTTTGGTGTGAACGCAACTCCGGTTCAGGGTAAGGACTTCTCTTGGACCTCTGCTTTCAACATCAGCTATAACAAGAACATGGTTACTTCATTGGCGTTGGGACTGGATCAGATCATCTCTTCTACCGGTGGTCTGGAAAACCCAAGCATCACCAAACCAGGATATCCTATCGGTATGCTGTTTGTTACACAGACCAGGGGAGTGGATCCTGCAACCGGCCGCAGGATTTTTGTGAACGGTGCAGGAAGGGATGTGTATTTCCAGCACGTGGCACCAGCGGGTCAGTTCCGTTTCTCTTATGCTGATGGAACCGTAGCGCCTACTGTAAGCAGCGCCGATGCGGTCGTGTACAGGAACACCAATCCTAAGTTCTACGGTGGTTTCGACAATACCTTCCGTTACAAAGGATTTGAACTGAATGCCCTGTTCACTTACCAGTTCGGTTCTTATATCTACTATGGTACCAATGCGGGTTTACGTGACCAGCGCTTCTGGAACAATTCAACCGATGTATTACAGAGATGGCAGAAAGCAGGAGATGTGACCGCTATACCTAAAGCGGTATTCGGAGATAACGTTTCCAACGGTTCATCTTTCCCATTAGATATCAATGTATTTAAAGGTGATTTCGTAAAATTGAGAACACTGACATTTGGTTATAACCTGCCAAAGTCACTGCTTGAAAAAGTGAAGATCTCCAACGCCAGATTCTATGTGGCAGGAAACAACCTGTTGATACTGACCAAGTATCCTGGTCCTGATCCGGAAGTATCTTCCAATGGTAATGGCTCATCCAACTTTGGTATCGATAGAAATACTGTTGCCAACCAGAGAACCATTACTGTTGGTGTAAATGTTGGTTTCTAATTGTTCACAGTTTAATTCAAGAAAATGAAAAAAAACCTTTTATATATCGTGCTGGCTGCATTGGGAATGCAGTTTGCATCGTGCGCCAAAGATGAATACCTGAATCCGGTTCCCACGAATTCGATTTCTGCTGAAACGGCTTTTGACAGCAAGGACAGGATCGAGGGACAGGTAAGGGCCATCTACGCATCCATCAAGAATGCGGGTATGTATGGCGGACGTTACCAGATCTTTAATGATATCCGTGGTGAGGAGTTCGCCAACGACCGTACCAACGTAGTTACCGGATTTGATATCTGGAACTATACACCCAGTAACAGTTCTACCAATAGTGTATTGAACCACTGGTCACGTGCCTATTATGTGATTAATCTGGCCAATGTGTTCATAGATGGTATGGCTGCCAAGGGAACAAATGTGGTGGGAACCACCCTTTCTGCCAACTTTGTGGCAGAAGCCCGCTTGTTGCGCGCACTCAGCTATTATTCTTTACTGCAGTTATATGCCCGCCCATACTGGGATGGGAATGGCAGCAAACCAGGTGTGCCCCTGCGTTTAAAAGGTAATACCGGTTCAGGTGACTATGCACTGGCCCGCGCCACCGTTGCAGAAGTATACACACAGATCCTTGCCGATCTGACTTTTGCAGAGCAGAACCTGCCGCTCACCAACGCATCAGCTCTGCTGAACACTACCCGTGCGCACAGGAACACTGCCATTGCTCTGAAAACAAGGGTCTACCTGAGTATGGGTAAATATGCGGAAGTGATCACCGAAGCCAACAAGATCGTTAGCGCAACGGCTCCTTTCACGGCAACTACTGGCGTGAGCCATGCATTACAGGCTGATTATACCAATATTTTCAAGGCTCCGTATACAACTACTGAGTCCATCCTGTCTATGCCTTTCGCCAGCAATGAAACACCGGGTACCCAGAACCAGTTAGGCTATTATTACGGACCTTCTGCTTTTAATGGTGGTAATGGAGAATATTCTCTGTTATCAACCGGTATCATTTCCAATACCGGCTGGAAAGCGACCGACAAGCGCCGTAGTTTTGTACAGGTGTTCAGTGGTAAAAGCTACCTGACCAAGTATAGCGTTCCTTCTACTTTTATCGACTATGCTCCGGTGATCCGTTATGCGGAGGTACTGCTGAACCTGGCAGAAGCAAGGGTTCGTTCTACCAATACCGTGGATGTACAGGCCATCGCCCTGCTGAATGCCGTACGCGGAAGGTCAGATGCTACCACCGTATTCACAGTTGCTGATTTTGCCACTTCTACTGCCCTGGCAGACCAGATCATGATCGAAAGAAGGATCGAACTGCTGGGTGAGGGGTTACGTGGTACGGATATTACCCGTTTGGGTCTGCCTTTGCCTGCGAAACCAGGAGTAAGTGCTATACCGAACACTGGTCAGCAGTATATCTGGCCTATCTCATCAGATGAGTTGTTGCTGAACCCGCTGTGCAAGGATAATTAATTGTAATAATATGTATCCTTTGGCGGGATAAACAGTATATATCTTCCTATTTTCCGGATCCCCGGTCAGTTTAGCTGGCTGGGGATCTTTTTTTGTTATAAGTAATAATTTGATAATCAGCAATTTTGAAATTTTTTGACGAAAAATGGCAGGTATTTTTTGGAAATTGCAGCATTCGGCAACATAATCCTGTCTTTAAGCGTTATGTTATTCTTTCTTTAATTAATTTGCGACCCCTAAACTAAAAACTGAATTATGAGAAAACTATGCACAGTTCTCGTATTTGTGTTGGCGTTGGTTACCCAACTTGCTGCACAAACGCGCACAGTGAGAGGAAAACTCACCGACGATAAAGGTGCTTCCCTCGCAGGTGCTTCTATTCTCGTTAAAGGAACCACAATCGGAACAAATTCCGGCGCAGATGGTACTTTTAGCCTGAATGTTCCCTCGTCAGCTAAAACGCTGGTGATTCGTTCACTGGGTTTTGCCCAGCAGGAAGTTGCCATTGGAAATGGCGCTATCAATGTTTCCATGAAAGCTGCCACCGATAATCTGGAAGAAGTGGTGGTTACCGGTTATTCCCGTGAAAAGAAAAGTAGCTTTACCGGTGCTTCCAGTCTGATCAGCAGCAAAGCCATTGAAACTGTTCCTGTGGGTTCTTTCGACCAGGCACTGCAGGGACGCGCTCCGGGTGTACTGGTTAACTCAGGTTCCGGTCAGCCAGGTGCTACTGCCAACGTGACCATCCGTGGTATTTCTTCTGTACAGGCAGCCGGTGCACAGCCTCTGTATGTATTGGATGGTATTCCATTGCCTGCTGGTGACTTCGCTACCCTGAACCCTAATGATTTCGAATCTGTGACCGTATTGAAAGATGCAAGTGCATCCGCATTGTATGGTGCCCGTGGTGGATTGGGTGTAATTGTAATCACTACTAAAAAAGGTAAAGCTGGTGCGAATAATTTCCAGTTCAGGACCCAGTTCGGTTTCACACAGAAACCCGACTTCTCTCGCCTGAACCTGATGAGCACCAAAGAGATGCTACAGTATGAAGAGCGTGAAAAGATCCCCAGCACTCCGGGTTGGGTATATTCTCCGCTGAATCCTGCCATTCCTACCGGTATGACAGCTGCCACTAAACAGCGTATGCTGGATAGTATCGGTGGTATCGATGTCAACTACACAGACATTTTCTACCGTCAGGGTATCTCCCAGACCTATGAAATGAACATGTCCGGTGGTACAGATAAGACCCGTTACTTTGTTTCCGGTGGTGTGTTCAACCAGCAGGGTATTGACTTGAATTCATACCTGAAACGTTATACCGTACGTTTCAACATCGATCACACAGCCGATAAACTGTTTGTTCAGTTGAACTCAACTGTAGGTTATTCACAGAACAGTTATGCAGAGGGTGATGTGTATGGTAACAGCCCACGTAACCCATTCCAGATGACCTACCGTGCGAAGACCTATGAAAATCCTTACAGGGCCGATGGTAGCCTGAACTGGGGTGCCAGCTCACCTCTGGCATTGAAGCAGATCGCCAACCTGTTGGAAGGTATGCAGAACTCTGCCCGCAGAAGCAACCAGATCAAGATCAATGCCGGTCTGAACGTTGGATACAAGATCCTCCCCAGCCTGACCCTGAGCAATCGCCTGGGTATAGATGTGAACAGCAGCATGGATAGCCGTTATATCAACGCGAACTCATACATCGGTTCACTGCAGGCATTCCAGTCAGGTCTGGCCCAGGAAGCTGCCAACGTAACCAGCCAGCTGATCAACACCACCAGCCTGGTGTACAGCAAGCGTTACAATAACATGCATGATGTAGAAGTGGGTGCTTATTTTGAAACAGTGCGTGGATACCAGAAAGGTCTGGGTCTGACCCTGTATAACCTGGATCCCAGATTGACTGAAACCGGTCAGGGTGCGGGTTCATTGCCTACCAATGGTGCTGCTACCTATCCGCAGAACTCGTCCAGTGCGAAAAGTGGATTCGGTATCCGCTCTTTCTTTGGTACCCTGCGTTATACCTTTAATAACAAGTATACCATCACTGCCAATATCCGTCGTGATGGAACCTCCCGTATCGTTAACCTCGATAACAGGGAGATCACTACATGGGCTGCTGGTGCTACCTGGAATGCGATGCAGGAAGACTTCATGCGCAGCCAGTCATTCTTTACAGACCTGAAGGTTCGTGCCAGCTATGGTATCGTACCTAATATCGGTTCTGTAAGTACCTCCAGCTATGGTTATCCGCTGGGTAGTGTTACCAACTACCAGGGAACCCAGATCCCGACTTTCGGAACCACTACCTATGTAGGTTCTCCGATCACTGGTCTGGCTCCTTCTACTCCGGGTAACCCTAACCTGCGTATTGAAAAAGTACAGAAGTACAATATCGGTGTAGATTTTGCCATCTGGAAAAATCGTGCACGTTTCAGCATTGATGCTTACTTGCAGAGAACCATTGACCTGTTCGTGAACCAGCCTATCTCCGGTACTTCCGGATTCAGCAATGGTCCGCTGGCGATCAATGCAGGTAAGATGAGGAACAAAGGTCTGGATATCACCGCTTCAGTAGATGTGGTTAAATCAAAAGACCTGTTGTTGACCTTAGGTATTAACCACAACATCAACTACAACAAGATCGAAGATCTGGGTCTGGTATCTGAATATGTAACAGGTACTTCAATCATCAGAAAAGGTATTCCATTCGGTTCTGCGTATACCTACAATTACCTGGGTGCAGATCCTGCCACTGGTCAGCCTCGTTACCTGATGGCCGATGGTAAATCTGAAACCTTCGATATCGGTAAAGCTGGTCAGTTCGCATTCGGAAGCTACCTGCCTGTTAACCAGGGTGGTTTCACCATCGACCTGCGTTACAAAGCGTTCAGTCTTTCTACCCTGTTCTCATACCAGTTCGATGTATGGCGCTATGATAACACCTATAACTGGATCACCCGTGGTACCCCAGGTTATCATCAGTCAGTTCGTGCGTCAAAAGACCTGATCACAGAGCAGTGGACCAAACCTGGCGATGTGAAGAAATTCCAGGCATCTGTATACGACAGGGGCTTCACCTCATCTGATCTTTGGGATGCTAAGTTCATGCGACTCAGAAATGTAACATTGTCATACCAGATCCCGCAGTTGAAAACAGCTGCTGGAACCGTGTTGATCAAATCTTCCCGCTTCTATATCCAGGCGCAGAACCTGGCTATCTGGAGCCCATGGAAAGGTCTTGATCCTGAAGACAGTAACAACATCAGTCTGAATGAATATCCAAATCCGAAATACTTTGTAGTAGGTCTGGATATCAACTTCTAATCTGAATGGTAGCGTATCTGTTCCAAGAACTAAAAAATCAAACAATGAAAAGAAATAAATTTCTCTATCTCCTGGCTGGTGTCTTCGCGATCTCTACTGGTTGCCAGAAGGTGCTGGATGTAAAAGAGACGGATTTTATCGGTGGCGATGTTGCCTATAAAACCGTAACCAACTGCGAACAGGGCACTATTGGAGCTTATGCAGCTCTCAGTATCGAGATGCCCGTTCTATTGAATGCCACATTTGCTGATGAAGTACGTGTTGCTGATTTCTACAATGCTGCCACTACTCACGAATGGCAGTACGGACCTGCTGACGTAGGTCTGCGTGATAACTTCACAGCGTTCAACCTGTATTACAGGGTCATTGACCGTGCTAACCGTGTACTGGCAGCTTTGCCTAATGCTACTGCTTCTACTACCTCTGCTGCTGCAACTGCGGCTGATGAGGCGTTAAGAATCAAGCTTAAGGGTGAAGCACTGTTCTTACGTGCATACAGCCATTTTGAGTTATACCGCTTCTACAGCAACAGTGCTGTGGGTACTGATCTCGCTATGGCATATATGGAAAGTCCTTCTTTGAATTCTTTCCCACGTATCAACGTGTCTACTTACATGCAAAAACTGAAAGCTGACCTTGCTGCTGCAAAACCACTGCTGCCGACAGCCTTGACTGATGTATCACGCGCTACTGCTGCTGCCGTTTCTGGTATGCAGGCCCGTGTTGCGCTGTACCTGAAAGAGTACAATGATGCCATCACATTCAGCACCGAGTATATCAATGCAGTTCCATTGGCTTCACTGGCTAACTTCCCAGGTATCTGGACCGATGTGAACAAAGCAGAACAGGCTTTCCAGATCGTTCGTACCACTTCTACTTCTCGTATGGGATCACTGTTCAGAGGTACTTCTGCAAGTGCATCTAACATCGGTACCATCACCTGGAGACCATCAGATAAACTGTGGGATAGCTATGATAAAGTGAACGATATCCGTTTTGCCGCTTACTTTAAAGACGAGCCCCTGCTGGCAGGTGGCGCCCGCTCTTCTACACGTTTGATCAGCAAATATGCTGGTACTGCTTACGGAACAGCTGCTGAGAACGTGGCCAACCAGAAAGTAATGCGTACAGCAGAAATGTACCTGATCCGTGCAGAAGCAAGGGCTGAGTCTGGTGACCTTACCGGAGCCGCTAACGACCTGAACGCATTGCGTGCAGTGCGTATCAACGGTTATACTGCACAGACCTTTGCAACCAAAGCAGATCTGATCGATGCGATCATGACTGAGCGTTACAAAGAACTGGCGTATGAAGGTCATCGTTTCTGGGACCTGAAGAGAAGGAACCTTCCAGTAAGCAGGTTGGCAGTAGATGCACCTAATGCAGCTGCTCAGACACTTGCCGCTGGTAACTACCGATTCCTGTTACCTATTCCTGATCCTGAGATCAAAGCGAATCCTCAGATTCAGCAGAACCCTGGATACAATTAACCGTAACCAGCTCATATTTTCAAAAGGGACCGTATCATTGATACGGTCCCTTTTTTTTGGGGGGTCATTTGGGTTCGATGTAATAACGGGATGTGCAGGATCCTGCTACACGGGCAGGAGCGTGAATTGGCCATTCTGAAATTGATAAGGGAGATATATAAGACAGGTATCTTCTGCCTTTTTCAGAGGTCTATACTTCTCTGGTAACACATTTCATAGGTAGTGTGGCGACCATACTTGAGCATTAATGTAGCCCCCAGATACCCTGGATAATACATGATTGTTAGATGAAGAGATAGATATCATGACCCTGTTACTGCAGACAGCAGCTTATCGATAGCTTTAGCCGTTACTTATGAACCTAGGTATAGCGATCATAACAACGCCCATATAAAGTGTTTATATGGGCGTTGTTGATCTCGTTTAAAGATGCTGTTGTGTTATTTCAATACTTCAGCGAGCTTTCTTTCTAATTCTTCACCCCGTAACCCAGTAGCGATGATCTTACCTTGGGGATCAACCAGTACATTAAAGGGGATACCATCGAACTGGTAGAGCGGAACCATACTGCTCTCCCATTGTTTGAGGTCGCTTACATGGGTCCAGGTCAGGTTATCATCCTTGATCGCTTTCTCCCAATCGGTTTTTTCTTTGTCGAGTGAAACACCAAGGATGGTGAAATTCCTATCCTTGAATTTGTTGTAAGCAGCTACCACATTCGGGTTCTCTTTACGGCAGGGGCCGCACCAGCTTGCCCAGAAGTCAACCAGCACATATTTACCCCTCAGGCTGCTGAGCTGGAACATTTTGCCATTCACATCCGGCAGGCTGATCTCTGGTGCCTGCTGATTGAGCAATGCATATTTAGGCGCCGCAGGCTGCTGAACGGTAAGCAGACTTTTGATCTTGGCCAGTCCGCTATGGTCCTTGAATTTATCGAAAGAGGCATTGGCCAATGCCAGTACTTCTTCCTGACCCATGGTTCGGGAAGCCATGCCCAACGCATAATAACGTGCCGCGGCACTGTTGGATTGGTTGATGTAGGCCGATACCATTGTATTCATTTCTTTGATCTGAGCGTCACGTTTACCATGTAACAGGTTCATAATGCTATCGCCGGCATTTTGTTTCTGCAGTGAATCCAGTTGCATAAAAGTATTGTAGAGTGCGGAATCCTTACTGCGATATTGCTCGAACAGGGTGTGCAGGCTTTCACTGGCCGGGGATCCTTCCAGTTTATAGGCCCTGTAATTGTTTACGTCCATTTCCAGTTTGATGCTTTTGCCATCGTTCACCAATAGCACATCCGGCCCGTTTTCAATGACCAAGCGGTAAAGACCTTCTTCTTTTCCCATTCCGCGCAGCGTAAAAGTTCCGTTCGATTTCAGCGTACCGGAATCCAGAACAACAGGTTGCTGACCGCCGAACGGAAGCTCCTGCAGAAATATTTTTTTACCGGTGGCATTGCCGATCTTACCGCTGACAGTGAATGCACCATACTTTTTTTCCTGACAGGCGCTCAGCGTAACCAATGCTACAACAATACAAAGTAGTTTTTTCATGTGGTGTTTATTTGATCCCGCCTTCCCTTTCACGGGTTTGTAACCAGGCGGATTATTGATTGAGTTTCTGTTCCAGCAGTTGTGTTACCAGTTTCGGGTCTGCCTTGCCTTTGCTGCGTTTTTTTACATCGCCCACAAATAGGCCGATCAGGCCCTTTTTGCCTTTCCGGTATTCGGTCACTTTATCCGGCATGCTTTCCAATGCCTCTGTTATCCAGGTTTCCAGTTCGTTGGTATCACTTACCTGCAGCAGGTTCATCTTTTCTGCAATAGCCAGAGGAGATCCCTCTCCGGAGATCACCGCCGGTAATAGTTTAGAAGACGCTACAGAAAAGCTAACCTTACCGTCATCAACCAACTGGATGAGTTCGGCCAGTAGGGCAGGGGCCAGTTGCAGTTCTGCAAAACCGATGCCATGTTCATTCTGGTACTGGCGAATGGGACCCAGTACCCAGTTGGCAACGGCCTTGTATTGCCGGGTATGTTCAATGACCGATGCAAAAAAATCGGTGGTCTCTTTTTCATCGCATAATTGTCCGGCATCATAGGCACTCAACCCAAAATCCAATTGGTATTTCTTCTTCAGATCAGCGGGTAATGCAGGTAATGTGGAGGCAATGCTTTGAATAAAAGTATCAGTCAGGTGAAAAGGGGCCAGATCGGGATCGGGAAAATAACGGTAATCATTGGCCTCTTCCTTATCGCGGATAGCGAATGTGGTATCAGTGGACGCATCAAAACTACGGGTCTGTTGCTGTACTTTGCCACCGTTTTCTACCAATTCCACCATCCTGCTGATCTCGTATTCGATGGCCTTTTTTACGTTGCGGATCGAATTCAGGTTCTTCACCTCTACTTTGGTGCCCAATTTCGTCTCTCCCTTCAGACGTATGGATACATTGGCATCGCATCGGAGGCTACCTTCTTCCATATTTCCGTCGCAGATGCCGATCCAGCGAACAAGGCGGCGTATTTCCGTAACATATGACCAGGCTTCTTCCGCAGAAAAGATATCGGGTTCCGTAACGATCTCGACCAAGGGAGTGCCGGCACGGTTCAGGTCGATACAGGTAAAGTGTTCATCAAGATCATGGATACTTTTCCCGGCATCTTCTTCCATATGTATGCGGTTCAACTGCACCTGTCTTTCTCCCTCGGGTGTTTGTATGGTCACATGCCCTCCTTTACAGATGGGCGTTGTATGCTGCGATATCTGGTATCCCTTGGGAAGATCGGGATAGAAATAATTCTTCCTGGCAAAATAGTTGTCCTTCTCTATCTCACAACCGCAGGCAAGCCCCAGTTTGATGGCATATTCCACGGCTTTTTTATTGGTTTTGGGTAAAGTGCCGGGGTGACCCATGGTAATGGGACTGATATGCGTATTGGGCGCTGCACCGAAAGCGGTGCTGTCGCCACAGAACAATTTACTGTTAGTGGCCAGTTGGGCGTGTACTTCCAGGCCAATAACGGCCTCATATTTATCGTTCCAGGACATGTTGTGGCAAAAATAGCCCTAATCGCTGATTCCACGGATTGTTTGTATGATTCCACGTGTTGCTGATAGGATTCCGCAGATTGGGGATATGATTTGTTTCATCACCATTATAAAGACAGGATCTTTTGCAGATCTCCGGCTGTTACCGTTAACAAACCAACGGGTGGCAGACGTCGTGTGAGTTCTTTCCAGTTCCTGTCTTTTGCGAATATTGCTTTCAGCATAGGCAGGGCCTTGGTAAGCTGTTGGTTATTGGCCAGGGTAATGGCTGTCCAGTACTGCATTTCCAGATTGGCGGGAAAAAGTTTCATGGCGGCCTGGTACTCGTTCATAGCTTTGGCCATATCGTTCTTTTCTACGGCCAGGTCGCCACGGTTCATGTGTTCGTAGGCGATGTGAACGGTATACAGGCGTCTGAGTTCCTGAAGGGGTTGGGGAGCATCGTCTACCCGTATATCCACTGATTTGTTGTTCCAACTATCTGTTTCAGTACCGGGTACCACCACAATGGCGGCGGCCTGCATGCCCCGGATATCGCCACCCGCTTTCTGGGCAGCTTCCAGTGCCAGCAAGACCCTTTCTGCCAGCGGTTTTCCGGCTGATTGTTCGAATGACCGAGACATGAAAGCACAAACCTGATCGCCCAGCATCATATTACTCTGTACACTATAATGCGTTCCTTTGATGTGATTGGCTACTTGAATGCAGTTCTTACCGGTATGTGCCGCTACGTTGCCTTTGTTATCGATGATGGCTACCTGGCGTACTTCCCTTCCCGGATCTGCTTTGGTGAGGCTGTCAAGCGCCTGTTGGGCGGTATATCCCTTTTTTAATAAAGCCAGCGCCTTGGGGCCATATGATTTATCTACAAAGGATTGTGTGGCAACCACGCCCACCCCTGCTTCTGCCCAGGGAACGGATGTGCCTACGCTGAACCAATGACTCTGCACACCTACGGCCATCTCGCCTGTTCTTTCATCTCTGGCCACAATGGAATACGTGTGTACCAGGGGTTGTTTGGACGAATATACCTGGGCATTGGCCAGCATTGCGGATAATAGGAAAGTACTAAGCAATATGTTCTTCATGAGTTGGGGTTGAGCACTAAAGTTAATGAGGGTGCGGCAATCACCGAAAAGAACGGTCATCAGTTCCGATATTTTTTCGGTCCGACTGAAAGGTAAATAAAAACCGCGCTAAGAATAGCGCGGTCGGTAACATGAGAAAATAAACAAGCTGTAACCGGCGGTCGATACATGGGAGACCGATGATACAGTAGATCGGTAGCCTATAGTTCGGCTGTTTTTAATTTTTTGGGTAGGCTAAGGGTCGCGGACTGTGTTTTACCCGAGCGCTGGAAAGTGACCCTCAGGCTGCTGCCTTCTTTCAGGTCTTTGATCTTGCCTTTCAGTTCATCTACCGAGTTCACGGCTGTGCCGTCGATCTCGGTGATAACATCATCTTTCTGCAGGCCGGCTTTGGCTGCGGGAGTGTCCTCATCCACGTTCAGTACTTTTACGCCTTTCCCTTCTGCCAGGTCCTGAATGCCCAGTCCCAGCCTTGGTTTCCGGGTATCATTGAAATCGAAACGGAAGTTCCGATCGTTCAGGTGGGGCATATCAGGCATGTTGAAACGGAAGTTATCGCCGTCGATCTTGAATGTCTGTACATTCGGTATCTTGTTCTTACCCAGTGCAGCCGTAGCCGTATGGGTTTTGCCATCGCGCAGATAGGTGATCGTCACTTTGTCTTCAGGTTTGTATTTGCCAATGGTTTCAAACAGTCCTTCACTTCCTTCAATAGCGGCATCATCGATTTTTGTGATGATATCCTCTTTTTGTAACCCTGCTTTTTCAGCGGCCGATTCTTTTTCTACGGATGTGATCCTGGCTCCCTTCTCATTCTTCTCAGTTGTTACACCCAGGAACGCGCGGTTAGCGCCAAATGGAAAATCATCTCCCGTCATCTTCAGACTGCCCAATGGAGCCAGGTATCTCCTGATCTGCGGCATCAGATCTCGGAATTGATCGTTCCGGAATACCTCAACATCGGAATCTTTCAGCTCTTCCAAAGGTTTGCCGTTCACCGTGACCTTGTCGCCATCCAGCACGATGGTCATCTTTTCGTTGCCATCGCCCTTTTTACGGATCGTGATACTTTTCTCTTTACTGGTTTTGGGAGACTCTTTGGTCTGTGCCTGGCCAGGCAACGCAAAGCCGGCTACCAGCAGAAGAAGGGATAAGAATTGCTTGTTCATGGTACCTATAATTTTAATGTACGAATTTATTTGTAGATCAAATGTAGGAGATTTGTCAAATACGAAATAATTCGGAAATGTTAAAAAAGGTTAATGATTGTATATGCAGGGAATACCGACAGGTGTAGAAAACAAATAGCCACAGCTGCCAGTATCACTGTACAACTGTGGCTGCATTAGGTTTTGATTTAAGCCAGTAAGGACCTTACTTTTTCGATCACAGCAGGCAGGTTCGAAGCGTCCTGTCCGCCGGCTGTAGCAAGCGTTTTTTGTCCGCCACCGCCGCCCTTGATCAGGCTGGCCACCTGTTCCTTGATGATCTTCGGTGCTTCCAGGTTTTTGGTGGCACTCACCGTCTCGTCCAACAGGATCGCTACTTGTGCCTTGCCCTCAACATTTGCTGCCAGTACTACTACATAATCGGTAAGGGCCGTTTTTATTTCGAAACAGAGTTTCTTCAGGCTGTCTGCGCTGCTTACATCCACTACTGCACCAAGGAAATTAACGCCTTGTATGCTTTCTGTGCGTTCCAGCAGTTCTTTTTTGGTTACGAGTAACTGTTTGGCTTCCAGGCTCTCAATGCGTTTTCTCAGTTCGCTGTTATCCGATTGTAATGATTCCACGGCTTTGCCGATCTCTTTCGGGTTCTTGAGTGCTTCGCGTATGAGACGCATCTGTTCGAACTGTTCGTGTATCAGCAATTCTGCTGATTTTCCGCTCACAGCCTCGATCCTGCGCACACCAGCGGCCACCGCTGATTCGTGTTTGATCTTAAAGAAGCCCAGTTCGCCGGTATATCCTACATGGGTGCCTCCGCAGAGTTCGATGGAATAGTTCTTGTCCATCACCACTACGCGTACCAGGTCTCCGTATTTCTCGCCAAACAAAGCCATGGCGCCCATGGCGATCGCATCGTCCTTACTCATTTCACTGATGTATACGGGAATGTTCTCACGTATCTTTTCATTGACGATGGCTTCTATCTGTGTGATCTCTTCATCACTGACCTTGGCAAAATGCGAGAAGTCGAAACGAAGTTGCTCCTCGTTTACGAGGCTTCCTTTTTGTGCCACATGTGTGCCCAACACTTTTCGTAAGGCGGCGTGCAGTAAATGGGTGGCACTATGGTGTATGGCGGTAGCATGGCGCTTGCTGCTGTTTACGCTGGCCATTACCGGCAGCTGTATGTTCGCAGGCAGTGATGCTGTGAAATGAATGATCAGGTTGTTCTCCTTTTTGGTATCCGTCACTTCGATCAACTCGCCATCAAAATCAAGTATGCCGGTATCACCCACCTGTCCGCCGCTCTCTGCATAGAAAGGCGTGGCTTCGAGTACCAGTTGGTAGGCTTCCTTTCCTTTGGACTTTACTTTCCGGTACTTGGTCACCTTACTCCTGATCTCAAGTGAATCGTAGCCCACAAATTCATTCAGGGTGGTATCGGTGATCACTACCCAGTCCTCGGTGTCAACCGTTCCGGCTGCGCGACTACGGTCTTTCTGCTTTGACAATTCTTCCTGGAATCGTTCCATATCAACAGTCCAGCCTATTTCTTTTGCCATTAATTGTGTTAAATCAATTGGGAACCCAAACGTGTCGAAAAGGATAAATGCCGAAACACCATCAAATATTTTCTTAGTCGCTAACCCTAATTCATCTGCATGCTTAATTCTCTCATTGAAATTCGTAATTCCCTTATCCAGCGTTTTCAGGAAAGCATCTTCTTCTTCCTTCACCACCTTGCTGACAAAATCGAGCTGTTTATGCAGTTCTGGAAATACCTGTTCAAACTGCCTGGCCAGTAAGGGCATGAGCTGGAACAGCAAGGGTTGTTTGTAATCAAGGTATGAATAGTAATACCTTACCGCCCTTCTCAGGATCCGCCTGATCACATAACCTGCACCGTTGTTGGAGGGCAGTTGTCCGTCTGCAATGGCAAATGCTATGGCACGGATATGATCGGCAAGAACCCGGAAGGCAATGGCTTCCTTGCTGTCGCCGTAATCGTATCTTTTACCGGTGATCTTTTCTGTGGCCTCAATGGTGCCGGTGAACACATCGGTATCGTAGTTGCTTTGTTTGCCCTGGATCACGCGTACCAGTCGCTCAAATCCCATACCGGTATCCACGTGTTGGGCGGGTAAGGGTTGCAGACTACCGTCTTTCAGGCGGTTGAACTGCATGAATACGTTGTTCCAGATCTCGATCACCTGTGGATGGTCGTTGTTCACGAGTGTCTTGCCATCCACTTTTTTCCGCTCTTCATCACTGCGGCAATCCACATGTATCTCGGTACAGGGTCCACAGGGGCCGGTATCGCCCATCTCCCAGAAATTATCTTTCTTGTTGCCCAGTAATATCCGGTCTTCCGCGATCACTTTTTTCCATTCGGTAAAAGCCTCTTCATCTTTGGGCAGGTTCTCTTTTTCATCGCCCTGGAAGATGGTCACATATAAACGGTCCTTATCCAGTTTGTATACTTCGGTCAGCAGTTCCCAGCTCCAGGCAATGGCTTCGGCCTTGAAATAATCGCCAAAACTCCAGTTACCCAGCATTTCGAACATGGTATGGTGGTAGGTATCCACACCCACTTCTTCCAGGTCGTTGTGTTTTCCGCTTACGCGCAAACATTTCTGCGTGTCTGCGATACGGGGACTGGAGGCTTTTTTATTGCCCAGGAAATAGTCTTTGAACTGGTTCATGCCTGCATTGGTAAAGAGCAGGGTAGGGTCGTTTTTCACCACGATGGGCGCTGAGGGCACTATCTGGTGGCCTTTTGAGGCAAAAAAATCCAGGAACTTCTGACGTATTTCGGCACTGGTCATCATCTATCTGAAAATTTTAAACAAATTGTTAGGGTGTTAGAAACTATATTTGGAGGCTTTTAAAGGGCATCAAAGGTAAGGAATCGGGGCGTGAAACGGTGAATCGTGAGGCTTGAATCACCGGACAGAACGGCTTTTATCCGCGGTCCACGACCCATCCATCCACCCCCCCCCAAGCAGGAACGCTGATGAAAAAGGTCAAATACTACTATAATACCCATACCCTCCGGTACGAGAAACTGGAAGTTCCCCTGCGGGTACGGTTATTACAGTTGATCGGATTCATTGCCGCGTCCATTGTTACGGGCGCCATTATTTTCGCCATTGCCTTCCGTTATATCGACTCCCCGAAAGAGAAATACCTGCGTCAGCAGAATGAGGACCTGAGCAATAATTACAGTGTTTTCATGGAACGGCTGAAACAGCTGGAACTGAAAATGAACGAGATCGAGAACCGGGATAATGGGGTTTACCGTTCCATTTTCGGGGCCGAACCCATACCGGATAGCGCACGTATCAAGGACATTGAATTGAAAAAAGAAGTGAAACTGGTACAAAGCATGGGCGAGTCTGAGCTGGTAGAAAGCATAGCGGCACAGCTGAATAACCTTTCCATGCGAACCGCTTACCAGGTGAAATCCTTTGATGAGATCGGTAACCTGGTGAAGAATAAAGAGAAACTACTGGCGGCCACGCCTTCCATACAACCCATCAGCAATAAGAACCTGAACCGTATTGCTTCAGGTTTCGGGTATCGTATCGATCCTGTGTATAAAGACCGGAGGGCACACCTGGGATTGGATTTCAGCGCACCGATGGGTACGCCTATCTATGCAACAGCCGATGGCCGTGTGAAAGATGCGGGTTATAACACCGGTGGTTATGGTAACCGCGTGGTGATCTCGCACGGTTTTGGGTATGAGACCCTGTACGGACACATGGTTCGGATCAAAGCAAGGGTAGGCGAAACCGTGAAACGTGGCGAAGTGATCGGTTATGTAGGTAATTCCGGAAAAAGTACAGCACCGCACTGTCATTATGAGGTGCACAGGGGTGGTATACCGGTCGATCCGATCTATTACTTCTATAATGACCTCACCCCTGCACAGTTCGACCGCATACTGAAACTGGCGGCTGCCAGCAACCAGAGTTTTGACTAAACTTTCTATGCCCGGCAGGTGCTTGTTTGACAACAATAATCGAACTTACTTGTAATAGTAATCAACCTTATTTTCATGGAACCAGGCGTCAGGGAATATATGTTACGGATCGTGAATACGATGTCACTGGGATTGCTGTGGATGGCCATCAATTCTACGGCAGGCATCATGTACGACCTGGCATTCATACACGATCACCTGCGTTTGGGCAATATTCTTTTCTATCTCTGGTTTGTGGTCAGTCTAGCCGTTTATCTCTGGTGGGTCATCCGTTTATGGCGTAAACCGCTCCATTTCGAAGATTAGTCCCTTCAGACCGCTTGTAAAATAATCCGTACCAGTCCAATCATGTGCCTGGGGTTTTCCTTACTTTCAGGTGAGAAACCATTTGTATGTACCTGAAGCATATTTCCAGGCGGGTGGTGATCCTGGGCACTTTGCTTATCTGGACCATCAAATTCATCATCAGGCCGCTGGTACACATTCCACCTGCACTGAAGCCGTTGGTAGGATTTGCCCCCAACCTGATAGGTTCCTTCCTGTTGCCTTTCGGGGCCTGTTGGTTTTTTCAGCGTTATTTTCGTTTGCAGACGACCCGTGACCTGGGTTTTACCTGTTCATTAGGTCTTTTGCTGGTCATCATCAATGAATACCTGCAACTGATCCCGGTATTTGGAAGAACCTTTGATTATCTCGATATCTTTTCATCCGTAGTAGGTGTATTCTGCGGACACCTTGTTTTTGCCAGACTCATGGGATCGCAAATGGTGAGAGCGGAACAGCTATCTGTCTGATCCTGATCCGCTAACTGCTGTGGTCGGATACGATCACCCACTCACTGTGGATCTTGCGGAAGATCAGTGTATAATGGCCGCTCACATCACCAATGGTCCTGGCCAGTTGCCATTTGCCCAAAACAAAATAACAGTTCGGAGATAGGGGTTCCACTTTCAGGATAGTGAATTGAAGCTTGCCCATTACCGTAGTATCCGGATAACTTTTCCGGTAATTTTCGAGTGTGGTCCGGTAACCATACTTAGGACCGGTCTTTCCTACAAACAAAAGGCTGTCGCTGTTCCAGTACCCCTTCATAAAACCTTCAATATTGCCTTTGTTCCATTCGATGGTTTGCCTGTTGAGTATGGCGCGGATGGTCTGTTCATTCTTATCCTGCGCAGAGGCTGTGGCAAAGGTCAGGAGGGTTACAATGGTCAAAGTAGGTAAAAGGTGTAAAGTGGTGGTATAACGTGGCATTGTGTGGGTGTTAGAGTGGTAAGCTACGAAATATATAAAGATTTCCGGATTAGCGGATTGACGGATTACTGGATTGAACCAATCCGCTAATCCGCTAATTCGTCAATACGTTAATTCATTAATCGATTCATTGCCTGGTCGCTCTTACCATTTCGCGTTTGCCCCAGGGGCCGGGGATCTTTTCAACGGTGAGGCCTGCAGCCATCATGGCTTTTCGTACAACCGATTTGCTGCAATAGGTGACCAGTATACCTCCCGGCGATAGGAACTGATATAGTTTTGCAAAAACCGCTTCTGTCCATAGTTCCGGCTGGTGCGTGGGGGAGAAGGCATCAAAATAGATACAGTTGAACCGGTCGTTTATTTCCAGTGTCAGCAGGGATGTCTTGCGTTTGTGGATGGTGAAAAAAGAATGAAGCCTGACCTCTGTTTCCCAGTCAGCCCTGTGTAGGGACATAAAATCATCCTGGCATTGCAGCAGTGTTCCGTAATTGATCTGCGAGATCTCATCTGCTGTCAAAGGGTACAATTCCACAGCCGTGTACCGGATGGGATATTGCTGCACGCGGGCTTCCTGCAAGGTAAGTAAGGCATTCAGGCCGGTTCCCATGCCCATTTCAAGAACATGCAGGGGTTGATGGGATTTTGCTGCGAGCAATGGATGCAGGCCCGCTTCCAGAAATACATGCCTGCTTTCACCAATAGCACCATGGTGACTATGATAGGTCACATCCATCCCGGGTATGGCAATGGTATGAGAGCCGTCTGCCGTTGGTCTAATTTCTCTTTGCATCGCTTTGCAAAATACTTAACTTACCCGCATGGAGTATCTGACACATCTGCAGAAAGATAAAAAGCTGGCAAGGATCCTTGGCGAGGAAGTGCATGAACTGAAACTGCATCCCAATATTCCGGTCCGCATCATGGCCAGTATCATCAGCCAGCAGCTGAGCACCAAAGTGGCCAAAGTGATCTTCAAACGTTTCCTGGAACTGTATAAGGGCAAGGAGCCCAAACCACAGCAGGTGCTGAACACTCCCGCCGAAACGCTCCGCTCCATCGGGTTGAGTAATGCAAAAGTGGGTTATGTGCACAATGTGGCCGCTTTCTGCATGGAACATAAGATCACCGATAAAAAATTACTGGCCATGAGCAACGAGGAGATCATTGATCTCTTGGTTCAGATCAAAGGTATCGGTCAATGGTCGGTTGAGATGCTGCTGATGTTTACCCTGGGACGTGAAGATGTATTTGCAGTGGATGACCTGGGCATACAACAGGCCATGTGCAAACTTTACCGCATTGACCCTTCCCATAAAAAAGAAATGAAAGCCAAAATGCTGAAACTGTCTACCAAATGGAGCCCTTACAGAACCTACGCTTGCCTGCATTTATGGGGATGGAAGGATAATAAACCAGATACCCAGTCATAAATCAGCAAACCATTACTTATGCCGAGTTCCGCGCAGCATTGATGATACCGAACATGCTGCGTGTGATCAGTTTCTCATAAATTTCCTTTGTGGCCGTATCCGCCTCTGTTTTGTGCAGTTGGTGTAAGGCATATTGCTGGATGGTCAATAGCGGCAATACAATCTTATCGCGCATCTGAATGGAGGCACGGCCGGTCTTATCGTCCTGCATCAGCTGTGTGGTATCCGATAACTCCAGTACCAGTGCAACCGTAAGGTCGAACTCTTTTTTGATGAGCTTCCAGATCTCGCCGTATTCCGGGTCCTCCTGTATGTACTGGGTCAGTGCAAAGGAAGATTTGAGCATACTCATCATACTGTTATCGATCAGTGTCCGGAAGAACAACACGTTCCGGAACATGGCTTTCACGTCATCCCACAAACCTTTGTCCTTCATTTGTTGCAGGGCAGTACCTACACCAAAATAGCCGGGTACATTCTGTTTCAACTGGCTCCAGCTGCCTACAAAAGGAACTGCGCGCAGGTCCTCAAAACGGAGACCGCCGCCACTGCCGCGTTTGGAAGGGCGACTGGCAATATTGCTTTTGCTGTAATAATTCAGCGGGCTGAACTGTTGCAGGTATGCCAGAAACAGCGGGTGTGTCTTGAAATCCTGGTAAGCTTCGTAACTCAGTTTACCCAGTTCGTCCAGCAAAAACCGGTCGTGTTGCGATAAGAGCATACGGTTGTCGGAGAACAGCTCATTGCTGATCCCCGCACTGAGCAATTGTTCCAGGTTGTATTGTGAAGACTGGATCGTCCCGAAATTGGAAGTGATCGTTTGCCCCTGAACGGTCAGCTGTATCTCTTCGTTCTCAATATTGGTACCGAGTGAGGCATAGAATTTATTGGTCTTACCACCCCCTCGCGAAGGTGGACCGCCGCGGCCATCGAAGAACTTGGCCTTGATATCGTATTTGCGCGAAATGGCGGTCAGGTTCTCTTTGGCGGTGTAGATGCTCCAGTTGGCCTGCAGGTATCCGCCATCTTTGGTCCCGTCGCTGAAACCCAGCATGATGGTCTGTTGCTGGTGACGCTGTTTCAGGTGTTGTTTGTAAACAGGATATGTGTACAGGAACTCCATGATGCTCTCTGCTTCCTGCAGATCATCGATGGTCTCGAACAAAGGAATGATGTCGATGCTGAGTTGCTCTGCTTTCCAGCCACAGAGACGGAATAGGGCAAACACTTCCATCACATTCACAGCACTCTGGCAGTTACTGATGATGTAGCGATGGCAACCTGCCTCTCCGTTCATCTGCTGGATCGACTGGATGGCATACATGCTTTCCAGCGTATCCCTTGTGATGCCTTTGGGGAAGAGCCGTGTATCCAGTTTCATGTCCAGCGAGGACAATACCTTGATCTTCTCTTCCTGCGAGAGACCTGCATATTTGGCTGGCAGTATGCCACGCTGCCCCTGGCTTTGCAGGGTGGTGTTGATGTCTACCAGTACCTGTGTATGTATGCGGCTGTCCTGTCGCACATCAAGTCCGGCAAAATGGGTCCCGAATATTTTTACTTTATGGATCAGGCTGTCTATCCTTTGGAGGAACAGGGAATGGTGTTTTTCCTGCACCAGCCTGCGCATGGCCGTAAGCTGTTGCAGCAATTCCTGTTTGCTGATACGGTTGTTTTCGTTGGGGCGGAACACATTCTCGTATAACTGCTGCTCAAGGCTGTGGATCATGGTGTCTACCCCGCTGAAAGTAAGTCGGCGTGCCAGTTTCCGCACATCTCGGTAATAACATACGATAATGGCGCTGCGCAATGCGGAAGCTACGCGCAGGGTAGTGGCCGCATCCACATAGGGATTACCGTCGCGGTCTCCACCGGGCCAGAAGCCCAGTTCAATGAAGGGGTTATCGCTGTCATACTCGCTGTCAAAGATCTCACTGGCGATATGATTATAGATATTCCCGATAGACTGATACAGTACATTCTCGAGATACCACATCAGGTTCACCGCTTCATCATAAGGGGTAGGCTGTTTTTTATTAAAGAAGGGTGTAATACCCAGTTGCTGGATATACTGGTTGATCGTATGGAAATCGTTTTTGCCGATCGCTTCACTCATATCATGAATGATGCCCAGTACGCTGCCCGGGTAAAACTGGGTAGGGTGCGCGGTCAGAACCACCCGTACTTTGAATTTACGGAGTTTGTTCTTTAGAGCCTGTGTTTTACCGGCAAAAGCGGCTTCATTGTACAGAGCCTTCAGACTTCCGGCGCCATCCATATCGTTCACGGTGGTGAATGCGGCGTCCTCAATGGCATCGAACAATACCACCTGACGTTCTATGTACTGTACGAATTTGAAAAGCCGGTCGATCTTTTCGTCATCTTTCTTCACATGGGTATGCTGTTCAAAGAACTGGTCGATGATCTGCATCGGACTTTTTCCCTCTGCATAACCCTCCATACAGGCTTGCAGTAAAATGGGCAGTAACGCACCAACGTTGGCGATACCGGAAAAGGGCAGGGCGGAGAACAGACTGTTGTAAATGGTATACTTGTCTGTTACATTCCTTTTGAAATTGTTGATATATAAAGAAGAAGGCATAATCTGCTTGCGAAGCCCAAGTTACTTCTTTTACGGAGAACGATACTAACAAAAGAGCACCTTTAAGCCAATAGCAGCAATGTTTTCAGCTAATGATCGTTAGTTAATACGCCTGTATTGATTAAACTTCCATTGTTTCAGGAAGTCAAATAGCTGTTTGTTATATTTATAAAAATACCTGCATGCACGCTGACGATAAGGAGTTATTGTTTCAGTTTCACCAGACTGCGACCAAGGAGAGGGCATTTACGGCGATCATTAAAAAGTACCAGGAGAAATTGTACTGGCATGTGCGTAGACTGGTGGTGGATCATGATGACGCTAATGATGTTTTACAGAATGTCTTTATCAAAGTCTGGAAGGGATTGGAAAATTTCCGGGAAGACAGTCAACTGTATACCTGGTTATATCGTATTGCCACCAATGAAGGATTGACATTCCTGGAGCAGCAGAAAAAGAGAGGCACCATCAGCCTGGATACCGAAGAAGCGGGATTGAGTAATAAGGTGCGGTCTGACAGTAATTTTGATGCCAACAAACTGGAGTGGCGTTTGCAGGTGGCGATACAGCAGCTGCCAGAAAAACAAAGGGTGGTATTCAATCTCCGGTATTATGATGAAATGCCGTATCAGGAGATGAGCCGTATCCTGGATACCAGTGAGGGCGCTTTGAAGGCCAGTTACCATCACGCTGCCCGTAAAATAGAGGAGTTCATCAGGAATTATTAAACTTTGCAGATAAGAGGCTGTCAAAACAGCAACACATGAACAACAGAGCACATATTACGGAGGAATTAAGCCCTATAGCACCGCTGGTGGCGGAGATCGGTATCACGGAGTTGTATGCCGTTCCCAAAAGCTATTTTGCTTCTTTTGCCGATACTGTAACGGAGAGGATCCGCATTGAGGCGTTGTTGAACGAGGCTTCCGTTCCTGTGTATGAAGCGCCAGACGGGTATTTCGAGCAGTTACCCGGCACCGTCCTTACAACCATTCAAAGATCCTCAGAGGTAAAGTCTGAATTAGAGGAGATCGCTCCCTTACTTAGCACCATCGGTAAAGCGAGCGTATATGAGATCCCGGCCGATTATTTTGTTCAGGCCGATCTGGCACGCCATGCACGTCGTGAGCAGCCGGCTGGTGCAAAACGGGTCAGTTTACGGATCGCCCGCAGGTGGATGCAGTATGCAGCGGCAGCAGTGTTTGCTGGTGTACTGATCACCGGTGCTTTTCTGTTCACCGATAATCCCGCCAATATCGAAGAGGGTAAATACCAGTCTGTTGACCTGTCTTCCGAGCTGGATAAAGTGAGTGAGGCCGACCTGCTGAAATATTTGGATAATCCCGAGCATGTTGCCGCCGCACCCGCTACCGTTCAGCTGGCCAGCGAGGCCGATATGGCCGAAGTGAAAAATCATCTTCAGAACGTAAGTGATGAGGAACTGAAACAATATGTTACCGAAAATGCCGAAGTTTACGAAACTGTAACTTCAGAGAAAGAGGAATGATGATGAAACAAATCTTTAACAGTCTGTTGTTGATCTGCTGCCTGGTTTTCACCACGCAGGCGCAGCCGACTGATGCCCCGTCCGCACCCGCTTCCCAGAATATCATTGGATTGAAAATGGCCTTTGTTACCAAACAACTGGCCCTGACCAACGAGGAGGCGCAGAAGTTCTGGCCTGTATATTATGGCTATACGGCCGAACTGCGAAAACTGCGGCAGAACAAAAAGGAAGATGTGCTGGCGATGGAAGAAGATATGCTGAACCTACGTAAGAAATATCGTTCTGAATTCAAAAAGATACTGAATACGGATGATCGCGTAAACAAGGCCCTTACGGTCGACAGGGATTTCATGATCGCCGTTCGAAAGGAATTACAGCAGCGCAAAAGCAAAGGGCTACGCAAGCAATAACTGTATACAGCTATCGAATTACCCTCTTTGTTCAGGCCAGACAGGGCTTTTGATATCGTGATAAAATAAGAAGGTCCAGTTCCCGGCCTGTCCTTCCTCCCACCATTGCCGGCGCAGTTCCATACTTTTTTTCCCGTCGAAATCGTATTTGGCCACAAAACGGCTCTTCATCTGTTGCAGCTGTGGTGCTACATCACCTCCGAAAAAAATGGTTTGCCCATTCTCTTCTATCCAGAATACCTGGTGGAACTTGCTGTGTGCGCCCGTAACCTGGTAGCGGATATATCCGTCGATCAAACCCTCATCATCAGTGAGCCAGACCACTTTACTGAACTCGCCCAGTATGGAAAAATCTTCGGTGAGGTAAGAAGCCGAGCCTGTTTCCATGGCGTACGCAAACTCCCTTTCCTGCACGTACCAGGTAGCATACGGGAAACTCAGGAAGCGGTCGTGACCGTTCTCCTGTTTGATGGTAACTCCGCCCGCATGGTCCTTGTGTAAATGGCTCATCAGTACTTTGGTTACCTGCGAGGGTTGTATGCCTGCTTTAGCCAGATTCTGGTGTAATTGAAAGGCGCCGTTGCGGTCATTGTATCCCAATCCCGTATCCAGCAGGATCACATCTTTTTCGGTGATGACCAGAAAAGGCTGTATTTCCACGAGTAAACTGCCGATGGGCCGGTTGTTGAGTTCTTCGGATGAAGTATCAAATGGAACGAATACTTTGGTTTTATCGATGGTGAAACTGCCTTCTGAAAGCGGAATGATCTTCATGAATTGCCCGATGGGTTAATTAGTACGGTTTGAAAAGAGACACGAAGGTAATTACACAGATACAATACAGCAGCGGAAGCTTGTAATTTCTCTGTTTATCGTAATACCATCTGTCTGTCAGCATCCAGTCGTAACAAGACAAAAATCAGTATCGTGAAAGTGAGCAGCGAGGAACCACCATAACTGATCAGCGGCAAAGGAATACCCACGATGGGGAACAGGCCGATGGTCATACTCACATTCACGGCAATGTGAAAGAACAGGATGCTCGCCACACTGTAGGCATATACCCGGCTGAAGGTACTTCGCTGTCGTTCGGCGATCTTCACGATCCGGAACAACAGGAATAGGTAGATGCAGAGGAACACAAAACAACCTACAAAACCGAAAGCTTCTCCCAGTGAGGTAAAAATGAAGTCGGTATGTTGTTCGGGTACATATTTGCCACGGGTCTGGGTACCTTTTAAGAAACCCCTACCGGTCAATCCGCCTGAACCGATGGCGATCTTGCTCTGGCGTACATTGTAATCATCCGGTTTGCGGGCTGCTTTTTCGCCGGCCTTCCTTTCTGATTTCTTGTTCTGGCTGCAATCATATTCCTTACCTACCATGCTGTAGATACGGGTACTTTGGTAACACTCCAGCACATTGTTGAAGATATACGGAACCACGAAACGTTGTGTGCCCACGCACAATAACCAGATACCCACTACCAGCACCATCAGTCGTTTACTTTTTTTGGCCTGTTTGCGCAGTAACAAAAGGATGATGCCAGCGATCACGGTGAGCGAGATGGCCAGTACATTGGGGTCAAGGATCAGCGTGGCCACCACCAGTACGGCAAAGGAAGAGCCTACGATCAGGATCTGTGCCGGCAGGCCTTCCCGGTACATCGCTACAAGGAAGGCAGAGTAAACCAGGGCCAGGCCCAGTTCATGTTGCAAAATGGAAAGCAGGGCTGGTGCGGCCGCTATCAGCCCGGCAATCAGTTGTGAGCGCAGTTTGCTGAAATCGGTTTCCTGGCGCGAGATGAATTTGGCCAGTGCCAGCGCCGTAAATATCTTACAAAGCTCCGCGGGCTGCAGGTTAAAACCTCCGCCGATCGGGATCCAGCTTTTTGAGCCGTTGATGTTTTTACCCAATACAAAAGTGGCCAGCATCAGCAGGATGCCCGATGCATACATCAGGTTGGCGAAAGCAGTGAAGAGTTTACTGTCGGTCAGCAGGATAAATGTGGCCACTATGGCACAGACACCTGCAAAGATGAGCTGTTTGCTGTAGTTGGTCTTGCCGCCCAGGAAACTCTGTAACCAGTTCGAATCTATCCGGTACTCCACCATAAAAATGCAAAGGATCCCGATGCTTACCAGGATGGCATATAACCAGATAATGGTCCAGTCAACGCCCTGTGAGATTGTATTGTTACGGTTATTCATTACCTGGCAGTTCTTTTATATTTTCTGTCATCATTTGTCAAGGCGGCCGGGGTAGTGCCGGGTTTCTTTTTAGGGAGCGGTTTCGGCTGAGGGGCTTTTTTCACCGGTGCGGCCGGGGTAACGCTCTGTTCGGTGGGTTCTTCCCCGATACTCTCTTCGTCTGTACCCTCATCGCTTTCTTTCTTATTCAGTTTCTGCTCCAGCAATTGTTGGTTCTCCCTGAGTCTACGCAATGAATCCTGTTTGGCGATGGCCATACGCATCACGGGTGGCAGGTATACCCTGTTGGTATATTCCTCTACCATGGCCTGTCGCTCTTTACCTTTGATGGAATCTCTCAGGTATTTCTCTACGATCAAACTGGCGATGGGTGCCGCCACACGTGCACCCTGATCAGAATTCTCGCATATCACCGCAATGGCGATCCGGGGATTATCACGTGGTGCAAAAGCACCAAAGAAAGAGTGGTCGGGCTGTTTCTTCATGACCCCGTTCACCTTGGCATAGTTTTCTACGGTACCGGTTTTCCCACACATGATGATGTCCGGTATCTTGGATCGTACGGCGGTACCATACTCTACCACGGCCTGCATGCCATCCTGTACGGAATTGAATACGGATTCAGGGATGCGGTTATCTGTATGTCGCTTTATTTTAAATTCATCCAGCAGACCTTCGTCATCGCCGCCTTCTATGGAATCTACCAGGTGCGGTGTGTAGTACCAGCCTTTATTGGCAATGATCGCCATTACGTTGGCCAGTTGTACCAGTGTGGTCTCTACCTTACCCTGACCGATCGCGTTCGAGATCAGGTTACAGGGAAATAGTTTTCGGCCGAATTCCTTATAGTAATTGGAAGCAGTGGGGATCAGGCCGCTTTTTTCGAAGGGAAGGTCCACCCCAAGTTTATGACCCAGTCCAAAAGAATTGGCGTACACATTGAATGCACCGATGGCACTGTCGGTCGACGGGAACTTGTTCTGCTCCAGGAACCGTTTGTACACCGTTGAGAAATAGCTGTTGTCACTATGCGCTACCGCATCGGTGAACTGGAACACACCTTTGTCAAGACACTTGGGCTTGCCTGTTCCGCAGCCGGTAAAATAACCCGGACAAACCACCGTGGTATTCAGGTCAACCACACCCTCTGTCAGGCCGATGATGCCTACCACGGTCTTAAAGGTAGAACCCGGTGCATAACGGGTGGTCAGTCCCCGGTTGTTCAGTGGCAGGCGGGGGTCCAGCAAAAGATCGGCCAGGTGGCGTTTGTTCTGACTGCCGGTGAGGTAGTTGGGATTGTAGGTAGGGGCGCTCACCATGCAGAGAATACCGCCTGTTTTGGGATCGATGGCCACGATACTGCCCACTTTGTTGGTCATCAGTTTTTCACCCAGTTTCTGCAATTCTACATCCAGGCTGGTATGGATATTCTTTCCGGCCACGGCAGCGGTATCGTAAATGCCGTTCTCATAAGGGCCCTGTATCCGGCTCTTGTTATCGCGGATGAAGTTCTTGACACCTCTCTGTCCCATCAGCACTTTTTCGTAATAGCGCTCCAGGCCCGTCATACCGGCATAGTCGCCCATCTGGTAGCCTTCGTCCTTATGGATCCTGAGATAGGCAGTATCCACTTCGCGTATATAACCCAGCACATTGCCTGCGGCACTGTAGGGATAGGTGCGAACCGAACGTTCGGTGAGTGAGAATCCCGGGAACTTATAAATGTTCTCGTTCAGGCGGGCAAACATTTCGTTGGTGAGCAGCGGTTCAAATACGCTGGGTTTCACATAACCGTTCTTGAAGATCAGGTCCCTGATCCGTTTCTTGTATTCTGCTGTATCTATGTTGAGTAGGCCACAGAGAGAAGCCGTATCGAGGCCCTTGGTTTCAGAGGGGATGACCACCAGGTCGTAACTGATGGTGTTTTCCAGGATGGCCCTGCCTTTGCGGTCGAAGATGATACCGCGGTCGGGGTAGACCACTTTGCGCAGGATCGCATTGTTCTCGGCAGCCAGCTTGTATTTCACAGAGAATAGCTGCAGGTTGATGAGCTGGCCAATGATGACCAGGAATACGATGGCGAAAATGATCTGTACGATGCGCCCCCTGCTCTGATTGAATACCGGCATACCTGTTGACTAAGAAAGTGAAATGAGTGGTTGAATACTATCGGTTACAAAGTTGCTGAAATGGGGGTATGCTTGTATCAACCCTTGTAAAAAAAGTTATTCAATAGATGTTAATGTTTGTGGCAGATCGTTCCTGGTTAGTTGGTGGCGCGGTAACGGCTGTTCCGGTTAAATAGCAGTTCTGCCAGGAAGATCATCAACAAGCTGATGGCGGTGGTGCCGGCCACTTTCCCGAGAAAGTATACAAAATTGCCGAACTGCAGCCATTCGATCAGCACCAGGTAAAAATGATGCACGAAACTGAGTATGCCTGCGTACAATGCATACGGCGCCCAGCCCATGCTTTTATGACCGGGTTCCACATAACTCTGTTCCATGGTCTCCTGCGGGATCAACAGGTTCAGCAGGAAAGGACGTATATAGGCAATGAGCACACAGGGTGCGGCATGCAGGCCATAGGTTCCGGTGAAATAATCAAGGCAGAGCCCGAAAACAAAACTGATCAGCAGCAGCCAGAAACGGCTGATATTGAACGGCAGCCATAGGATGAACAGGAAATACAGGTATGGAACCAGGTATTGGTGCAGCGGCGGCACCTGGTTCAGGATATACACCTGGAACAGGATGAAAACCACAAAACGGATGATATTTTTCAACAGGCTGCTCATGGTGTTTTCGGTGTATTGTTCTCTAACTGCACCTGTTCCGCATATCGCACATTGGCTACCAGGTACACATATTGCAGGCTAAAGAAATTGGTGGCTGTCTTTATTTTCAGGTTATAGAAATTGCTCGACGATTCTGAACTAATCTCTGCCACAGTACCGATCATCAGCTTGGATGGGAAATTGGCGGAGTAATTGCTCGTCACTACCGTATCTCCCTTGGCCACTTTGGCGCCCTTGGTCACATTCCGCAGGGTAAGATAACCCGGATCTGTACCGTCCCATTCAATACTGCCGGCGCTTTCGTCCTTTTTGAGCATGGCACTCACTTTGCTGTTGCGGTGTATCAGACTCATGATCTTGCTGAAATTGGCGCTGGTCTCCACCACTACCCCCACAATACCTGTAGAGCTCACTGCAGCCATTCCTTTGGTCACACCCTGGTCGCTGCCCCGTTCAATGGTGATGAAGTTGTTCTGCAGGGTATAGGAATTGCCCACCACTTTGGCAGGTAACCAGGTGAATTTACGGGAACGTCCCAGGGTGTCTTTCACCAGGGTATCAACAAAGACCTGTCTGGATTGATCCGGGGCGGAGAAATTGGACTGCAGCATGTTGCGCAGACGGGCATTCTCTTCTGCCAGTAAGCGATTGGTCTCTTTCAGGGAAAAATAATCACGGAATCCACTGTAGCGTTTGTTGATATTGCCGGTCACTTCATTGGCTGCAGAAGCAAAAAAGGACTGATGCGTTTTACTGGAATTGCTCAACATCACAATAGCAGCCACCTGTAACAGCAGAAAGCTGAGAAAGGTTAGGTAGCGGCGTATGAAGAGAAAGATATTTTTCACGAATGCGGGGTTGTGGGTACTGGGTACTGGATGTTAGATGCTGGGTGTTCTATCCAGTAAAAATACCGCCCTCCAGATATCCAGCATCCAGTATCCAGTATCTACATTATCTCATAATAAATGGAAAGCGCTGGTAGTTCTTCAGTGCCAGTCCGGTACCGCGCACCACGCTTTTCAACGGATCGTCGGCAACATGTACAGGAAGTTTGATCTTGGCACTGAGCCTTTTGTCCAATCCGCGTAACAGTGCACCACCACCGGTGAGGTATAGGCCACGGCGGTAGATATCGGCAGCCAGCTCAGGAGGCGTGGTTTCCAGGGCCTTCAGAATGGCTTCTTCTATTTTGAAAATACTCTTGTCCAGCGCTTCGGCTATTTCCTGGTAACTTACCATGATCTGTTTGGGGATACCCGTAACCAGGTCGCGTCCATTTACCGGCAGGTCATCCGGTGGATTGTCCAGGTCTTTCATGGCGGCACCCACATTGATCTTGATCTGCTCAGCGGTACGTTCACCGATCAACAGGCTGTGGTAGCGGCGCAGGGCTTCCATGATATCGGCAGTGAACTCGTCACCGGCGATACGGATACTTTGGTCGCACACGATGCCTGCCAGTGCGATCACGGTGATACCGGTGGTACCCCCACCAATATCAATGATCATATTACCCACGGGTTCTTCCACGTCGATCCCGATACCCAGGGCAGCGGCCATCGGCTCGTGGATCATGTATACTTCTTTGGCACCTGCCTGTTCGGCGCTATCGCGAACGGCACGTTTCTCTACTTCAGTGATGGAGGATGGGATACAGATCACCATGCGCCAGCTGGGTGGGAACAGGGGTTTTTTTGGATAGATCATCTTGATCAACTCCCTGATCATCAGCTCGGCAGCGTTAAAGTCGGCAATTACCCCGTCCTTCAGCGGACGAACGGTACGGATGCTCTCGTGGGTCTTTTCGTGCATCATCAATGCTTTCTTACCCACGGCCAGCACTTCCTTCATGTTATTGCGGTTCAGCGCAATGATCGAAGGCTCATTTACTACCACTTCATCGTTATGAATGATCAGGGTGTTGGCAGTACCCAGATCCATGGCAATTTCCTGTGTGAAAAAGTTAAACAATCCCATTGTATATAAAAAGTTCGAATGTGTTGACCAATGTTTGCAAAGGTGATTGAAAATAGTGGATTCTCAAAGCCAAAATACTGAATTTTCGGGGGTTTTACGCAGCTGGCCGGAAATAGTGAGTGGTCAGTAGTGAGTAGTTGATAAGTAGCGGGCATATGACCCGTAAGGTCCGCTCACTACTCACGACTTATTATTCACCAAATTCATAGCCGATATCCTTCCGGTAATACATTCCTTCGAACGAGATCTTCTCCAGCAGTTGCTTTGATTTGGCCACTGCTTCCGGAATGCTGTTTCCGTAAGAGGTCACGGTCAGAACCCTTCCTCCATTGGTATATACCTCCCCATTCACCAGTTTGGTTCCCGCATGAAAAACAATGGAATCTTCTGCCTGTGCATGATCTAGACCCATGATCGGCAGGTTCTTCTTGTAATCGCCCGGGTACCCGCCACTCACAGCCATCACGGTTGCACAGTGTTGCGGATAGAATTCTATGTTAGCATCAACTAACGTGCCATTATCCATTGCGGCGAATAATCCTACAATATCTGTTTGCAACAAAGGCATCACCACTTCCGTTTCCGGATCGCCCATACGGCAGTTGTATTCGATCACATAGGGTTCACCGGCTACATTCATCAATCCGAAGAACACAAATCCGTGGTAATTCAGTTTTTCCTTGGAAAGCCCGTCAATAGTGGGTTTGATGATTCGTTGTTCTACTTTCCTCATGAAGGTCTCGTCCATGAAAGGAACAGGGCTAACACAGCCCATGCCGCCTGTATTCAAACCGGTATCGCCTTCGCCGATGCGTTTGTAATCTTTTGCATGACCAATGATCTGGTACACTTCCCCGTCTGTCAAAGCGAACACGCTCACTTCAATGCCCTGCAAAAATTCTTCGATCACCACTTTGCTGCTGGCTTCCCCGAACTGTTTGTGCAGGATCATCTCTTCAAATACCTGCAAAGCCTCTTCGTGTGAGGAGGCAATGACCACCCCTTTTCCGGCAGCCAGGCCATCGGCCTTCAACACAACGGGTAAACTGTGTTGCGCAATGTATTTCTTTCCTTCCTCAAAATTCTCTGCCGTGAATTCTGCGTATCCGGCAGTAGGGATCTGGTGCCGCTGCATGAACTTTTTACTGAAAGCCTTACTGCCTTCCAGCTGCGCTGCTTCTGCTGATGGTCCCACCACGATGATGTGCTGCAGCTGCGGATCGTTCTGAAAAAAATCGTAGATGCCTTTTACCAGTGGCTCTTCCGGCCCTACCACCAGCATTTGGATCTTTTGTTCGATACAGGTCTGTTTGATGGCGGGGAAATCCGTTACCGACAGGCTCAGGTTGGTTCCATATTCAGCTGTGCCGGCATTTCCGGGGGCAATAAAAAGGTTGTCGCAGTGGTGACTTTTCACCATTTTCCAGGCCAGCGCATTTTCACGACCGCCGGAGCCGAGTAGTAGTATGTTCATGAGGGTTCAATTGCCAAGCGAAAGTAGCACGGAGTGGGCAATTTTGGTGTTTTTTGTGAGGGGGGCGAATCGTCAGTCGTCAGTCGTGAGACGTGAGCGGTGAGTGGGAGCGGGCAAAATTTCTACCCTCCCTACTCACCACTCACCACTCACGCTACTAATCCTCTATCTCCGCCACACCTACATAACTCTTTTCCGGCAGGCGTTTGGCCACGAACAGGTAAAGCACAAAGAAGGCGGTGATGATACCGATAAAGAGCCAGTAATAACGGGCACCAGTGAACTGGGCAAAAAAGCCGTTGTTGGCAATACTGTTGTTCACCAGGCTGGTGAAGAGGTTACCCACTGAAATGCCCAGCAGGTACAGGGCACTCATGGTGCTCTTCATGGATTTGGGTGAATGCGTATAGGCATATTCCAGACAGGTCACCGACACCAGGATCTCGGCAATGGCCAGCAGCAGGTAGGCAAGGATCTGCCACCAGACACTAGGTGTTCCGCCATGGTCAATGCTTTCCTGAACAAGGGCTATGATCACGAATGTGAGGGCGGTAAGCAGGAGCCCGGCCCCGATCTTACGGAGCGGGGTCACTTTCAATCCTATTTTTTCCAATAAAGGGAATACACCATAGGTCATTACGGGGATCATACTCACCAGGAAGATCGGGTTGAAGGTCTGGATCTGTTCGGGGAACAGGGTATAACCAAACAGGTTCAGGTCCAGTTTCTTGGCCTGTAATACCCACTCGGCCAGGTTCTGGTCCCAAAGGGCCCAGAAAATAGGGGTAAAGGCAAAGATCATCAGGATGCGGTACACGGCCTGCACCCCATCGATGGATTTGGCAGAAAAACCGCGTTCGGCACGTAAGCGCTCCCAAAAATCCTGGCCGTTCTTCTTCCTGAACAACTGGATGATGGCATAAAAACTGATCACCATGAAATTCTCTTTCTTGATGCCCGATGGTTTTACTCGCACATATTTCTTTCTTCCCATCCAGAAAATAAGGGTGGCCAGGCACATGAGCACACCCGGAATGCCAAATGCCAGTTCCGGACCGTATTTATTGTAAATGATCGGGATCACCAGCGTGGAAACGATGGAACCCGTATTGATGGTGAAATAGAACCAGCCGTACATTTTAGACAGCAGGTGTTCGTTGGATTTATCGAACTGGTCGCCAACATTGGCCGAAACACATGATTTGATACCACCAGCCGCCGCGGCAATGACCACCAGGCCGATGGTAAAGAAAGTAAGGTTATGCGTACTCAGCGCCAGTAACAGGTTGCCGATGGCATAGATGACGGACACATACAGGATCACTTTGTACTTGCCAAAGAACCAGTCGGCCATGATGCCGCCCACCAATGGCATGAAGTAGGCAAGTGTTACAAACAGGTGCACCATTTCGTTTGACCTGGCTTCTGCCACACCCTGTAACATAGGGTTCATGGTGGGGTTAAAGAACTGTGCCACCAGGAAAGTGCTCATGATAGAGCGGATACCATAAAAACTGAACCGCTCTGCCGCCTCGTTACCAATGATGTAAGGTACTGATCTGGGCATCCCGGTTTTCTGCACGCCGCTTTGTAATTCACTCATAAGTTGTATTTTGGATTTTTAAAGATATTGGAAAGTGGTTAAATTGGTTAAAAGGGTTACAAGAGGTGAAAGGGTGGGGTAGATCGGGTTGGGGTAAAGGATCTCTGACAGCTATCAGATTTACCAACCTAGTATCTCTCTGACCACTTTACCTGCTTTAACGGTTTTGACCCCTTTGCTTCGGCCCATCCAATACTTGCTCTAACTAAAACTGCTATTATGTCTGAAGAGAAAAAATCCTTCAAACCCTTCGTTGCTCCCGAAACGAATATGAAGGAACTTACCGTGAAGTCCATCCTGGTAGGAAGTTTGTTCGGGGTCATTTTTGGAGCTGCTACGGTATACCTGGCGCTCAAAGCCGGATTAACGGTTTCTGCCTCCATCCCCATTGCGGTGATCGCGATCACGCTGGGAAGAAAATTCCTGAAGACAACCATTCTCGAGAACAATATCATCCAGACCACCGGTTCTGCGGGTGAGAGTATTGCAGCGGGTGTGGCTTTTACGCTGCCTGGTTTCCTGTTCCTTTCCTCGCCCACCAGTGCAGAATATTTTAATTACCTCACCATCCTGATCCTCGCGATCGTGGGCGGTTTGCTGGGTACTTTGCTGATGGTGCCCTTGCGCAAGGCGCTCATCGTGAACGAACATGAGAACCTTCCCTATCCGGAAGGAACGGCCTGTGGAGATGTGCTGAAAGCAGGGGAGAAAGGCGGCGATTTTGCCAAGACCGCTTTCTGGGGACTGGGTGTGGCTTTTGCCTATGCCATTCTGCAGAAAGTGCTGCACGTGATCGCTGAAACACCATATTATGCCACCAAACAGATCAATAAATTCTTTCCCTCTGCCAAAGTATCGGGTGAGATCACTCCGGAATATATGGGTGTGGGTTATATCATCGGTCCTAAGATCGCCGGTGTGCTGGTGGCGGGTAGCGTGCTGAGCTGGATGGTCTTTATCCCCTTGCTCTCAACACTGGTACCCGGTGATGTGATCGCGATGCAGCTGGCCAAACTGGGTTACCTGGCCGATATCACCAAACCCGGTGGTAAAGGCGGCTGGGATCCGGTAACGCATAGCTTCTCTGACTATTCTGCAGCTATCTATTATGCCTATATCCGCCAGGTAGGTGCCGGCGCGGTTACTGCAGGCGGTGTGATCACTTTGCTGAAGACCATCCCCACCATCATCAAATCCATTAAAGGAAGTGTGGCTTCGCTGAAAGCCAATAACCAGCCGGGTGCTGCCAGCATCCTGCGTACCGAAAAGGACCTGAGCCTGAAAGTGGTAGGTATCGGAAGCCTCGCATTGATCGTACTGATCGCCGTACTGCCGCAGGTTCCCGGTGATAGTTTCATCCAGAAATTACTGATCGGAGTACTGGTGATCCTGTTCGGTGCTTTGTTCGTGACCGTATCCTCCCGCATCGTGGGGCTGATCGGTTCATCGAATAACCCTATCAGCGGTATGACCATTGCAACGGTAATGGGTACCAGCCTGATCTTCTTAAGCGTGGGTTGGACAGGTAAGGCTTTTGAACCCCTGGTACTGGTGGTAGGCGGTATGATCTGTATCGCAGCTGCCAATGCCGGCGCCACATCACAGGACCTGAAAAGCGGATTCATCGTAGGTGCCACACCGCGTAACCAACAGATCGCTTTGTTCGTGGGCGCCATTGTTTCCTCGATCGTGATCGGTCTTACCGTAAAATTCCTCGACAGACCCACTACCGAAATGGTACAGCAGGGTGTACAGCATGCGATCGGTTCTGATAAATATCCTGCGCCACAGGCTACACTAATGGCAACACTTATCAAAGGGATCCTGTCGCAGAATCTCGACTGGCAATATGTGGTGGTGGGAATTTTCCTGGCCATCACCATGGAGTTATGCGGTATCAAATCGCTCAGCTTCGCTATCGGGGTATACCTGCCACTGGCCACCACACTGCCTATTTTCATCGGCGGCGCCATCCGTGGTATTGTAGAAGCCAAACAAAAGAAAGAGAACATACAACTGAATGCAGAAGAGGAGGAGCTGGGCAAGGGCAATCTCTTTGCTACCGGACTGGTAGCAGGTGGTGCAGTAGCCGGTGTGGTGATCGCATTCCTGGCGGGCTCAGATAGTGGTGAGAAATTCCTGAAAGCCATCAGCATGGAAGAGGGTATCGTGCATAACCTGTCGCAGGGCGGTTACTTCATACTGGGCGCCTTGTTCTTTGCCACCATGGGATTGATCCTGTATCGTGTGGCCAGTAAAAAAACAGCATAATGCACAAGCTGCGTCTTAGCACTTTTGCGAGAATATTTTGTCCGCAATGACGCTAAGGCGCAGTTGGAAGATTTTATGAAAACCCGCTGTAAAATACAGCGGGTTTTTCATTGTCACGGACACGAAAGGGTTAAACTTTTTGGCACGCATTGGGTCATACTCAAAACTTACGCGATGAACTTCCGGCGCATGTATCGAACGTTCTTGGTTGGGGCAGGTATCACAGTGCTGTCTGCCTTTGTGCAGGGCCATCAGGATACTGCAGAGCCCAGGCTGAATATGCCGTACAAGAAAATGGGGCTTACGCAGGAGCAGGCAGCGGCCCACCTGTTGAATCGTTTCACTTTCGGTATCAGACCCGGACAGGTGAAAGAGGTGGTGGACATGGGGCTGGATAACTGGCTGCTGCAGCAACTGGATGGCAAACTGCCGGATGAGGAAGTGAACCGCCGGCTTCCCGCTGCCAATTATGAGGCTTTGACGATGAACAATGAAGACATCGTGAACCGTTACCTGAATGCGGGACAGATCATACGCGTAGCGGCCAAAAATAACCTGCTCAACAAAGACTCTGTCAGGAACCTCGATAAGCCGGAATATCGGGAACAGTTAAAGAAACTGATGGATGAGCAGGGTTACAAACTGCCGCAGGAGCTGCATCGCCAACTGGTGAACCAGAAACTGATCCGGGCGGCATACGGACAGAACCAGTTGCAGGAACTGCTCACTGATTTCTGGTTCAATCATTTCAATGTATCATTGACCAAGGGCCAGAGCCAGCAGTATGTGCTCACTTATGAGCGCGATGCCATCCGTCCGAATGTGCTGGGCAACTTCAACACCCTGCTCGAAGCAACGGCCAAACATCCTGCCATGCTTGAATACCTCGATAATGCTTCCAGCGTGAGCATGGATAATGATCTTGCCCGCAGGCAGGAAAAGAATGCAATGGCCAGACTGGCCAAACAACGGTTACAGCAGGTGGCAGAGGATAGTACAAAACCTGGTGCTAAGATCCTGCAGCAAACCCTTGCTGCGCGCAAGACCCAGGGACTGAATGAAAACTATGCCCGTGAGATCATGGAGCTGCATACATTGGGTGTGGATGGCGGGTATACACAACAGGATGTGACAGCTGTAGCAAGGGCATTGACCGGCTGGGGACTCAGGCCAATGTATAAGGAAGGACCAGGCATGCGCCTGATGCAGGCAGCCAATCCAAACGTACTGGCACAGAGAGGTTTTGTAACGGAAGGTGATTTTATGTTCCGTGCGGATAAACATGACGAGAGTGCCAAAACCATCCTGGGACGCAGGTTCCCGGCCAATGGCGGGTATGCAGAAGGGAAAGAAGTATTACAGATGCTGGCCACACATCCATCCACTGCCAGATTCATCAGCACCAAACTGGCTACCCGTTTTGTGAGCGATACGCCTTCTGTTGCATTGGTGAACAGGATGGCGGATGCATTCCTCAAAAGCAAGGGTAATATCCGTACCGTACTGATCACCATGGTTAACAGCAAGGAGTTCTGGGATAAAAAGGCGCTGCGTGAAAAAGTGAAGTCACCATTTGAATTTGCGATCAGCGCCATACGCGCCACCAATGCGGATGTGCAGCAACCCTTCCAGATCTTTAACTGGTGTACACGCATGGGACAACGTTTCTATTATTATCAGGCGCCAACAGGATTTCCCGACAGGGCCAGTTACTGGATTAACACCGGCTCATTGCTGAACCGGATGAATTTCGGACTGGCATTCGCCACCGGAAAGATACCCGGCGTTAAACTGAACCTGGCCGCACTGAACGATAACCATGAACCGGAAAGTGCGGAAGCGGCGCTGATCACCTACAGTAAGATCTTATTACCGGAACGTGATCAGGATGATAATATCCGCCGACTCACCGCCATGGTGCGCGATACCAACCTGGAACAGAAGATCAGTGAGGCCGCCGATAAGAATACGGTCAATGCTGCCGACGGCGCCATGGTGCAGAAAGAGATGATGGATGTGCCACCCGGCAAAAAGACCCGCGCAGAAAGAAACCATGAAAAGAAAGTACTGGGCAAAAAGAACCTGCCGGTGACCACTGTGTATGTGGCAGGAAATACGAATACGGTATCGCAGGTAACCGGTATCATCATTGGTTCCCCCGAATTCCAAAGAAAATAACCCGCGCCTTGCGCCTTTGCAGGAAAGACCTTTCGCAAAAGCGCCGGGACGTACAAAAGAATCGTATGGTCAATCGCAGAGCATTTATGAAATCAGGCGCCATGGCGCTGTTTGCGGCAGGTTTTGGTGGTGTGCCCGCTTTTATCGCAAGGGCCGCCGATAGCGGTAAGATCCTGTTGCCGTATAAAAAGAATAAGGTACTGGTCTGCATTTTTCAACGCGGTGCCATGGACGGATTGATGGCGGTGAGCCCTTATGCAGATGCACACCTGAAAGCATTGCGCCCCACCCTCTACATGAGTCCGGCAGCAACCGAAGGCAGCATGTTGGACCTGGATGGCCGTTTTGCCCTGCACCCCTCACTGGCAGCTTTTCAGCCATTTTTTGCCGAGGGCCGAATGGCCATTGTACATGGCGTGGGAAGTCCGAACAATACCCGCAGCCACTTTGATGCGCAGGATTATATGGAAAGTGGCACCCCTTTCAGTAAAAGCACCAACAGTGGCTGGTTGAACAGGGCCGTGGGTCTGCTGGGACATGAAGGCACGCCTTTCCGTGCGGTAAGTCTCACCAGTTCTCTTCCGAGAAGCCTGTATGGTGATAACGAATCGCTTGCTATCAACAACCTGCAGGAGTTTGCCATACAGATGCGGGGTAATCCGCTGGCCACCAGTCTGGCATCCCGATCGTTCGAGCAGTTGTACGATCAGACTTCCAGCCAGATCCTGAACAGAACAGGTAAAGAAAGTTTTGATGCGATCAAGATGCTGAATGTGAACGGGATCAAAAATTACCAACCAGCCAATGGCGCGGTCTATCCGAATTCGCCATTAGGCAATTCGCTGAAACAGATCGCCACACTGATCAAGATGGATGTGGGAATGGAAGTGGCTTTTGCAGAGAGCGGCGGCTGGGATACCCATTTTGGTCAGGGAACGGTGAACGGTGCACTGGCGCGTAACCTGAAAGATTTCAGCGACAGTATAACCGCTTTCTGGAAAGACATGGACGCTTACCAGGACGATGTGACCGTGATGACCATGACCGAGTTCGGCCGCACCGCACACCAGAACGGCACCGGCGGCACCGATCATGGAAGGGCCAGCTGTTTGTTTGTGCTGGGCAATGATGTACAGGGTGGGAAAGTGTATAACAATATCAAAAGCCTTGCTAAAGAAGAACTGGAAGATGGCAGAGATCTGCCGGTGAGTACCGATTTCAGGTCTGTGTTCAGTGCCGTAGCGAATGGGCATCTCAAGATCAATAATGATAAGATATTGTTCCCAGGCTGGGAAGGAAATGGTTTGGGATTGATGAAAGCATAAGGTATTGGTTGGTTCATGCAGCTACTGCATATGGTCCCGATTGACGTATCGGTCATATCAGTTCCATAGAAATAGTTATTGTGTGCGGTTGATTCCGGGGTAATTTTGCCGGGTGTGGTTTCACCATCCATTGCATTGAACAGACGAACCCGTTATATCATCCGCCGCGAACTACGCACGCTGCTCGAACTGAAAAAGACAGAGCGGCTCTGGCATATTCCCTTGCTGGCGGCCCTTTGCGTGGGTCTTCCCTTATTGGCCGGACTGTTCTTTGGCCGGCTGAACGATGCCCTGCTGGCCTGTACCGGTGGGTTGGTGATCCTGTACATCCCGTCTACCCCCTTTGTTGCCAGGATGCGCACCATGGTCCTATGTTCACTGGGTTTCATGGTCGCTTTTTCGGTGGGACTGGCTTTCAGCTTCGATCCCTGGCTCTCCTCATTCATGCTGGGTGTACTTTCCTTTGCGGTGCACTGGATCACGCGCCGTTTTTACAGAAGGCCACCGGGGAATTTCTTTTTCATCATGCTGCTCTCCATGGCCAGTTGTATGCCCCATCAACCCGGAACGATCGCTTTTAAAACAGGCATGGTAGGCCTGTGTGCTTTACTGGCCTGTGTGCTTGCATTTTTGTATACGTTATTGGCCATCAGAAAATATCCTCCCAAGCAGGCTGCAGCTTCTCATCAGGTAAAACAGCAGCGTTTCGCGGGAGTCGTCACTTCTTCCGTGATCGGCCTGGTAATGGGATCATCCCTGCTGATAGCGTACCTGCTGAAACTGGACAATCCTTACTGGGTCCCTATTTCCTGCATTGCCGTTATGCAGGGAGCTGATCAGCACCACGTATTTCAGCGAAGTCTGCAACGGATATTGGGAACATTTGTCGGCCTGGGTCTTGCCTGGCTGATCCTCTCTTTCCATCCGGGTGCATTGGCTGTTTGCCTGAGTATCCTGTTACTGCAGTTCATTGTGGAAATGCTGATCGTTCGCCATTATGGGCTTGCCGTGATCTTCATCACCCCGCTTACACTGCTGCTGGCCGAAGCAGGAAAAGCTATGACAGCCGACCCCGCCGCATTGATCTCCGCCAGGTTCACCGATATCGTGCTGGGCAGCCTGATCGGCGCCCTGGGTGGATGGGTGCTGTACCATCGCGAACTGCAACTGCGCGCCACCCGGGAATTGCGCAAGGCAAGGGTGGCGGTGCTGCGGGGATAATCTCCGGGAAGTGTTAGTTATAACTTAGTGAGGCTTTGTTGCGTGAATCACTAAGATTTGTCAACGAGGCCTTTAATTTGGTTTATTTAGTTTACTTTCTCACTTATTGGCTTAGCCACGTTGAGACCTGCTAAACAGATTGGTAACATAAAAGAGAATCCTTTAATGGGGGTTCTTTTTAAATTTTACAAAACTAAAACTCTATATTAAACCTCACTAAATGTAATGCCGGTAAAGCCAGCATCATCAATCTCCTTTCTTACAGTTTCAGAAACATAATAACCAATACCACCTGCAACACCGTCGAGCAAGAAAAAATCCTCTTTCACTTTATCTAAGTAGATTTTCGGAGAAATTATTACGTATATACTTCCATTTTTCCTTCCATTTTGAATTAGTTGTTCAAATTCTCTTTGATCCTTAACTCGCAGATAAGAAGAGCCTTTGGGATTGCTGCATTTTATCATTGATCGGCTGTAATCGAGATACTCGTTTCTGAAAGAGAAAGGGTTTACAATCCAGCATTCATCAGAAGCGTTCCTGCCATGAATAATGGATCTAAAGAATTGAACATCTCTGTTGTTTTTTACACAAAGCAGATTTTTGAGCCGTGGACTGACTACCAGCATAAAATCCAAGAAACTTGTAGACAAAAGGTCAGTCTGTTTAGCCTTGTTCACCAAGTTGAATTCAGGGATTTCAATGCTATCGATATCCACTTTCTTCTTGAATACAAGCACCAATGATTTTTTAGAATCCCAAGTGTTCAAAAATTTACCACTGCATTGAGGATATTTTCCAACCTCGCTGAGGTTTGTTGACTCTATTATTCGATAGAATTTCATTACTAAAATGTGAGATCGTTTAATTTTGCCGTTGACTCCATTCAAACTTTTGGAAAGTTTCTAAACTTTCCAAAAGTTAACTCTCAGTGCACCCGCATCTGGAACAGCTAAATCCTTTACCCCACTTCCATTCAATCAAATACTCATAAAAAGCCTCATTATTTGAAAAGCACTTTGTAAAGTCAATCGCATTGATACCCTTGGACTTAGCTAATTAATTTAAGAATTAATATACTAAATTATTTAGCTTGAGGCTATTCTACCTAATCCTACTAACAATATTATGGAATGCAAATTTTAAGGACTTCAATATAAAAAGGGGGTTTTTCCCGTTTTTTTTCTTGTGTGAATAATAGAATTTGCAGAAAAATATATTTAATCTGCCTAGGGAACAAATAATATATATACAACTTCAGAGCACCCACATCAACTAATTAATAAAACCTAAACGGTATTTTATACTTTAAAATAAGACTGCTATGAAATTTACATCAAAACATCTAGCCATTTTTATTACAAACTTATTTATTATTCAGCTTTTACCTGCATGCAAAAAAATAGAATCAGAGTACTTAATTCCAACTGACAATTACACTACTCTTAAGAATAAGGTTCATCGATGGTTAGATCGACAAAAGATTGGATACATCACTTCAGAAACCGTCACTGTAATGTCTACGAACAAACCAAAAGAATTTATAGGAAAAAATGGAAATGCAAACATAGACCTCCTGAAAGACAACTTATTATACGGGGAAACAAAAAATGAAGTACAAAATGAAGCATATAAATATGTTATAATACCAATAAAAGACGAGCTAATAAAAAATAAGTACCTTAATTTAAACGCTACACTAAATTTATTTCTCATCGTAAATAAGTCAGACTCAATTATTGATGGCTATATTTCATATTACGAACCTATTGATAACATAAAGCGAAATCAATTAGCCGAAAATACTTTCCATAATATATTTAATAACAAAACCGTAACTGACAATGGTGTGTATCATTTTCTAACAGTAGCCGGTAGTAGGAAATTTGATATGACATACAAAAAAAATAAACTCTATTCTCTGAGTATACCAATTGCAAAAAATAAAAGTGGCGAAAAGAGTTTAAACTCAACAATTTGCATTGATTGGTATCTTGTTACGACTTATTATTACCCAAACGGTACATGGCAGCAGGTTGAAGAGTATATTGGTAAAACCTGCGGAGACTGTGATGATACGTTTTATTTGAATTTATGTTCAGCAAGTGGTGGCGGTACCGGAACCGGTGGTGGAGAAATAAAAGATTCGGATACCCTACAAGCGCAACCTGAAGATTACCTATTTGATGAGATTATAGGAGACCCAGGACCTGGAGACGGCGATCCTCAATCATTAGATGGAGGATCTGCTTATCTTTCACCTTTTAAGTGCCGTTTTATGGCAAGAGAAATTATACGCAGAGTTGACGGCGTTAACGTTTATTTGGAAGATGCACTGCCCCTTAAACCCGAATTAGAGCAAAATTACACACCATTCGTTTCGCCGGTTTGGGGCGGAGGAACAAGGTATGCATGGATATATTCATTTTGGGGGCACAGGTACAGACTAACGGCAATATCTTTTATGGGACATTGGTATTATGATATTGGTGCAGAGTATCGTTACACAGATTACCCCTGGGCTACAAGGATATATAACAGGTATACATGGGCAGTTATTGGAATGACTAGTTAAATGATATATTTGTTTTCAAGCAAATTAAACGAATGCAAGGAATATTTCATATATCCGCAGATGAAGTGTACACCCGTCTATCAAAATTTATTGAAGATGCTCATGTTGAATTTCGGAGGGTGGCGAATTGTGAAATGGGAATTTTATTCTGGCAAATCGGGAATTTACTTAATACAAAGAGTTTAGATTCTGAGATTTTTAAAAAGAACGGTGAAAATCAAAAGAATGAATTAGAAAAAAGATATGGACACTATCTTCAAAATTCATCTCTGGAGTGTATGCAAAAGTTCGCGTCACAGTTTACGGATGAGACAGAAGCAACGTTAGTTACTTCTGTCAGTGACTGGGAACATATCAAACAACTCGCTCGCATTAAAGATCCTATAGCTAGACGTAATCTTTTATGTCTAATGGTACAGCAAAAATTGAGTATCGACGAGCTTGAGAACGAAATAAATAAGATTTCTGAAGAAATAATACCAGAAGTAAAGAAAAGGAAAAATAAAAATCATTTACGAATTTGCGCATTAGCATTAGAAGACCAACGAAGAGTAAACCCCCTACAAGAAAACATTCTTTCAGGCTTGAGTTTTATTTGGTTCAGCGAATTATTTAATAAACAACCAGGCGTTTCATTAGCTAAAAAAAACACAAATACATTTGAAGTTAAATTCACTGAAAAGATATCATCAATTATTGATGAGCGAACAGCCGCCTTCACCCAGTGGCTAGCTGTTCACCTTCCCATCACTTGTTGGAAGATTGGAATACAATTAAACCAAAATTTCGAAGACAGTAGTTCGATTTTTAAAAACTTTCATACATATCTCGAAAATTTTTCACTTTTTCTAGAAAAAGATAGTCATATTTCTATTCCATTAACTTTTTTGAAAACCTTATCAGATTTTGCGAGAGAAGTGAAAACAATTGAACTAGCTATGTATATAAGTCATAGATGTAATTGGAATCAACTTATACAATTACTCGCACTAAAAGGTATTGAACGAAAAGTGTTTTATGCTAAACTCATCGGTTTAAATAAACTAAATGAATTGGCTCTTAAAATACAAATTGATAATAATCTGTACGAGCAGGTTTCAGAAGCAGAGAGTGATGTAAATCAGCTTATACATTCTTTACATCAATCGTCTTCATCTACAAGAAGGTTGGATAACATAGAAATTATAACAGTATATATAGACGAGTATGATGGTGAAGTATATCCTAATCAAAGCTTTGGCAACTTAGTGAATACTCCATATTTTCAGATACTCCGGCAATAAATAAATTATAATTTTTATTGCGGAGAAGCCACTCGCAACTTGCACTTGTAAGGGCGCAGCTTTGCGGGGCTTATTGTATAAGGTTCTCCGGTAAAGAAAGGAATCAAAGTTTTCCATGTTTGATCTCATCCACCACTGCCGGATCCAGCAGCGTAGAAGTATCGCCCAGGTTCTGGGTTTCGCCTTCGGCCACTTTGCGGAGGATGCGGCGCATGATCTTACCGCTTCTTGTTTTGGGCAGACCGCTCACAAACTGGATCTTATCGGGTTTGGCAATGGCGCCGATGATACGGGTCACGGTTTGCAGGATGTCCTTGCGGATCATTTCTGCGGTACCGTGTGTATCCTGTCCGTGTGAGCCCTGGTAGATCACGTAAGCGTAAATGCCCTGTCCTTTCACATCGTGCGGGTAACCCACTACGGCGCTTTCCACCACACCGGCGTGCATATTGATCGCATTCTCCACTTCTGCAGTACCGATGCGGTGACCGCTCACATTCAATACATCATCTACGCGGCCCGTGATGCGGTAAAAGCCGTTCTTGTCGCGCATGGCGCCATCACCGGTGAAATACATGTTCTCATAAGTGGCAAAATAATTGGTGCGGCACCGTTCATGATCGCCATAGGTGGTACGCAGGATACCGGGCCAGGGCGCTTTGATACAGAGGTTTCCGGAAACGATCTCATCGCCTTCTGCCACCACTTCTTTTCCGTTCTCATCCACGAGCACCATCTGTAATCCCGGCATGGGTAAAGTGGCCCAGCTGGGAACCGCAGGTGTAACGCCGGCCAGGTTACTGATGAGGCAGGCTCCTGTCTCGGTCTGCCACCAGGTATCAACGATCGGGCATTTGCCTTTGCCCACGTTCTCATCATACCAATGCCAGGCTTCCTCATTGATGGGTTCGCCCACCGTGCCCAGTACTTCCAGTGAGGAAAGGTCTTTGCCATGTAAAGGACCGGTGCCAAAACCCATCAAGCTGCGGATGGCAGTGGGGGCGGTATATAAGATATTGACCCTGAACTTATCTACGATATTCCAGAAACGACCAGCATCAGGGAACGTAGGTACGCCCTCGAACATGAGGGTGGTGGCAGCGGCGCTTAACGGTCCGTAAATGATGTAAGTGTGGCCGGTGATCCACCCGATATCCGCCGTGCAGAAATGCAGTTGTTCATTTTTGTATTGGAACACGTTCACAAACGTGTAATTGGCCCAGATCATATAACCGCCGCAGGTATGCACCACACCTTTGGGTTTGCCGGTAGAGCCGGAAGTGTATAGGATGAACAGCGGATCTTCCGCATCCATTTCTTCGGCCTCGATAAAAGTGAGACCCTGCTCTTCCACATGTTTCATCTCTTCTTCCCACCATACGTCCCTGCCCTTGATCATGGATACGGGTGTGCGGGTACGGGTACAAACGATCACACGTTTTACGGTGCGGTTACCGATCAGCGCATCATCGATCACACTCTTTAGAGGAATGTCTTTGGCACCGCGGAAAGCGCCATCGCAGGTAACAATGAATTCTGCCTGCGCATCGTATAACCTGTCGGCAATGCTCTGTGCGGAGAATCCACCGAACACCACGCTGTGAATGGCGCCGATACGCGCACAGGCCAGCACGGCAATGGCCAGTTCCGGTATCATGCCCATGTAAATGCACACACGGTCGCCTTTTTTAACGCCGTTGTTCTTTAGCACATAGGCAAACTGGCACACTTTCTCCAGCAGTTTCTTATACGTTAGTGTCCGGTGCTGTTCATCGGGTGCATTGGGCTCCCAGATCAGTGCGGGCTGGTTGCCTTTGGTGGCAATATGCCTGTCTAAACAGTTCTCGGTAATATTGAGTTTGCCTCCTTTGAACCACTCTACTTTGGGTTCCTTGAAATTCCATTCCAGCACAGTGTCCCATTTTTTGCGCCAGGTAAAATGTTCGGCAATGGAGGCCCAGAAAGCGGAGGGGTCTTCGATACTTTTTTGGTAAACTTTCTTGTACTCTTCAAAGGATTTGATCTGGTAGGGGTATGACATACGATCGGACGATTTTGGGGTATTAAAGATACGGGATGATGGGGAAACAGTGGATGTGAATCGTGAGTAGTGAGTGGTCAGTGGTGAGTAGGGAGTGGTACGACAAATTCCCCCTCACTCACTACTCCCTACTCACTACTCACGATTCACGCCTCACGAAATCCCCCTGCCGCTTGTTTAAATCAGCGCTTTAACGTAAGTTGACGGTGATTTACTTGCTTATGAAAGAAAAGAACGGCATCTGGAAAGTGATCGGCGCTTCTTCGCTCGGCACTTTGATCGAATGGTATGATTTTTACATATTTGGAAGCCTGGCCACGGTGCTGGCCAACCAGTTCTTCCCCAAGACCAATCCTACAGCAGCTTTGCTGTCCACGCTGGCCACTTTTGCGGCGGGGTTTATCGTGCGTCCTTTCGGTGCACTGGTATTTGGCCGCCTGGGCGATCTGATCGGTCGTAAACATACTTTCCTGCTCACGCTGGTGATCATGGGCGGCTCCACGTTCGCCATCGGCCTGATACCCGGTTATGACACCATCGGTTTTGCTGCGCCCATACTGGTACTGGTGCTGCGGTTGCTGCAGGGACTGGCACTGGGTGGTGAATATGGCGGTGCGGCCACTTATGTGGCAGAACATGCCCCGCATGATAAACGGGGTTATTTCACTTCGTGGATACAGACCACGGCCACACTGGGCCTGTTCGTATCACTCGGCGTGATCCTGCTCACCCGCCACAGCCTCGATATTGACCAGGCAAGGTCCATTGCCAAGTTCAACGATTGGGGCTGGCGCATTCCTTTTCTGGTTTCCATCATATTGGTCGGGGTATCTATCTACATCCGTTTAAAGATGAAGGAGTCACCGCTGTTTGAGCAGCTGAAAACCTCGGGTACCCGTTCAGTCAATCCGCTGAAGGAAAGCTTCGGGCATAGGTCCAATCTGAAAATGGTATTGCTGGCCTTGTTCGGCGCCGCCATGGGACAGGGTGTGGTCTGGTATACCGGACAGTTCTATGCACAATCCTTCATCGAGAATGTCTGTAAGATAGATTTTGACCAGTCGCGCACCATCCTTATCTGGGCCATCCTATTTGCTACACCATTTTTTGTGGTGTTCGGAAGCTGGAGCGATAAGGTAGGCCGTAAATGGATCATGCTGGGAGGCATGTTCCTGGCCATCGTTACCTATAAACCTTTGTTCAGGCAGTTGCTGGTGTTATCCGATCCCGCAGGTAAAACGGAGCTCGCCGATCTGAAACAGATCAAGACCACTCGTGTGCCGCTGGCCGGAACCTCCGATACCTTACGCACGGTAAGCCGCCTGACCTATTATGAAGATGGTATGGTGTTGACACAAAACACCAAAGACACCGTATACGCTGCTGCCGGTAAACAAACGTTGAAACCCGAAGTGAAGATCTCCAAGACCCTGGGTACGGGCGGATACTGGCAAATGGTATTGCTGGTGTTCATCATGATCCTGTATGTGACAATGGTGTATGGTCCTATTGCAGCCTTCCTGGTGGAACTGTTCCCTACCAAGATCCGGTATACGTCCATGTCATTGCCCTACCATATCGGTAACGGCGTATTCGGTGGATTAACGCCTTTCATCGCCACGCTGCTCACCACGATCTATACGAATGATGCATTGGTGGGATTGATGTACCCCATCATCATAGCAGCAGTATGTTTGGTGATCGGCGCCCTGTACATCAATAACCGGATCGATCCGCCGATAGAAGTACCGAATGATTGATCCATTATCCTGAATGAAGCCTTAAACTGTTTTGTATGAATCAACTGAAAAGATTGGCCGGTATCATCTGGCTGTTGCTGGGGCCGCTGGCCATATATTACCTGGTAAAGACCGCCGCATCAGAGATCGCCAAAAAACCGGTGATGGATACCAAAATTCAGTGGGGTGTATTCGTGGTCATCTTCATCCCCATCGCCATCGGTATGGTGATCTTTGGCTGGTATGCGCTGAAGGGAGAGTACGATCACCTGCCGGAACGTTCGGATGAACTGATCGATTAAGGCGTGAGTGGTGAGTAGGGAGTGGTGAGTCGTCAGGCGTGAATGGGCAATAGTGAATGGTGAATAGAGAAAGGGGGGCTATTGCTAACACACTTCCTACTCCCTACTCACCACTCACCACTCACGAACCTTACAGCGATCAGATGTGACGGCAATAAAGCCGGTATCCCGGTTTCTTATCAATCCATTAACCCCCATTGTCGTCCTATTCAATTAATTTTGGCCGAAACCCAGCGGGCATGTCGATAGAAGTTACACAGTTGCTGAAACAGTATGGCGAACAGAAAGCAGTGAATGGCGTTTCGTTCACTGTGAACAAAGGAGAGATCGTGGGTTTTCTCGGTCCCAATGGCGCCGGTAAAAGCACCACCATGAAAATGATCACCGGTTACCTGCAGGCCGATGCGGGTAACGCAAGGGTGTGCGGACTGGAGGTAGCTTCCCATCCCATTGAAGTGAAAAAAAAGATCGGCTATCTGCCGGAAGCCAATCCGCTGTACCCGGATATGTACGTGCGCGAATACCTGGCGTTTGTAGCGGGGATACACCAGCTCAAGGACAGTAAGGCCGCCATAGAAAATGTGATCGGGCTTACCGGCCTCACCGTAGAATCCCGGAAAAAGATCGGACAGTTGTCCAAAGGATACAAACAGCGTGTGGGCCTGGCTGCCGCACTCATACATGCACCCGAAGTGCTGATACTGGATGAGCCCACCAGCGGACTGGACCCTAACCAGATCATTGAGATCAGGAATGTGATCAAACAGCAGGGGCAGAACAAGACCGTTCTTTTCTCCTCGCATATACTCCAGGAAGTGGAAGCCATCTGCGATCGGGTGATCATCATCAACAAAGGAAATATTGTGGCAGACGATCGCCTGGTCAACCTGCAGAAGGGTGGGGGCGATAAACATATCGTGTCGGTACAGTTCAGTGAACCGGTATCACAGCTGCTGCTGCAACGACTCTCAAAAGTGATCCGTGTAACAGAACCGGTAGCCGGAAACTGGCAACTGGAGACCGCCGACCCCGATGCGGTACGAAAACAATTGCTCACACTGGCGGTCGAGAACAACCTGAATATCGTTTCCCTGCAAACAGAAGGGCAAAGCCTGGAGCAGGTATTCCGAACCTTGACAACCCATGTCTGAGACCCATGGATCGTTTGCCCGGCATAGAACCCCTTGTTACAGTAGAGCGGACCCGCCAGGTGGCCGATCTGGAATGGTGCGCGCGGCTGATGGCTGCCAATGAGCCCTGGATCACTTTGCAACGAACCTACGAGGATTCCATTGAACTGCTGGCCGATCCGCTGAGCGAGGTCTTTCTGTTCAGCCGGGAGGGGGAGCGTCTAGGTTTTGTGATGCTGAAACTGAAAGGAAGTTTTACCGGATACATACAAACGATCGTTATCTCCGAAGCGGCCAGGGGACAAGGTATTGGTGAAGCAGCGATCCGTTTTGCGGAAGACATTATTTTCGCGATCAGTCCCAACGCCTTTATCTGCGTAAGTTCCTTTAACCACCGGGCCCGCGAGCTCTATCTGCGACTGGGTTATGAGCAGGTAGGCATCCTGAAAGACTATGTCAGCAAGGGTTACGATGAAATATTTCTTCGCAAAACCCGTGGTTCGTGGAATGATTTCAAAAAACAAAAGCAGGTAAATGCGTACATTGCGTCACCGAAACGCACAGACAAACCCAAATTATAAACCAACAAGCAATCCAACATGAGTTACATTATTGAAGTACACGCCCGCCAGATCTTAGACAGCCGTGGTAATCCCACTGTAGAAGTGGATGTAGTGACCGATGACGGTGTCATTGGCCGTGCGGCAGTACCCAGTGGTGCCAGTACCGGTATTCACGAAGCAGCTGAACTGCGTGATAACGACAAGAAGAAATATGCAGGAAAAGGCGTTCTGAAAGCAGTCAAGAACGTGAACGATATCATTTCTGAAGGTATTGTAGGTTTTGATGTGGCCCAGCAGGCTGCCATTGACGAAGCCATGATCGCACTGGATGGCACACCCAACAAGACCAAACTGGGCGCCAATGCCATCCTGGCCGTAAGTATGGCCGTGGCCAAAGCAGCAGCAGAAGAAGCTGGTCTGCCCCTGTTCCGTTACATCGGCGGTACCAATGCAAAGACACTGCCCATCCCGATGATGAACATCCTCAACGGTGGTGCGCACGCGGATAATAAGATCGATTTCCAGGAATTCATGATCATGCCGGTGGGCGCGCCTTCATTCAGTGAGGGACTGCGTTGGGGCGTAGAGATCTTCCATGTGCTGAAAAGCGTACTGAAGAAAAAAGGATTCAGCACCAACGTAGGTGACGAAGGTGGATTTGCTCCGAATATCCAGAGCAACGAAGAGGCCATCGAAACCGTACTGGAAGCCATTACCCAGGCTGGTTACAAGACCGGTTCACAGGTAGTGATCGCAATGGACGCGGCCAATAGCGAATTGTGGGATGCCAAGAAGAAGAAATATGTGTTCCATAAGAGCAGCGGCAAAGCCCTGAGCAGCGATGAGCTGGTGAAGTTCTGGGAGAAATGGGTGAAACAATACCCGATCGTTTCTATCGAGGACGGTATGGCCGAGGACGACTGGAATGGCTGGAAAGCCCTGACACAGGCCGTAGGCAGCAAGTGCCAGCTGGTGGGTGATGACCTGTTCGTGACCAATGTGAACCGTTTACAGACCGGTATCGATAAAGGTATTGCCAACGGATTACTGGTGAAAGTGAACCAGATCGGAACCCTTACCGAAACCATCAATGCGGTAAGCCTGGCGCAGCACAATGGCTACAACACCATCATGAGCCACCGCAGCGGTGAAACAGAAGATACCACCATTGCTGACCTGGCTGTGGCGTTGAATTGCGGACAGATCAAGACCGGTTCTGCATCACGTACCGACCGTATCGCCAAATACAACCAACTGATCCGCATCGAAGAGATGCTGGGTAATACCGGCCTCTATCCGAAAGGAAAGATCAAGTTCGGGTCTAAATAAGCTTTGAGCCCTGGGCTGTGAGCTGCGAGCAGGATAGACTGGCTCGTAGCTCACGGCTATTTGCTCGCAGCTGGTTTCTTCACACCTGTTGATTAGTTGATCACTTGTTCAGAATACTAATTTTCTATTTTTACCGCGCAACAAACCCCGCATTCGCGAACCCATGAAAAAAACGGCCGCCATACTCACCAACAAATACCTGGTAGCATCCGTATTCTTTGTGGTGTGGATGCTGTTCTTTGACCAGCGCGACTATTTTCAGCAACGCGAGCGGCAGGCCGAGCTTGATAAACTGGAGGCCAAAAAGCGCTATTATGTGCAGGAGATAGAAAAGACGAAGAAACAGCTACAGGACCTGCAGAATAACCCCGCTGCCCTCGAAAAATTCGCCCGGGAGCGTTACCTGATGAAGCGGGACGGAGAGGATATCTACATCATTGAAGATTCTGCCGACCTGAAAAAATAATTTTCCCGCAAAAACGTTGGCCGGCCGGTCAACAATATTCTGTCCCCTTCCCCGTTTTATATACACGCCGTATCCTCTTATTTTAAGATGTGTTATTCCGTGTTATGAAAAAAATCAAGGAAGAGGATCTGATCCTGTATCTGTACAAGGATTGTTCACCCAAAATGAGTGCCACCATCGAAGCGGCGCTGGAAGAGGACCTGGAACTGTACGACCGTTTACAGGTACTGCGCCGGACCATACGCCAGCTGGATAAGCTCAAACTCAAATCACCCTCAAAGCTGTCCGTCAAAACCATCCTGCAGCACGCCAACAGGAAATAAGCAGTTCCCTGTCGGCCCGTTTTGTTTGCGCCCTGTTTTGAACTACATTTATCTCCACTAAAAAAGGAGATATGAAAACTGTTTTTTGCAAGATCCCTTTGCTGTTACTGGCTTTGTTCCTGAGCCTGTCGTCCATGGCACAATCCCAGGGTAAAGTATACGAGACCAGAACGGTCAAGAGCGCCATCATGGGTAAGGATGTTCACTATACCGTGTACCTGCCTGCTGATTACGAAAGTTCCAGCCGCACCTATCCCGTGGTATACCTGCTGCATGGATACACCGATGATAACACGGGCTGGCTGCAGTTCGGGGAGGTGAACCGGTATGCCGATAAGGCCATTGCAGAAGGCACCATCCCGCCCATGATCATCGTAATGCCCGATGCGGATTCTACCTGGTACATCAATTCATATGATGGTAAGGAGCGCTATGAGGATTTTTTCGTGAAAGAATTCATGCCATCCATTGAAAAGACCTACCGGATCAAAGCAGAAAAGAAATACCGTGGTGTTGCGGGACTGTCGATGGGTGGTTACGGAACACTGATCCTCTCGCTCAAACATGCCGATCTGTTTGCAGCCGCCGCACCACTGAGCGCCGCTGTACTGGATGACGATGCCATCGCAGGTACTCCGGAAGCCAGCTGGACACGCACTTTCGGACAGTTATATGGCCGCGACCTGAAAGGCAAGGACCGTTTGACCAAAGCCTGGTATGATAATTCCATCCTCAAGATCGTTGAGACCAAATCTGCAGATGACCTGAAGAAAGTGCGCTACTGGATCGATTGCGGCGACGATGATTTTCTTACCAAGGGCAATTGCCTGTTGCATATTGCGCTCACCGAAAAACGTGTACCGCATGAATACCGCGTTCGCGATGGGGCCCATACCTGGACCTACTGGCGTACCGGCATTACCGATGCCCTGAAATTCATCGGCGAAAGTTTTCATCAATAAAACTGTGCCTGGTGCCTTTGTGTGCGCATTCAGCTTCACACGAAGGCACCCGGTCATGGGATAGGTTATTTGCATAGATGACAAAAAAAGAACGTTACCGGTTGATACTGGATTATTTCCAGAAGAACGTACCTGATGCGGAAACGGAATTGATCTACGACAATCCGTTTCAGCTGCTGGTAGCCGTGATATTGTCGGCACAGTGTACGGATAAACGAGTGAACCTTACCACACCCGCCATTTTCGAACGGTATCCGGGTCCGGAACAAATGGCCAAAGCCACATTTGAGGAGTTGTTCCCGCTGATCCGGAGCATCTCCTATCCCAACAACAAGACCAAACACCTGATCGGTATGGCCAACATGCTGCTGGAACAATTCGGCGGCCATGTGCCCATGACAGTGGAGGAACTGGTAAAACTCCCCGGCGTAGGCAGAAAAACCGCCAACGTGATCACCAGCGTGATCGATGAACAGCCCAATATGGCCGTGGATACACATGTGTTCCGGGTAAGTAAAAGGTTGGGACTCGTATCACAAAAAGCATCCACGCCGCTGGCCGTAGAAAAGGAACTGATCAAACATATCCCCAAAGAGATGGTCCACAAAGCCCACCACTGGCTGATCCTGCACGGACGTTATGTTTGCCTTGCCCGAAATCCCAAGTGCGGGGAATGTATGTTCACAGAGGTCTGCGCGTATTATCGGAAGAAGGGTGAGTCGTGAGTGGTGAGTGGTGAGTAGGGAGTGAGTAGCGACAGCGCCCCTTCCTCAATTCACCATTGCCCATTGCCCATTCACGACTGATCACTCACTACACACTCCCTACTCACCACTCACCACTCACCCCCGACGTCTCCCCTTCACGAGCTCATACGACTGATCAATGAATGCCCTCAGTTCTTTTCCGGGTACAAAGCCATCCACCACCACTGTGTTCCAGTGTTTTTTGTTCATGTGGAAGCCGGGTAATACATGATCCGGATATGCTTCCCGTAACTCAATGGCCCGGTCGGGGTTGCATTTTACATTGAAACGTAGCGGGTGGTTGTCAAGCCCGGCCAACAGGAAGATCTTGCCGTTCACTTTGAACACGAGTGTGTTGGGCCCGAAGGGCAGGTCCTCTTCCACGCCTGGCTTTTGCAGGCAATATTCCCGGAGTTGTTCGATATCCATGCTGTTAAAATAAAAAAGCCCTGCGGGTAAAACAAATCCGCAGGGCCTATCTATTTTGAAAAGAGCTTACAGCATCTTTTTAATGGCAGTGATCAGCTCTCCCTTGGTGATAGGGATACCCATCACTTTGTTATAAGCTTTGGCATCCACCAGGAACTGGTCGCGGATGATTTTCACCAGCTGGCCATTGTTGATCTCAGGGATCAGCACTTTTTCAAAGTTGCCGATGATCTCTCCAAGATTTTTCGGGAAAGGACGCATGTAGCGGATATGTGCATGGCTTACAGAATGTCCTTCGGCCTGCAGTTCCAGTACGGCGCTCTTGATAGAACCATAGGTAGATCCCCATCCGAGTACCAGTACCTTTCCTTTTTCGGCGCCGCTGTCTATCTTCTGTAAAGGAATATAGTCTGCGATCTTGTCAACCTTGGCCTGGCGGGTGTTCACCATGTGCTGGTGGTTCTCAGGTTCGTAGTTGATATTACCGGTAACATCCTGTTTCTCCAGACCACCGATCCTGTGTTCCAGTCCGGGTGTTCCGGGAATGGCCCATGGACGCGCCAGTTTCTCATCCCTTCTGTAGGGCTGGAACTTGGGTTCGTCCTCTGCCAGTCCTTTCTTGAAACTTACCTTGATCTCAGGCAATTCTGCAGCGGTCGGGAATTTCCAGGGCTCTGCACCGTTGGCAATATATCCGTCGCTCAGGATGATCACGGGGGTCATATGTTGTACCGCGATACGTACGGCCTCATAAGCTACTTCAAAACAGTCGCTGGGGGTAGAGGAAGCCACGATCGGCATCGGGCACTCACCGTTACGACCGTAATAGGCCTGTAACAGGTCGCTCTGCTCGGTCTTGGTAGGCAGACCGGTAGAAGGGCCACCTCTCTGAATGTTCACGATCACCAGCGGGATCTCCAGCATTACGGCCAGACCCATGGCTTCTGTCTTCAGCGCCATACCTGGTCCGGAAGTGGATGTGATACCCAGTGATCCGCCATAACTGGCTCCGATGGCCGATGCGATACCGGCGATCTCATCTTCTGCCTGGAAAGTACGGATACCGAAGTTCTTATACTTGCTCAGTTCATGCAGGATATCGGAAGCAGGGGTGATGGGGTAGGTACCCAGGAAAATGGGCAATCCGCTTTTTTCTCCTGCGGCGATCAGGCCCAGCGCCAGGGATTCATTACCCATGATGCTGCGGTACAGACCTGGCTCCATTTTGGCCTTCTCCACCTTGTAACGGGTAGTGAAGGTCTCGGTGGTATCGCCATAGTTATAACCTGCCTGCAATACTTTGATATTACTGTTGAGGATAACGGGCTTTTTGCCGAATTTCTCTTTCAGGAACGCGATGGTGGTATCCAGGCTGCGGTTGTACATCCAGTAGATGAAACCGAGAACGAACATGTTCTTGGCGCGGTCCCTTTCCTTGTTACCCAGCTCCGGAAAATCTTTCAGGGCCTCGCGGGTAAGTTTGGTCACGTCTATTTTAATGACGTCATAACTGCTGAGGCTATCGTCTTCCAGCGGATTTACGCCATCCGGATAATTGGCCAGTCGCAGGTTCTTTACGTCAAAACCTTCTGTGTTCACGATGATCTTACCTCCCGGTTTGATCGCTTTCAGGTTCACTTTCAGGGCTGCTGCATTCATGGCAACCAGTACATCGGCGATATCGCCAGGTGTAAATACCTTATTGGAAGAAAAGTGCAGCTGAAAACCACTCACACCCGGTAAAGTACCGATCGGGGCACGGATCTCTGCCGGAAAGTCCGGAAAAGTGGCCAGGTCTATCCCCAGCATCGCGGTATTGTTGGTAAATTGTTGTCCGGTAAGCTGCATACCGTCTCCACTGTCGCCTGCAAATTTGATCACAACATCTTGCAGTAGTTCTTCTTGATTAGCCATCGAGGAATAAATTGTGCCCACAAAGTTACTGGATAACCGGGCATGAAAAACATGATTTTTAAAGGCTTGTAAGGTCGTTATTTTTTCGCACATAACAAGCCGGTTTCTTGCGGAACCGCTACAATAATTACCTTCGCCGCCAAATGAAAGATCCCGTTCTCCCGCGCGTATCAAAAAATACCCTCATAGGAGGGGTGTTCCTGGTGTTGGTACTGGGGATCGCCGGGCTGCTGTATGTTACCAACAGCCAAGCCCGCTTCCATGCTGCGCCACAGGCGCCCGCCCCATCTGCAGGAACTGCGGCCGCTGAGGTCTTTACCTACGACAGCACTAAAAAGTACATCTATCTCACTTTCGATGATGGTCCGCAACTGGGTACCATGACCTGTTTCAACCTCTGCCGCGCAGAAGCGGTGAAAGCCAGCTTTTTCATGGTAGGACTGCATGCCAACCTGAAATCGGATGGGCACGAGATCGTGAATATGATCCGTTCGGCCTACCCCCGGGTAACACTGGCCAACCACAGTTTTTCGCATGCCAATAACCAATACCTGGATTTTTATCACCATCCCGAGCAGGCAGCGGCCGATATGTTCCAGGCACAGCATTCCTTGCAGGTGCCTTACCTGATCGCCCGTTTCCCCGGCAACCGTTCCTGGGTAAGGGAAGGCGAGATCAAAGCCACCCCTCTTGCCCGCCCCCTGGCCAGGCTGCTGGACAGCGCCGGCTATAACGTGATCGGCTGGGACCTGGAATGGGATTTTAACCGCAGATCGGCCCGCCCGGTACAATCGCCGGTCACCCTTGCCCGGGAGGTGGACAGTGCCTTCCTCAAGAAGACCACCCATACACCCAATCACCTGGTCATCCTTACCCATGACCGTATGTTCCGCCGTCCCGCCGATTCGGATTCCCTGGCAAAATTCATCCGCATCCTGAAACAGAACCCCGATTACGTGTTCGAAACCGTGGATCATTACCCGGGGTTGAAGAAACTGAGGCCGTGAGGGGTGAGTGGTGAGTAGGTAGTTGCCAATGGACAGTGATGAATGGGCAATTGTTGTTCATCATGTGTTTTGTCTGGGTACCCCCTAACTCCCTACTCACCACTGACCACTCACCACTCACGACTCACGAATTTTAGTGTTTTATTAAAGATTACCCCTTCATATCCCTTTCCCGATTCCGTATATTTGTAGTTACTAAAATTCAAACTATGGCAATTTTCAAATCGGGTAATCCTACGCTGACGGAGAAAATGTTCGACAGGAGTCTGCATATCGAATCCAATATGCAGGGCACTATGAGTGTGCGTGGTACCATCAATAAATTTGGTTTTTTATTACTCATGATCATCGCGGGAGCGGCATACAGCTGGCACCTGTTCGACCAGGCGCAGAACGGCCTGATGAACACGCTGATGATGGTGGGTATCTTTGGCGGATTGATCACAGCTGTAGCCATCTCTTTCAAACCCAACTGGGCGCCTTACCTGGCCCCGCTGTACGGTTTGCTGGAAGGACTGTTCGTAGGTGGTATCTCTGCTATCCTCAATGCCGCTTTTGCTGAAAAATACCCCGGCCTGGTGATGCAGGCGGTTGGTCTCACTTTCGGTGTGGCCATGGCGGTATTCCTGCTCTATAATTTCCGCGTGATCCGTGCCACCGAAAAATTCAAATCGGTGATCTTCGCCGCTACCCTGGGTATTGCGCTGTTCTACCTGCTCACCATGATCCTGCGACTGTTCGGGGTGAACGTGAGCTTCATGTACGACAGCAGCATGTTGAGCATCGGTATCAGCCTGTTCGTAGTGGCCATTGCCGCTCTGAACCTGATCCTGGACTTTGACATGATCGAACAGGGAGCCGAAAGAGGCGCACCCAAATTCATGGAATGGTTCGGCGCCTTCGGTCTGATGGTGACCCTGGTATGGTTATACATCGAGATGCTGAAACTGCTGAGCAAACTGGGCAGCCGCGACTAAACAATATTGATATGCGTACAAAAGCCATCCTTTCCGGGTGGCTTTTTTTATGCGCAGATGAAATGCAGTAACTTGGCGGGTGAATCGTGAGTGGTGAGTGGTGAGTTGTGAATTGGCAATTGTGAATAGGGAATGGTTGTCACTACCCACTCACTACTCACTACTCACGTCTCACGATTCACCCCCCCCTAAAATTTCCGCGAAATGGAATTCAACAGACAGGCGTACACGAATGAAGAACTGATCAGCATTTACCGCAACCTGTTATTGCCGCGTATGATAGAGGAAAAGATGTTGGTGCTGTTGCGGCAGGGAAAGATCAGCAAGTGGTTCAGTGGTATCGGGCAGGAAGCGATCTCGGTAGGCGCTACCATGGCCTTGCAGCAGGATGAGTGGGTCATGCCGCTGCACCGCAACCTGGGTGTGTTCACATCGCGCAACATGCCGCTGCACAAACTGTTCATGCAATGGCAGGGTAATAAGGAAGGCTACAGTAAGGGAAGGGAAAGAAGTTTTCACTTTGGAACACGGGAACATCATATCTGTGGTATGATCTCACACCTGGGACCACAGCTGGCCATTGCGGATGGTGTGGCATTGGCCCACCAGCTTAGACAGGAGAAAAAGGTATCGCTTGCTTTCAGCGGTGATGGTGGTACCAGCGAAGGCGATTTTCATGAGGCACTGAATGTGGCGGCCGTTTGGAACCTGCCGGTGATCTTCATCATTGAGAACAATGGGTATGGACTCAGTACACCCGTAAATGAACAATACCGCTGCGAAAGCCTGGTAGATAAGGCCCGAGGCTATGGTATGGAAGGGGTACGGATAGATGGCAACAATATATTATCGGTGTACGACACTATCAAAGGCGTGCGGGAATATTGCATCCGGGAACAGAAACCTTACCTGGTGGAATGTATGACCTTTCGCATGCGTGGACACGAAGAGGCCAGCGGCACCAAATATGTTCCCAAAGAATTGTTCGATGAGTGGGGCAGGAAGGATCCGATCAAGAATTTTGAACAATACCTGATCGATCAACAAGTGATCACAGAAATGCAGGTAGCGGCCATCAGAAATGAGACCAGAGAATACATTGAGACCGAACTGCAACTGGCAGCAAAAGCTGCTGAGATGACAGTGGATGAAACAGAAGAGATCCGGGATGTGTATGCGGGGAGGTTTGGAGTTGGGAGTTTGGGGTTGGGGGTTGGGGAAGTGCCAGTTTTAGATACTCCCCACTCACCACTGACCACTCACGACTCACGCCTCACCACTCACGATTCCCGCTTCGTCGATGCCATCCAGTCCGCCCTCCGTCAAAGTATGGAGAAACATGCCAACCTGGTTCTGATGGGACAGGATATTGCCGAATACGGCGGAGCATTCAAGATCACCGAAGGTTTTGTGGATCTGTTTGGCAAAGCGAGGGTGCGCAATACACCTCTCTGTGAAAGCGCGATCGTAGGCAGTGCGCTGGGATTGAGCCTGGAAGGATTCAAGTCAGTGATGGAAATGCAGTTCGCTGATTTTGTGACAGTGGGTTTTAACCAGATCGTGAACAACCTTGCCAAGATCCATTACCGCTGGGGACAAAACGCAGATGTGGTCATCCGTATGCCAACAGGTGCCGGCGTAGGTGCCGGTCCATTTCATTCGCAGAGCAATGAGGCCTGGTTCACACATGTGCCAGGATTGAAAGTGGTGTATCCTGCTACCCCGCACGATGCCAAGGGTCTGCTGATCGCGGCCATCAATGATCCCAATCCGGTGATGTTCTTTGAACACAAAGCGTTGTACCGCAGTGTCAGCGGTCCTGTAGCCGAAACCTATTATGAAGTGGAGATCGGTAAGGCAAGACTGGTGAAGGAAGGAAGCGATATTACCGTGATCACCTATGGTTCCGGCGTACACTGGGCCATGGAATACCAGGAACAACATCCGGAGATCTCCATACACGTATTGGACCTGAGAACTTTACTGCCACTGGATCATGCGGCCATCCAACAGGCGGTCGCACAAACAGGTAAAGTGTTGGTGTTGCATGAAGACACCCTGACCGGTGGTATCGGCGGAGAGATCAGCGCCTGGATCAGTGAACATTGTTTCGAACTGCTGGATGCGCCGGTATTGCGTTGCGCATCACTTGATACACCCATTCCGTTCAATATGGAACTGGAGAAACATTTCCTGGCGAAGAGCCGTCTGGGACAATATGTACAGAAATTGATGAACTACTAACGTGTTGTGCTTATTAGATGATTCGAAATCTCTTCGATTAGAAAAAGTAAAAAAATATCATTCAGGGTGTTCGGTAAAATGAATCTAATCAGTCCCTGTGTACGTCCCGCCCTTGGCGGGATTTTTGTTCGGTGTCAAGCGAAGGCGAAGACAGACAAAATGATGCGAAGCATCCCGCTAAAAGCGGGAGCAGAAGAAAAAGCAGTCCCGCCATCGGCGGGATAACAGGGACGGGGCCCAGCGGCCATGAGCGACAAGGGTTTTTGAATTACAGGAGGTTTGATTTTAATAGCACAACGGGTCAACTACTAATTAAAACTGCGCCTTTGCAACTTTGCGAGAAATTTCCCGCAAAGTTGCAAAGGCGCAGTTTGATAAGAATGTTATTTTCCTGCCGGACGATGGTAACGGATCGGAGGTGCAGGTTCTTTTTTCAGTTGGATACCTTGTGTGGGTAACAATCGCAACGCTTCCTGTACCGCTTTTTCCAGTTGCGGATCATGACCTTCGATGATCGCTTTCGGATCCTGTAACACTTCAATATCGGGTGATACCCCAACGGCTTCTACGGCCCACTGTCCATCAGTGTCAATAAAACCACCTCTGGGTGCTACCATGGTACCGCCATCAATGAAGGGTGGCGTATCCCAGGTACCCACCAGTCCGCCCCAGGTGCGGGTTCCCACCAATGGTCCTATCTTCATCTTATGGAACATATAGGGCAACAGGTCACCGCCTGAGCCTGCGTTCTCATTAATGATCATCACTTTGGGTCCCCAGATGCCGGCCATCGGTGTGGTGGAAAGTTTATGACCGGCTACGCGGTTGTTGAAATAGCCCTGTAGTTTGCGACTCATGATATCGATCATATAATCAGCGGCAGAACCACCGCCATTGTTCCTTTCATCAATGATGGCGCCTTTTTTATCCTGCTGCGAAAAATAGTACCGGTTAAAATATGTGTATCCCGGATTGCCGGTGTTGGGCACATATACATAGGCCAGTTTCCCGTCAGACAAGGCATCCACTTTTCTGCGGTTACCCTCTACCCAGTTGCGTGAGCGCAGGGCGCCTTCATTGGCAATGGGCACCACGGTCACGGTTCTGGCACCTTCCATACCGGGTTTGCTGTTCACGCGGATCTTGACCTGCCTGTTGGCGGTTGCTTCGAACAGACTGTACAGGTTCATGGATGCGGTAAGCGGTTTGCCATCCACTTCCACCAGGTAATCGCCTTCTTTCACATCAATGCCCGGACCACTGAGCGGAGCGCGCAGATCGGGGTTCCAGTTCTCACCGGTATAGATCTTTTTGATCCTGAAGTAACCGTTGTCGATGCTGTAATCAGCGCCCAGCAGACCAACCGGAACATTGGGCACATCAGGGAAATCGCCGCCACGTGTGAAAGAGTGTCCCACAGAGACCTCACCACCCAGGATATCGATGATATAGTTCAGGTCCGAACGGTGTTTCACATGTGCCACCCAGGGTCTGTACCAGTTGTATACCTGGTCCCAGGGTGCGCCATGCACATTGTCAACGTATAAGAAGTCGCGCTGAAAACGCCAGCCTTCCCGGTAGATCTGTTCGGCTTCCTTGCCCGGATCAACATATACTTTCATACCCTCAACGGCTAAGCGTCCTTCACCCGGTCTGGGAGGCGCCATTGTTCCGGTGATGAACCAGCCTGCATTGTTGCGGAACAAAAGACTTTTCCTGTCGAAGCTGGTGGAACTGCTGAAAACGCTTCTTGCAAATTCAGTTCCTTTTTTGTCTTTCAGGCTGTAACGCGATAATACCACGCCCGGCTCATTCTGGATAGCTTCTGAATAGAACACGGTGCCTTCGGGCCCCGCGATCAGTTCCAGGTAATTCCTGGCGGGGAGATTGGTGGAAAGGATCCGCTGTTCTATTCCATCAAAATCGATTGTCACTTTTACCCCACCGCCAGCAGGTTTGGCCGCAGCTTTGGAAGTATCGCCCGGCCTTTTCTCTTCTTTCGCAGGCTCCTCATCACTTTTGGGTTCAAAAGGTGAGGGAGCATCCTTGCTCAATACAGCTACATACAAAGCGCGGTTAACGGGATAATTGTAACTGCTCATGTCCAGCCAGCCGGCACTCAGACCATAATCGGTGCTCGCCAGGAAGTAGAGGTATTTGCCACTCTCATCCCATTGCGGATCGATGGCATCGGACAGACCATCTGTTAAACGGGTGCTTTTGGCTGTTTCCAGGTTGTACAATTTCACCGCCTTGAACTGGTTCTCCTGTATCTGTACATAAGCGATCCATTTACTGTCGGGCGACCACACAGGGTTCATGGTACGGTTGGGATGTGCCAGGCGGTCCGTATCCACCAGTTTCACTGCACCGGTAGCCAGGTCCACATACCAGATATTATAATCGGTATCCGTGAACGCGATGTATTTACCATCGGGCGACCATGCCGGTAAGAAATAGAAAGTATGGTTAGGTATCGGATACGCTTTGGGTGCCCGCAGTCCCGACTGATCGCCCACCATCAGTTGGTACTCGCCACTGGCATCAGAGAACCAGGCGATCTTTTGTCCGTCGGGCGACCAGGCCGGGTAACGGTCAGCAGCACCGGTTGAACGGGTGATGTTGCGCCAGTCGCCATTTTCTTTGGGCACGGTAAAGATCTCGCCCCTGCTTTCGAACAGCGCGCGTTTGCCGGTAGGTGAGAGGCTCGCGTTGATGAAGGAAGCCGCTCCCAGGCTGTTCCACCTGGGCCTGCCCCAGTTCAGATCGCCCGTTGCCAGAATGTTCAGCTGTTTGCCCTTGTTGGTGGCCAGGTCGAAACTATGCAGGTAACCGCCCTGTTCATACACCAGTGTCTGGCCATGGGCGGCCAGGTTCTTGATATCAAAATCTTTATGGAATGTTACCTGTTTCTGTTGTTGGGTCCTGGGGTCGTAAGACCATACGTTGTTGATGTAATCCTGTTCCGACAGAAAATACAGGATACCATTTGCCCATACCGGGCTGCTATGTCTTTCTTTGTCGCCCTGTTTGGTCTTTACGGTCTCCTTTGTTCTCATGTCAAAGATCCAGATGGGCTGAGCCTGTCCGCCGCGGTAGTTGCGCCATTCCACATCCCATAGTGGGGAAGGTTGGTAGGCCATCTGTTGTCCGTCCTCAGAAAGGCTTCCTGCATAACCGAAGGGCAGTATCATGGGCTGTGCCGTTCCGCCCGTTGCGGGAATGGTATAGAACCGGGTAGTGGCCGTTGGAAAACCATCCCTGCCCGAAGTGAAGTAAATAGATTTGCCGTCAGGTGTCCAACCCTGCACCAGGTCGGCCGAAGGGTGCCAGGTAAGACGTTTGGGTTCGCCGCCCTGCGAGGCTACCAGGTACACATCGGTATTGCCATCGTACTGGCCGGTAAATGCGATCCACTTTCCGTCGGGACTAAATTTAGGATTGCTTTCTGTGCCTAGGGCACTGGTCAGTCTCCGTGCATCTCCGCCCTCACGTCCCACGATCCACAGGTCATCGCCATGCACAAACACGATCTGATCCTTGCTCACATCCGGTTGCCGGAGCAGCATCGTACCCTGTGCCGCAACCATATTCGTTACCAGCATCAGGACAAGGCAGGAGAGCAATGCCCTGCCAAAGGGTAAGCGGTATTTCATAACAGTAAGTTTTAGTCTGTCTAATGTACTTAAAGAATAGCAGAAAGCCTATGCCTGTTTGGGATGACGTTGGGCAATGGGCAATGGGCAATGGTGAATGGGCAATGGTGAGTGGTGAGTAGTGAGTGGTGAGTGGGGAGTCGTCAGGCGTGATTCTTGATTCTTGATGCTTGATTCTTGATGCTTGATTCTTGATGCTTGATTCTTGATGCTTGATTCTTGATGCTTGATTCTTGATGCTTGATTCTTGTGTCTTGAACATTGAGCCTGCTACCTATTCACTATTGCCCATTCACCATTGCCTATTGCCCATTCACCACTGACAACTTCCTACTCCCCACTCACTACTCACCACTCACTACCCCACCGCCAGAATTTTCCCCGTTCCGCAGTATTTGGTTTCCTGAATGGTATCGCCCGGTCCGGGTTTGCCCATTTGAATGCCGGCAGCGAGTACCAGGCTATGTTGTGCTTCCAGTGGAAAGGGGATGGTGGTGGTGGGTTTTGTGGGAAGGTGTTTTTGTATGGGCAACAACAGTTCCTCACCCGGCCGGGTGGCGTTGACCGGCAACCAGTCGGATACAAAAAGGGGACAATACGCGTCGGTTTGCCTGGCCTCCTCAACAGCATAATGCCTGCCATCATGTACCAGGTCGCAGAGCAGAAAAAAATGAACGATCAGCCGGTAATAGGGTAGTTGCCAGGGGAAATGCAAATGGATACCTGGCTGTAATGTGGGGATCACCAGTCTGGCGGTGGCCTGTTCGCGGTCCAATACCGCCTGCAGTGGGTAACGTAACATCGCATCAAAACCAAAACGCTGGTTAAAGGCATAATTGACCAGCAGGTAAGGGTGCTGCGAATAGCGGATACTTCGTTGCCCTGGCGGGTTGGTGGTATCCAGCAATTGTATGGTCTTGTTCAGGGCCGAGAAAGCCGCATTCAGGTTGTGATCCACCATGTTCACGAACGGATACAGCTTGCCCCGTAAATATGCGGCCATTTTACTGCAGCTGCCAAACTCCTCATTGTTCGATCGTACCCTTGCAAATTTCGGATCCTTTTTGATGCGTTTTTTGTTCGCACCGCCCTTGGTACGTAGAATGATCTTGTCAGAGCCTTTGGGTTGATAGGCGGTCAGATTTCCCAGGCTCCCGGTAAATCCTCCATTGCCATTAAGAAATGCCATGGACAGGTTGTTTACATGATGAATAGAAGTAGTACCGGCATAATGACCATGCTGTCTCTTCCTGAAATCACTTTACATATTTCGAACTAAATATGTAAACTTGATTAATTATGAAGGTTCCCCAAAAGCAAAAAGGTCGTGAACATGTGTACGAACCTGCCCTAAAGATTGCCCTTGCGCAAGAGTATTTT
>JADBXR010000020.1 GCA_020403425.1 Chitinophagaceae bacterium | reverse complement strand
GTTCGACCCAGATACTCTCCACCAAGGTCTCACAGTTTTGTGAGACTTTTTTATTGCCCTAACTCAACTTTTACCAGAGCGTCCCGCCAACGGCGGGAAGGTCGTCGGTTCGACCCCGATACTCTCCACCAAAGTCTCACAGTTTCTGTGAGACCTTTTTTATTGCCCTAACTCAACTTTTACCAGAGCGTCCCGCCAACGGCGGGAAGGTCGTCGGTTCGACCCAGATACTCTCCACCAAGGTCTCACAGTTTTGTGAGACTTTTTTATTGCCCTAACTCAACTTTTACCAGAGCGTCCCGCCAACGGCGGGAAGGTCGTCGGTTCGACCCCGATACTCTCCACTAAGGTCTCACAGTTTCTGTGAGACCTTTTTATTTATCTCAGTTCAACATTTCTTGCCCAATGGTCATGATTCCTCAAACCCATTCCTTTTTCTGATACGCCTCATACCCTATCTGAATGGCTTTCTCCACTTCTGCCAATATCACAGGATCCATTTTTCTGATGTGGAAACAGGCTTTTCCTTTCAGGCATTCAATAAAAGCAGGGCTGAACAGTTTTTCCATCGACGGATTCATATAAACGGGCAGATAATGAAAAGCAACATACCCTTTCTGTATCATCACAGAAACCAGCCACATTTCCTTTCTTTTACGCCCCTCTATCTCTATGGTTTTGTGGCTGACGAGGTGCGCCTGTCCCCCGGTAGCTGCATGAAAGACCAGTGAACCCTTTTGATCATAAGGTATCATCATCCGTTGAATGGCAGTAAAGATCTTTAGCAGTTCCGGCTGTCCGGCAGATTTATCGGCATACTTGACCGAGATGGTTCTTTCTTTCTTCTCCGGTTCGTTTTTTTTGACCACTGTTTTTTGGACAGCAGTTTTTCCGGCAACTGTTTTCTTAGCCGTCTTTTTTACCGATTTGACCGCAACACCCTTAGACTGTGCCATAGGATCTGTTTCTCCCAATATAAAAAAAGTCCGCCGAAGCAACTACTCCGGCGGACTTTTTTTGGTGAATGGGCAATGGTGAATTGCCAATGAGCGATCAGCCCAAAACTAACTATTGCCTATTCACAACTCACCATTCACGATCTCAATCCCAGATCTCTTCCTTCCCTTCCAGCCATAATTTAACGGCTTCGGTGGTAACGGATTTTGGTCGTTCGAGCGGGAATCCGAGGGCCCTGTCCCAGCAAAGGCTGGCCAGTACACCCAGCGCACGGCTAACGGCAAACAATACAGTGTAGAATTCATATTCCACCAATCCGTAATGAACCAGCAAGGCGCCGCTATGCGCATCTACATTCGGCCATGGGTTTTTGATCTTACCCAGCGATTGCAGGATCGGCGGAACCGTATCGTAGATATTCCATACGGTATTCACCAGTTTATCATCGGGCATATGTTTTTTTCCAAACTCCATCTGCGCGGTAAAACGGGGATCGGTCTTGCGCAATACCGCATGACCGTAACCCGGAACCACTTTACCGGACGACAGGGTTTCCTGTACATAGGCAGCGATCTGATCTTTGGTAGGATTGTCCGTACCCAGCTTCTCCTGCATCTCAAAGATCCATTTGATCACTTCCTGGTTGGCCAGTCCGTGCAGGGGACCCGCCAAACCGTTCATACCTGCTGCATAACTGAGGAAGGGATCGCTCAGGGCAGAACCCACCAGGTGCGTGGTGTGGGCAGATACGTTACCACCTTCATGGTCTGCATGGATGGTCATGTATAAACGCATCAGCTCTTTGAAGCTCTCATCTTCATAACCCATCATGTGTGCCAGGTTACCGGCCCAGTCGAGCAGCCCGTTGGGTTGTATATGTTCGTTGTTCTTGTATTTGCGGCGATAGATATAGGCAGCGATCCGCGGCAGGCGTGCGATCAGGTCCATAGAATCATCGAAAACCGGATCCCAATAATCCTTTTTATTGATGCCTTTTGCATATTCTTTAGCGAACTGGCTCTCGGTCTGCAGGGCCATCACCCCTGTTACGAACATGGTCATGGGATGCGCACTGATGGGCAGGGCATCGATGGTATCGAACACATAATTGGGAACATGACTGCGGCGCTGCCAGATGCTGGTGATGTTGTTCACTTCATCACAACCGGGTAATTCACCGATCAACATCAGATAAAACAGGCCTTCCGGCAGGGGCTCTCCTCCATTGGGGGCCTTGGGCAATTTGGCCTGCAGCTCAGGGATAGAATACCCGCGGAACCGGATGCCTTCCTGTGCATCCAGCAAACTGGTCTCGGTTACCAGACCTGTGATACCACGCATGCCCTGGTATATCTGCGACAAGGTCACTTCCCCCACTTTTTTGTTACCGTGTTCTTTCAGTAGTGCTTTGATCTCTGCATTCGAAGCATCTGCTTTTGCTTTGAACCGCTCTTTTACTATTTCCATGACTAAGCTATGTTTTTATTAACCATTGATAACAAGCACGTTAGAATGCTTGTACACAAAGGATTGGTTGTAAGTGCTAAAGGTAAAACAAGTTGCTTTCTACAACAAAACAATTAGGTCTAAGGTTGTCGAAATCAGGTAAAATTACTTGGGGGCTTTCCGGTACAGATAGATCACCACAAACACAAAGATCATATTCGGGATCCAGGCCGCGACCAGTGGCGGCAGGTTACCCTTGGTAGAGAAAATAGTGGAAAACCGATCGGTTATGATGAACAGTGCAGCGATCATAAAACCCACAGCCAGGTGTACACCGCTGCCACCCCTCACTTTTCGCCCGGCCACAATGGCGCCGATCAGCGTCAGTAACAATACCGTGATACAGGTGGCATCCCGGCGGTAACGCTCAACTTTCAGCTCATTCAGCCCCTCCGAACCCCTTAGCTCTTCCAGGCGTATGAATCGGTCCAGCTCGGGCGAAGTCAGTTTGTCTTTGGTGTATTTATCCCGGCTCAGGTCATAGGGCTTGAAATTGAAGTTCACGGCCCTGGTCATTTCCAGTTTCACCTCTTCCTTCAATGGTTGCAGTTTCCGGTCCAGCAACGATTCCAGCCGCCATTTTTTGGTAGCGGTATCCCAGGAAATACCATCGGCCCGCATGTTCTCCACCACTTTATCATTCTGTACCTTGTAAAAGAACACGGGCCCTCCCCGTTTGGTCAGGGTATCGTAAGAATAAATACCGGCATACGTGAAAGAATCTACCCGCAGGTAAATATTACTGCTGGTTGCAACCAGGGCATTGTAAGAATTATTACCGTCAATGTATTTGGCCTCAAAAGCACCTCTTATCTGGTTGGCTTTGGGCACTACGTACTGGTTGGCGAACCAGAGCAGCACACAAAGAAATCCACCTCCGATCCAGTAAGGTCTGAGCCAGCGCATGTAACTGGTACCGCTGGCCAATATCGCAATGATCTCGCTTTTACCGGCCATTTTGGAGGTAAAGAAGATCACCGCAATGAATACGAACAGCGGAAACAACAAAGCAATGATATGGGGAACAAATCCGAAATAATACAAAGTGATGATCTGGTTTACACTCAGGCCCGTCTTCACAAAATCATCGGTCTTTTCACTCACATCCACCACCACGGCAATAATGGTGAACAGGAAAATGGCAAAAAAGAACGTGGTCAGGAATTTCTTCAGTATGTACCAATCTAGTTTCTTCATGATGGGTTATGGCAAAGATACGGGTGGCGTGGGGTTAGAGGAGTTTAAAATAGTTAAAGAAGTTAAAAGGCTACACAGTGAGACCAGAATCCCTCTTTGAACATTTCCACTCCACTTACAGCCGCTGCTTCACTTGCTCAACCATGCTTTTTTTCCAGCTGCTGAAATCTCCCTCCAGAATATGTTTGCGGGCTTCCCCAACCAGCCAGAGATAGAACGAAAGGTTCTGGATACTGGCCAGTTGCAGGCCCAGGATCTCATCTGCCACGAACAGATGCCGCAGGTAGGCTTTGGTATAGAACTGACTCGATTCCACAGGTAATCCGGGATCGAGGGGTGAAAAATCGGTGGCCCATTTTTTATTGCGGATATTGATCACACCCTGGGTGGTGAACAGCATGCCGTTACGGCCATTGCGGGTAGGCATCACACAATCGAACATATCGATGCCAAGATCTATACACTCCAGAATGTTCCAGGGAGTACCCACACCCATCAGGTAACGGGGTTTTGCCACAGGCAGATGATCGGCACAAAGTTCGGTAAACGCATACATCATCTCTTCCGGTTCTCCCACACTCAAACCTCCGATGGCATTACCCACTGCATTCTTTGAGGAGATATATTCACAGGAAGCTTTCCGCAGATCCTGATACGTACTTCCCTGTACAATCGGGAACAGGTTCTGTGTATACCCATATTTATCAGGCTTCTCTTCCAGTCTTTTGAAACAACGGTCAAGCCAGCGATGGGTAAGTTCCATACTCTTTTTGGCATACCCATATTCGCTGGGATAGGGTGGGCACTCGTCAAACGCCATGATGATGTCGGCGCCGATGCTGCGCTGGATATCCATGACGGACTCCGGACTGAACAGGTGCCGGCTGCCGTCAATATGCGACTGGAACATCACCCCCTCTTCCCGGATCTTCCTATTGGCCGCCAAAGAAAATACCTGGTAGCCGCCGCTATCGGTGAGGATGGGTCTGTTCCAGCCATTGAACCGGTGCAGGCCGCCCGCTGCCTCCAGAACTTCGGTACCCGGACGGAGATACAGGTGATACGTATTACCCAGGATGATCTTTGCATTGATCTCGTTCAGCAACTGTTGCTGGGTGACCGCTTTCACACTGCCTACCGTACCTACGGGCATGAAGATCGGCGTGGGTATCTCACCATGATCCGTTGTGATCTTTCCTGCCCTTGCCCTGGAACCTGCTGCGGTTACCTGTAACTCAAAATCCAATGCTGCCATGGCGCAAAAGTAGGGAAACTGAGTGTTTGGCAGGCAACAGGCTGTGTTCCCTGCTTTTACCGGCCCCATTTTACCGCCACCCATCTTTTCCACACCCGCGCCAGGCGAAGCTTTCAAAGCGCTATTTTTGCCGGATGATGATACCATCCATCACCTGGACCATACTGTTTTATGTATTCTGTGCCGTCATTGCCATACAGGTCATTTATTACCTGTATTTCTTCAGGCGGCTGGCTTTTTTCAAGAAACCGGCAAAGGATGTGAATTTTGAGCATCCCGTATCCGTGATCATCTGCGCCCGTGATGAGGCCGATAACCTTACCCGTAACCTACCCGGCGTACTGGTACAGGATTATAAGACCACCCACGAGATCGTGATCGTGAACGACAACTCCACTGATGAAGGCAAATATGTGATCGAAGAGTTTCAGAAATCGTTCAAGAACATCAACCATATTCAGCTAACACAGGAAGCCAAGATGATCAGCGGAAAGAAGTTCCCCCTGTCCATCGGTATCAAAAGTGCCAAATACGAGATCGTGTTACTGACCGATGCGGATTGTACCCCCGCTTCCGAGTTCTGGATGCAGAAAATGCAGGACGCCTATGATGAGGGCACTGAGATCGTGCTGGGATATGGCGCTTATCACAAACGTCCGGGCATTCTGAACAAACTGATCCGCTTCGAAACTTTTCATACGGCTTTACAATACCTCTCCTATGCACTTGCCGGAACACCGTATATGGGTGTGGGACGGAACCTGAGCTACAAGAAAGATGTGTTTCTCCGAAACAAGGGGTTCTCCTCCATCAACCAGATCCCCAGTGGCGATGATGACCTGTTCATCAACCAGGTAGCCACAGCTGAGAATACAGCCGTAGTGATCGATCCGGAAGCACATACCCTGAGCGAACCAAAGAAACGCTGGAGCGACTGGATGACGCAGAAATACCGTCATTATACCACGGGGCGTTATTATCAGCCGAAACATAAATTCCTGTTGGGACTATATTCACTCAGTTTATTCCTGCTATACCCCTTACTGGCCCTGTCCATCATCTTCTTTAACTGGTGGATCGCGCTGGCCGTATTCGGCTTTCGTTTGCTGATACAGGCGGTGATCCTGTACAAGGGTATGAAGAAACTGAATGAGTCAGATCTCTGGCCCTGGTTCCTGTTGCTGGATATCTGGATGTTCTTTTATTACATTTTTACCTTACCTGCCATATGGAAAGCGCCCCGCAAAAACTGGGATTGATCCTTAAATACTTCGACGATTTCACCGAAGAGCAGATCGCACAGTTCACAGCGCTGGAAGCGTTGTACACAGAATGGAATGCCAAGATCAATGTGATCTCACGTAAGGACATTGACAGTATCTACCTGCATCATGTGCTGCACTCGCTCAGCATTGCGGCGATAGCAGATTTTGAGCCCGGTACGCAGATCATCGATATCGGTTGCGGAGGCGGTTTCCCCGGTGTTCCACTGGCCATCTTTTTCCCGAAAGTGAAATTTCACCTGGTCGATAGTATCGCCAAAAAATTAAAAGTGGTGGAAGCCGTTTGCGAGGGAGCCAATATCCGGAACATCACCGTTCAGCATACCAGGGCAGAAGAGATCAAGAACCGGAAATTCGATTATGCCATCTCACGTGCGGTAGCTCCCCTGAAGGACCTTTGGAAGTGGAGCGCACCCCTACTAAAAAAAGACCATAGCAAACCCCTGCCCTCCGGCCTGATCTGTTTGAAAGGTGGCGACCTGGCCCAGGAAATTTTTGAAAGTGGCTTACGTCCCAAAATGATGCCTATCTTCAAGATCTTTCCGGAAACGTATTTTCAGGAGAAATATGTGATTCACGCAGCAAAATAGTAACCCCTAAGCGGGATTCTCTGTTTACCGTCAGCCAGTTCATCTGTTCCTTGCTCATCTGTTCCTCTGTTCCATTGATCAGAAGATAGAATAGCCCAAAATTACCGCGCCTTAGCACCTTTGCGAAAAAAACACATGCAAAGGCGCTAAGGCGCAGGAAGAATTATCGATCAGCAAGAATACTAATCCGGTATAACAAGTTTATTATTGATCCTGTTCACATCCGCCAAACGCTGGCTAGGGTCTATTTCAATGGATCTGATCTCCTGTATACCCCTGGAAGTGGCGAATGAATATTCGGGATGCGTCCATTTCCATTCTTCATGAACGGTCCTTGGCGTGGCATCTTCTGCCGGCTTCTCTCCATACATCAGGTTCAATGGTATATAATGCAATTCCTTACTGCCATCTTTGAAAGTGAGCAATACATCTACCGGCATCGGCATTTTACCTATACGCCTGATGGTGATCATGGTCTTACCTTCTTTTACAGCAATATCACCCACACCGTAATCGATGGTCTTGGTGCTGTTGATCCAGTATTCTTTGAACCAGTCAAGCTCCATGCCACTTTGTTTTTCCGCCACACGCACAAAATCGTTCGGATTGGGATGTTTGAAACGCCACTGGTTGTAGTAGGCCAACAGTATCTTATCCCGAACACTGTCGCTCACGATATACCCAAGTTGCGAAAGGAACAAAGCGCCTTTGGAATACGATGCACTGGCATAGGCATAATTGGTGTTGTAATGATCGGCATGCGTACTGGCAGGTTCCTCATAACCGCTTTTGGCCAATGCAAAATACCCGCGGTAAGAGCCTGTATACCAGAAATCCTTACTATTACGCAAGGTAGCCAGTACCCGAGTGCTGGCGTAATCGGTAAAGCCTTCGTCCATCCAGGGATACAAGGACTCGTTGCTACCCATCATCATCTGGTACCAGCTGTGCATCCACTCATGAATGGCCGTGCCCACGCTCGCACTTTTCAACAGGGTTCCCATAGGATATTCCATGCCGCCGTCGCCACCCTGTATAAAAGTATAGGTCTTGTAGGGATAGGCTCCAAAGGTCTTTGCAATGATCGGATAAGCCAGGGCCGCCGTATCTGCCATTTTCTGCCAGCGGTTCTCCAGAGAGTCCACAGCTTTGTATACTACACGGATCAACGGACCATCTTTCACGGCACGTGTGATCATCTTATAAGAAGGGTCTGCAGCCCACATGAAATCATGTACATTATATGCCTGCCATTTCCAGGTAAGGGTATTACCGGTGGCGGGTTTTACAACAGTTCCGGGTGCCTGGTAACCAAATCCCACTTCATTGGCATTCATCAGGTCACCACCTGCGGTGACCATATAACTCTTGTCTATCGTGATGTTCACATCAAAATCTCCCCACACCCCATAAAACTCGCGGGCAATATAGGGGTTGGCATTCCAGCCCTGGTAATCATACTCCACCATTTTCGGATACCACTGACTCATGCTGTAACGGATACCCTCCGCATTATCACGGCCGCTACGGCGTATCTGCAAAGGCACTTGTGCTTCGAACACAACGTCCATCTGCACTTTGCTTTTGGGCAAGATGGGTTTGCTGAGTATCACTTCCAGGATCGTCTCATGTTCTTTCAATTGCTGCTCCACTCCCGCTATTCGGATACTGCTGACACGCTGGTACCCGATCTGGTCGGGCGTCAGCTTACTGATCCGGTCTTTCACGCGCGCATCCCAATCCAGGCCATCGCTGTTGCGGAGGGGTTCCGCTATCTGTATCTTGCCCAGTTCCCTGCTGCGTACATCCATGCTGCTGCCAGGCTGGAATGCATTCCAGTACAAATGGAAATATACCTTATCCAGTGTGTCGGGAGAATTGTTGGTGTACTCCAGTTTTTCCGTTCCTTTAAAACGGTTGGTGGCCACATCCACCGCTACATTGATATTGTATTTGATGCGTTGCTGCCAACGATCGGGTTGGGCAAACACAGTGGTCAGCTGGGAAACAGCTATGGACAATAAGAAAACCCTGAATAGTTTTTGGCTCATGTGATGAGGTAATTTTTAGGAGGGGTAAATTTCAGGAAATTCGGCTTAGAAAGTGCAGAATAAGGTCCAATGGGTAAAAGAAAACGGGTAAGGGGTGAATCTGGCCGTAACAGGCCCGCAAGTGGCACCAGCACACTTATTCCTTACCGGCAAGAACGATCACGATCTCACCTTTCACCGCTTTGGCCTTGAAATGATCGGCCACTTCGCGTAGTGTACCCCGTTTGTTCTCTTCGAACATCTTGGTTAACTCGCGGCTCACACAACATTGTCTGTCGGCGCCGAAATAGGTGATGAATTCTTCCAGCGTCTTTACCAGCCGCATCGGGCTTTCGTAGATGATCATGGTACGTTCCTCTTCTGCCAGTTGTTTCAACAGTGTTTGCCTGCCTTTTTTAATGGGCAGGAAGCCTTCGAACACGAAGCGGTTGGTGGGTATGCCACTGTTCACCAGCGCCGGCACAAAAGCGGTGGCGCCGGGCAAGCATTCCACTTTCACGTCCTGTTTGATGCATTCCCGCACCAGCAGGAAGGCAGGATCAGAAATACCCGGGGTACCCGCATCGGTGATCAGCGCCATGGTCTTACCGGCACGCAACTGGTCTACAATATGCTGTACGATCTTATGTTCGTTGTGCTGGTGGTAGGGTGATACCGGTTTCTGTATCTGGTAGTGGTTCAGCAAACGAGCAGAGGTCCTTGTATCCTCACAAAGGATCACATCCACCTGCTGCAAAACTTCCAGCGAACGGAGCGTGATGTCTTTCAGGTTACCAAGCGGCGTGGGAACAAGGTAAAGCAAGGGAAGGGAGTTTGGGTTTGGAGTTTGGGGTTTGGAGTTTGGGGTTGACATGAACAGAACCCCAAACTCCCAACCCCCAACCCCAAACTATTCAATTGATCAATTCGATCTCATAAAATTCCATCACCGGGTTGGCCAGTAATTTTTTGCTGGCTTCATCGGCTATCTGTTTGGCCTCTGCCTCGCTGGAAGCTTCTATATCCAGAGTAATGTGTTTTCCAACGCGCACATCGGCTACGGCATGTAATCCCAGGTTCTGCAATCCGCCCATTACGGCTTTGCCCTGCGGATCCAGCAGGTCTTTCAAAGGCATTACTTTGATCTGAACATGATAGGTCATGATACTATTCGGGTTGTTTGAAGGTCAAAGATAGAATTACATACGCAATAAACGCGATGGGAACTGCCAGCCAGCCAAAACTTAGCCCGCTGGCCAGCGCCAACAGGGCGATGATCAGGAAAGGCAGCAGTTTACGCGTGGTGATACCGGAGAACTTGAGCGCCAGCATGGGCAGGCGAGACACCATCAGATAACTGCAAAGCAGCACTGTTCCATACCAGAACCATTTATTCAGCATCAGATTGATCAGAAAATCGCTACCTGAATACCAGTAGATCAGCGGAAAAGAGGCGAATAACAATCCAACGGCAGGTATGGGCACACCCTTGAAACCATATCCCTGCGAATGGTCGATATTGAACCGCGCCAGTCGGTAAGCGCCGGCACAAGGCAGTATGAATGCCGGCAACAGCCAAAGGGTGCTGATATCCAGGCCATCTTCCTGTTGGGCAAAACACAATCGCAGGAACTGGTAAGCGATCAATCCCGGGGCCACGCCAAAACTCACGGTATCTGCCAGCGAATCCAGCTGTTTGCCCAATTCGGAAGGCACCTGCAACATGCGTGCAACAAAACCGTCCAGAAAATCAACTACAGCTGCCAGGCCTATGAACAGGCTGGCGAGCCAGATCTTTTCAGGTATCACTACCAGGTTCTCGCCAATGGCGTCGACCGAAAGGGTCAGGCCCGACTGCATGATCGCAACAATGGCCAGACATCCGGCCAGCAGGTTCAGTAAGGTAAATAGGTTGGGGATCTGTTTCATGCCTGGTTCTGGGGGTCATTGGTCCTGTTCCATCGCGTTATGTCAAAAACGCTGATGGACCGGGAACGATCAACTATTTTCTTTTCATCAAAGCTTCGATCTCTTCTACGGTAATCGGGATATTCTTCATTAAATCAATGTTACCATTCTTAGTGATCCAGAAATTATTTTCAATACGGATCCCCATTTTCTCTTCTTCGATATAGATACCCGGTTCGATGGTGAACAACATACCTGCCTGTATGGGTGCGGTACGGGTTCCCAGGTCGTGTACATCAAGGCCCAGATGGTGCGAAATGCCATGGTACAGGTATTTACGGTAGGCCCGGTTCTCGGGATCTTCGTTCTTCACATCCGATTTGCGCAGCAGGCCGATCTTCAGGAACTGCTGGGTGGCTTCCTCTCCTACTTTTTCTGTGTATTCAACAATGGATATACCAGGTTTTAGAATGCTTTTGCAATAGTTATGTAAATGCAGGCAGGCATTATAGACAGTTTTCTGCCTGCGACCGAATTTACCGTTCACCGGAACGGTACGTGTCAGATCGGCGCAGTAATTACCGTATTCGGCACCAAAGTCCATCAGGATCAGTTCGCCATCCTTACATTCGGCATTGTTGGAAACATAGTGCAGGGTTCTGGCATTATCACCGCTGGCAATGATGCTGCCGTAAGCAGGACCCGTTGCCCGCTGGCTTAAGAAGCTATGCCAGATCTCGGCTTCGATCTCATATTCAGTTACACCGGGCCTGATGAACTGTAACAGCCTGCGAAAAGTATTTTCGGTGATATCGATCGCTTTCTGCACCACTTCTATCTCTTCCTTGGTCTTGATGCTGCGGAGTTGCTTCATGATCCTGGCAGCGCGCTGGAACGAATGCAGCGGATAGGCCGCTTTCATCTCATCCACAAAACGGTATTCGCGACTGCGGATATGGGAAGCTTTCCGGTCGTTCTCATTCGTATCCAGATAAATATGATCCGCCAGGTGAACCCAGGTCTGCAAGGGTGCATCGATCGTATCCAGCCATACGATGGTCTGGATACCTGAAATTTCTGCAGCTTCCTTTGCCCGCAAGCGTTTACCATCCCATTTCTCTTTCAGCTCGTTGGGACGAACCAACACCAACACCTCACGGTATTTGGGATCTGGGTTATCGGGGAACAGGATCACCATGGAATCTTCCTGGTTGATACCGGATAGCCAGAACAGATCTGTATTCTGCTTGAAAGAGTGAAGCGCATCGCCATTGGAAGGAAACTCATCATTGCTCACAAATATGGCAATGCTGTTGGGCAACATCTCTTTCACAAACCTTTTCCGGTTATTGATGAAGAGTTGCGGATTCAGCGGCAAATATTTCATAGCGGGTCGTTGATATGCCGCAAGATAAAAATTAAGGAGCAGGAATGCGCAGAATATATTTGACCACCCAGATTAGTCCTCCTGACCTATTTGTTAAATAAATAAAAAAATGACGACCGGTGGAGCGAATTACGAATTCAATCGTATATTTACTACGAAATTATTCGTTTACCAAACCATGCAACTATGAAACATCAAGTAAAAAATGGGCTGGCACTGGCAGGAATAGCTATTGCCACGCTAGGCATCCTTTCCTGGAGAACCGCTGAGAACAACCAGATCCCGGTAAAACCTTACAGCATTCATTACCAGGACGATACCAGCAAACCCCGTAAAAAGTATTCCCAGAACAGGGATTATACCGTTGGTGACCTCGACAAGGCCTCAAAGGAACTGGACCGTGCCGCAGAGGAACTGAACAAGAACATGAATATCGACTTCGCAAAAATGGACAAAGAGCTGAAAGCTGCCATGGACGAAATGAAAAAGATCGATTTTGAAAAGATCAGCCGCGAAGTACAGACAGCCCTCGCAAAAGTGGATTGGGAAAAAACCAGGACCGAAGTGGAACGTTCACTGCGCGAAGCTGAAAAGAAAATGAAGGATATCGACAAGAAACAGATCGAAAAAGAAATGGCAAAGGCCAAGGAAGAAATGAGCGAGGCCAGACTGAAATCAAAGATCGATATGGAAAAAATCAGGAAAGATGTGGAGAAAGGTATGGCTGAAGCCAAAGTAGGCATTGAAAAAGCGAAAAAAGAGATCGCGCAGTTGAAAGAGTTTACGGAAAGTCTGGAAAAAGACGGTCTGATCGACCGTAAGAAGGGATACCGGATCGAAGTAAAGAAAGGGGAACTCTATATCAACGGTACCAAACAATCGAAAGAAGTGAACGACAAATACAGGAAATATTTCAAAGAAGAAGATTACAGCATCCGCAGTGATGGAGATGGCATCTCATCGCTGTAAATACGGATTCACTATCCCCCGTACCAACTGAATAGGGTAGTCATGCAGCGGATCCTCCCTGCGCGACTACCCTATTCTATATTTTACCCTATCCGGAATTAAAAACGAACGGTTGGACAACGTACCGATTTTCCGGCACTGGATGGGAATATCCCGGTTTTCACGATGGACAGTTCATAGGCGCCACGTGTGCCGTTCAAGCTACTCAGGCTCGACACCGTTGCATCGTAATTGATGGTGAACCTGAGATCGTTCACCTGGTAACCCAACATCGGGATCAGCGCATCCTTGTTACGGTAATAGAGACCGATAATGAATTGGGAAAGGCCATCGCCGGTAAGGTCGCGGTTGGCATTGAAGCCCAAAACTGTCTCCCAGCTGTTGCCCATTTTACTTACATACACATTCGGGTTCAGGATCCAAACATCCTGTATCTTGATACTGCTGTTCAGAAAAGCCGTATACCTTCTTTGTACACGGTTATCCGATACCGTGGCATCAAAAAAACTTTCCCGCGGGCGGTTGATGTGCATCACACTCAGTCCGGCATTGAAATATACATTCTCAGAAGCAAAATAGGCGTAGTTAAGGCCCACTTGTAGGTCCAGGTAATTGACCTTATTATAGGCAAAAGGTTCATTAGGCGGTATGGTAACATCAAAGAAACTGCCGTTCCACTGGTTATCAAATGTGAGTTTGGAGAGGTCGATGCGTTTGGATACATAACCCAGCGAAAAACCACCGCTCAGCAAACTGTTATAACCCAGCATCTGGTGATAGGCAACACTGGCAAAACCGCCTGTGGAAGACAAGCTGCCACTACCTGCCACATCTTTTAAAATGGAACCGCCCACGCCCAGCCAGCCATTCTCGAAACGGTCGGTGAATAGTTTGGTATCGGCCCATACGCTCATGGTGCGATACGGGTTCCCACCTACGCTGGCCCATTGATTGCGGTAATTACCTCCCACCCTAAAATCGTAATCCGGATTAAAACCGGTATTGGCCGGGTTCACCAGCATGGGTATGTTGAAGTACTGCGAAAAGTGCAGGTCCTGCGCATCTCCTGTCCCCGCCATCAGCAGGGTTACCAGTGCCATTAGTATTTTCTTTCTTACCTGCATAACCTTATCGCAATAGCGTGATATCTCCTTTTTTCGTTGTACGTTCCTTACTGCTGAATTCCACCACCAATGTGTAATGGTATACGTCCTGTGGCTGGATCTTACCATTATATGTACCATCCCACCCTTCGTAAGGATCGGTTCCTTTGTATACTACGGTACCCCAGCGGTTATAGATGGTCCAGGTCATCCGTTCGATACCGTATCCACGCACATAGATCTTATCGTTGCGCCCATCTCCGTTCGGTGAAAATGCGTTGGGCACATCCAACAAGCTGTTGATGGTCACGGATATGGGCTGGCAGGTCGTATCACTGCACCCTGCACTATTGTAAGCAACCAGGCAGGTATTATAGGTTCCTGACGCATTGAAAAGATGCCGCACCGTAGTATCGGTACTGATCGTGAACAAAGTATCGCCATCGCCAAACAACCATTTATAACTGCTTGCCCCCACTGCGGCATTCAGGAAACTGACCGCTGTATTCGGTTCCGTTGGATTAGGCGTATACGTGAATGATGCAGAAGGGTTCGGATTCACGGTTATGGTGAAATAGGCCGAGGTATCTGTCTGGTTACAGGTATTCGGGTCATTGGCAATGAGCCGCACCCGGTAGACGCCTGTACGTGTGTATTCATGCTGCGGATCGTGTTGGGTTGACGTAGTACCATCACCAAAATCCCAGATGAAATCACTACCTCCCAACGATGTATTATCGAAAATGGCTGTATACGGAACACAACCTTTGGCCGGTATAGTGAACTGCGCTTTTACATTGGTGGCGATCCGTATACGCTGGGTGATACTGTCGGGACCATTACAATAGTTGGTGTCGATCAATACCAAACGCACATTATAGGTTCCTGCCGAGGCATAGGTATGGGTCACTTTTCCCAAACCGGCCAGCTGTGTGGTACCATCGCCAAAATCCCAGCGGAAACTGGTGTTAGTAAATGGTTTATTGGCCACTGAGTTATTCGTGAATTCATAGGCCAGTAATGTACAGGGCGGCAATTTTACGGCGGTCATATTCAATGCTGCCTGGTCATCACGTACCCGCATGGTAACATAAGCCGTATCGGAAATATTACAACTGCTAGAATCCACCGATATCAGGCGCACCCGGTACATACCGATGGTGTTGAAGGTATGCGTAACCGAAGGTGTAGTGGTCGTATCCGGAGTGCTGCCATCATTAAAATCCCAGATATATTTTTTCCCCATGGCAATGGTATCTGTAAAGACCACCGTCATGGGCACACAACCCGAAGTATCCCGTGGTACCCCGTTGATAGAAGCCTGTATTCCGGCACCAATACCAGCCAGATTGAACGCGATCTTCACAGCTGCCAGATTACATCCCTGCGAGCCATTGTACGGCGACCATACCCCCGGCGTGGTAGGGAATCTGGGCTTGGGAGAACTACAATTGGCACACATGGCCTGATAGATGACCCCATTCCTGTCGAAGCGGCTGGTACCTCCATCCACGTGTTCGCCAAAACCACCCAGCTGACCGAAATAACTTCCGTATAACTGGGATTTGGCATCCTTCTCGAGGACAAAAAAGTAGAAGTCACTGTTATCCGATGATTTCTGGTAGGCATCTGCAGTGATGGGTAATCCGTTGGTTCCTGCGTTAGGATAATTCTCAGAGATATTCACTGAACCTCCCCAACCGGAGTAATATACATTCTCGCACCTGTCAACCAGGAAGGCGGTAGGTGATAGATTAGGATTGGCGCTGCCTGAACCAAATACGGTGGAATACACATAATCGGACAGATCAGGTTTCAGTTTTACGATGAACTGTTTTCCATTGGCCTGGTTAAAAGGTGCATTCACCACCGGCCAGGTACCGGTAGTGGTCCCGGCAATATACGGAAAACCAAAGCGGTCGAACTGGATACCATAGATCACATCGGTACCGCTAGTACCGAAAAAACCTGTCCGTACTGGTACGCCGTTGCTCGTATATTCCGCAACAAAACCATCGCTCAGTCCACCCTGGTAGGTTGCATATTTGGCGCCGGTCTTATCTCCCGGGAAATTGCTGCTCGCCGTGGCACCTGCTACAAAAATATTATTGGTAAAGGGATGAATGGCCAGAACAAATGCAGCATCATCGTCGTTACCACCAACGATCACGCTGAAAAGTACCTGCCCAAGATCCGGTGTCAATTTTAAGATAACTGCATCCTGCGCACGATTCTTAGCATTGATACCACCCAGACCCGTTTGTACAGAGACCGCGGTGACAGGGAAATTGGAGGACTGCGTGCAGGAAGCGAACAAAATATTCCCGGCATTATCCAGGATCACTTCACTTCGGGCATCATCGCCATAGTTACGGTCGATCGATTCAGCCCCAAGGGTAGAATATTTGTGACGGATGTTCACACCATCATCTCCCTTGCCACCAATACGCACCGACCCCACCAATCCTGTTCCGTTCGCATTCAGCTTGGTCACTACTATGTCCCAACCACCACCCAGCGGACCATAGGTCTTCAATGCACCCTGCACAGGGTAGTCGGTGGAAGTGGTTCTTCCGGCGATCACCAGGTTACCCGCCCCATCAACCACCAGGCTGTGCGGTTGCTCATTTCCATTGGTACCACCGATATAGGTTGCATAAAGCCGGCGAGAACCGGTAGGATCGAATTTCATGATCGCAATATCAAAACCACCCTGTTCGCCTGTTTGATTATTTCCACCCTGGTAAGTTTGCTGAAAAGCACCATTGCTGACAGGAAAACTACCCTCCTTTCCAAATACGATACCACCGGCATAAAAATTACCACTGGCATCGTAAGTGGCGGTATACCCCCAGTTATCCGCAGAACTACCGGTAAAAGTGGAGAATACCACTGAGGGATCAATCACCATAGTTGCCGAGCGTGAATATCCTGCACCCAGCTTGAACTGAACGATATTGCCCTTCACATCATAACTGCAGGGAATTTCTTTTCGGCTGTTATCGATCAGTTGATACGTGTAAGGAGCCATTTCCTGCACCACTTCCACAGAGGTCTTGATCTGCAGCGCACCGTCTTTTACACGCAGGTTCTCGGCGCCATCGAAATACATGGCGATATTGGCAGGGTTTCCGCCGGGATGCACAATGATATCATATTTCAATACCCCATTGGCGGTATAGTAACGCACATCAATATTGGGATACACATTTTTGTAGGTAAGTGCCTGGTAGGTCTTACAATCACTGGCCCATTTGGAGGGATCGTTGCCGATAAGATAATTGGCATAGGTTTCCAGCGGTTTGTCCGGCACTATCTCAGGTGCAGGATTGGCATGTAAAAACCGCATCTCATAGGCATGTCCACGTAATGGCGGAGAAACCGGTTCCTGCTCAGATGGCAAAGGCAAAGGTTTTTCCAATGAATTTTTTGCACCCAGTGTTCCCTGTTCCGGTTTTACCCCATGTTTGTGGACCGATTCTCCGATGCGGGTAAGGTCTTCCTTATTGTACAATACCACACGGTAACCGTTGTTCTGCAATAAAAAAGCCCCAGTGCTCATCTCGCCCTTGAAACGGATCTGCTTGTCCCATTGCCCTTTATTCTCAATAAACTCAAGGTTGTTTTGGGAAAAGGTATTTACAGATACCAGCAGCAATACCAGTATGCTTCCTATCGTCTTCAGTATAGCCAAACTATTTTTTTAAAAGTTACGATTTATATACGTCCGGTGCAATGATAAAGTTCAAATTCCTGATTTTGTTAAGATAGTTTTAGGAATTGGCTGCAGGCAATGGTCAATTGTCAATGGTGAAGAACTCACGACTCACCACTCACGATTAACGACTCCCCCTCTCACGATATCTTCCCCCACCCATGTTTCCGTTTCTGCGACTGCAGGAATTTCTTTAACTGCAAATTCTTTGCCATGGTCAGTTCCACATCTTCTTCCACCAGTTTCTCCGCTTCTGCCCGGGCCAGTTCCAGTAACTCCTTGTCATTCACAATACTTGCGATCTTGAAATTGAGTGCGCCACTTTGCCGGGTACCCTCAATGTCCCCAGGACCCCGGATCTCAAGGTCCTTTTCAGCAATCTTAAAACCATCATTGGTAGCACACATGGTTTTGATACGTTCTCTTGCCTCTTTGCTGGCTGAGCTACCCGTTAATAAAATGCAAAAACTCTTTTCACTGCCCCGGCCCACCCTTCCACGAAGCTGGTGCAGTTGGGATAAACCGAATTTTTCGGCGCTTTCGATCACCATCACTGTGGCATTGGGCACATTCACCCCTACTTCGATCACTGTGGTGCTCACCATGATCTGCGTATCTCCCTTGACAAAACGCTGCATATTGGTCTCCTTCTGTTCGGCCGGTTGCCGTCCATGCACCATGCTGATGTGGAATTTGGGTTCCGGAAAGAAACTTTTTACCTGCTCATATCCCTGCATCAGGTCCTCATAACTCAGTTTCTCACTTTCCTCGATCAGGGGATAGATGAAATAGGCCTGCCTGCCCTTATCGATCTCTGACCGTACAAAATCCATCACATTGGCCCTCGCGGTTTCGTTACGGTGAACGGTGGTGACCGGTTGCCTGCCGGGGGGCAGCTCATCCATGATACTGTAGTCCAGATCGCCATAGGCTGTCATGGCCAGCGTGCGTGGAATGGGTGTTGCCGTCATGACCAGCACATGCGGCGGCACTGCAGCTTTCTCCCATAGTTTGGCCCGCTGCGCCACCCCAAAACGGTGCTGTTCATCTACGATCACCAGTCCCAGGTTACGGAACTGCACCGCATCCTCGATCACCGCATGGGTACCCACTACAAAATGGATCGCATCATCCAGCAAACCTTTTAGAATACGTTTCCTTTCTGCCGCACGGGTGCTGCCGGTGAGTAGGGCTATTTCAACCGGCATTTCTTTCAGTAGTTCGCTTAATCCGGTATAGTGCTGCTGGGCCAATATTTCCGTAGGTGCCATCAAACAGCTCTGGTAACCGTTGTCTGCTGCCAGCAGCATGCTGAGCAATGCCACAATGGTCTTGCCACTGCCGACATCGCCCTGTAACAAACGATTCATCTGGTGGCCTTTGCCTGTGTCCGTCCTGATCTCACGCAACACCCTTTTCTGGGCGCCGGTCAGGTCAAATGGCAGGTAGTTGGCATAGAGTGTATTGAAGTAATCACCTACTTTCTCGAACACCACCCCTTTACTGGTATGATGCCGTTGTAGCCGAACCAGGTTCAATCTTACCTGCGCTATGAACAGTTCTTCAAACTTCAATCGTTTCATTGCCGCATCGGCCAGAGCCGGGGAGCCCGGGAAGTGTATGTTACGATAAGCTTCAAAACGACTCATCAGTTGCAGCCTGTCCAGTATCTCCTGCGGGATGTTTTCCGGCAGGTCTTTTGGTTGCAGCAGGGTGATCAGCGTATAAGTGAGTTTACCCAGCTGCCGTCCATTGAAGCTTCTCGCCTTCAATTTTTCCGTGGTGGGATAAACAGGCTCCAAAAAAGCTTTGCCACCTGCTTTTGCCGCCACATACGGTTCTATCTCCGGGTGAACGATCTGGGGTTTCCCGTTAAAAAAACCGGTTTTGCCGAATACCAGGTAGTCACTGCCCACATGCAACCCTTTTACCACCCAGCTGATACCCTGGAACCAGGTCAGCTCCAGTATGCCCGATGCATCGCGCAATTGGGCCACCAGGCGTTTACCCCTTCCGGCCCCAACCGTTTCATAACTGATGAGCGTACCCGCCACCTGCGCATATTCTGTCTGCGGTGTGATCTCACGGATACGGCTGACTTTGGTCTTGTCGATATGTCGATTAGGAAAATGATCCAGCAGATCTCCGAACGTAAAGATCTCCAGCTCCTTCTTCAACAGGTCGGCACGCAAGGGCCCCACCCCTTTCAGGTATTCGATGGGAGAAGTTAATATGGTGGCGATCTCGTTCAAGGATAGATAAGTGGATTGGCGGATGATGGATGTACGGATCCTTCTGGGAGCATGATCCATCATCCGCCGATCTGTGAACCGGCACAAATATCCTTACACAAATTCATATTCGGCATGAATGGCATACACTTCCTATAAAACTACTGTCGCCAACGCCCATTATCATCCCCAACAGTACCTCCTGCAGTAATCGCATTCAGGCGATGATCAGGAAACCCAGGGAGGAATTTGCGGATTTATGGATTCACGAATTCGCGAATAAGGCCCCCAAGAAAATATCCGCTGATCCGCAAATCCGCAAATCCACTAATCCTTTGATCCGTCATCTCCTCAAAAAAATCCATTGCCCATTCACCATTCACCATTGACTAAATATTATCTTCGCGCCTATGGAAAAAGAGGTTGTTTTAAGCGGCATTCGTCCCACCGGGTTCCTGCACCTGGGTAATTATTTCGGGGCCATGCGAAATTATGTGCGGATGCAGGATGATTATAACTGTTATTTCTTTGTGGCCAACTGGCATAGCCTCACCACCCATCCCGACACCAAAGAGCTGCAGAACAGTGTTCATCGGGTCATCGCCGAAAATATTGCCTGCGGACTGGATCCGGAAAAAGTGTCGCTCTATATACAAAGCGATGTTCCCGAAATAGCCGAACTATACCTGTACCTGAATATGCTGGCCTACAAAGGTGAGCTGGAGAAAACCGTGACTTTCAAAGAAAAAGTCCGCCTGCAACCAGAAAATGTGAACGCTGGACTACTCACCTATCCGGTTTTGATGGCTTCCGATATATTGATCCATCGTGCCCTGAAAGTGCCGGTAGGCAAAGACCAGGAACAACACCTGGAAATGGCCCGGAATTTTGCCGAACGCTTCAATTACCGTTATGGGGAAGTATTCCCGATGCCCTATGCCTTTAATTTTGGGGGAGACCTGGTTCGCATCATGGGGCTTGACGGCAATGGCAAAATGAGCAAAAGCGAGAACCAGATGGCCACCCTTTACCTGGCAGATGACGATGATAGCATCCGTAAAAAGATCATGAAAGCCAAGACCGACCAGGGACCGGCTGAACCCAATTCTGTGAAACCTGATTATATCGAGAACCTGTTCACATTGATGCGGCTGGTAAGCAGTCCGGACACCGTGAAAAAGTTCGAGGACGATTTCGATGCCAGCAGCAGCGGCAACTGTATCATCCGCTATGGCGATATGAAAAAACAGCTGGCAGAGGACATGGCAGGTTTCATCAAACCCATCCGTGAAAAAGCGGCCGATATCCAGAACAACAAGGAACTGCTGGGCAGGATCATCCGGCAGGGTGCCGATAAAGCCAGGGCCAGCGCCTCAGAAACACTGAAGCTGGTAAGACAGGCCATCGGGATGAATTACTGATTTGCCCCTAACTACCCCCCTAAGAACCTATGGCAAAAGCTGGCAGGCCGTAGGAATGGGGCATTGCGCAAAAAAATATTCTCCCAGTTTTAACTTCATACATCGTATTTCGTACTTTCATTTTTATGGCAAAGGCAAAAAAACCAAAACACATCGCAGTGGCCGGCAATATCGGCGCGGGAAAGACCACGTTGACTGAAATGCTGAGCAAACATTACCGCTGGATACCCCAGTTCGAAGATGTGGACCATAATCCCTACCTCATGGATTTTTATGAGGACATGCCGCGCTGGAGCTTTAACCTGCAGATCTTCTTCCTGAACAGCCGCCTGAACCAGTTGCTGGAGATCCATCATGGGACCGAGACCGTGATACAGGATCGCACCATTTACGAGGACGCCAATATCTTCGCTCCCAACCTGCACGAAATGGGACTGATGAGCAAAAGGGATTTTGACAATTATTATCTTTTTTTCCAGACCCTGAAAAGCATGGTGCAGCCACCAGACCTGCTGATCTACCTGAAAGCCTCCGTACCCACCCTGGTGGCCCAGATACAGAAACGTGGACGGGAATATGAAGAGAACATCCGTCTGGATTACCTGAAACGGCTGAATGAATATTACAATAAATGGATCGATAGCTACAAAGAAGGCCCCTTGCTCATCATTGATTGCGACAAGAACAAATTTGCCGAGACCGACGAACATTTCGGGGATATCATCAGCAAAGTGGACAGTACATTGTTTGGTTTATTCTAAACAGGTCGAGACCGATTACTGACCTCATCATCCCTTATCATATTTTGCAAAAGAAAACTCCACCCGCAGGTGGAGTTTTTTGTAACAGACAAGCAACCAAGAGACCCTTTCTGTAACACCAATGGCGTTACGGTAATCAGTTAGTTTTGGGTGCGGCCTGCAGAATTTCTTCAGACACGCCGGAAGCGTATTTTTCAAAATTCTGCACAAATTGCAGGGCTAGGTCACGCGCTTTGGTATCATAGGCAGCTGAATCCGCCCAGGTGCTGCGTGGATTCAATATCTCTGAGGGTACCCCGGGACAACTCAATGGCATTTCCATACCGAATACGGGGTGGGTTTCGTACGCTACATTGTCCAGCTTGCCTTCCAGCGCCGCGGTAATCATCGCACGGGTATAAGCCAGCTTCATGCGATTGCCCACACCATAGGGACCACCGCTCCAACCGGTATTCACCATCCATACGTTCACTTCATGTTTGCGCATCTTCTCTCCCAGCATTTCGGCATATTTACCGGGATGCAATGGCAGGAAGGGCGCACCAAAACAGGCACTGAAAGTGGTTTTGGGTTCGGTAACACCCGCTTCGGTACCTGCTACTTTAGCGGTATAGCCGCTGATGAACTGGTACATGGCCTGTCCGGCAGATAAACGGCTGATCGGAGGCAACACACCGTAAGCATCGCAGGTCAGAAAGAAGATATTTTTAGGCAGGCCGCCAATACTTGGCTCCAATGCGTTACTGATATAACCCAGCGGATAACTTACCCGGGTATTCTCTGTGATCAGTTTGCTGCTGAAATCGATCTTTTGTGTACCAGGATAAAAATGGATATTCTCTACCAATGCCGCAGGACGGATGGCACGGAAGATCTCGGGTTCTTTCTCTTCACTCAGATCGATGGTCTTGGCATAACAGCCTCCTTCAAAATTGAATACGGAACTGTCGGTCCAGCCATGTTCATCATCGCCGATCAGTTTGCGGTTAGGATCGGCACTGAGGGTGGTCTTACCCGTTCCACTGAGGCCAAAAAAAACGGCCACGTCACCTTCTGCACCCATATTGGCACTGCAGTGCATGCTCAGCACATTTCTTTCATTGGGAAGGATAAAATTGAGCACACTGAAAATGCCTTTCTTGATCTCACCTGTATAACCGGTTCCTCCGATCAGGATCGTTTTATGTGTGAACGACAGGATCGCAAAATTGTGCTGCCGTGTTCCATCAACCGCCGGATCGGCCTTGAAACCAGGCGCCTGTATGATATGCCATTCCGGTTCAAAACCCGACAACTCCTCTTCTGATGGACGAAGGAACATATTGTGCGCAAACAGGTTACTCCAGGGGTGTTCGTTGATGACACGGATATTCAAGCGGTGGGAAGGATCGGCACAGGCGTGTGCGTCGCGTACCCATATCTCTTCTTTCTCACCAAGATAATCCAGCAGTTTTTTCTTCAGCTGGTGAAAATATTTTTCTTCGATGGGTATATTGAAACCATTCCAGTCAACCGAGTCCGCCGTGATCGCATCTTTTACGATGAACTTATCTTTTGGACTACGGCCGGTGAATTCTCCCGTTTGTATACAGAGGGCCCCGGTATCGTTAAATACGCCCTGCCCCCGCAGAACCGTCTGTTCTGCCAATTCTTCGGGTGATAACTGATAATGAATGCCTGTGCTGTCGGATAAACCCAATTCCTGCAGGATCTGCTTGGGGATCATTGTAGCTGCCATCATAAACAAACAAACGTTAGTTAGATTACAAAAGTAATTGTTTAATTCTTTCGCTGATTTTTATGTGTGGCAGGTACACATAAAAAATATTTACGCTGTTACTGGTTCCTTGAATAATATCCAACAGGTTTTGCGGTTTTCTAAACCATACACAGTGATAACAGACATATTTTGAAGGTTTTAGAAATCATTTCGAGCGGTTCCAACAGACAGGCCACCAGAACAGGCCGCCTGCAAAAAATACACACTGACAGCATGGATCATCAGATGATCGGGATCTTCCTAACATTTTTTTAGATAACAAAAAATTTCTATGCCTGCTGAAATGACTAGGTTTGCAGGAAATGTGCGTTATGAAGATCCAGAAACTGCTTTTCGTACTTGTTTTGGCTGTAACGGCCACCGGCAGTTTTGCCCAGCAGAATGAGGACGAGGAACAAAAGGGCAAATTCAATAGGGAAAATATCTTTTTGGGTACCAGCCTGAACCTGGGTATCACCAACCGTTCGTTCAATGTTGGATTGAATCCCGAGATCGGTTACAGCATCACCAGATGGCTGGACGGCGGTGTGGCACTGAACATCAACTATTTTTCACAGAACGCTTCTGAGTTCAGCAATATCCGTTTCCGCAATTTCAACCTGGGTGGCGGTCCTTTCCTGCGGGTTTGGCCGGTCAGTTTCCTGCACCTGCAGGTACAGCCTGAATTCAACTGGATCAACTCCAGTCAGAAAAATGTTCAAACCGGGCAAACCGGCAGTTATCATTACAACGCAGGAAGTTTACTGGTAGGTGTGGGTTATGGAACTCGTGTACTGGGCTCGCATTATTCTTATGTTACCCTGATGATCGACGTCACACAAAATATCAATTCTCCCTACCGCGATCAATACAACGATCCGCTGCCTATTTTCCGGGCAGGTTTCGGTATGTACCTTAAACCAAAGCGTCGATAGCAGTCACCGGATCATCGCAAACGATCAGGCGATCGCGCCAGTTATCATATAGGAATTCCTCATCCGACATGCTGTCGATATGTGCCACCAGGTGCTGGTAGAATCCTGCCGTATTCAGCAGCACGATCTTTTTATTGTGGATATTGAGGTTGTTCCAGGTCAGCATCTCGAACAATTCATCCAGTGTTCCGTTGCCGCCGGCCAATACGATGGCTGCATCGCACAGTTCATACATCGTCTTTTTACGAACATGCATATCGGCCACCACCCGAAGTTCTGTGATGCCTTTGTGTTCTGCCTCCCATTCCAACAAGATCTCGGGTATCACGCCGATCACTTTGCCACCGTTTTCCATAGCAGCATTGGCAACAGCACCCATAAGACCTTTGTTGCCACCACCATATACCATCGTGATCTTCCGTTCCGCGAACAGCCGACCCAACGCTGCGGCATGTGCCACATACAGTGGATTTTTACCGGCTCTGGAACCACAGAACACGGCAATATTGTTAACAGGCATATGTCAAAATTTTGAATGGCAAATTAGGTTAAATATTTTTCACTACTTTTCCGTTTTCGTTTGATCATTTTAATTACCCCAATATGTCTCCATTACTGCTTTTTTCCTTTGTTATCGCCTATTTCATGATCTTACTCGGTGTGGCCTGGTACACCGGCAAGAACAGCACGAACGACTCTTTTTTCATCGGTAACAAAAGCAGTAACTGGATGCTGGTGGCATTCGGTATGGTAGGCACGTCCCTGAGCGGAGTTACTTTTGTGAGTGTTCCGGGTGCCGTTGCCAAAGAATCCTTTGCTTATTTCCAGATCACACTCGGATACCTGATCGGCTACCTGGCGATTGCCTATGTATTGCTTCCGCTGTACTACCGGCTGAACCTTACTTCCATCTATCATTACCTGCACAACCGCCTTGGCTTTAAGTCATATAAAACAGGGGCCAGCTTCTTTATCCTGTCACGTATACTCGGCGCTACCGCACGTTTGTACCTCGTGGTCAATATCCTACAGGAAGCCATCCTGAACAGTTTTCATGTTCCGTTCTGGGCCACTACCCTGATCATCCTGGTGATGATCCTGTTGTATACGTACGAAGGTGGTGTCAAGACCATTGTTTGGACCGACACCCTGCAAACCACCTGTATGCTGCTGGGACTGGTGATCTGCGTGGTATATATCCTCAATCATATGAACATGGGTTTTGGCGAGAGCCTGCAGGCCATGGGCGAAAAAGGATATTCCAAGATCTTCTTCACAGACCCTAACAGCAAACTGTTCTTTGTAAAACAGATCCTGGCCGGCGCCTTTATCACAGTTACCATGACCGGTATGGACCAGGAAATGATGCAGAAGAACATTTCTGTAAAAACACTAAAAGATTCGCAGAAGAATGTGATCTCCATGTCTATCGTGCTGATGATCGTGATCCTGATCTTCCTGTTCCTCGGAGGTTTACTTTACCTCTATGCCAACCAATTGAATCTGGAAGTGACCGGTGACAAATTATTCCCCGCCATCGCCTTACAGCATATGCCGCCATTTGTTTCCGTGATCTTTATCATCGCATTGATCTCTGCACTCTTCCCAAGTGCAGATGGCGCCATTACCGCGCTGACATCCACTTTCTGTATCGACATCATCGGCATGCAACGCAGGTCTGATATGACAGATGAGCAAAAAAAGAAATTACGCCAGCGCGTACACCTGTCCTTCGCATTCATCTTCCTGCTATTTGTAATGATGTTCAAATGGATCAATGACTCCAGCATGATCGGCCTGATCCTGAAAGTGGCCACGTTCACCTATGGTCCGCTGCTGGGATTGTTCACATTCGGCATCATTTCCAAACGAAAGGTGAGCGATCAACTGGTGCCTTTTATCTGTGTGATCTCACCCATCATCTGTTTCCTGCTGGACCGCTTCCAGAAACAGATCTTCGGTTCCTTTGAACTGGGGCTGGAACTGCTGATCATTAACGGATTGATCACTTTCATCGGCTTATGGCTGGCATCCAAACCTTCCAACGAACCCGCTCAAGCATAGGATGAGTGAATGAGTGAATGCCGGTCTCGGTCATTCACTCATTCACTCATCCACTCATTCATTCATTGTATATTTGCCCATGGACCTGATCCTTCCACTGGCAGAAGCCTATGCGGCCAAATATACCTCTCCGGAGAATGCCCTCCTGCAGGAGGTGAACCAGCAGACCCTGGCCAATCATCCCCTGTCGCATATGCTGAGTGGGCATGTACAGGGAAGATTCCTTTCCCTGATGAGCTCGCTCATACATCCCCGGTATATCCTGGAAGTGGGAACTTTTACCGGTTACAGTGCGCTTTGCCTGGCAGAGGGACTGGCAGAAGATGGGGAACTGCACACCATTGAACTACGGGAGCAGGATGCCGCTACTGCCCGTACAAATTTTAGCATATCCGAAAAGAATAAGCGGATACATTTGCACATTGGAAATGCAAAGGAGATCATCCCAACCTTGAACTATACCTGGGATCTGGTATTCCTGGATGCCGACAAGACCGGTTATATCGGGTATTACGAGCAGATCGTGCCCCGGTTACGTCCTGGCGGGATCATCATAGCCGATAATGTATTGTTTCATGGTGAGGTGTTACAGGAACCCGTCAGCGGTAAAAATGCCAAAGCCATGGAAGCTTTTAATGAACATGTATACAAAGACCCCCGAACCGAGCAGGTGCTGGTAACGATACGCGACGGGGTAATGCTGATCAAAAAGAAATAACATGAAGAAACTGGTCCTGCTTTTCTGCCTGGCATTCTCTCTCACTGCCCGCGCGCAGAAAGAAAAAGTAATGGCTTATATCGACAGTTACAAGGAACTGGCGATGGCGGAGATGCAACGCACCGGTGTTCCTGCCGCCATCACACTGGCCCAGGGCATCCTGGAATCACAGTGGGGTGAAAGCCCATTGGCCAAAACTTCCAACAACCATTTTGGCATCAAATGCAAGACCGAATGGACAGGCGCAAAGACCTACCACGATGACGATGAGAAAGGGGAATGTTTCCGTGTATACAATTCTGCAGAAGACTCTTATCGTGATCACTCTGATTTTTTGAAAACAAGGCCTCATTACGCTTTCCTGTTCAAACTGGATCCCACAGATTATGAAGGCTGGGCCACGGGCTTAAAAAAAGCCGGCTATGCTACCAGCCCTACCTATCCCCAGCGTCTGCTGAAACTCATCAATGATTATCAACTCCAGCAATACAGTCTCACTGCACTCGCCAGGAACCAGTCACCTGTAAACGGATCTCCCAGCCAGTCAAAACCGTCCACTGCCGATCCTGCTCCGATAGCCACACCTGCAGCAGAACAACCGGTCGCTGCTGTTTCTGTTTCACAGGAAAGGGTTCAACCGGAACCTGCAACAGCAATTGCGCCGTCGAATACCAACACATCGTCCAACGCACTGGTCACAGTCAACAAAAAGACAAGTTATCCATCCGGCATCTTCGTGATCAACAATACGAAAGTGATCCATGCCACAGAAGGCACATCGCTGTTATCGCTGGCCAACCAGTACGATATTCCATTGAGTAAACTGATAGAGTACAACGACCTTCCTTCCATGGATGTGCTGGATACAGACCGGTTGATGTTCATTGAAAGAAAACCCAAAAAAGGGGCAGTTGATTTTCATGTGGTGGCCGAAGGCGAAACCCTGCACTCCATTTGTCAGCAGGAAGCCATCCGGCTGGACAGCTTACTGGAATATAACCGGCTGAGCCGGAGCAGCCAGGTAAACACAGGCGAGAAGATCTACTTACGACCTGCCACTGCCGCGCCCACTGTTAACACAACACCCCGTTCACCCAAATAATCATTCCTGATACGTAGTTTCGGGACAAATAAAAACTGTCATATGTCAGCCATCACCATTCACGATAAAACCTTTGTACCTTATTTACCAGAAGCACTGATCCTGGAAAAAGTAAAAGAACTGGCAAATACCATAGACAGGGATTATGCAGGTAAAAAACCTTTGTTCATCGCCATACTGAACGGTTCTTTCATGTTCACATCGGACCTGTTCAAATACCTGACCATTGAGGCTGAGATCTGTTTTATCAAACTGGCTTCGTATAAAGGGACCAAGTCAACCGGTCAGGTCATCACCGCCATCGGACTGGATACGGACATCACAGACCGTCATGTGATCATCCTGGAAGACATCATTGATACTGGCAAGACCATGAACGAATTCTTGCCGCAGCTACGTAACCAGCACCCGTTATCTTTAAAAGTGGCGGTATTACTGCACAAACCCGATGCTACCGTTTACCCGGTTACCATTGATTACTGCTGTTTCTCTATTCCCAACAAGTTCGTATTGGGCTACGGACTGGATTATGACGGACTGGGACGTAATATCCGTGAACTTTACCAACTGGGAGCCTAGCCAAAATTCTGCTAATCTTTTACAGGCACTTGCCATTGCCTGTATTCTGTGTTATCTTAATTAAAATCCTGCTGACCAATGAAACAGATCATTTGGGCTGTATGTGTATTGCTTGGCTTTTCCACAGTACAGGGGCAATATTACCTGCGTGGCGAAGTACGCGATGATCGTGGGCAATGGTTACAGGGGGTTAAGATCCAGTTGAAATCAAGAGGCAGTTTTCCTTACTACAGCGGCAGTACCGGCACGTTTGGCATATCCACATCCAGTATCAATGACAGTATCCGGCTTAGCCTGGCAGGTTACGAAACGATCCACATGGCCATCGATACCCGGAAATTTCTGTCCATTACCATGAAGATGTTGCCGGCTACGGCTAATCTCTACAGCCGTAAACCCGTATCCATCACCACCAACCTGAAAGGCAATCGCGGTAATTTCTTCTCCATTCTGGGAGAGAGTTACAGCAACCTCGTGGAAAATGGTTTTATTGCAGCAGCACAATATCCGGAAACAGGTTTTTCCCTGAACATCAATAAAGCCTCCTATAGCAATATCCGCCGGTTCCTGAACCACGAGATGACGGTACCGATCGATGCCGTACGCATAGAAGAGATGCTGAACTATTTCGACCTTTCGAAGATACAGGGTACAAAAAAAGACTCCGGTTATTTTAGCTTCAGGAGTCAGTTGAGCACCTGCCCATGGGAAGAACAAAACCAATTGCTGTTCCTGAACATCACGGCACCCAAGTTGGTATTGGATAGTATTCCTTCATCCAATCTTGTATTCCTGATAGATATATCAGGTTCCATGGACAAGCCCAATCGGTTGCCCCTGTTACAATCTGCTTTCGGCTTGCTGACAGATAACCTACGTGAGAAAGACACCATCACCATCGTGACCTATGGCGGCGGTGTGGGTGTAGCTTTGGCACCAACAGGTGGCGCACATAAAAAAAGGATCCGTGAAGCCATCGACTCTTTGGTGGCCAGTGGTGATACACCCGGCGAAGGAGCGATCCGCATTGCTTACGAACTGGCAAAAAAAAGTTTTATCAAAAATGGGAACAACCGCGTGATACTTGCCACCGATGGCGATTTCAACATTGGTCAGACATCAGAATTGGAACTGGAAGCCATGATCAGTGGTTACCGGCAGAGCGGCATTTATCTGACCTGCCTGGGGGTGGGAATGGGCAATTACAAAGACAGCAAACTGGAAGGGCTTGCCAAAAAGGGCAATGGTAATTTTGCCTATATCGATAACCTGCAGGAAGCGCAGAAAGTACTGGTAAAAGAGTTTACACAGACCTTGTACTCGGTTGCCAATAATGCGTTCATCAAAGTATCCTTTCAACCGAACAGCATCAGCGAATACAGGCTGATCGGATTCGATAATAAATCGTATTCCACGAACGACAGCACGGGAGAACTGGAGGGTGGTGAGATCGGCAGCGGGCATTCCCTGATGGCCATCTTCGAGATCGTACCGGCATCAGATAAACTGAACGAAAAAAAATGGATCGCCAATGCTTCCCTGCAATGCAGGATACCGGGAAAGGACAGTATCCTGCAGCAGTCGTTCCCCATCATCGGTCAGGCAGAAAGAATTGAGGCGATCGATTCCACTTACCGATTCGCCGCTTCGGTGGCCATGTTCGGGTCCATCCTGAAACATTCGAGATTTACCCGAAACCATTCGCCTGAAGATGTGTGGTCGCTGGCCAGAACAGCGGCCGATCCTCAGGACCCCCAACAAGCAGAATTCCTGTCACTGGTAGAAAAAGCCATCAGGATCTATCATCCGGGTAAAGAACGAAAAAACAAAAAGCTTGGTGACTAGATACAAAAATGCCTCGCTGTATGGCGAGGCATTTTTATATCAATTGAACGCATCCCGTATCCGTTCGAAGAAACTCTTCTCCCCTTTACTGGGATGTGGTTTAAAATTATCACTCTTACCCATTTTCTCCAGCGCTTCTTTTTCCTCGGCCGTTACATGCTGCGGCGTCCATACGTTCACCTGTATCAACTGGTCGCCCTTGCCATACCCCTGTACTTCAGGAAAACCTTTCCCTTTCAGGCGGAAGATCTTTCCACTCTGTGTACCCGGTGGTATCTTGATCTTGGCACGACCATCAATGGTCGGCACTTCCACATGTGTGCCGAATACGGCATCAGGGATCGAGATATGGAGATCATATGCCACATTCAATCCATCCCTATGCAATTCCGGATGTGCTTCTTCTTCTATCTGTATGATGAGGTCGCCCGGTGCACCACCTCTTTCACCGGCATTACCCTTTCCGCTCATGCTCAGTTGCATACCTTCCTGTACACCGGCCGGTATATCGATGCTGATGGTCTCTTCGCCATATACCCTTCCCTCTCCTTTACAGGATCCGCATTTGGCAGTTACTGTGGTACCTTCCCCATTACAGGTAGGACAGGTGGTCACGGTCTGCATTTGTCCCAGGAAAGTGCTGGTAACTTTTCTTACCTGACCGCTGCCATTACAGGTTCCACAGGTCTGTACGCTGCTCTTATCTTTTGCGCCATTACCACCGCAAGTGCTGCACACCACATGTTTTTTCACTTTCACACTCTTGGTAACCCCTTTGGCGATCTCTTCAAAAGTCAATTTGAGTTTGATACGCAGGTTGCTTCCGCGCTGACCACGAGCTGCACGGCCACCGCCACCACGTCTTCCACCACCGCCACCAAAGAAACTACCGAACATATCTTCTCCGAAAATATCCCCGAACTGGCTGAAGATATCATCCATATTACCACTGTACGCACCACCACCCGATGTGCCCGGACCAAATGCCTGGTGCCCGTAACGGTCATATTTGGCTTTTTTATCCGCGTCACTCAGTATCTCGTAGGCTTCTGCAGCTTCTTTGAACTTCTCTTCGGCTGCTTTATCACCGGGATTACGGTCGGGGTGGTACTGCATGGCCACTTTCCGATAAGCTTTTTTGATCTCATCGGCACTGGCTGATTTGCTGACACCCAGTATTTCGTAAAAATCTCTTTTATTAGCCATTGGCTTCTAGCTTTTAGCTGCGAGCATATAATAAGACCGGAACCCAGCTCGCAGCTAAAGGTTCCTGGTTCACAATTTTATTTTCCGACCACCACTTTGGCAAAACGAATGATCTTATCGTTCAGATAATAGCCTTTCACCACTTCATCCATCACTTTACCCTGCATATCAGCGTTGGGTGCAGGTATTTCGGTGATGGCTTCGTGTTTCTCTACATCAAAATCCGTATTCACGCTCTCCATGACCTTTACCCCTTTGGCCTGCAGGGTGCTGCGCAGTTTGTTAAACACTAACTGGATGCCTTCCTTCTGTAGGGTTATATCATCAGAGGCCTGTAATTGTTTTTCGGCCCGGTCGCAATCGTCCAGCACTTCCAGCAGGGATATGATCACTTCTTTTCCGGCGGTCTGCATCAATTCCAGACGCTCTTTGGCCGTTCTGCGGCGGAAATTGTCGAATTCTGCCATCAGGCGCAGGTATTTATCCTTTTGTTCCTGCAGCTCAGCCTGCAGTTTTTCAAGGCCATTACCCTCTGTTACCGGCTCGTTCAGGTGCGAGGTTCCGGCTGCATTTTCGTCAGTATTGATATCCATTTCGTTCACCGTTTCTTTACTTTCAGGGTTTTGTGTCATTTCTTGCTCTTCCATAGTAATAATTCGTTGTGCAACAATACCTGTCAAAAATATTGCCGGGGCAAAGAAAAGGGAAAAAATGGCAGGAAGGAAGTGGAGTTTGGGGTTTGGGGTTGGGAGTTTGGGGTTTAGAGAGAATCTCAGCGTAGCTCCCCTATACTCCAAACCCCAAACTCCCAAACCCAAACCACTATCTTTGACCCATGACAAATGTATATCTCCGGAAAAAGATCGCCCCCAGGATCGCCAACGGGCACCCCTGGATCTATGGAAATGAAGTGGAAAGAATTGAGGGCGAAGTGGCCGGCGGGGATATTGTGAACGTATACTATGGCGATGGCAAGCCTTGTGGCCGTGGTTACATCAACCCAAAATCGCAGATACTGGTGCGACTGCTTACCCGCAAAGGGGAGACCATCAATGAGCAATTTTTCCATAACCGCATCCTGCAGGCATGGCAATACCGGAAAAAGATAGGTTATACCGAAAACTGCCGGCTCGTATTTGGTGAAGCCGATGGGCTGCCCGCCCTGATCATCGACAAGTTCAACGACTATTTTGTGATCCAGACCCTTTCACTCGGGATAGATACCTGGAAAACAGCCATTGTTTCGGCAATAGAAGCCATTTTTTCGCCGAAAGGTATCTATGAAAGGAACGATGTACCTGTTCGTGAACTGGAGGGGTTACCCCAGCAGAAAGGGTTCTTATCAGCCCCGTTCGACACCAATATATGCATCAACGAGAACGGTCTGAAATTCTGGGTGGATATTGAGAACGGACAGAAGACCGGTTATTTTCTGGACCAGCAGGATAACCGCCGCGCCATTCAGCATATTGTAAAAGATGCCGAGGTATTGGGCGTGTTCACCTATACAGGCACATTCGAGATCCATGCGGCTCACTATGGAGCCAAATCGGTGCTGGGACTGGACATTTCTGAGACCGCTGTGGCACAAGCCAATAAGAATGCCGCCCTGAACCAATTGGATACTATCTGCCACTTCGAAGCCGTGAATGCATTCGATGTATTGAAACAATGGGGCAAGGAAGGCAAACAATACGATGTGGTGATGCTGGACCCACCCGCTTTCACCAAAAGCCGCGAGAACATACAAAAAGCTTTGACGGGTTATAAGGAGATCAACCTTCGTGGCATGAAACTCGTTCGGAATGGAGGTTTCCTGGTAACATCCAGTTGTACCAACCTGGTATCACCCGAACAGTTCCTGCAAACCATTGACCAGGCCGCCAAAGATGCACGCAAAAGAATACGGCAGGTGACTTTTCAGGCACAGGCCAGCGACCACCCGATCATCTGGGGTATGGAGAACACGAACTATCTGAAATTTCTGATCGTAGAGGTTACAGACAGGTAACAAATGATTTGTAGATGAATTGATTGGAGAATTATCGGATGGAGGGTGATCTCAAGCGATTCATCAGCGAATCCGATAATTCGCCAATCCACCAATCAAACCAAACGGCTACTTGTTCACCTGGAACTTACCAGATTCCACGATCCTTCCGCTTTGGTCCCGCAGCTGGTAGATGTAGAGGCCCCTTAAATAATTATCATCCAGGTTGATGGTGAGTTTGGCATCAGTGATACGATACTCATTCATCTTTTTCCCAATGAAATTATAAACCTGCAAGGTGTAGGATTTATCAACCGATTTATCAAAAGTGAAGTTGATATAACTGGTGGCAGGGTTCGGATAAAAATGCGCGATCTTGGGGGTAGAACCGTCGGTGAAATTCCAGTACACGGTATCATCAGCACCAAAACTGCTGCTGAAAAGGGAGAAGAGTACCAGTCCGATCAGGTAAAATTTGCGCATGCATGACAAATTACTTAAATCTAACCCGTTTTAACAAGGGTTTCAGCCTATTTTTAACAAAAATGCCCTCCGGTTACGAGCCGGAAGGCATTTTTTGAGGCTATTTTAGTTCAATCCGGACAGTGTTTCCTGGATCGCAGCAAAATTAGGCAGGTCACCCGGGGTAGCACATACTTCCGCATAACGCACAACACCTTCTTTATCGATGACGAAAGCCGCGCGTTTACTTACGCCCTGCATTTCGAATGCGGGGAAGGTTTCATACAATACGTCAAAGGCCTTGGCCGCTTCCTTGTTAAAATCACTCAGCAGCGGGAAGTTCAAGTTCTGCTCGGCCTTGAATTTACCCAGGCTGAAAAGTGAATCAACAGATACTCCGAATACTTTGGCGTTGGTGTTATTGTAGATAGCAATATTATCCCTGACGTTACACAATTCTGTGGTACAAACGCCAGTAAATGCGAGCGGGAAGAACAATACAACTACATTACTTCCTTTCTGGTCTGCCAGTGATACCTTGTTCTTATCGGTATCAAACAATACGAATTCGGGAGCTTTTTGTCCGGTCTGGATACTACTCATGGTGTTATTTTATGTTTTTGGTGAAAGTTACCGATATGAAAACAATCTGTTGACCAGATTGTTTTCCGGTGTGCAAAGAAACACTATTTTATCTGGTTGACGGGCAGCTACAGTTGCATTTCCGGTACAAATCCGGGAACAATGAGTTTGCCCAGGGTCTTGGAAACGATCTCTTCTACCGATACACCTGGGGCTCGTTCCTTCAATACAAAACCTTCGGGGGTGATATCCAGTACCGCCAGTTCCGTCACTACTTTTTTAACACAGCCCACTCCTGTCAAAGGCAGGGTACAGGCAGGCAGCAGTTTGCTTTCTCCCTTGGGATTGGTATGCATCATGGCCACAATGATGTTCTTGGCACTGGCCACCAGGTCCATTGCCCCTCCCATTCCTTTCACCATTTTGCCCGGGATCTTCCAGTTGGCGATATCTCCGTTCTCACTCACTTCCATGGCTCCCAGCACAGTAAGGTCTATCTTACCTGCACGGATCATTCCAAAACTTTCGGCACTATCGAAGAAAGCCCCACCAGGTATCAGCGTTACGGTCTCTTTTCCTGCGTTGATCAGGTCCGCATCCACTTCTGCCTCCATGGGGTAAGGTCCCATGCCCAGAATGCCGTTCTCGCTCTGGAAGATCACCGTCATACCTTCAGGAATATAATTGGAGACCAGTGTGGGGATACCAATGCCCAGGTTCACATACATGCCGTCTTTCAGCTCCTGTGCGATACGTTTGGCGATACCGAATTTATCTAATGACATATGAAATTAATTAAGAATGAGGAATGAGTCGTTAGTGATACAGGTGTTGCTAACCCTTCACTAACTGAACCGTTTTGCGTTCGATCCGTTTCTCGTAATGGCTTCCCTGGAAGATACGGTGTACGTATACACCGGCCACATGTACATCGTCCGGATCGATCTCGCCCGGTTGTACCAGCTGCTCTACCTCAGCGATCGTGATATCGCCCGCTTTGGCCATAGAGGTAGAGAAATTCCGGGTGGTCTTACGGAAGACCAGATTACCCATCGTATCTCCTTTCCAGGCTTTCACGATCGAGAACTGCGCATGCAGCGCGTGTTCCATCAGGTACATCTTACCGTTGAACTGACGGACCTCTTTTCCTTCAGCAATTTCGGTTCCATAACCGGCAGGTGTATAAAATGCTGGGATACCCATTCCGGCCATCTGGATACGGGTAGCCAGGGTTCCCTGTGGTATCAGGTCTACTTCCAGTTCTCCGCTCAATAACTGTCGTTCGAACTCTGCATTCTCTCCCACATAACTGGCCATCATTTTCCGGATCTGGCGGGTCTGTAATAACAGGCCCAGACCAAAACCATCCACTCCGGCGTTATTGGAGATACAGGTAAGGTTCTTGATTCCCTTTTTAACAAGGGCTGCAATCGTGTTTTCGGGGATACCATTCAGGCCAAAACCACCCAACATTAAAGTGGCACCATCGGGTATGTCGTGAATGGCCGCGTCGGCATTGGCAAATACTTTGTTCATGTGGCAATCGTTATACCCATAAAGGTAGAGAAGATTCCCTATTTAGGAGCGCCGTACTTCTTTTCGAACTGTTTGGTTCGTTCGCGCAACGCATACACATCCAGAGAATCGAGCAGCAGTTTGAACTGATCGGGATGAGTAGCATAAAAATGATAGCTGCTATCGAACTGCTTTTTGGTGATCTTATGTACGGCAAAGACCTGTTCGTATAACCGGATATTTTCCTTACGCCTGGCTGCGGTAGTGTCTTTGGCGCTGATTCGGAGGTACAATTCATCGGCCTTCATCATGTCCCACATGATCACTTTCATGCTATCGGGTGCCAGTAACCCTTCAGCAGGTACGGCGGACCGGCACCCCATTGAGGTAATCAGGCAACCGCAAAACAGCTTGATGATGTTCCTCATCGCAATTCCTGTTTATAACGTGAAGCATTGATCACATCGATCTCAGAAAGAATGTCAATGGCTTTATTCTTTTGCTCGCCTGTCCCCTTTTTGAAAACACCGATCAGTTCCTGCGCTTTCCCCTGTAAAAAGAACTGGAGGAACATGGTATTGGCATTCTCTTTATTGAATGCCTGCAACTGGATCAGGGTTTCCAGCAAGTTCTTACGGGCTTCTGCTTCTGCCCCAGCCATATTATCCATGCCTTTCCGATAATATGCATAGAGTACGTCATGGATGATATTGTACCGGGTATTGATCAGGTTCTCATTGAGCCAGTAACGGTTACGTTGTCCGTCAAACACCCGCCAGCCCGTTACATTCCTGCCCTCCGGTGCGTTGTTCACGATGTTCTGCGCCTTACGGTAGAAAAGCTCCCCGCCTTTGGGCGAGAACGAATCGTAGTCGAGGCCGATGATCATGTATGCATAATACGCCAGGATGGCCGGCAGGTTGGCCGCAGCAGCATCTGTTCCCTGTACCCTGCTTTCATTGAACTCTACCGGTTGAAATTCCTGGTACTTGAAAGTTACATCCGCATCAATGAAATTCACAAGCGCGGCCTTGTAAGAACTATTATATACAGGTCGTGCTGCCTGTATGGTCAATGTGGCTTTGTACACGTTCGTCTCCACGATACTTTCTATGTTCAGCAGGAAACTGCATTCGATCTTCTCGTTTGGCTGAAAAACATCATTGGTCCATTTCCGGTTGTTCAGCAGGTTGTTCAGCTGTGTCTGCAATGTGGTGAATATCTTCTTATCGACCGTAGAGTTCACCCTTGATGCCACCACGCTAACCCTTGCCTGCAATTCCTGCGAAACAGCAGGAACTGCCATCAGGCAGCAAAGGATCATACTATGAACGACTTTTCTATTCAGCATGTAAACGGGATATGATGAATGAAACAATATCTTTTGCGATCTCCTTTTTGGTTTTGAGTTCAGTGACCATTTCGGTCCCGTCCTTACAGAGCAAGGTAACTTTATTCGTATCAACGCCAAAACCAGCCGCTTCGTCGCGCAATGAATTGAGTACGATACAGTCAGCCTGTTTGCTTTCCAGCTTTTTGTGCGCGTTCTCCTTTTCGTTCTGTGTTTCCAGTGCAAAACCTACTACATACTGGCCTTGCCGTTTATGGGTTCCCACATATTGCAGGATATCTTTGGTAGGCAACAGCAGCAGCGACAGGTCACCCGGTTGTTTTTTGATCTTTTCACCGGCTGTTTCTGCCGGACTGTAATCGGCAACGGCCGCCGACATGACAGCGATGTCCACACCCGGAAATATTGCCACGCTGGTGTCAAACATCTCTGCTGCAGACCGGACTTTGTTCACACGGATACCTGCATAGGTGGTGATCTGCTGTGTAGGACCGCTGATCAGCTGTACATCGGCACCGCGCAGGTACAGCTCTTCCGCAAGGGCAAACCCCATTTTACCGGAAGAATGATTTCCGATAAAACGAACGGGGTCAATGGCCTCATACGTAGGACCGGCCGTGACCATGACTTTTTTGCCCGCCAGCTCCGACGTCCTGAAAAAATGCTCCACCAGGAATACGATGATGGCTTCGGGTTCTGCCATCCGGCCCTCACCATGCAAGCCACTTGCCAACTCTCCGCTGTTCACTGGAATGATATGGTTACCGTATCCTTTCAGCAGATCAAGGTTCCGTTGTGTGGCAGGATGTTGCCACATATCTTCATCCATGGCCGGAGCTATGACCACCGGACAGGTGGCAGAAAGGTATACAGCCAGTAACAAGTTATCACATAACCCATTCGCCATTTTAGCAAGCGTATTACAGCTCAGGGGCGCGACCACGAACAGGTCGGCCCAACGGCCAAGCATGACATGGTTGGACCATTCACTACCTTCGGCCAATTCAGAAACCACGGCATTTTTGGAAAGGGTTGCCAAGACCAGCGGAGAAACGAATTCCCTGGCGGCAGGTGTCATCACCACTTTTACTTCGGCCCCCTGTTTTACCAACTGACGAACCAGCAGGATGGACTTATACGCAGCAATGCTGCCCGTGATGCCAATGAGTATTTTTTTACCTTCAAGCATGGTGGTGAGTGGTCAGGGGTGAATAGTGAATGATTGGAAGGTCAGGGGGGAGCTATGTAAGAGAAAAACAGGTTTTACCTCTTTCACTCATTACTGACCACTCACAACTCACCATCCGCTCTACAAAATAACAAAAAACGACAGTTCATCACTGTCGTTTTCGTATCATTTATCAAATAGTTGGCTTATCTGAACAGGTCGTTCTCATCGTTGCGCCTGTGGTACACTTTACCTTCCATGAATTCCTGGGTAGCCAGGATAGCAGGGTTAGGCATTTTTTCATAGGCCCTTGAGATCTCGATCTGCTCTTTGTTCTCATGAATTTCCTCCAGGCTGTCCGTATGGCTGGCAAATTCTTCGAGTTTGTTGTGCAATTCTTCCCGCAGGGATATGTTGATCTGATTGGCCCTTCTGGCAATAATAGCGATCGACTCGTACAGGTTGCCTGTTTTGCCTTTAATGTCAATCAGGCTTTTGGTTTCAACCACACTGGCGGTGTTAGCGCTCATTTGCCTTCTTAGCTTGCTCATTTTTCAGATTTTTTAAAATGTTATTGGTTTGTGTTTTGTATTTGGCGACCTCCTCTGCGTATTTGCTTTCTGCAAAACGCTCGGCGAAGTCGTTACATTCAGAGATCACTTTCTCATAACGTTCTTTCTGCTTCTCTTCGTAACTCATCTCTGCATACTTTACGTATGACTTGATCACGAGTAACTTGTATTCGTCTGCTTTTTTGGAATCTGGGAAATTATCAGATACATTCCCAAAAGCAATGGCAGCCGCTTTGTAAAAACCCAGGTTATAATACAGTTCTGCTCCTTTGAATTCTTTCAGTTCCAGTTTCTCGCGGCATTTATCGATGATCTCACTGGCATCCTTTGCCCTTTCGGAATTCGGGTGCGTATTGAGAAATGCCTGCATCAACTGCATGGTCTTGTTGGTATTGGTCTGGTCCAGTTCCACTTTGGGCGATTGCTTGTAATAGCAATAGGCCCTCATATAATCACATTCCTCTCCCCGGGTACTGGTGGGGAAGTTCTCAACAAAACTCTTGAAGAGGTTCTCTGCATTCAGATAATCTTTCTGATAGTAGTAAGAGTACGCGAACTTGTAATACATGTCCTCATATCGCGTGGAACCTTTTACATAGGGAAAGATATCTTCAAAGAGCTGCTGAGCGTAACCGTAGTTCTTGTTTGCATAGTATTGTTCGGCCATTTTGTATTTGTACTCATAATCTTTGCTCTTCATGATCTTTCCAAATTTATTGGAGCAGGAAGAGGTAAGCAGTACTACCGATAACAATAACAGAACGATCCTATTCATAACAAGTTGGCAAAATTAGTTAATTACGGGCAATTTATAAAGTCCGAATGGGGTTTGGGCCGTTATTTCGTTAAGAATTACCCAAAAAGGGGGTGGTAGCCGCAAGCTTTGACCCTTGCGCCAAGAGCCAGTACCTGCCTGGAAATCCTTACTCAAGGCTCAAAGCCCATAGCTTACCAACAAGAAGGGCCGCCCAAACAGGCAGCCCTTCTTTATCCTTAGGATCGGGAAGACTACTTAGCGTCCCCTTCTCCTTCCTGTAATTTGGCTTTGATCTCGGCCAGCGCACCCAGGTCGCCCAGGGTTGCTTTTTCTACCTTAGCCTGGATGTTTTTCACCGCTTTTTTGGTGTTATCCGCTTCAGCTTTGGCTTCTTTTTTCTCTGCTGCTACCGCATCAGCTACGTTCTGTTCCCAGATACGTGCATGGCTCAGGACGATACGTTTTTCGTTACGATCGAACTCGATCACCATGAACTGAGCAGTTTCATCGGCCTGTACCTGCTTGCCGTCTTCCTTGTTCAGGTGACGGTTAGGTGCAAAACCTTCGAGACCATACTGCAACTGAACCAGGGCTCCCTTGTCATCCTTACGGGTAACAGTGCCTTCGTGGATGGTACCTACTGCAAAGGTATCTTCCAGTGCATTCCAGGGATCTTCTTCCAGCTGTTTGTGACCCAACTGCAGTTTGCGGTTCTCTTTATCAATGCTTAAGATGATGATATCGATCTGCTCGCCAACTTTGGTATAGTCGGTCGGGTGGTTGAAACGTTTTAACCAGCTCAGGTCGCTGATGTGGATCATACCGCCGATACCTGGCTCCAGTTCAACAAACACACCATAAGGAGTGATGTTCTTCACCAGACCTTTGTGTTTGCTGCCCTCAGGGAATTTGGTTTCGATGGTGTTCCAAGGATCCTGGCTCATTTGTTTGATGCTCAGGCTCATCTTACGGGAATCTTTATCCAGGGTAACCACTTTTGCTTCGTACTCATCACCCAGTTTGAAGAATTCCTTCGCGTTGATCGGAGTATTGGCCCATGTGATCTCTGATACGTGTACCAGACCTTCCACACCAGGCTGAATTTCCAGGAACGCACCGTAATCTTCAATATTCACCACTTTACCTTTCACTACAGAACCTTCGGCCAGGCCTTCAGGCAGCACATCCCATGGATGCGGAGTCAGTTGTTTCAGACCCAGGCTGATACGCTTCTTGTCGTCGTCGAAATCCAGTACCACCACCTGCAGTTTCTGGTCCATCTTCACCACTTCGCTTGGGTGAGAGATACGTCCCCATGAAATATCGGTGATGTACAGCAAACCGTCCAGACCACCCAGGTCCATGAAAGCACCGAAATCTGTGATGTTCTTCACCACGCCTTCCAGTACCTGTCCTTTTTCGAGTTTGCTCATGATCTCTGCACGCTGTGCTTCGATATCGCTTTCGATCAGGGCTTTGTGAGATACTACGGCATTCTTGATGGTTTCGTTGATCTTAACCACTTTGAACTCCATGGTCTTACCTACGAACTGATCGTAATCAGTTACAGGTTTCACGTCGATCTGAGAACCTGGTAAGAATGTTTCCATTCCAAACACGTCTACAATCAATCCACCCTTGGTTTTGCTGGTAACGGTACCGGTGATCACTTCTCCGGTCTTATGAACTTCCACAATTCTTTCCCATGCACGGAAAATGCGGGCAGATTTGCGGCTCAGGTGCAGGTTACCGGAACGGTCTTCTTTCTCCACTACCATCACTTCTACTTCATCACCTATCTTCAGTCCTGGCACATCGCGGAATTCGTTCAGGGAAACGAGGCCATCACTCTTAAAACCGATGTTTACAACCACATCTGTCTTGGTCAAAGCAACAACACCGCCTTTCACGATCTCGCCATCATTGATCTGTACGAAAGTGTCATCATACACTTTGTCGTACTTCATTCTTTCTGTTTCAGCATAGTGACTCACATTACGCTTGTCAATGCTCCAGTCAAAATCATCATGAGCGGTTTCAATAACCGGCTCTGCTACAGGTGCATTTTTTGTCGCAGTAGTAACTTCTACAGCTTCTGAAGCTGCAGCATTCTCCTGTGCATCTGCGTTTAGTTGTTTGTTAATAAGATTCATAAAATACCCGATGGTTTTATTTCGGGGGAGCAAAGGTAGGGAATATTGGATATTGAATGTCGAACAAGGAAGCGCGAATGATCCAACTTATTGATAATCAATAAAAAATGTTGAAGTAGGTGTACTTCAACATTCAAAATTCCTTGATCCTGGTCCCATAGGCTACTGGTTTCTCTCAATTCCCAGTTCGAGGCCCCTCAATTCCGCCAGACCCCGTAAGCGGCCGATAGCGGTGTAACCGGGGTACGCGCCTGACTTTTTCAGGTCGTCCAGCATCTGGTGACCATGATCGGGACGCATAGGGATGGAGATACCGCGGCGCTTCTGCACCTGAACGATCTCCTTCACCACAGCATACATATCCACGTCGCCATCCAGGTGATCGGCTTCATAGAAATTACCCAGGTCATCCCTCCGGGTACTTCTGAGGTGAAGGAAATGGATATGATCACCCAGGCGTCTTACCATACCGGGTAGGTCATTGTCGGGACGCACCCCGAACGAACCTGTACAGAAACAAAATCCATTGGCAGGTGAAGGCATGGCAGCCAGCATATCTTTTGCATCCTCTTCGGTACTCATGATGCGTGGCAGACCCAACACGGAGTAAGGAGGATCGTCCGGATGAATGGCCATTTTCAATCCAAGTGAGGCTGCTACAGGAACCACTTCGCGCAGAAAATGGAACAGATGTTCTTTCAGTTTAATGCGGTCGATGCCTTCATATTTTTTCAGTGCATCAAAGATCTGCTCCGGCGTGAACTGCTCGCGGCTACCGGGCAATCCCAGTAAGGTATTTTTGCACAGGAGGTCTTTCTCTTCCTGCGACATGGAAGCCAGTTTCTGTTTACCCCTTTCGATCTCTTCCGGGGTATAATCTTTTTCTGCGCCGGGTCTTTGTAACAGGAACAGGTCGAACGCGATGAATGCCGCTTTTTCAAAATATAGAGCACGACTTCTGTCCGGCATTTCGTAAGCGATATCGGTCCTTACCCAATCCAGTATGGGCATGAAATTATAAGTGACCACTTTCAAACCACAGGCGGCAACATTATGCAGACTGATCTTATATTTTTCGATCCACTCCTGGAAGTTGCCGTATTGCCGCTTGATATCTTCATGCACGGGCAGACTCTCGATCACGGTCCAGGTCATGCCAGCGGCCTCTATCAATGCCTTGCGTTCGTTGATCGCTTCCACGGTCCATACCTCTCCTACCGGGATCTGGTGTAAAGCGCTTACCACGCCGGTACATCCGGCCTGACGTATGTCCCAAAGATCAACCGGATCTTCCGGCCCGTACCATCGCATAGTGTGTTCCATTGCCATAACGCTTACTTTATATCAAACCTAAAAGTATCCCCACATATTTCATCGATCCCGACCGAAAAAATCTGCGAAATCGATGGCGAGAACCTGAGTCGTGAATCGTGATCGTTTTAATTCTTGCTTACGACTGACGATTTCCCTTACCAGAAGATCGTATACAACGCCGTCAGGATACCGCCTACGATCAGGGTCCCTACCGTAAAAGCGGGGTTGAGCTTGAACATGGATTTATCTATCTCAAGCCCGTTGGTCTTGACGCCACGTTTATTTTCAACCATACTGATGATCCACATACCAATGATACAGATCACGAATACAAAACCCATCCTGTCGATAAATGGTATCTCATAGAGGCCCTCCACTTTTGCGGCAAAACCCATAGGCTCGAGGAAAGAGAGGTCAGCAAACTTGGGAAGGAATTTGAAGATCACAGAGAACACAAACCCACCAACGGTTGCGAAGAGCGCCGCATTGGAAGTGGTCTTTTTCCAGAAAAAACCCAGAATGAACATGGCGAAGATGCCGGGCGAAACGAAACCCGTATATTCCTGGATGAATTCAAATCCACCTTTTTTATCGATACCCAGGAACGGTGCAATCAGAACAGCAACCAGCAAGGCCATTATCACTGAGATCTTTCCGATCCAGACCATTTTTTTCTCGCTGGCATCGGGATCGACCTTTTTCTTGTAAATGTCGAGTGTAAAAATAGTGGCGATACTATTGGCCTTGCCTGCCAGGGATGCTACCACGGCAGCAGTGAGGGCTGCGAATGCAAGCCCTTTCAGGCCAGGCCCCAAGAGGTTCAGCATAACGGGATAGGCATTGTCCTGCACCAGCTCCCCATTCACCATCATCTGGTCCTGGAAACCGCCCTCATTATACAAAACATAGGCTGCAATTCCAGGCAATACAACGATCACCGGCATGAGCAATTTCAGGAACGCGGCAAAGAGCAAACCACTTCTTGCTGTTTTCAGATCGGCCCCTAATGCACGTTGTGTGATGTATTGGTTGCAACCCCAGTAATTCAGGTTCACGATCCACATTCCACCGATCAATACGGTGAGGCCTGGCAGACTGATAAAATTGGGATTATCTTTTTTCAGGATCATGTGAAAATGGTCATCGGCTTTTTCAGTAAGCAACTTAAAGCCATTCAATACACCTGTTGTGCCGAATTTTTCGGACACCAGTGTCAGCGCAAGATAGGTAGTGGCCAGTCCACCCACGATGAGAAAAAACACCTGGATCACATCGGTATAACCGATCACCTTCATACCACCCAATGTGATCACGATCGCGAACAAGGCAAGAAATACCATGCAGAGATACAATGGTAGTCCGGATATGGCGTGAATAGCCAATGCGCCCAGATATAAGATCGATGTGAGGTTCACCACCACGTACAATAACAACCAGAATACCGCCATGATCATGGCCACCGTACTGTTGTAACGCTGGTTCAGGAATTGCGGCATGGTGTATATCTTATTCTTCAGGTAAACCGGGATAAAGAAGATGGCCACTATCAGCAGTGTGGCGGCTGCCATCCACTCGTAGGTTGAAATCGCAAGTCCCATCTTAAATCCATTGCCACTCATACCAATCATCTGTTCCGCTGAGATATTGGAAGCGATCAGCGATGCGCCGATGGCCCACCAAGTGAGAGACCCTTCGGCCAGAAAATAATCATGCGAAGCGGTTGTGCTTGCTTTTTTCTTACGCCGGTACACCCAGTATCCATAAGAGGCAACAATGATAAAGTACACGAGGAAAACAATGTAATCTGCAGTTTGCAATGATCTCATAATGACAGCTGTTTATTGGTGGGGGTTGTAGTTTGAAGCTTCACGTAACATAGATGACTACCAGGCAGCATGATGCTTTTCATGCCAGGCATTTATTTAACAGAAAAACGATAGTACGTAAGGGACCGATAGCTCTCACCCGGTTTTACAATGGTATTCGGAAAAGAAGGCTGGTTGGGAGCATCCGGAAAATGTTGGGTCTCCATACAAAAGCCGGCATGTTGCTGGTACTTCTGCTGCTGCTTTCCTTTCAGGGTCCCATCCAGGAAATTCCCTGTATAGAATTGCAGTCCGGGCTCTGTGGTGAAAACTTCCATGAACCTCCCACTGGAAGCATCATAGGCGGTCGCAATTTTTTCGAGATCCTTACCCTTACGTTTCAATACCCAGTTATGATCGTATCCCCCTTTTACGGCTGCCAGTTCTGCACCGATCTTCTTGGGAGTTGTAAAATCCATTGGAGTACCTTTTACGTCAGGCAACTGGCCAGTCGGTATCAACAGGCTATCCACTGCCGTGAACTTTTCTGCCTGGAGCATCACTTCATGATCCAGGATGGTATTCTGTTTTCCGGCTGATAGATTGAAATAACAATGATTGGTCAGGTTCACCGGGGTGGCTTTATCAGTGGTGGCGCTGTAAGCGATCTGCAAGGCATTATCGGAACTGAGTGTGTATACCACTTCTATCACGAGATTTCCGGGAAAACCCTGATCCCCGTCCTTACTGGTATAAGTGAGTTTCAGACTGCTGTCTCCTGCAGGTTTACTTGCCTGCCAGATCACTTTATCAAGACCTTGCACGCCTCCATGTAACGTGTTACCATGATCGTTCAGGGTAAGCTGGTAAGCCTGGCCGTCCAGTATGAATTTCCCTTTCGCAATGCGATTGCCGTACCGGCCCACGAGGCAGCCAAAATAAGGATTAGCCTTCTGCAGGTACCCGGAGAGTGAATCAAATCCCAACACCACATCTCCCAGTTCATGATCCCTGCCCGGAACAAGCAGGTTCGTAACAGTTCCACCGTAGTTGATGATACTCACCTGCATACCTTGGGGGTTGGTAATCGTGTATTGCGTGATGGTGTCTCCATTGATTTGGCCGAAAGGCTTTTCGCTAATAGTGAAGGTCATGCTGGCTGTTTCGTTATGGATGGTATTGTTCTGGCATGCGTTCAAAAACAGCACGCCGGACAGCAACCAAAGAAGAACCTGTTTTTTCATATGGGTCAGTTTATACTATCTATCGTAACTGGTCGAAATATTCACCCGGCCAGTTTTCTTTTATCCTATTTCCTTATCAATTGTTCCATCTCCTGAAGCGGACCGATCTATATGAACCGGTTGATCAGGTTTTCCAGGTATTCCTGTTTACCGCTAACTACCTTGGGCTCCCCATGGGATACAGCGAACTCCCTCAGATCCTCCAACGACATCTTACCTGTTTCAAAGTCCTTGCCTGCACCACTGTCGAATGATGCATACCTGTCTTTTCGGATCTTCCGATAGTCAGAATGCTGCAATACCTGGTCAGCCACGATCAGTGCTCTGGCAAACACATCCATACCTCCGATATGTGCATAGAACAGGTCTGCCGGATCGGTGGAATTACGCCTTCGCTTGGCATCGAAGTTGATACCTCCGCCTGCAAAACCACCTGCCTCGAGAACTACGAGCATGGTCTCTGCCAGTTCGTTGATATTATTGGGGAACTGGTCCGTATCCCAACCGTTCTGGTAATCGCCCCGGTTGGCATCCATGCTGCCCAATACCCCTGCATCGGCAGCTACCTGCAGTTCATGTTGGAAAGTATGTCCGGCCAGTGTGGCATGATTGACTTCAATATTCAATTTAAAATCATTCAGCAGATCGAACTGACGCAGGAAACCGATCACGGTTTCACTGTCATAATCATACTGGTGTTTGCTCGGCTCACAAGGTTTGGGCTCAATGAAAAAGGTTCCGGTAAAACCCTGCCTGCGTGCATACTCTTTGGCCGTGTGCAGGAAACGTGCCAAATGCTCTTTCTCCCGTTTCATATCGGTATTCAGCAGACTCATATAACCTTCACGTCCACCCCAGAATACATAGTTCTCACCCCCCAGTGCGATAGTGGCATCCAATGCCGCTTTTACCTGCGCGCCAGCATGTGCCAGCACATGAAAATCAGGGTTGGTGGCAGCGCCATTCATATAACGACGGTTACTGAAAAGATTCGCGGTACCCCACAACAGTTTCACACCACTGGCAGCCTGTTTCTGTTTGGCATACTCAACCAGGGCCTGCAACCTTTTTTCGTTCTCGTGTACATCATCCGTGTAATCCACAACATCCACATCATGAAAACAGTAGTATGGGATGTTCATTTTGGTAATGAATTCAAAAGCTGCGTCCATTTTATCCTTTGCTCTCTGCACCGCATCTGTTTTTGCGTTCCATGGATACAGATGTGTAGGTTCACCAAACGGATCACCCCCATTTCCTACAAAGGAATGCCAGTAAGCACAAGCAAAACGCAGCCAGTCTTTCATGGGTTTGCCGGCTACTACCTTGTCTGCATCGTACCAGCGGAAGGCCAATGGATTATCACTGCCGGCCCCTTCATATTTCACCTGGCCGATCCCCTGGAAAAATTCTTTGTCGCCTGTTATCACTTTCATATTGTCTTGTTTTGATCATTACGAATTAGAGTGTACCAATTTTTCCTGCAGTAAGTTTTCCCATTTCCGGTACAGGGTGTCATAACGTTTTGTATCGGAGGGTTCCACTACTTGTAACTTCTTCATATGGATGAAGGCCTCTTTTTCATCGCTATAGATACCTGCTCCGATACCTGCGCCCAGGGCCGCGCCCACACTTCCGTCGCAGGCATACAATTCAACAGGCACGCCGGTGGTATTGACAAAAGCTTCTGTGAACACATCACTGAGAAACAGGTTGGCCCTGCCGGCCCGGATCACAGAAGGTTGCAGGCCATTACTGCGCATGATATCCAATCCATAACGGAAAGAGAACGCGATACCCTCCTGTGCGGCCCGGAACATATGCGCTGTTCCGTGTTTATTGAAATCGATATTCACCACATGCGCCCCGATGATGGCATTGTTCAGCATCCTTTCCGCGCCATTGCCGAAGGGCAGAATAAATAACCCATCACTCCCCGGCCGAATGGCAGCTGCCGCCAAATTCATTTCCCGATAGTCCAGTTGCGCCCCGTTCATGTTACGCACCCAATTATTGAGGATACCGGTACCGTTAATGCACAAAAGCACTCCCAGCCGTTGCTGCAATGCACTATGATTTACGTGCGCAAATGTGTTTACCCGGGATTGCGGATCATAGGTCAGTATGTCACTGACACTGTAAATGACGCCCGATGTTCCGGCCGTAGCGGCTATCTCTCCGGGTTGCAGTACATTCAACGACAAAGCATTGTTCAGCTGATCACCCGCTTTGTATGAGACCGGGATACCCGGCCTCAATCCCAACTTAGTAGCCACCTCGTTACTGACCAATCCGTGAGGTTCGAACACTTTCCGGATCGGCGGGATGAGCGCAGTATCAAAACCATAATGGGCAAACACATCTTTCGATAGTTCCTGTTCGGCAAAATCCCAGAAGATCCCTTCCGACAAAGCAGAAACGGTGGTACCCGTTTGGCCACTGAATTTCATGGCAATATAATCTCCAGGTAATAGAACCTGGTCAACCCGCTCGTAAAGCTCTGGCTCATGAACCTTCACCCATGCCAGTTTGGATGCAGTAAAATTGCCCGGTGAGTTCAATAAATGTGAAAGGCATTTCTCCTGGCCGATAGCTGCAAAAGCTGCGTTACCAATATTGACTGCGCGGCTATCGCACCAGATGATGCTGTCGCGGAGTACATGCTGTTGCTTATCCACCAATACCAGTCCATGCATCTGGTAGCCGATACCGATGGCGGTAATGGCTGATGGGTCATATTTACGGGTGGCATGTGCTTTGAGAATGGCTTGCTGTACGTGCTGCCACCACATGTCGGGCGACTGCTCGGCCCAGCCAGGTTGTAACGATGTAATACCCGATTCTGATTCGGGATACTGCACCGATGCCAGGATATCCTGCGTAGCGGCATCTACTATCGATACCTTGATAGAAGAAGTGCCAACATCTATTCCTAATAATAGCATTCTATTTTTTTATATACTACCCCAGCCAATCATTCCATATAATGGAATATGCGGCCGGATTAGATAGATCAATTTACTGATAATGTTTACAAAAAGCCTGAATTCCTTCCGATAAATGCCTCATCTGTTCAAACAAACCAATGGGTATCTAAGACAGTACTTAGCGAAAACGATATCGTAAAAAGGCAAAATGTACTATCGGTTCAGTAAATTCACGAAAAGAAGCCTCAGAAATGGAGTCTCTTTGACCATTGTTGAAATATACAGTCTGCAAGTACCGTCAATGGTACATGGCCAGTGAGCAGCATTGACCAGAATGTAGCAAATCCATTTTCAAGTCCCATGCGAAAGAGCCTGCGCTTTCCTGAAACAATCTTCGTCATTGGTTTTACAATGGCTTTTGCATGAAATATAGTATAATGATTCACTTATCCTAAAACCAAAGCGTATGCCCAACACTATTATCTGGAGAACCATCTGCCTGCTGTTCCCATTTCTGTTGTTCTGCGTTTCCGCCAGAACACAAACCGATCAACTGGGTATGTTTGATCATCAGGATGCTATTGGCAACCCGAAACTGAAGGGTTCTGTAGCGTATCGCCCTGCTGACCAGACCTACCTACTCACAGGTGCAGGAAAAAATATGTGGTTTGACCATGACCAGTTCCATTTTGCCTGGAAAAAGATCAAGGGCGATTTTATCATAAAGGCCACGATCCGTTTTATAGGCAAGGGTACAGATGAACACCGTAAGATCGGTATCATCGCAAGGGATCAGCTCACTCCCGATTCCCGCCATGTAAATGCCTGCGTACACGGGAACACCCTTAGTTCCCTGCAGTACAGACAGTCAGACGGAGACTCCACCAGGGAGCTCCCCCTATCGTCCTTTCATCCTACCGAAATAGAACTGGAACGCTCAGGTAATATATTTACTTTTTCTGCTGCCAGTGCCGGTGAGAACTATAAATCGGTCCGGAAAGAGATCACCCTGAATGAGGAGGTCTATGCGGGTATCTATATCTGCTCCCATGCTGAAAATGCCCCGGAACAGGCACAGTTCAGCAATGTACGCATCATCATTCCTCCCTCCCGTGATTTTCGTGCCTACCGTGATTACCTGGGAAGCCACCTCGAAATAATGGATATCGCAAGCGGGCAACGCAAGATCCTCCACAGTGCGCTCAATTCATTACAAGCGCCCAACTGGACACCGGATAACAAATACCTTATTTACAATGAGGATGGTCTGTTACGCAGATATGAACTGGTTACTGGAAAGATCTCTGTTCTGAATACAGGATTCGCCAAGGATAACAATAATGACCATGTGATTTCATTCGATGGCAAACAAATGGCTATCAGTAGTCATACCGGCCCGGAACATACTTCTGTGATCTACACGCTGCCTATCAGCGGTTCCGACAAACCGGAACAGATCACATCCGAAAAAGACGGACATTCTTACCTGCACGGATGGTCGCCGGATGGCAGCAAACTGCTTTTTACCGGGCAGCGCGGAAAGGAATGGAATATCTGGTCCGTTGACATTGCCACTAAAAAACAGACACGGTTAACAGATGATCCCCTATTGGATGACGGGCCGGAATATACGCCTGACGGTAAATACATTTATTTCAACTCGGTACGTACAGGCACCATGAAACTCTGGAGAATGAGACCCGATGGCTCGGAACAGGAGCAGGTTACTTTTGATGAATACAACGATTGGTTCCCGCATATCTCACCTGATGGCAAATGGATCGTATTTATCTCCTTCCCAAAAGAGATCGATCCCTCCTCCCATCCCTTTTATCAGAAGGTATACCTTCGGCTGATGCCTGCTGGTGGTGGTGTGCCCAGAGCCATTGCCTATGTATATGGCGGACAGGGAACCATCAATGTGCCCAGTTGGTCGCCAGATAGTAAAAAAATCGCCTTTGTGAGCAATACCAGATTAGGATCATGATAGCAGTCAATTACACCCTTATCCATATAAAAAAGTCAGGAACACATATCAATACTGAACGTTACATACAATAGAAAGCCCATGGTATTCGTCATCATCTTATTCGCGATCGCTTTACAGGTATTCCTTACCGTAAAAAAAATCAGTCCATTCCTGTCGCTTCTGGTGGTAGCCATTGTATCCGGCCTGTTGTTGGGCATGGAGCCTTCAGCTCTGCTGGCCTCCATAGAAAAGGGAGTGGGCAGCACACTCGGTGGACTGGCCCTCATTGTTTGCCTGGGTGCCATTCTGGGAAAGATACTGGAAACCAGCGGCGCCGCTGAACAGATCTCCGGCACACTGATCAATGGTTTCGGCGAAAAGAATATTCAATGGGCCGTACTGCTCACCGGTTTCCTGATCGGTATCCCCCTTTACTACAATGCGGGTTTTGTGATACTGGTGCCACTTGTATTTTCCATTGCCCGAAGAACCGGTCTTCCTTTATTGTATATCGTCATGCCCATGGCGGCTTCCTTATCTACTACCCACTGTTTCCTCCCTCCCCATCCTGGCCCGGTAGTGTTGGTAAACGCGTTTCATGCAGATATGGGCAAAACACTGATGTATGGCCTTTTGATAGCCGTTCCGGCAGTGCTCATTTCCGGGCCTTTACTGGGAAGGGTTTTAAAGAATACTAAAGCTGGCAGCTACGACCTATTTGGAGATACAGACCCGGTGGCACACCAGCACCTTCCTTCCGTTCTCTCCAGCTTTTGTATTGCCCTCATGCCGGTTGCACTGATCAGTATGTCCGTGATCGGCAACCTGATCCTTGAAAAAGATAATATGCTTCGCCGTTTACTGGCTTTTAGCGGCGATTCTACCATTGCCTTATTGCTTGCCGTTATTGCTGCAATCTATTTCTTTGGATTAAGGATCAACAAGACCATGCCACAGGTGATGCAATGGGCATCCGATGCCATTTCCGGTATTGCCGTGATCTTACTCACCATTACAGCAGGTGGTGTATTCAAGCAAGTGTTGATCGATAGCGGAACCGGCAGTTATATTTCTTCTTTCAGTAGTACGCTGGAGATGCCTCCTCTTTTGTTTGCATGGATCTTAACAGCATTATTACGTGTTACGATGGGCTCAGCAACTGTTGCAGGATTAACGGCAGCGGGCATCGTATCGCCACTTGTCGTTGCGGGTAATGTATCGCCCGAACTGATGGTACTGGCCGTAGGAGCCGGCAGTGTATTCGGATCGCATATCAACGATTCCGGCTTCTGGATGTATAAGGAATTCTTCAGGCTGTCCTTAAAAGAAACATTCCTGTCGTGGACGGTAATGGAAACACTGATCTCCCTCATCGGCCTCGCAGGAATATTGGTTCTGCAGCTGTTTATTCGGTAAACAGTGTGCAATACCTATCATTTAGCTCAGGACTGTATGTAACTATGCAGGTGTGAAATGGTTTCCTGCTGCGTTGAGATGGTCTCTGTAACCACATCATTGATAGAGATGATACCGGCCAGCTGACCGTTTTCAATCACAGGCAGGTAGCGGATATGTTTATCTGACATCAGCTGCATGCATGCATCTACCGTATCCGACTGTTTGATCACCGGAAAATCTGTGGTCATGATCTCTCTAACCGGCGTATCACTTGAATGACGTCCCATCAGGATAACTTTCCGGGAATAATCCCGTTCTGTCATGATACCCAGGAAAGTATCATTCTCCATGATCACCACAGAACCGATATTCTGCTCAGACATGATCTTTAATGCTGCGATCACCGTTGTATCCGGTGTTACGGTAGTTACCCGGTTTCCTTTTCTTTTTAAAATATCGCTTACTTTAGGCATATGGCAGGATTTGCCACATAAGTTAACACAATTTCCCGGGATTGACAAGTCAGATATTTTTTCAACCACCCTAATAACCTGAAAATCAGGTCAGAAAAAGTCTCTTATCAATAACAAGCGGAGATTTCGAAAAAAAAGGGCGGAGCTGTTCCATTCCCCATCACAGTTCTGTAACTTAACTACTCAATAAATTTCATCATATGAAAAAACTACTGATCGCCATTACCGCTGTGTTCTGTCTTGCCACCGCTTCATTTGCCCAGGCCAAGCCTGCTTCAGAAAAAGCCAAAGCTGCTACCAGCAAAACAACACCAGCCGACACCAAAAAAGCCAGTGCTGCTGCACCTGTTAAGAAAGACGGCACGCCTGACATGCGTTACAAAGCCAACAAAGAAGCCGCTAAGGCCGCTGCTCCAGCCGGCCCTCTGAAAAAAGATGGTACACCCGATATGCGCCACAAAGCCAACAAAGAGGCCGCAGCCAAGAAGAAAGGATAATCCTTGCATTCACATAAAAAAACCTTCCGCAAAACGGAAGGTTTTTTTATGACCGCTATTTCAGCACACGAATCAATCCGCTTTCAGGGTCTTATCAATCAGGAAGATCATATTGGTCCTGTGTGCCTTGGTCTCCTCATTTCCGGAAACGGCAGCCGACAATCGGGTCCTTAATTTCTTCAATGTATACAAAGCTGCTGCCCTGGATACGTTATCCAAAGGTGAATTATCCGCTGTTAACTGCGCCGTACCGCGTACAAAGCTGGTTTGCAGATACTGCCTGTATACATTCACATTACCGTTGATATCCGCATCAAAAATACCTTTTACCAGGTCATTCATCACATCTGCCACACTGTAAGAATTACCGTAAAGTCGGGTATTGGTGATACGCTGCAGCGTGGATGGATTCAAAATATGCGCCAGTGTACCACCTACCTGCAAATTGGTCAGGTTAGCAGTGATCTTGTAATCCTCACCGATGCTGGGCTGGTTATAACCACGGCGTTGCATCTGAAGGTATGGAAATACCGGTGCATCCGCGTCAAAGGCATTTGGTGCAAATACATATTTACTAAGCAAGTCCATGGCCCTTTTCTGTGTGGCCATCGGAACCGGTGTATAAGGTTTAGTACCCGAGTTCTGCTCTGGGAAACTCCTGTCTACATAAACGCCTCCCACAAAACGGCTCACTGCATTGATCATGTCCCTTCTCTGTGCATTCAGGTTGCCATAACGGTTGCGCAGTTCGGCATAAGACTGACCGGGTTTGGTATATTTCTGTACCAGTTTGCCCATCAGGTTATTCACCAGTTTAAACCGATCTTCTGCGTAAGTGATCGGATCGTTGGACATATCATTCACATTCACCCTTGGGTCCATTCCCTTACCAGGTGCACGCATATCATCTCCGTCATTACCGAAAGTGAGTTTGGGATCATGGCTGCGCGACAATATTTTGGTCAGTCCCGCTTCTTCCTCACCGGGAGCAAATTGGCGATAACCATACTCTATCGCCCATAAATCATAAGGGCCTGCCTTTGTGGTATAGTAATCTCCCTGTTTTGTTCTGTCGAGTGCTACGTTGATGGAAGGGTAATCCATCACTGATCCCATGAGGCCAATACTGCGTGTGATGCTGGTATTATGCACTTCTGCAGGTGACAGCATATTGCTTGCCTTCATGTTATGATTCAGGCCCAGTGTATGCCCCATTTCGTGCATGATGAGATAAGTGAGGAACTGCTTGTGCATTTCCTTGATCTCTGTATCGGATGCACCCGTCATTTCAAGTGTGGTAAGGCCAGCAGTGTATTGAGCCTTCAGTTCAGAAGCCAGTGTACAGCTATGATGTCCATTCATGGTGAGACCCGGGACCTGCATCTCTGGTTGCTGTGCACCGAATCCATTGAACAGTTCATCATAAATAGCAGTAGCACTTCCGGAATACCATTCCACCGTGATATCGGCTCCCAATATCTGGCCTGTTCTCGGGTTTACGAAGCTGGGTCCGATAGCGCCATAAGATGGCTGTGCAGAAGATACCCAACGGATCACGTTGTAATGGATATCCGCGGGATCCCAGGTGGCATTATCCGGTTGTATCTTCATCTGCAGGGCATTCTTAAAGCCTGCTTTTTCGAAAGCTTCGTTCCATTTCATACCCGCTTCATAAATGATCTGGCGGTATTCATGCGGCGTGGTATTCTCTATCCAGTATACCAGCGGCTCAACAGGTTCGCTCATAGCTGCATTCGGATCCTTTTTCTTCAGGCTCCAGCGGTTAATCATGTCCTTATACGGAACCGAACTGATGCTGGTCTGGTCGTTCCGCTGTTGCATAAAATAACCTACACGCGGATCATCCCTTCTCGGCGCAAAATCATTATTGGGCATTGAAATAAAGCTATGCTGCATGCGCACCCTAACATAACGGGGATCTACTACATCCGGCCCACCATTGGCAAGTGTAGTGGGATTATCATAAGATAGGTCCACTACCACATCTGTATTGTCTGAAAAAGAACGTAGTTGGGCATATTTGGACTTGGCAGGATTCAGCATTCCCAGGTTGAAGATCGTAGCCGTGAACGGACCCGGCTGGAAGATCGGTTTCACCGGATCCAGCTTCTCGCTGAGGAACAGCGCATCGCCGCTTATCAGGTAACCCAATGAATCTTCGAGAGAGAATTTATCAGAAAAGAAGATCGCTTCCGGTTTATCCACTTCGGCCGTTTTGCTTACCGGGTTGTTCTTATCGTAATAGAGATTGGTGTTCACGATAGAAAACTCCAGTTTATCGAACGCTTTTTTGATCTTGAATACAGCTGTTGAACGATGCATGCTCTGATTCAGGAACAAGCTGGTAGGACCACTGATGGAGAAACTCTGGTAGATGAATTCCTTATCCAACTGGTCTTTGCGGATATACATCTGTACACTTCCGGTGGCTGTATCCTGGTAAAGGGTGAACAGACCTTCGTTCTTTTTTTGTCCCTTGGTCTTATCGGCGACCGTCTGTTTTTTGGGAACCGCAGGTTTCGAAGTATCGCCTGCAGGTTTTAATGTCGTAGGTGTTACACCAGCAGTCTGCGCCGTAGCCAACACCAACAGAAAATTAGATGCCATTACGGCAAAAAGAATTCTTTTCATAGCAGTATTTTGAGTCTTTTAAATTAAGCTTATTTCACGTTACGCACCCAGGGACAAGCGCTTTTTACATAAAATGCCCAAATACCGCTATGAACGGTGGAAATACCTGCTATTCGTTTGCTGCGGCCGCTATGGATACTGCAGCGATCCAGCCGCTGGTCCAGGCATGTTGGAAATTGAATCCGCCGGTGATACCATCCACATCCAGTATCTCCCCTGCAAAATAGATCCCGGCCTGTTTACGGCTTTGCAGCGTATTGGGATCCACTTCCGCCAGCTGGATACCCCCACAGGTAACGAATTCTTCTTTAAAAGTGGTTTTCCCCTTGACTGGGAATTCCTGTGCCGAAAGGTTTTTGATTAGCTTATTCTGTTGTTTAGCGGGTATCTCAGCCCATCGTATATCCGGGTTGATGTCGCTCACCTGCAACAGGTATGACCATAAGCGGTTAGGTAACCCAAATGGGTTCCTGTTCCCAATTTTCATCGTAGCATAGGTTTCCCGATAGGCTGACCAGGCCATACGCAGATCCTGTTCCGTCTGACCCGGTACCCAGTTTACCAGTAAGGTGAAATGATATTGCCTGTCGGCCAGCTCTCTGGCCCCCCAGGCAGATAAACGGAGGATGGCGGGTCCGCTCATTCCCCAGTGAGTGATCAGTAGGGGTCCCTGTTCTGCCAGTTTGCTACCGGACACCTTAACAGCGGCATTCTCCACGGAAACCCCCATCAGTTCTGTGATGCTGTTGCCTGGCATGTTACAAGTGAATAAGGAAGGAACCGGTTCGGAAATACTATGCCCCAACGCACGTAACCAGCCGAACATAGGCGATTTCGGATAACCGCCGCAGGCAATGCATACCTGACCGGCAGTGAATACCGCATCCGGAGTATGGATGGAAAAGCCACCGGATGTAACCGTTATCCGCTGCACTTCACACTGCATAAGTACCTTCACACCATATTTATCAGCTTCTCGCAACAGGCAGTTCACGATCGTTTGTGAATCGTCCGTTACAGGGAACATCCTGCCGTCTGCCTCTGTTTTCAGCTGAACCCCACGTTCCGCAAACCATGCAATGGTATCTTTCGGATTGAAAGAGTGAAAGGTCTTTTTAACAAAATGCTGCCCTCTCGGATATCGTTTCACCAGTTCAGGGATATCAAAACAAGCATGTGTAACGTTGCATCGGCCGCCACCGCTCACTTTCACTTTTGACAGTAATTTATTGGATTTTTCAACAATGGTTACTTTCAGTTCCGGGTTCATACGTGCAGCATTCACTGCGCAGAAGAATCCGGCGGCCCCGCCTCCAATTACAAACAGTGATTTTTCTCTCATATTAATGCATCATCATAATCGCCGCCATGGTTTCTATACCATTCCACAAGTTCCGGATACGTATGTTCTCATTCTCGGCATGCTGGTTATTATCATGGTTCGCCACAGGAACCGTTATGGTGGTTGCTTTCAAATATTTCTCAAATAAGAAAAGTGGCAAGCTACCACCCATGGTAGGTATCAGTACCACTTTATCTGGTGTGGTACTCTTCACCGCTTCAATCACACCCTGTACCACTGGAAGGTCCATCGGAGTCCTTTGTGCATTATACCCTCCACTCAGTTTCATCCTTGCGATACGTGAAAATATTTTTCTTTCCGCATCTGTCGGTTCCTCCTCTGTAACATAATAACCCTGTTCGCGAATATGGTTCACCACTCGTTCCTGCTGCCTCTTATAATCATTACCCGGCACCATTCGCAGGTCCAACACTGCCGAAGCGGTTGTGGGTATCACATTACTGGCTTTGGCTCCCACATTCCCGCTTTGCATACCATTGATGTTCAGAGAGGGCATCATGATAGCTTCACTCAGGTCCACGCCGGGCATTTCTTCCGATACAAAATGCAATTCCTCTTTTAACTCATTGCCAACGGAAGGCACGTCATTAATCGCTTTTTTCTCCTGTTCTGTCAGTGGTATCATATCGTCATAAAAACCACGTATGGTCACGCGGCCTTTCTCATCTTTCATGGAAGCCAGCAACCGTGCCAGCAATAAGCCGGGATTGGGTGCCCAGTTGCCGTAATGTCCGCTGTGCAAAGGGCGGGTTGGCCCATAGATCGTAATATCCACGTGCGCATCACCCCTGGCACCAAACAAGATGGCCTTTTTGCCTGATTGATGAACGGGCCCATCGCAGATGATCCAAAGATCTGAACGGAGTAAGGTTTTGTGTTTATCAAACAGGCTGCCCAGGTTAGGCGACCCCGCTTCCTCTTCACCCTCAAAAAAGAACTTGATATTATAGTGCAACGGCAGGCCGGCTTTTTGTATCGCTTCGTAGGCATTGAGTATGGCCATGATACCTGCCTTATCATCCGAAGCTCCTCGGGCATATATCCGCCAGTCGGGATCATATTTACCAACCGCTTCCGGAAAAGCTGCAATGGCCGCTCCCTGCTCCAATGATCCCTTAACCAGCTTCGGTACAAATGGTCTCAGACCTTTTGCCCATTGTGTACTATCTACCGGCTGACCATCATAATGCGAATAAAAGATAAGTGTACGCGTAGCACCCGGCACCAGAACTTCTCTATAAATGGCGGGTGTTGCTGTCCTGGACTCATTATGCAGCAACTGCACATGCTGTATGTTCCGTTGCCGCATCATCTGCATGATAAAAGCAGCATTCCTACTCAGACCGGACTTATCTGCAGCAATATTGGGGATGGCTAAAAAACGGATATATTCCTGCATCCATAGGGTCTCCTTCTGCTCACGCACCGAACGGATACGCAGCGTCTCATCCGACTGCGAATGAACACATAAAGGGAGACATAAACATAGCAGTAATATTCTCATCTTATCGGTTTTACCGTAAGATAACAAGAAAAGATCAGTAATAACTGGCGTTCAGGTTGGCATTTGCCTTCTCGGCTGCTTCAATGATGCTGTAATCAGACAGCACCAATGCCTGGTTCCTTTTGATACAAACATCGTGTTCAAAATGAACTGAGACTTTACCATCGCGTGTTCTCACGGTCCAGCCATCTTCCTCCGTATACACTTCACGGGTGCCAAGATTGATCATTGGCTCAATGGCCAACACCAGATTCTCTTTAAGTTTGGGTCCGGTACCACGTTTGCCATAGTTGGGTACCTGTGGGTCTTCGTGCAGGCTGCGGCCCAGGCCGTGACCTACCAGTTCCCTTACCACACCATATCCATACTTTCTTTCGGTATGCTCCTGTATGGCATAAGAGATATCCCCTACACGATTATTCACAATGGCTTTTTCAATACCCTTGTATAAAGATTCTTTGGTCACTTTGACCAGTTGCAATACTTCTGGCGATACTTCACCCAGGATAAATGTGTAAGCATGGTCCCCATGCCAACCATTCAGGATCACACCCATATCCACAGAAACGATATCCCCTTCTTTCAAAGCAATATTGTTGGGAAAACCGTGCACCACTACATCGTTCACAGACGCACACACATTGAACGGATAACCCCGGTAATTATAAAATGAGGGAATGGCTTTATGATCTTTCACAAAATCGCCACAGATCTTATCGATCTGCAGGGTGGTCATACCGGGCTTCAGCACCTTAGCCACTTCTGTAAGTGTTTTACTTACCAGCAGCGCTGCTTCTTTCATCAAAGCGATCTCCGCCTCTGTCTTATGGATCATCATGTTACTGCGTCTTGTCATTGTTCAAAAAAAAGAAACCTGTCGTCCCATTTTAGAGGGCAGACAGGTTTGCAAAGTTCGTAATTATTTCTGTTAAATCGTTGTTGTAGATACAGTTTGCCTTCCCTGTACGCGTCCACTCTTCATCAGGCCATCGTATTGTCTCATCAACAGGTAAGTTTCGATCTGCTGTAAGGTATCCAATACCACACCCACCATGATCAGCAGGGACGTACCTCCGAAGAAAGAACTGAAGCCCTGGGTAACACCCAAACGCTGTGCAAAACCAGGAAGAATACCTACGAAAGCCAGGAAAATCGCGCCTGGTAAAGTGATCTTGTCCATGATGGAACCGATATAATCAGCTGTAGGCTGACCCGGTTTCACACCTGGTATAAAACCATTGTTACGCTTCAGGTCTTCAGAGATCTGCTTAGGATTGAAGATCAATGCAGTGTACAGGAAGGTAAATCCGATCACCATAACAGAGTAGATGACCATGTACCAAACGTTACTGTGATCGTTGAAAATCTTAACGATACCCTGTGCTGAATCGATATTGGTAAAAGATACCAGTGTAGGCAGGAACATGATCGCCTGGGCGAAGATGATCGGCATAACACCGGCGCTGTTCACTTTTACAGGCAGGAACTGGCGGGCCCCACCGAACTGGCGGTTACCGATGATCTGCTTGGCATAGTTCACAGGGATCTTTCTTACACCCTGAACCAGGATGATCAGTCCCATGATGATGGCAACCAGGATAGCGATCTCGATCAGGAAGATCAACAGACCACCACCACCACGCTGTTCTTTCGCAGTAAATTCCTGAATGATGGAAATAGGCAAACGGGATAGGATACCTACCATGATGATGATAGAAGTACCGTTACCCAGACCTTTATCCTGGATCTTTTCTCCCAGCCACATAACAAACAGGGTGCCTGCTGTTAAGGTGATCACGGTAGAGAATCCGAAGAATGCTTTATAGGCCGGCAGAATCGCTTCTGCATAACCAGGGCTGTTCAGGTAAGCCACGTAAGCGCCTGCCTGGAACACAGTTACGATCACTGTGAGGTAACGGGTCCATTGGTTGATCTTTTTACGTCCGCTGTCCCCTTCTTTCTGCACCTTCTGCAATTGGGGTACCAGAATGGTCATCAGCTGCATAAAGATAGAAGCGGAAATGTAAGGCATGATACCCAGGGCAAGGATGGATGCCTGAGAGAAACCACCACCCGCGAACATATCGAAGATACCCAGCAGGCCATTGCTCTTGGCAGCTTTCTGGGCTATTTCGATCTTGTTGGGATCCAGACCCGGTAACACGATGTGGTTACCCAGTCGGTAAGTAAATACCAGGGCAAGCGTAACGATGATCTTGTTACGCAGCTCTTCAATGGTCCAAATATTCTGTAAAGTCTTAACTAATTTTTTCACTTAAATGCAATTGAAAGCGTTAATACTCAAAACCAAAAAGACGCACTGGGTGCGTCTGGCAATTTACGTGAAATTACTTTACAATTTCAACTGTACCGCCGGAAGCTTCAATAGCCCCTTTTGCTTTTTCACTGATGGCGTTCACTTTAAAGGCCAGTTTCGCCTTTAATTCACCAGTTGCCAGTACTTTAACTTTATCGGTACGGCTGATCAGGCCATTGATATACAGGTTCTCAAGACTAAACTCGGTAAAACCGTATTTTTCTGCCAATTGGTCGATCTGACCCAGGTTGAAGACTTTGAATTCAACACGGTTGTTGTTCTTGAATCCACGCTTGGGGATACGACGCTGGATCGGCATCTGACCACCTTCATGTGCCATTTTGCTTTTGTAACCGGCACGGCTTTGTCCACCTTTGTTACCTTTTGTTGATGTACCACCTTTACCGGATGCTTCACCACGACCAATACGGATTTCCTTGTGAGTTGAGCCTGCTGCAGGCTTGAGTGTGTGTAGTTTCATGTGTCTATCTGATTTGAACTTACGGGGTATCTCCCCTCGCAATGATTAATTTGAAAATTTGTGAATCTGACTATTCGAAAATGGGGCAACATGAAATTAAAAATGAATCAAGCGTTTATCGCCGGACTCATTTTCAAATTAGCTCATTTTCAAATTATCGAATTATTAAGCGATCTCCTCAACCTTCACCAGGTGGCTAACTTTGTTAACCATACCCAGGATCTGGGGAGTAGCTTCTACTTCTTTGGAAGCATTCAGCTTTTTCAAACCCAGGGCGATCAGGGTTTGTTTCTGACGCTCGGATCTGTCGATACCGCTTTTAACCTGTGTGATCTTAATCTTTTTCATGATGTTATCATTTGAACTGACAGCTGTCTGCTTGGACGAGCGTCAGGTATTATCCGTTAAATACTTTACTCAGTTTCAAGCTACGGTTCTTAGCAACCTGGATGGGTTCCCTTAACAGACCCAATGCTTTGATGGTTGCTTTTACCACGTTATGCGGATTGGCAGACCCGAGGCTCTTGGCCAATACGTCGGTCACACCGGCGCTTTCCAGAACGGCACGCATGCTACCTCCGGCGATCACACCCGCTCCATGAGCAGCTGGTTTGATCAATACTTTGGCTGCACCATCTTTCGCCCACTGATCGTGAGGGATGGTTCCATGCATAACAGGAACTTTTACCAGGTTCTTCTTGGCATCTTCGATACCTTTTGAAATTGCTTCCTGTACTTCTTTTGCTTTACCCAAGCCCTGGCCTACCACACCATTTTCATTTCCTACCACTACCAATGCTGAGAAGCTGAAAGTACGACCACCTTTGGTAGTTTTCACTACACGGTTAATGGCAACTACTTTCTCTTTCAGTTCCAGTTCGCCACCGGATTTTACCTTATTTACGTTTACTTTAGACATTTATCTAACGATTAATTGTTGTTAGCAAATTAGAATTGAAGACCACCTTCTCTGGCACCATCCGCTACTGATTTCACACGACCATGGTACAGGTTACCACCCCTGTCGAATACACAGGCAGTTAACCCTAACTCGATGGCTTTGCGGGCTACTGCAGCACCAACCAGTTTCGCTTTCTCGCTCTTGGTCACTTTCTGGGCAGCGATGTCTTTATCTCTTGATGAGGCAGCTGCCAGGGTTACCGAATTATCATCATCGATCAGTTGAGCATAGATCTCCGCGTTGCTTCTGAAAACAGACAAACGTGGTTTTACTGCTGTACCTGCCACTTTCTTACGAATGCGGTACCTGATCTTCTGCCTTTGAATTAATTTACCCATTGTTTTATTTTTTGGCCTTCCGATTCTGCCGGAAAGTTTGTTATTGTTTTATTTACTTACCTGCTGCTTTACCTGCTTTTCTTCTCAGGATCTCACCAGCGTATTTCACACCTTTTCCTTTGTATGGTTCAGGCTTACGTAAGCTGCGGAGTTTAGCGGCTACCTGTCCGATCAGCTGCTTGTCGATTCCTTCCAGCATGATCTTAGGGTTCTGTCCTTTTTCAGTAACAGTGGCTACTTTCAGTTCCTTTGGAATTTCGATCACGATGTTGTGAGAGTAACCCAGGGCCAGATCGAGCAGATTACCGGTATTGGCGGCTTTGAAGCCCACACCCACCAGTTCCAGTTCTTTCTTATATCCTTCTGTTACACCTTTCACCATGTTGCTTACCAGTGAACGGTACAGACCGTGCATGGCGCGGTGACGGATCTGATCTGTAGGACGGGTCAGGTTAACCTGGCCATCGGCCACAGATACAGTGATATCCCTGTCAACGGTTTCCTTTAATTCACCTTTAGGGCCTTTTACAGCAACAACGTTATCGCTGCTAACGGTAACGGTAACGCCTGCTGGGATTACCACCGGTTGTTTTCCAATACGAGACATAGTCGTTTTCTTTTTTTTGTTTGATGCAATGTCCTGTTCCGTGTTCAGCTCCGACTAAAAAGCTTAATTGTCAGTCCAGGGTTTATTCTCAATGGCGCATCTGCGCCAACGTGATTCAATTAGTAGATATAGCACAATACTTCACCACCTACATTCTGGGCTTTCGCCTGCTTATCGGTCAGTACACCTTTGGATGTACTCAGGATAGCTACACCCAGACCATTGATCACACGTTTGATCTCAGATGGTTTGGCGTACTGGCGCAGACCCGGGCGGCTCACCCTTTCCAGAGAACGGATAGCAGCCTGTTTGGTTTGAGGATCGTATTTCAGGGCGATCTTGATCAGACCTTGCTTGTTGTCATCTTCAAACTTGTACTTCAGGATATAACCCTGTTCGTACAGGATCTCTGTTAAACGCTTCTTCAGATTAGAAGCAGGAATTTCAACCAGCCTGTGGCCAGCCAACTGAGCGTTACGAATTCTGGTTAAGAAGTCTGCTATAGGATCAGTTACCATGTTTATTAGAATTAATTCTTGTTCAAAATTTTGTTTGTTACCGGTTTGCGGCAGCCCGCACCTGGAAACATGTCTTATTTTACCAGCTGGCTTTCTTCACACCAGGGATCTGGCCGTTCAGTGCCATATCGCGGAACACGATCCTTGAGATACCGAAATAACGCATGTATCCTTTTGGACGGCCGGTTAACTGACAACGGTTTTTCAACCTTACAGGTGAAGCGTTCTTAGGAAGCAGGTCCAAAGCAGCATAGTCACCGGCAGCTTTCAGGGCAGCACGTTTTTCTGCAAATTTGGCAACCATTTTCTCACGCTTGTTTTGCCTGGCGGTAATTGATTTCTTTGCCATGTGATATTAGTTGTTTTCTTTTTTAGCATTTTTGAATGGCATACCCAGTTCTTTCAGCAGCTCGTAAGCTTCTTCATTGGTATTCGCCGTAGTAACGAAAGTGATATCCAGACCGGTGATCTTGTTCACTTTATCGATATCGATCTCAGGGAAGATGATCTGCTCGGTCACACCCAGGGTGTAGTTACCGCGTCCATCAAATGCCTTGTCGCTGATACCCTTGAAGTCACGCACACGCGGTAAGGCCACAGAAACCAGCCTGTCCAGGAATTCATACATCTTCTCACCCCTCAGTGTAACGCGTGCGCCAATCGGCATACCTTTACGCAGTTTGAAGTTAGAGATGTCTTTCTTAGACATGGTAGGAACTGCTTTCTGACCGGTGATCATGTTCAGTTCTTCAACTGCAATGTCAACCAGTTTTTTATCGGTCACCGCGCCATTAACGCCGCGGTTGATGCAGATCTTTTCCAGTTTAGGAGCTTGCATTACAGTTTTGTAAGCGAACTTCTTCATTAAAGCAGGAATAACCTCTTTGGTATATTTATCTGCTAATCTCGGAGTGTATTTTACAGTACTCATTATTTGATTACCTCCCCTGATTTTTTAGAGATACGTACTAATTTGCCATTTTCACGGGTGCGTTTTGCTTTCGTTGGCTCACCTTTCTTGGCATCCCATAACATCACATTGCTGATGCTGATAGGCGCTTCGATCTTTACGATACCACCCTTTGTGTTGGCAGCAGAAGGTTTGGTGTGTTTGGTAGCGATGTTAACACCTTCTACAACTACACGTCCCTTGTCAACGATAACTTCCAACACCTTACGGGGCTTTTTCAAGTCCTTGTCATCACCGGCGATCACCACAACGGTATCTCCTTTTTTGATGTTGAATTTGGGTTTGAATCTTGTACTCATTATTTTGAGCTTTTAGCTTTTAGCGGTCAGCCTTTCGCTAACCAATTTATTATATCAACCGTATCGGCTATCAGCTATCGCCAACAGCTAACGGCAGTTTTCTACAATACTTCGGGCGCCAGTGAAATGATCTTCATGTAACCCTTATCACGCAATTCACGCGCTACTGGTCCGAAGATACGTGTGCCACGGGGCTCATCTGCGTTGTTCAACAACACTACCGCGTTGTCGTCGAAGCGGATATATGAACCGTCTTTACGGCGCAACTTGTTCTTGGTACGAACGATAACTGCTTTTGATACAGTACCCTTCTTAACACCACCTGCAGGGATCGCATCCTTTACGGTTACTACGATCTTATCGCCGATCTTGGCATAGTCCTGACCACTGTTTCCGAGTACCCTGATACACAGGACCTCTTTGGCACCACTGTTATCAGCTACGTTTAGTCTGCTTTCTTGCTGAATCATCTTTTTTAGCTTTGAGCCCGGGACCTTGATCCCGGCATGTATAACAATTTGTTTCAGAGGCTGTGGCTTTGGTCAACCAACTGCACACAGCATGTAAAAAAGCTTACTTTGCTTTTTCTATGATTTCCACCAGTCTCCAGCGCTTTGTTTTGCTCAGCGGACGGGTTTCCATGATCTTAACTACATCACCGATGGCACACTCACTCTTTTCATCATGAGCATGGAACTTGGTGGTTTTCTTTACGAACTTACCATAGATAGGGTGCTTTACTTTTCTTTCTACAGCAACGGTGATGGTTTTATCCATCTTGTCGCTTGTAACCACCCCGGTCCTTGTTTTACGCAAATTTCTTACTTCAGCCATTGTTTTAAATTTATGGTTTAAATACCCATTTCTTTTTTCTTCAATTCCGTTTTCAAACGGGCGATATCCCTGCGGAGACCGCGGATATTCATTGGATTCTCCAGCGGAGAGATCGCGTGGGCGAACTCAAGCTTTTTCAGGCGTAACTGGTCTTCCTGGATCTTTGTTTTCAGATCTGCGATATTCAGATCCTTGATAGACCTGTTAAATTCGTATGTCTGTTTGTTTGCCATTGCAAATTCGATTTATAGATTAAGCTTGCAAATCTCTTCTTACGATGAATTTGGTTGCGATTGGTAATTTTTGTGCGGCCAGTCCCATTGCTTCTTTGGCAACAGCTTCTGTAACACCATCACATTCGAAGATGATACGTCCTGGTTCTACCACAGCAGCCCAGAATTCAGGATTTCCCTTACCCTTACCCATCCTTACTTCAGCTGGTTTGCGGGTAATGATCTTGTCAGGGAAAATACGGATCCATACATTTCCCTCACGCTTCATAGCACGGGTCATCGCCTGACGTGCAGACTCGATCTGGCGATTGGTCAACCAGATTGGCTCCAGTGCCTTCAGGGCAAAAGATCCGAATGAAATGGAAGTACCACGCTTTGCTACTTCGCGAATGCGTCCTTTTTGCTGCTTCCTATGCTTACTTCTTTTAGGCTGTAACATTTATTTCAATTTGAAAATTCGTTAATTTGAAAATCTGAAAATGGTCTGCTCTGAGTGGTTGTCTGAAAATCAATTTCAAAACTGCCACATTTTCAAATTCAGTTTTTAACTTCTACCTCTTCCGCCACCACGGTTATCGCGGCCACCACGGTCTCCACCACCTCTGCGGTCATCCCTTCTGTCGCCACCTGGTCTGCGGTCTTCACGGCCACCGTCCCTTCTGTCGCTCATGTCGTTCTTACCACCTACAAAGTTCGGGTTCAGTTCGCGCTTGCCTAATACTTCTCCTTTACAGATCCATACTTTGATACCGATCTTTCCGTAAACGGTCTGTGCAAATACATTGGCGTAGTCGATATCCATACGGAAAGTATGCAATGGTGTACGTCCCTGTTTGAACTCTTCGCTACGGGCGATCTCTGATCCACCCAAACGTCCGCTCAGTTTCACCTTGATACCTTCTGCACCCATACGAAGGGTAGAAGCGATCGCCATCTTGGTAGCACGTTTGAAGTTGATACGGTTCTCGATCTGACGTGCGATGGTGTCACCTACGATGGTGGCATCCAGCTCAGGACGACGGATCTCGAGGATGTTGATCTGAACATCATCCTTACCGGTCAATTTCTTCAATTCTTCCTTAATACGGTCAACTTCACCACCACCTTTACCGATGATGATACCAGGCTTGGATGTATGGATGGTTACGATTAACTTACCCAGTGTACGCTCAATAACAATTTTGGCAATACCACCTTTGTTAATACGGGCACTCAGGTAAGTACGGATCTTATGATCTTCGATCAGTTTGGATGCGTAATCTTTCTTACTGCCATACCAGTTACTGTCCCATCCGCGGATGATACCTAACCTGTTACCAATTGGATTTGCTTTCTGACCCATATAATGGTTTTACAATTAGTTTTTAGAATCTACGATTAATGTTACGTGGTTGCTGCGTTTACGAACCCTGTATCCGCGGCCTTGTGGTGCAGGGCGCATACGCTTCAGTACACGGCCTCCATCTACAAATACGGTCTTTACCACCAGGCTGCTGTCTGCCGCACTGGCTCCGCCGTTTTTCTGCTCCCAGTTACTGATGGCACTTTTCAGCAGTTTTGCCAGAGGAGTGGCATTGTGCTGTGGATGGTGTTCAAGAATAGCCAGGGCTTTCTCTACTTCCATACCGCGGATCACATCAGCCAGCAAACGCATTTTGCGTGGGCCGGTCGGGTAATTGTTCAGTTTAGCTACTGCTTCCATTTCTTTCTTTGTTTATGGCGTGTGACCTAACGATCACAGACTATTTACTATTTTTTGGTTCCTGCGTGTCCTCGGAAATTCCTGGTTGGGGCAAACTCACCGAGTTTATGACCTACCATGAATTCTGTTACATAAACAGGGATGAACTTGTTTCCGTTATGCACAGCAAATGTGTGACCTACGAAATCAGGCGTGATGGTGCTACGGCGGCTCCAGGTTTTGATTACACCTTTCTTGTTTTTACCGTCGTTGATCGCAACCACTTTACCTTCTAAGTTTGCGTCTACGTAAGGACCTTTTTTTATCGAACGACCCATAATTATTTGAGTTTACTGGTCTGAATTTATTTAGCTAATTTTTTTCCGTCTCTGCGCTGGATGATCAGTTTATCACTACCCTTTCCTTTGGTACGTGTCTTCTCTCCTTTTGCATACTTACCGGTTCTGCTGCGTGGGTGTCCACCTGAAGCTTTACCTTCACCACCACCCATCGGGTGATCTACCGGGTTCATCGCAACGCCACGAACACGTGGGCGGATACCCTTCCAACGGTTCTTACCCGCTTTACCGGCAGTTTCCAGGTTATGGTCGCTATTAGAAACCACCCCTACGGTAGCATAACAGTTGATCAATACTTTTCTCAATTCGCCAGAAGGCATCTTCAAGACTGCGTATTTCTCTTCTTTGTTGGCCAGCTGTGCGGAAGAACCTGCACTTCTTACCAATTTACCACCCTGACCAGGCTGTAATTCGATGTTGTGGATCATAGTACCCAAAGGCATATTCTTCATCAACAGCGCGTTACCGATCTCAGGAGCTACTTCGTCGCCAGAGATAACAGTGGCGCCTACCTGTAAGCCCTGTGGGGCAATGATGTATCTTTTCTCACCATCTGCATATTGCAGCAGGGCGATGAACGCAGTCCTGTTCGGATCGTACTCGATGGAAGCCACCGTAGCGCTAACGCCGGTCTTATTCCTTTTGAAATCGATGATACGATAGTGGTGCTTGTTACCACCACCCATATAACGTGAAACTCTGCGACCAGATGAGTTACGGCCGGCAGTGTTCTTCTGAGGCTCCAGCAAGCTCTTCTCAGGCTGGTTGGTAGTGATCTCAGCATAAGCATTACCAATTCTCCAACGTGTTCCTGCTGTGATTGGTTTGTACTTTTTCAGTGCCATTTTTTACTCTTTTTACTACGGACTTTTCAGCTCCGCGTGCTATAATTAAATATTTGAATACAGATCGATCGTTTCACCTTCTGCTACGGTCACCAGCGCTTTCTTATAAGCACTTTTCATACCCTGTATGAAACCGGCTTTGGTGTAACGGGTTTTGTTCTTACCTGGAACAACAGCAGTGTTCACATCTACTACATTTACTCCGTAGAATTCTTCTACTGCTTTTTTGATCTCCAGTTTGTTGGCCCTGCGGTCTACTCGGAAAGCATACCTTCTTAATTTTTCCTGTTGAGCATTGGCTTTCTCAGTTAAAATGGGCTTTATCAGTACTTCAGTCAGTTTCATTTGTATCTGTTTGAAACGTTACTTAAATTAAGCGGTTACGCCTTCTTCTTCTGCGAAGATCTTGGCGGTGTTTTCAGTGATCACCAGGACATCAGCATTCATGATCTCGTACGTGTTGATGTCGGCCAGCAATGAACTGGTAATATTTGGAATATTGCGTGTGCTCAGGTACAGATTGTCATTGTACTCTGGTAACACGATCAATGTTTTCTTATTAGCCACGTTCAGGTTGTTCATGATGTCAACCACCTGCTTGGTCTTGGGAGCATCCATATTGATGTCTTCCAGAACTACGATGGCATTATCCTTGGCTTTGTAGCTCAGGGCAGACATCTTGGCCAGGTCCTTCACTTTACGGTTCAGTTTGAAATCGTAAGAGTGCGGTTTAGGTCCGAAGATGGTACCACCACCTTTGTACAGAGGGTTACGGATATTACCTTTACGGGCACCACCGGTTCCTTTCTGCTTGTGCAGCTTACGGCTGGCACCGTGTACTTCGGCACGGGTTTTCACTTTGTGTGTACCCTGACGGCCCTGGGCCAGGTATTGTTTCACAGCCAGGTAAATCACGTGATCGTTCGGTTCGATACCGAATACATCAGCAGGTAATTCAACCGTTCTGCCGGTCTTCTGTCCTTTTATATTTAATACGTCTACTTGCATGTTCTTTCAGTTAAATAGGTGATTACTTCTGGATTAAAACGATGGAACCGTTATGGCCAGGAACCGAACCGCTGATCAGGATATAATTCTTTTCAGGGAAGATCTTAACCACTTTTAAACCTTTCATTTTCACGCGGTCACCGCCCATGCGGCCAGCCATCCTCATTCCCTTGAATACGCGGGAAGGATAAGATGAACCACCCACAGAACCGGGTGCACGCTGACGGTCGTGCTGACCATGCGATGCTTCTCCCACACCGGAGAATCCGTGGCGTTTTACAACACCCTGGAAACCTTTGCCCTTGGTGGTACCAACTACCTCAACATCTTCTCCTTCAGAGAAAATATCTACCGTAACGGTTTCGCCCAATGCTTTTTCTATGGAATAATTGCGGAATTCTTTTACAAATCTCTTAGCGGCAGTTTGCGCTTTAGCGTAGTGATTCAGCTCGGCTTTTGTGGAGTGTTTTTCTTTCTTGTCGCCTAAGCCTAATTGAATGGCAGCGTACCCGTCTGACTCGATTGTCTTCACCTGGGTCACTGTGTTGGGAGCAGCTTCGATGATGGTGCAGGCGGTCTGCTTTCCATCGGCGGCGAAGATGCTGGTCATCCCGATCTTTTTACCAATAATACCTTTCATCTTTTGCGGTTTATAGCCCCGCTTGGTTATGAGGACATCCCGATGATGAATCGGGATTCAATCCTTGTTCGCTACCGACCTTTTCCGTTGTTTCTCCCGATTTTACATCGGGAAAGAGGAAGTACCGGCAGTAAACAAACCTCGAAGGGCCTGTTTATATGTTATGATCGCGGATTTGTATGATTTGAAAGGATTCGTATGATGAAACCTCACTCTCAAACCCGGACCGTTTCGATTCAGAGCTGCTTTCTCCTGCTTTTGGCAGGTTTGGCAGATGAAAATAATTATAAAGAACTAAGTGCAGGCTCATAGCTGGCAGCTATCAGCTCACAGCTTTTTATCAGGCTTTGATCTCAACTTCCACACCTGAGGGCAAATCCAGTTTGCTCAGTGCATCTACAGTTCTTGAAGAAGAAGTGTAGATATCCAGCAAACGCTTGTGCGTGCACAACTGGAACTGCTCACGACTCTTCTTATTCACGTGTGGTGAACGCAGAACGGTGAAAATTCTCTTATGAGTAGGCAAAGGAATAGGTCCTGTTACCACGGCACCGGTACTACGTACGGTTTTAACGATCTTTTCGGCAGATTTATCCACCAGGTTGTGATCGTATGATTGTAATTTGATCCTGATTCGTTGAGACATAGTCGAAACCCAATTTTCTGATTGGGGTTGCAAAGGTAAGAGCCTGCAACTGAACCGACAAGTATTTTGGAAGTTTTTTTGTGCATTTCCCAAATAAATCAGGAAAAATATCCCCAAATGAGCCCTTCGGCCGGATGCATCCGCCCCGGAAAAGCCAGCTTACCCAACCCATCCCCGGCAGGCCTGTACCCAGCTGACGGATAAACCCGCATAAAGGATGGGTTCCGGACGTTTATGAGTCAGCAGAATTTCCCACCCATTCTAGGGTGATTGACAGGGAATAGCACCAATTCGATAATTTTACCGCAAGACTATCACAATGGCAAAGATAACCAAGACGAAAGAAAGCAAATCTGTTCATTCACAGACAGTTACGGCATCACAGGGTTTTAGCTGGCATGCGCATGATCTGATCCCCCTCCTGACGGCCCTACTCTATTTCGCCATCCACTTCGTGCCCGACTTTGGGGCATATGACGCCATGGGTTCACAATGGCTCTATATGATCATGGTAGACATGTTGGTGGTCATCTTCATCCTGGCCCGCAAGAATAGCTACGATGAAGCTACTTCAAGGGTATTCGGCAATTGGTTCTCACGACTCTACCTCGCTTTTTTCCTTCTAGCTGGGATCTCCATCATAACAGCTATTAATCCCACCGAAAGCTGGGTCTGTTATGCAAGGCTGATCGCAACGATCGTGGCTTTCTTTAATGTCAGCATCCTTTTATATAAAAGAAATGATCTATTCAAGATCCTGTCCCAGATCCTGGCCCTGTTTCTCCTGGTAGAATCCTGCCAGGCCATCGCTCATTTTCTGAAGGGTGTTGAAACAACGGACATGACCACGGTCATACTGGAACTGAAAGGCACCACCGGCAATAAGAATATTTTTGCAGCCAGTACCATCGTCAAAATACCCTTTGTCATCTATTGCATCCAGTCATCGAAACTGGTTGGTAAGATACTGAATGCCCTCATCCTGCTGCTGGCGGCTTTGACCATTTTCCTGGTGAACGCACGGGCCAGTTATGTCAGTTTAGCTTTGATCATACTCTTCTACCTGCTGTATTGCCTGTGGAGTTACCGGTCGGAGAAAAAGATAGAGGAAATGCTGTCCCGACTGGGCTATGTCTTGATACCCGTTATAGTGGCTTTATTTATATCGCAGGTGGAATTGAGTAATGTAAAAAGCCTCCAGGAGCAGAAGGGGGAAGGTTACGGCACAGTAGCAGAAAGGGTGGCTACTTTTACAGTCACCAGCAATCAGGTGAGGATCGACCTCTGGCGCCACGCTTTGGATTATACATCACAACACCCCTGGCTCGGCTGTGGTTACGGCAACTGGAAAATCGCCTCCATCCCCTACCAGCGGGTCATCACCAATGATCTCTTTGTCCCGATCCATTCACATAACGATTTCGTGGAGCAGTTCGCAGAAATGGGCATTGCAGGTGGTTTGCTATACCTAGCCATGTTCACCTGTATCGTCGTGTTCACCACTAAAACCTTTTTTGGCAAGGCTACGGAAGATACCAAACTCATATCCCTGATTTCTTTCCTGGCTTTCATCGGTTACTCGGTGGACGCATTTTTCAACTTTCCCATGGAAAGACCGATCAGCCAGATGTTCTTCGTATTCATCACGGCTTTGAATGTTTCCGCATATATCTCAGGCAAAGAAGCCGTAGAGTACACCTCTTCCGAAAATAAGCCTGCCAAAAAAGCCCAGGCAGCTTTGTTCGGTGTAATCGCATTACTCCTGTTGATACCCGCCACCTATATCGCTTACCTGACGTATCAATCACTAACGGTTCAAAAAACAGTACTGAACGACCTCAATAATGAACCACTTAAACTGGACTGGAAAACGACCGTAGCTTCCTTCCCGCCAATGCCCAACCTGACCGCAACGGCGCAACCCGTTGATGCCATTAAAGGAAGATACCTGTACGAAGCAGGGAAGTACGAAGAAGCCCTGGTGTTACTGGACAAGGGCCGCATAGCCAACCCCGTTATTGGGTATAGTGAATTCCTAAAGGCTGGACTGTATTTCAAGACAGGCAAGCTAGACAGTGCCGTAAGAAATGCCACTTTCGCCTATTATACGCGCCCGAAAGCAAAAACCTATTACCAGACACTGATCGCTGTTTTGGCCAAAGTGAAAGATACCACCGGCATTAAAAAAGCTTTTGCTGAATTTGACAGGTACCGTCATGAGCCTATTGGATGGGATCTGTACCTGCGCGGCATGCTCAACGCCCAGGGTCAGGGCAGCCAACACCTGCTTCTGATGGCCGATAGCGCCATGAAGATGTTTGCCAACCAGGAAGGGGTAGCTGCCATTGCAAAAGTCAGGGAAGAGATCATCCGGTTCATGAACGTAACGGCCGTTAATACGACTACGGCTAACAGCATCAATGCTGAAACCCTTGCGATAGCCAATAAATATTACAATGACGGTGTTGCCACATTCGGTGCTGGTGTATTCGGCAAAGATGACCTGGAGAAAGCTGCCGGTCTCTTTTTGAAATCTGCGTCCCTCAACCCCGGCAATTATGTGGCTTATGAAAATGCCGCTATCTGTTACTTCAATATGAAACAATGGCAAAAATCGATCACCTACTTTAACAAGGTACTTGCCACCAAACAATCTGTGAACGGCAAACCCGAATATTTCAAAGGAGTTGCCCTGTATAACCTGGGACAGAAAGATGCCGGTTGCACTAACCTGAAAGCAGCGCTGGCCAAGGGATGGAAAGATGCCGAGACCATCATTAACGCCAATTGTAAGTAATGAGTGGTGAGTAGTAAATGGGTTCTACCTATTCACCACTCACCACTACCACAAAAAAGCCCCGTTATTGTAACGGGGCTTTTCTTATTTATTCACTTCACAAAATACTAGTCCTCTACTTTTACTTTGCCTTTGTTCTTGGCGATTACTTCTTCTGCAACGTTGTTTGGTGCAGGAGAATAATGGCTGAACTCCATGGTTGAAGTGGCACGGCCAGAAGACAATGAACGCAGTTGGGTCACATAACCGAACATTTCGCTCAAAGGAACTTTCGCCTTGATCACCTGCAGGTTGGCACGGCTGTCCATACCTTCCAGCATACCACGACGACGGTTCAGGTCACCGGTCACATCACCCATGTATTGATCAGGGGTCAACACTTCCACGCGCATGATCGGCTCAAGCAGGGTTGGTTTGGCTTTGCGTCCAGCTTCACGGAAACCAGACTTCGCACACAATTCAAAGCTCATCGCATCAGAATCCACATCGTGGTAGCTACCATCGAATACGCGGATCTTCATGTTGTTAACCGGGTAGCCTGCCAGAACACCTGTAGACATAGCGGTTTCAAAACCTTTAATGATGGCGGGAACGAATTCTTTAGGGATAGATCCACCAAACAGGTCGTTCACGAACTGGAAATGTTTTCCTTCATTTTCTTTCAGCCACTCTTCATCAGCAGGTCCGATAGCGAACTGGATATCGGCGAACTTACCACGACCACCCGACTGCTTCTTCAGCACTTCGCGGTGTTCAATGGTGGTGCCGAAGGCTTCTTTATAGGCAACCTGGGGAGCTCCCTGGTTTACTTCCACTTTAAATTCACGGCGCATACGGTCGATGATGATCTCCAGGTGCAGCTCTCCCATTCCACGCAGGATGGTCTGACCGGTATCTTCGTCTGTATTTACACGCAGGGTAGGATCCTCTTCTACCAGTTTGGCAATGGCCATACCCATCTTATCAACGTCGGCCTGTGTCTTAGGCTCAACAGCGATCGCGATCACAGGCTCAGGGATGAACATGTTCTCGAGCGTGATCGGATGATTTTCATCGCAAAGGGTATCTCCTGTTTTGATCTCTTTGAAACCAACCGCAGCAGCGATATCACCAGCTTCGATGAAATCCACCGGGTTCTGCTTGTTGGCAAACATTTTCATGATACGGCTGATACGCTCTTTCTTACCGCTTCTTACGTTCAATACATAAGAACCAGCATCGAGATGACCAGAGTAACACCTGAAGAACGCCAGACGACCTACGAAAGGATCGGTCATGATCTTGAATGCCAGGGCTGCAAACGGCTCCTTAGGATCAGCTTTACGAACTTCTGTTTCGCCGGTATCAGGGTTGGTACCTACTGTATCTTCAATATCAACTGGAGAAGGGAGGTAGCGACAAACGGCATCCAGTGCGGTCTGTACACCTTTGTTCTTAAAGGAAGAACCACACATCATCGGAACGATGCTCAGGTCGATGGTAGCTTTACGGATCGCTTCGTGCATCTCCGCTTCTGAAATGCTGTTAGGATCCTCAAAGAATTTCTCCATCAGTTTGTCATCATACTCAGCTACGGCTTCCACCAGGCTCTGCCTCCATTCGTTGGCTTCTTCTACCATGTCAGCAGGAACGTCGATCTCATCAAAAGTCATTCCTTCTGTTTCCATGTGCCAGATGATCCCTTTCATCTTGATCAGGTCAACCACACCTTTAAAGTTGTCTTCAGCACCGATCGGCAGCTGCAAAGGCACCGCTTTGGCACCCAGCATTTCCTTCACCTGTTTTACCACGTTCAGGAAGTCTGCACCGGAACGGTCCATCTTGTTTACGAAACCGATACGGGGTACTTTGTAACGGTTAGCCTGGCGCCATACGGTTTCAGACTGTGGTTCAACGCCATCCACAGCAGAGAACAGGGCGATCAGACCATCCAGTACACGCATAGAACGCTCTACCTCTACGGTAAAATCCACGTGTCCGGGAGTATCGATGATGTTGAAATAATATTTTTTGGTATCAGGGGTTGTTTTACCCAATACAGTAGGGAAATTCCACTGGCAGCTAACAGCCGCAGAAGTGATGGTGATACCCCTTTCTTTTTCCTGCTCCATCCAGTCGGTGGTAGCGGCACCATCGTGCACCTCACCAATCTTGTGGATCATACCGGTATAGCGCAGGATACGCTCGGTAGTGGTGGTTTTACCGGCGTCAATGTGGGCGGCAATACCGAAGTTGCGTTGAAATTTCAAGTCAGCCATAAAAAAGTTCTTGTTTTAAGTTTGATGTTTGGCCAGGTGTCCAAATTTTTTCGAGCCGCAAAGGTAGTAATTCTAACGATTGTTCGATTTTTTGGCAGCCATTAAATTATCCTGTGGAAAACTATCGGAAATCAAACAAGCCGGAAGGCGGCAATCCTACCCTATGGGGAATCGGTTGCTGCCTTCCGGCTTGTTTTACACATAAATAACTGATTATCAGTAATATCTATTTGGCCGGTTTAACACTTACCAAGGCAATATCATAGATAATGGCAGAATTCGGCGGAATAGTAGCCGTACCCTGTTCGCCATAAGCTGTGGCGGCAGGCAGGATGGCCCTGAAAATGGTACCCTGCTCTACCCTGTACAGTACATCGCGCAGTCCGGGGATCATTTCACCGGCCAGCGCCATATAGGATGATTTGGTCTTGTTATAATCATCCACCACAGTGCCATCTGGCAAAGTGCAGACCACATTGACTACGATCGTATCCCTGGCGGCAGGGCGGATACCTGAGCCCGCTTTGGCGATCATGTACATGACCCCGCTGGGAAGCTGGGTAAAACCCTTCTCGGTCTTTGCTTTTTCGAACAAGAGGGCTTCCACCTGGCGGTTCCGGTTCAACTGGTAGCTCTTCTGGTAGGCCAGCAGGCGATCCTGAGTAGTTTCTGGTTTCACCATCAGGGGCTTGTTGGCCAGCACATCATCGATGGCTTTTTTGAAGAGTGTGGGATTATTAACCACAAAACCGGTTTTGGCAAACAACTGCTGCATCATATAAACACCCAGGCTGTACTGGATGGTATCTTCCACAGGGTTGGCTTTGGCTTTGGCCGGTGCTGGTGTTTTCTGGGCCAGGACGGCTGAAGCCAGCAATATGAGACCCGCTGAGAGAAGGATCATTCTTTTCATATATCGGTATTTACATTTTGTGATATCTAACGTATAAATAAGGTAACGCTTTTGCCTGAATCCGAAGGTTAATTATGGTTAAAGAATCGGACGAAACCTGGCATTTGCTAGCCGTTACTCATTTACCCGAGGGCATTGCCTTTATTTTTTATTCTTTATTTCTATCAGTTCAACCAGGATCATCAGGGCACTGTTGGGGGGGATCCGGTTATTGCCTTTTTCGCCATAGGCCAATGCCGCTGGAATAAACGCTTGCCAGGTAGCTCCTACCGGCATCAATTGCAGCACTTCATTCAATCCGGGTATCACCGTGGCAGGTGTGGTAAGTACGGGTTCATTGGTAGCAAACGTATTTTCAAAGACCTTACCATCCGGAAGGGTTCCTTTGAAATGGATCAGTACCGAATCTGTCTCTTCTGGTTTTGGCCCTTTGCTGGGTTTGATGACCGTATACTGCACACCACTGGGCAGTTTTCCTACGCCCTGCTTGTCTTTCAGCAACTCGAACATCTCTTTTTCCAGCGCCCTGCTTTTCTGGTTCTGGAAATTCGTCTGGTAGTCGGCAATCAGCGGGTAGATGAGGCTGTCACTGATCTTACGGGGATTGTTCCTGTACCTGTCGTTCAGTCCGGATAAGAACTGGTCCAGGTTAAGGGTAATGAAACCTCCCCTGACCAAGTACTCGCCCATATATACGCCTAGTGCGTACTGTACAGAATCGTTACGGGTGATCAGCTTTTTAGAGATACCAGCATCAGGTTTAGGTTTGGTTGCCGTTTTTTGGGCCAACAGTCGATCAGAGCCGATCATCCCTACAAACAAAATGATCAATCCCGTCTTGTTACACGCACGTTTCATACCCAGAGTTTCTATAAGTGTTGACAAAATCCGGCTCAATATAATACGATTGGTTGATCATGTCATTATTCCAAGCCTACCATTACCTAAACTCATAGATGATGATTGCACCAGGGGCCCCTGCACCACCGGCAACAGTAGCACCAGTTCCTTTTTGTAACCCACCACCTCCACCGGCACCATAGCCAGTCGCAGCAACCCCGATTCCATGGGTTGTACGCCCGTCGCCCGGGGTACCGAACATGGTAGAACCTCCCCTACCAGAGATACCTTGTGTAGCAGAGACACCGATTCCACCCGCACCTGCTGCTCCGTTAATGATCAGACTTCCATTGGTACCCGTTCCACCAGATCCACCGTCAATGATGATCGCACCGTTGGTAGTAGTTCCCGCGAGACCGGCAGATCCACCATTAGCTGTTATGGTTGTACCATTGATCGTAATAGTTGAAGCTGTTCCGGCTGTTTGAGAAGCACCACCGCTACCAATTGAAATTGTATAGCTGGCTGCACTCACAACAGGGATTTCAAACATGACTGTTGCGCCTGCACCACCACCACTACCCGGTCCGATACGGTTGGCGGTGTTGGCTGTACCTCCATTTCCACCACCACCTCCACCACCAAGTACATAACCGTAGGCATAATTGGTACCAGGTGTAGGCACATACGTTGTACCGGATGTGAGTACACGAACATCGATCATTGACTGTAATTTCGGTGTCCCGGTCAAAGAAAGGTTATTGATAGTTGCAGAGCCGGTTACCGTAATATCAGTAAGATTAGGAAGACTGGTAATACCATCAACCGCTCCCTGTGACAAGGTTCCACTTAACGTTCCCGCACTTATTGTTCCCGTTACATTCAATGAACCCAATGTACCAACCGAAGTGATATTCGGTTGTGCTGCAGTTCCCAAAGTACCATTCAAGGTAGTAGCCGACACAGTTCCGGATACGTTCAGTGAACTCAGTGTACCTACAGAAGTAATATTCGGCTGCGCTCCCGTACTTAATGTACCGGTCAAATTAGTTGCACTCAACGTGGCTGCACTAACCGTGCCTGATACATTCAAGGTACTGAGTGTACCCAGAGATGTGATATTCGGTTGCGCCGCAGTTCCGATAGTGCCATTGATGGTAGTGGCACTCAAAGTGGCAGTGGTCACCGCCCCCGTCACATTCAAAGAGCTTAATGTACCCAGTGAAGTGATATTTGGCTGTGCCGCAGTAGTGATGGTTCCACCCAAGGTAGTACCTGTAATAGCACCTGAGGCCGAAACAGAAGATGGTGTGATGGCACCCAGGGTTAGTGTGATGGCTGGTGTAGTGGAAGCATTTGCCACTGAACCACTGACACCGTTGGCGGTGGTCACAGAAACTGTGGTGACCGATCCCCCACCTGCGATAGACGCCCATGTATTATCACCTCTTAAGTACGTAGTGGCAGAAGGCGTACCGGTAGCAGACAGGCTGGCAATACCCACGATTCCGTTAGCCAATGTACCACTATAAGTGCCCCCCTGTATCGTACCGCTAACACTTAAGCTGGTCAGCTGGCCTACACTGGTGATATTGGGTTGTGCAGAGGTCAGCAAAGTACCTTTCAGGTTGGCAGCGCTAACTGTTCCGGTTGCAGTAAGGTTGGTGAGATTGGCCAGACTGGTAATGCTGTTCATCGCCGACGTCGACAGAGAACCATTCAAGGTACCCGCTGTGACTGTTCCCGAAACGGTGATGGCGGTCAGGTTAGCCAGGCTTGTAATACTATTCAGGGCACTCGCCGAAAGTGTACCGCTCAATGTTCCGGCATTAACAGTACCGGATACGGTAATGCTACCTGTCTGCATGGCTGAAGCTACGATCAATTGCAGTTTACCACCCGCTTTGGCAGAAGGTGTAACGCCATCCGGATCCAGTGGACTGATCAGCAATAGATTATCATTGGTAACCAGATCAGCGTATTTCACCACATCACCATAACGTGCATATCCTTTCGAATCACTTCCATAACCCAGATTCGCATCGTAATTATCACGTGCCCCGCCATTAAGCATGGCAGCTGTATCAGAAGCACTTAACACACCTACGAATGTTCCTGAGAAAGTTCCACCTGTAATGGTCTGGTTGACAAATATTTCGTCAAATTTACCGGTTACGGTTGTAATACTGGTCTTCACAAGTAAGTTACTATCGATCACTGCGTTCCTTGAGAGAGTAAGGTTCTTGGCGCTGATTCCGTTTTTCACATGGATGGAATCCAGATTGGTCAGACTACTGATACCGTTCAAGGTTCCGGTAGACAATGTACCACTGAACGTACCGCCGGTGATCGTACCCGGTACTGCCAGGTTGGTGATCGTACCGCTGTTACTGCTCAATGACCCGGCTGCGATATTGCCAGATGCTGTCAGTGCACTTAAGTTACCAAGGCTCGTAATGTTATTTAAAGTTCCTGTGCTTAAGGTACCACTGAACGTGCCGCCGGTAATCGTTCCAGGCACGGTCAGGTTGCCAATAGTAGCTGTGGTAGAACTCAGGTTACCTGAGTTCACTGAACCAGTTACGCTTAAGTTAGTCAGGGTGCCAATACCGGTAATATTAGGCTGATCCGCTGTAGTAAGGGTTCCAGCTAAGGTAGTCGCAGTCAAGCCTCCGTTCATGGTCAGACCGGTCAGACCTGTCAGGCTAGCGATGGTTGCACTAGTCGTACTGATAGAACCCGCTGTTACATTACCGGTGACAGTGAGTGAGCTTAAGTTACCAAGGCTGGTAATATTATCTAAGGTTCCTGTACTTAAGGTACCACTAAAGGTTCCTCCTGTGATGGTGCCAGGGACAGTCAGGTTACCAATAGTAGCTGTAGTAGAGCTTAGGTTACCTGAGTTTACAGAACCTGTTACGGTCAGGTTGTTCAGGGTGCCGATGCCAGTAATATTAGGTTGATCGGCTGTGGCCAATGTGCCAGCTAATGTGGTAGCAGTGATACCGCCATTCACGGTCAGACCAGTCAGACCAGTCAGGTTAGCGATGGTCGCACTCGTCGTGCTGATAGATCCCGCGGTCACATTACCCGTTACGGTCAGAGCACTCAAGTTACCAAGGCTCGTAATATTATTGATAGTACCATCAGACAGGGTTCCACTGAAGGTTCCTCCAGTGATGGTGCCTGGTACGGTCAGGTTGCCAACTGTTGCTGTGGTGCTGCTGATATTGCCAGAG